>CBDCAA010000007.1:0-1305216 GCA_965213855.1 Acetobacteraceae bacterium | reverse complement strand
GCGGATTGCGCGCGCCCAAGCCTGCGGCCAGCGGCGGAGAAGCTGCCCGTGTCCGCGATGGCGACCAGCACGCGAAGCTGGTCAAGGGTAAGACTGCCGATCATCCATCATCCCAGATGATGAAGACCATCACATCTTTATCGCTCCCGCAAGCGGAGTCGAGGGGTCATATGGTCAATCATGCAACCGACCTTCTTCATCAACCATGGTGGCGGCCCCTGCTTCTTCCTGGCGCCGGGCCCAATCCGCGAGGCGTGGAGCGAGCTGGAAAGCTACCTGCGCGCCTTCATGACCACACTTCACCAGAGGCCGCGTGCCATCCTCGCCATCTCGGGCCATTGGGAGGAGGATGTCCCGACCGTCAATGCAGGCGCCTCCCCTCCACTGCTGTTCGATTACAGCGAATTCCCCGACTACACGTATCAGCTGAGCTGGCCAGCTCCCGGTGCCCCCGACCTGGCGGCGCGCGTGCGCGGTCTCCTGTGGGCCGCTGGCGTCCCCAACGATATCGGGTCGGCCCGAGGGTGGGATCACGGCGTCTTCGTGCCACTCAAGGTGATGGTGCCTGACGCCGACATCCCGCTGATGCAGCTCTCGCTGCAACGCAGCCTCGATCCGGCCACTCACCTTGCGATCGGACATGCGCTAAAGCCGTTGCGGGGCGAAGGCGTCCTGATACTCGGTAGCGGCCAGACATACCATAACGTGCGCGGTTTACTCGGTGGCGGGAGAGTGGATCCCAAGGCCGAAGCGTTCGATGCGTGGCTGCGCTCAGCGATGATCGATGGCGAGACGCGCGACAACGCGCTGATCCGCTGGGAAACCGCTCCAGGCGCCCGCGACGCACAACCGCACGAGGATCACCTGCTGCCGTTGATGGTTGCGGCCGGCGCGGCGTCGGGCGAGCCCGGCACCGTTCATTTCCACGGCCATGCGCTCGGCAAGCCGATTTCCGGGTTCCGCTTCGGCGGACTCTAAACGTAGGAGGAATACTGATGACCAAGCTTCTCGTCGTCGAAACCAGCCCGCGCGGTGACTACTCAATTTCGCGCGGCCTCACCCGCCGGTTCGTCGCAGAATGGAAGGCCGCGCATCCGGGCGGCGAAGTGGTGGATCGCGACCTGATGGAAACTGACCTGCCCTTCGTTACGGCGCCCTGGCTCCAGGCTTATTTCACGCCGCCCGAGCAGCACTCGGCAGAAATGAAGGAGGTGTTGCGCTTGTCGGACGAACTCGTCGCCGAGGTGCTGGCGACCGACCATCTCGTGATCGCCACCCCAGTCTACAACTACAACGTTCCTGCTGCACTCAAGGCGTGGATCGACCACATCGTTCGCAAGGGGCTGACGCTCGGTGTGGACGGTAGCGGACTCCTTACCGGCAAGAAGGCGACCGTCTTGCTTGCCTCGGGTGGGGTCTACACCGAGGGTTCGCCCATCCGAGACCGGGACATAGCGACCCAATACATCCGGCTAATCCTCAAGGTCATCGGTATTGCCGATGTCACCTTCATCGCCGCAGGCAACGCCAAGGCGGTCGATTTGGGCCAAATCGGCCGCGACGATTTCCTTGCCAAGTTCCAAGGCGAGATCGCGTCCGAGGCCGCCTAAACGGCACCAGGGGGGAGGCGCTTGCGATAGAAGCCTGCTGGTGCTCAGCATCTGCGCTTGATGCAGTCCAGGACCGCTTCTGGTGCGGCTCAAACGTTCAGAACGCCCGGAGTGGATGACTCCTGTGTGACAAGCAGGGATGGAACGGACAGGTTAGGGGAAGCCACCATGGTTCGTGTTTTGGTTATTGGATATGCACCCGAAGCTGTCGATTTTACCGATCCAGCCATTCCGCCCGGCTTGGACGAAACTCGGGTGGCTGAAGGCGTACAGATGGATCTGCAACGAATGCGGGATAGGGGTTGGGTGGCTGAACACCTTCCAATTCGATCCGACGAGAACCTGCGGCAGCAAGTGCTCGACCACCTCAACAGCCAATCTTACGATTGCATCGTCATTGGTGCGGGTGTGCGGATGACTGAAAAGCACGTTCCCGAATTCGAAGCGGTCGTGAACGCCGTCCGCCAAGGCGCGCCCGAAACGCCTTTAGCATTCAATTCGAGCCCAGATAGCAGTGGTGAAGCGGCCGCCCGATGGCTTAGCAAGACCTGAGAATTCGCTCGAGGATGAACAGACTCATACCACCAGTTTGACCTTTCTGGGCGCAACCGTGGCGCCCAGAGGCCGAGACTACACGTATCGAACTCAGATTGCCTGCCCGCCTGACACCTCAATACGTTGCGCGTTTATCCAGCGATTGTCCTCCGACAGGAGCGAGGCAATCATAGGGCCGATATCGTCGGGCAGGCCCGGGCGGCCAAGCGCGGTTGCTTCGGCGATGTGCCGGGCGATTTCGGGATTGTCGCGGACCATACCGCCCGAGAAGTCGGTCTGGACCGCGCCCGGTGCCACCGTGTTCACGGCGATGCGCCGCGGGCCAAGCTCCTTGGCCATGTAGCGGGTCATGACCTCGACCGCGCCCTTCATCGCCCCATAGGCGATGCTGTTGATTTTTGCTGAGAACTGACCCGGCGTTTTCATCGAGAATTGACCCGTCGCGCGATATTTCCCGCAGGCTGCGGGCGTGGGTCAAGCGGGTGTTTTGGTCTTCTTGGTCCTCCCTTCGGCCGAGCTGTTTTTGAACCTGAAGCTGTCGTTGCCGGTTTCCAGGATGTGGCAGTGGTGGGTGAGGCGGTCGAGCAACGCGGTCGTCATCTTGGTATCGCCGAACACCTGGCCCCACTCGCTGAAACTCAGGTTGGTGGTGATGGCCACGCTGGTGCGCTCGTAAAGCTTGCTGAGCAGATGGAACAGCAGCGCACCGCCCGACGAGCTGAACGGCAGGTAGCCGAGCTCATCGAGGATCACGAGGTCGAGGCGGAGCAAGGTTTCGGCTAGGTGCCCGGCTTTGTTGGCTGTCTTCTCCTGTTCGAGCAGGTTCACCAGATCCACCGTGGAGTAGAACCGGACCTTCTTGCGGCTGTGCTCGATCGCCTGGATGCCGAGTGCGGTGGCGAGATGGGTCTTGCCGGTGCCGGGTCCGCCAATGAGCACGACGTTGTCGGCCCGATTGGTGAACTCGCCCTGGTGCAGCTGCCGGATCGTGGCCTCGTTGGCCTCGCTTGCGGCGAAATCAAAGCTCGCCAGGTCCTTGTAGGCCGGAAATCGGGCCGCCTTGGTGTGGTAGGCAATGGAGCGCACCTCGCGCTCGGCCATCTCGGCCTTGAGCAGCTGGGACAGGATGGGGACAGCCGCCTCGAATGCTGGCGCACCCTGTTCAGCGAGATCGCCCACTGCCTGGGCCATGCCGAACATCTTGAGTCCGCGCAGCATGACGACGAGAGCGGCGCTGGCGGGATCATGACGCATGGCGCACCTCCCGGTCCCGCAGCGCGTCGTAGCGCTCGATGTCGGCCCTCGGCTCCTGGCGCAACACCAGGGCCTGCGGCGCATCGATGACCGTGGCGGCGCCACCGCCGTCAGTCAGCCGGTGCAGGACATTCAGGACGTTGGTCTTGGTGGCGACGCCGTCCTCGAGCGCCAGTTCAACCGCGCACAGCACCGCTTGCTCGTCGTGCTGCAGCACGAGGGCCAAGATGTCCACCATCTCCCGGTCGCCCCCCGGTCGCTGCAGTAGCTGGGCTTGCAGCCTGCGGAACGCCTCCGGCATCTCGGCAAAGGGTGCGCCGTTGCGCAGGGCACCCGGTTTGCGCTGGATCACCGCCAGGTAGTGCCGCCAGTCGTAGATGGTGCGGCGGGGAAGGTCGTGCGCGCGCTCGACGATGCGGGCGTGCTCGCATACCACCTGGCCCTCGGCCACCACGACCAGTCGGTCAGGGTAGACCCGCAGGCTGACCGGCCGGTTGGCGAACGACGCTGGAACGCTGTAGCGGTTGGCATCGAAATGAACCAGGCAGGTTGGCGAGACCCGCTTGGTATGCTCGACAAAGCCGTCGAACGCCCGTCCCAGCGGCATTAGGCTGACTTGCTCCTGAGCGTGTACGTCGGCGACGCTGCCCGGCAGGAGCCCGTGCGCGATCTCGCCCCAACGCTCGACGCAGCGCGCCTCGAGCCACGTGTTGAGCGAAGGCAGATCCGAGAAGCTCGGCATGGCCTGCCAGATCTGGCGCCGGGTATCCTGCACGTTTTTCTCTACTTGACCTTTCTCCCACCCAGAGGCCGGACTGCAGAACGTCGGCTCGAAGAGATAATGACTGGCCATGGCGGCAAAACGAGCGTTGACCTGCCGCATCTTGCCGGCGCCGACGCGATCAACAGCGGTCCGCATGTTGTCGAAGATACCGCGGCGCGGAACCCCGCCCAGCACCCGGAACGCCTCGGCCAGGGCGTCAAACAGCATCTCGTGGGTCTGCAGCCGGTAGGCCCGAACCACAAAGGCCCTGCTGTGCGCCAGCTTGGTGTGTGCGGCTTGCAGCTTGACCCGCTTGCCGTCGATCACCGCCCAATCCTCGCTCCAGTCAAACTGGAACGCGTCGCCGGGCGGGAAAACGAGCGGCACGAACACGCCACGCCCTGTGGTGCGCTGCGCAACCTCTCGATCCGCCCGCCAGTGCCGGACAAAGGCCGCAACCCGCGCGTAGGAGCCGTCGTAGCCCAGCACGACCAGATCAGCGTGGAGCCGCCGCGCGGTCCGGCGCACCTTGCGTCCCTTGCCCGCCTCCATCTCCAACCAACGCGACAGCTTATCGGCGAACGGATCCAAGCGGCTCGGACGCTCCGGAACTTTGAACCGCACTTCGACGGCGTCCGATCGCAGATACTTGCGCACGGTGTTCCGCGATAGGCCGGTCCGACGCTCGATCTCGCGGATCGGCATGTGGTCCCGGTAATGCCACCGCCGGATTACACTCAACAACTCCATGTCGATCACTCCAGAAATCCCGGCGATTGCGCCAGGAGGTGTGAAACAGACACGGGTCATTTCTCAGCGAAAACTCAGACCCTCTCCGGGTCAGATCTCAATGCAACTCAACAGGAGGCAATCGAGAACAACCCGGGAGGCAAGCTCTTCTGGGCACGCAATGGCTTCACGCCGTTCAGCACCGTCATGGAGTATATGATAGATGATGCCGGTTGATCTGCATCCAAAAGGCGCGCTGAAGGATTTCTCCGGTCTGAGAATACGCGAGGCGGATCGGCGTGATCATTCGATGCTGGCCCGCATGAACCTGCACCTCCGTCAAGACGAGGGAATACGCGACATCCTGACCTTGAAGGATATGGCAGAGCGTTTCGAGCGCTTCCAAACAGTCGAGGGTTACACGGTCGAGATCTTCATGCTGGGAGACGGCCCGGTCGGCTTCATCAACTACCGCATCGAGGCGGACGACTCCTCTAATTACGTCAGTCGCGTCTACATCCGCCAGTTCTTCATCAAGCGGGACAAGCGACACGTAGGTCTTGGACGCGCCTGTCTCGAAGCGCGTGAACAAGCCCAACACTGTGCGCCTGGAGGTCTTGGAGACGAACCAAAACGGTATGGCATTCTGGATCGCCACCGGCTTCTCCGGTCATTCACGGATCATGGAACGTGAGCTCAAGGCGTAGCATGTTAGCAGCGGTTGTGATTGCGCAGTCCGCTTGCGAGCGCAGAAGATGTGCGAGAGACCGCCAGCAGGCCTTTCGTTGCGCTGTCAGCGGTCCCAGTGCGGCGGGCGCCGCCACTTCCGGGCCAAACGGCTGAAGTGTGTTACGTTCGTACAGGGTGGCCGGAGATGGCACCACCTCGATCGAGCGCTTGCCCCATGCTTGCTGGCAAGGTCTGAAATTACAGCGACCGGCAAGGTGCTGGAGTGCCCGTCTTATCCGTGAACGAGAGAGCAGGAGCAGCGGAACCGCCGCCACACCGGCGAACTTGCTCCCGAGCAGTTTGATGGCAACCGCGGCGCCCACATGCGGCTGGGCGTCGCCGTCCATCTCGGCACTCCGGTTCCTGGGCACCTTCCTGGACAGCCTGCGGACGTGCCAGCGAGCTGTCCTATTCATGACCGGCCAGCTCGGCCTCAAGGCCGCCGGGTTGCTGAAGGAGTATGCTGGCAGCGCATGGCGCTGCAACAGCCCGGGCGCGACCAGGTGCGCGATGCCAATGTCGAGAGAACGAGGGTCACTTATTATCCGGTGAACGTCACCGTCAACGAACTGCCGTTCGCAGTGCTTTGCGTCACCGCTGTCGACGCGCCTCTAATCGTCTCCTTCACTTGCGGGAAAGGGGACACTCCCTTCGAAGGGAGAGCTGTGGCTTTACCCTGCGCCGAACATCCGAACGCCTGACTGAACACCAGGGGCGTGAACGTTGGGAGTGTCGCGAGCGTCGAGCCGAAGAGAGGCGTTTCGATGACCCACTCCACACACTTGCCATTGAAGTTGGCCCCAGGAGGCGGCGCGAGCGTCAATGCGAATGCCTGACCGGTCGTGTTGTTGGCCAACTGCACCACCCCGGATGTGTTGCCGCTGTAGGTGCACGACGCGGTCACCGAGTCGCCGGCGTTGATTGGGAAATTCAGGATGATGACCTCGGAAGCAACATACTCGTAGGTGTCGAAGCTGCCGATGATGGGCGCCACGTTCAGAAGGTCGTTGCCAAGCCCTCTCCAAGAGATGAACATCTGTCCACCAACCGCCGCCATTGCGGGTCCGCTTGCGCTGGTCTCCGACGAGTTGAGACCGACGGGGAAGGAGGCTCCATCGTCCTCGGAAACGAAGATGTGGATCTCTCCATCATCGCCGACAAAACCTAGGTAGAGGAAACCGTTTACGCCGGCAAGACACGGGGCCAGCGGCGAGGTGATGCCGAAAGTGTGCACATTATCAATCGCGGACGGATGCTTGGACTTGTCGAGGCTCACCGTCGCGACATTGAGGTTCTCGTTGCCATCTCCGCGCCAAGCGACGAAAAGTTGGCCGTTGCAAACGCCCAGCGCTGGCGAGGCGGGTGTATTCTGTCCCGAAACAAGCTGGTTGGCCCAGGTGACACCATCTGCACTGGACAAGATACAGATGTGATCGTTGCTTTCGCCGCGCCACGAGAGATAGAGAGTATTGTTGAGGCTGCACAGGGCAGGCGCGCTCTTGGAGGTGTCTCCCAGGATCGCTTTCTTAGTAAGTCCGTTCGGAAGACCGGTTGCGTCGAGCACGACCTGCGCAACATTCAGATTGTCGTTGCCGCTCCCCTTCCAGGCAAGATAGAGGTTGCCGTTCATTTCGCATATGGCTGGGTCGGCATCAGAGGTGTCGGAGGTGGTCAAAGGCGGGGTCCGGAACGTTCTCCCGTCATTCGAGACCATCACGTTCATCTGTGAGTTTCCATCGCCCCGCCAGGCCGCGTAGAGCCGTCGGTTCACGGTTGCGAGTGAGGGCGACAACGGTGTTTTCTGGCCGAAGGTCACGCTTTGCGAGATGCTGGTGACGCCACCGGTCAGACCCACGCCCGCGACCCACCACTCGAACCAAGCTGAATAGGAGGCCTCTCCGCTTGAGTCGACATCCTGATTCACGCCGATCTGCAGCACGTCGTTGGATGATACCGCGTCGCTGTATCCGTCGATCCCGACCCAGGATGAAGATTGGCAAGCGCCGTTCACCGTCGGTGCCTCGGTCGGCTTGGTAACGGTCGGGACGGTATACTGGCCGGTTACGGAGGCCCACGGTCCCGTGGTCGAGTCCGAGTTGACGACCGCGCCTCCCCAGTTGCCTGAAACCGCGCTTCGGTCAGCTTCTGCTAGGGCGCGAGCCGGACGATGTCTCCTGCCTGGCCGGACCTCGAGCTCGGGAACAATGACGTCGAGAGGCTTTTCCCGGTTGTAAACGCTGTCCCAGAGCGCTCGCAGTCCGGGTTCCTCGTTTGCGTCCGGGCGGCGGTGGACAATTCCAAGACCCAGGAGAGTGCTCGGCGCCGCCGCGTTGACATCGGGTCCCCTGGGCATCGCTGTCATCGCGTAAACACCTGTCAGATTGGTTCCTCGGACAGGATAAGGGAGCTTCTTAGCGAAATCCTCTAACTGCTGGGCCCTGGTCGGAGAATCGGAAACGGTCGACGGCGCAATACTGACCATCACAAACACTCCACTACGATCCGCTTCGACGGAGATCTACTTGGACAGCCTTGCAAGCCATCGACCGCGGCAAATATGCCAGCCCGCTATCGAACTGACAAGCGTAATCGTTCCTTGACCGTTTGCATCGACTCATCGAACCCGATTGAGGTTCGGGTCAAGCGCTCGCGCGAATGCCAGGAACGTGCGAGCAGGGCGATCGCAGCCCGACCCATAAATATCTGACTCGAAACAAAGGATCTCTAAGGTCGCTGAACCGCGTGCCCCCTGGTGGCCAAGCGATTAGCGCCGCGTGGCGCAGTCGGTCCGACCGCAGCACGCCACGTCAGCATAGCCTTGATCGTCGACGACGAGGAACAGAATGTTGGGCACGTGGCGGTCATCGAACCGGCTATCCCTGCGTGGAGGATGTTTGGCTCAGGCCAGGGTCTTGCGGAAGAGCACTCGGTCGAATCCGTCCTGCGTCTTGCGGACGCTCTCAACAAAGCCCGTCTCGAAGTAGAAGGCGATGTTCTCGTGCATCTTCGTGTTGGTATGGAACGTGATCGCGCGCAGGCCCTGCTTGCGCTCGATGGCGTCGGCAACCTGCATGAGCACGCGACCGTAGCCCTCGGCTCCGGGCGGATAGGTGTACGACAAGGTTATGGACCTTGATGGCCGTCCATCGTCCCGGGCTTCCAAGTTGTGGTCAGGGACCCACTGAAGGCCGATCAGGCGCTTCGCGGAGAGTGACGAGAGACGCTCGACGTCGGCATTCGTCATCAACACCTGTGTCTTGCGCCGCCGACTCCACTCGAACAGCCGGTCCGCCCTGCCGCGAAGGGTCACACGGTGGCCCGTGTCCGCCCCAAGGTCGACGAGCTCCTGCGGATTCTCGCGGAGATCGAAGAGCTGCGGGCGCAGACGTTCGTAGAAACCGTATTTGCGCCGATCCGTCGCAACCATGTAGGCGAGCGCCTCGCTCCGGCCGAGACCCGGGTTGCGGCGCGCCGGGCGTAGTCGGGTTCGCTGACAGCATGTTCGCGCCGGGGGCGGCCGCAAGGCACCGCTTCCAGCATGCAGCATGGACATTCCAGTCCAAGGGACGGTCAGGACGCGGTTTGGCGGCCGAGAGGACCTGGACCGCTTGGCTGACCCGGCTTGGGCTACCTCCGCGACGGCAGGCGAGCTTGCGGTTCGCGACCACCGGAACAGCGGATCCGGCGGCACACCGCGGCCGCGACGATGCCCGGCTCCCCCCGAACTCATCCGTTGCTCGAGTTGTTGGCTGCCAGCAGGCCCTTCGCCCGGAGGAGCCAGACCCTGGGGGCTGCCCCGCGCGCCAAACTCCTCGACGGGTTCGGCGAGACCGTCAGGGCAGTCGGGGCCGGAACCTGAAGCACGCGGCGAACGCACCTTCGTTGTCGACACCGCGCCCGTGACAAGCTCGCCCAAGCCGGTGCTGACTTCGCCAACGCCATTCCCGTCCGGGCGTGCAGCGTGATGGCAGATGCTCTTCGGCGACATGACCGTCTTCTTCGGCATTGACGTGCGCACCGGAAGACGACACCAGGGCTTCTCATCCGAATCAACCTGATCAGCCCATGTCGCCCCAGCCAAAGGTCCGCCTGATTGGTATCGATGAGGCCTCCTCGGTCCTCGGCGTGTCCCGTGACACCGTCTACGCCTACGTCAGTCGCGGGCTGATCCGCTCCGAGCCCGACCCCCGCGATCCCAGGCTGAGCCTATACGGGGCCCAGGAGGTAGCGCTCCTGGCCGAGCGGAACCGGCGGGGCCGGAGCAGGCGCGCCATCGCAGCGTCCTCGGTGGACTGGGGTGATCCGGTGCTCAGGTCAACCATCTCCCGGGTGGAAGGCGGAAAACTCCGCTATCGCGGGACGGATGCCGTTGAGCTCTCGCGCTCGGCCACCATCGAGGAGGCGGCGACGCTGCTCTGGCAATTCGAGCCGCACTGGCCCGCGGCAGGGACGTCTCGGGAAGTGTCGGGTGGCGGGAAAAGTGGCCAACCCGCGGTGCAGCGGTGCGTCCAGGTTCTCGCTGCCCTGCATGGGGAAGGTCCGTGGTCGCCGCGGCAGGACGTGGCTGCGACAGGCGCGGCGCGGCTCCTGTGCTGCATGGCTGCCGCCACGGCGGGGAAGGAGCAGGGCCGGAGGGCGCCGCGGCCGATGCACCTCGTCCTTTCCGAGGCCTGGACTGGAGGACCGGAGGCGGCCGACACGCTGCGCCGGTGTCTGGTCCTCTGCGCGGATCACGAACTCAACGCGTCGACCTACGCGGCGCGCGTTGTCGCCTCGACCAGGGCTCCCCCCGGCGCCTGCGCGCTTGCCGGGATCGCGGCGCTCACGGGTCCCCTCCACGGCGGCATGACCGACAGCGTGCTGGACATGTTGGCGGCGCCGGGATCCCTCCGGGATCCCGGCAGGTTCCTGGCCGAGAGGCTGGCTCGGGGCGAGGCGATCCCGGGCTTCGGCCACCGCCTCTACCCGGACGGCGACCCCAGGGCGGCCGAGATCGTGACGGCCTTGTGCCCGTCCCCGCGTTGGTACCGCTTCATCGAGGCGGCGGAGAAGCTGACCGGATGGAGGCCGAACATCGATTTCGGCCTCGCGATGGCGGAGCGGCTGCTCCGGCTCCCCGCAGGCTCGGCTTTCGCCCTTTTCGCCACGGGCCGCCTGGTCGGGTGGATCGCCCACGCACTCGAGCAACGGTCCGAGGGAACGCTGATCAGGCCCAGGGCGGAGTATGTCGGTCCCTGACGTGACCCGGGTCCTCGCTGGATGCTGGAATGGCTGGGCGCGGCGCGTTCAGCGGCTCGCACCTGCCCGAAAAACAGATTCCCGGGCACGGGTCAGACCGCGGCAGGCACCCGGGCCTGGCCGTCGGACCTGACTGGACGCTTCGGCCAGACCGGTCAAACCCTTCCCGGCAGCCGGTCGGCGGGGTAGGAGGCCGCCGACGGGGGCGCGTGCGGGCGAGGTTTGTTACTGCGATCCCGGAACAACATGGAGCAAGCGTCGCGGAGCCGCTCACCGGCCTCCTCAATCAACCGCTCCTCCCTCGCGAAGCTGACACGGTAGTATGGCGAGGCGTCGCAATCCGCTCCCGGCAGCGCGACGAGGTTCGCGGCATCCAGCAGGTCTGCCGCCACATCCCGGTCCGACGAGATGATCCTGCCGTCCGGCCGCCTCGTGCCCAGGAGACCTGCGTACGACGGGAACAGGTAGAAGGCGCCATCCGCCTTGCCGCTCGACACGCCGGGCACCGCGTCCAGCAACTCGAGAAAGCGATCGCGCCTGCTTCCCAGTATCCGGGCCTGGTCGGTGACGACGTATTGCGGCCCCGTCAACACGGCCGCCGCGGCCGCCTGGCTCACCGACGAAGCGCAAGGTGTAGTCTGCGACTGTATCTTGGTCATCTCGGCGACGAGTTCACGCGGGCCGCGGGCCCACCCGATCCGCCAACCTGTCATGGAATATGCCTTTGCAACGCCGCCGACCAAGAGCGTACGATCCTGCATCAAAGGCTGGGCCTCGGCCATCGTCACCGCATGGGACCCGTCGAAGACGATCTCTTCGTACAATCCGTCCGCGAGGACCCAAACTTCTGGCCGGTCGAGCAGCACGTCCGCCAATGCGGCTAGCTCGCTTTTCGAATAGACCACGCCGGTCGGGTTTACCGGATTGTTGAGGACGAGCCACCTCGTGCGCCCGGTCAGCGCCGCCTGGAGGTCGTCGGGCATGAGCTTGAAGCCGTTGTCCCGCGAGCAACCCACCGGCACCGGACGACCCCCCGCCAGGATCACCTGGCTCCGGTATGATCCCCAGCAGGGGACGGGGACCACGACCTCGTCACCAGGCCTTAGTGTCGCGGCCAGCGCGCCGGAAAGGGCCTGGGCGGACCCGTTCGTGGCACTGATCTCCCCGGGATCGTAGGCCAGGCCGTTGAGGCGCAGCACCTTCGAGGCGATGGCCTCGCGCAACTCCTGCTTGCCCTGGACGAGCGTGTACTTGGTCTCGCCCGCATGCATCGCTTCTGCGGCGGCGGCGATGACGTGCGCGGGTGTCGGGAAGTCGAGTTCGCCCGACGCGAGGTCGTGGACGTCGCGTCCTGCCGCCCTGAGCTCGATGCCCTTTGCCGCAGCGCCGAGGCCGGGGACGGCCTGATCCGCCTGGAAGTGAACGAGGGGATGAAGACCATGGCGGCTCCTGAAGTGGCGCCGATCCCCTGGCATCGGCTGGCGCACCGGAACAGGCAAGCCCGCGCAGACCCGTTCGGCGTTCCGTCGAGCATGGTCGCCCGGCATCCCCCGATCGGGCCCCGGGTGCCCTGATACCGGACGGAGATATACGTCCATCCACAGAACCCTCCGCGGCCAAGAAATGCGAACGTGCGTCGAAGCGTATGCCCGAGGCGATCGGAGACGAAGATGTCGAAGAGCTTCACGCCCCGACGACGGTGAGGACCAAGTCTCCTTCGAGATCGGCGACATGCACTGAGGCCGGGCAGTGAGATGAGGATGCGGTATATGGATTCACGTGAGTGACGCGAAAAAGAACCGGATAGACGGGGGATCAACCGTGCGGATGGGATATGTCGGCAGCGACCGACCGAACTGTTCCTGCCGGGGCTTCGCTCGTCCGGTATCTCGCGGCCCATGCCCGCCCCGGGATGGTTCCTGGCATCTCGCGCCGAAGACGTGAGCTGGGTCAGATGGGAAAGGCCCCGCTTCTGTAGTCCCGCGCACGCCTTCGCTCGCGTTGCCTGGTGTTCGGGCGGCCAGACGGCGCCGAACCTCCGACGGAGGGCGGCGTCAGTAGGATGTTCCGTCCTTGTGTGCGTAGCGGAGTTTTCCAGTAGCCGGGTCGTCTACCAGGATCAGGTCATCATGGGGATATTCGACGCTGTCGCCTTGACCGCGGTCGCCGATTTCTAGGTAGAGGACGTCGGAGGAGGAGCGGTTCTCGAGGTGGTGGGCGGTCCCGCCCGCCGGGAAACCGGCGCACATCCCGGGCATCATCGGGGTCTCCGCCGTGTCTGTCACCAGCGTGGGCTCACCCTGCACGATCCAGATCATCTCGTCCTGACGGGAATGCGAGTGGTGCACGGACGACACCGCGCCGGGAGCCAGCCTCGTCAGGTTCATTCCGAAGGTCCTCAGCCCGAAGATATCGCCCAGGACCCGCTTTTCCCGCCCGGACATCCGGGACGCGAACGGCTCCGGGTAGTTCGACACCGTCTTCCGCGGCTCCACCTGAATCGCCATCACGGCCAGCATCGTCCGTCCGTTAACCTCTTCCATTCCGTTCCTCCGTTCCAAGCCGGGCCGGTCGATCGTGCCCAGCACGCCGCCGGGTCGCCGTCCGGCAGCTTCCCCCCGACAAGGCAGCGCCGTCCGTCGCTCTGGTCAATCTTGATCGGACCGTTCAACCCGGGCATCGGGCGCGGGCCGTGAAGGTCACTAGTTGCCCGTCCTGTCCCGGCCCTTGCAGACCGATCGGGAAAGCCGCTGCGGCATGGCGCTTTTCGCGCGGAGGCGGGGTCGACCTGTCCGGACCATCGACCCGGAGGTCCCGGATCGGGCATCCATGCAGGATGCTTACCCGCAACGTTCCGCTACTCCGGAACGCTTGCAGGCGGCACGCTGTCCGCGACCAGGCGTTGAAACCTCGCGTCGCAGCTGGACAGGAGCGTCCGATCGGCATGTGCGACCGACCTCCCACCCATCTCGACGACCCGTCGGCGACCCCGCGCGCGCACGGGGGGCGGCCCGCGGGAGCGACATCCCATGCCTTGGCGGCTGCCGCCCGACGGCGTGGGAGGCGTGAGCCATATTGAAGGACTGGGATGATCTGCGGTTCTTCCTGTCGGTGGCACGCTCCGGAAGCCTGTCGGCTTCCTCGCGGACGCTCCGGGTCGATGCGGCCACGGTCAGCCGCAGGATCGCCAGCTTCGAGGAAGCCGTCGGCTCGCGCCTCTTCGACCGCCGTCCCGACGGGTATCGCCTGACCGGGACGGGGCTCAAGCTCCTGGATCATGCAATCCGGGTGGAGGATGACCTGCTCGGGCTGTCCGCGGCCGTCGCCACGGAGGACCGCGTCGTCGCGGGACAGGTCGCGGTCACCGCGAGCGAGGCGGTGACTTTGTCTTTCCTAATACCGGCGTTGCCCAGGCTCCGGAAGCTACACCCCGGCATCCGGTTGGACATCCTCAGTTCCAACAAGGTCTTCAGCCTCGCCAGGCGCGAGGCGGACATCGCGCTCCGCTCGGTGCGGCCGGACGGGGGCGACCTGCTCGCGCGAAGGATTGCGACTTTGGGTTTCGGCCTCTACGCGTCACCGGGCTACCTGGACAGGCTCGGTAGGCCGAGATGCCCCGAGGACCTGGGACGGCATAGCTTCGTGGACTGGCTCGAGGACTACCCGAGGGCCGAGACCACGGTCTGGTACCGTCGGGTGGCATCCCACCCGGCGGTCGCGCGCATGACGGGATCGCAGGAGCGGCTAGAGGCGGGGCTGGCCGGGTTGGGAATAGTCTGTCTCCCCCACATCCTTGTCCGCGGCAAGGGATTGGAGCCGATACTTTCGTCCTTGACGGTTCCGCCCATGGAGATTTGGCTGCTCGCACATCCCGACACCGCCAAGATGCGGCGTGTCCGCGCCGTCATGGACATCATCGCGGAGGCCGCCTCGGCGCTGTCCGCGGAGTTCGCGGCCTCTCGGTGACACCTGCCGGGGCCAGGCGGAACCCGACCTCATCCTATCTGCGGCGGAAAGGAATGTTGCCATCACCACGCCGACCACCTTGATGGTGGCGCTCAGGAAGGTCGCGAACGTCCGGCAGGTGGAGAGGCGCAACCACAATGCGGAGGAGATCTCGAACCGGGCCGGGAAGCGCTATGGAGAGTTCGTCGGCCTCCTTCGCACGAAGGGCGGGCGCCTTGTAGCCTCGGGGTGGCCGCCCCGTGATGTGGGGGAGTGGCAGCGCCGCCGTCACTTCGGCCACGCCGGGAGCGAAGGGGCGGGGTGCCGCAACGCGGGGAGGCGCCTCGTTCCACGACCGGTCCGGCGGCGAGCCATGCCGGTTCGCCGGATACCATCCGGAACCGGAAGGAGCCACGCCGAACCATTCCACGAGGGGGCAGCCCCCGCCGTCGGCAGTCGCCGCATTGCCAGCTGCATCTCGGGCAGTCCTGTGCTGCGACGGGTCAGGTGCGACGCAGGGGGACGCCACGGCGCCAGGGCTTGCCGAGGTTCCCGGTGGCCACCTGCCAGGATCTCCCCGGCCAAGGCGGGCAGCGCCGGAGCGTCGATCCTCTCCGAGGCGTAGGCACGGCACAGCAGCTCGTCGTCCAGGGAAGGGTCGAACATCCCTAACAACTTCTCCACGAGCATCCTGGCGAGGTCGAGGGGGTCCGGGGCAGACCGATCGCCAGCTGATCGAGGAACGTCGGCACGGCGATCGTCTCGTACGTAATTGCATCGCCGGACCACGCCTTCGGACGGCGGCACCGACTCCCCGCCGAAGGTGGGCGGTTGCCCCCCGAACGCCCGACGACCGTGATCTCCTTGCGGGACCCGTCCACTTCCTGGATGCGGCAGCGGCGTCCCGCCAGCATGAGGAGCTGTCCGGAGATGTAGCGCTGGTCTCGGGCACCGTCCCGATGTTTCTCCCCCGACCTAGACGACCCGGTTCTCCTGGCCACCCTTGGACACGGCGTAGAAGTCGCGGCTCTGGACGACGCCCTCGCCAGCCTTGCCCGGCAGCAGGGTGCCGTCCGGCGCCTGCTCTCCAGGGTGACGTCGGGACCCATGCGGCGCAGGACGGAAGGATACAGATCCCTGTCCACGGCGTCGAAAGCGCCGCTGGCGCAAAGCGACTGCCATCCCTGCGATGCGTCGATCCCGCCGCGCTGGGCGACCATCGCGAGAAGCTGGTGCGCCAGGGTCGAAAAGTGGAGACGCCCCGGCTCCGGCAGCTCGTTCCACCGCTCCAGCATCGATTCCAAAATCGCGACGGCCTGGACCGTGCCCCGGCGGGGCGCGTCAAGCGGATGGGCGGCCTGCGAGAGTGGCTCTTTTGACGTAGACCCGCATCGTCGCCGACTGGCCCTCGCGGCGACCCGAACGACACAGCGGCTGCCGCATCCCGAGACCGTGTGCCCGGGACCGAGTCGTGCGACCGAGTTTATGGCGCCGATGTCGATGCCCGACCAGCGTCGTCGTGCATGCGAACCACGCCGGGTGAGCCGAGTCCTTCATCCGGCGCTCCCCCTCCTCGCGACGCTCGCTGGGAAGGCCGTGGTGCGCGAAGAACTCCTCCGACACTAGGCGTTGCCGTAGCCGTCGAAGGCATCGGACCCGAAACTCGCGGCCGCGCTCGTGCAGACGAGGGCGCTCGAGGTCCCATCGTAGATGATGGATTTCAGGGAGCCCGTGACCTGCCGGGAGGTCACGGGGAAATCGGTGATCGCGGTGTCGGTCGCGACGCCGAGCGTCGCCCGACCCCGCGGTCGGCGACGGGATGTCCGGAACCTGGTGCGACGCCGCGAAGGCGTTCTCGTTGTCAAACGTCAGGCCCGTGACGGGACCGGCGCGGGCCGCGCTGATGGTCGACATGAATGCTGGCGCGGCCACCGCGGCGGACCTCCGGCTTGCCATTGTCCTCCGCTCCGACGCCTGTCACGGCAGTCTGCGCGGCGTCAAGGGTGCAAGGAACACGAGTTGCCGCGAAGAAGGTTGGCGTAATTGCACGTGGCAGGGGTGGGCGCGTCGTGACATCGCAATCCGAAGAGAGGAGTCCAGCATCATGTCGCGGACCGGGCCTGCCCCTTTCCCGAGCTTGGACACTATCGCCCCGGACGGCGGACCGCAGGCGGCTTCCTTCCATCGGTCATCGTCAAGACACGCGAGCGACGCGAGAGTGGCGACCCCCGGGAGGGCACCCTGATGGACCTGGCCCGGTCGGTCCTGTTGCCCATAGATCTCCAGGTCGCGTTCGACGGCCCTTCGTGGCCCCGGCGCTGGAACGTCGCCGCGGATGCCAACGGCCGTGAACTCCTCGCGGCGTGGCGCGCGGCCAAGCTTCCCGTCATCCACGTCCGGCATGAGTCCGCGGAACCAGGTTCGACGCTGCGCGTGGGCGAGCCGGGGAACGCCTTCCGCCCCGGCTTCCACCCGCTGCCGGGCGAGGCGGTCGTCCCGAAGAGTGTCAACGCAGCATTCATCGGCACCGATCTGGACGTCCGGCTCCGGAACATGGGAGTGGACACCGTCGTGGCCTTCGGCTTCACCACGGACATGTGCGTCTCGACCACGGTCAGGGTCGGGGCCAACCTGGGCTACCGGATGGTGATGGTTGCCGAGGCATGCGACTGCTTCGACATGCCGGACGGCGCGGGCGGCTCGATACCGGCGGAGACGGTCCAGCGGGTCCATGTCGCGACCCTGGCCTACGAATTCGCGGAGATCGCGAGCGTGCGGCAGGTGGCGGCCGCCATAAAGGCGGTCGCCGGAGCATCGTGAACATGGGCGGCACCCTCCCTGGCCAAACGGGGGACCGGCCAGCAAGCCCCGGCCGGGAGCACGTCGCGCCAAACCACGGGCGGGGACCGGCAGCCTCCGGGTTGAGGCACCCGGAACCGCGCGACCACGACGCGATGCTGGCGTTGAACAACGCACACGCCTCGGAGCTCTCGCTCTTGGACGGATCGGCGCTTGCAGACCTGCTCGGGGCCGCATGGCTAGCGGTCATGGCGGACGATGCATCCGCGATGCTCCTCGCATTCGACCAGGACGCCGACTACGGCAGCCCGAACTACGCCTGGTTCAAGGAACGCCTCCGCCGCTTCGTGTATGTGGACCGCGTGGTCGTCGCCCCCGCCATGCGGGGCGCCGGGCTGGCGCGGGCCATGTATGCGGAGCTCGTCGCGCGTGCGTCGGCCGAAGGTCATTCGGTCATTTGCTGCGAAGTGAACCTGGAACCGCCGAATCCCGTCTCCGCCAGGTTCCACGCGGCAATCGGCTTCCGGGAGGCGGGGAAAGCCTTCCTTCCGGATCGCGGCAAGACGGTCTCCTACCTTGTCCGCGAGATCGGCGCCCCGCAGGTCGCTACCGGAAAGACCGGTTCGCCCGCCCGCTGAGGCTGGAGGCCCGGACGTCCCAGAAGCCTCGACGGGGAGATCGACATGTCATCGGAACACGCGTCGCGTTGCGCAGCCTTCAGGGATCTCCACCGGCGGGGAAGCACGTTCGTCATCCCGAATCCCTGGGACGCCGGGTCCGCGCGTATCCTGGCTCATGCGGGTTTCCGTGCCCTGGCAACAACCAGCGCGGGGCTGGCCTACTCCTTGGGGCGGAAGGACGGTATGGTCGCGAGGGACGAGGCGCTCGCCAACGCCCGCGCCATCGTCGCGGCGACTTCGCTGCCGGTCTCTGCGGACCTCGAGAACTGCTACGGCCACGACCCGGCGACGGTGGCGGAGACGATCGCGATGGCGTTCGGGACGGGGCTTTGCGGGGCGTCGGTGGAGGACTTCTCAGGCGATCCGGGCGAACCGATCTACGGCCATGATCATGCGGTTGCGCGCGTGGGTGCCTCCGCCCTGGCGGCCGCCAGCCTCCCGTTCCCGTTCATGGTGACGGCACGCGCCGAAGGCTTCCTGCATGGCCAGGGCGACCTGACTGAAGTGATCCGGCGCCTGCGGGCGTTCGAGGCCGCGGGGGCGGACGTGGTCTTCGCCCCGGGGCTGCCGGACCTGGAGGCGATCAGGACCGTGGCGGCTTCGGTGTCTTGCCCGCTCAACGTCCTCGTCGCCGGACGTGACCCCCACGGTGTCGAACAGCTCCGGAAAGCGGGGGTGACGCGCGTGAGCCTGGGCGCGCTCGTGACGCGGGTGGCCTTCGGGAGCGTTTACCGCGCCGCACGGGAGATGATCGACCATGGGACCTTCGGGTTCGTCGCCGGGGCCATGCCGTCCCGTGACGTGGATGCGTGCATGGCGGGCGGCGGGAGCCCGGTCCCGGGGTGAGGATCAAGGGGTCCGGCACGCTTCGCGCTCGCGGTCCCGTCAGTCGGGCCGACCCCGGCCGGAGGCGACCAGGACGGCGCCCCGCACCAACCTGTCGAACGCCTCGTCGAAGCTGACACCCCGGACCCGGGTCGTATACTCGGCGCCTTTCCAGCGCGTGATCCAGGACCCCACCCATCCCATCGCTTCGGGCCGGTAGTCGATCGACCCCACGGCAACCACCGATTCCGTCTGCGGCACCTTCCATTCGGAAGGCGGCCTCCCTGGCGAGACCTCCCAGGCCCGCATCTCTTGCTCGGTCGGCAGGCGGACCTCGACCCCGTATTTCACGGCGGAGTTCTCGAGCGAAGCGCGCCACGCACCGGCTGCCGGATCCCCCGACGTCAGGAGGAGGTCCACCTTCCAGGGCGGATCTGAGCCGCGGACCGCGAGTACGGGAAAGATCGCGGGCCGCTTCCCGTTCCAGGGCGAGGCCCCGAGCAGGGTGAGCGCCAGGTCGATCCGGCCTGGGTCGAAACGGACGGTCAGGTCGTACGAACGGTCATACGTGCCCTGGTCGTCATGCGGCCGCCGTTTGGCCAGGGGATCGAAGTAGCTGAACGACGTGACGTAGGCGGCCGCCCGGGACGCCAGCTCCCCGGCCCTTGGATCATCCGCAAGTCCCGGGTCGCCCGTGACCTTGACGAGCACCTCCAGCATGCACTGCGCGAAGCCTGCCGGGCGGCTCCGCATGTCCGTGCCCGTGACGATGGCGGTCGCCTGATATGGCCCGAAGCTCGCCTGCGCCAGGGCCGATGGCGTTCCCGCGCCGAGCACGAGGAAGATCGAGGAGAGGATCGTTCTCCGGCCGTAAGTCCGCCGTCCTGGGACGGGGTCACGCATCCACTTGCCCTCCCGGCGGCTGGCGCCACGGACTTCTTCCGCCGCCCCCGGCCCGACAGGCGGTCGCGAAAGACCCGGGGCCGGATGCGCCCGTTCCGGCGCAGGAAAGCAGGACCGCCGCGGCCGCGGTCATCACGCGCTCATGTCCGCCACGACCGGACCGCCCTCCACCCGCAGTGTCGGCCGGTGCTCCACCTCGAAGTTGACGGAATTGGCGATGAAGCACTTCGCGTGCGCTTCCCCGTGCAGCGCGGCCGCCCTTGTCATGTCGGCACCGGCCGCGAACGTCACGACGGGGTGGAGCGTGATGTTGGTGAACCGGCCCCCGCCGTCCGGGCCGAGCTCCATCGTGCCGCTCGCACGGTCCAGGTAGGTGGTCACCACGAGGCCCGCGTTCGCGCACAGGCCGAGATACCAGAGCATGTGGCACGCGGTGACCGAGGCGACGAGCAGGTCTTCCGGATTGTAGCGGGCAGGGTCGCCGCGGAATGCCGGATCGGAGGACCCCGGGATGCCCGGTTTGCCGTCCGCGGATATCTCGTGCCGCCGCTCGTACGACCGGAACCCCGAAGTGCCGGAGCCTGTGTTGCCGGTCCATTCGACCGTAGCCTCGAATGAATGCTGCTGCATGTCACTGCCTCCCGGGGATGTGGCCGATACCGTTCAGGGTCCGTCGCCGTCGACGAGCCATCCTTCCATCACGCGCACGCAATGCCCGCCAACGTGGGACCTTACGTTCCGGCCCCGCTCGCTCTCGGCACGCGCGAGCAGGAGGCTGGGCCTGCCCATCTCGACGCCCTGGAGGAACCTCATGGCGAACTCCCCGTCCTTGCCGACGAGCTCTCCCAGCAGCGCCGTGACGGCGGCGGTCGCGCTGCCGGTAGCCGGGTCCTCGGTCATGCGGGGCGTGAACATCCGGGCCCGGATACCGGCTTCCGTGCCCGGTGTTCCCTGAGGGCCCACGCGCGTGTAGCAATAAACCGACGTGGCGCCGTCGCGCGGAAGCACTTCGTCGAACGCCTGCCGTTCAGGCCTGGCACGCCCCAGCGCCTCGGGCGAGGCAAGCTCGACGATCAGGAAGGGGAGGCCCACAGAGACGACCTCAGGCCCGTGCGCGTCCGCCCGTATGTCCGTCGCGGACAGCGACAGGGCTGCCGCCACCGCGGCAGGCTCCACCCGCCCGCGCCGCGACAGTCTCTCCGGCGACATGAACTCCGCGCCGACCACCGAGCCGCCTTCTACGAGCAGTTTCATCCGGACAAGCACGGCCTCCTCCTCAAACGTGAGGTCTCGCGGGGCCCCGTCGCCACAGGAGGCGCGCAGCCGTGCCACGACGAGGCGGTGCCGATGTCGGGGTGTCCCGCGAACGGCACCTCCCGGCCGGGCGTCAAGATCCGGACCCGGGCGGAGTTCGCCGGATCGCGCGGCGACGTGACGAAGGTGGTTTCGGAGTAGTCGAACTCCACGGCTATCCTTTGCATCTCGGCAGCCGACAATCCCTCGGCGACCAGCACCACGGCGACCGGATTGCCCTCGTAGACCGTGTCGGTGAACACGTCGGCTATCTGGTAACGGCGCTTCAATCCAGTCCCTCGGCAGTGTTGCGGTCCGTTCGTCGGGACGGTCTTCCACCTTCGGAACGGCCGGTGTAGCGGCGTTCGTGCAAAGGCGGCCAGCATCGATCCCTCTCGTGACGTCGCGGTATCGCATGCTCATGGGCCGGGTGCGCCATGAAATCAGCTCCCCGGACGTCCTGGCCACCGGCCGCCCGGGGCGTCGCGCCTTCCCCCGCGCCGTCCTTGCATGGGCGGTCCTGGCGATGGCGGTGGACATCGGCCTCGCCCGTTTCACCTACGGGGTGACGCTGCCCGCGATCCGGCGGGACCTCGGCCTGGACTACACGATCGCCGGGGTGCTCGGCTCCGTGCATCTGCTCGGCTATCTCGCCGGGACACTGGGGGCGCCTGCCGTGGCGCGCCGTTTCGGGCAAGCGGCGCTTGCGCGCGGCGGCCACCTGCTGTTCGCGCTCGGTGCGGGAATGTCGGCCCTCGCGCCCGGGATCGCCGTGCTGGGGGCGGGGCGGCTTCTCTGCGGGATCGGCGCGGCCGCGGGCATCACGGCCGTCATCGTGCTGTCGCTCGAATCCGTCGAGGCCAGGTTTCGCTTCGCCGCCAGCGCCACAATCTGGGCGGGCATCGGCGTCGCTGTGGTCGCGAGCGGCTTCGCTGCACCGGCCATGCTGGCGAGTGGACCCGGGTGGAGGCTTGCCTCCGCTGTCGCGGCGGGGCTGGCGTTGCTTCTCGCGGCCATGTTCCCGCCGTCGGGCACGGCCCACGCGGCGGCGCCGGTCAGGGTAGCCGGGGCCGGTGCGACCGAGCCGTTCCGTGCGGTCGACGTTTTCCGGCCCGGATGGGTGTTCCTCGTGGGCGCCTACACCCTGTTCGGCTCGGCCTACATCGCCTACGCCACGTTCACGGGCGCCCGCCTTGCTGCCCTGGGTACGCCCCCGGCCTTCGTCACGGCGGTATGGGTCGCGTTCGGCTTCAGCTGCATCGCGGGGTCGGCCCTCGCGATCGCGGCACTGGGCCACCCGCTCAGCCGGAGGTTGGCGCTTGTAGGGGCCCTCGCCGCCAGTGCGGCGGGAGCCCTGGTGTCGACGGGCCAGGGCGCGGCCGCGGCGGTCGCTGGGGCCGCCCTCGTAGGGTTGGGGATGACCTCCAGCCCGTCGATCATAACAGCGAGGCTGCGCCAAAGGAGCACGGCGGCCACGTACGCCCAGGTTTTCAGCTACGCCACGGCCGGGCTCGGCATCGGCCAGCTTGCCGGACCGCTGGTCGCGGGACCGCTGGCCGACCGCTTCGGGTCGGTCGCGGTGCCTGCCTTCGCTGCCGCCGCCTATGCATTCGCGGCCGTGATGGCGTTGCTGGATGACAGGGCGGCCGACTCCCGGGGAATGCTTCCCGGGAGCCCGGGTCCGACGTAGGTCGATTTCGGCCGGACAATGCGCGAGCTTCCGGCCTGTTCGTGCGCATGCGCTGTCCAGCCGACGGCGCGCGCAGCCGCGAACACGCCGGAGCCACGGGCCGTTTGGTCGGCTGGCTCGCGCACGCCATCGAGCGGAGGGCGGATGGCGCGCTCATCCGGCCCGGGGGCAGCCTACGTGGGTCCTTGACGCACGCGCCCGGCGCCGATCCACAGTGGGCTTTCCATCCGGAGTAGCCACCATGGATGTCGCCGATCTCCGTATCTTCGGTGCTGTCGCCAGATTGGGCGGCATGGGGCGGGCGGCCGCGGAGCTGAACACGGTCCAGTCCAACGTGTCGGCCCATGTCAGGCGGCTGGAGGCCGACCTTGGGGTGGCGCTGTTCGAGCGTGCCCACCGCGGGGTCAGCCTCACGGAGGCAGGCTCGAGGCTGGCGCCCTTCGCGGAAGCGCTCGAGCGCCTGCTGAGGGATGCGGGACAGGCGGTCGTGGACGACGGCGTGCCCCGGGGCACGCTGGTCGTGGGTACCCTCGAGACGACCGTCGCCCTGAGGCTGCCGGACACCGTGTCCGCTTTCGTCTCTGCCTATCCGGAAGTTGAGCTGACGCTCCGGACCGGGACCACATGCGAGCTCGTCGGTCAGGTGCTCCGGGGCGATGTCGAGGGCGCGTTCGTCTGCGGGCCCGTGGAGCATGCCGACCTGCTCGTCGAGAGGGTGCTCGAGGAGGAGCTCGCCCTGCTCACGTCGCCGTCGTGCCGCTCGGCCGCGGAAGCCGTCCGTGCGTCCGGCCTGCGCATCGTCGTCCTGCGGCTCGGTTGCTCGTACCGCGAGCGGCTCGAAGGTTGGCTGGCGGCGAACGGGGTCTCGCACCCGCGCGTCATGGAGTTCGGCACGCTGGAAGCTATCCTCAGCTGCGTGGCCGCTGGCTTGGGCGTCACCATGCTTCCCCGGGCGCTCCTCGGCCCCGTGTGGCGGCACGGGCGCGTGGGGGTGCATCGCCTGCCCGCCCGACACTCCCGGGTCGAGACCGTATTCGTCCGGCGTCGCGATGCGTACGTCTCCACGGCCCAGTCGCTGTTCCTGTCCTTGCTGAAGGATCGGCAGACTCCAAGCCTGACGCCAGCCGCGTAGAGGCTTCCATCTCTACCGGAGAAGTCTCCGTTCTGAACCAATCGTTTCTCACGCGCGGTATACGCCAGTAGCATCCGGTCGATGCGCAGTGGCGGACGGTCGGGCATGAATGCGGCGGCAGCCAGGTCGAATACGGGGATGCCCATGGCGGCTGTCGCCGGGATGCTGGCGCTGGCCTCCTCGATCGGGGTCGGGCGTTTCGTCTACACTCCCATCCTCCCGTCGATGGCGGCGGCCCTGGGCCTGTCGAAGGGCGCGTCCGGCTTGATCGCATCGGCCAATTTCGCGGGGTATCTCGTAGGCGCGCTCCTTGCCGCATCCCCTCGGTTGCATGGAGGGCCCCGGGCCTGGTTCGCCGCCGCTCTTTCCGCCGGGGCGGCGACCACGGTAGGGATGGCGTTCGCGGATGGCCTCCCGACAATCCTCGCGCTCCGCTTCTTCGGCGGCGCCGCGAGTGCCTTCGTCCTGGTTCTGGGCACCGCGTCCGTGCTCGATGCCCTGGCCAGTGCGGGTCGGCCGGGATGGCGCTGGCTGCACTATTCGGGGGTGGGGCTCGGCATCGCGGCATCGGCGGCTGCGGTCACGTGGCTCGAGGCCGCAGGATCGGATTGGCGGACGCTCTGGCTGGTCCCGGGCGTCGCCGCCGCCCTGCTCGTGCCGGTGCCGGTTGTCATCCTGCGCTGGCCGACGAAGCCCGAACCGGTCACTGGTCGCGGGGCCGCCGGAACCCGACCCGCTTCCGGCATCGTGCCGCTTGCGATCTGCCACGGGCTGTTCGGCTTCGGCTACATCGTCACGGCGACGTTCCTCGTTGCCGTCGTCCGCGCCTCGGCCTCGACCCGTTCCGTCGAGCCAGCCGTGTGGATGATCGTCGGGCTGACGGCTGTCCCCTCCACCCTCGTCTGGGACGTGGTCGCAGCCCGGCTGGGGGTCAGGCCCGCATATGCCCTGGCATGCTGCATCCTCGCGGTCGGCGTCGTGTCGGGAGGCTGCTGGCCCTCGGTCCCGGGCGTCCTCCTGGGCGCGGCGCTCCTCGGCGCGACCTTCATGGGAGTCACGGCGCTCGGCTTCGCCGCGGCCCGGGAGTTCGGGTCCGTGGCGCAGGCCCGCAGCTTCGCCCTGCTCACGGCCGCCTTCGGCACCGGCCAGGCAATCGGCCCGACGTTGGGCGGTGCCCTGTTCGACGTGACCGGCAGCTTCGCGGCGGCATCGGCACTGGCCGCGGCCGCTTTGCTTACCGCCGCCGTGCTCGTGATCGGCAGCCGCGGGCGGTTGCCGGTCACGGGATCCGTCTGACCATCGGGGAGGAACCATGCCGAACAAGGCCGTCTCCGACAGGGTGGGAAGTTTCATGCGGCGCTTCGGCCTTCGCCTGCCGGTGCTGCTCGCGCCGATGGCCGGTGCCTGCCCGCCCGCCCTGTCCATCGCCGTGGCGAATGCGGGCGGGCTGGGGAGCTGCGGCGCGCTCCTGATGGCGCCTGAGGCGATAGCCCGGTGGTCGGCCACTGTCAGGGCATCCAGCAACGGTGCCTTCCAGCTAAACTTGTGGATCCCCGACCCCGTACCGGCGCGTGACCCGCTGGCCGAGGCCGAGGTCAGGGCCTTCCTGGAGGGTTGGGGCCCGCCGGTGCCGCCGCAGGCGGGGGATGCCGTCCCGCCGGACTTCGCGGCGCAGTGCGAGGCGCTCATCGGGGCTGCGCCGCCTGTCGTCTCCTCTATCATGGGCCTGTTCCCGCCCGCCTTCGTCTCGAGCCTCAAGGAGCGCGGGATCGCCTGGTTCGCGAACGTCTCCACGGTCGGCAAGGCGCTCGAGGCCGAGGCGGCGGGTGCCGACGTCATCGTCGCACAGGGGATGGAGGCGGGCGGACACCGCGGCGCGTTCGACGCCTCCGCCGCGGAGGCGCGGATGGTCGGCCTGGTCGCGCTCGTGCCCGCGGTGGCGGACGCCGTCAGCCTTCCCGTCGTGGCGACAGGCGGCATCGCGGACGGTAGGGGGATCGCTGCCGCGCTGATGCTCGGGGCCAGCGCGGCGCAGATCGGGACGGGCTTCCTGCGCTGCCCGGAGGCGGGTATCCACCCTGCCTGGTCGGATGCGCTCGCCAGGGCGGAGCCGGAAGACACGGTGGTCACCCGGGCCTTCAGCGGCAGGGCCGGGCGGGCTCTCGCGACAGCATACGTCCGCGCCGCGTCATCGGATGGCGCCCCACCACCGGCCCCATATCCCGTCCAGCGCGGACTGACCGCTGCGATGAGGAAGGCCGGACAGCAGGAAGGCGACGTGAACCGCATGCAGGCCTGGTCAGGCCAGGCAGCCAAGCTCTCGGAGGCAACCCCGGCAGCGGACCTGACGACGCGGCTTTGGCAGGACGCGCTTGACCTGCTCGGGTAGCCCGTCATGGACCCGGCACGGCGCGCGCGGGACCCATGCCAGCGGCTCGTCGTATCCACGGACAGCATGGTTTATGGCAGCCACTAGGCTGATCGGAGGGGTGCAAGTCTGGGCGGAGATCCCACGGGATGGGTCGCGGCAACACGTTCGGTGCCGGGCGGAGGCCCGGTTGCCGTCTTCATGGAGCGCCCATTAAGCTTGCGACATAATTTCTTCATCGCCGCACGAGCTATCTTCACCAGGGAAAAGTCCTGCTTTGATAGCACGTCGACTTCGAGCTGGATTTGATTGAACAGCGGATTAACTGGTTTGGCCGTGTGTGGACGGCTCCCCGTTGGCAAGTGGGTTTCTGAAGCTGTTGCAGTTTGCTGGTCGGTGCGGCCATGTGTTCGGCCTCCGATGCGGCTGTCACATGTGCCGCTGGCCATGATGCCTTTCGCGCGAACCGGGTCCCGACCAAAAGCACGCACTCGAAGTGCACCGGCCAAAGAGGGTTTTCCCGATCCGGCGGTTTCAACCGGCTTTGTGCATCAACTCCCGTCCGCCCTTCCCAACATCGTCGGCGCCGCTCCTCGCTGCGCCTGACCTCTTGCGCGGTTGCCAGCCCTATGCGGCAGCGACCGTCGGATCCCGATAGCGTTCGCCGCTCATCATCAGCGCCCAGACCATCCGCGCGGTTTTGTTCGCCAATGCCACCGCGGCAACCTTCTTGGCGCGCCTGGCTAGCAGCTGGATCAGCCAGGGGCGTGTTGCACCGTGTCGTTCGGCGTGGCGGATCACCGCCATTGCACCCACAACCAGCATCTGGCGCAGGTAGCGGTTGCCCGCACGCGAGATGGAGCCCAGCCGCTCCTTGCCGCCACTCGAGTTCTGCCTTGGCACCAGGCCGATCCAGGCAGCGACGTCACGCCCACTCTTGAACACCTTGGGGTCAGCGATGCTGGCGACGAATGCGCTCGCCAGCAGAGGGCCGACGCCCGGGATTTCCATGAGACGACGACCAACCTCGGTCTGGCGAGCGCTGGCCCTGACCAGACGATCATTCTCCAGGATCTGCAGCTTCACCACGTCGAACTGGGCCGCGAGCATCTCCAGGCAGATCCGGGCTTCGGCCGGGATACGCTCATCGGCGCCATCGGCCACCACGGCAAGCAGGCGTTCCAGGCCCATGCGACCGATCTGCCGCGAGCTGCGGGTGTCGCGGAAGATCGTGCGCAAGGTCCTGCGGTCCGATGCGACCGAGTTCCGCTATGAGCGAGAGCCACAGCCGCAGCCGCGCATCGGCCCGTGGCGAGACGAGCTGGATCGATTGCTGACGGCCAACGAGGCCAAACCCAGCCGCGAGCGGCTGACGCTGATCCGGGTGTTCGGCGCGATCACGCCGAACTCCGACATGTGTGCCCGCATGGCATTCGACAGCTGAGTGCGCTGACGGTTGAGCATCAGCCGGACCCGATGCAGCATCATGACGCTTTGCTGTTCAGGGCTTTTGACTGCAACGAACCTCATGGTGGGACGTGTCACCGCTTCGCAGATTGCTTCGGCATCGGCAGCGTCGTTCTTGCCTCGCTTGACGTAGGGTTTCACGTACTGCGCCGGCATGAGCCGGACATCGTGGCCCAGCGCGATGAGTGTGCGAGCCCAGAAATGCGAGGTGTTGCAGGCCTCGATCCCGACCAGGCACGGGGGCAGCTTCTCAAAGAACTCCAAGACGCGTGCCCGGCTCAGCCGCCGGCGGACAAGCACCGTTCCCACAGCGTCGATGCCGTGCACCTGGAACACCGACTTCGCGATATCCAATCCAACTGTCGTGACCATGCCCATGTTCGCTCTCCTTTTGGCTGCCCCGCAATGCTACCCGCAGGGGGGAAAGAGCCGTCCACGACATCAGAAGCGGACCGGCTGCTATGGGTGGAAGGTGGGTGAAGAGCGGACATCCGGCACCGGATGCGTACTGGCAGCTTTCGACCCATCCCAGACGGTCACGGCCTGAGCAGCACGCCTCGGAAGCAGAAATTCGGAACGACGATCTATGGGCGGCTGTGCGCCACAAGCAGACGCCTGAATGACCTCCGCTGGACCGCAAAGCGGTCAATGGCCTAACAGCTGCCGACCGCTCTGTACGTTCGCCCGGTTGTGCAGTGTCGGTTCTTGCGACACGTCGTGGTCATCAGGCATATGGCGTGCCGGTCATCGCGGCTGTCACGCCCGTTGTTCCCTGGTCGATCACTGCCAGGAAGCGCGTCTTCGCGGCGGCGGCATCACCCTGGCGGCGATATAGGTCGTGGGCCTGAAGAAAAGCGGTGGTCCAGATTGCGAGCAGCAGGTTGCCGGCCAAATGCGCGTCGGGATCGTCCGGCGGCCGACCTGCGGTTGCGGCAAACGCCTCTTTGATCGCATCCGCGACCTCGTCACGGATCGCGCGCGCGCGCGCTTTCAGCGCATCGCTGGCCGCGACCGTTTCGACGAAGCGGCGGCTGCCGTCGAAAAAGCGGATGGCGGGACTGTTCTCCTCGATCAAGCGATGGGCGAGGCGCTGCAGCGCTCGGACCGGGTCGACACCCGGCTCGCGCGAGCGTACCGCGCCGACCAGTAGGTCACGCGCTTCATCCTCCCGGTCAAAGAACATGTCCTCCTTGCGCGGGAAGTGATTGAACACGGTCATGCGGCCGACATCGGCGGCCTCGGCGATCTCGTCGATCGTCACCCTGTCGAACCCACGCTCGATGAACAGGCGGGTTGCCGCATCCGAGATGGCCCGGCGGGTCGCAAGTCGCTTGCGCGTTCGTCTGTCCGGCATCGCGTCAATCAGGCTTGCCATATATGTACCAGGTATATATTGATGCGGAGTCCATTCATGATAGCGGCTGCGGCCCGGAGGCACGATGGTCGAGCAGGTAGAGTTCTTCGAAGAGGCAGCGAGGCGAGGCGACAGGATCCTTATCTGCGGGGCGAGCTTCGCGGGCCTGGCGACGGCCTGGTGGATGAGCGAACTGGGCTTTCACGTGACTGTGGTCGAGGTCGCGAGCGGGCTCAGAAGGGCGGCACCCCCGTCGACATCGAGGGCCAGGCGATCGACGCGCTCACCCGGATGGGGCTGATGGAGGCTGTGCGCGCCGCAGCACTTCCGCCTCGCGCTATCCAGTTCAAAACCATCGACGACAGCACGATCGGCGAAGTGGCCAACCAACCCGCCAACGGCGACAAGTTCGAGATCCACCGCGACGACCTGCTGGACATCCTGTTCGCTGCTTTTGAAGGCCGGGGCGAGCTGGTGTTTGGGCGCACAATCGCCCAACTCACGAACGGTCCCGATGACGCAGCGGTGACGTTCAACGATGGCAGCCGGAAACACTATGCCCTCGTGCTCGGTTGCGACGGCAACCGGTCGCTTGTGCGGCGCCTGGCCTTCGATGAAGGGCATGACTTCTCCCATTTCCTTGGCTGTTACGGCTTCCTCATGGTCGTTCCCGACATTGGGCTGCTGCCTGCTGACACAACGCAGATCTTCAGCGTACCGGGGCGCACGGTGTTCCTTAACGGTTACAGCGATCGCACCGATATCGGGCTCGCATTCCGCAGCGAAAGCGAGATTGGTTACGACTATCGCGACAAGGCGCAACAACGCCATATCATCCACGAACAATTTGATGATCTTGGCTGGAAGGTGCCGGCCGTTCTCGCTCACCTTGACGAAGCCGACGACTTCTACTTTGACCGAATGAACCAGATCAGGATGCCGTGCTGGTCCGCCGGGCGCGTCGCCCTGGTGGGCGATGCTGGATATTGCGTCTCGCCATTGGCGGGAATGGGCGGCTCGATGGCAATCATCGGCGCCGCCCGACTTGCCGATGCCATAAGCCGGCATCGCAACGACCACGTCGCCGCCTTCGTGGCGTATCGTGCTGGGCTGCACGTCATGGTGGAGGAGGTGCAGCAACGGGCCGTGGAGTTCGGGCTGGCCGTCATGTTCCCTGCCGACCAGGCCCAGATGGCCGAGCGCGATGCCCGGATCAGAGCCGGCACCCTCGACTTGTAAGCAGCACCGCGACCCATGAGGTCTGCTTTCCGCCCGGCGTTCTCAGAAACGAACCTTCAGCTCTCAGCCAACCCTGACAGAATTACTGCGACTCGGGTTGAAGGCGGCTGTAGCGATTGTAGGTCCGGTCGGGAGAGTTCCCTCGACAGCGCGTATACAGGGCGAGCTTAAGTGCCGGGTCGTCGTTGGCCTGGAAGCTAGCATACTCGTAGCGCACGACGCCCAGCGTCGGGTGATGCAGGTGCTTGGTGCCCGATACCGGCGCGCCGACCCCGTGCTCGGACCACAAGGTCCCGAACTCCGGGCAACGGGCATGGACCTGGTCCACAAGGGCGGCGAAGGCGGGGTCGGCAGGCCAAAGGTCGTGCGCCGTCCGGAACAGCGACACCATCCGCCGTGCCTCCTCCGCCCAGGTCTGGCCGAACAGCCTCCTGGCGGCCGGGTCGGTAAGCATCCAGTGAAGGTTGTTGCGTTCGGCAGGCACGAGCCGGTCGAAGTCGCCGAACAGCGCGGCAGCGGCGTCGTTCCAAGCCAGGATGTCCCACCGTCGTCCGGTCAGGTAGGCGGGCTCCGGCAAACTCCTGACAATACGGTGGAGCGTGTCCGGCACGTGCTCGCGCTGGAACGACTGCCGTCCGGCGGCCGCGGCCAGCGAGCGCAGGTGGGCCAACTCGACCGGATCGAGCCGCAGGGCGCGGCCGAGTGCGTCCACCGTTTCGGCCGAGGGCGAGACGGCGCGGCCCTGTTCCAGTTTCACATACCACTCGGCGCTGATGCCGGCGCGTTGCGCCACCTCCTCGCGCTTGAGCCCGGGCGTGCGACGACGCTGCCGGTCCACCCCCTTGTCCGGCTCCAGGCGGGTGCGGCGTGACCGCAGGAAGTCTCCGAAGGGCCGGTTACCCGACATGCCATGCTCCCGAGGGTGGTATCGCAGAAGACCAGTATCGGACCAGTTCTCCTTGCACGGTCGGAGAACGCCATCTCGGGAGTCCGTTGTCCAGGGAGACGAAAATGAAGGCAGCCGTGCTACCGGCCTTCGGGCTGAAGCTGAGCGTTGAGGATGTCGCCGATCCGGTCATCGGCACGGGCGAGGCGCTGGTGGACGTCGTCGCCGCACCGGTGCTGTCATACACGGACGAGGTGCTGAGCGGCGCGCGCCGCTACCTGCTTCCCACGCCGGTGGTGCCGGGCGGCGGCGCGCTCGGCCGAGTGCGCGCGGTCGGTCCTGATGCCACCCGCCTCCAGCCTGGCGACTGGGTGTTCTGCGACCCCACCGTACGGTCGCGCGACGGCGCAGCTACGCCTGACATTACCCTGCAGGGCGTCAGCGCCCGGGGAGAGGGTGGGCAAAAGCTCCAGCGCTACTTCCGCGATGGCACGTTCGCCGAGCAGGTCCGCGTGCCGACGGAGAACGCGGTGCCGATCGGCGCGATCGACCCGGCGGATGCCGGGAAGTGGTGCGCGGTCTTCACGGTGCTGATCGCCTATGGCGGCCTGTTGGCGATGGACTTCCGGCCGGGAGAGACGCTGCTGGTGAGCGGCGCCACCGGTAATATCGGTTCGGCCACGGTGGCGTTGGCTCTGGCCATGGGCGCACGCTGCGTGGTCGCACCCGGCCGCAACGTGGCGGTGCTGGACGACCTGCGCCGGCGCTTCGGCGAGCGTCTGGTGCCGGTGCGGCTGACCGGCGACGGCGAGGCCGACACGGCGGCAATGCGCGCAGCGGCACCAGGTCCGATCGACGCAGTGCAGGATTTCCTGCCGCCTTCGGTCACCACCAGCGTGGCGCGCGCCGCCATCATGACGTTGCGGCAGGGCGGCAGGGCCGTGTTGATGGGCGGCGTGGGCATGTTGGGCGGCGATGACCTGGCGCTGCCCTATCCCTGGCTCATGCGCAACCTGATCACGGTGCGCGGGCAGTGGATGTACGACACCGTCGCCATCCCGGGCCTAGTGGGCCTGATACGCGGCGGATTGCTGGACCTCGGCCACTGGGCCGTGACGCCGTTCCCGCTGACCCAGGCCAATGACGCCGTCGCGCACGCCGCGACCAACGCCGGCCCGTTCAAGCTGACGGTGATCGAGCCGTAGTCGCCGGTGCCGAAAGTGACCTGAGCCCGAAAAGGATGCCCCGTCATCGTGGCAGTTAGGCGATGATTTGGTCGCGCGGCTCACGCCGGGCATGTAACCGATGGACTATCGCGGAGTTGGCAGGCTTTGCTACCGCCGTTGGCGTCCTACGATCTTCTGCGTGCGGCCCAATACCGCGTTCGCCGCCTTTCGAAGCATGTCGACCAGCTTGGTGGCAGCCGGCGTCAATGGAAGCCCGGCGCGCTGGATCAACACGATCGCCGGCGCAGGCAGGCGTTCGCGCACGGGGATGACCTGGAGCAGGTGGCTGGTTGCCCCGGACGCCATGAACTGGACCGGCACCATCGCCAGCAGGTCTGAACAGTTAAGGCAGACCATAAGCGTCAGCGCCGATTGGCTCTGCAACGCGAGCCGCGGCGGCGCAAGCCCCAAGGATTGGAACAGGGCGGCGAACTCCTCGTCCGCTTGCAGTGTGACCGAGGTCGAAGCCCATTCGGCTCTGGAGAGCTCTGCCAGCGACGTGGCGGCAGCCAAGGGATGGCCGTGCCGGGCCACCACGACACGCGTGTTGGCGAACAGCACCTCCTGGCGCAGGTCGGGCGGCAGTGGCTGGCCCGGCTCGGGGCCGACGTAGAAGTCGATGCTGCCGTCCCGCAGCCGGTTCTCCACGGTGGGGTAGATTCCCTCGATGATCGTCAGGCGCACGCCGGGGTACAGCTGGCGGAACGGGCCCAGGGCGGACGGCAGCATGGCCGTATGGGCCGCGATGGAGAGTGCGAGCGTCACGCTGCCGCCGACGCCGCCGCCGAGCTGGCCGACCTCCTCCGCGGCGCGCCGGACTTCGTGGAGAATGGCACTGGCCCGCTGCACGAAGACCTGTCCGGTCTGGGTCAACGTCATGCCCCGGCCGTTACGTTCGAACAGCGGCGCGCCCAGCTCGCGTTCCAATTGGCCGAGGCTGCGGGTGAGCGCCGGCTGGGCCAGCTGCAGATGGCGGGCTGCCGCGCGGAGGCTGCCGCGTTCGGCGATGGCGACGGCGTCGCGTAGTTGGTGGAGCTTCATGGCCAGCGATACCTGAAACGACGAGACGAAATCAAACTGCCATCTTTCGCCGTGTCCGGTTGCGCTGCGATACCTCCTTACGAGCCGCCGAAGATGCGGCTGTCCAGGAGGCCGAAGTGACGCAGATCCGCAGCATCGCCACCCAGCCGCGCCGGCCCGGCGAGTTGGGCGTCCACTCGGTCGACCATTTCAGCTTCGCCGTGCCGGACCTCAAGCAGGCGCAGGCCTTTTACGCGGGCTTCGGACTGGACGTGCGGGACGAGGGCGGCGCCCTCGGCCTCTACACGCACGGCCGCGATCACCGGTGGGGCCGCGTGTCCGAGGGCCCGGCCAAGAAGCTCGGCCATGTCTCGTTCGGCGCCTATCCGGAGGACCTGGAGGGCATTGCGGCGCGGCTGAAGCAGAACTGCATCCGGCAGATCGACGCGCCGCCCGGCTTCGACTCGAACGGCGTGTGGTTCCGCGACCCGGACGGCACGCTGGTCGAGATGCGGGTGGCTGAAAAGTCCTCGCCCAACGAGAAAGCGGTGCAGTCCAACCCGTCCTCCCCGCCCGGCGTGCAGGGCTCCCACGCCCGCTCCCGCGCGCCGGTCGTGCGGCCGCGGCGGCTGGCGCATATACTGCTGTTCAGCGGTGACGTGGAGCGATCGATCCAGTTCTACCGCCGGGTGCTCGGCCTGCGCCTGTCCGACCGGTCCGGCGATGGGGTGGCGTTCATGCACGGCATCCACGGCAGCGACCACCACATGATCGCGCTCGCCAAGTCGGACGGGCCCGGCCTGCACCATCTAAGCTGGGACGTGGGCTCGATCCACGAGGTCGGGCTCGGCGCGATGCAGATGGCGGACCGCGGCTTCTCCGCCGGGTGGGGGATGGGGCGGCACGTGCTCGGCTCCAACTACTTCCACTACGTCCGCGACCCGTGGGGCAGCTACAGCGAGTATTCGTCCGACATCGACTACATCCCGGTCGATTGCGACTGGGAGGCGGGCGACCACCCGGGCGCACGACGCATTCTACGTCTGGGGGCCGAACGCCTCCGGCGGACTTCGTGCACAACTACGAGACCGGGTCGCGTAGGACGGCCGCCGTGGACGTGCTGGTAGCCGGCGCCGGTCCGGTCGGCCTGTCGCTCGCGATCGAGCTTGGGCATTCGGGGAGTGCATCTGCACCGTGGTCGAGCGCAACGAACGGGTCGGCCAGCAGCCCGCGCGCCAAGACGACCAACGTGCGTTCGCGCGAACACCTCCGGCGCTGGGGCATCGCCGACGCGCTGCGTCGGCCGCATCGCCCATCCCGCAGGACTACCCGCCGGACGTCGTGTTCGCGACGAGGATGAACGGGCCGGAGCTTGCGCGCTTCGACGAACGCCTTCAACGGCCGCCGGGTGCGGGACGAGCGCTACTCCGAGGAGGCACAGTGGGTGCCGCAATACACGGTCGAGGAGGTGCTCCGCGCACGCGCGGTCGTCGCTGCCTGGCGTGGAGGCTGGAGTTCGGGACCGCGTTGCAGGGCTTCAGCCAGGATGCGGACGGCGTTTCACGCCACCCTTGGCTGACCGGGCGGGCGGTGGCCGCGCGCACGCGTGCGGGCAGCTTACATGGTGGGCGCGGACGGCGCGCGCAGCGCGGTGCGCGAGGCGCATCGGCGTCGCGCATGGAGGGCAACGGCCCGGCGCTGCGCAACTACAGCGTTATCTTCCGCGCGCCCGATCTGGCGGCGCGGCAGATCCACGGCAAGGCGATCATGTACTGGCTGGTGAACGGCGACCAGCCCGTCGATGCTCGGCCCGATGGACCAACACGGTCTTGTGGTTCTTCATGGCCACCAAGCTGACCGACGGGCGTGGACACGGCAGGATCTGGCAGCGCTTTGATACGACGCAGCGACAGGGATCCCTGATCTGGCCGATCGAGGTGGTGCGCGGCGATCCGTGGGTGGCGCAGAGCCTGATCGCGGATCGGTACGCCGCCGGGCGCGTGTTCCTGGCCGGCGACGCCTGTCACCTGCATCCACCGTTCGGCGGCTTCGGCATGAACATGGGGGTTGGCGATGCAGTGGACCTGGGCTGGAAGCTCGCGGCGACGCTGCAGGGCTGGGGCGGCCCGGCGCTGCTCGCCAGCTACGCCGCCGAACGCCGCCCGGTCCACCGGCGCACCATCGAGGAGGCCGAACGCAACTACGCCGTCGTCGGCAACCAGCTGGTGCGGCCGGGCCTAGAGGACACCGACGTCGCCGGAGACGCGGTCCGTGCTGCGGTTGGCGAGGCGATCCGGGCCACCAAGGGGCGGGAGTTCCGCACGCTCGGCCTGGTGCTGGGCACCCGCTACGATGCCTCGCCGATCATCGTGCAGGACGGATCGACGCCCCCGGCGGACAGCGTGGAGACATACGTGCCTTCCGCCTGCCCGGGCAGCCTGGCGCCGCATGCCTGGCTCGCCGACGGCTCGTCCCTGTACGATCGCTTCGGCCCCGGCTTAACCCTGCTGTGCACGGAGGATGGTGACGCGTCTCCGCTGGCCGAGGCCGCCGCCCGGCGCGGGATCCCGCTGGTCGTGCTTCACCTCGCCGAGCCCCGGCTGGCGTCGCTCTACGGCGCCCGCTTCGCGCTGATCCGGCCGGACCAGCACGTCGCGTGGCGGGGCGACGTGTTGCCGCCCGCCGGACCGCTGCTCGACCGCGTCACGGGCAGGAGCGTCGAAGCAATGGCCCTGGCATCTGCGGCAGCCATTCCGGCGATGGCGTGACAGGCACACCGAAACTTGACGTGACGCGGCTCATCGACGAGCGCCCGGTCGGCGCCTATCAGGCGTTCGTCATGGCGCTCTGCGCGCTGGTGGCGTTCCTGGACGGGGTGGACTCGCTCGCAATAGCGGTCGGCGCGCCGCTGATCGTCACGGACCTGCACCTGCCGCGCACGCTGATCGGGCCCATCCTGTCCGCGTCCCTGCTCGGCGCCGTCGTGGGGGCGCTGCTGTTTGGGCCGTTGGGCGACCGGTTCGGACGCAAGCGGATGCTCGTGCTGGCAGCGGCGTCGTTCGGCGCGTTCACGGTGCTGACCGCGTATGCAAGCTCACCCGCGGAACTGCTGGCCGTGCGCTTCCTGGCGGGGATGGGATTGGGCGGTGCCACGCCGTGCTTCCTGGCGCTGTCGGCCGAGTTCGCGCCGGCCCGGTCCCGCGCCGCGGTTGCCAGCCTGATCTGGGCCGCCTATCCGGTGGGTGCCGCGGTGGGCAGCTTCGTCAATGCCGCCATCCTCCGCGCGGCGGACTGGCGGACCATGTTCCTGGTGTGCGGGGTGGTCCCGGTCGGCGTGGCGCTGCTGCTGGCGGCTTTCTTGCCCGAATCCATCGGCTACCTGCTGGCCGTCGGTCGCGACCCGGCGCGCGCCGCCCGCATCGCTGCACGGGTGGTGCCGGCCCTGCCGCCCGGCGCGCCGATCGCCATGCCGACTGCACCGGCGCGCGGCGTGCCGGTCGCCCACCTGTTCACCCGTGGCCGGGCGGCGACGACGCTGTTGCTGTGGGTGCCGTTCGTCACCGGGTTCGGCACACTGGCCATCGTCGCCTACTGGACGCCGGCGCTGCTGCGTGAACACGGCGTCGCCCCCGCCGACACCGCCTTCGTGCTGGGTATGCAGAGCATCGGCTCGATCATCGGCATGGCGATCTCCGGCTGGCTGCTGGAACGGCTAGGCGCGACGGCGGTGCTCGGCACGGCGCTGCTGGCCGGGGCGGTGGCGACCGCCGCCATCGGTTCCTTCGCCCAGACGGTCGGTGGCGTGTCGGCGGTCGAGGCGGCATCCTGCTTCTTCGTGGGCCTCGGCTCCGCCGGGTCGATCGGGCTGGCGACGCTGGTTTACCCGACTGCGCTGCGCTCGACGGGCCTCGGTTGGGCCATGGGCGCGGGCCGCCTGGGCCAGGTCGGCGCCACGCTGCTGACGGGGGTGATGGTCGGCCGCGGCTGGGGCAGCTCGGAGGTGTTCCTCGCCCTCGGCGTCGCCCCGCTCGTCGGCGCAGCCAGCGTGATTTCGATGCGCTGGCAGGCGCGGCGAATGCCGGCCGCGTCCGTCCCGGCCTGACACGTATCGCAATCGCTCGGAAGGAATAGACGGATGCGCCTCGTTGCCTACAGCCGTGATGGAAAACCCGGACTGGCCGCGTCCGGACCGGACGGCCGCTTCCATGGCGGGCCCACGCGGGATGGGATCGGCGCCCACCTGGCCGCCGGGCTCGAAGGAATGACGTCGCTGGTACGCGGCCTTCTCGCCCAGCCGGAGGTGGACCTGGACGCAGTAGACCTGCTGCCGCCACTGCCGAACCCACCCAAGATCATATGCGTCGGCCTGAACTACGCAAATCATTCCGCGGAAAGCGGGTTCGCCGTGCCGGACTACCCGACGGTGTTCGGGCGCTTCGCGTCCAGCTTGATCGGCCACGGTGCGCCCATCATCCGTCCGCGCCTGTCGGAGCAGCTCGACTACGAGGGCGAGTTCGTCGCCGTGATCGGGCGCGGCGGACGCGACATCCCCAAGGCTCGCGCCCTGGACCACGTGCTGGCGTATTCGCTCTTCAATGACGCCTCCATCCGCGACTACCAGTTCAAGGCGCCGCAGTGGACGGTCGGCAAGAATTTTGACGGCACGGGCGCGTTCGGCCCCTGGCTCGTGACCGCTGACGAGCTGCCGCCGGGCTGCGCCGGGTTGCGACTGCAGACGCGCCTCAACGGCGAGGTGGTGCAGGACGCCTCCACCGACGACCTGGTGTTCGACGTCGCCACCCTGGTCAGCACGCTGAGCGAGGCGCTGACGCTGGAGCCTGGGGACATGATCGTCACCGGCACGCCATCCGGCGTCGGCCTGGCGCGCAAGCCGCCGCTGTGGATGAAACCCGGCGATGTCTGCGAGGTCGAGCTGGAAGGGGTGGGCGTGCTGCGGAACCCGGTCGCGGACCAGCCGGCCACGGGAGCCGCCCCGTGAGGCGCCGATCCTTGCTCGCCGGGTTGATCGTACCCGTTGCAGCGCGAAGCCAAACCACCGCACAGCCCGGGAAGCCCGATATGTCCGCGTCCATGATCCAACAGCAGCAGGCGATGCTGCTCGCCCAGTGCCCGCCGCCGCCGCCTCGTATCCCGGCGGCCGAAGCCGGGCCGATTCACGTCACGCGCTGGGGCCAGGACGGGCCGCGCGTGGTGATCATCCACGGCGGCGTGCAGGGCGGCCTGGGCGGCGGCCCCAGCACCTTCGCCGGTCAGGAGGCGCTGGCGCAACGCGGTTGGCGGCTGGAGTTGCCGGACCGCCCCGGCTTCGGCAGCAGCCCCAGCCGCGGCCCGGAAGACATGGAGGCGGACTCCGTCTGGATCGCCGACATGCTGGGGGACGGCGCGTTCCTGATCGGCCATTCCTGGGGCGGCTCCGAGGCGCTGCTCGCCGCCGCCCGTCGGCCGGGCTCCGTCCGCGCTCTGGTGCTGGTCGAGCCGGCGCTGCAATCCCTGCTGTTCGGCAGCCCGCGCATCGCCGCCGACCCCGTGCTGCAGGCCAGCGCCGGTCAGTTCGGCGGCGTCATCATGGCGGCCAAGACGCCGGCGGATTACGCGCTCGGCTTCGGCCGGGTGCTCGGCACGGCCGACACGGGCAGCACCACGCCGGGCACCGCGATGGCCGGGCTGCAAGCCGACCCGGCGGCGGCACAGCGGTTCGGCTGCTCATTGCTTCAAGCCCGAATGGCGCCCCCGCCGGCCCTACGGCAGGCCGCGGAGCAAGTCGCCGCCGCCGGCATCTCCACCCTCGTCATCACCGGCGGCTGGAGCCCGTTCTTCGACGCCGTCGGAGAGACGGCCGCCGGGCTGACTCATGGCCGCCACCTGGTGGTGAAGTCGCCCAACCACTTCGTCCAACTTTCCGCCGCGGAGGGCTTCAACACCGCCGTGGACGCCTTCCTGCGCGAGGCCGAGCGGGACCGCCCAACACCGTAGCACGCGGCGGCGGCAACGACCGCCGGCGCGATCGAGGAACAACGAAAATCCAAGGAAGCCGCGGCGAGCCTGGCCGCGGCAAGGGGAGAACTCGACATGAAGCAATATCTGCTCGCGACGACGGTGGCGGCCCTCCTGCTCGCCGCGCCGCCCGGCCTCGCCTGGGCGCAACTCGCCCCCGGCAGGCCGGGGACGCCGGAAGGCCCGGGTTTCGGCGCATCGCCAGCCACGCCGACCAGCCCGGAAGGCCAGACCGCGGTGCCGAACCTGAACACCACCGGGGACCAGACGCTGCCGCAGGTGTCGGTGCCGACCTCTCCACCGCCGCGCATCGGTTTGTTCCCCGAGTTCGGGGACAAGCTGCTGAACGCAGGCATCGATTTCCACGGCATCGCATTCGACCACTTCCTCGCCAACCCGACCGCCGGCAGCGTGCCGGGGCAGATCAACAACCTGTTCGTCTTCCGCCCCGCCGCCGACTTCGACCTGCAGAAACTCGTCGGCATTCCCGGCGGCAACGTCCACCTGGGCCTGTCTTTCTTCGGCCTGCGCGCGGACATTCCGCAGATCATCACCCAGGCCGGCGGCGCGATGACGGGCTTCCAAACCACGCCGTCCACGCAAACCAACCTGCTCTCCTTACTGACCTACGAGCAGCGCTTCCTGGATGGGCGTCTCTCGATCGAGGCTGGGCGGACCAACGTCTACAACTACTTCCTGCTGCCGAACTCGCTCGACCCGTTCACGCATTTCTCCAGCACGTTCCAGGTCGTCGGTGATTTCAACTCCAATCCCTACCCGGTCTGGGGCGGCCGGGCGACCTACCGGGTCACGCCCACCTGGTACGTCCAGGCGGGCGCGTTCGAGGACAACTACCGCTACGCGGTCAATTACGGCGACCGCTTCGGCACGGACAAGGCGACCGGCGCGCAGATCCTGGGCGAGGTCGGATACCGCAGCGAGTTCAGCAACGCCGCCTACCCGGCGAACCTCGAGGTTGGGTTCGAATGGAACACGTCGCCCTACGGCGATCGGACGGCCAACAACAAGGGCACGGCGGCGCCGATCATCCGCCCGATCACCTCCGCCGGGCCGTTCGCCGGCGGCGGCGTGATCTTCGCGCAGGGACAGAAGGTGGTCTATCGCGGCCCTGCCCGGCCAGAAGGCGGACCACCATTCAACATCGCGCTTTACGGGGCGCTTGACACCTCGGTGGACAAGCCGCAGGCGATCGACTTCGACATGCTGGCGGGCGTGAACGTGACGGGCTTCATACCCGGCCGGCCACTGGACGCGTTTGGCCTGCAATTTAAATACCAGCGGCTGAGCGCGATCGAACAGGCGCGCGAGACGCTGGTCCAGCGCATCGTCGGGCACCTGGACGGAACGCAGTCCCGCAACGGCTATGCCGTCGAGCTGGTCGGCAACGTGCAGGTGACCCCGGCGATCTCGGTCCGCCCGATCGTCGAGTATTTCATACACCCGGACAACTACTACGGCCCGCCCGCATCAGGCGTCTACCACCGGCCGCAGAGCGGGTTCGAGGCCGGATTCTTCGCGGTGGTGTCACTGGGCCGGTTACTGGGAACCAGCACGAAGCCGTTCTGATAGCGATAAGTCCGGTGGCAACCGACACCGCCGTCCCCGCCAAACGCCGCCTGCGGGCCAACTCTTCCGCTACGAACGCTTTCCTCAGTGTTCAGCCACCCAGATCCGATGCCACCTTGCTGATGAGCGACCTGAGCCACTGGTGTGCGGGATCATGCCGGTAGCGCACGTGCCAGGCCATCTCGACCGGAAACGTGCCGATGTCAGCTGGCGTAGGGAGCACCTTGAGCCGGGTATCTTGTGCCAGCCGCCGGCAGACCAGGCCTGGCAGCGTAGCGCAGTAATTGGTCACGGCGACCATCTCGGCAACCGCGAAGAAGTTGGTGACTGAGATCGCGACATCGCGCTTGAGTTGTTGTTGCGCTAGCGCCTGGAACAGCCCCGCGCGCAGGCGGCCAGGCGGCACCACGTTGACGTGCTTGAGCCGCTCGAATTGGCACCGGGTGATGTTGTTGGCGATCTCGGGATGGCCTGCCCGCACCACGCAGGCGTAGCCCTCGTCGAAAAGATGCTGGACGACCAGGCTGTCCGGCGGATCCGTGACCCGGCCAAGCACCAGCGCGGTGGTGCCGGAGACGACACCTGTTTCCGCTAGGTCGTTGCCATACGGGATCAGGCGCAGCGTGATGCCGGGTGCGACCACTCGGAGCTTCGCGACGAGTGCGGGGATCAGAACCAGTTCGACGTATCCGTTGGGTGCCAGGGTCAGCAGCCGCTCGGCTGTGGCAGGGTCGAACTCCTGTTGACCGAGCACGGCGTCGTCGAGCCTCGCCAGCGCCTGGGCAATCACCGGCGCCAGTTCGACGGCGACCGGGGTCGGCTGGATGCCGTAGCGTTCGCGGATGAAGAGCTGGTCCTGCAGGGTCGTCCGCAAGCGTGAAAGCGCGTTCGACAGCGCCGGTTGAGTCATGCCCAGCCGCTCGGCGGCGCGTGTGACGCTGCGCTCCTCCATCAGGGCGACGAAAATCGGCAACAGGTTCAGGTCGTAACGCACGAGATATATTGGCATAAATATATCTAGAATCCAAACAATCAATTTCAGGAACGTCTCGGCCGAGGTCATATCCGGCTCGCCCGCGACGAACGCGGACGGTTCAATGGAGGCGCAGATGACCAAGGGAACAGTGCTCGTGGTGGGCTCGAACGCCACACGGATCGAGCTCCAGGGCGGTGGCTCGGCCGCGATCGGGCAATACCTCAACGAGACGGTCGTGCCGGCGATGGCGCTGATCGCGGCTGGATACACGGTCGTGCTGGCCACGCCGGACGGAACCAAGCCGCATATCGACCCGGTGTCGGACGCGGCGCAACACTTCGGAGGCGACGAGGCCGCCCACGCACGCGCCAAGAGCTTCTATGCCGACGACCGGTCCGTGAATCAGGTGCGCACGCTGCACTCGGTCGTCGTTGAGGGGCTGGACGATTATGCCGGCGTCTTCGTGCCCGGCGGTCACGCGCCGGCCGTCGACCTCATGCAGGATGCCGACATGGGCGCGATCCTGCACCACTTCCACACCGTGGGACGGCCGACCGCGCTGCTCTGCCACGGCCCCGTGGCGACCGTGGCGGCAATGCCGCGTGCGCGAGAGTTCCGTGCCGCTCTGATCACCGGGGACAGGTCCGCAGCGAGCGAGTGCGCCCAGGGCTGGATCTATGCCGGCTATGGGATGACCGTGTTCTCCGCAAGTGAGGAGCGGGCGGCCGAGGACAACTTCCTCCATGGCAGGCTGTGTTTCACCATGCCCGATGCCCTCCTGTTGGCGAGGGCCACGGTTAGCACCGAGGTTAAGGACTCCGCGCCCAACGTGGTGGTCGACCGCGAGCTGATTACGGGTCAGAACCCAAGCTCGGACCATCTGATTGCAGCCAAGCTGGTTGAGGCACTCGGCCGAGTGCCCCTGATCGCGTAGGCACGCACATGACTGGCGGGGCACCTAGCTTGTGCTCCGCCGTGCTCTGTCCCGAGACTAGACTTCTTTGCCAGAGAAATCGTCAGTCGGGGTCGCGTTCGGTCGATGGACTCTAACCAAACAGATATCTGCTTTCGCATGGATATTCTCTGCAGCAGACAGTCCGGTATCGGCCAGTTCGCGCCAATATCGAAGCGTCGGCTATTCTGCTTTTCGCTCCGAAGCGGACTGGCCGCTCTCCACCCATCTCCGCCGATCAAGTGATTGAGTATGCAGTCCGCTTCTGGGAGCCCGCGGGCGATACGGTGACCGGGAGGGCGCAAAGTCGCCCGGTGGTCTTCAACTTAATCTGGCCGAAAGCGGATAGTCGGCTTCGGCGCTGCGGCCGGTGAGAAGCGAACGTCGATCTCGTCGCGCCGATTCGGTTCCGCGATCTCGGACGGATAGGCTCGCGCGACAACCCCACGCTCTTCGACATCATCCGCTCGACGTCCCCGACCGATGCACTTGGGATGTCCGGATGGCTGAGGAATGCTGTTGCCCTCTTCGCGGTCGCTTGCCGGAACGCGCACGAGAATGCCGCCGTGCTCATGAGGCTTGCTCACGTGCTCCCGTCCGAGTGAGCGCATCCAGACACGGAGACATCGAGCAGGAAATGAACCACGCACCAGAGAGCAGCCGCTCCCTCTGATGGCTACCGGACCTGGCGCGTTCCGGCTGGCCCTGCTGCAATGAGCTGATCGAGCCCAGCTAGAAAGGTTCTCAGCACTGGCGACGGATTGTCAGCTCTGTAACCCACGGCCAGGTCGATGGTCAGCTTCTCGCCTTTCAGGGGCCGGCTCACCACCGACCACGGGAGCAGCGGCTCGACATAAGCCGGCAGGAGCGCCACCCCGCGGATGGACGCGACCAGCGACAAACCTGTGGCGAAGTTCTCGATGCGATGGCGGGGCGTCGGATCGACGCCGTTCTGCCGCAGATAGTCCTCGACCACGCCCCGCAGCACGAGCGCGACATCGGAAAAGCCAACCAGCGTCTCGCCCTCGAGTGCCTTCGGATCGATCTCCCTTTCCGTGGCCAACCGGTGATCGCTCGGCAGGATTACGACAATCGGCTCCTTCGCGATCACGTCATAGGTCACGTCCTGCTTCGGCTCCACGCGCAGGAAGCCGAGGTCGATCTCGCCGGTCTGCAGCGCCTCGGCAAGATCGGGTGAATACATGCTCGTCACCTTGAACTCGATCTTCGGCAACTCGGCCCTGAGGATCCGCGTGACATGGGGGAGCCAATCGACCTCCTGTCCCGTCAGGAAACCCACGGAGAAGACTTCCCTTGCCGGGCGAGCCGCGCGACGAGCGGCCTGGATCGCTTCTTTGGCCTCGCTTACCGCGACGCGCGCGTGGACGAGGAAGACCTGCCCGGCGTCGGTCAACCGGACGCCGCGAGCACCACGGATGAAGAGCGGCGTGCCGACCTCGGTCTCCAAATCCCGGAGCTGGCGGCTGAGAGACGGCTGAGCGGTATGTAGCCGCTTCTCGGCGGCGTTTGTGACGCTTCCCTCTTCGGCCACGGCGATGAAATAGCGGAGATGTCTGAGCTCCATCCGACCCATGCCGAGCAGGTATGGGTTGCGACCCTACAAAGTCTTTTTCGTGGGCACAACGGCAACCTAACTCTTGCACCAACGGACAGCATTCGGCGGCAGGCAAGACAGAGTACTGCTCCCAAGTCTGTAAGTGATCGAGGGTATGGATCAATACACGGGGAGGATCATGATGAAAGACCAAGTCATCCTAATTACGGGCGCGCTTGCTGGCATTGGCCGCGCCACCGCGCTCGCCGCGGCAGGCGAGGGCTATAAGGTCGTGGTCTCCGGCCGTAACGCCCAGACCGGCGCGGTATTGGCGAGCGAGCTTCGTGGGCTCGGCGCGGAAGCCCAGTTCATCGAGGCGGATGTCCGCAACGAGACCGAGGTCCAAGCCTTGATCATGGGAGCGGTCGCCCGCTTCGGCCGCCTGGACGTGGCGGTCAATAACGCCGGCACGGAGGGCAACCCGGCTCCCGTCGTCGAGCAGACGCCGGAGGCCTATGCGGCGACCTTCGAGACGAACGTGCTCGGCGTGCTCCTCTGCATGAAGCACGAGCTGCGCGTGATGCAGCCCCAAGGGTCCGGTAGCATCGTCAATATCTCGTCGACGATGGGCAGCCGTGGCGCTGCGAACGCATCCCTCTACGTCGCCAGCAAACATGCCGTCGAAGGCCTGACCAAATCGGGCGCGCTGGAGGCCGCCGCGTTCGGCGTCCGCGTCAATGCGATCGCGCCCGGCCCCGTCGAGACCGCCATGCTCGATCGTTTCACCGGCTCCGAGGACCGAAAGGCCGGGTTGCTTGCCTCGATCCCGCTTCGCCGGGCAGGCCGGCCCGAGGAGCTGGCGGACGCGATCCTATTCCTGTCGTCGAACAAGGCCTCGTTCGTCACCGGCCAGATCATCGGCGTCAACGGTGGCAGGACGGCCAGTTGACCGTCGCCCCAGTTCAGGAAGCCCAACCATGAACACCCACACCCATCAGACCGCCCCGACCCAGTTCGTCGAGGCCAACGGCGTCCACTTCGCTTACCGCCGTTTCGGCAAGGCGGGCGGGGTCCCGCTCGTGTTCAACCAGCATTATACCGGCACGATGGATCACTGGGATCCGGCCGTGACCGACGGCTTGTCGAAGGACCGCGAGGTCATCCTGTTCGACAACGCCGGTGTCTCCAGTTCATCCGGCGAGACGCCCTCCAGCTTTCAGGAGATGGGCGCCAATGCGATCGGCTTCATCCGCGCGCTGGGCCTCGAGCAGGTCGACGTCCTCGGCATCTCGATCGGCGGCTTCGTCGCCCAGGAGATCGCGCTGCAGGGAGGTGACCTGGTTCGCAAGGTCCTCCTCGTCGGCACCGGGCACCGCGGCAACGACATGACGGCCAGCCGCTCGGCCGAGATTTTCGCCGCGAGCTACGATCCGCCGGAGCATCTCTGGCTGGCGGTGCACTTCAAGCCGACCGCAACCAGCCAGAAGGCGGGGCTCGCATTCCTCGAGCGGAAGCTGCGCCGCCAGGACCGAGACCCCGACGTGAGCCCGCAGACGATCGCGGCGCAGGGCGAGGCCATCGGCAAGTGGATCACGCCCGACGAGAACGCCCTCGCTTACCTGAGGTCGATCAAGCAACCCACGCTCATCGCGCAGGGCAGCGACGATGCGATCATCCCGACCCTTCACTCGCTGACGCTGCAGCAGAACCTGCCGAACGCGCAGCTCATCGTCTACCCGGACGCCGGCCACGGCTCCATCTACCAGTATCCGGCGCTTTTCGTGGCTCACGCATCCCTGTTCTTGGATGCGTGACCCGACCTGACTTCGTCGAGCCGGTCGGTCGCCATCCTGGCATTCCGATCGGCTCACCCTGCCGTTCTCTGAGAGAAGATCGACCATGAAATTTTGCAATGGAAAGACCGCGCTCGTGACGGGCGCGTCGCGCGGGATCGGCCGCGCTGCTGCCCTGGCGCTCGCCCAGGCCGGCGCGCAGGTTCTCGTCCATTACGGCCGCGGCGCCGCCGAGGCGCGCTCGCTCGTCGACCAGATCAGAGCCGCAGGCGGGCGGGCCGAAGCGACAGGCGCTGACCTATCCGATCCACGAGGCGCGCATAAGCTCGCCGCCAAGGTGCGGGAGATCGTCGGCGACCGCCTGGACATCCTGGTTGCCAATGCCGGCATCGCTAAAGCCGCCACGATCGAGGCGACGACACTGGAGGATTTCGACGAGCTGTTCGCCGTGAACGTCCGCGCTCCGTATTTCCTCGTGCAGCAGTTGCTGCCGGTTCTGAAGAAGGGCTCCAGCGTCGTCTTCACCTCTTCGCTCGCGGCGCACGCTGCCGTCGACAATCTGTCAGCCTATGCGGCGACCAAGGGTGCTATCGACACCCTGGTCAAGCATTTCGCATTGATCCTTGGCCCCAAGGGCATCCGGGTGAATGCCGTGGCACCGGGTGTGGTCGACACCGACATGTCAAGCTTCGCTAGGACCGATCCTGGCCGCGAGTTCACCCTCGGCATGCAGGCGCTGAAGCGCGTGGCCCAGCCGGACGACATCGCCGGCGCCATCGCCTTCCTTGCCTCCGATGCCGCGCGCTGGGTATCGGGCGACACGCTTCGGGTCGATGGCGGCTCCAAGCTTTGAACGCCCTACTCTTTCGAAAGGAGATCCTCATGACCGAGCGTACCATCAAGATTCCCGGGCCAAACCATCCCATCACTATTGGACCGAACACCAGCCGCGTGATCGTGACCTTGGGTGGACGCGTGATCGCGGACACGCGGGACGCGCTCATCCTGCGCGAAGCAGCCTACCCGCCGGTTCAATACATACCGCGGAAGGATGTGGATTTGGCGGCACTGACCCGGTCCGACACAACGACCTACTGCCCTTACAAAGGGGAGGCCGCCTATCTCAGCATCCCAGCCGGCGGCGAACGGTCGGCCGATGCAATCTGGACTTACGAGAAACCCTACGACGCCGTGGCCGAGATCAAGGATCACCTCGCCTTCTACCCCGACCGCGTGGATGCGATCGAGCAACGCGACGCCTGAAAACACTGAATTTCCGCCTGCACCACCCGATCGAAGACGCTGGTCGAGAGCGGACTGTCGGCTATGGAGTGGTTAGGAGCGACAAGCGGACATTCGCTGCCGCTCGCCTATCGGCGGCTGTACGACCCAGATCGGACATACGCATTTGATAAAACGTCAGGAACGGGTGACAAGGTATCGCGCTTCGCAGTGAAAGCCTCAGGTCGTAAATCCAGGTGGTATCTTCTTGAGCGCGACATCGAGGCGGCAGGAGATGAATATTCAATCGCTCGTGTCGGCGTCCTCAGGGGTCTGAAGGGAACCCATACCACGCCGATCTTTGTACGAGACCGCCCGGTCTGGACGTCCGCCGGCATGACGGCGGGGATCGACCTCGCGCTCGCCATGGTGGAGAAAGACCTCGACCACGAGGTGGCGCTGGGTGTCGCCCGCAGCCTGGTGGTCTGCCTCAAGCTTCCCGGCGGCCAAGCGCAATCAGTGCGGCGCTCTCGGCCAGGCCGATGACCGGAATGGCCGGTTCGCCGACCTGCAGGCCCGGACGATGGCAACCTCGCTTCCGACCTCTCGCGTCGAGAAGCTGGCAGAACGGTCCGCAATGGTGCCGAGGACCTTCGCGCGCGCCTTCTCGGCCTGCATCGGCGCGCCCCCCGCAAAGGCAGTAGAGGCAATTGCGTTACCCGATCGGCGCCATCGCGCGCCGGTGCGGCTTTCAACGACGATGAGAGGATGCGGCGGGCGTTCATCCGGGCGCTCGGCGTGAGCGCGGGGGAATAGCGGGCACGCTTCGGCCAGGGACGGAAGGGGCTGCCGGAACCCGCAAGCTGAGCCGGTGAGCGGACCACTCCTAATCGTCCGGCTTTTGTGGACCGTCGTTCCTAACGAATCCGTTTGTCAGGTCGGTCGGCTATACCGATGTTCTGGGGGCAGCAGTGGCAGCGCAACCCTCCCGTTGGAGACGACCGTGCCGTTCGTGAATATCAAGTGGCGGGCGCCCCGCTTTCCCGCCTCGCAATCCAAGCAGCTCCGGCAAAGGGCCACCGGGCTGATGGAGGGCGTCATGCGCAAGAGGTTCGCCCTGACCGTGGTCGCGGTCGAGCAAGTACCCGAAGAATGCTGGTCGGTGGGCAGCGGAGCGGCCCGAGCAGCGGCGTTCCTGGAGAGCAAGGTAGCTCGTGGCACGGACACGGCCGAGGAGAAGGCACGGTCCGTGACGGAATCGATGCAGATGCTGCGGAAGGTCGTCGGGACCGACCTCGAGCCCGTGGCCTACGTCGTCGTCCATGAGGTGCCGCGGACTCCGGGGCTACGACGGTCTCGCGCAGGCCGGTCGCGCCCGTCTTGCGTAGGCGGCATGAGACAGCCCGGGGGATAACCGCCCGTCGATAGAGCTTTGCGCCAACCCATTCGCCAGTGAGGCAATCCGTGCCATTCGTCCGTATATCGTTTAAGCCCGAGCGCCCCGCAGCAGTCCGCCGCGCGATTGCCGACACCATCCACCGCGCGCTTGTTTCCGCGCTGGGGGTGCCGGTCGGGGATCGCTTTCAAGTGTTGACCACCCACGGCGAGGACCTGATCTACGACCCGGGATATCTCGGAATGGCCAGGACCGACGAGGTCGTCTTCATCCAGGTCTTCATGGCGACCGGAAGGACGGTCGAACAGAAGAAGGGCTTGTTCAAGGCCCTGGCTGCCGGCCTTGCCGATGACCATGGCCTCTCCGAGGACGACGTGTTCGTCAACCTCGTCGAACTGGCACGCGAGAACTGGTCGTTCGGCCGGGGTGTCGCCCAGTATGCCGACGCAGTCCCGTCGCATCTCGCAGGCAAATGATAGCCCAGTTGATGCAGCGCGAAGCAAGGCGAGGGATAGAGCGCGTCACAGGTATCAGCCGCGCTCCAGGATCTCCAAAGTGTATTCGCGGCAGCTCATGCCCAACGCCTTGGCCCGGCCAGCCGCGCGAGCGCGATCTCGCGCGGCGGCGTCTTCCAGGCGCTCCCGTATGCCTGCCGCCAGCAGAACAGCCACGATGAGACTCCCGGTCATCCTGCTCGAGAGCCGGGCCGCCGTTGTGGTGACGGTCAATGGGCATTTCGTCTCCAGTCTCGTGTCACCCAACTCACCCGGTTTCCGAGTTTGCCCGGCCAGCGTGCATCCGATGCTACCAGTGGGCCCGCTAACCTCAACATCGGTTTGTGCGGCACCACCCTGCGGACATGCCTCTCCGGTCGGGGCGTGCGATCCGTTTAGTTCGAGGCGTCGGCCTCGGTCGGACCGCCGAGGGGCGAACCAGCCTCGGCACCGGACGGAGGCTCAAAGCAACTGGGGGAGCGGCCATCATGACCGAAGGCGGGCGTAGTGCAGAGAAGGCTGTCCGGGTCGGGCTCACGAGGCGGTCGGCAGCGACCGGTGCCCTGCTTGCCACTGTCGGCGCAGCGGGCATGGGCGGCTTCGCCGTGCGCGGGCACGCCGCCGCGGGTTCTGCCGCCGGAACTCAGTCTGCACGGCTGATCATGCGTTGCGGCTTCGCGCTCGAGGGACCCGGAGCGCTTTCCCCGGCACGCGAGCGCGCCGCCCGCCTCGGCCCGAGCTTCGACGGCTATCCCGGGATCATCTTCAAGTTCTATCTCCTGGACGAGGCCTCACCTTCGCTGAATGCCCTGGTCCTCTGGAGCACGCCCGGGTACGCGGCCAGCTATCTCGGGTCGCCCGAGTTCGAGCGGCAGGTGAAGGCATTCGGCCGCCCGCGCGTGCAACTTGTCCTGCCCAGCTTGGTCACGCAGCCCTCGATCGAGACCCAGGCCGTCACCCTCGTCCCGGGAGAGCCAGCGACGCCCGGTATCTCCTGGCTGGATCCGGCCGATGGCACCCGCAGCACGCTTGCCTACGCGCGGATGCCGGGGCAGGTGTTCGAGGTGGCCTACCTAGCCCTGGGCGGGGCCGCGTGATCGCCATGTCGGGAAGGCCGCTGCTGAAAGTCACGGGGCTGCGGGTCAGGACGGTCAACGTGCCTATCGAGCCACCTGTCCAGACCGCGGCAGGTGCTGTCCGCTCCGCGCCGCTCGTGTTGGTGGATCTGTGGACCGACGAGGGGATCGTGGGATCGGCCTACGTGTTCACTTACACGGTCGCCGCCCTTGGGCCCACGGCCAGCCTGGTCGCGAGCCTCGAACCGATGCTGCGCGACCGGCCGCTTGCCCCGCTCGAGCTGAGACGCATCCTGGCGCGGCAGTTCCGCCTGCTCGGGCCGCAGGGCCTGGTGGGCCTGGCCCTCTCGGCGGTCGACATGGCGGCGTGGGATGCGCATGCGAGGTCGCTGGGCGTGTCGTTGGCACGGGCGCTGGGTGCGACCGGCGACGAACGCATCCGCGCTTACGCCTCGTTGCGGGGCCTCTCGCCCTCCGAGCTGGCCGCGGAGGCCGCCGCGGCCGTGGCGGCGGGTTTCGACACGGTGAAGGTGAAGATCGGCCATGCCGGGCTGGAGCAGGAGCTTGCGGTGATCGGCGCCGTCCGCGACGCCATCGGTCCGGCGACCGGGCTTATGGTGGATTACAACCAGGCGCTCACGGTGGCGGAGGCGGTCCGCCGCGGCAGGGTCCTGGACGACCATGGCCTGGTCTGGATCGAGGAGCCGGTCCGTGCCGACGACTACGCCGGGCATGCCGAGGTCGCCCGGGCCCTCGCGACACCCATACAGGTCGGCGAGAATTTCTGGGGACCCGAAGAAGTCGCCCGGTCGCTCAGCGCGGCGGGATCCGACTTCCTCATGCCCGATCTCATGAAGATCGGAGGCGTGACCGGCTGGATGGAGTCCGTGGCGTTGGCCCGGGGAAGCGGCATTCCCGTCTCGAGCCATCTGTTCATCGAGTTCAGCACCCAGGTGATGGCCGCGACGCCGGGGCGGCACTTCCTCGAGTACCTGGATCTGGCCGCGCCGATCCTGGCGCAGGGAAGCCCCGGACTGGAGGGCGGTTCCGTCCTCCCCCACCGGGGCCCCGGGGCGGGGCTCGAGTGGGACGAGGAGGCCGTGCAGCGTTACGGGGTCGGCTGAGACAGGCCCCGGAGCGGCCGCAGCACCGACCTGCGGTTTCTCCGGTGCGCCGTCTTGGCGGCGCGCGACTAGCCTCTCGGTGTGTAAGGGAATGCGGAGGGAACATGGCGCAGTCACAGAGGGACGTCCCTGAACCGTCGCGGCCCGCCCGCGGCCAGGGTCGGGCGCTGGTCATCCTGGCCGCGTCGATCATGGCGATCTCGATGGGGCTGCGGCAGTGCTTCGGCCTGTTCCTCGGGCCGGTCGTCGCCGACCTCGGGGCGTCGGCCGCCACGTTCGGCTTCGCGATGGCGGCCCAGAACCTGGTCTGGGGCATCAGCCAGCCTTTTCTCGGGGCGTTGGGAGACCGTTTCGGGGCCCGGCCGGTGCTGGTCGGGAGTTCGGCGGTCTACATGGCGGGACTGGCCCTCATGGCGACGGCACGCGACCCCTTCGTCGGCCTCGTGCTGGGCGGAGGTGTCCTCGTCGGGATCGGGGTGGCGGGAACCGGGTTTGGCGTCCTGCTCGGCACGGTGTCCCGTTCCGCACCTCCGGAACGCCGCAGCCAGGTCACCGGCATGGTCTCGGCCGCCGCGTCGCTCGGCACGTTGGCCCTGGCGCCGCTGACCCAGGGCCTCATCCGGGATCACGGGTGGCGGGGCGCGCTGGCAGCCTTCGTCGTGTTCGCCGCCTGCATGGGCGCGCTCTCGCTCGGCTTCGGCACCCGGACCGGGGTGCCTGCCGCCGGACCTGTCGCGCTGCCCGCGGAAGGGTTGCGGCCCACGATGGCGGCGGCGATCCGAAACGGCCGGTTCCTGGCCATGACTGTGGCCTTCTTCGCCTGCGGCTTCCAGCTCGCGTTCATAACCACGCACCTGCCGCGCTACCTCGCGCTATGCGGGATACCCGCGGGTGTCGGCGCCACGGCGCTGGGGGTGATCGGGCTCTGCAACGCCTTCGGGTCATACGCGATGGGACACCTGGGCGCACGCTTCAGCCAGGCGAAGCTGCTCTCCCTGACCTACCTGTTCCGGACACTTGCCGTCCTCGTCTACCTACTGCTTCCGGTGACCGTGCCCAGCACGCTGCTGTTCGCGGCGGCGATGGGCCTCATGTGGCTGAGCGTCGCCCCGCTCGTGGGGGGCCTCATCGGCCGGATGTTCGGGCTCCGCCACTTCAACGCCCTGTTCGGCTTCATCTTCTTCAGTCACCAACTGGGCAGCTTCGCCGGATCGTGGCTGGGCGGCGTCGCCCTGGACGTCACAGGGTCCTATGACCTCGCTTGGATGTCCCTACTGGCGGTGGGCGCGACCGCCGCCCTGCTGCAATGGCCCTGGGGGCAGGCGACGAACCGGCAGACGCCGCTCCGGCCCGGGTCATTGGCGGCGTGAGCCCGACCCGCGACCGAATGGCGGACGATCCTGGATCGCCGTCCCACCCGACGAGCACCCCGTCCGATGCGGGACACTATCCGATGCGGGACACTAAAGGATGGTGCCCGGCATCGGACGACACCGCCCGAGGAGATTAGCTGGATGTCGTGGAACCCCGCATCGGCCCGAAGGATGGCCGTTCATGAGTTCAGGCCGCCTCTGCAAGCGGAGGGCCGCGGATCGGCGGGCCGGGGAGACGTCCCCGAACGGCGCGCAGCCGGAACGGGGCGGGTCCCGGCCTGCTCGGCGACACTCGGGCTCATCCTCGTCTGCTTGCTGAACGGGAAACCTGCGGCTGCGCAGGATGCCTCCGGCCTGTTCTCGTGCCGCGTCGTCGTCACCGGGACCGACATGCGCGAGAGGCCAGCGGCGCTCGAGCGGTGCGTGAGGAACGTCGTCGTCAAGGTCACGGGCAAACCCCTGCCCGGTGACGATGCCCGTGTCGTCGAGATCGCCGGGCACGCCGACCGGCTTGTCGAGGACATCGTCTACCTCGACCGCATGACGGACATCCCGCGCCACGACGAGCAGGGATCGCGCGACCGCCCGTTCGATCTAGTCGCCCATGTCGATCCCGAAGGACTGCGGGCGGAGTTGGCCGCCGCCGGACTGAAACCCTGGTTGGACAGGCCGACGCTGCTTGCCGCCGTTCAGGTGTCCAAGGGCGCGGAACGTTTCAGACTGACCGCCGACGGTCTGCCGGGCGAGAGGCAGAGGCGTGCGCTCCTGGCCGCGGGCGATGCGTACGGAATGCGCGTGTCCTTGTTGACGGAGCGGCAGACGGAGGCGTCGACAGGTGCCGCACCCGATCCCGGGTCGCTCAAGGTGTCCGGTGGGACCGGCAAGGTGGTCGTCCTGAGCGGGATGTTGAGATGGAGCGATGCGGATTTCGGCTGGAACGCCGAGTGGCGTTTGAACCGCGAAGGGACGGAGCGTGCTTGGAGCATCAGCGGGGTGTCCTTCGACGAGGCGTTCCGCTCCGGGGTGGGCGGGGCAGCCGCGGCGCTCTCCGGGCCGGAGTAGGCCTCAGGTGATATCGCCCCCTCGGTCGGGCCAGATCAGCGCCTGTCCCACGACGATCCTCGCTCCGTCGAACGCCATGACCGGAGCGGCATGCAGTCTGTAGCCCAGGCCGATAGCCTCGGCGACGCGGTGGCAAAATGCGGCGTCGTCCGCCCCCGTCAGGAGGCGGTATCTGGGCAGGCCGTCCGGAGGTTGCGGCATGAGGTTTCCCTGGAGCCGGCGAAGTGTTTTGCCGGGCACGTGAAACATAGGCGTGCCCCGGCAGGACCGCCTGGGGAGATCGTGCAATGGCGACCTGCGCCATGCCGGTCACCGCACGTCAGCGGGCGCCCCGGGCCGCGGACCTGCCGTCAGCGTCTCACCAGCGGCGCATGCGGCGACGAGGCCAGGCGGAGGAACATGCGTTCCTCCTTGCGGATGAATTGTTCCCGCTTCGAGAACTCGTAGTTCGCGCGACCGAGCGGGTGCTCCCTCAACCTCGAGCGGTAAGCCTCGTAGGCTGCCAGGCTCTCCACGCCATACACGGCGTATGCGGTGGTCGCCGAACCCTCGTGGGGGGCGTAATAGCCGATCAGGTCTGCTCCGCATCGGGGTATCGCCTGGCCCCAATTGCGGGCGTACTCCTCGAAGGCGTCTACTTTGAATGGATCTATCTCGTATCTGATGAAGCAGGTGATCACGGCGTCGCCCTCCGGGTGTCGGCCATGCCGTGTTAGCCGATGCTGCCTGGCGGATGCTTCGGTGGCGGCCGAAGGACAAGGCCGCGCGCCCGCCTCTTCGTCGCCGCACTGTCCGGTCACCCGTTCCGGCCCCTCCGGACCGCATCCATCTCCTGCTCCAGGAGCCAGGTCGCGCCGCCGTCTGACGAGAGCTCGTTTCTCCAGTGGAAGGTGTCCGCGGCGATCGCGGAGAAAGCCCACCTCCGGACGACCGGCGCGGCCGTGCGGTCTTCGAGATGGATCTCGGTCCCGGCCTCGCGGCCGATGAACGGTATGACCTCGCCTTTGGCCAGGCCGTGCCATGTCGAGCGCCAGGCCGCGATCGCCGGGTCGTAGAAACGCACGGTCGTCCCGTAACCGTGGATACCTGCGCCGCTGCTCGCGCTTTCGGCCCTGGACGGGACACGCCAGACGTCCTGGATCGCCATGCCGTCCAGTATCCACCCGAAGAGCCATTCGCCCCGGCGCCTCTCCGTGTTGCCGTCCCGGTGGTAGGTCACCACCACGTCCCATTCCCCGATGAACTGCGCGAACAGCATGCTGCCGCCGTTTTCGGGAAGCGGCGGCGCTACGGCCCCGAGCGCATCTATCATTGTGGAGCCATTCATATGCCTGTCCCTTCTTCTGCCCCTCTCCGGATCCGTCCCTTGGCAGGAGAAGTGTCTGCGGAGCGGACGCCAGAGCTTGTCAAGCCGCGCACGGGAGCCATCCCGCGCCTTGCAACAGGAAGGACGATGCGGCCTCGGCCGCCTGCAAGGCGCGATCGGGGTCATGGAAGATGGCCATCTGGAGCGAGGCGCCGTCGAACAGGACGAGCATGTCCCGCGCCATGATCCGGGGCGCGGGCGCCCCGGCCCGGTGCAGGGCGTCGGACAAGAGTTCCAGGCGGGCGGTGGCGAGCGACAGGAGCGCAGCCCTGGCAGGATGGCCGGGCATCCCCGCGAGGTCGAAAGCGGCCCGCGCGATACCATGGCCCCGCCAACGCGGCTCGCTCCCGATTTCCGCCAGGCGCTCGAAGGGACGGCGGACCACCGTCTCGAGCGTGCCTCCGTGATCCGGCAGCCACGAAGCGAACTCCTCCACGAGCGCCTGCCCGCAGCCGCCGAGGTAGGCGGCTATCAGGTCGTCCTTGCTTCGGAAATGATAGTAGAACGTCCGTTTCGTCACCCCGGCCGCGAGCGAGATCGCATCGACGGTGGCCCCCCTGAACCCGTCGAGCACGAAACGCAGTCCCGCGGCACCCAATATCTCGCGCTTGGTCTCCGACTGCCCTGTGATCCCCTCGCCACGAGCCACTCGCACCCACCCCGGTCTGAGACGCCGATCGCACCGGCAGGCGGCGGAAGCGGCGCCCGCGCTAGACTAGGATCCTGTCCCGGGGAGCGTTTGGGGCGTTTGCGCGGGAGTGGTATGCGGGGTCTCGGCTACCGACCATCCGGCCACCCGGGCAGTCACACCGGCGGCCGACTACGTCTCAGCCGAGGTCGACGCCGTCCACCTTCGGGAAAGGCTCGGGACGCCTGCCGTCTGGCCTCCACCTGAGCTCCCGTGCCTGCACCCTCTTGCCCGCCTGGTGCAGGTTCCACGATTTTATCATGAGCGCGAAGCGCTCAATCTGGCCTTCCCTGGTCCCGATCGGCGCGTCGATGCCGCGCACGAGTTTTTCCCTGAGCTGGTAGGCCGGATCGTCCCGCCCGGCATCCAGGCCCGTGGCGAGAATCTGCAACCAGGAATCGAGCTTGTCGCCTCCGGGCGAGCGGCTGGCGAGGTAGGCCGCCGCAAGCAGGGGCGTGCTCCTGACCGCCTTGGGGAAGGCCATGCCGTGCATCTTCTCGCCGACTTCCACGAGGCCGGAGAACCGGCCCAGGGCCGTGTTGATCTCGTCGTTGCTGACGAACGTGCGGATCGCGTCCGGCAATCCCTTCTCGTAGAGCAGGAGCAGCCTCAACGCCGACGATATCTGCGAGCCCTGGACAACGCCGCCGATCGTGAGGACGTCGCCTGCGGATCTTGGCGTTCCCGTGTCGGTTTTCGTGAACACCCTCCGCGGGATACCGAACCGGACGTCCATGTCGACCACCGCGTCCGCGTCGATGACGGCCATCAGCCGGTGCTGCCCGTTGTTGATGACGCCTTCCCTGGCGACGATGATGGGCTCACCCGTGTTCTCGAACTGGCCCAAGGACATTTGTGCGGACAGCTGCGCCAGCTTGCGTTTGTTGATGCGCCGGTTGCCGGTGTTCATCTCCAGCAGGGCTGTCGCGAAATCCTTGTCGAACATCAACGTACGGGTGCCGTAATGCCCCTTGACCGTCCTACGCAGCTCTTCCGCTGTCATCCATTCCGCCCCGGATGCCGCCGGTCTCGTGGAGACGTCGCGTTTGCGCTCGGACGCTTTCCTGGCCATCGGTAATGCCTCCCGGTGATGTATACTCCTTAGTATGTTGCATTTGACGTGCAAGCCAAAATCCAGCCCGGCTAAGCTGCCGGTTTCCAGGCGCGGCGCCCGGCGCCGACCCGTCCAGCCTCCGCTCGCGCGGAGTTTCCGGTCAACGGTTCGGCCCCACGTCCCCGGTCTGGGCACCCGCAGGGACTACGACGGACGGCAGCATCGTCAGGACCGTCTCACCGCGCTGGTTGTCGAGCACCACGGGGAGGCGGACGATACCCCGGTCCGTCCGGGACGCGGACAGTCTCGCCTCCACGAACTCGATGTAGCCGCTCAGCGTGTCGCCCGGGCGGACGGGGTTCGGCCATCGTAGCTCGTCGACCCCGGTGCCGAGGATCGGCGTCGATCCCAACGGTGCCGCGTCGCAGATCATCCGCATCGCGAGCGAGACCGTGAGCCAGCCGCTCGCTATCAGGCCGCCGAAAGGTCCCCGGGCAGCGGCTTCGGGATCCGCGTGCATCGGTTGCGGGTCGTAGGCGCTGGCGAAAGCGGAGAGCTCGCCTGCCCCGACCGCACTCGCACCGAGCGCGACCCTGGTTCCGAGCTCGATATCCTCGAGTTGCAGCCCTCGGCCACGAACCGCCGGGCGCATTTCACTGCCGTAATCGCCGGGACCTCCCGCGGGCGAACGGCCCGACGGGCCGCCCCCATGTGCGGTCGGCGCCCCGTCACCTTCGTCCGGAAACTCGTGCTTCGGTTCCAAGCCGTTCCTCCAGCGCCCGCGCCCGGCTAATGGCCACCGGTCGGCCCGTCACCTTTCGGCATACCTGCCCGGCGAAACGGCTTTCGGGTTGCGGAATATTTGCAGACCTGGGTAACTCGCCCGCTCGGGCCCTCGCGGCTGCAGCAACGCCCCGGAGGTTCGCATCGTCAGAGACTGGAACGACCTGCGCTTTTTCCTGTCCGTCGCGAGGCTTGGCAGCTTGTCCGCCGCCTCGCGCGCGCTGAGGGTCGATCCGGCGACCGTCGGGCGGCGCATCAACAGCCTCGAAAGCGCCCTGACCCTGCGTTGCTTCGAGAGGAGGGCGGACGGCTACCGGCTGACGGATGGCGGACGAAAATTGCTGGAGCACGCCGAGCGTGTGGAGACCGACCTGCTCGGCCTGTCCCGCGCCATCGACGGCGAGGACCGGCACGTCTGCGGGCTCGTCTCGGTGACGGCAAGCGATTCGGTGACCTTGCCGTTCCTGATCCCTGTCCTCCCGGGCATGAGGGAGCGCCATCCGGACCTCCGTATCGACCTGATCAGCACCAACCGTGTCCTGAGCCTGGCGCGGCGCGAGGCGGACATCGCGGTTCGGATGGTCAGGCCCGAAGAGGGCGACCTCCTGGCGCGCAGGATCGCCACGATGGGCTACGGGCTCTACGCCTCACCCGAGTACCTCGGACGGGCGGGGATGCCGGAGACGCTCGACGACCTGAAGGACCACGCGCTCGTCGACTGGCTCGAGGAGTATCCCCGGGCCGCAGTCTCCGCCTGGTTCCGGAAACTTGCCGACGGCACCCATGCCGCGCTGCGCCTGAACGGGGCTCAGGAGCGACTCTCGGCCGTGACGGCGGGAGTGGGCATCGCCTGCATGGGTTACATCATGGCGCGGGGACGCGGGCTGTGTCGCGTGCTCCCGGACGTCGAGGTCCCGCCGCTGGAACTGTGGCTCGTGGTGCATCCGGACTCCGCGCGGGTGAAGCGAGTCAGGGCCGTCATGGACTACCTCGTCGAGGCAGCCGCAGCCGCGAGCGGGCGGTTCTCGAGGCCGGAGTAGGCCGTCTCGCCGCCGGGATGCGGGTCCGGGCGCATTCAGCCGGAGACCGCCCCAACTCATCCTTTCTTCCGCGCGCCAGCCTTCCCCCTGCTGCCGCAGACCCTCAACTCGCACCACGTCCGGTTCGAGCTTTCCGTCGTGTCGTGGAAGGGCCAACCGCAGCCCACGCCGGAACATGCCTTGATCCGCCCGGGATCGGCGATCGCGAGCACCTGACGTGAGCCCCTTCTCCCCTCCATGTCAATCGGCACCGAAACGGGACCCCCGATCGGCGCCCAATCGGGACCCCTGTGCGGAGCGAGTTGTGCCGGTCGTCCATAGGGGGAACCGCGCGCCGGGGAGTGCCCGTCAAGAGGCTGACGCAGCGGCGCGTGGGGGGTGCCTTTGGGCGAGCGGTGCAAGTCGCGGGCCCGAGGCGCGGCGGGCGGTGGTGTCGGCCGTGCGGCGGTCACACCCGGTTCTTGAACCGCCAGCTCTCGTTGCCGGTCTCGACGATGTCGCAGTGGTGGGTCAGCCGGTCGAGCAGCGCCGTCGTCATCTTGGCGTCGCCGAACACGCTGGGCCACTCGCCAAAGGCCAGGTTGGTGGTGACCACGATCGAGGTCTGCTCGTAGAGGCGGCTGATCAGATGGAACAGCAGTTGGCCGCCGGACTGGGCAAACGGCAGGTAGCCGAGCTCGTCGAGCACCACGAAGTCCATGCGGGACAGGTAATCCGCCATCCGGCCCTGGCGCCCGGCGCGCGTCTCCGCCTCGAGCCGGTTCACCAAGTCGACCACGTTGAAGTAGCGGCCGCGGGCGCCGCCACGGATGCAGGCCCGGGCGATCGCGATCGCCAGATGCGTCTTGCCGGTCCCGGTGCCTCCGACCAGCACGACGTTGCGCTGATGGGCGAGGAACTCCCCGGCAACCAGGTCGCGCACCAGGGTCTCGTTAATCGGCGTGCCGTCAAAGGCGAAGTCGTCGACGTCCTTGGCCAGCGGCAGCTTGGCGATCGTGATCTGGTAGCGGATCGAGCGTGCCTGCTTCTCCGAGATCTCCGCCGTTAGCAGGTCGCCAACGATGCGGACCGGCTCGTGCTGGCGTTTGACCGCCGTGCCGATGATCTCGTCGAACGCCGCTTTCATGCCGTACAGCTTCAGCTCCGCCATGGCGGTCAGGATCTCGGAACGCTCCATCACACGGCTCTCCTCAGGGTGTCGTAGCGGGCGCAGTCCGCCCTCGGCGCATGCGTCAGGCGCAGCGCGTCGGGCGTCATGATGGTGATCGCCGCGGCGGGCTCCCGCTGCCGGGCGAGGATGTTGAGCACGACGTCGGCGGAGTGGACGCCCTCGCGCAACGCCTCGAGGCAGGCCGCTTCGACCGTGGCCAGGCCGTCGTTCAGGACGGCGGCGAGGATCGTCACCATCTGCCGGTCGCCGTCGGCATTGCCCGCCAGCTTGCGGCGGATCCGTTCCAGCCCGGCCGGGAGCAGCCAGTCCTTGAACGGCGCCCCATTGCGCAACGCGCCCGGCTTGCGCGCCAGCACGGGGACGTAATGCCAGGGGTCGAACACCGTCTGGTCGCGGCCGAAACACCGGGGATGATCACCGACCGGCTGCCCGACCTGCCGCACTTCGATCCGCTCCGCGTAAGCCCGGATCTCTACCGGCCGCCCGACCGCATGTGCCGACACCGAGTAGCGATTGTTGTCGAACCTCACGAGGCAGGTCTTCGACACCGAGGCCGACACGGCATGGAAGCCGTCGAACCGGCCGCCATACGGCACCAGGTTGGGCCGTTCGGCTTCGAACATGGCCCAAACCGTCTGATCGCGGACCTCGGGATGCCGGTGCGCACGGGCGTAGGCGACGCACTGGTCCAGCAGCCAGGCGTTCAGCTCGGCGTAGCTCTTGACCCGCACCCGGGGCGAGAAGAACCGCTCGCGCACCAAGCCGACCTGGTTCTCGACCTGGCCTTTCTCCCAGCCCGATGCCGGGGTGCAGGCCACAGGATCGACCAAATAGTGGCTGCACATCTGGAGAAAGCGGCGATTATAGGCTCGCTCGCGGCCGACGAAGATCGCGTCGACCGCAGTTTTCATGTTGTCGTAGATGCCGCGCGTGCAGGCGCCCTTGAAGAACGCGAACCCGCGGTCGTGTGCGTCGAACACCATCTCCTGCGTCTCGCGCGGGTAGGCGCGCACGAACAGCATCCGGCTATGGCACAGCCGCAGATGCGCGACCTTGACCGTGACGGTGGCGCCGTTGATCAGCACCATCTCGTGGCTCCAGTCGAACTGGTAGGCCTCGCCGGGCGCGAAGCTCAGCGGCACGTAGGCCGCGGCTGTCGTCGCCGCGCGTTGCCGCCCCCAGCTCCGCGCGTAGCGTCGCACCGCGTCGTAGCCGCCCGCGTAACCCAGGCCGCGCAACACCTCGAACACCCGGATCAGCGTCAGCCGCTCGCGGCTGGGTTTGGCCTCGTTGGCCGTCAGCAATCGATCCAGCTCGTCTCGCCACGGGCCGATGCGCGGCTGCGGCTGTGGCTCTCGCTCATAGCGGAACTCGGTCGCATCGGACCGCAGGACCTTGCGCACGATCTTCCGCGACACCCGCAGCTCGCGGCAGATCGCCTTGATCGACTTCCCCTGGACGAAATGGGCCCGACGGATCCGCGCAATCGTCTCCACAACGAACATCCCAAACCGGCCCCCGATCTCCCGAGAGCCACCGTGAACCCCACCGTCAGAGGGGTCCCGTTTGGACGCCGATCACCCCGCTAACGGGGTCCCTATTCCACGCCGATCCACACCCGTGCTTGCGGCACACATCCGCCGTCGCCGAGCCCGCCTCCTGCTCACGCAGAACGCCGATGATCTGCTCCTCCGTAAACCTCGAACGCTTCATCCGTCCGCCTCCTGCTCGGCGGACTCTACTCATTCCTGGAGGAAGTTCAGGGGCTCACGTCACACCTTGCCGCCGAGCGTAGGATGGGTCGGCGCATGTCGTCCGGCGTCTCCCCCGGCTCGGGAAAGCTCAGTCCGAAGCCGTCCGGGGTCGGCTCCGGCCTGGCCCCCTCTTAGGCTCCGGCCAGAAAGCGGTTCACGGCGGCCAACGCCCGGGGCGCCACCGGCCTGTCGGAAACGACACGGACGAGCACCCCCGTCGACGCCGTGCGGACCTCGAGCACTGTCGCCAGCGCGGCCGCCTTCGCCAGGGCGTCGAGCCGCCGGGCTGTCCCGGCCGCGGCGGCGGTCGTGACGACCGACGCGTGCACTGCCCAGGCCAGGAGTCGTCGTGGCCATCGAGTTGCTCGGTCGCGTCGGCCGTTCCGAGGCCACTCGCGGTGTCGCAGAAGTCCAGGGACAGGTCGCCGCCAAGAAGCGGGAGCGATCCGGCCCGGGCGCTCAACGGGAACCCGCAGGCAAGGCGCCGAGCAGGTCGGCCAGGAAGTCCACGACGATCCTGACGGGCGGCGAGCGGCGCATGTCGGCATGGATGACGATCCACATCTCGCGCAACAGCTCGCCGCCTGGGATGGGCACCTTCGTAAGCTTGGGCGGGCCGTTGGCCAGGAAATCCGGCAGGTTGGCGATCCCGATCCCCGCGGCCGCGGCGGACCGTTGGCTGGCCAGGTCGTTAGTCTCCAGGATGACGGGGCGCCCCCGATGCAGGCGATTTTGCAGCCTTCCGCCGTTGCCTACCCGCTCGGGGACGCTGCCATCGCCCAGGGCGATCTGGAGGGTGGTCGGACCACGGGGAGCGTGGTGCTGACTTTCTAAGTCGGCGCCTGGGCCACGGGCTGGCGCCCCCGCGGTTACCGGACAGTAAGTAGACATGCGGAGTTGGCGTAGTTTGGCGGGAAGCAGACTGTCCGCTACGGAGCGCGTTAAGGTCAAGAGCGGACGCTCTGCTTCTGCCACACGTGAGATCAGGTGGCGGAGGCCCTACTCGATCCTCCCTCACCTGGAGCTTTGCTACCCACAGGCCGAACAAATCAGGCGGCAATCGCGCGATCAGGTTCAAATACGGTGGGGAACCACGGCGCCGTGGTCATACCGTCCGCATTCCGTCCGAGTTCAATGGTGATCAGGCGATCGCCATTGAAAGTCGGACTGAGTTCGAGTGCTAAATAGTCGAACAATTGCTTGTCGTGCACCGCCAGGATCACCTGGCGGTCTTCCTGCTTGAGCGTCCTTAGTAGGGCGGCGAACTGGGCGATATGTACGTCATCCATACTCTGCACCGGGTCGTCGATAATCAACCACGGCAGGACAGGCTTCGCGGACAGGTTGAGCGCGAGGAACAAAGTCAGCGCCGCAGTATTCAAGTTACCAGCGCTCAGCATTGCCCGCGGATTACCGCCCTTGCCGCCGGATCGGTAATGCGTCTCAAGTTTGGCCTCAATAGCGCCATTGCCTGCTCCTGGCATTGCGAACGCCGGTACGAATTCCTCCTCCGGCGCCAAGCGGATGAATAGCTCCTTCCAAACCGCATTGAGTTCCTCGTTGAAGACCTGACAAACCTTCTCCGTTCGGAGAGCTACAGCCCGGTTCGCCAAGTCCTTAGCCGAAGCAACCACAAACTCTGCTTGCTCGCGCCGCAAGGTTGTCATGGTTTGCTCGGCCTTTGCCTCCTCGAACACACCTTCGGCCTCTGCCAGCTCCTCTCGAAACTGCGAAAGTCCAGCAAGCCCCTTGCGTGCTTGAATGTACCGGGACCGCGCCTCCTGCTGAGTGGCTTCGTCTCGATCTACGAAAGCTATCACATTGGCCAGCACGCTGCGAATTGGAACGTCGTCCGCAGGCGCTGGCAAGCCAAGCCTCGCCGCGTGTTGCATCAGCTCCGCTCGCAGCCCCCCTATTCCGGCTTGCCGACTGGTAAGCACGGACAGTTGGCCCGATGCCGCAGAAGCCTCCTTTTGGAGGCGAGACCCCGCCGAGGCGCCCTCGACGAAGCCGCTTAGCGCGGTCTTCCATTCGCTAAACTGCGCCAAGTCTGTCTTGTTCTGATCCCTCTGCTCGGGTGACAGCCGCTGGGCTGACAATTGGCTTTGCCGCCGCTGTGCCTGAGTCAGTGCTGCCGCTGAGGTCGAGCGATCACGCACGAGAGCCTGAACGCGCCCGGCGGCCGATATCAGACGTTGGACCTCTTGCGACACGTGCGCTGCCAAGGGTGTATCCGAAACCTCGCTGAAATCCCGGGCGCAAACTGGGCATGTTTCGTTGTCAATGTGCGCTGAAACCGCGATCAGCGCCTGGGCAAGCTCCTGATTGGCGCCACTGTCCCGTTCCAATTCGGCGTCAATGATAGCCAGGCGGGAGGTGCCTTGTCGCAGCGCCTCCTGCACCTCTGAGAGGGTCTTCTCGTCTGCAGCGTCCCGATCCGCCTGCGCCTGAAGGCGTCGCGCCTCGGCATCGACGGCTCGCATCGCCGTTGCATGCGTCGAGGCCGGATCGGCGGAACTGTCTGGAAGGCTAGGTAGGCGCGCTCTGAGAGACGTGAACAGGCTTTGCAGTGTTGCGCCCGTGTTGCTTTGCCATGCGGCCAAGGCCTCGCGGGCGGTCCTCAATGCAGTTTCGGCGGCTTCGCGCTGCCCGCCCGCATCCGTTGCCAGAGCTGCGGAGAGCTGATCACCCGCCGCGGCCAAGTCGCGGCGACGCCGCGCCAAGTCTAAGAGGCGGGCCTCGATCTGGTCGATCTCAGCTTCGATCAGAAGTGTCAGCGCCTCTGGAGCGAGTGGCTCGTTGGAGGCCGCTAGGTCTCTCAGGTCAGCCCGAATCTGACGCTCGGACTCAGAAAGCTGTTTGCGAAGCGATGTCACGCTGTCAGTGGCGGCTTTGACTCGCTTCGCCAAATCTGAGGCGCCGGCGCGCGCGGCCCAAAACATCGGAGCCGGTTCCCGAAGCCGGCGCACATCGCCACTTGCTCGGAGGCCTTCGATCAACGCATCCAGTGCCTCAAGACCCAGAAGCTCCTTCACAAAGCGCGTCAGCGGAGAGTCGCTGCGGCGGCTGTCCTGATGCTCGTAGAGTTCGAGCAGCCGGCCGAGCGCTGCTTGCGGCAGGTAGCAGCGTTCGACGAAGAAACGCGAGAGATCGCCACCCAACAATCCGCTGCCATCGACACCCCGTCCGTCTCCGGTGACTTCGGTCGATCCTGGCGACAGTCCATCGACTTCGAGGGCGACTTTGCACTTGCCAGTGGGACTTTTCTTGTGGGGCAGATGCTCCAGGTAGCCGGGATCGAAGCGCGCTAGCGACGCAATAGCGCCAGTCAGGCCGAACTCGATAGCCGATATCAAGCTAGTCTTGCCAGTGCCATTGGGTCCGTGAATCAAAACGGCCGGGGCGTCGAGTGACAGCCGCTGTGTGCCTCTGATACTGCGGAAGTCCTCGACCAAAAGGGATTTGAGGCGAATGCTCATGCTGGAAGATCGTTGTCACGCGAGCCCTGGAAAGACTGCTCCACCATCTCGATGAAGCGGTTCGCCACGGCCTCTGCGCTGATTCGCGCCAAGTCGATCAATTCGTGCCCGTTCGCGTCGGTTGCTCCTCGTAATCCCTGGAGACTATCAATCCCCCGCGCTTCGACGAGCTGGGGAAGCATGAGCGGTAATAACACGGCCAGCCAGTTGGCCAGGCCTTCCTCGTCCGCAGACTCGCCCACCGGCAGCACACGAGCGTAACGCGAAAGCAAGGAGATCACTTTGGAATCGGGTCGAGGTCCCACGAGCACGAGGGTCAACGGTCGGCGAGATCGCATGACATCGAGAGCGCGACCGACACCCTCGGCTGTCCTCTGGAGACCCAGCGACGTCTGCACGGACGTGTCGCAGATAACTACCAAATCCGGAGAAGGCGGTGTCCCAACAAAAGCCGCTGGCGCATCAAAAGTAATGCCAGCAATCGTCAACGGTGCGGGCATACGCCGAAAGTTTGCGGCCTCCAGCATCCGTGCAACCCGCTCTGTAGGCGTTGTTTCGATCACAGCGCCATCTCCGCCTTGAACTGCTTCAAAAGCGTGTCGAGGCTCACTGCGCCATCAGCGATCGAGGGTACACTTAGCTCTCGCAACACCATTTTTCCTGTTCGACCTGGTGCGCGCGTCGGATGACGAGCCGCCCGAACTGGCACTTCAAAGCTATGGAAGACAACCGCATCGTCATTATCCGCGACATGGCCTTGCGCGAACAGTTGGGCGGCGGCATGGGCGCTTGCCACGAAAAATACCTCCGATTGGGCGCTGACGCCCTTCAGAGCAAGCGCGCCTGTCTTCCCATCTGCAGGATTGCTTGCCGTGCAGGTCCAATCTTTCGCCTGCATCCCGTATCCAATAAGCCCGACCGCAAGGGCCAGTTCGACTGATCCGTCGGTGTCCAGATGGGGGTCTACAAGCGATTGAGCGAGGCCGGAGTCAGTAAGCGGTGAATAAATGCCGTCGCCAGTGGCGAGGACGCGGCCTTTGCGGAAAAGGCTTATTGCCCGACCCGCAATGGTCAGCGCATCCAACATATATTCTTCGTGATCGTTGGGATCGGCCTTAGACGCCGCATAGTCACGCAACTGAATTAGGCCTTGACGAAGAGCGTTCCTGTCCGTGGCCGGGAGGCCGGGTGCGGCCCTGTCGATTAACGCCCCAAGCTTCGAGCAGAGAACAAATAGCCACAATGCGGGCAGCAAAGATCGCGCATAGGCTCGAACGAGTGAAGCAGCATTGATCACGGCTGGCTGAGATGCGTAGTCGTTGCGGTAGAAGTTCTGAAGGAGACTGCGCTGGTGCGGGCCGATTTGATCCTCTGACACCATGACGGCCGGTGGATGGGCCGGGAAGGTCGCAGGAAGCTGGGTGCGCGCCTTAACGAACACCTCCTGGATGTTGGTGTCCTGAGCGGATAACCAAGCATCAAGGCCGGTTTGGAAATTGCTAAATCGAGCAACTTACCGGCAATGACCTTATTCTCTGGCTTATCCGCCCATCCGTGGATCTGCGTCTCGCGCGCCACGATCCGCTCGCGGTAGACACTCTCGTTCTTTCCGGCCAACGCCGCGCAGCCATGAAATTTGTAGAGGTGAGCGCGACGAACGTTATTCTGCACGTCGCCTGGTAGCACTCGCACTTGGAGCACGGCAGAGTCCGGACCGTCGAGAATTCGCATTGCCTTCTCGATGAGGTCATCCCAATTGGCGCTTGTGGTGTCGGAGGCAACGCCTTCCATGATGAGCGCAGCGAGGCCTAAATGTTCCGGGCCGGGCATTATCGTCGGATCGGCATACCTAGCGACGACTTGAACGGCCTCCCAAACGAGGTAGTCCACCCCCTTCGTCGCTGGAAACTGGTCCAGCATCGTGCCGTAGCGGCTGACGAGTTGCTGCTTGATCTCCGCGATTGGCGGCCATGTTGCAACCGGCACGGTATAGTCGACCAACGCGCGTTGGGCAGCGCTCAAAGCAACCAAGGCAAGTATGTTGTCGAGGCTCGTCCTGAACGAGCAGACGGGATCGGCGTGATCTATCCGCGACCGAACATGCTCCAGCACAGCTTCCGCCACGCCAGCAAGTCCGGGGAGCTTACCCATCGAAATCCCGGCGCCCAGCCATATAGCGTAGCTGTCGTCCGCGACGGCTTCCGCGAATCCGCGCAGCGGGGCGTCGAGCAGTCCCAGCGTTTCCAAGATTGTGATTTCCAGGGCTGTCGGCACGAACCATCACCCTCGGACTTGTTTGAACCTATGACACATTCGGACTTACTCCGCCTCTCCATCCGGTCCCCCGGTCTCCAGCACAGCAACATTGCGCCGTCTGGTTGCTGTGCTCAAGTCTGTGCAGCTGCCGCTCTGGGGTAAACGGTGCCAGGTCGACCTTTGATCGCTGGGCAGTATCGCATGATCCGGACACTCCGACGCTGACGCTGGTGTAGACACTTTAAGACTGGCTGGAAGAACGTCAGGCCTTCCCGAGGGGAGGTGCTGGTCCGTGCCGAACGGGAACCGAAGTGGCTATCCGAGCGCAAGGGGGAGGTCGTGACCGAGATGCTGGCCGCAAGATGCAAGCGGCGCAAGCTGGCGGCTTCCCGCCTGCGGCGTGATCCGAGGAAAGATGGTGCGGGTGGGCAGATTCAGACCCGGACTTCTAGCCAGGGAGAGAAGGTTGCCTTTCGCGCTTGTGGGCGACAATCGAGGCGGGGTACGCTCGGCGTCCAATTGGCCAACACCGTCCGCTTCTAGGCCGACCATGCAGCCGACCTGGTGTCCGATTTGGGCGCAGATATGTCGTTATGGCCACGTCTTTGGGACGCACCTGCTCTTTGCGCGCGCAGGCAAGAGGTATCGCGTCAGGACGCTTCCACGCCGAACGCCCGGCGGAGCTCCATCCGCCCGACCGGGGTCACCGTGATGGCCCGGGTCCCGTCGATCCGCCTGACCCACCCAAGCGCGAAGCAGCGATCGCACAGCGCCGCGCCGAGCGCGCCAGCCACGTGCGGGCGGCGTTCGCTCCAGTCCAGGCACGGTCGGCAAAACACCCGGCCGCCGGGGCGCCTCGATGCCCGGGCTTCTGCGGCCCCGAGGTCAAGCCCGATGCCCTCGAGGAACATGACCCCGGCGCGGGTGACGACGCCCCCGTCCTGGGACAGCTCGATGTGGCCGCGTTCCGTCATGGCGTCCGCCAACGCCACGGCCAGCCGTCCGGCGAGGTGGTCGTAGCACGTGCGCGCCGCCCGCATCGCGAGATCGCGCGGGCCCACCAGTACCGGCTTCTGGAGCCGGTCCCGTGCCGGGCCGTCCTCGGCCACCGCCATAAGACCTTCGAGCATCCTCGCGACTCCGGGTGACGCCAGACGGTGGTAGCGGTGGCGCCCCTGCCGCTCCACGGCCAAAAGACCCGCCTCGGTCAGACGCGCCAGGTGCCCGCTCGCGGTCTGCGGGGCGACCGAGGCCGCCCGCGCCAACTCGGACGCGGTCAGCGCCCTTCCGTCCATCAGCGCAGTCAGCATCACGGCGCGCGTCTGGTCCCCCACGAGGGCGGCGGTCTCGGCAAGTGCGGCGATGCTGGCCATGGTCATCCGTCCCTTCGGCTGCGAGCACAGTAGCCCGAAAGAAAGGAAGACGCTTCGGCGGCGGCGGTAACATCGCCGGTGCCCCCGCTGCCATCTTGCGCCGGACAACGAGCCCGGAGACACCATGCCGCTCGACGCCCACCGAGCCCTGCCGCCACGCCCCGCGGCGCTCAGGCGAGCAGGGACCATCGCCGCCCGGTCGTGGCGCAGCAAGCTCTACGTGCCAATCGCGGAAGCCGACGCCCTGCGCCCCGAGGACATCGCCGCCGCGGAACGGGCCTTCAGCGCCGCGGTCGCGGGTGACCCGGCAGGTGCGCCGAGCGGGTTTGCGCTGCTGCGACGGGGGAGCGCCCCCGGCAGCCTCGAGCTCGTCTGCCATTGGTGGGAGGACACTGTCCTCAGCAGGACGGCACTGATGCTGCCCCGCCATGGCGGGCCGCCGCGACGCACGCCGCGGATCGCCGGGGAGGTCGGCTGCGTCGACGAGTTGCTGCTGATGGCGCGGGAGGCCGCTGCATGGCGCCGTCTCGTGCTGGAGGCGGATCCGCCCGCGCCGGACGAATACCTGGCGGAGTGTTGCGCGTGACGCCGGTGCCGCCGGTCCAGCCCCGCTTCTTCGGCTGGAGCGTGATGTGGGTGGCCTTCACGGTCGCCATATTCGGCTGGGGTGTCGGCTTCTACGGGCCGCCGATCTTCCTGCACGCGGTCCACGAAGCCCGGGGCTGGCCCGTTTCGCTCGTCTCGGCCGCCGTCACGTGCCACTTCCTGCTGGGGGCGGCCGTGGTCGCCAACCTCGCCTCCCTGCATCGGCGGTTCGGGCTGGTGGCCGTGACCAGGGCGGGCGCGCTGGCGACAGCGGCGGGCTTCCTGGGCTGGGCCGTGGCGCGGGAGCCTTGGCAGCTCTTCGCCGCGACGCTGTTCACCGGCTTCGGCTGGTCCACCACCGGGGCCGCGGCCATCAATGCGATGATCTCGCCTTGGTTCGCGGGCCGCCGTCCCGCGGCGCTCAGCACGGCCTATAACGGCGCCAGCGTCGGGGGTGTGTTGCTTTCACCCCTGTGGGTGGCCCTGATCGCGGCGATCGGCTTCCCGGGAGCCGCCGCCCTGGTCGGGTTCACGATGGTGGCCACGCTGTGGTTCCTGTCCGGCCGCTACCTGGGCCGCAGTCCCGCCAGCATGGGCTTGCTGCCGGACGGGGACGCGCCGTCCGGGACGGGCCCCGCCGGACCTGTAGCGTCCCTGCCGGATCTGCGGGGCGGGGCGCTGTGGCGGGACCGGCGCTTCGTCACGCTCGCCTTTGCGACTTCCCTGGGCCTGTTCGCCCAGATCGGGCTGATCGCACACCTGTTCTCCCTGCTCGTGCCTGCGCTGGGGGCCCAGCTCGCCGGGTTCGCGGCCGGGCTGGCGACGGCCTGCGCCATACTCGGGCGAACGGGAATGGGCTGGTTGCTGCCGCCGGGAGCCGACCGGCGCCGGGCGGCGGCGGCCAGTTACGGGGTGCAGCTCTCTGGATCGCTGGTGCTGATCTGGGCGGGAGGCACGAGCGTGCCTCTCCTCCTGCTGGGGATCGTGCTGTTCGGACTCGGCCTCGGCAACGCCACGTCCCTGCCGCCGCTGATCGTCCAGCAGGACTTCGCCCCGGCCGACACCGGGAGGGCGGTCGCGCTGGTCACCGCCTGTAGCCAGGGTTGCTATGCCTTCGCCCCGGTCGCATTCGGCGCGGTCCGCGACTTCGGGACGGCCGGTGAGGCCCAGGCAGCCGGGAGTGCGCCGCTCCTGTTCGCGACCGCCGCCATCGTGCAGGTCGCGGCTGCGGCGGTCGTCTTGTCCGGCCGTCGGCGCGCGGTGCGCGACGGTCCTACCCCGGCCCGGGGTGCTTTGAAGGAGTTGGTCCCTTGAAGTGTATCGAACGCCTGCTGTGCGGCACAATTTGGATCGCTTGGGTGGTGACGCTTGTCGGGCGGGACTGGACGCTCCCCGAGGACCGTCCGCGGGGGCAGGGCAGCAGCGGCGAGGCGTGCCGGGCACTGCTCCCCGGGCGGACCGTCCTGCCGGGCTGGTGACGTCGGCCCCAGGGTAGGGGATCCCGGGGGCACCGACCCGGCACATATCCCCGTTGCCGCTGGCGCATGAAGCCGCGATTCTCGCGACTCAGCGGTAGGACGAGCCATGGTCCTAAGACGAACCTCGAGTGCGCCTTCGGCACGTTCGGCGAGGCTTGGAGTCCCAGGATCGTCGGTTCCGTGAACGGAGTGGACGTGCGGATCGCGAAGTTCCGCGGTGAGTCCGTGTGGCACTTCCACGAGCACGAGGACGAATTCTTCTTCGTGATCGAAGGTCGCCTGCTGCTCAGGTTGAGGGACGGGGAGGTCCGTCTAGGCGTCGGGGACTTCATCGTCGTCCCGAGGGGTGTCGAGCACCTGCCCGTCGCCGAAAGCGAGGAATGCCGGATCCTGACGGTTTCCCCGGGCACGCTCATGAACACCGGGAACGTCGACAACGAGCGGACGGTGCGCAATCCCGTAAGGTTGGCCGGTCGCGGGTGACCGGGCGCGGCGCGTGGCCGGACTGCCGTAGCAAGGAACGGAGTTTCGCCCGCAGGTTCAGGGGGCATCGTGCTGCTCGACGCCACGAGGAAGCCCCGGTGCCGCCCAGCCAGACCGAACGTCTTCCGGCCGCCTTTCGGCGCCTTGCCTGGTCCAACTTGCTGGCGCAATCATCCGAGCAGGTCGCGTTGGCCTCGGCGCCCCTCGTCGCCGTGCTGCTGTTCGGGGCGACCGGCGCGGAGACCGGCCTCCTGCAGACGGCCCAGACCTTGCCGTTCCTGCTGCTCTCGGTTCCGGCCGGGGTGCTTGCCGACCGTTGGTCCCGCCGGAAACTGATGGCCGGTGCGGAAGCGCTGCGGGCGGCATCGCTCGCCTGCATCCTGCTCCTCGTCGTCTCCGGCCATCTCAGCCTCGAACTGCTGGCCGCCCTCGGTTTCGCGGGCGCGGTCGGGACCGTGGCCTACAGCGTGGCCGCACCGGCGCTGGTTCCGTCCCTGGTCCCCAGGGAACGGCTCGCCTCGGCGAACCGCCTGCTGGAACTCGCCCGCAGCGCCGCGTTCTCGGGTGGCCCCGCGATCGGCGGAGCGCTCGTCGGCTGGACGGGAGCCCCGGCCGCCTACGTCCTCGCCACGACCTTGTCGCTGCTCGCCGCCGTCCTGCTGGCGGGGATACGAGAGTCGGGAAGCAGGCCACTCGTGCGTCGGCATATCCTGGAGGAACTCCGCGAAGGGGCGACCTTCGCGGGGACGCATCGCCTGCTCCGCCCGGTCCTGATCACCTCCGTCTTCTTCAACGTGGCGTGGTTCACCCTCCAGGCCGTCTACGTTGTCTACGCCGTCGGCCATCTCGGGCTGACGGCAACCGGGGTGGGGATGACGCTGGGCGTCTACGGCGCGGGCATGGCGTCCTGCGCATTCGCGGCGACGTTCCTGGCCCGGCATCTCTCCTTCGGCGCCATGGTCGGCTGCGGCCCGCTCGGGGCGCTCGTCGGGTCCGTCCTGATGCTGCTCACAATCCGCTATCCGTCCATGTGGCTCGCCTGCATCGCATTCTTCCTGTTCGGGGGCGGCCCGATCCTCTGGTTCATCAGCACGGTGACGCTGCGCCAGGCGGTGACGCCGAATGCCATGCTGGGCCGCGTATCGGCCATCCTGATGACCGCGGGCTTCGGCTCCCGCCCGGTGGGGGCGGCGATCGGCGCGCTGGCGGCCGACCGCCTGGGCGTGGAGTCGTGCCTCGTCATCTCCACGGCCGGGTTCGTCATCCAGTTCGTGGTGCTCTTCCTGTCCCCGGTCAGGAAGTTGCGGGAACTGCCGTCACCGGCATGAGCCGCCAGGGCGGCGGGGAGCGGTCAGCGGACAGGCGGCGGCCCCGACACGATGCGGCCGAGCTCGGGCGTCGAGAGGTGCAGCACCTCGTACCGTTCCCCCGCCCCGTCCGGGCCTGCCTCGGCCCACAGCGTGAATTCTATCAGCTCCCACCCGAACGGGTCGATCGCCGCGGCCGTGGAATGCACGCCGGGTTGGCGGCTACGGCATTCCAGTGCGAGCATGGCGCGAGCTGCCGTGTCTACCGGATCCACGTCGGGCGGCAGCGACGTCACTTGCCTTGTAGCGCCTTTCGGCACCGCCCCTGTCGCGCTGCCCGACATGCAGCCGACTCCCGTCCAGTGCCTTACAACGGGCCTGCCGAACGACGCGACCAATGCGCCGAAACCGGCTCCTCCCCAGAGGAAGCGGCCCATCGCGGCCGTGTCCGCCCATAGGTAGAACGGCGCATACTGGTTCACCTCGGATCCGAGCTCGCCCCGCTCCCGCATCAGGTAGGCCTTCAATCCGAGGCCCGGGAAGGAATCCAGGGCCGATCCGCGGGACGCCACCCTCCGACGGATCACGCCCATGTCGTAGTCGGCCGGGAGTGTGATCTCGTATTGCATCGCGTACATGGCGCGCTCCTGTTCGTGCACGTCCCCGCACTCCCGCGGCAAGCGGGGTGCGAAAGGTCGACGGCGAGCTTGCATCGCGATGGCGGTCCCGAATATCAGGAAGAAGTGGATGGACTATCCGGAAAGGCTGGATGGATGAGGCAGGTTCTGTTCGACCTCGAGGTGTTGCGCAGCTTCGTCGCCGGCGTCGAGCTGGGAAGCTTCTCGAAAGCAGCTGACAGGCTCGGGCGCTCGACCTCGGCGGTCAGCGCGCAACTGAAGAAACTCGAGGAGCAAGCGGGGACGCCCGTCTTCCGCAAGTCAGGCCGGGGGCTCGCGCTGACCGAGGCGGGCGACGCGATGCTCTCCTACGCGCGGCGGCTGCTCGAGCTGAACGCGGAGGCCGCCGCCGCCGTCCGCGGGGTGGAGCTTGAGGGCTGGGTGAGGCTGGGCGTCCAGGAAGACTTCGGGGAGGACTTCCTCCCGAAGGTCCTGGCGCGGTTCGCGCGCTCCCATCCCAAGATCCGGATCGAGGCGCGGGTCGCGCGCAACGCCGAGCTGCTGGAACGAGTCGCGCTGGGGCGCCTCGACCTGGCCTTGGCTTGGGACGTCGGCGTGGGGACCGACCGGGGGCAGCCCCTGCTTGACCTGGACATGCACTGGATCGGGCCCTCGGCGTCCTGTGTTCCGGCCCCGGCGCCCGGGGAAGCGCTGCAACTGGTGGCATTCGAACTTCCCTGCCTGTTCCGGACCGCGGCGACGGAAGCGCTGGACGCGGCGGGCGTCGCATGGCGGATCGCGTTCACCAGCCCGGGGCTGTCGGCATTGTGGGCGGCCACCGCGGCCGGGATCGGCGTCACGATCCGCACCCGCATCGGGCTGCCCGGCACACTCAGGGTGATGGACGAGGACGAGGGCGGTTTGCCCGGGATCGCCCGGTCCTTGCCCCTCGCTCTGTTCCGGGCCGAGAAGGAGCCCGGCCCGGCGGCCTCCCGCCTCGCCGACATACTCGCCCAGGCGGTGCGGGACGATTGGGCAAACGGGCGGTGACGGACCTGCCGACGTCACCGTGACAGCACGGCGATCGCCGCCGCGGCAGCCGTGAGCACCACGACGGGCACCGCGCCGAGGGGCCAGGCGCACGCGTAGAGCGGCCGCTCGAGGTCCGGCCTGCCGACGAGCGCACAGCCCATCGCGAGCCGCACCGGCGACAGCATCGTCAGCGAAGCGGCCGCAACGTTCTGCACCGCGGCCAGCCAGGACAGGCTGACACGGGACTCGAGGGCAAGCGCGGCCAGCGACGGCATGAGCAGGCCGTTGGATGCGTTGCTGCTGCTGGTCAGGAACCCGAAGAGGCCTGCCGCCGAGGGTACCGCCAGCACCGTGGCGGATCCCAGGGCGTGCCGGATGCTGGCCGCCAGCGCATCCGCCATTCCCGATACGGCCATGATCTGGGCCATAGTCAGGAAGGACAGTATCGTCAGGATCGGACGCCTGCCCCGCCGCCAGGCTTCGACCCCGGCCGGGCGCAGGCGCCGGGGCGCACCGGAAGCCAGCGCCGTGGCGCAACCGAGGACAAGCAACCAGCTGGCGGGGTGGAGCAGCGGCCGCCACTCCGGGCCGCCCGGGAACGGCCGGAACGAGGCCGCCTCCGCCAAGGTCCTGTTCAGGACCGGCACGGCGCGGCTTGCCGCGAGCGCGACGACAAGGACGATGTAGGGCATGGCCGCCCTGGCTGCCCGTCCGGCGCGCGCGCGGTCCGGCCTGCCTTCCACGAGGAAATGGATCACGGCCAACGGGCCGAGCGACGCGAGACCCGCCACCTCCGGACCGAGTGCCCGGTTGCAGGCGACCAGCAGGAGCGCGGCAAGCGACGTCCAGGCGAGTTCGGCCGCATGACGTCCCGCACCGGCATGCACGCCAGCCGAGGACGCGGCCCACCAGAACGTCCCGAGCCAGCCTATCAGCACGGGCGCGTCGAGCAGGGCGCTCCGCACCCCGAGTTCGGTCGCAGGCACGCCGGAGAGCTGGGAGCCGATCATCGTCCCGTTCGCGAAGGCTCCCCAGGAGACCATCGTCTGGCTGAACAGGCCCAGGAGCGCCACGTGGAGCCGCCCTGGGCCGAGATCCCGGATCAGGGCGATCGCGGTGACCTGCCCCACGCCGAAACCGGTCGAGGACTCGATGAAGGGGCCGATCAGGAAACATGCGGCATACAACCTGCTTCGCGCCCTCCCCGGCGGAAGCAGTCCGGCGGGTCCGCCGTGCATGCCCATCTCGGCGGTCGCCCGGAAGAAGAGGCCGCCCAGGATGACCGCTCCCACCAGCGCGGTCTGCCAGGCGCCCAGACCGACCGCGACGATGGCGTCGCCGATCCCGAACGGGACGGGCGCCGCCGCGAGGGCGACGACGAGCGCGCAGGCCGCTCCCAATGCCCCGGCCCGGGTGGAGCCCATCAGGCCGAGGCCGATCGTCACGACCACTGCGACGACGGGCAGCGCCATCAGGACACTGGAAGCCATCAGCGTTCCGGGTCGACCCGTCCGGGGCTGTTCAAGGCGGCATCCCCGCGAGGAGGCCCCGGAGATCGGCCTTCTGTTCGAAGCCGATTCCCGGGGCCTCGGGGAGCCTGACTCGTCCGCCGTGGACGGCTGCTCCGTCGTGCAATCCGCCGAACGGGGTGAACGCGCCCGGGTTCACCTCCGCGCCGCCCAGGCCGAGGGCCGCCGCCACGTGAAGCGAGAACAGGTGGCCGCCATGCGGCCAAAAGGCCCGCCGTGACCATCCCGAGCCTTCGAACGCGGCGACGATGCGCAGGTACCCCGGCAGGCCGTAGCAATGCACCGGGTCGAAGACGAGAATGTCGCGGTCGGGCCGGAGGCCCCCGTGCCGGGCGAGCAGCTTCGCCTCCGCCTCCGAGAACAGCGCCTCGCCCGCGGCGATCGGTCCCGGATAACGTTTGGCCGCCAGGGACTGCGTCTCGAAGTCCAGCGGGTCGCAGATATCCTCGAACCACCAGAGTCCGGAGTTTGCAAGCGCCGTGACGGCGGTCAGGCACTCCGTCACCCCGAACGAGTTCATCGCGTCCGCAGCCATGTCGGCCGGGGAGACCACGCCGCAGGCGGCCTCCACGCGTCGGAGATCTTCCGCGAGCGGGACACCGCCTATCTTCATCTTGGCCCGGGTGTAGCCGAGGTCGAGGAAGCCCCGCAGCTCCGTCCCGAGCCGGGAAAGGTCCTCCGCGGGATAGCGGTAGCCACCGGCGGCGTAGACGGCGACGTCAGTGACAGGCTCCCGGGCCAGTCGTTCCGAGAGGAACGCGTGCAGGGGCAGGCCCGCAAGCTTCGCGGCGATGTCCCACAGGGCCATGTCCAGGGTGCCGACCGCGACGCTCCTGTCCCCATGGCCGCCCGGCTTCTCGCCCGCCATCATGATTTGCCAGGCCGAGGCCGGGTCGAACCGGCCGCCTTCATCGTGTAGTTCGGATGGCATGGCCGCCGAAAGCCTCGGTGCGAAGCGTTCCCGTATCAGTCCGCCCTGGGCGTACCTGCCCACGGAGGAGAATCCGTAGCCGACCACCCGCCGCCCGTCCCGGAAGGCGTCCGTCTCGATCGCGACGATGCTCGTGTCCAGGCCGCCGGACGGGATGCCGGGATCGGCATACCGCGAGATCGGGATGGCGCGTTCATGTATCCCCGTGATCCTCAGCACCTGGTCCTTTCGCCTGCCCGATGGCAATATTCCTTCAATATGGGAGACGCCTGCGGAACGGATGCATGGTGGCTTTGCGCCGGAACGGGCACCGCGACCTTCGAGCCGGTCCGGGGACGGCTGGGGACCGGCAGCTCGCAGGACCTTGCCTGATGCAGGACCCATCCCCGACGTTCGGAATGTTGGTCCGCCGCAGTCCTCACCTGGACGAGTGAACCGCGCGCACGCTGTCGGGCGCCACCCAGGAGGAACTTGCCGTCGAGGCAAGCGTGGGCCTGGCCACGCTCCAGCGTTACGAAACCGGCAAGCAGCAGGCCCGCGCCGCGACCGTAAATCGAATCCTTCAAGCGGCCCGCAAGCGGGGACGCCGGTTCCTCGACGAGACGGGTGAGTGCGAAGTCGGCGTGATGCTGGTGAAGGACCGGCCCCGGTAGCTCCTGATCGGGCGGAGACAGGACTTACCCGTCCGGGGCACTCGCCCGAGCCGCAAGCGTAGACGGAGTCGTAAGGCGGAAACTCCGCAGCCGTGTGACGTTCACCTTGCCGGTTGCGCTAGGCACGTCACCCTGCGATCGTCCGGACAGTTAGGAAAGGCCCTAAGTGGATCTGGCACTGGTTCTCAAGGCGCTGGCAAGCGAGCGGCGCCTGCTGATCCTCGAGTGGCTCAAGGACCCGCGTTCCCATTTCCGGGAGCAGGTCGACGGCGATCTGGTCGAGGACGGCGTGTGCGGGGTGCTGATCGCCGAAAAGCTGGAGGTCAGCCAACCGACCGTCAGCGATCACATGCGCATCCTTCTCCAGTCGGGCCTCGTCCGCTCCAGCCGAGTGAGACAATGGACATTCTACCGCCGCGACGAGGGAGGGATAGCCGCGGCCAAGGATCTCTTCGTTGCGCTGTGAGTTCGGCGACGGCAGAGTCTAGGTTCCATGCGGTGTTGGGGTGGTGAACCTGATAATTCAAAACGCAACGGACTGGCACACGACTCATGGAAGCCTTTTGCGTCCAGGTAGACGTCCAAAGATCAGCGCCGGAACGTATCCCTGAGGAATGCGGATACAGCTTCGTTCGCGATGATTGTAGCAGCTTCGTTATATTCGAGGTGGTGTCCGAAGACGTCGCGTGGCTGGCCACGGACACTCTCACCGTTGAACGCGTGGTAGGCATTGGGCAGCACAATGATCGTCTCTGTGGAGCCGCCTGCATGCGACATGTTGCCCATCACGCGACAGTCGGCTGCAGACATCCAATCATCCAGCGCGCCGATCAGGACAAGCAACGGTGCTGTCACTACGGCTGCGCTTGGCGAGCAAACGGGATAGAAGGCCACGCCCGCTGCAAAATGGTGTGTGGCAGTGTAAGCTACCCCGCTCCCGGACAGTATCGAGAGAACGACTCCTGCACCCTGGGACGCACCCAGGAGCGCCACGCGTGATCCGTCAACGAACGGCGGCGTGTTCAGCCAGTCGAGTGCACCGAGCGCATCCCCGATCCTGTCCGCAGGCTGGTTCCCCAGTGTGGGAACGCAGGCCTGCTTGATGCCTCGCGGGCCGTAACTGTCAACCGCGAGGAAGACGTAACCCTGCGCGAGGTATCTTTCAGCTTGATGTCGTCGGTCCTCTGCCGCGGATGGCCAACCTTCACAACCGTGCATGGCAACAATGGCAGGGAATGGTCCTCTTCCGTCCGGCTTGTAAATGTCACCGACGATCGTGTCGCCCGGTAAAGGGGTGGCGATGACGCCGTGAAGCTTTGCTTGCCGCTCAGCGAAGGATGTAGGTTTTATGGAGGCCGACGCGAACTGAACCGGCTCGGCGCACGAAATGCCACCCACAACCATCATCGCGCTCAGCAGTATTGATCGTATGATCATAGTGGTCGGCCTGCTCCCAGCTTCCGTCGGACAGGCTGAATACGAGGACAACCAGGGGGCGTTCAACTATCATCGAGGACGATGCGAATCTCAAAACCTTCACCAAGAGCTTACTGGTGCCATGCGTGCGCCGCCGCCGCGGTGCTTCGTTCGGGGTGTCGAGCGTCAGCGGCGTGCGGCGGGAGCGCAGGAAATCCCCGAATGGGCGGTTAAGTTCCATCTCGTGCTTCCCGGGGTCGTATCGCGGAAGACCGGTATCGAGCCGGTTCTCCCTGCGGTCCGTGGGTGCGCCATGTCGCCATGGTTGGGATGTACGACACCGTGGCGTTTCCGGGCTTGTAGGCCTGATCCGGGGCGGGTTGCTCGACCTGCGGAACTGGGCGGTGACGGAGTTCAACCTCACCGAAACCAACGACGCCGTGGCGCACGCTTCCGCCACTGTCGGTCCGTTCAAGCTGACGGTTCTGAAGCCCCGGCCTCCGACGGGCAAAATGCGCGCCCCGCTGTCTTGAGCGTCATCGTGCAGCCGGTGTAGACGCAGGAGCGGCAGGGTTCAGCCGGGCAACTCCAGGTGGCCGCTCGCGAAGATCACCGTCTCGCCCCCGACCCCGACGTTTTCGACAGTCCCGCCACGCTTCTCCGCGAATGCTTCGATCCGGCTGGGCCGTCCTATCGCGACGCCCTGGGCAACCGACAGCGTGACCGAGCAATCCGGACCGGGCGACCGCGCCGCGACGCAACCGGCCAGGGTGGCCGCCGCCGAGCCGGTCGCGGGATCCTCGTCGATGCCGAAGGCGGGTGCGAACATCCGCGCGTGCAGGAGCTCGCCCCAGTCCGCGTCCCCCGAATACAGAAAGAGCTGTGGAGCCCACGTATCCTTCAGGTGAGCGGTCCAAGCGGCACGGTCGAGCGCCGCCGCGTCCACCGTGGCAGGGTCGGGGAGCCGGATCAAGCAAAACGGTATGCCCACGCTCGCGAACCAGGACTCGAGTATCGCCTCCCGCGGCACCGACAGGGCGGCAGCCAGGTGGTCGGCATCCGGCGCCTCCCCGGGTTTCTCGATGGCGCCCGGCAGCGTCAGGCGGGTGAATAGCCTGCCCAAGCCGATGTCGATGTCCACGCTGACCGGCCCGACTCCCTCCTCCAGGATCACCCGGCCCACGCCCCCCTGGAGGTCGAATTTACCCAGGTGCGCCAGCACGGCAGCCGTCCCGACCGTCGGATGCCCGGCGAACCGCAGCTCCGTCATGGGCGTGAAGATGCGGACCCGCCGCGTGCCCTCGGGCGTCTCCGGCGGCAGGACAAAGGTCGATTCGGCGAAGTTGAACTCGCGGGCGACGGCCTGCATCTGCTCGCCCGTCATACCCGTCGCGTCGGTCACGACCGCAAGCTGGTTGCCGCCGAAGATGGTGTCGGTGAACACGTCGGCGATGACGAAGGGGTAGGGCATGGTGCTCTCCGGATGGGACGGGGCAGGCGACGGCGCGCCGCCCGGGTTGCCGAGGGCGCTCAGGCCGCGACCAGGTCCACTTCGACGGCGGCGCCCAGGGGCAGCGCACTGACCGCGATGGCGGTCCGGGCTGGATACGGCGCCGTGACATGGCGATCGTAGACCGCGTTCACGGCGGCGAAATCCGCCATGTCCGTCAGGTATACGCCGACCCGCACGACGTCGTCCCAGGTCTTCCCTGCCGCCCGGAGGACCGCCGCCACGTTCTTCAGGATCACTTCGGCCTGGGCGGCGGCGTCGCCGCCGACAAGCTTCCCCGTGCCCGGGTCCTGCGCCACCTGGCCGCTCAGGAACAGAAGCCCGCCCCCCGCGGCCGCCGCGGAGAAGGGCCCGATCGGCTTCGCGATCTCGTCCGTGCGGAAAACTTCCTTGCCCAACTCGCCTCTCCTCAGTTCCAGCGCCGGGCGCACGTGGCGGATGCCGACGGACCATCCGATAGGTGGTTCTTGTGCCTGTGCCTAATTCATAATATGAAGCAAGATGTTGCTGGCTGAGCAAGTTGTGCGGCCGGTGGCATCGAGGAGGCCCGCCTTGTTGGATGAGATCAGGACGCTCGTCGTCATATCCGAGACGGGCTCGCTGCAGAACGCGGCGGGGCGCCTGCACCTCACGCCATCGGCCGTCACGCGCCAGGTCCAGCGCCTCGAGGCGGCCCTGGGGACGCCCCTCCTCGACAGGAGGACCAAGCCGCCGTCGCTGACGGCCACGGGGCGCGCGGTGTTGGAGCGCAGCCGGGGCATCATCCGGTCCTTCGACGACCTGAAAGCCAGCGTTTCCGGATCGTCGGAGCCCACCGGTCCCTTCAGGGTCGGCCTGGCACATGCGCTCGCCGAGCCGGGCATCGTCGGGGCGGTCGGGCGGCTCGTGGGGCGACTACCGGGAGTGCGGCCGGTATTCGCCAGCGATCTCACCCCCAACCTCATCGACAGGGTCCGGTCCGGCGACCTCGACGCCGCGGCCATCCTGCTGCCGGGCGGGAGTCCCGTCCCGGCGGACCTGACCGGAGCGATCGTCTCGACGCAGCCACTGACGCTGGTCGCGCCCAGGTCGGACGGGCGCTCCGGACGCCGTCCGGTTTCGGCCCTCGCGGGGCGCCGGTGGGTCCTCAACCCCCCGGGGTGCCTCGTACGCGACGCCCTGGGGAAGGCCCTCGCGGCAAGCGGGATCGAGCTGGCGGTGACGGCCGAGGTCCATGACCTCGCGTTGCAGTTCTCCATGGTGGCGGCAGGGCTGGGGCTCGGCCTCCTGCCCACCCGGTTCGTGGCAACCCACCCGAGGCGGGCCGAACTGTGCAGGTGGCAGGTGCCGGGGATCGATCTCGGGATCTCCGTTGGCGCGATACGCGGCGCGGCGCTGGGCCAACTGGAGGCGGCCGCCGACGCGTTCGAGGAGGAGCTGGCCGCCCACTTCGGGCGAGCATTCGGCACCGGGCGGTAGGCGGGCGGCCCGACCCGCGTTCAGCTTGCACGGTCGTGTCGCGACGCCACGGCCGAAGCGAGCCCGGGCGCCATGTCGCCCCGGGGGTGGACGGCCACTTGGCCGAGCCCGAGCCACCGCGCCATGAGCGCCAGCTCGTCCGCCAGCTCCCATGCCGCATTCCCCGGCGCCCCGTCCTCCGCATGGGCCGAGAGGACGCGCAGGGACTTCGACGACCGGTCGGCCTTCAGGTCGACCCTGGCGACCAGCCGGTCCCCGAGGAGGAACGGCAGGACGTAGTAGCCGTGGGTCCTCAGCCCGGCAGGCGTGTAAATCTCGAGGCGATACCTGAACCCGAACAGGCGCTCCGCACGCGGCCGGTGCCAGACGAGGGGATCGAACGGCGCCAGCAGCGCCCGACCGGCGACGCGCCTCGGCTGCCCTGCGTCCCGATGGAGGTAGGCCTGCTGCGACCAGCCGGGGACCCGAACCGGCACGACCTCCCCGGCCTCGACCAACGCGGCGATCCCGGGAGCGGCGTCCGCCGGAGACAGTCGGTGGTAGTCCCGCAGGTCTCCCGCGGTCGCGATGCCGAGCGCCCTGGCCGCCACGGACAGGAGCTGCCGCAGCGCGTCCGGCGCCGACGGCGTGGGCGCCTCGACGACCGCACGCGGCAGCACCCTTTCGGGGAGGTCATACAACCTCTCGAAGCCGCGGCGGGACGCGGTCGTCAGCCGCCCTTCCCAGAACAGGCATTCGAGCGCCCGCTTGGAGCCGCTCCATCCCCACCACCCGGCCGTGCCGCCCGCACCCCCGAGATCTGACGCGGACGAGGGGCCGCGGCTTCGGACGGCCTCGAGCGCCGCCTCGACGGCGGGGCGGTTCTCGCGGCCGAACCGGGCCAGCTCCGCATACATGCCGGTCCCCTTCGCCGCGCGCTCCATGCGCCACCGCAGCAGGGGATGCATCGCCAGCGGCAAGAGCGACGCCTCATGCGCCCAATATTCGAACAGCGATCGCTTCGGGCCCCACGCGGCCTCGTCGAGCAGCCCCGCGCGATAAGGTCCCAGACGGGAGAACAGCGGCAGGTAGTGCGCCCGCGCCAGGACCGAGACGGAGTCGATCTGGAGCAGACCCAGGCGCTCCATCACGCGCAGCAGATGCCGGGCGCCGATCTCGCCCGTCGGCCGGGGATCGGTCAGCCCGGACGCGCGGACGGCGATGCGCCTCGCGGATTCCGGGCTGATCGTCTCCATCACGTCCGTCCTCCGGCCCGATGGCCGCCGACCGTCCGGCGCGGGACGCACCGGGCACCGCTCCCCGTCGCCGCCGCCCGGGTAAACCTAGGCGCCAACGGTCCCGAGGACGGCCAGTGCCTGCGAGAGGTCGGCGACCAGGTCATCCGGATGCTCGATGCCGACGCTGAGCCGGATTAGCCCGCCCGTCACGCCGATGCGGTCGCGGACCTCGACGGGGACGCCGGAGTGGGTGGTGGAGGCCGGGTGGCTCGCCAACGACTCCGTGCCGCCCAGGCTCACCGCGAGCTTGAACACCCGGAGGGCGTTGAGGACGCGGAACGCCTCGGGCTGGCCTCCCGCGACCTCGACGCTGAACGTCGAGCCGGGGCCGGAACACTGCCTGTCGTAGATGCTGCGGATCCGGTCGTCGCCGTCCCCGCGCCCGAGCGCGTGCACGGCCCGGATGGCCGGATGGTCCGCGAGGTATGACGCGACAATGCCGGCGTTCCGTGCCGAGGCATCCATCCTGAGCGAGAGCGTCTCCAGGGAGCGGCCGAGCATCCAGCACGAGTGAGGGTCGAGTTGCGTCCCGATGGCGCCGCGCAGCAGGCGTATCGGGCGCAGCGCCGCTCTTTCCCCGGCGACTGCGCCCGCGACGAGATCGCTGTGCCCGCCGACGTACTTCGTGAGCGAGTAGACGACGATGTCCACGCCGTGGCGGAGCGGGGACTGGAAGACCGGGCCGAGCATCGTGTTGTCGCACATCACGACCGGCCGGTGGTCCTGGAGAGCTTGCAGGCGATCCGCCTCGGCGCATACGAGCCCGAGATCGACGAGGGTGTTGAGCGGGTTCGATGGCGTCTCGACCATGATGACGCTAACCCTGCCCGTCTCTGACGCCCGCCGACCTCCCTCCGCGATCGCCTCGGCGGAGGTCCCGTCGACGAACCCGATCGCCGAAATCCCGTAATCCCGCAGCGTCCGGGTCAGGAGCGTCTCGGTGCCGCCGTAAAGCGGCTGGCTGTGCAGGATCGAGTCCCCCGGCCGTGCGTAGGCGAGCGCCGCGGTGGCGATCGCTGCCATGCCGGACGCGAACACCAGCGCCGCCTCGGCACCCTCGTAGATCGCCAGACGGTCCTCGACGATCTCCGCGTTGGGATGGTTGAAGCGGGAGTAGACCAGACCGGCCCCGCCTTCGGGCGCCTCCTTCCGTCCTGCCACCACGTCGAAGTAGTGCCGGCCTTCTTCGGCCGAACGGAACACGAAGGTCGACGTCAAGAACACCGGCGGTTTCGCCGCTCCTTCCGACAGGGCAGGGTCGTAGCCGTAGCTGAGCATCAGCGTCTCCGGCCGCAGCCGGTGGTTGCCCAGGGTGGTGTGGTGGCTTCGGTCTGTCGCCATGGGGACGTCCATCTATTTGCGGCGGGGGGTGCGCGGGTCCGGGCGTCCGGCAACCGGATACGCCCCCCGCGACGGTCCACGCGAACACAGGAACCCGGCGAAGGCAATGTCACCGGTGTTTCCTTGTCCATCGTCGGCCGTGTGCCGCCAGCCTCGCCCGGCCGTCTGCCCGATGGGGACCGCAGGGGCACACGTGGTGTCCGGCATCCCCGTTTTCGTCGCGCCGCCATGCCGCCGACGTCGCAATGACTGACGAAATCCTTGTCGCGCATGGGCATCCAAGGATTACGGGCCCGTATGCCATCCTGCCGGTCGCGGCAGGGTTGTCGACCGGGCCCGGGTCGCGTGATACGTTATTGCGGTCCGAACGGACATTGACAGAAGTCATGCGCGTCAGCGCCTGGAGTTACACCTGACCCAGCTTGCAGCCCTCGGACGGCTTCTGGCCGACGGCAGGGTCTGGCGCATGTCGGACCTGGTCAAGCACGGAATCACGGCGGCGTCCGTGTCCCGGGCGGTCGCGGCCGGGGACGTCCAGCGCCTTTCCCGGGGCACGTACCGGCGCGCCGGTGCCCCGCCGGGGCCGGGCATCGACCTGGTGATGGTCGCTTCGCGCGCACCGGGCGGCGTCCTGTGCCTCTTCAGCGCCGCGAGCCTGCACGGCTTGGGCGACGTGACCCCCGACGAGGTCTGGCTGGCGATCCCGAACAGCGCCAGGCCACCCAAGCTGGACTGGCCGAGGATCCGCCCGGTGCGCTGGCGGTCTCCGGGCGCTCTCTCGGTAGGTGTCGAAACCCTGATGGTGGGCGGAGCCGAACTCCGGGTCACCGGCCCCGTACGTACTGTCGTCGACATGCTGCGGATGAGGTCCACGGTCGGGGAGGACCGCGCGCTCGAGGTGCTCCGAGACTTCACGGCAGGCCAGGGCTCGCTTGTGGAAGTCCGCGCGATGGCGGCGCGCTTCCGTGCCGGGGGCGCCCTTGCACCATACCTGAGCGCGTTCGCGTTCATGGACGGACGGTCGTGAGCACCGACGCCAAACGGCTGATCTTCCTCCACGTCCCTAAGTCCATCGAGCACCAGGCCGTGATTCCATCGGTATCCGGGCAGCATGCCGGGCACACCCCCGCAGTGATGCCGCCGACCCGGCCGCGGCGAGGTCGACCGGCAATCCCCCGACACCTGCGGTAGGTTGATCTCGTTCCTCTACGCGAACGCTGCGCAGTATCGGATCATCGCCCATGAGGCCGAGGGGCGGATGTAGCTGGTCAGCGCGCGGCGCGGGCATCCCGTATCCCGGGCCGCCAAGTGCATCATCCTGATCGTCAGGATCGGCAAGGAAGGAATTTCTTGTCGGCGGTGATCCCGGGCGAGATGCGGGTCGACACCGGACGCATCCGCGCGTCGACGAATGCGACCTACGTCGGCTCAACGGCGACCGAAGCCGCAAAGGGCCTCGCCGGTAGCGTCTTCGGGACGGTCCTCCCGTTCGCCTTCGACGCGCGGCGGATCCTGGTCGTGGATCCGGCTCTCCTGCAAGGCGACGAGTTGATTCCTCATTGCGACCCGGCTCGACCGCTCGCTCACCTTGCGGACGAAGGACTACGTTGCGCTCGCGAAGCCCCGGCTGGGACGGATCCGAACGTCCTGAGCGTCGTTCCCCCTACCTCCAGTGTCGCAGATCGGTTCGAAGGGTCGGACTTAGGCTATTCCCTAAGTTGTCCTACGATGGCAGAAGCAGCGACCCTCTCCAGGAGCGCCAACCGATGTCGGACCGCAACCACATCGAATCGGTCACCATCGGACGCGACGCGATCGCCGCTGCCGCCCGCCTGATCGGTCCATATGTCCGGCGCACGCCCAACCTCGCCATCGATCCGGGTGATGTCGGGATCGAGACGGGGGCGCTCGTCCTGAAGCTGGAGATGCTCCAGCACACGGGCTCGTTCAAGGTCAGGGGAGCGTTCGCGAACCTGCTGATGCGGGACATCCCGGCCGCCGGTGTGGTCGCGGCATCGGGCGGCAACCACGGGGTCGCGGTCGCCTTCGCGGCAAGGCGTCTCGGCATCCCGGCCACGGTCTTCGTCCCGGGTGTCGCCTCGCCCGCGAAGCAGCGCCTCATCGGCGACCTCGGCGCCAGTCTCGTGGTGGTCGGCGAGCGTTATGCCGATGCGCTCGCGGCCAGCGAGGCCTTCCTCTTGGATCGCGGGGGTCTTCCCGTGCATGCCTTCGACCAGGGCGAGACGCTCCTCGGCCAGGGAACCGTGGCCATGGAGCTGGAGGCGGATGCACTCGAGTTGGACACGGTCCTCGTGGCTGTCGGGGGCGGAGGCCTGATCGGAGGGATCGCGGCCTGGTATGCGGGGCGCGTGAAGATCGTCGGGGTCGAACCGGAACTCTCGCCCACGCTGCGGGACGCGCTGGCTCACGGTGCACCCGTCGATGCGCCCGCGGGCGGAATCGCGGCGGACTCGCTCGCCCCCCGGCGGGTGGGGGAACTGATGTTCCCTCTCGCTCAGCGTTACGTCGACAGCGTCGTGACCGTGCCGGACGGTGCGATCGCCTCGGCCCAGAAGGCTCTTTGGGCCACCGCGCGGGTCGTGGCCGAGCCGGGGGGCGCCGCCGCGCTGTCGGCGCTCCTGAGCGGGGCCTACCGGCCGGGAAAGGGCGAGCGCGTCGGTGTCCTCGTTTGCGGCGCGAACACGACGGCCGTGGATTTCGAACGCCCTTAGGCTTACGGCCTGCGGGCGATCCCCGGGGTCGGACGCTCCCCAGGCGGCTGCCGGTGCCCCGGTACCGGTCAGGTGGCGCGGGGTAGGTGCCCGGCCGGTCACCGGACTTCCGCGCCCGGTTCACTTTCTGGCAGGCGCGTGTCCAGGCGTCACTGCCTGTCGGAGGTCACGTGCCCTGCTCTGCCGCGACCATCCCATTCCCGCCCGCCAGTTGCCGGGAAGTCGGCCGCCTTCCCGGAGGGCGAGCAGCAGCGGCATGGCGAAGCCTGTCACCGACCCGAGCACCTCGGCGAACGGCACCGTCGAGGACGGGACATGGTTCGCGAGCCATGTGCGCCAGGCTCGTTCGCGGGCCGTTGTCGCGAAGTCCGGCCGGAGCGCGCCCCTCCAGTAGTCGTCGTCCCTTCGTATGAACCGACCGGCCTCCCGGGTGGCGAAAGTGGCCTCCAAGGCGGCCACCAGGGAGTGACCGGCGAAACCGAAGCCGGAGGCGAGGGCATGGATATCCCAGTAGTCGCGGACGCGGTTGTTGTCCCGACCGAACTCCACGGCGGTGGCCAGCTTCTCCGCGATCGCCGTCTCGCGGGGGTAGCAGGCGATGCTGACGGGCCGGAGCTCCGGCAGCAGGCTCGGATACCAGCGTTGCTCGAACCCGGGTGTTACCGGATGACCGAAGCTGACGTCCGCCTCCAGCTTGAGCCGCGCCGTGCCGACGGATACCGGGACGGTGACGCGCCCGCCCCCCGGCCGGGCGCCCACCAGGCCTTTCCAGGCCGCCGTCCCATGGTCGAGACCAATCCCGTCCTCCTCCCCGGTGTCCGTGGCGCATGCCCGGCGCACGACCTCCAGCATGCCCGCCGCGTCGGTCTCGTCCATGCCATGCAGGTCCACGTCCGTCGTTGCCCTGAGCAGGTCGCCGGTCCAGACGGTCATCAGCATCGCGCCCTTCAACGCGAAACGGTGGCCGCGCTCCGATGCCGTGAGCCTGGCCAGGAACCGCTCCATTACGAAGCGGGTGACCATCAGGTCGGTTGCCATTCCGCGGAGCCGGGCCATCTCGGCCAGCCTGGCCCTGTTGCGTTCCCCGAGGGTCGTCATCGGGCGGGCCAGCCACTGGCAAACATCCGGCGGCGGGATCCCCCATGTGGTTGCCTCCGGCTCGCCCGGGATCCCCCCGCCGTCCCGGACCCCGCGCACCCGCCCGGCGTGGACGCCGGTCCGAGCCCCGCCCGCCAACCCGGTCGATTGTCCACCCCGGAGCGGTCCTCGCTCAAGTTCCTCACCGCCACGTACTCCCGTCAACCGGTTGAATGTCGAACGAGCCCGCTGACGGCTCCCGGGCATCTGAATATATTTAAACGGTCGAGTCGAGTCATTGACCTGCAATTTGTATCATCGTGGCCTTGCCGCTCCGGCGGGCGCCCTCCGGGCATCCAACGCCTACGGGCCGCGCTACGACATGATCGACCTGGACGGCAACATGACCGCCTACGAGGGGCGGCCGCCGAGGCCGGTAGGCGGGTGGCTTCCAACTACGTCGTTCCCGATATCGCCAACCCGACCGGGAGACGACTACGCAGCGCGCAAGCGAGGCCTTGCTGGAAACGGTTGCCGACCTGGACGTGCCGATCGTCGAGGCTGCGGCGTATCCGCCGATCCGCTTCGAGGGCGAGCCGGTCCCTTCTGCATGGCCCCGGAGATACGGCGACGGGGCGGGTGGACCGCTCCCGGGTCGTCCACTGCGGCACGTTCTCCAAGACCATCTCGCCCGGGCTGCGCGTCGGCTGGATATGCGCCGCGCTCGACCTGGTCCGGAAGGTCGTGCTGGCCAAGCACGCGTCCGACCTGCACAGCGCGAGCCTAAGCCAGATGGCGGTCCACCGCGTGGCGGAGGCCGAGTACGACACCCTTGTGCCCCGCGTGGTCGCCACGTAGCGCTCCCGCCGGGACGCCATGCCCGAAGCGCTGGCGCCCCGGATGCCGCCGAGCGTCACCCAAACCCGCCCTCAGGGGGCATGTTCATCCGGGTCAGGTCGCCGCCGGGGATGGACGGGGCGGAACTCCTGGGAGGCCGCGATCGCCGAGAAGAGCATCGCCTTCGTCCCGGGTCATGCGTTCTTCGCGGACGGCAGCGGTCGGGACACCCTGCGCCTGAACTATTCGCTCCAGACCGAGGCTGCCACCTCGGAGGACATGGCCCGCCTGGGACGGCTGGTCTCGCGGCGGGACCCGGTCCAGGTGGCGGCCTCGGCCCGGGCGGGGCGGAGGTCCGTCAGGTGGCTTCGCCCGCGCGGTGCGGCCAGGCGCAGGCGGCCGCCACGAGGAGCGCGCACGCCGCGAGCAGGGTGGGCGCCAGGAACGACCCGGTCCGGTCGGCGAGTACACCCGCGGCCGTCGGCCCGGCGATCTGGCCGATGCCGAACGCCGCGGTGAGCAACGCGGTCACCCGCCGCCGCGCGTCGGGCGGCAGGCCCAGGGCGACCGCGAAGCCGAGGGCGGTGATCCCCATAAAGGTGGCTCCCAGCAGCAGCCCGCTGACCACCACGCCAGCCGCGTCGGGACGGACGACCCCGAAGGTGATACCCGCCGCCTGCACGACGCTTGCCAGCGCCATGGCCCGGCGCGCCCCGAGACGGCGGCCCACCCCGCTCCAGAACCACAGGGAAGGCGCCGCGGCGAGCCCGACGCAAAGCCAGGCCACCGTCTCGACGGTCGCGGCATGCGGGAGCGCCCTCGCCATCGTCACCAGGAAGGTAGCGGTGACTGAGTAGCCGAAACCGCATAGCCCGTATGCAAACGGGAATCTCGCGAGATTTCTGAAGCCGCCTCCGAGCGGACCTGCGGCGGCTGGCGCTGGCTCGTGTTCACGGACGAGCAGCGCCACGGGAACCCAGGCGGCCGCGGCCACGATGCCAGCGGCCAGCCATTGGCCCCGCCAGCCGACTCCTTGCGATTGCAGCCAGGAGATGCCCAGGGCCGACACTGCGATGCCCAGTCCGACACCCCCGAAGTGGATGGCCGACAACGCGGGGGCGCCTAACGCCGCGAGGCCGCCCAGCACCAGACCGGCCCCGAACACCAGGACGAATGCGCTCGCGATCCCGCAGGCGAAGCGGAGTCCCATGAGCGTCGCCATGTCCTGGGCGCCAGCCATCGCGGCCAACGTCCCCGCGACGCAGGCAAGGGCGCCGAGCAGCCAGGCCAAGCGGGATCCCGGGAGGCGGGGCAATGCCGCGGCGAGCGCGCCGAGCAGGTAGCCCAAGAAGTTCGCCGACGCGATCAGGCCCGCACCGGTCTTGTCGAAGCCGAGGCCCTCGACCATGGACGGCAGGATGGGGGTGTAGACGAACCGCCCGATGCCGAGCCCGACTGCCATGGCGAGCATCCCGCCGCAGGCAAGCCGGACGGCTGGGCCGCGGGAGCGTGCGACGCCCGTCCCGACGCTGCCCGGCAGCGACATCCTGGACAGTCCGTCGGCGGGTGGGAACTCCGACAAATTGGTTCTCCTGGGGAACGGCACGGAACGCGGCGGCAAGAGGTACCTGCACCGCGCACGACGCAACGGACTACCCGGTCTACCTCCGCATGCCCGTCAACCCCGGCGCCGGATCAGCCGTATGTCGGCGGCCTGGGCAGTGGCGAGATCCCGGGCAGGGCCCCGACACGATCGATCCACCCCGCCACGCCGGGCCAGCCCGCCAGGTCGAACCCGCCCTCGTCTGCACGATGCGTGTAGGCGAAAGGGCAAGATCCGCGACCGTCGGCGTCTCGCCCGCCAGCCAGTCGGCGACGGCGAGGCGCCGCTCCATCACGTCCAGCGCCCGCGGGCCCCGCCGATCGCATTCGGCGAGCCTTTCCGCATTCAGGTGGGCGTCGCGCCTCCAGGTCCTGATGTTGCGCCACCGCGATGTAGGGCTCGTGGCTGTACTGCTCGAAGAACAGCCATTCGTGCACCTCGTGCGCACGGCCCCGGGGGCAGGAAGCCACTCCGTTCCCTCGGCGAAGTGCAGCAGTATCGCATTGCTCTCCACGAGCACCGTGCCGTCGTCGCATACGATGGCCGGGATCTTGCCGATCGGGTAGATCGCAAGGCCGAGGGTAGCCCTGTCCGCAGTCTGCTCGCGTGGGTGACATCGGCCGACGGTAAACCCGTTCGAAGCCGTCCTCCAGCCTGGCAGACCGGCAGGCGGGCCGATCGGCGGTTGCCGCATCGGTGCAACGGGGCGCTGCGGCTATGCCCCTGGACGCGGGGGCATGCACCTGCAGCTGATTGCCTGTGGATGAACTTCATTACCGCATTGTAAACGCCTTCGCCGACGGGCCGTTCGGGGGAAACCAGGCCGCGGTCTGCGTGGATGAGGAAGGTTTGCCCGACGAACTGATGCGTGCGGTGGCCGTCGAATTCGGCACCCCGGCGACGGCCTTCCTCCGCCGAGGCGACGGGTACCTTCCCGTTCGCTGGTTCACCTCCCTCGGTCGGGAGGTCGACAAGTGCGGCCACGGTGCTTTGGCGGCCGCCCATGTCGCTTGGGAACGCGGCTTGTCCACGTGCGAGGACATCGTTCTCCGCAACGCTCATGGCTCGGTCGAAGTCTCGCGGGTCGCGGGCGGGCTCCGGCTTTCGCTCGACGCGCAGCACGTCGCCGCCGAGACGGACGTCGGCATCGTTTCGGCCGCCCTCGGGGGTGCCGTGCCGTCAGCCCTTCATCGGGGAAGGGACCTCGTGGCGGTCTTCGGGGATGCCGGGCAGGTGGCCGATCTCAAGCCCGTGGTTGCGGAGCTGAATCGACTCGACGCTTACGCGCTCGTCGCGGTCGCCCTATCGTGCGGCCACCCGCCGGGTTACGTCTGCCGCTTCTTCAAGTCGGACAAGCCGGACACCGAAGATCCGGTCAACGGCGCCTGCCAGGCCGCCGTCGCGCCGCTCATGGCCGGACTGCTCGGCACAGGCCGGATGGAAGTCATGCAGCTCAGCCGCAGGGGCGGGGCGTTCGTGGCGGAGACGCCGCCGGGAAGGGTGCATTTGACGGCGGGATCGTTTACCGCCGCGACGGGTATACTCAGGCTGCCTTGAAGGCGCATGCCCGCGTGGGACGTTCCTTGGAGGGATGCGACCGGCTTGGAAGGGAGGACATGACGGATGCTGACCGGAGGCTGCATGTGCGGATACGTCCGCTACGAGGCGGAGGGAACCCCGTTCAACTCGACGGCGTGCCACTGCCGCGATTGCCGACGGGCCACGGCCGCCCCGTTCGTGGCGTGGTTCAGCGTGGCGCCTTCCGGGTTCCGCGTCGTGTCCGGGGAATCGGCGCTGCACGCGTCCAGCCCCGGCGTGGAGCGGAGGTTCTGCCCACGTTGCGGGACACCGCTCACGTTCCGGCGGCCCGACCTGCCCGACGAGCTCGACGTGGCGACGTGCAGCCTGGACGACCCGGAGCGAGTTCCCCCGGCCGACCACGTCCGGACGGCATCGAGGCTGTCCTGGGTGCGGCTGCCCGACGGACTCCCGACCTACACGGGCTCGCGCGGCGGGGGATGAGGAGAATGTCGAGGGTCCACCCTCCGATGCCGGGACCGGTGCCGAGCTGATGGTCGGGCGTGGTGGACAGCAAATCTTTGATCGCTAGTTCCAGGATGTGGCGGTCGGTCTCGTGCTGCTGGGGCAGAGAAATCCGTTTGGCATCCGGCATTCCCGCGATGGGAGCCAGATAACATGGAAGTGCAGAGGATCGCAGCGTTCGCCGATGGTTCGCGGGGCGGAAATCCGGCGGGCGTGGTGCTGTGCGAGACACTGCCCGACGACGCCGCCATGCAGGCCGTCGCGGCGGAAGTCGGATACTCGGAAACCGCGTTCGCGGCGCCGGTGGATGGCGAGTGGCGGGTACGCTATTTCGCCCCCAGGATTGAGGTTGATTTCTGCGGCCATTCCACGATCGCGTTGGGTGCGGCATTGGCCCTGAAGAACGGCGACGGGACGTTCCCGCTCAGGCTCAACCATGCGCGCATCACAGTGGAAGGACGGAGCGCCCGGGCGACGCTTTCCGCCACCCTCCAATCGCCGCCCACTCGAAGCAGCCTGGCCCGGAACGAACTGATTGCTGAAACCCTGGCGTTGTTCGGGTTCCGTGTCGAAGATCTTGATCCGAGGATCCCTCCCGCGATTGCCCATGGAGGAGCAGACCACCTGGTCCTTTGCCTCCACGATCGCGCCACCCTGGCCTCAATGCATTACAATTTCGATGCAGGGCGTGAATTGGCTATGCGCGAAAGCATCGGCACGTTCAGCTTGATCCACGCGGAGAGCCCGCAACGCTTTCACGCTCGCAATCCCTTCCCGATCGGCGGGGTGTCCGAGGATCCCGCCACGGGGGCGGCGGCGGCGGCTCTCGCCGGATACCTGCGAGACCTCGGGTGGCCGCATGGCGGCGCCATCGAGATCATCCAGGGAGAAGACATGGGCGTGCCTTCTCGCCTGCACGTCGAGATCACCGCGCAGCTTGGTGCAAGCGTTCGGGTGTCGGGCGGCGCTCGTTTGATGTTGACAGCTTTGTAGGTCCGGTTTTGCGGGAAGCGGACATTGCGCACCCGGGTAAGTCACTGGATGCTTTGCTCTCGAGGCAGAGACGATCCACGTCGGGATGGGCCAGTTCACCGACTTGAAGGTGTGCCACGAACTCGGCATCCGGTCAGTCTGGATCAATCGATCGGGTGAAACCCTCAATCCGCGCTGGCAGCCTGCCCATGTGCTGGACGACCTCTCCGGGTTGCCGGAGTTGCTTATGCGGTCTTGACAGTTCCTCGCCCGTGATCGCTCGCCAGTCGGCTTTGGGCCGTAGGCGGCCGAAGGCCTTGACGTCCAACTTTTGAGTAGCGCACCTGCCGACCGGTCTCGCATCGATTTGGGGTGCTGGGCGCTCCCAGTGAGATGCAGATGATCGGCCCGGGCGCGGCTTTCGGGACAATGAACTTGTCTTCTTCTCAAGATGATCCTGAACATTTTGAATTTGCCGAGACACGTTGCCCGGCGGATAAGTCGCTTGGCGGGGAACGTAGGAATTCCGATGACAAGGGCTGTCCAGGTAAGCGCGGTAGGCGGTCCCGAGTCGCTGAGGGTCGAACCTGTCGAAGTCGGGCCGCCCGGCCCGGGTCAGGCAAGGGTCCGCCAGACGGTCGCGGGTATCAACTACATCGACGTCTATCATCGCACCGGGCTCTATCCCCAGACGCTGCCGTTCGTCCCGGGCATCGAGGGAGCTGGCGTGGTTGAAAAGCTCGGGGAAGGTGCAACCGAAGTCGCCGTGGGTGACAGGGTGGCATATGCGGGCATCTTGGGCGGCTATTGCGACGTGCGGAACATCGCGGCGGACCGGCTCGTGCCGATCCCGGACGGGGTTTCCGACGAGACGGCCGCCGCGGCGATGCTTCAGGGCCTGACCGCGCGGGCACTGCTCAAGGAGGTTTATCCGGTCAAGGCCGGGGAAACCATCCTGGTGCATGCGGCCGCGGGTGGGACCGGGCTGCTGGTTTGCCAGTGGGCCCGGGCACTCGGCGCGACGGTCATCGGGACCGTGTCCACCGATGAGAAGGCGGAGCTCGCGCAAGCGCACGGCTGCGAACATGCGATTGTCACGGGGCGCCACGACTTCGTTGAGGCGACGCTGCGGATCACCGGGGGAGCCAAACTTCCCGTCGTCTATGATTCGGTTGGCCGGGACACGTTCATGCGTTCGCTCGACTGCCTGCGGCGACGCGGCATGATGGTGAGCTTCGGCCAGGCCTCGGGCGCCATCCCGCCACTGGATATCGGCCTGCTTGCCCGGAAAGGCTCGCTCTACCTGACCCGGCCGATCGTCTTCACGTTCATCGATGAACGGCACGAGCTAGTGGCGGCTGCGGAGGACCTCTTCGGAATGATCCTCTCCGGGAGGATCAAGGTGCGGGTGAACCAGCGGTACCGCCTCGAGGACGTCGGCGAGGCGCATCGCGACCTGGAGGCGCGGCGCACCATGGGTTCGTCGGTCCTCGTCATGTGAGTGCCGCCGGGCCCATCTGACCGCCTGGCCAAAAGACCTGCCATCGCGTGTGACTGACCGGACAGGAAGCAGACACTGCGATGTGTCACAAGCGTCGGGGGCGAGGGACGTGTGGGCAAGTTGTTCGGAGAACGCAGGACACGTGGCCCGCAAACCATGGTATCCGCCCCCCGCGCTCCCGCTTGCCTGAGGCGAACACCTGCAATTCGTCCCTCAGGTGCGGGAGGCGAGTTCCCATACCGCTTCCGCGACGGTCCCGGGCGACTCCTGCGGGACGTTGTGGCCGATGCCCGGCGACACGGTCCTGCGCAGCAGCGAGTCGAACCTGTCCAGGTTCTTCTCCGCCATCTCCGCCGGATCCACCCCGTCCGAGCCACCGTGAAGCACTATCGTCGACGGACGGATCACGGGTTTCCCGGCGAGCGCTCGCTCGATTTCCGAATAGGCCGGGTCGTCCGCCGCCAGCCCGAACCGGTGGCGGTAGGAATGCACGACGACCTCGACGAAATCGGGGTTGTCGAACGACGCTGCGGAACGTTCGAACGTCGGCTCCCCGAAGTCCCAGGTCGGGGACCAAAGCCGCCAAAGCAACCGGCAGAAAGCGCGCCGGTCAGAGGCCAGCCCAAGCGCGCCCCGTTCGCCGTGGAGATAATACTGATACCAGAACCGATGCTCCTGCTCGGGGACGAGCGGGACCCCGGCGGACGCGATATCCTGCACATTGTAGCCGCCGATGGAGACCAGGCCACGCACACGGTCCGGACGGAGGGCTGCCGCGACGCACGCCGCCCGGCCGCCCCAGTCGTATCCCGCGACGATCGCGGGTCGCAGCCGCAGGGCATCCATCAACTCCAGCAGGTCCGCTCCAAGCGCGGCCTGCTGACCCGACCTGGGAGTGCCGGGTCGGCGAACCGGGTCGGCCCGTAGCCCCGAAGGTAAGGCACCACGACGCGCAAGCCGGACCCCGAAAGCATGCGCGCAACTTCGTCGTACGCCCTTGGGTCATAGGGGAACCCGTGGAGCAGGAGCACCGGATCCCCGTCCTCCGGTCCGTATTGTTCGTATGCCGCGTGAAGCACGCCGGTGCGGGCGACCAGAATGCCCCTCACGGTTCGCGCCGCGTCAACGGCCCACCGGCCCATCGATCCCATGCCATCCCGCGGGGTCGGGCACGCGCCCGCGCGATGTTGAGCAAGGCTGCAAGTCCGTGTGCATCCAGCCCGTACGTATCGGGAAGGGCCGACCCGTACCCGATGACTTTCGCGCACACTGCCGAGGTCAACGGATGGTCTTGCCCGACGGGCCGCGAATTGAACCCGACCATCTCCACACCGCACACCATCGTAGCCCCGAACCCATCCACGTCGTCCCATTTGAAAGCACGGGTGCGGAACAACGACCGATAGGTGAAGCCGTTCCGAGGCGGAGAGTGGAAATCCCCGGGAGCATCGAGATGCCGAACGCCACCGAGAACAATGCGAAGAGGGCGCCGGAGATCGTGCCCGCGGGGCCGCCCTCCAGGATACCGGCCGACGCCAGCGCCACCGACGTGAGAGACAGCCGCATCTGCTTCAGCCGCCTCTGCCGTAGAACCAGCGACAGTTCACCGGTGTCCCGAGGTCCCCGACCTGCAAGCGCCAGTTCGCCGGTTCGGTCCGTTTCGCTCCCGGACGTGGCGACACGGGACGGCCCGGCACGCAGCCCGTCCGGCCAGTCAGTCTGAACAGTAGGACTGGCGGGTCTGGTAGTCATATTTCTGGTTCTGGTCGGCGGTCATGCAGTAGGACCGGTTGTTCGCGGCATTGAAGCCGCGCAGCATCTCGACTTGCCGCCGCATGTTGGACAGGGCCGCGAGGGCGCCCGGCGAGGGAGTGCCCGAAGCCGTGCGCCTGATGCCGGTTTGCCGCCTTCCGGTCTGCCGCCATCCGTCTCGCGTCAACGACCATGTGTCCTCGAACGCGAGGACGTCCCGCACGTGCGCCGAGGTCCCGGCGGTGTCGGTGAAGTCGACCTCCTGGGATACCGAGACGGTCACCACCGCAGTCCCGCCCGTCCCGGCGATCCCGCCGAGTGCCGTGGTCTCGCGTCGGACAATGCGGCGACCGGGGACCGGCCGCACCTCGAACCGTGCCGCGGCGACCTGTTGTTCTTTCGTCAGGGACCGCTCCATCCCGTTCACGGAAAGCCTCAGGGTCTCGCCCAGCGAGGCGACCAGGCCTTCCGGATCCGAGCGCCCGTATGCCGCATCCCTGGCACGGTAGGCGGTGGCGATCTCCGTTTCCGCGTCGCCAGCGAGCGCGCCGTCGTGCGCGGCCGTCCCGGCCAGAAGGGCCGAGACGGCGATCGTCAGTCTCAGATGCGATCGCAGTGACCGGAAGCCCCATACGGACGGTCGACGATGCGGGAAAGGACGATCCATCGCTCGTGTCACCCTCGGCTTCCGACAGGCCGTTGCGGTCCAGCGGCCGGGGGACAATTCACCCGGATCGGCGGATCGGGTAGCCGAAAGCGATCCAACCTGCTTTTCGCCGTTTCGGCAGGAACGCCGCGCACTGTTGTGCAATCTGGCGCAAGCGGTCGAGATCGAAGCGTCATCATGCCTACCTGGAGGGGCGGCGCATCCGGGTATGTGGATTGCCTGCCCCGGAGGCGGAGCGCCGGACCGTGTCCGTTCGATGATCCGGCAGCCCCTCGACACCCGGTTTGCATCCATCCCGCAGGGATTTGCGCCCGACGGACATGGTATGCACCTCCGATCCCATGATGTGCGCGATGCGCCGCGTTCGACGCGTGCCAGCGCCCGCGCAGCCGTTCAGCCGCCCAGCCGTGCAGGAGAAAGAATTGACCGACGATTTCCGACCGCAGCGATATCCAGTAACGGCGCGCAACAAGGTCAAGCGTTTGCACGAACGGGGGCGCTACGATCGGCAGGATGTCTACCGGATCCTCGATGCGGCAATGCTCTGCCACGTTGCCTACGTCTTCGATGGCCAGCCCTACTGCACCCCGACCGCATTCTGGCGCGAAGGCGACCACCTCTACTGGCACGGCTCGTCCGCGAGCCGCATGCTCCGCGTCCAGAAGCCCGGCAGACCGGTGTGCGTGACGGTCGCCCACCTGGATAGCCTGGTGCTGGCCAGGTGCGGGTTCAACCACTCGGTGGACTACCGGTCGGCCATGTGCTTCGGCAATGCGCACATCGTGGACGACGCTGCCGAGAAGGAGCGTGCCCTGGACAGCATGGTCGACCGTTTCTATCCCGGTCGGGCCGGCAGTTTGAGGCAGAGTACCGCTCAGGAACTGAAGGCGACGACGGTCATAGGCATGCTCATCGAGGAGGCCAGCGGCAAAGTCCGGACCAAGGGCGTGGCAGACGACGAAGCAGACTACGCCTTGCCTATCTACGCGGCGCGCATACCGGTCAGGACCGTCGTGGACGAGATCGAACCATGTCCACGTCTGCCGGGGGGAGTCGAGAGGCCGGAGGGCCTGTCCGCCTTCCGGGCGGGAAGGAGGCTTGACTATGCGCTCCTGGAGAATTGGGAGCGGACCTACGGCAACAAGCCTTGAGCCCGGCCAATCGGATAGTGTTCGCGTCGGGACGAGCAAAGGCGCCGTGTTTGCGATACCCGCGGCGATGCACCTGACGATGGTCGCCAAGGATGTGCTGGAGGCCTCCTCCGCATTCGCGCGATCCGCGATCGTCCCGGTCCATACGGACGGCTGGGCGCATCTCATGGAAAGCGGCGGAGAGCTCGCGGACGCTGTCGCGGCACTGAAGGTCGCCGACGGCCTCGTCCGGCTGCTACCTGGTGTCCCGCGGACCTTTGACCTGTAGCCTCCTCCAAGCAGCGCCGGTCCTTCGGTCGCGAGTGCCTGCGAATGCGGCCAGTTCGGCCGTGACCCGGTGCCGCCCGATATCGTCCCGGGATCTCGCGTCCATGCCTGCCAGGCGAGCGTGGTCGCGACCTTCCCGCCGCGCGGCAGCAAGAGCCAGGATGGCGTTCGCGACGCATCCCCGCACTTTCGCCAGCCACGGGCTGCGTTCCCGGCCCCGCGAGCCTCTAGCTGGCACCGTCGCGACCCTCGCTCCCGCGCTCCCGCTCGACACGGGACAGCAACACCCGGGACGGGCAGTGTGGACGTTGACGAACGCCGTCCGCGCGTCGTCCAGGGCACGTGCCAGCGGGGTGTCCACGTCCGCGCCCGCGCACACCTGCCCGAGGTCGTACCGGCACTGGTCGGCAAAGTCGTATGCCCGGACCGAGACCAGAGCGCCCCGTCCGACGATCGGCGCAATGCTATTGGGAACGGCAAATCGGGGACACGCCTCGGCGTGCACGAAAATCGGGATCGGGGACCAACAAATCCCGCGGGGACGAGGCAGTTTGTAGGAGCCGAGCAGCACAGCTTCGCCCGGGCGGGCGAAGGACAGGCAATGACGGCAGGGCAACCATTGTCGTCCGTGGCCACCAAGTGGCGCAGCTTGTTGCCGTTGTCATCGAAGTCGGTGGCGCGGAAATCGTCGGCGGTATCCGTCGGGATCGGAACGCAGCGGAAGGTATTCATGAGCGACCTCCTGTCACGGCCACCCTGGTCCGGTGTGTTCGTCCACGCACTCCGCTTCTTGCTTCCGCACTCCCTCCCCGGGCGTGGCCCGCCCGGCGCTCCGCCGCCTCCCGGCCCGCCCTTATCCGGCACGTCCCGTGACCGGGCACGTCCCGGAACCGGACCGGTCCCGCAAGACCCGCGATGTCGCCCGGCGCGCGAACACCGCGTCCTCCCGTGGCAACATGCTTGCCAGGCAAAGTTCCGGGCCGGGTGCCCGGGTCGGCCGATGGGCGCGAGGGGTGGCGTCTTGCCCGGGTGGCGCCGCGTGTCCCGACAGTCCTTTCCGGTTCATGGCGCTTCTTCGGATGGGTCTTGGACAGCTTCGCGCCCAGGTGAACCGGCGCGTCGCCGCAGTTTCGAACCAAAGAGACGGCTTGATGCAGCTTTCTGAGTGTCTCACCAACTCGTCAAGCAATAGTGTGCGGGATTTGAGGCGTGAGCGAGCCGCGGCGCTCAGCGGCTGGACGCATGCCAGCAGTCATGATGTCAAGGGCGCGGCTTCCAAGACGGTGAAGCCAGATCGTAAGGATGCCGTTTCCGCCTATCCTGTGGGATCCCCGCAGAGGAAGGTAGCGTTCATTCCTTTGGTGTCCGGTTGCCGATGCTGGAAGCGTCGGTATGGTGCGGCCGCTCTTGCCACTGTAGGGGCTGCCGTCTTGGATGAGCCACGACGTCCCTTCATCTGGGGCTTCGCGATGGCCGATTCCTATATTGAACATAGGCCCAAAAGTGGCGATCCGGGAGCCTCGACGTCGCACTACGTCATCGTTCCCATGACGGCGAGGTCAAGACCCAGAAAGCGGCAGGGGACAAGGCTTGCGATGATGGATATCGCCCGGCCCACGTGCCGCCCGTGCGTCATTTGCAGGACCGCTACAAGCCTGATCACTGGCGCGCGGACCCTTCGTGGATAGATTTTCTCAACGGAGTGGCAGGTACAGAACTTCCCCCAAGAACGGCACGCGACAACAGTCTTGTCAGCCAGGCGAACTCCGATCACTGCTCATCGCCCGTCACCTTCGGCGGTCGGGCTCGAGAGTGCCCCGGCGATTGAACCGCGGGGGCGATCTGTCCGTGACTGTCTGGTCGGCTTGCACTCGCCCCCATCGCGCGCTGCCTGGACGGTCACCGTGATCGGAGCCCCTGTATACGAACCGCCGCAGGAGCGCGACGTCGGCGTCCTGCTCGTCTGCGGACTCGCCGTCTATGGACGGCACATTCGGGTCTCACCATGTTCCCAGCAGCGGCCCCTCATAAAGTCTGTGTTCGTGGTCCCGAGCAAGTGCCTTTGCTGATCGGGGTCAGTCGTTCCGGGTCGAGGTAGGAGGCCGCAAGGCAATGCATCCGCCTAGTCCGCAACACGATTGTCCATGTGAACGCACTGGAGAAAGCCACTTGTCGTCGAGTGCTCGCACACCGGACTGACAGGGCGCGTCAGGCTGGGTCCGTATAGCCGCGTCCAAGTCGGCGCCCATCAGCATCGCGGACCGAGTGCTTGGCGTCAGCGACGGGCGCACACGGCCGCACGGCCGCACGATGCAAGGATTCGAGAAACGAGGCTGCCGAGATCGTTGCTTTGTTCATTTTTTGTTCGGATGATTTCTGCACGGCCCTCAGTGAAGAGGCCGTGCACGGCAGGGCTTCAAGCGATGATCCAGAACAGCAAGATGTCGAGCGTCGACCTGTGTGCGGGCGGTGGCGGTCAGGCGCTCGGTCTCGAGATGGCGGGCTTCGGTCATGCGGCGGCAATCGAGATCGATCCCGACGCCTGCGCGACGTTGCGTTCGAACCGCCCGCACTGGGATGTCAGGCAGCGCGACCTCCGCGAGGTCGCCGGCTCCGAGTGGACCGGGGTCGACCTTGTTGCTGGCGGCTTCCCATGCCCGCCCTACTCGGTCGCGGGAAAGCAGCTCGGCCCAGCCGACGAGCGGGATCTCTTCGGGTATGGCCTGCGGTTCCTCCGCGATGCCCGACCAGCCGCCGCGCTCATCGAGAACGTGCGGGGTATACTGGATCCTCGGTTCGCTCCCGTCCGCGAGGGCATCCGAGACGGGCTGAGCAGGCTAGGCTACGTCGTCGACTGGAGATTGCTGAACGCTTCGTCTTTCGGAGTTTCCCAACTACGGCCCCGGGTGATCTTCGTGGCTCTGAGGGCGGACGCGCATCAGCATTTTCGGTGGCCGTCGCCGAACCCGTCCAGTCCCCCCACAGTCGGCGAAACCCTGCTGGATTTGATGGCGGCGAATGGCTGGGAGGCGGCCGATGCGTGGGCAGAGATGGCGAACGACATCGCTCCCACCATCGTCGGCGGAAGCAAGAAGCACGGCGGACCCGACCTCGGGCCGACCAGGGCAAGGAACGCGTGGGCGACGCTCGGCGTGAACGGCAAATCCCTGGCATCGGCAGCGCCGGAGGCGGGCTTCATCGGAATGCCGAGACTGACGGTGGAAATGGTCGCCCGGCTGCAGGGCTTCCCGGACGATTGGCGTTTCTACGGCAAGAAGACGACGGCTTACCGGCAGGTGGGGAATGCGTTCCCGTCACCCGTCGCCCGTGCCGTCGCGACCCAAATCCGCCTCGCTCTGGAGGCCGCCGCAAGGACGAGGGTTGGTCCCCGGAAAACCGCGTTCCGCGATCCCGTCGGTCCGATGCCGATGATCCCGCCCTATGACCCGCGCTCCGCCATGTTCGCCGCCTCGTCCGTTCGCTGAACTCTCGGGCGCAGCGCGATGCCGTGCGGGATGGATGCTCACCTTGTAGCCGACCACGCTTTTATGGCGGACGAGCAGCTATCGAGTATTTATGGTGACCGGACGGCCCGCGGCGGGATCCGAACCGGTCGGCAAGGCCTGGTCGCAAGCGCAAGCTGGTCGATGGAATGCATGGGGAGTGGGGTGTGTCGATCCGGCGTGCGTGCCGTGTTCTCGAGGTCGACACGTGCACGTATCACGACAAGGCTCGTTGACACGATCAGGCCGGGCTGGAAGCCAGGATCAAAGACATCTTCGCAACCCGCGTGCGCTATGGCTACCGGCGTGTGCACGTGCTGCTGCGGCGGGAGGGCTGGGCAGTGAACACGAAGCGGATCTATCGGCTTTACAGGGGACTGGGCTTGCAACTGCGGGCCAAGGCAGCCCGGCGCCGCGTGAAGGCGAAGCTGCGGGAGGACCGCCAGGTCGCGACGCAGCCGAACGAGACGTGGTCGAAGCTGTTCAAGGTTCCGTCGGCATTGCCGGTGGAATAACAGCGGAGGGGATGGACTTCGTGCACGACCAGATGGCGACGGGTCGGAACGTCCGGGTGCTGACAATGGTCGACGTTCTCGCGGTTCTCGCCGATCGTGATCCTCGGTTCAGCTACCGGGCCGAGGACGTGGGGGCGATGCTGGAAGCGACGTGCTGGGTGTGGGCTATCCACGGGCGATCCGGGTGGATCAGGGGTCGGAGTTCGTCTCCCGCGACCTCGACCTGTGGGCCTGCGAACAACGTCACGCTGGACTTTTCGCGGCCGGGCAAGCCGACGGACAACCCGTTCATCGAGGCGTTCAACGGGCGGTTTCGGGCGGAGTGCCTGAACGCGCACTGGTTCATGACGCTTGCCGATGCGCTGGGAAAGTTGGAGGCTTGGCGCAAGTACTACAACGAGGAGCGCCCACATGGGGCGATCGGCAATAAGGTGCCGATCTCATTGCAAACCCGCTGTGACGCATCCGGCCCGTTACCGTAAAACAGGCCGGAAGCTTTAATTACCGGCGGTCCAAAGATAGGGGTGCAGAGCAAACGGAGAACGGACTCTGCTCATAAACGAGGGCGCACAAGGGGCAGGGTCACCGCCGGCTGCGTCACAGTGCAGAAAGCGATCCCTCGGGCTCCGAGAACTCGTTCATCGGCGGAGCTTATCGAAGCCACGTGATCGTCAACTGCCGTGTGACCGTCCAGCCCGACGTTCCCCCGCACTGGAGTCCACCAGAGGTGCGTCGGACAAACTCCTGCGGTCTAGCCGACAGGCGTTAGGGCCGAACTCGATGAAGGGCCTGCATGAAGTGCTGTCAATTGCTGCCAAGTGTGATCGTGGCGATCCTCGTAACAGCTATGCCGCCCGTCCCCCACCCGAGCTCAAGCCCAGGAGACCACGACCGTGCACCAGCACCATGAATACACCGGCTACGAGAAGCGCGTCCTCGCCGCTGTCACTCAGTTCCACAAGAACTTCAACGCCCGCGATTTCCGGAAAAATGGCGAGCTGGTGAGCGACAAGCTGCGCGTCACGTCGAACGGCAAAGAAGTCGTCGGGCGCGAGGCGTTCGTGGAGCAGATCGCCCGGTTCACGACGCCGTTCCCGGATGTCCACATCGAGGACCTGTACACAGTCGTCGACGGGAACATCGCCTCCGTCCGCTTCGTCGTGACCGGCACCCACATGGGCGACCTGCAGACCCCGGACGGAGTCGTTCACGCGACCGGCCGTCCGATCAAGATCGACGGAATCGAATATTTCACGTTCGACGAGGATGCCAAGCTCATGTCACTCGTCACAGTGGAGGATCTTGCTGGCCTGGGGCAACAAATCAAAGGCAAGAAGTAGCCTCGCCACCTGGACGCGATGCTGCCGGGCCTGCATCGGCCGCACGGACCGGACCGGCGGACGCGGCCTGGAGCCGCTGTATGTCGCGGCTCGCGGCAACTTGCCGATGATTGACGATGCGGAGCATCATCCGACGGACGTTCTGCGAGTGGAAGGGCGAGCACTTGTACGTCGACCTTCAACTCGACGGAGAGATCGTGGCCCGGCGCTGCGGCTGGTTGTTCCCCCGATTTGTTGGCCGACTTGGCGCGAGAATGCGAGCGGCTCCGCGACCAAGTCGGTTTTTCCAGCCAAGCTCGAATGCTTCGTCGCGGGCGAACGGGCGCTTCCGCAACCCGGGACCTATCATGGCGGCTGGCTTACCCGCGATATCGTCGGCCCCTTCAAAGGCGGCCCGGGCACAGAGGATCTGGTAGACATCGCGACCCGGGCACGCGTATCTCCCTCCGCCACACCGCCGACCGTCGCGGAGGTTGCGACGTGCCTGGAGTTCCGACCCGCCATGAACGCGAAGCTCCGCGACGACCGAAGTCAACGACGGCCGAAGGCGATGTCAATGGAGCGACGACGGTCATGAGCGCGACGAACTACGACGTGATCGTGATCGGCAGCGGCCCTGGCGGCGCCTCGCTCGTGCATCGGCTGGCGCCAAGCGGCAAGCGGATGCTGCTCATCGAGCGTGGCGAGTATCTCCCGCGTTCGACCGCGAACTGGGACAGCAAAACCGTGTTCGTCGACGCCGCGTATCAGGCGGCGGAGACTTGGCACGACAGCAGCGGGCGGACTTTCCACCCCGGCTTGCACTATTGCGTCGGGGGGAACTCGAAGGTTTACGGCGCGGCATTGTTTCGTTTGCGCGAGCGCGACTTCGGCGAGGTCATCCATCAGCAAGGCGTCTCGCCCGCGTGGCCGCTCGGTTACGACGTTTTCGAGCCTTACTACTCCGAGGCCGAGCGGCTCTACGCGGTGCACGGTGCACGAAGCGAGGATCCGCTCGATCCGCCGGCGAGCGGCCCCTATCCACATCCGCCCGTGTCCCACGAACCACGTATCCAGCAACTCAGCAATCAGTTTGCCGCGGACGGCCTTCACCCCTTCCACCTGCCGCTCGGCATCAAGCTCGACGAGCGCGACGGAAAAGTGACACCGACCAGCATCTGCATCCGTTGCGACGCCTTCGACGGGTTTCCCTGCTTGCTGAACGGCAAGGCCGACGCGCAGGTCATGTGCGTCGATCCCACGCTTGCCGCCCATCCGAACGTGACGCTGCTGACGGGCGCATACGTCTCGAAGCTGGAGACGGACGCGACAGGCCGCAGCGTCACCGCGGTCCATGTCGAGCGCGGAGCACATGAGGAGCGATATGCGGCCGACATCGTGGTCGTGGCCTGCGGAGCGCTGTCCTCGGCTCTCCTCTTGTTGCGTTCGGCAAACGACGCCCATCCGCGAGGGCTGGCCAATGGCTCGGATCAAGTCGGACGCAACTACATGCGTCACAACCAGTCGGTGCTGATGGCGCTGATGCGCGAGCCCAACCCGACGGTGTTCCAGAAGACGCTTGCGGTGTCCGACTACTACTTCGGGGACGACGACTGGCCTTACCCGCTTGGGCTGATCCAGATGTGCGCGACCTCGCACGCCGAGCAGATCAAAGGCGAAGCGCTACCGGCGTGGCTGGAGTGGCTCCCCGACATGCCTTTCGACAAGATGGCGGAACACTCGATCGATTTCTGGCTGTCCTCGGAAGATCTGCCGCGACCGGAGAACCGCATCCACTACCGAGACGGCCACGTGATGTTGGATGTCACCGAGCAGGGCCAGGAAGCCCACCGACGTCTCAAGAAGAAGCTCGAGTATCACATGGATCGTGCCGGAGCCCATCCGGTCCTGGTCGACCGCAGCCTCTACCTCGGCAAGGGCATCCCGATCAGCGGTACCGCGCATCAGGCGGGCACCGCCCGGTTCGGCACCGAGGCGGCGACTTCCGTCCTGAACCTCGATTGTCGGGCGCATGAGGTCGACAACCTGTACGTCGCCGACGCGAGCTTCTTCCCGTCGATCGGTGCGGTGAACCCGACACTCACCATCATCGCCAACGCGCTGCGGGTGGCTGACCATATCCGCGGGCGGTTGGCGTGACGTTCGCGGCGACGTTGGCGGCCCGATATCTTCTGGTCATGCTGTTCTTTCCGTTCAGCGCGCTCGACAAGATCCTCGATTTCCGCGGGGCCGTGAACCAAGCGCGGTCGATCGCGCCCGGCGGTCTTGCCGTGCTCCTGATCGTGTTCGGCCTCGCGATCGAGATCGCGATGCCGCTGGCGATCCTGACCGGCATCGCCGATCGTGCCGCGGCGCTTGTCATGGCCGGTTATTGCATGGCGACGGCGATCCTGTGGAAGCAGTTCTGGTCTGCGGGCGATTTCTGGCGCGCCGGCGAAAGCCGTGCCCGCAGTCTGTTCTGGGATTTTCTCAAGAATTTCTCGCTGGCCGGCGGGTTTATGCTGCTTGTGGTCAGCGCCCCCGCGGGGCTGTCCGGGTTTCTCCACGACCCGTTCGGTTCCTCGCACCCGTATGCCCGGGAGCGTGCACCGTGACCGAAACCCAACCCCGGATATCGATCCCATATTGGCATCTCTGGAGAGACACCGACGGGGTCAGCCATCAGCAACGCTGCGAGATTACAGATTTCGAACTGAAGGGTGTCGGACCCGCCGATCCACAATGGAACAATGCCCAACCCCGCAGCGAGGCGACGACCGTCTTCACCGTCCAGCCCGTGAGATGGGTAGGCGACTGGCACGAAAACCCGGCGCCGCAGTGGATCATCGTCCTGTCCGGCCGCTGGTGGGTGGAGGCGATGGACGGCACGCGCGTCGAGATGGGCTCTGGCGAGCTGTCATTCGGGGAGGACCAGGGCTGCGTCATGGACGCGGCGGGGCGAAAAGGCCATCGATCCGGCACCATCGGGAGCGAGCCTGCCGTACTCATGACGATCCAGCTTCATGTGCCGCCGAGGCAGCGGCCTTGCCATATGACGTGACCGTGTGAGCCTTTACCACTTTCAAGATGCAGCGTTCCGCTCGCTCGTCCTGCCGAACGCACGCCTGGAAACCCTGGGCCAGGGTTACGCGTGGCTGGAAGGTCCGGTCTGGTTCGGCGATGCGAACCAACTCCTCGTCAGCGACCTGCCCAACGATCGCATCCTGCGCTGGACAGAGACAGGCGGCGTGAGCGTATTCCGCGAACCGGCCGGCTTCGCCAACGGCCATACGCGCGACCAGTCCGGCCGACTGATAGGCTGCTCCAACGCTCGTCACGGTCTGACACGCACCGAGCTCGACGGACGGGTCACGCTGCTTGTCGACCGTTTCGAGGGTCGGCTGCTAAACGGCCCCAACGATGTGGCCGTCCACAGCGATGGCGCGATATGGTTCACCGATCCCACCTACGGCGTAAGCACCGACTACGAGGGCGGGAAACGGCAGTCCGAGCGCGGGCCCGCCGTTTACCGGATGGACCCGTCGGGTGCGATGGCGATGGTGGCCGACGATTTCGAAGGGCCCAACGGACTGTGCTTCTCCCCTGACGAACGGCTGCTCTACATCGTCGAGAGCGGTGCGCAGTTCGCAACCGATCCGCTCAACCACATCCGCGTGTTCGAGGTGCTGGACGGGCGTCGCCTCGCCCGCAGCCGCGTTTTCCATGTCGTGACGCCCGGCCACTCCGACGGCATCCGCTGCGACGAGGACGGGCGGCTTTGGACCAGCGCCGGCGACGGCGTGCATTGCATCGCCCGGGACGGAACCCTTCTGGGCAAGGTTCTCACCGGCGCGACCGTCTCCAATCTGGAGTTCGGCGGAAGACACCGTTCCCGCCTGTTCATCTGCGCCTCTCACTCGCTGATGGCCATCTACACCAACGTCCGCGGTGTTTCGCGCCCATGAAAGCGATCGCTCTGCTTCACGTCAGCCGTACGGTGTCGGACCTTGTGCGGTCCGAGACGTTCCATCGCGACGCGCTGGGGTTTTCACGCGTGAGCAAAGCCAAAGCCGACCGCGGGCTGGCGGCCCTGCTTGGTGCAGGGGAGGTAACGACAGTGCTCATGGCCAGGGGTTGCCAATTCCTGGAACTCGCCGTGTGCGATCCGCCAGGCGCTCCCTACCCGTCGGACAGCGCCAGCAACGAATTGCATTTCCAACACTGCGCACTGGTGACGGATGACATGGCGGCTTCATACACCCGACTTTGCCGCCATGCGTTCTCGCCGATTTCCCTTGATGGACCGCAGTCGCTGCCGGGTGGCTTGATCGCGTTCAAGTTCCGCGATCCCGATGGCCACCCTCTCGAGCTCATCCAGTTCCCGACGACACCGAACAAAACCTCCGGCGGCATCGACCACAGCGCGATAGCGGTCTCGGATGCCGACGCCAGCATCGCTTTTTACACCGATGTGCTTGGACTGGCCGTTCTGTCCCGGCAGGTGAACGGAGGTCCCGCGCAGGACGCGCTGGATGGTCTTCTCGGAGCCATCGTCGATGTGGTCGGCCTCGCGCCAATTCAGCCCGCACCGCACCTCGAATTGCTAGCCTACCGCTCACCGCCCGGCCGCTCGAGACCTCGCCCTCTTGCCGCCGACATCGGCGCCGACCGCCTCGTCTTCCACGTCGACGAACTCCCGGTCCATCCCGCCGAAGTGTTTCTCGTCCACGGCAAGCGGAGCAAGCTGCTGCACGACCCGGACGGACACAGCCTGCAGCTCATGCAACGTCGGGCGGAGGCATGACGCTCGAGCCGAATCGCCGCCACGAATGGCTGGTCGGCAGGCCGCCGGAAGCGCCTTCAGCTCGGTGCCGGCCGTTATGGAACACGCGACGCGTCGTCTCCGGCCCGGCGCAAAGGCGGCTGGCAAGTCCTGGAAACGCCTCATCGTAAATCGGAGACTGCGGGCATGACTTCATCTACAAAGACGAGCGGAGATCCTTCGGGACCGGCCCTGCCGGACGCGTCCCGTCTGCCGCACGCGCCGTATCATCCGGTGCTGACCGGGCAACCGGCATTGGTGACGGGTGCCAACTCCGGGATAGGACGGGCGGTGGCGATCGGTCTTGCGCGTGCCGGGGCCGATGTGGTGGTGAATTACGTGGTCGGTCCCGAGGCGGCGGACGAGGTCGTTCACGAGATCCAGACGTTGGGTCGCCGCGCGATCGCCTTGCAGGCCGACGTCAGCAACGAGAATGAAGTCGAAACAATGTTCGCCAAGGCTATCGAGGCGTTCGGCACTTTGCACATCGTTGTCAGCAATGCCGGCCTGCAGCGCGATGCTTCGTTCGACATGATGACGCTGGAACAGTGGAATACCGTGATCGGCGTGAACCTTACGGGCCAATTCCTGTGCATGCGGGCGGCGGTGCGCGAATTCAAACGGAGAGGCGTCGTGACCGCCGTCTCGCAGGCTGCGGGGAAGATCATATGCATGAGCTCCGTGCACCAGCAGATACCCTGGGCAGGACACGCAAACTATGCCGCATCCAAAGGAGGCATCATGCTGCTGATGAAGAGCGTCGCGCAGGAGGTTGCGCCACACTTCATCCGGGTGAACAGCATCGCCCCGGGCGCCGTTCGCACACCGATCAACACGGAAGCCTGGAGCACTCCGCATGCCTACTCCGACCTTATGACCCTCGTCCCCTACAAGAGGATCGGCGAGCCGGACGACATCGCCCAGGCAGCCGTATGGCTCGCTTCGGAAGCCTCGGACTACGTTACCGGGGCGACCTTGTTCGTGGACGGCGGAATGACGCTGTATCCAGGCTTCGCGACCGGCGGCTGAGGCTCGGGACGAGGTCGGTCCTGTGCGCATCCACCGGCCCGGCCAGACCGGAAATCTCGTGCGAACGTCCTCTCTGGCGATCCCTTCGCCAATCCGATCGGGTCGTGCATCGAAGCCCTGCTCCAGTCCCGCTGAGGAGCAGTTGTCCTTCGGCCCGAGCATCCTGCCGTGACCAGGCGGAACATCTCGTCCGGATACGCTTACGAGGACGAATACGGCTACTCGCGAGCCGTGCGAGTCGGCAACCAAGTGTTCGTCTCCGGCACTACGGCCCGTGCGCCTCACCTCGATGGAGATGCCTACGTCCAGGCGCTGGCCGCGCTGCGGATCGTTGCCGACGCGTTGCGCGAGGCTGGCGCCGAGTTCCGCCACGTCGTGCGCACGGTCGTTTACATAGTGGATCTGGCCGATGCGCCGCTCGTGGCGCGCGCTCACAAAGAGGCGTTCGGGTCCATCCGACCGGCCAGCACCCTCATCCAGGCAGCCGCGCTGACGCCGCGCCTGGCGGTGGTGGAGGTCGAAGTCACCGCTGTGGTGGGAGACTAGGGTTCAACGAAGGTCACAGCATCGGGCGCGCTCGCGTCCGCGACAGTCACCGGGCCTGACTGCCTTTCATGGATCCCTGGGACGTGCCCCGAACTCTCAGGCGGTTTCGGCTACGATCAAGTCCATGATCAAACCCGACGTGAGAGGCCCTGAAGCTGACGCAAGTGACTGTCTCGGCCGCACCGCGCCCTGGATCGACAATCGATGCCGGTGCGAGCTTTCGTAAAGACCCGATTCGGGGCCTAGACTAGCGTGCAGGGATCAGAAGCGCGGTGCATTGATTCTGATTCCGTCGCGGATCAGGCAATGCGGGCGAAGCCTGGGCATCCGAACCAGAATGCGGTTGAGTGCTTGGCTCTCGACCGCCACCTCGGTCCGCAGACGTACAGCGCCACAAGGACCACAGTGAATACTCGGCCCGGGCCTGGTTTACTGAGCGCCTGAGTGCACGCGTGAACCGAAACTTTGCCGTGATCCCACATCGGCTACGGCCGCTTACGTCCGAGGGCTCTATACAAGACCGAAGCCATGTCGGGGTCGGCGCCCGTGGGTGGAGGTTCGGACCAAAGCAAAGTGCGGCTGTTTTCGCCCGCTCGCGTTCGACGGCATGTGTCCGTATCCCGGAGGTGCAGCAATCGAAGGAACCAAGATAGCCCAGGAAGTGGCCCGGGATGCCAGCCGCATCCTTATCCGTCGCCGTTGCGAACGGCTTCTCTGTCTCGACACTTCGGACCACGATCTCCAGTCCGCGAGACCAGCCGGGGCGGATCAGCCTGATGACCCTCGAGCGCATGCTCAGGCGGGCGTGAGCGATTCCGCGCGTAACCCGGCCTCCCTGGGTGGACGGCTGCTGGTTAGAGGGAAAGTGGGTCTGCTGCCTGCGGCTACGCGTGCGGTTCGATCACTCCGTCGCAGGCTGCTTTCACCGCCGCCGCGGCTCCGTGCCGAGGACGCCGACGTCATGCAGGCGCAGGCCGCCAAGCGCCATCTCCGGGAGCCGAACACCGTGCCCTGCTTCTCCAAGCCATAGTCAGTCATCCCAATGTTGCTCTGGCCCACGGCGCCAGCGGCGCGATACCAGTCCGGATGCCCACGCAGCCAAGCCGCCGCGGCCTTCCTGCGGCACCAAGTGTAGCCACCCCCCGCGTCCAGCACCACGGAATAGGTTCGCCCGCCGATAGCCGCGTCAACCGTGATGAACCCAGTGCCTTCCTTGACCCGGAACGGGACGGCAATCCCGGCCGGGTTTGGGACGCCAGGGCGTGCGACGGCTATTTGCTTGGCAGCATAGTCCAACGTCACCTGGAACTGCTGCAACACCCCGGCCGGCAGGATAGCCTTGACCTTGCGCGGCGCGAACAGGCGGTCCAAAGCGTCATCGTCCCCCAGCTTCCCTGGTCCGTCCGTCACCGTGCTGCCGGCCACCTCGACCGGCACCGCACCGATGGCGAAGCGCAGCGGCCTGCCCTGGCCGATGCCAAGCTCGCGGTAGAGGGCGGACGACAGCACCGGCCCCGACATGCCCATGTCGACCCAGGCCGACGCCTTGCGCCCTGCTCCCATCGGGCCGGACAAACGCCAGCTCCAACATTACGCGCTGAGTGTCGAAGGTGAACGGGATCGTTGCGGCTGCTCCGGCGATGAACTCCAGCAAGTCCCCAGGCTGCCAATCCAGCGCGCGGCATAGGGCCTCTAGCGCGAGAAGCGAGTGCCGCGCACCTTGCCCGACTTGAGCAAGACAGGTTCGCTCCGTGATGCCGATGGTTTGGGCCAGGTCGTTGGACCGCATCCGGCGCCGGGCCATCATGACGTTCAAGTTGACCTGGATCGGCATCACACGAACCCGTCCCGGTCCTGCTCGATCTCGCGCCCGACCTCCGTCACATGCGCCAACACGAACAGAAACGCGCCCAGGATCAGTGCCCGCGCCTCTGACGCATGGAACCAGGCCATGTCAACGCCATGGTCGGCGAGCATCACCAACTCATTGCCCAGGCAAGGTGCCACGGCATAGGCAACCAGCCCAAGGCCGATATGCTTGATGTGCGCCCCGTTCTCGGCCGCGAACACCACGCCGGCAGCATACAGCCGCAGCAGCCCGCGCAGGTTCGCCAACGCGAACAGGACGGGCATCGTGTAGGAGATCAGTGTAGCCATCGTGCCGTCCAACATCACCATAGTCCTGCTCCCGGCCAAGTGCCCACAGCTCACCCGGTCGAGAACGTCTGGCAGTTCATCCGCGGCAATTGGCTCTCCAACCGCGTGTTCGCGTCATACACCGCCATCGTTGACCACTGCTGCGACGCCTGGAACCGACTCACCGAGCAGCCATGGCGCGTCATGAGCATCGGACTGCGACAGTGGGTGCACGGTCATGTGCTGTGAGTCCCGGTTCAAGGCGGCGGCTGGGGTGGTCGCCGACTACCTGGGTTGCGGGCGGCCCAGCCCTCTGCCCGCCTGCTCATCGCTCGCCACCGACTGCAACGAGGGAGGCTCACCGGAGGCGAACGGCTCCTGCCCTGAAGCTCCGGGCAGGATGGCCATGCCGCGGCGGACGGCCGGGCGTGCGCCGACCAACCCAAACCACCGGGCCAGCGCGGGCCAGCGCCCGATGTCGCCCCCGGCCAGGGCCGAGACGATCGGGAAGGCCACGACGTCCGCCACGCTGAACTCCTGCCCGGCGAGGAAAGGCATCTCGCCGAGCGCCGCGTCCGCCCAGCGGAGGTACTCCCGCGCCCGGCCCCGCAGCCAGGTGCTGGCGACCTCGCTCCCCGGACCTAGCGCCATGGTCATGAAGAATGCCGCCGAGCTGGGCGCGATGACGTCGGTCGTGAAGGCCATCATCCACTCCAGCGCACGTGCCTGCTCGGCGGCGCCGTCGGGCAGGAGGCGGCCGGACTTTCGAGCCGCGTAGAGCACGATCGCAGCCGTCTGGGTCACGACGACCGGCGGCTCCGCCCCGTGATCGACCAACGTCGGAATGCGTCCGGTCGGATTGAGGGCAAGGTAGCCGGGATCGCGGGGACGGCGCAGATCGATCGGGCATTCCTGGTAGTGCAACCCCGCCTCCTCGAGGGCGATGGCCGCCCTGAAGCCGTTGCCGGTCCTCGCAACATACAGGTCGATCATGACAGCCGCGACTGGGTGGCGCCGATCCCGTTGCCCAGTTGGCGGCACGTGGTCAACGGGGCCGCTCCACGACGGCCTGGTGCAGACGCGCCCGACCTTCCCGGAAGTTGAGCCCGAGATTCGCGGTCATGGTCGAAAACTCCGGCCCCATGACCAGCGGCAACGCCAACTGTTTCAGATGGTCCGGCCGACCCTGAACGGAGGCCGCCTGACCCTGGGACCAGCGTTGCCCCATCTCGGTCGCGTCGGTCCAGTCGAGAATGACGAACCCCGACGCTTCGAGCACCGCCCGCGTCTCATCCAGGGTAAGCAGGAAGCTGCCTTCCGTTTCGCGCGCCCATGGGACCGGGAAATGAAGCGGCCGCCCGTCTCCGGCAACGACGTCGTAGATGGCGAAGCGCCCGCCCGGACGCAGCACGTCGTGCACGCCGGTGTAGAGGGCATGTCTGTCTTCGATGTTCATCGCCACGTGTTGGGTCCAGGCCAGGTCGAAGCTCCCGGGCGGGAACGGCAGGTGGCACGCGTCGGCGACCTGGTGGTGCACCCGGTCGAAAAGGCCGGTGCGCCGGGTCAGCGTGGTCGCGAGTTCGACGAAGGGCTCGCTCAGGTCGACTCCTTCCACCGTACAACCGTAAGTCGCGGCGAGTTGGCGCGACGGGCCGCCCAACCCGCATCCCAGGTCCAGCAGGCGGCTGCCGGGTGCGATGCGCAGTTTCTCGGCCAACGCAACGGTCGCCGCCGCGCCCCCGACATGGAACTGGTCCAGCGGCGCCAGCACGTCTAGAGGAATCGAACCGTCACCGAGGCCCGCCTGGACCAGGGCGGCGTCGACACGCGCCACCGTGCCGTCCCCGCCGTAGCGGGCGACCACCATGGCCTGGTCGAACCGCGGGCTGCCGCGCCCATCCACGGTCAGAGCGCCGCTCATGCCGATACCGCGAGCTTGACCCGAGCGACCAGGGCGGATGCCGCCACGGCGGAGCGGTCCGCCCGCCAGGTTTCGTCGGCCATCGCCTGGCGCGGCGCCGACGGCATCGGGAAGCCGTGCTGGCGTTCATATCGCGCGTGATCGATCCCGGGCCTCATCGGCACGGTCATGAACGCCCCTAGGGCTGCAAGCGTGTTTCGGACCGTGCGGCGCGCCCTCGGCCTGGCGGCGTACCGAGCGGCGACGATCTCGAACGGCTCGGGCTCGCGGCCGGTCACCGCGAGCACGTGGTCCGTGACACCGCCCAGGGCGAAGGCCCCCTCGTTCTGGTCCCTGATGTAGTAGGGAAGCGCCGCCAGCAGGAACGGATCGACGCCGCCCATGCGCGCGGCCTTCAGGAACATCCACATCGGCGTACGGGCATGGCGCACCCTGCGGCCCACGACGCGGCCCAGGATGCGCGTCATCTCGGTGACGGAGATCATCTCCGGGCCGGTGGGGCGATACGTCTTTCCCGCGTGCCTGGCGGGATCCGTCAGGGCGGCAACGGCCACGCTTGCAATGTCCTCGTCGGACGGCGGCGCGTTGCGGCTGTCGCCGTCCATCGGGACGGGGTAGATCCCGAGCAAGGCCGCGTAGTCGATCAGCTCCAGGAAGGGGAAGCTGGCGAAGAACCCGGGGGCGACATTGGTGACGGCGACGCCCGGCAACATCGAAAACAGGCGATCGGCCAGCCAGTGCTGCCGCGACGACATCGACGGGTGCGACGGCCCGGCCAGCCACTGGGTCAAGCCGACAACGGACTCGAGCTTTGCTTGGTAAGCTGCGGCCGCGAAGGCCGCCGCACTCTGGATCATCCATGGGTGGAACGGCGGGCAGTAGTAGGCGCGCGCCGTGCCGTGCATGGCCCGGTGCAGCTGCTCCGGGTCGAACACGTCGGCGACGACGACGTCGGCACCCGCCTTCCATAGCCGCTCGCTACGTGCATCAAGCCGTCGAACGACGGCGCGCGTGGGATATCCGGCCTCCAGGAGTTGCTGGACGACGGCACCGCCGGTCTTCCCTGTGGCGCCCGTGACGAGAACGGTTGGCTTGGACATGCTGTATTCCTTTGCGATGCGACTGGATTGGAACGGTTCGACATACGAAAAGCCCTGAGAATCTGTATATACAGATAACAGGACAAGGCTCAGGCGGTTACGGTCTCCTGCACCCTGTCGAAAAGGCTCATGATCGACGTCTGGCCGTCGCCACCCATCAACCGGACCGCGCGGTGCTGCGCCTGTTTCCAGGCCGGTCCCAAGGTCTGGAGGAGCTCGGACCCGGACGCCGTTACCTGGAGCGGAAGGCCCCGCCCGTCCTTGGCATCGGCGACCTCCTCGAGCCAGCCGTTGGCCAGCATCACGCGCAGGTTCCGCGTCAGGGTTGAGGAGTCGAAATGAAGCCACCGACCGACGTCACTCCGCCGGACAGGTCCATGGGCCGCGATCGTGGCCAGGAGCGTGACCTGGCTCGCCTGGACGCCGAATGGACGGACCTCCTCGTCGTAGATGCCGGTCAGGACACGCGACAGGTATCGCGTCCGCCCCATCAGGCAGCTGGAGGTTATCTGTTCCGCGATGCTGGTCTTACTGTTCACTTGGCGACACGCCCGTTTTCTCTCGACACGCCGTAATCTGCATATACAGGTTGTTTTCGTCAAGGGCCGCCCGACGGGCCGGAACGGCCGCCGGGCATTCGCCGACCTCGCAGATGCCGAACGTTTCGCGCCCCTGCGGCCGAAGTCCTCTGAAGCCAATGCTGTTCAATGAACATCCGCCGGGCATTGACCCAGCCCGTGGACAGCTCACGTGACATGGTGAGGCCGCGGGCCCGGGCCGCTTGTAGCCGGGACGCATCCGAAATGTTACATCGCGCAGCGCGCATTGCCCGGCTCGGCGCCGTGCGAGGGAGGGCGAGAAGCATCCCGCAGGGGCTTGGCTGCCCGAGGAGGTCACGGAACACTCGGTCGCGTCCGAGCGACCCGACATGTTGATGTCGCTGCTGTTTTATGGGTGACGCCCCGCCGCTCACTCAGGGATGCCTCTAGCGTGCCACCGCAGGACGCCGGGGATCCCAGACCGGCTTGTCGGTCCCGGCGAGTTACGTCGGTACCTACGCGGGCGGCTCTTGTTCCTGCCACGTTCACGTGATGCGGCAACACGTCGGAAGCGGATCGGGGTACCCGGCGGGTGTCGGGACGTGACGTAGGAAGCGCCGTATGACCGTGCCCTGGCCCTGGCCAGCCTGGTGCGCACGATGCGGGACCACTTCCTGGACGTGCGCTGCTCATGCGGCGCGGCGCGGGTGATCGCGCTGCAGCAAATGGCGCGCGACCGACGGTTCGCAGACCGCACCCTGGCCCACGTGGCGCTGTGCCTGTCATGCTCCGGATGCCACGACGGGCCCGACGAGGTGCACCTCACGGCGACGATCAGCGGGCTCGGGCCGCCGCCGATGCCCCATCACAGCCTCGTCTGGACGCTGCCGCTGGTCGTGCGGCCCGACTCCGGGGCGAAGCGGCTTCGGCACGGGAGACCCAGCCTCCCGACCGACGTCAGGAAAGGCGGTGCCTGCACGTAGGAGTCGGCCGCCATGGCAGCGCCGGCGACGCGGCCACCGGCTTCTGACCGTCGCCGCCGGATTTCAGCAGCTTCCGCCTCAACCGAGGTTCTCGCCGATGGAGCCGTCCGGCCCCCCGCAGCAGGGATCCGTGGCGTCGCGGATCGAAGGCGGGCCCAGCCAGGACCGGCGCAACGTGGCCGGCGGCAGCGGCCGGAAAACCCCTTGCAGGCCACCCGTGCCCGCCGCGCCCGAAGGTCGCCCCGTCGCGCCCATGCAACCATCGGTCCCGGCCTTGCCCGGTCACCTCGCCGTTCGCCGCTTGAGTTTCTTCCGGAAAACGACCTTGTCCTCGCCTCGATCGTAGAAGTCCCGGATCAGGGCCTAATGCTCGTAGCCCCGTGCGGCGTAGAAGCCGCGCGCCCGCTTGAAGGCCGACAAGCCGGAGGTCTCCACCAGCAGGATGCGCACGCCCTGCTGCTGCAACGTCCACTCAAGGTGCCGCAGTAGCGCTGTGCCGACGCCGGCGGACTGCCGGTCCGGATGGACCGCGATCAGGTAGAGGTTCCAGGTCCCGTCCGTCATCCGCTCCGGGGCGCAGTAGGCTATCGCCATCGGGCCGTCCCGGTCGTCGGTGAGCCACGCCCCGCAATGGGGCGCCTCCTGGAAGTAGGGTTCGATCATCGGGCCCAGCATCTCCGGCGGGAACAGGCCGGTCGCGCCGATCAGCGCCGAGAGCGCCGGGAGGTCGCTTGGCACGATGGGCCGGATCATCGCAGGGGCACCCTGTCGAGGCAGGGCCGCCTGGACGGCGTCGGCCCCTGGCACGACAAGTCGTGCCAAGTCGGCGCCACCACGCGGCCATCGCGGCGAGGGGAAGGTCCGCGGCAGATTTTTTGTGCCGAAGCCGTGCCCGCCGCGGCCGGCCGGCCAAGGACCGAGGTTAAGGATCGCGGAGCGCGCGCGAAGGCGCAGCTCGACCTCTCCTGTTCCCTGGTGCGAAGGGTACGCCCGTGACTTCCTGTCGCCAGGCCAATCGTCGCCGCCACGCCGACGCATGGCCTCGCGGGCCGGATCGCTGCAGATGCCAGGCTCGCGGTTACGGGTCCCAGCAACGGGAAACCCCGCGCTTCCGCTTCCCGGGTTTCCTGACCGGGGCCGGCAATGCGTCCGCGGTGAGGCTGACCAGTTCTGCCAGCCACCCGGTCGCTTCGATACGCTCCTCCGTGATAGGGAAGCACGGCTTGGCACCCTTGTAGGGCGGCTCCTCCGCGACGTTGCCCATGTATGCCCGCCCCGCCTCGGTGGGCTTGACGAAGAGCCGATCGTCGCAGATCAGCGCGACAAGCCTATCGTCGGCGTAGAGGGTATACTCGCCGAACAGCTTCCTGGCCGAGACCAGGAGCGTGCCGGTCGCCTGCCCGACGATACGGTCGACCGTCTCCTGGCGCGTCGCCATGGCAGTCAGCCCGGCATCGGGGAGCAGATCTCGACCAGGAAGCCGTTGTTGTCGCGCACATACCCGACCAGCTGCCCCCACGGCTTCTTCTCCGGGGCCTTGACGGCATGGGCGCCGGCGTCAAGCGCCCGGCCATATGCCGCCTCGACGTCATCGGTGACGAAGCCCAACTCGAGCGGGGGAGCCGGCTTCGACAGTGCGGCTGCCTCGAACGGCACGCCGGTCAACCCGGCGGCGAAGCCCTCGTCGGCGAAGGCCAGCCTGGTCGATCCCGTCTCCAGCTCGCCGAGTCGCCACTCTCGAGGACCATCCCGCGCTTCACTCCGAAGGCAGCCTCATAGAAGGCGATCGTGTCGGGAACCGATCGCACGTAAAGGATCGAGTAGCCCAGTCTCATGGCAGCGCTCCGGCAGGGGTGACACGGCTCTTAGGACAAGGTATATAGTTGGTCAACTCACTAATATCGGGTGGTTATCTGCCCCGCCACTCCACCGACAAGCGCGAGAGACTCATCACCGCGGCGATCGAATGCTTTCACGAGCAGGGGCTTGCCAACGCCTCGATCGCCGACGTCGCGCGCAGGGCCGAGGTCGCGCCAGGCAACGTCTTCTACTACTTCCGCACGAAGGAGGATCTCGCCGCCGCGGTCATAGGGCGTTGGACGGAGCTCGTCCGCGGCTATGCGGAGCAGCTCTCGGCAGACTCCGATCCCTGGCGCCGGCTGGAGTCGTTCATCGGCCAGGCGGCCCTGATGCGCGGGATATACGTCACCCTCGGCTGCCCCCTCGCCGGGATCACCCGCGAGGTCCGGCGGGACGCGTCCGGACTCACCGCCCAGGTGGAGGGCGTGTACGGCGTCCAGTTCGCCTGGCTGGAGGCGCAGTTCGCCTTCGCCGGCTTCGGACCGGGGGAGGCGAGGCGGCATGCGCGCTTCCTCATGTCGACCTACCACGGCGCGATCGGACTGGCCCACGCGCAGGACGACGGAACGCTGATCACCGACGCCGTGGATGCCCTCTCGCGCTGGCTTGCCGACCTTCGAAGGAGGGGACCGGAGCCCGCATAGTCGACATGCGGGGGCTCGCATCCATGCCGGCGTGGCCCCATGCCGCTTCCTCGTGAGCGGCTCCGCTAAGGGCGTTGCAGCCGGCCCGTTCGCCTCAGCCGTTGAGGGCTGCAACCGCGATCGTCGCCGTCGCGATCCACCCGGCGTAGAACGCTGACGAGCGTACGATCGTGATGCCCATCGCATAGGTCACCGCGTGGGTGACTCGGGCCGCGAGGTAGAGCGTGGATGCCGCGACCGTCCAGCGGTTCGACACCCCGATGGCGTGGGCGGTCAGCACGGCAGCGACAAATGGGACGAGGCTCTCCACCATGTTGGCGTGCGCGCGCGACACCCGTCCCAGGACACCGTCCGGACGCGGCTGCCAATCGCGGTTGCCGCGGACCGCCGCTCCGCCGCGGCGCCGGATGCCTCTACCGACCTGCAGGACGGGCAGCAGCAGGGACAGGAGGACGGTCCAAAGCAGCAACCGAAGTTCGAAGGCTTGGCGCGGCAGCCCGTCGAGAGGGTTGCCCCACCTCACCCAGGCCAGCATCGGGGCTATGAACCCAACGAACAGCACCAGCAGCACGGCCGCCCCTCCGGGGTCCAACAGCGGGTGGGAACTGCTACGCGGACCGGGAGATGCGGGAGGCATCACGGGCACGCTGGGCGTTGCAGCCGCGTTCACCGCCGTCATCGAAGCACCGCGAGGCCGTCGGCTCGCGTGGCGGCCGGGCGCACGGATGCGCCCGAACCGTGGTCACCCAGCAGGAAATCGAGGAGCACGGGCAGCACCGCGTCCGGCATCTCCTCATGGACGAACAGCTTGCCGCCGGGCAAGGCAACGAATCCCGCGCAGTTGCCGAGCTGGGTCGCCATCTCGCGAGCCAACGCGACCGGGAACACGGGGTCGTCCTCGCCCCAGACGAGCAGCACCGGAGCCTTGATCTTGGCGTGATCGACCTTGAGCGCGTCCACCAGCTTCCAGTCGATGCCCATCAGGAAGCGGGTCTGCCCGCTGATCCGACGCGGAGCCGCCAGCATCGGCTCGATGAACAGCTGGAAGAACTCGCCGTCGATCAGCGAGGGTTCCGTGAAGCAGCCGCCGAACCCCGCGCTCGAGTGCCGGAACCACCGCTTGCTCATCAGCAACCTGAATGGCCCGGTCCGGTCCGGGTTGGCAAGCCTCTGGAAGAACGGGATCCACGGGGGGCGGTGGCCGGGTATCTCCGACCCGATCAGGGTCATGCACGCCACGCGGTTCCGGTCGACGATGGCAAGGCGCCTGGCGATGGTGGCGCCCGTGTCGTGGGCGACGACCGAGTACGAGCGCAAGTCGAGCCAGTCCACGAAGGCCTTCAGCGTCTCGGCCTGGGCGGCGAACCTGAAGTCGGTCCGGTCGGACCATCGCGTCTCGCCAAGCCCGGGAAGATCCGGGATGTAGCAGGTGAAGTGCTCGGCCAGGCGCGGGGCGAGGTGGCGGAAGGTCAGTCCGGACAGCGGGTAGCCGTGTACAAGAATCAGGGGCGGCCCCGAGCCCAGCTGCCGATAGGCGAGCTCGCAATGTCCGAGATCGACGAACCTGACGGCGACTTGCGAAAGCGGGTGGTCGTTGACCAAGACCTTGATTCCCTCTGATGCCCGGCGTTGCAAAGAGCTCCTCGCTGATCGTAGGTGACGATCAACGGCGAGATATAACAAACCGACGGTCGGTTTGTCAAAGGGGCGCGCATGGACTTGAGGAGCGAGCGGGGCGCGGCGACACGGTTGCAGGTCCTCGCGACTGCCACCCGGTTGTTCGCTGAGATCGGGTACGAGGCCGTGTCCATCGAACTCGTCCTGCAGTCCTGCGCCATCAGCAAGGGCGCGCTCTATCATCACTTCCGGAACAAGGAGGCCCTGTTCACGTCGGTCCTCGAAGAAGTGGAGGCGCGCATCGTCGAGACCGTTGCAGGACGTTCCGAGGATGCGGCCAACCCCCTGGATGCGCTGCGGGCAGGATGCGGCGCCTGGCTTGACCTCGTCGGGTCGGACGCGGCGGTGCGCCGGATCGCGGTGATCGATGCGCCGTCGGTCCTTGGCTGGCAAGCGTGGCGGCAGATGGAGGGTCGCTACGCACTGGGGCTGCTTCGCAACGCCCTGCGGGTGGCTGCCGACCTCGGGTGCCTCGAGCCGGCGCGCGTGGATGCGTGCGCGAGCATGCTGCTGGCGGTGCTCAACGAGATGGCGATGCTGATCGCGTTGGCCGACGACCGGGCGCGCGTGATCGACAACGCCCGGCATGCGGTCGAGTTGATCGTCAGCCGGGTGGTCGGAGTCGATCCCGGCGCGCCGTGGTCGTCGCGGCCGGCCGGTCCATGAACCGACAGGTCGCGCTGCCGATGGTCGGCCAGCGCGACGAGAACGTCGCGTCGCTGATACCGTGCTTGCGGCAAAGGTCTGACGCTGACGCGCCAGCCTGGTGCTCCTTCAACACGCCGATAATCTGTTCCTGCGTAAACCTCGATCGCTTCATGTCCGTCTCCTGGATGACGGACCCTAACTTCAAACCGGGGACACTTCAGGGGGCAGGGTCACGAGGACACTCGGCGACTCGGCGAGCCCGACGCCCGCGGACGCCCCGGTGCTGACCTGACGGGGCAGGCTCCAGGTCTCGTTTGCGAATTTAATTTGGTGGAGCTGCCGGTCAGCAGCATGGACGACGAAGACGTCGATGGTGCCGGAACGGGAGCTTACGGCCGCCGGTTCGCCGACATAGCTGCCGCCGAGCGACTCCCAGTCGTTCCACAACTCGCTGTCCCGCCAACGATGCCAGAGCGCGCCGTCCTTGAACACTGCGAAAACATCGAGGCGATCCGGGCTGCTGTGCAGCGCGACCGGCGGCGAGGCGAGCGTTCCGCCGAGGTTTTGCCAGCCGAACCACGTCGTACCGTCGGTGTGGTTGGTGCGTAGCGTGAAGTCTGCCCCGCGCACGAAAGCATCGAGGCGCTTGCGGCCCTGCGCGACGAGAGTTGCGGCGCTAGTGAAAGTGCCGCCAAGACGCTCCCAGGCGCCGGGCCACAGGTCGCCGATGGCCTGCCGCGTTTAAAGTGCGTGGTCGGTACCGAGGCCGAAGACGTCGAGGCGGTCGCCCCAGACGACCGCCGAGGGAGCGCTGATGAAGGTGCCGCCCAGAGACTGCCATGGTGACGGGTCACTCTGGTCAACGACGCCCCAGACGCGCTTGTGGTACATCGCATAGTCGAGGCCAAGACCGAATAGATCGATGCGGTTGGACTGGAGCGTGGTGTCGAGGCCACCGCCTGGACGAACGAGGTCGTTCTCTCCAGTTGCCTTCCGAGAAGGATTTTGAATGGTGGTCGTAGTAGCCACGCCAATCACGGCCGCGGGCGTGTCTTCGAGGGACGCAGAGGGACCGAGCCCACGGGTGTTGGCGGTAAGCACCGGCGATCTCGTCGCTTGGGTCGCTACCGCCACGGGCACCGACGTGAAGATACCGCCAAAATTTAAGTCGAAACCAAGGCCACGTGAGGGCGAGGAGGCGTGCATCGCAAAGCCATCGTCGAGCCAGAAAAAGTCGCGATGGCTCCCTGTTCGTGGCGTGACTGCAATCCCCTTCATCGTTCGCTCCTCCGGAATGACCTCGCTCGTTACGGTTTAATATCATTTTGATAAATACACAACCAAGGCCGGGAAAGCGTCTGCCGCCAACTAGGACGGCTACTCGGTCCACGCCGCCGACATGCCGGGGGCCGACGACCTCATGATGCGGGTCTGCGCGGCGATGGCGCAGAAGGAGCGGGAGCTGATCAGCGAGCGCAAACGGGCGGCGTTGGCGGCGGCGAAGGCGCGTGGGGCGGCGCTGGGCGGCAATCGGAGCTATCGGCCGTCCGTGGCGCCCTGTGCGGCAGCGGCGGCCCTGGCGCGGGGCGAGGAGGCGGCGCGGACGGCGCACCGGCTTGCGATTGAGATCGAGCGCCTGAAGGATGAGGGCGTCTCGACCTCTGCGGGGCTTGCTCGGGCGCTGACAAAGGGCGGCGTGCCGACGCCGCGGGATGGGCGGGTCTGGACGCACACGACCGTTGCTCGACTGCTCGAGCGAGTTGCCGCTTATGGAGCCACCCTGACGAGGTGGTCCGGCGAGATTTGCTGTCGGTTGCCGCTGCGTCACATAGGTCTGATATCAATCCGAGATAAGCTAATTTGATTGCCTCCGTTATTCCACTGCGATCGCGTCACTTTACCCTCCCTCGGCCACATCCATGTGAACCAGCGCATCCCTCAACGCAGTGCTTGTTACCTGCAGCACTCCAGTCAGCGGACCATCAAGCTCCACGATCAGCCATGCTGCCACCGATAACGAGAGTGCCGTCAATCCTATGACAGTCACCACCACCCAGTTATCTGGCGTGCTGAGCCCAAACGCGGCGAACGTCAACATCAGCCATGCTGTCATGACACCAAGGAACGGCCAGGACAGGGTGGTCTGCGCCGAGGCCACCAGCATCCAGCGGTGCTGAAGCATCGCCTGCACTCGCGTCACAGCAGCACGTTTCGCTGCCTGCTCGACTATTGTGATTGGGGTAAGTTCGGCCACTTTACGGTCTAAGTCCAGCAGCATGGCGCCAAGCGCCGCGCTCTCAACGCGATCGGAGCCGGACCGGGTCATATGAACTGGGTAAGTGCCGGATGGGGGACGCTCGTCAGGCCAAGTGTCGGCAAAAGCAGCCGCAGTGTAGCTGCGCAGCGTGGCCCGCAGTGGCTCTGCTGCAGGGCCGTATTCACGCATCAGCTGGTCGATGCTGATCAGGTCAATGCTGTACTGTTGGAGTTGGTTGCCGAAACTGTCGAAATGAGACTTAGCCGATGAGGTTAGCAGCCCAAGCACCAGCGCGGCGAAGGTCACCAACATGCTTAGGACCAAACGAACCGCGTCGCGGGTCTCGTGAGTGCGATGGCGCTCTGGCAGGGAACGCTGCACTCGCCAACCGAACATGCTGGCGGCCAGCAGAACGATGGGCAGCAACATGGGGGCGAGCTCAGTCACCCCCGCATGATTGGACGCAGGATGCGCTCAACGCAACGATTGCTGACTTGTCCGAGCGGGCAGGCCCGATTACGGCACCGCTATCGCGCTGTCAGAGCACACACGGCCAACGTTGGCCCACTCGATCGATCTACCCTTGTCGTGCGGCTTGCGTCGGTTCAGCACACTCATATAGAGGAGTGTATGGGTATCAACGCTGACGAACGACTGCCACGCTACGAGCGTCTACGAGATCATATTGCCGGTCAGATTACCTCGCAGACATGGCGGCCGGGGGACCTGATCCCGTCTGAATCAGAACTGGCGGCCAACCATGGCGTGTCCATAGGCACTGTCCGCAAGGCGATCGACCGGCTGGTGGCCGAGGGCCTGCTGGACCGGCAGCAAGGCCGTGGAACCTATGTCCGCCGTGCCAGATTCAACTCGTCGCTGTTCCGCTTCTTCCGGTTCCATTCCGAAAGCGGCGAACGAAGGATCCCGGAGGCCCGCATCCTACACCGCAGACTGGTTGCGGCGCCTTCGGCCGCCGCCTTCGCGCTGCGGCTGCGCGAAGGCGACGACGTCATCAACATCTCACGTCTGCGGCTGATCGACGGCGAGCCTCTGCTTGCTGAAGACATCTGGCTCGAAGCAGCCCGGTTCAGGGCCATTCTCGATCTCGACACGGCCGTCTTCGGTGATCTGCTTTACCCGCTCTACGAAGAACGGAGCGGTCAAATCGTCGCCTCGGCCGATGAAGTGCTCACGGTAGAGGCGGCCAGCCGCATGCAGGCGCGCCTGCTCGGCCGTCTGGCGGGTGCGCCGCTGATCGTCATCGACCGCACTGCTTTCGATCCCGAGCGCCGTCCAATCGAGTGGCGGCGTTCCCGCGGCCCGGCCGACCGCTTCCGCTACCACGCCGAGATCAGGTGAACAGCCAAGGCAGCCAACAAGAACGAAGAGGATAGAAATCATGTGGAGCTGGTACAGCGAGAGTTCGTCGACCGAGCGGCGGACGTTCTGGGCAAGCTTCGGGGGTTGGGGGCTCGACGCACTAGACGTCCAGATGTTCGGCCTCGCCATTCCGGCGTTGATCCTGGCCTTCGGCATCACCAAGGCGGAAGCTGGCCTGCTAGGCTCCGTCACGCTGTTCTTCGGGGCGTTCGGCGGCTGGCTGGGCGGCACCCTTGGCGACCGGTTCGGGCGCGTCCGTGCTTTGCAGGTCACGGTCGCCACGTTTGCTCTGGCCACGTTCCTCTGCGCATTCGCGACGGCTTACTGGCAGCTCGTCGTGCTCAAGGCGCTGCAAGGGCTCGGCTTTGGCGCAGAGTGGGCCTGCGGCGCGGTGCTGATGGCCGAGATCATCCGGCCGGAGGCGCGCGGCCGGGCACTGGGCGCGGTGCAGAGCGCCTGGGCCGTCGGCTGGGGCGCTGCGGTACTACTCTCCGCCATCATCTTCTCCGAGACGCCGGGCTGGCTCGCCTGGCGCCTGCTGTTCGCCGTGGGCATCCTGCCGGCGCTGCTGATCCTGCTGCTCCGGCGCGGCATCCCCGAGCCGCCACGGACGGACGGACGCCGGGCCGCGGAGCCGTTCCTGGCCACGCTGGCCGCCGTCTTCAGGCCGGAGGTACTCCGCTCCACCCTGGTGGGCGGCCTGTTCGGCGTGGGCGCCCATGGTGGCTATGCCGCGCTGACCACCTTCCTGCCGACATTCCTGCGCGAAGTGCGCCACCTGTCCGTGCTCGGATCTAGCGCCTACCTGAGCGTCATCATCGTCGCGTTCTTCTGCGGCTGCGTCGCCAGCGGCCTCATCAGCGACTGGCTGGGTCGGCGCGCCAATGCGGCGTTCTTCGCCGTCGCATGCATCGCCACCGTGCTCGTGTATATCTTTGCGCCACTCAGCGACGGCGAGATGCTCGTGCTCGGCTTCCCGCTTGGCTTCTTCTCGGCGGGCATCCCCGCCAGCATGGCGGCGCTGTTTAGCGAACTCTACCCGAGCGGCATCCGTGGCACCGGCGTCGGGTTCTGCTACAATTTCGGTCGCGTCGTGTCTGCGGCGTTTCCCTTCCTGGTCGGCATGCTTGCCGACAACCTCGGGCTCGGAGTCGCGATCGGCGTCACCGCCACGCTGGCTTACGGGCTGGTGCTCGTGGCGGTGATTCTCCTGCCAGAGACGCGCGCCGCGGTCCTGGCCGGGAGCGAAGCGGCCCGGCTATCGGCGGCTGTCGCCGGCAGGTCGCCTGTATTGCCATGAAGGATCCGACGATCGACACGCATGCCCATGTCTTCCAGCACGGACTGACGTTTGCGGCAAAGCGGCGCTATACACCCGACTACGACGCCCCGCTTCCAGCCTACCTCGAGCAGCTGGACCGCAACGGCCTGTCGTACGGTGTTCTTGTGCAGCCCAGCTTCCTCGGCACCGACAACGCCTACCTCGTGGACTGCCTGCTGCGCGCGCCGCAGCGCTTGCGCGGCGTCGCTGTTATCGACCCGGCCAGCTACCATGGCCAACTGCCGGTGCTGCACGAGGCGGGGGTCGTCGGCATCCGGCTGAACCTTGTCGGGCAGTGCCTTCCCGATCTCGGCGGACGTGACTGGAAACCGGTCCTGAACGAGGTGGCCCGCTTGGGGTGGCACGTCGAGGTGCAGCGGAACGCGTCCGGCCTCATGGTGATTATTCCCAAGTTGCTCGAAATCGGCGTGCCGGTCGTAGTGGATCATTTCGGCCTACCAGACCCGTTGACGGGCGCCCGCGATCCTGGGTTCCAACGACTTCTGGAGTTTGGGCGATCGCGGCAAGTTTGGGTTAAGCTTTCCGCGCCCTATCGCCTTGGTATAAACAGTGCACATCTCGCCAGCTCGCTTTATCCCTGGCTGCGGGACGCCTTCGGACCAGACCGGCTCATGTGGGGCAGCGACTGGCCGCACACTCAATTCGAGAACACGCAGAACTTCGACGATGGATATCGGGGCTTCACCGACCTTATCGCCGACGATCCTGAGATCTGCAGAATATTGACCTCGCCAAAAAGTCTGTTCCGCTTCTGACCGGGTGCATAAAACGGGCTTGCCGAGAGAGCGGCCTGACCACGTCATGCAGCGTTCCCGTCCGCTTCAGGCTCGCGGCAGCTCGGGAGCGGACTGTCCGCTTTTGATGTCGTGGACGGCTCTTTCCCCCCTGCGGGTAGCATTGCGGGGCAGCCAGAAGGAGAGCGAACATGGGCATGGTCACGACAGTTGGATTGGATATCGCGAAGTCGGTGTTCCAGGTGCACGGCATCGACGCTGTGGGAACGGTGCTTGTCCGCCGGCGGCTGAGCCGGGCACGCGTCTTGGAGTTCTTTGAGAAGCTGCCCCCGTGCCTGGTCGGGATCGAGGCCTGCAACACCTCGCATTTCTGGGCTCGCACACTCATCGCGCTGGGCCACGATGTCCGGCTCATGCCGGCGCAGTACGTGAAACCCTACGTCAAGCGAGGCAAGAACGACGCTGCCGATGCCGAAGCAATCTGCGAAGCGGTGACACGTCCCACCATGCGGTTCGTTGCAGTCAAAAGCCCTGAACAGCAAAGCGTCATGATGCTGCATCGGGTCCGGCTGATGCTCAACCGTCAGCGCACTCAGCTGTCGAATGCCATGCGGGCACACATGTCGGAGTTCGGCGTGATCGCGCCGATCGGTCGCATGGGCCTGGAACGCCTGCTTGCCGTGGTGGCCGATGGCGCCGATGAGCGTATCCCGGCCGAAGCCCGGATCTGCCTGGAGATGCTCGCGGCCCAGCTCGACGTGGTGAAGCTGCAGATCCTGGAGAATGATCGTCTGGTCAGGGCCAGCGCTCGCCAGACCGAGGTTGGTCGTCGTCTCATGGAAATCCCGGTCGTCGGCCCTCTGCTGGCGAGCGCATTCGTCGCCAGCATCGCTGACCCCAAGGTGTTCAAGAGTGGGCGTGACGTCGCTGCCTGGATCGGCCTGGTGCCAAGGCAGAACTCGAGTGGCGGCAAGGAGCGGCTGGGCTCCATCTCGCGTGCGGGCAACCGCTACCTGCGCCAGATGCTGGTTGTGGGTGCAATGGCGGTGATCCGCCACGCCGAACGACACGGTGCAACACGCCCCTGGCTGATCCAGCTGCTAGCCAGGCGCGCCAAGAAGGTTGCCGCGGTGGCATTGGCGAACAAAACCGCGCGGATGGTCTGGGCGCTGATGATGAGCGGCGAACGCTATCGGGATCCGACGGTCGCTGCCGCATAGGGCTGGCAACCGCGCAAGAGGTCAGGCGCAGCGAGGAGCGGCGCCGACGATGTTGGGAAGGGCGGACGGGAGTTGATGCACAAAGCCGGTTGAAACCGCCGGATCGGGAAAACCCTCTTTGGCCGGTGCACTTTGAGTGCGTGCTTTTGGTCGGGACCCGGTTCGCGCGAAAGGCATCATGGCAAGCGGCACATGTGACAGCCGCATCGGAGGCCGAACACATGGCCGCACCGACCAGCAAACTGCAACAGCTTCAGAAACCCACTTGCCAACGGGGAGCCGTCCACACACGGCCAAATTTCTGCTGGTCCGCGCTGCCGACATGCCCCGGGCCGACGACCTCATGATGCGAGTCTACGCGGGGATGGCGCAGAAGGAGCGGGAGCTCATCGGCGAGCGCACACGGGCGGCGCTGGCGGCGGCCAAGGCGCGTGGGGCGGCGCCAGGCGGGGACCGGCGGTATCGGCCGTCAGCGGCGCCCTGTGCGGCAGCGGCTGCCCTGGCGCGGGGCCAGGAGGCGGCGCGGACGGCGAACCGGCTTGCGATTGAGATCGAGCGCCTGAAGGATGAGGGCGTCTCGACCTCTGCGGGGCTTGCTCGGGCGCTGACAAAGGGCGTTCCCACTCCGCGAGAGGGTCGAGTATGGACGCACACGACGATAGCACGGCTGCTCCGTCGAGCCGCGGGCCGATCAGCTGCGGAAGGCCCGAATAGACGAGGCGCATAACCGTGCTAGTCCTCTCGCTCATCAGGTCGGAAGGGCTGCCCGATGTCGATGAGTGGATCAAGCGCCCTCGTCTGGGACGCCGAACGTCTCCGCATGGCGAGCGACGCCGCGGGTGTGGCGCTGTGGTCCTGGAACGTTGACACCGACGAGATCGCCTTGGACGAACGCGCGCATGATCTGTGGGGAGTGCCGACCGTCGAGACGTTTGTGACCTTCGAAGCGTTGTCGGCCAAGATCCATCCCGAAGACCTCGGCCGGGTGAGGCATGCGTTTGTCGGAACCCGGACGATGGCAGGTCCATACGAGGTCGACTTTCGGATCATTCCTGACAAGGACGCAGTTCGGTGGATTTCGGCCCGTGGCCAAGGCGGCGATACCGGCATGGTCGACCGCGTGATGTTCGGCATTTTCATGGACGTCACCGACCGCAAAAAGGTCGAGGAGACCCGCGAGATATTTGCGGGTGAGATGAGTCACCGGATCAAAAACCTGTTTGCCCTGGCTTCCGCCCTCACCGGGATCGCTGCCCGGTCTTCAACGACACCGAAGGAGATGGCGGACGATCTGACACTCCGGCTAACGGCCCTGGGCCGCGCTCACGACCTGGTCCGGCCCAGCTTAGGCCAGAAGACCTATGCGCTCCTAAGCGAACTGTTGATGGTCCTGCTGGCGCCGTACAGCCAAACGGGCGCCTCCGGCTCCCCGCACCACCATCTCGGTGCCGGAGATCTGCGTAGGACAGGGTGCGGCCACAACGCTTGCCTTGATGGTCCATGAACTTGCGACGAACTCCGTAAAGTATGGCGCCCTGTCCGACGCTGGCGGCACGCTAGGAATATCTTGCACCACGAGTGATGACGAGGTGGTCATGCTCTGGACGGAGCGGGGCGGGCCGCCCGTTTCGGCCTCCGAGCGCCCCGAAGGCTTCGGTTCTAAACTGCTCACGCGCAGCGTATCGGGCCAGCTTGGCGGCTCCATCCGCTACAATTGGCTCGCCACCGGTGTGGTTATCACGGTACGCATGAGCAGAGCTCTCGTTGCGAGATGATGGACGTAGTTAGATCGACGACGCCAGGTGTCTTACTGCGTCAGTTATCTCTGCCATGGAGTAGGGCTTGCTAATGAACACCGCTGCTGGATCGAACGCTGTCAGGCGCGACATAAGTCGGGGAGCATACCCGGATACAACCAGCACCGGAATCATTGGGTAAAGTTGCCGGGCATGAGTGGCGACGTCGATGCCATCCAGCGAGCCGGGCATCTGAACGTCCGTTAGAATGATGTCGACCGCCTCTGCACAATTGAGTAGCCGCACGGCTTCCTCTCCGTCACGAGCTTCAACGACGGCGAACCCCTCGCCCTCGAGGCTCTCAGCGGTCACCATACGAAGCAGGCCCTCATTCTCGACGAGTAGAACCCTGATCGCCATCCGCGTTGTCTCAATGGCTTAAAGAAGGCTAAGTGCTCAGCAGCATTGTTGTTTCATGCCGCTAGATCACGAATGCGCTGTCCTCCGTTTGCGAAGCGGCTTGTGGTTCGACCTGTCCCATTTTGTTAGGTTTGAGGCTATCGACGCATCGACGGCTCGACGATCGGCGTTCGGCCCGATAGGAACAGGTCGGCCGTGGAGACGCCGATTGTCGGCGTGTTGCCCCGGACGACGCGTCGGGGGCTGCAAACATGTCCAATACGATCGGGATCGACGAGACGGCTACTGAGCGCGGCATGGGCCGACGCGGCGCGTTCGGTCAAATCGGAGTTGGCGCCGCAAGTGCTGTGGCGATCGGGGCCCTGGCTGCCGGCGGCCTCACCACTGTCACGGACGCCCGCGCAGGCCCAAACGGTCGCCGACTCCGACATCCTGAACTTCGCCCTTAACCTCGAATACCTCGAGGCCGAATACTACCTCCGCGCCCTCACTGGCCAGGGCCTCGGATCTGCCGACATCACCGGCCTTGGCACGCAAGGCGCTGTCACCGGCGGCAGCCAGGTCCCGTTCAAGAGCGCTGCCATCCAGGCCTACGCGCAGCGCCTGACCGTCGACGAACAGACACATGTCCGCTTCCTCCGTGCTGCCCTCGGCAGTGCCGCCGTTGCCGAGCCGAGGATCGATTTCACCGCGGCGTTCACAAACCTGGCGATCGCCGCAGGACTGATCGTAGCGGGGCAGACCTTCAACCCCTTCGCCGACGACGTCAGCTTCCTGCTCGGCGCTTTCGTATTCGAAGATGTGGGCGTGACTGCCTACAACGGCGCCGCCACGCTGATCACCAACAAGACCTACCTCCAAGCGGCAGCATCCATCCTCGCGATCGAGGCGTACCATGCCGGAAGCATCCGTACGCTGCTCGCCAACATCGGCGCCGGTGTCGCAGCGAACGCGATCAGCAATCTGCGTGGCCAGCTTGGTGGCGGCATGGAGCAGGGTATTCTCATTCCCGGCCTGAGCTACAACGCGGTTGCTGCGGACGTGGAGTCTCTCGCCTTCCGTCGGACGACGGCCCAGGTGCTTTCCATCGTCTACGGCCAGCCCACGGGAACAGGCCTGTTCTTCCCAAACGGCTTGAACGGCCTCATCAGATGAGCGAGCGGCGACTCTGACGAGCATCGCTCCCGTCGGTTGCTGCTGCGGCAGCAAGGCCCCAAGCGTTTGCGGCCGTTCTTGCCAGGCTGCGCTGCGCCCCTTGCGATAGCCGCTCGGCGCCGGTCTGCATTGTGACCCGGCACCATCGGCCGGGCATGTAGGACCCGCCGACTGATCGATCGGTGGGGCTTGTCGGCGTGCCCAAGTGAGCAACGCTAAACGGGCACGGCAGGGCCTGGACCACGAAGGTTATGCTCTTTTGCGCGACATTAGCGCTGGCTCCGTCGCCTCCGGCTGAGCAACAAGTGCCTTTTTTGACTTCTTCTTTCCCCCTCGATCGGCAGCTTGAGCCCGGGTTGCCGCCGGGCTTCGTCTGCCGGAGTGGCCTTCTTCTTCGACTTGGCAGCGGCTCCGCCGGCTGGTTCGGCAGCGATCCGTGCCGACGTCGCCTCCGCCGCTTCGTCGGGCCTTGCGCTCCCAAGCTCCGCATCGCGCCCTTTATCGGCCCTGTCCTTCTAGAATTACATTTAGACGCGGAAACACCCGTCTTGCATTGACCTCGAACACCTTGCGCTTGTCCGTGTCCGGGATAAGCAGGGCATCGACGTAGCGCTTGGTATCGTCGAACGGGAACCCAGTCTCACGATCGATCCCGCGTACCGCCCCCACCATCTCCGAACCGAACAGGATGTTGTCCACGTCGATGACGCGGAACAGCAAATCGATGCCGGGCTGGTGGTAGACGCAGGTGTCGAAGAATACGTTGCGCATGACATGCTCGGCAAGGGGCGGGCGCTTCAGCATGTCCGCCAACCCCCGGTATCGACCCCAGTGATAGGGCACCGCGCCGCCGCCATGCGGGATGATGAAGCGCAGCGTCGGGAAGTCGCGGAACAGGTCACCTTCGAGAAACTGCATGAATGCCGTGGTGTCGGCGTTGATGTAGTGCGCGCCGGTTGCGTGGAAGTTGGCGTTGCAGGAGCCGGACACGTGGACCATGGCCGGCACGTCCAGCTCGACCATCTTTTCAAAGAATGGATACCAGGCGGGGTCGGTCAGCGGTGGGCCGGACCAGTGGCCGCCGGACGGGTCGGGGTTGAGGTTACAGCCGACGAAGCCGAGTTCCGTCACGCACCGCTCCAGTTCGGCGATGGCGTGGCCGACCGGGACGCCCGGGGATTGCGGCAGTTGGCAGACGCCCACGAAGGTCTCGGGAAACAGATCCACCACGCGGTGGATCAAGTCGTTGCAGCGCCGGGTCCAGGCCTGGCTCACGGCCTCGTTGCCGATATGGTGGGCCATGGTGGAGGCGCGGGGGCTGAAGATTGTCATGTCGGCGCCGCGCTCGCGCAGCAGGCGGAGCTGGTTGCGCTCGATCGTGTCGCGGATCTCGTCGTCGGAGATGGCAGGGTAGGCCGGGTCGGGGTTCCCGCCGGCTTTGAAAGCGGCCATCTGCTCGGTGCGCCATGTGTCATGGGCGGCCGGGGCGGTAGTGTAGTGGCCGTGGCAGTCGATGATCATTGGTTCTCCTCCAGCAACCCGCCCCAGACCTCGTCGGGGATCAGGGGTGTGGGCAGCAAGCCTTGCTCGGTGCAGTAGCGCAGCGCTAGGCGGATAGCGGGTTGCAAGGCGGCGCGGCCGAACTGCAGGCTAGCCGGGCACGCGGCCTGGAACATCCGCAGCAGTTCGGCCACGAGGTCCGGGCGCGTGCCGGCCAGCGTGCGGGTGACCACCACCAGGTGATTGACGGGCAGGAAGCCGTGCTTTCGCAGGAATGCCTGGCCCGCGGCGGCCGGGTCGGGGAAGACGGGGCGGAGCGCCGGGTCATTTGGGAGGTCGTTGCCGAAGATGGCCGCGTCCAACTCGCCAGCGTGCAGCATCGCCAGCATGTCCTGTCCCGGGGCGGCGCGCGTGGCCCAGGGTGGGTCCTGGTATTCGGCGACGTGCGCGCCCTCGAAGGTGACCCAGCGCACGTCCTGCGGCCGCACGCCGTGATCCTCGGCGAGGGTGCCGCGCAGCCACATGCCCGTGGTCTGGCTGTAGGCGCGCACGCCCACGCGGAGGCCGGCGAGGCCAGCCGGCCCGGTGATCGCGCTTTTGGTCCGGCAGAGCAGCGCCGCCTCCTGGAAGCGCGCAGCCATCGTTACGGGAAGCAGCACCAGGGGTTTGCCGTAAGCGCGGGCCTGCAGGGCCGTGGCGATCGCCATCTCGCACACGTCGAAGCGGGCGTCGCGCACCATGGGGGCGAAGGCGCGGCTGATCGGCGAGACGTCGGCGAAGTCGAGCCGGAGCTGGCTGGACCCGATCGCGCCCGACTTCAGTGGTTCCGTGTGCCCGTATGCGCCGAGCGCCGTGCGCAGGATCGACGGCGGCGTCATTGCCTCGGTGCCGTCCATCGTTAGCTCACCGTCGCAGTCGCCAGACGGCGCTTGACGACCAGGGCCAGCGGCACCGTGAAGAAGAGGTGCGACATGAACCCGCCGATAACGACGTTCGGGTCGAAGTAGTCCGGATGGTTTGAGGAGGCAAGCGCGATGGCGACGTGCATGACGACCCAGGCCAGCACGGCATAGAACAGGGCCAACAGGGTCGCCTCGACGCCGCGGCGACGGAATGTGGGCCAGACAAGCGCGAAGAGGACACCCCAGGCGATTGCAAAGACGAAGTGGATCCCGGTCCCGATGACGTAGGCACCCGCCCCAAGCGAGTCCTGCACGGCTTTGCCGAACACGAGTCCCGTCGCGTTACGCGGAATTCCGGCCAGCGGCATCAGGTGCTGCGCGCCGACCCAGACGAGGGCCTCGTAGACCCAGATCGTCACGGCCCCGGTCAGGCCGCCGGCTACGCCGGCGCTCACCGTGCGCGCCAAACTCGGCGAACCCACGCCGTAGGATGCGACGCCGGGCGTCACCGGGCCGACCTTGCTATAGCTGCTGCTCATGGCTGATTCCCATTGTTGCGTAGACGGAGCACCGTCCGCACGATGTGCGGTTGATCGACGAGGCGTGTCGCATCGCTCAGGCTTCCGGGTCCGCGAACCCGCGGTAAACCAGCCCTTTGGCGGCGAGCTTGTCGCGCATGGCATAGATGTCGAGGCCCAGTTCGCCCGCTTGCAGCCGCGCGCGCGTATCCGCCTCCTTGCGCTCCCGCGCTTCGCTTTGGCGCAGCACGTCCTCGGCGGTCAGGCGCGGCACGACCACCACGCCGTCGTCGTCCGCCACGATGAGGTCGCCGGGCTGTATGAGCTGTCCGGCGCAGACCAGCGCCACGTTGACCGATCCGAGTGTCTCCTTGACCGTGCCTTGGGCGGATATCGCGCGGGACCATGCCGGGAAACGCATCTCGGTCAGCGTCGCCACATCGCGCACGCCGGCCTCGATGATCAGGCCCACAACCTTGCGCGCCGCGAGCGAGCAGGCGAGGAGATCGCCGAAAAAACCGGTGTCGCAGAGCGAGGTCGGCGACACGACCAGCACGTCGCCTTGACGGCACTGCTCGACGGCCACGTGGAGCATCCAATTGTCGCCGGGCGGGATAGATACGGTCACCGCGCTGCCCGCGAGCTTCGCACCCGGATAGATCGGCCGCATGTACGACGCGAGCAGCCCCGTGCGGCGCTGTGCCTCGTGAATGGTAGCGACGCCAAACGGTGAAAAGCGAGCTGCCAACTGCGGCGACACGCGGGGGGGATCCGTGACAACCAAGCTGCTCATGATGCGATCCCCTTGTCGCCAAGGTCGTCCCGTCCTGCCACGGCGCTATCGTCTCCGAGGCCGGGCGGCAACGGCGGGGTGCCGTGGCTGTGGAAGCTCTTAATGGTCTGCAGACCCCAGGCCTGACCCTTCTTGCGTTCCGTTTCCGTCCAGGTGATTGGCTTCCAGTCCGGTGCCAGCATGAGTCGAGCACCGGCGTTGGCCAGCTCGACGCGGTTGCCGCCGGGTTCGTAGACGTAGAGAAAGAAAGTCTGCTGGACGGCGTGCTTGTGCGGCCCGGTCTCGATGAACACCCCGTTTTCCAAGAAAATGTCGGCCGCGCGCAGGATCTCCTCGCGCGAGTCCAATGCAAAGGTGACGTGATGGAAGCGGCCGCACACGCCATGCCCTTCGCGAGTATAAGCGAAGTCGTAGCTCTTGTTGGTGCAGGTCAGCCACATGCCGGCTTCCGTGCCGTCGTCCAATACGATCTGCTCGGTCAGACGGAAGCCCAGGTATCGCTCGAAGAATTCGCGGTTGGCGCGCACGTCGGCGCAGAGGCCGTTGAAGTGGTCGAGCCTGCGGACGTTGGCGCCGCGGGCTGGAAAGCGCTGCGCCTGGTTCTTCAGGGCGGGGCGCAGCGCGGGTGGCGCCGCATACCATTCCGTCTCGTAGTAGAGTTCGAGTAGATGCCCGTCCGGGTCGCGGAACCGAAAGGCCGGGCCGTGGCCCAGTTCCTCATGCCAGCCTTCGGCCAATCCGGACTGTTCCAAGGCTGCGACCCGCCGGGCAAGGGCTTGCGGACTGCGGGCGCGGAACGCGGCATGGCCAAGGCCCGACGTGTGTGACCCAGTCAGCTGGAGGGAATACCGCTCGTAGTCGTCCCAACCGCGCAGGAAAACGGAGTCGCCCCGGCGCCCGCTCTCCGTCATGCCCATGACATCCACGAAAAAGCGGAGCGACTGTTCGGGCTTGGGCGTCAGCAGCTCGACATGGCCAAGATGGGCAACGTCCATGCAGGGTTCGTCATGCACCATATTTGTCCTTCTTCGCTGGCGGGGCCGGATCAGTGCGCGGTCGCGGCCAACGTGGTTCCCGACCGGTTCAGCTGCGTAGACACGATGGAGGCTGCGGCGCAGACGGCTGGGACGGCGAGCACCGCAAGGATCGCGCTGAAGCCCCAGCCAAGACCCAGAAGCGCGCCGCCGACGGCAGAGCCGAGAATGCTGCCGAACCGCCCTATGCCCAGCATCCAGCTAACGCCTGTCGCGCGTGCAAGTGTTGGGTAACAGCCCGGCGCATAGGCGTTCAGCCCGGTTTGCGCGCCGCTCATGCAGAACCCGGCGGAGAACACCAGGGCCGCGACGCCCGACGACAGCACGCCCAGCTGCGACAGGGTCAGCACGCACAGACCGCCGCACAGGTAGGCAGCCCCGATCACGAAAGCCGGTCGCACGCGGTCCATCGCCCAGCCGACGACGATGGCGCCCACGGTGCCGCCGATCTGGAACATCGCCGTCACGTTCGCGGCCGTGGAGATGGTGAGGCCGGCATCCTTCATGATCGTCGGCAGCCATCCGGTCAGCAGATAAATGACGAGCAAGCCCATGAAATAGGTTACCCAGAGTGACACCGTCGTCGCGCTGTAGCCGCGCGCGAAGATGATGCCGATCGGCTTGCGGGTGGGAAGCGGCGGCTCGGCCGTGACGAAAGTCTCGTCACCACCGAAGCGGTGCGCCGTCACGCGGCTCAGGACTGCGGCGATCCCGGAGGAAGCCGCGCCACGCAATGCGAGCAGCCGCGCGGACTCTGGTAGGAACACGAGCAGGAGCGGGACCAGGGCCAGCGGCACGGCACCGCCGAGTACCATGACCGAGCGCCAGCCGTGGGCAGGGATCAGGGATGCCGCCGCGAAGCCGATGGCTGCCGAACCCAGGTTGAACCCCGTGAACATGACGGTGATCATCAGCGACCGCCGACGTTGCGGCGCGTATTCCGAAAGCAGGGTCGTCGCGTTCGGCATTGCGGCACCCATACCCATGCCAGCAACGAGGCGCAGGAGGGCCATCCCGGTGGGCGAGGATGCGTAGGCGGCCAGGAGCGTGAGCGTCCCGAACAGGAGGATGGACGCAATCAGGACAGGTTTGCGCCCGAAACGATCCGAGGACGGCCCGGCCACCAGCGCGCCGACCACCAGACCAAACGGGGCAGCGCTCAGCACGAGGCCGAAAGCCGGCCGCGAGATATCCCATTCCTGCAGAATGGAAGGCGTGACGAAGCCCATGATGGCCACATCCATGCCGTCGGCAACGACGACCATAAAGCACATGGCGACCAGGAACCACTGGAACGCCGAGATCGGCCTGGAATCGATGAAAGCCTTTATGTCCACCGTGGCGGACGGTCTGACGCCTGGGCTGGCGGTCATTGGGCGGTTCCTCCATGCAAACGGCCGTTGGTTCGGCACCTGCATTGTTGGCCCGCTCTACCCCCGCGCGGGTTCGTCCGTGGTATCGCTTTTCTCGACGCCGCTATCACTCGCAGCTATATCGGCCGTGATGCCGCTGTCCGCGATTTCAGCAACATAGATGCGAAGGCACGCCGCGAACGCCTGACCTGCCCCTGACAGTGAACGCCCGCGTAGCTGAATCAGCCCTGCCGGTCGGTCGGGCACCGGAATGGGCAGCGGCACCACGCGCAACGTGCCCCTCAGCAAGTCTCCGACCATCATCAAGCGCGGCATCACGGAAAGCATATCGGTGCCATGCAACATTTCGCGAATGAAGCCATAGGAACTGGAGCGCAAAGACGAGGCCGGATCGATCCCGAGCAGCGACAACAGGTGCTCGATCTCCTGCCCAACGCGCTGGGTGATGGTAGGGAGAGCAAGATCGTGGCGGCGCAGCGCGTCCACCGTCACCGCTTCAAAAAAGATTGGATGCCCGGCCCGAGCCAGAATTGAGATGGGTTCGGTCCACAACGGTTCACGCTTGTAACCGTCTGGCACGGCCGGCTCATACAGCCGTCCCACGATCAGCTCAATCTCGCCGGAGGCAAGAAGCGGTTGCAGCTCCTCCAGGCGTCCCTGCTGCAGCCGCACCTTGATCCGTGGATGAGAGGCTCTGAGGCGCGTCAGCACCCCAGGCAGCACACCCGTTGCAGCCACGGGAAGCGCTCCCAAGGCCAAGATGCCTCCCCCAAAGCTAGTCAGCTCGTCGAGTTCCTCGTCCAGCCGGCGCAACTCGGCGAGTATTCGCCTGGCCGAGCGCACGAACACCGAACCGGCCTCGGTCGGACGCACGCCGCGCGGGTGCCGATCAAACAATCGGAGCTGTAGTATGTCCTCGGCCTCGTGCAGACTCTTCGTGAGGGCGGGCTGGCTCAGACCGAGAGCGGCGGCCGCTTTCAGCAGGCTGCCATACTTCTCGATGGCATCAACCGCTCGCAGATGCTGCAGGCGAAGCTTCTGGCCAAGGTAGCGCTTCGCCGTCACACTCGGACGGACTCGTGAGACTTGCTGCAACGCGGCGAAGTCAATTCTGCCATTCGGAAATGGTGGTGCACCTTCGACCGTCGGCGCAACCTGGGCGCTTCGACTGCAAGTCGGATATCACACTTGATGATAGGGACGCTCTAAACAGGCCGGCGCTGGCCATCCAACTCGCATTCGGGTGCTGGAAGTGGCCAGGTGTACGCCCTCACATGAAGCGTATTCACAATGAGCTTTCCAGTGCACACCCTTGTCGACGCCTCGGCAACCATCCCAAAGTGACTCGCACGCGCCAAGGCGCTGCATCGCTCGGCGCGACCAGACCGCCAGCCAGACGATTGCAAGCTATTGGCTTACTCGCCATCTGGTCGCTTCCGCCGCGCCCATCCCGGCATCGACATCCGCCTCGAGGTCGGCAACACGACGCAGGTCGCGGACGCCATCCCACGAGGGCCTGGCCGAGCTGGGCTTCGTCGAAGGCGCTGTCGAATTCGGCTCTCGACATCCGCACGGTCGCCCGCGACCAACTCGTCATCGTGGTCGGCAATGAGCATTGATCCAAGCGGAAAACAGCGTTGGCCCGATGGAGTAAACGCCGCGATGCTGCGTCAATGTCCAAACGGGAGGGAAACGCGATGAGCAATGCGATGACACTCGGCCGCCGGAGGCTGATCGGCGGTGCGGCGGCGCTGGGCGGGCTGATCACCGGGGCAGCGCGTGCCGATACGGTCACGCTGGGCTTGAACGGCGGCCCGGAGCAGCGGGCACTGACCTCGGCCTTCCCGCAGAAGGGCTCGATGATCCTACAGCGCACCCGACCGCCCCTGCTGGAAACACCCTTCGAAGTCTTCGACCAGGGCGTGTTCACCCCCAACGATCGCTTCTTCGTCCGCTGGCATTGGGCCGTCATCCCCGAGCAGATCGACCTCGCAACCTTCCGCGTCGCCGTGCGCGGCCACGTGAACCAGGCGCAGTCGCTCACCATGGCCGACATCCTGGCGCTGCCGCGGGTCGAGATGGCGGCGGTCAACCAATGCTCCGGCAACTCGCGCGGCTTGTTCGAACCGCGCATCGCCGGGGGCCAATGGGAGAATGGCGCCATGGGTAACGCCAACTGGACCGGCGTGCGCCTGCGCGACCTGCTGGACCGTGTGGGCGTGAAGCCCGGCGCGGTGGCGGTGCGGTTCAACGGGCTGGACGAGCCCGTGGTGGCCGGCGCCCCCGACTTCATGAAGTCGCTTTCGATCGACCACGCCCGCGATGGCGATGTCATGCTGGCGTATCAGATGAACGGCGAGCAGTTGCCGTTGCTGAACGGCTTTCCGATGCGGCTGGTCGTGCCCGGCTGGTATTCGACCTACTGGGTGAAGATGGTCAGCGACATCGAGGTGCTCGATGCGCCCGACGACAGCTACTGGATGAAGAGCGCCTACCTGATCCCGGCGACGCCCCGTGCCGACGTGAAGCCCGGCCAGACCGGCTTCCCGACCGAACCAATCAACCGCATGGTCCCGCGCTCGTTCTTCACCAACGTGACGTCGGCAACAAAGGTGAAGCCCGGCGCACCGGTCCCGTTGCGCGGCATCGCGATGGGCGGCGATTGCGGCGTGGCAGCGGTCGATACCTCGGTGGATGGCGGCGCCACGTGGCAGCCGGCCGCGCTGGGCCGCGACGAGGGCGCCTACAGCTTCCGGGCATGGACAGCGCAGGTCGCAGCGCCTGCGTCGGGCACGCTGGCGGCGCTGGTGCGCTGCACGAACACGAAGCAGGTGGTGCAACCCATGGAGGCGAACTGGAACGGAGGTGGCTTCATGCGCAACGTCATCGAGCGCGTGGCCCTGCAAGTCGCCTGAACCGGTAAACGAAAGGACACCATCATGGATGCTCTCATCAAGGTCGGCGCCGCCGTCGCTATCGCCGCCGTTGTCGCCGTCGCCGTCACGTCGATCGGGCAACGGGCGGCGCCGGTCCCGCCCGTATACGCAACGCCGGCCTATTCGAAAGCCCTGATTGCCAGGATCGCTGCCTATGCCGCGGCGGTCGGTCCCACGGCGCCAAAGGCAACCACGGATGTCGGCGGCATCACGCTGCGGTCCGTGGGCTTTGAGTTTCCGACTGCCGGGCGCGATTTCCCGCCGGGCCCGGGCGCGGACACGATGGGGGGCAACTGCATGTCCTGCCACACGCCCGGCATGATCCTGAACCAGCCGGCACTGACGCAGGCCGAGTGGACCGGGGAGGTGACCAAAATGGTGAAGATCTACAAGGCCCCGATCGCGGACGCGGATATCCCGGCCATCGTCACTTACCTCGCCAGCCTGAAGATCGCGCCCTGATCTCGATCATCGGGGAATAAACCCGGCGTCCCGTCGTAAATGCAATAAGGGCGGCCGATCGGGCCGTTTTTCGGAACGACTGGACATGCGAGAGGACCGCTGTTCCGCGCGTCGCTAGGGTGGCGATTGATGGGCCGACGGATGCTTACCACTGCAATCGCCCCCGCCCAGTTGAGTACGATGACGACGCGGGACCCGCCTGACGGTCGAGGTCCAGCCCAGGGCATCGATGGAGAGGAGTTCCGCTATACCCAGAAGGGTGGTGTTCGCACGATCGTGTGGTGTTGCTGCGCTGCTGTTGTCGAGCTCGCTGACTGCCTTGTCATGCCTGGCACTTCTGCTGCTACGACCTGTGCGACATTTTTGAATTTGCGCCGTCGTTGGTCCACTTGCGGCAACCGCCAGACTCGCGTGCTACGACCGACTCGCATCCGAAAGTAGTCACTCGACTGATCGTCACGCGCTCGCCACAGTGAAGGCCGTGTGCAACCTTTACTCGGTCACCAAGGGCCAGCAGGCGATTCGCGAGGCCTTCCGCGCCATGGTGGACCGCACGGGCAACCTGCCGCCGCTGCCGGACATCTTCCCGGACCAGATGGCACCCGTGATCCGCAACGGTAAGCGTCCGGCCACAGCCGCCTTGTGTGGCTAGCGTCAGGTCATTCTGCTGCGAGGCATGGACACCGAGGATGAGGCTGCGACTGGCCACAGTGGCAGCTCCGATGCAGCGGATCGAGATCGTGGGCGAGCGTCGTCGCGAGCATGATGCTGCGTTTCGGGCGATGGTTGTGGAGCAGGCAGGCCAGCCTGGCGGTCGTGTGCAGGACGTGGCTCGGCGGCACGGCATCTGCTCCAGCCTGATCTACCGCTGGCGACGTGCGGCATCGCCACAGGTGGGCGCGGGGTCGGCGGTGCAGCTGATTCCGGTCAGAGTAACCGAACCCAGGGCGGAGGCGCGGACTTCCCCGCGAGCGCCGCCATTGGAAGCGGGCCGGACGCGGCCGGGATTGATTGAAATCGAGTTCGAGGGCGGCACCTGGGTCCGTGTGGACGGCGACGTGAGCTTGGCGGCACTGCGGCGGGTGGTTGCGGCCCTGCGCCGATGATCTCGCCTCCTGCCGGGGTGCAGATCTGGCTGGCGGCCGGGGCGACCGACATGCGGCGCGGGTTCGACGGCTTGGCAGCCCTGGTCGCGCAGAAGCTGAACCAGGACCCGTTCAGCGGTGCGCTGTTCATCTTCCGGGGCCGCCGCGGTCACCTGGTCAAGATCCTGTTCTGGGATGGTCAGGGCCTGGTGCTCTACGCCAAGCGGCTGGAGCGCGGACACTTCGTGTGGCCCGCCACCAAGGACGGCGCGGTTTCGTTGACTCCGGCCCAACTCTCGATGCTGACCGAGGGCATCGACTGGCGCCGACCGGCCCGGACCTGGCAGCCGGAAATGATCGGCTGATCTCGCTGGATCTGCTTGCTGCGACGCGGCCGCACGGACGATTCTGCCAGTATGGTGAACACCTCCACCGATCTGCCTGACGACGTTGCCGCCTTGCGGGCGATGGTGCTGGCGCAGTGGACGGAACTGGCAGCCGCCCGGGCCGGGCTCATCGAGCAGCGGTTCGAGATCGAGGCGCTCAAGACCCGGCTGTCCAAGCTGCTGCGACTGTCGTTCGGCACCTCGTCGGAGAAGCTGCGTGCACAGGTAGAACAGCTTGAGCTGACGCTGGACGACATCGACGAGCATCTGGCCGAAACCGGCGTGGATGCCACGGCGAGCGACAGCGCGGCTGTGGATGCCGACACGCTCGGCAAGCCTGCCCGGCGGCCCTTGCCGGAGACGCTGCCGCGCGATGTCATCGATCATGCAGCCCCCTGCTGCGACAGGACGGGCGCTTGTCTCGCCTGCGGCGGCGTGCTGCGCCCCCTGGGCGAGGACGTCACCGAAATTCTTGAGTATGTGCCGGGCTCGTTTCGCGTCATCCGCCACGTGCGGCCGAAGCTGTCCTGCCGGAACTGCGAGGCGATCACCCAGGCGCCCGCACCCAGCCTGCCAATCCGGCGCGGCCGCGCCGGACCCGGCCTGATCGCCCACGTGCTGGTGGCGAAATACGCCGACCACCTGCCGCTGCACCGCCAGGCCGAGATCTACGCCCGCGAGGATATCGACCTCCCTCGGTCGACACTTGCCGACATGGTGGGCCAGGCGGCCCGGCTGATGCGTCCGCTGGTCGATGCACTGGCCCGGCATGTGATGGCCGGCGTGCGCGTGCATGCCGATGACACCGTGGTGCCGGTGCTGGAGCCAGGGCTGGGACGCACCCGCACCGCCCGATTGTGGACCTACGTGCGCGATGACCGGCCCTACGGCTGCGCCGACCCGCCCGCCGTGCTCTACCGCTACACGCCGGACCGCAAGGGCGAACATCCGCGGGCGCATCTGGCAGACTTCAAAGGCATTCTCCAGGCGGACGGCTATACCGGGTTCGCCGGGCTGTATGGCAACCGGGTGGTCGAAGCCGCCTGCATGGCGCATGCGCGTCGGAAGTTCTGGGACGTGCACGAGAAAACGAAGTCGTCGCTGAGCCGCGAGGCGCTGGAGCGGATCGGCGCGCTCTACAAGATCGAGGACCGGATCCGCGGGCTCGACCCCGAACAGCGGCTGCGTGTCCGCGCCGAGCACACGGCCCCGTTGATGGCAGCGCTGCGCGGCTGGCTCGAAGCCACGCTGACCCGCATCTCTGGTCGTAGCGACCTTGCCGGCGCCATCCGCTACAGCCTCTCGCGCTGGGAGGCGCTGACGCTGATCCTGCGGGACGGCCGAGCCTGCATCGACAACTCGGCCGCCGAGCGGGCGATGCGGCCCATCGCGATCGGCAGGCGCAACTGGACCTTTGCCGGATCGGACGCAGGCGGCCATCGAGCAGCCGCCATCTACAGCCTGATCGAAACAGCGAAGATTCACGGGCTCGATCCCGAAGCCTACTTGCGTGACGTCATCAGCCGCATCGCCGACCATCCGGTGAACCGTATCGACGAACTGCTGCCCTGGAACCTCCACGGCATCCGACAACGGCTCAATCAGGCCTCGAGGCCTGAACCCCAGCATGAACCCACAAAGCCGCGGTCTTGGCCGGACGCTTACCCGCAACGCGCCCGACGGCCGCGAGCTGATGATGATGCGCTGGGGCTTTCCGCCGCCACCGGGCTTTCCTGGCCGGGCCGTCACCAACATTCGCAACACGGGCTCGAGCTACTGGCGGGCGTGGATGCAGCCGGCCAACCGATGCCTCGTGCCCGTCACCAGCTTCTGCGAGTACGCGCCCGGCAAGCCCGCCGTGCCACACTGGTTCGCCTTGGGCGAAGACCGCCCGCTGTTCGCCTTCGCAGGCCTGTGGCGGCCGTGGAGGGGCACGCGCGGCACCAAGGCGGACCCGGCCGAGGGCGAGCACGAGCTGTTCGCCTTCCTGACGTGTGAGCCAAACGCCGTAGTGGCGCCGATCCACCCGAAAGCGATGCCGGTGCTGCTGACCACCGCCGACGAATGCGAGACGTGGCTGTCGGCCTCGGTCGCCGAGGCGCTTGCGCTGCAACGGCCCTTCCCGGATGGCATGCTTTCGGTGATTGCGAAGGGAGAGAAACAAGACCCGCCCGGTCAAACTAAGGCAGAGCCTTTGCTGTTATAGCGAGCGTCGGTCAGTCTGTGCGCAGTCATGCGCGCGGCGCACCATCAAGCTCTGCTGCACAAGGAGGTCACATCGAGCTACGGTGCGGCCGACATAGGCGGTGGATCGATGCTTAAGCAAGCCGTTAATATGGTATGTGCGATAGCCATTTGGCTCGTCGTGCATAGTTCAGTCACTCCGACAGAGGCCCTGGCGAACACGGTTCAACCTCCTGCGCCTGTGTTGGTCGAAGTGCAATACTACTATGGACCACGCTACTACGCTCGCCCGCGCTACTACTATCCTCGCAGGTACTTCGCTCGACCCTACTACGGGCGCCCGTTCTATGGACGCGGTTACTATGGCGGGAGAGGATTTCACTACGGACGACGCTACTAGACCCTCGTCCATGCCGACAACTCGGGCTTCTGCAAACGGTCTACCCACACGGCCATCGCATCCAGCGCGCTGGCGAGCGCGGTCGCGTCGGTGCTGCCGCTTCGAGCCGGAACGTGAAACGAGTGATCGGCATCGTTCACCAAGTGCAGAGTCGCTTGCGGTCCGAGATCGGCAACCGTCGGGACGAGGAAGTCCACCTGCGCGAGCACATCGCGCGTCCCTTGGAGGAAGAGCATCGGAACGCCGACCTCCAACAGGTGGGTAGCGCGCTCGACCGACGGCTTCTTCGCGACGTGAAGCGGGAAGCCGAAGAAGGCCAGGCCAACGACACCGGGGAGAGCGTCACAGCCTGCGCCTGCGACGTCATTCGGCCACCGAACGACTTGCCTCCTGCGATCAACGGGACACCCGTCATCCGCTGCGCCGCCGCCACCGCGGCCCGGACGGCTGCATGCGCAACAGGCGGTCGATCAGGACGCTTGGAGCCGGTCTCCATGTATGGAAACTGGTAACGCAGGGTCGCGATGCCCCGGTCTGCAAGACCGGCGGCAACGGCCTCCATGAAGCGGTGCCTCATGCCGGCGCCAGCACCGTGCGCCATCACGTAGCAGGCACGCGCGCTGGCTGGAACAAGCAAAAAGCCTGCGACGGTGCGCCCCAGCGAGAGCGTGATCGTCACCGCTTCCGCGGGGACGCGACCTCCACCGATCGCGGCAAAGTCGTCGGCCATCTGCGTTCCGTTCCGCCGGTTCGATCCAGCCTAACCGACGAGCGGCGCGGGCAGGAGACGAGCCGCCGGCTTGCGGCCGCCGACCGGGGTGACGTTTCGCGATCCTCCGCGCTGGCGCTTGCGCCAGAACTCCTTCGTGCTCTCGCCTCCGTGACGCCAGTGCAAGATCAGGCGCGCGTTCTCCCAATCGATGACGACCTTCGTGAGAAGAGCCCGCAAAGCCGCGTTGATCCTGGCGAGGTCGCGAGGCTGCGCGGCAACGGCTGAGCCCAGGCTCTCGAGCTTCAGCTTGAGGGTCGCGTCGGTCCAGTAGTTCCGATCGGCGCGCAGCCGGTATCGTTCGGAAGTCAGCTGGTCCATCTCGCCCTTCGTATCCGCCACCCAGCTGCGTCCAGCTCGCGCGATCCGGGACAAGGTCGGGTGGGCAGCGCTCTCGTCAGCCATTCGAGACCGGAGATGCGCCAGTCGGTTGGTGATCGACTTCAGCATCGCCCGCCGTGTCTCGACGTGGAGCACCGGCTGCGGACAATCCCTCATCAGAAACCGAACATCGCTGACGAAGACGTCCTCGATCTCCGGATAGCGCACCCACTCGTTGGAGCACACCCGTGCCTCGCGCCAGCCCATGCACAGGAGATAGCGCTGGTTCGGGTCCTGGGTCCGGGTGAGGACCATCGCCCGATCGCATTTCGGGCAGCGCGCAAGCCGGGAGAGGACGTTCGCCACCAGGGTCAGGTCTCTTTTCTCTGTGCATTTGTGATACTCGCTCCAAGCCAGCCTTCTTCGCCGGAGGGTCTCCCAGTCGGCGACACTCACGACGGCAGGATAGTACGCCAGCTTGGGCAGCAGGGGCATGTAACGCGCCTTGCCGTTGACGATCATGGCATGGCACGGCGTGTAGGTGCCGATGCAAAGGTCGGAATAGATCAGATGACGGACAAGCGACCGCTGCCACAGTTTGCCGCGCTGGTTACCGCGCCCGAACAGCGGGACACCCTCGTCGTTGAGACGGCGCGAGATGGTCTGGACTCCATCGCCGGCCAAAGCCTCCCTAAAGATACGCCGTAGGACGGCAGCTTTCTCGGGGATCAGCTCGTATCCGGTCCTGTCCGCTTTGCCGACGATCCATCCCGGGCATTGCAGACCGTGGAAGCAGCTGCCGGGCGCATCCCGGCGGGCTGCCCAGGCGGCCTTGAGCCGGACCGACTTGGTCGTGCTCTCCTCATTGGCCCGCATCATGTAGACGAGCGAGATGATGAGGTCGGTTGGATTGGCATTGAGGCTGTCCACCGAGTACGACCGACGGTCCATGAGCGTCACGATCGTCACGCCGGCTGTGACGATCTGGAGAAACAGCGCCTGAGCCTCGAGGATCTGGTCGCGGCTCAGGCGGTCGAGGCTTTCAACCAGCAGGTAGCTGTTCGGCGGCACGAGCCCATACTCGATCGCGTCGAGGAAGGCGCGCAGGCCGCCTTGCTTTGCGTTCTTGCCCCTGAACGCCGACACGCCCAGGTCGCGGAAGTTCAGTCCCTTGTCGAGCAGCAGCCGATGTTCACGCGCGTAGGCCTCTGCGAGCGCAAGCTGCCGGCGACGGCTGTCGCCCAGGGCCTGTTCGGGCGTGCTGAACCTGAGATAGCTGTAAGCGACACCGTTCATAGCTGCTGCCCTTATGCTGCCTGCCAAACGATGGGCCGCTCTCGGACGAGGAGATACACGAAAGACTGGCCGGTAATTGGATCGTCTCACGCGTCCAATTCTTGGAACTGTTCTTTGTTGCTCCGCCGAGCAAGATGAAGGCATGCGGGCAGGTGAGCGACGTGGACGACATTGAGGTCTATCGAACGGCGAGGCGTTTGGTCGACGCGCACGGGCCGCGGGTGGCCTGGCAGCATGCGATGGTCAAAGCGTTCGAGCAGGCTGACCCTGCGGGCCTTCCCGTCTGGGCCCGGATTGTCGATGCGATCGACGAGTTGACGCGGGTTCGGCGACGAGCCGGTGAGACGGTGCAGTAAGACGCATAAGCGGCCTCTTGCCCACGACAGCCCCGACGTCGGCTTAGTCACGGATCCCGCCCCGCAGTGCGGCCGAGCGACGCCTTTGTTGCCGGGCGCGAAAGGCTGTCCCATGTGCGGCCGCTACGAGTCCACCATCTCCGGCATTGTCCAGCCAAGGTCTGTGCTGCCAGGTTGGTTGCGCCCAGGTGCAACAGCAGGTGGAAGCCTACCTCCTCGCGCAGTGAACGTCCGGAGCCGTGGAGAACTCTTGCTATTAGGCGGGGGCGGGCAGGAGAAGCTATAGTGTTGTGTTAACACGTCCTCACCAGCCAGGATCAACCCTCGATGCGCGCTCCGGCTTTCGCCCACCAACTGTCCCGCGTACCGTCCGCTATGCCCGGCATAGTGCGGCTGGGCTGGGTTGCCGCCACTTTGATCTTCGCGAGTCTGGGCGCTGCGGTGATGGCCCACGCGGAGGACGGGGTGTCTCGCCGCTCCGTCCAGCTGCGGGTGGGTGAGACCCAGCAACTCGGCGTATGGGGCGGTCATCGAATGGACTGTATCACGAGCATACCGCCCAACGCGGTCCAGGTCGTGCAGGCGCCGCGGCTCGGCGTTCTCTCCCAGCGCCAGGGCGTGGCCTATATCGCGGAGAACTCGATTAGCGGCACCTGCTTAGGCGCGCGCTTCTTCGGGACGGCCGTGGACTATACGGCTCGCGCGCCAGGTGTCGACACGGTGGCGCTGGACCCAGTGTTCAACAACGGCGTGGTGCACCGGGTCTTCTCCGTAACAGTCCTCCCCTGATCCGGCACCCGCGCCACGTGAGTGCCGGCCAACCCCACTGGTAGCTCTGCGGATGGCAGGTGCTAGCCGTCAGTTAGGAACCGGCCAGGAACCGGTTTACTGGCAATAATGCCTTGGTCTGTAAAGGGGACACGGCTAGTGCAAGACCAGCGGCACCTGGCCGTCTCGCTATGTTCTGACTGAGCGACGAGGCTTGGCGTAGCTTTTAAGCATTGCCCCGATCCTCCCGAAATAGATTCAGCGCCTGTTGAATGGGGCGGTCGGAAAAGGAGAACAGCACGCTGTCCTCTGCCGCCTCGTGCCGAACCTTCTGCCATGACGGGACGACGAAGATATCGCGTTTGCCCCATTCCACCACAAAGTCGTCGCTGCCCGGGCTGCGGGAAGAGATGATGCTGCGTCCGCTGCCTTCGATCGCGACGAAAGTGGTGGCGTCGGTTGCACGGTAGGCGCTGGTAGAAAAGCCTCTGGGCAGCAACTGCACGAAGGTGCCCATGGTGGCCATGGCGTGGTTTCCGGTGACCGGGTTGGTGTAGCGGGTCTTCAGGCCGTGGCACGGATCCCACTCGTTCAGGCGGCGCATGCGTTCCAGCGCATCCCGGGTGCGATCATAGGGATAGTTGAACACCGGGGAGGTGCCACTGCGGCCCGCATGATCGACGGGGAGCAGGTTGGCACCGTAGCGGGCGTCGCTGTCACCGATGGGGCGAGTGATGGGTTGCTCGTCCTGCTCCAGGTGCTCGGAAAACGAGGCGTCGAGGAACGAGACGAAGGGAATGTCGAGCCCATCCAGCCAAAAGATCGGTGCACTGCTCGGGTTGCCGTGGTCGTGCCATGCCATCGGCGGCGTAATGATGAAGTCGCCCTCGTGCATCATGGTTTTCTCGCCATTGACGGCGGTATAGGCCCCGTTGCCCTCCAATACGAAGCGTAGCGCGGACTGGCTGTGGCGGTGAGCGGGCGCGACTTCGCCGGACAGCACCAGCTGGACGCCGGCGTACAGGCTGGTGGTGATGCGGTTCTGGCCGCGAAGGCCTGGGTTCTCAAGCACCAGCACGCGGCGTTCGGCCTCCTTGGCGGTGATCAGGCTGCCGGCTTCCAGCATTGCGGCGCGGATCGTGCTGAAACGCCAGGATGCGGGCTGGCATGGGCTGCGGGGTTCCGGCGTCACCAGATTGGCGAGGGAGGTCCAGAGCGGCGTCAGGTTCTCGCGGCCGATACGTTCGTAGAATGCGACCCGTTCCGGGGTGTCGGTAACATGGGCGTCCATCGGCGCGTCCCCGCGTTTTTCGTTGAATTGACCGTATGCTTTCTTTCGCCTACCGTCAAACTCAAGGATCGGCACAAAACCTATGAACAAAGCTCCGGGGATGGATGCCGAATGATACAGCGCAGATGGCCCGACGCCGGCCGCATGTTACAAGCGGTCTATGGACACGCTCTACGCCATGCCCGGTCACCTAGTGCGCCGCGCCTCACAAATTTCCACCGCGCTATTCAGCGACGAATGTGGTGCATTCGACCTGACCTCGGTGCAGTTCGCGGCGCTTCATGCGATCGCGGAGAATCCGCTGGTGGATGCAACACGGCTGTCGGTGCTGATCGTATTCGACCGGTCCACGATCGGCGATGTGCTGGAGCGGATGGAGACCAAGGGGTGGGTGGAGCGGATCGCAAGCGAGCGGGGCCGCCGGATCAAGCTTGTGCGCCTCTCGCCCGAAGGCCAGGGGCTGCTCAGCCAGGTGAGGCCGGCGGTGCAGCGGGTCCAGGACCGGTTGCTGGCGCAGCTTGCGGAAGCGGATCGCGCTATGTTCATCTGCCTGCTGTCCACGCTGGCCGACGTCCACAACGGCATCACCGCCGCCCCGCTGCGGAGTGCCGCCACGGAGTGATCGGGCGCACGGGGTGCCGGATATGAGAGCGAGCCGGAACGTGCGTCGTCTGGCCCGCCTGACACTTCTCACCGTCCTGGCCGTCGCGGCGTCGCCCGCCAAAGCGGAGCTTCCGCCCATCATCCGCATCGGCGTCTTGAACGACATGTCCGGCCCTTACTCGGATTTGTCCGGCAAGGGCTCTGTGGTGGCCGCGCAGATGGCGGCAGAGGATTTTGCAGCTGCCGCCGGGCCAGCAGCGCCGAAGGTGGAAATACTGTTTGCCGATCATCAGAACAAGGCCGATGTCGGCGCGGCGATCGCCCGTGCTTGGGTGGACCGTGACGGTGTGGCGGCGGTGGTGGACGTTCCGAACTCTGCCGTGGCGCTGGCGGTCAACCAAGTGATGAAGGAGAAGGACCGAGCCTTCCTGGCTTCGAGCACCGCAACCTCGGACCTGACCGGGCGCCAATGCGCGCCCACGACGGTGCAATGGACCTTTGATACCTGGGCGCTGGCAAACGGCACCGCGCGCACGCTCACGCTGCAGGGAGCCAAGCGATGGTTCTTCATCGGCTCCGACTATGCGCTCGGCGCATCGCTCATAAGAGACGCAACGGCAGTGATCCGTGAGAATGGTGGCATTGTGCTGGGCGACGTGCGGGCGCCACTGGGTACGACGGATCTGTCGTCCTACCTGCTGCAGGCGCAGGCCTCGGGCGCCGAGGTGATCGGCACCGCCAATGCTGGCGACGATGTGGTCAACACGGTCAAACAAGCCGCCGAGTTCGGCGTCGGACGCCAGGGAACGCGGATGGCCGGTCTGCTAGTGTTCCTAACGGACGTACAGTCCATGGGGCTGCAGACCGCGCAGGGGCTGCTACTGACCGAAGCGTTCTACTGGAACCTCAATGACGGAACGCGTGCCTGGAGCAAGCGCTTCGCTGCGCGCCACAGCGGGCGAATGCCGACGATGAATCATGCAGGGGTCTATTCAGAGACGCTGGCGTATCTCAGGGCGGTCGCGGCGGCCAAGACCATCTCAGGCCGGGCCGTGGTGGCGCAAATGGAGGCGGCGCCGATCGACGACGTTCTGTTCGGCCCCACGACCATTCGCCAGGATGGCCGGGCGGTTCACGCGATGTATCTTTTCAAGGTGAAGGCTCCGGCTGCTTCGACCGGGCCCTACGACCTCTATGATATCGTCACAACGATACCGCCTGAGCAGGCCTTCCGGCCTATGCAAAGCGGGGGTTGCTCCCTGGTCCCGCCGGGCTAGTCGGCAGTACGCGAGCGCCAAAAACACCCAAGCGGCGAATTGACAGTATGCTGCACATCTCGCATAAGCGATTGTGCAGTTCCACTTGAACTGTGCAGTTCCACTTGAACAGATATAGGCCAGGCGACCCGTCCATCGCGGAAGCGCCCGGCAGCATGGTGCGCCCGCCGGCGCTGCCAGATGAGGTCGATGTCCTTGATCATCGGCTGCGGCCCGGCCGGGCTGACACTTGCTGCCCAACTCGCTACGCTCCCCGAAAGCGTGACGCGGATCGTCGAGCAAAACCCGGGTCCCTCGCTGGTGGGCCAAGCCGACGGCATTACCTGTCGCAGCATGGAGATGTTCCAGGCCTTCGGGTTCGCGGACCGGGTGTTGCGCGAGGCCTGCTGGATCAACCAGACATGCTTCTGGAAGCCTGACGAAACCCATCCCGACAGGATGATCCGCAGCGGCCGCATCCAGGACACCGAGGACGGCCTCTCCAATCCCCCATGTCATCCTGAACCAGGCACGAATTCACACGACTTGTTCCTCGAGAGCGTTGCGGAAATCGCCCTCTCGTCTAGAACCGGGCTATGGCCGCACGCCTCTCGGCCTGGCGGTCGACGCACCCGGCCCAACGCACCGGGTCACCGCAACGCTGGAGCGGAAGGAGGGACTGCACACGACAACAGAGACAGTGCGCGCCCGCTACGTCGTCGGCTGCGACGGCGCACGAAGCTCAGTCCGAAAAGCGATCGGCCAGGACCTCCACGGGAATAGCGCCAACCAGGCCTGGGGCGTGATGGACGTTCTGGCAGTCACCGACTTCCCCGACATACGTATGAAGGCGGTGATTCACTCTGCCGAGGAAGGCAGCCAACTGATCATTCGGCGCGAGGGTGGCATCTATCTCGGCGTGCCGACGATGCTGACGTGCGGGTCAGGTTGCGGGTGTTGGCCTCCGAGCGGCGGCGGCTTGGCTACCGGCGCCTGCACGTCTTGCTGGCGCGGGAGGCGTGCTGCTGAATGATAAGCGGCTGTTCCGGCTTCACCGAGGAGCGGCTAGGCGTGCGCAAGCGAGGTGGCCGGAAACGGGCATTGAGAACGCGATCGCCCATGACGCTACCGGAGGCCGCGAACCAACGCTGGTCGTTGGACTTTGTGTCGGACAGCTTGTCCAGCGGCCGCCGGTTCCGGGTGTTGGCGGTCGTAGACGATTTCACCCGGGAGTGCCTTGGCCAGGTGGTGGACACGTCGCTGTCCGGCCTGCGGGTCGGTCGCGAGTTGGACCGGATCGCGGAAGTGCGGGGCTGCTGCCTAGCGATGATCGTGGGCGACAACGGCACGGAGCTGACCTCGCACGCCATACTACACTGGCAGGAGGAGCGGTTGGTGCTGTGGCACTACATCGCCCCGGGCAAGCCACAGCAGAACGGGTTCGTGCAAGGTTTCAACGGCCGGTTTCGGGACGAGTGCCTCAACGAACACCTTCTCAGCAGCCTGGCCGCGGCACGCCGGATCATCGAGGCATGGAGGATCGACTAAAACGCCGCCCGCCCAAACGAGCCTGCACGGCCTTACCCCAGCAGCCTTTGCAACCCGCCCCAAGCAGGTTCATACGAAAACGGACTCTGCTCATAAACGAGGGCACACAGGGGGCAGGGTCAAGTGCTGCGTTGATGGACAGAGATAAGCGGAGCATCGGGAATCTGCCGTTGTGTCACCCCGACATAGCGGCCCGGCCTAATAGTCCAGCACGATCTTTCGCCTAGGGTGGCGGAATACCGGGTCTCCTTGATGCCCGACCTGATCAAGTGAAACGGATGAACAGCCAAACGCCGATGGCGAAACCGACAAGGCCACCGATCGGCCCCATCCCGAAGAAAGCGCTCATGGCTATGCCGCCATCGCCACCAATTCCAGCAAGGCTGATTATGAGAATGGCTAGTCCGAACCAGCCGACAAGCATCCCGAGAAGGCCAGCCAGAGAGCCGAGAACGAAGCGCATTGACGGGAAGCACCTTAAACGTCGATGCGAAACGATAGCCGAATTAAGCGCCGATGGATGGCTGTCCGCTCTCGGCCTGCGTTCGTCGCACTCAGAGACCCGCTCTCAGCACGTCCCGAGCCGCTGCAACGTGACGTGAGAACAGCTATGTTGCGAACGACTCTCATTCGCGTTAGAGGGGGTCGCAGCAGGGAGGTGCTCATGGGACACACGGATCCACGGTTGGCGATGCCGGTAGAGAGTGCAGTGCTGCTTTGGTGCATGCGGGTTTGGGTGGTCGGCATGCACCAGCAGGTCGATGCCGACGTCCGTATCGAACGCATGCTGGACACGCTCGGGGCGGCCGAGGCGGCCCTTTACGTCGAGGGGCTGATGTTTGCTGTTGAGCATGGCGCGACGAGGAAAGTATCGGTCCAGTGCGTTTCCAAGCCGTCGATCAGCGCCGATGAGCAATGTTTGATCGACGCGGTCGCGCTGGCGCAGGAGTATCGACCGTTCGAGGCGCTGCTGTTGTTACGGGGTTTTCTGTCGCCCGACGGCGCCCGGGCGGCGGTGCGCAGTGCCGAGGAGATCGGGGCCTCGCTGGCCCGGGCCGGGCGTTTCCTAGACTCGCCTTCGGGACCGCTGCAGCATTTCGGTCTTACTGCCGACTCGAGCTTCTCCCCATGGACAGGCGTGTGACGTAGAGTCCGCGAGATGCAAGACCACATCCTGCGGCACCGGCAAGGCATGGGCCGCCTCTCGCGGCCAACCGAGATAGACACCCCGCACGAGCCGACCAGAAGACCCACGCGACACATGCTCCGGTCCTCCATGTAGCTGCCCATGCCTGAGCTGCTACTCATAACCCTAGCCACGCCCGCAGCATCTTCGAGCAAGCCACGTGCGCTGCAAGGGCGGCAACAGTGAAGCATGATGCGCCCCGCTGCACCTTCTGTAATCCGTAGGAGCTACGCCCTCCAATGCCGCCGGGTTGCCACCATTCCTGCCAGGCAGATCCCGAGCAAAACGTATGACGCGGGCTCAGGAACGGCAATCGGTGGTATCAACGTTCCACCATTGCCAGCGGCGCTGATGACGTAGGCCTGATCAATCACGACGTCTTTGGCGTTGTACTTGGAAGTTGGATTGCCGCTCGTGCTCGGGTTGCTCGGGTAGTCAGGGTTCGTGAACGCGAAGCTCACGAGGTATGTGCCGGCAGTCTGGATGAGTGCCTCGCCTGTGTGCGTGGACCAGAGACCAGGGGTGACAGAGGAAAGATCGAAACTGGCGAGCTGAACGCCGGCGATGTTCGCGGTCAACACCGAGTCGTGCGGCTGCACGCTGCCATTGAACGTGTCGTAGCTGTCAAACCCGATATTGTAGCTGCCCGGCATGAGGAACACGGACTGATAGAGGGACAAGTTCGTGGCCTCGTCGCTCACGAAGTAGACACCGTTGAGCCCTGCGCCGTCAGGGCTTGCTGAGGCGGCATTGTCGGTCGGCACGGCTTCGCCTTGAGCGCCGAAGGGGTAAGACGCGTTCTGATTGTATGCGATGGTGGCTGGCAGGAGTCCGTCGGCTGCGGTGCCACCGACTGACCAGCTGGTGGGAGTGCCGCCGGTCGCACCCTCAAAACTCCCGTTCGCTACCAGGTTTATCGGAGTAGCGATCGCCAACTTCGTCGCTACAATCACCGCCACTCCAGCCATCAAAGCCACTCGCATGTGCACTGCTCCATTCCGTTTCCGACACGTATTAGGATTGTCCGAGTGCGTCAATCTTTGTTAAGGATTGGTTGGATGCAGCTTGGTTCGCGTTCCGAGATCGTCCGCGGCCGCCGATGTGGCATCGTAAGTAGATTGAACCTGAGCTAGTCGTGTTCTCGACTCGTTCTGAGTTGCGCGGCACAGTGCCGCCAATGCACCCGCCTCCCTTCTCGCCCACCCATCTCCTCTCGGATTGGCCCGAGTGCAACCTTGAAGTCCGCTGCCCGTGTTCGCCGCGAGTGGCGATGAGCCCAATCCGTCTGCTGCTACGGCAGCACGGTGACCAGGCATTCAATACCGTCCTGGCCCGGCTACGCTGCGCGTCGTGCGGCGGTCGTCCGGCGCCAATTTACGTGGTTGCAGGGCATCACCGCACCGCCATCCCGGGGCCACCCACCGATTGGTCGGTCGAACTGGTCAGCACTCCGTCTGAGCACCTGGGCTACTCTAACGCTCCCGTGTCGAACAACCGGCCATGATCGCCGCTGCCCCTTTGTGCTTGGGCCGAAATCTGACGAGCAGTGGCTGAATGGCTCGTCGTCCTGCTCCGTCACCCGTCGAGGTAGCAATCGAACGCTTAGCCAAGCTTGCCACGTCCGGGACCAGTGCCGCTCGCGTTGACCGCGCTACTCGGACCGTCGTTGCCGACTGGAGAGCCGTGCAGGAGCCGGACATAGTCCGCCGGTGGATCGGTGAGCTGCAGTCGGATGTTGTGGCAGGCCTTACATCAGCAGAGGAGCAGGCCGGCGACATCGACGCGAGCGACACTGGCGCCGCGAAGCACGCCAAAACGGTCGTTGCCGCCCTGGTCACCGCGCGGTTTGCTTTGGAGGATGAACTCGCGCTGCTATCGCCGTAGCTACGGTGCGTCTGGCTGACGTCGCCGACGTCGCCGGCCTCTTTCGCGCTGCATAGACAACAGCTGCATCGGCCCTCGCGGTCGCCGCTTCAGCTGTAGTCACCAAAGCACGACGCTCGGGCGTATAAAGGATGACGCGCGGCGGGTTTCCCCTCCCGTTAAGGCTCTCGGCAGCTGGGCGATGGGAATTAGCGGAAACGTATCGATGGGGTCCTTGCAGGCGCCCTGGATGGTGGCGAGGGCAGCGACTTTAGCAATGCGCCGGCACGGTCTGCTCCGTGTTGAGCGATCGACATCGAGCCATGCCAGTTCCGCCTACGAAAACATGACGGCCGTGGGTGGCGAGCTATGGTTCAACAGCGCTTGATACGAGACTAACGTAGGCGGTCGGGACACGGCAAAGGAGCTCCCGACGGCGGGCGGCTGCCAAGTTGGGTGTGAGCCGCCGCAATCACGTATCCGCTATCTACCGAGTGGAGGGAGTGCGCCGGCGCCGCACACTGGTTTTCTGTGTCCGCAAGCGTGCCTGAGCACATCTCTGAAAGTGCCTGATACCAAACTGTATCCAATTGCAAGATAACGTCGATAGATCATTTTGAACCAGGTAACCATGACAAAAAGACTAGAATGAAAGCAAGTATCCGGCACTCGAATTGTCTCCGGACTGCGGCAAACCTTTACGGCCGAACCCGTTAAAGCGCCACGTGCGGCATCCGCCGTGAACGCAGCCATCGGAAAGGACTGGATCATGGACGAGGATCGCCTCAAAGGCGCCGGCAAGCAGGTATCGGGGTCGATCAAGGAGGCCGTCGGCACGGTGACGGGCGACACCAAGACCCAGGCCGAGGGTATGGCGGAGAAGACGGCGGGCAAGGCGCAGAACGCCGTGGGCGGAGCAAAGGACGCGGTTCGGAACGCGGCCGACAAGTAAATCATGCCGGGCGATCCGCTCCCCAAGCCCTCGCCCGTCGCTCTCGCCAACGACATCGAGCAGGTTGTCGAGAGCGAGTCGCTCGCGCTTCATGCCGAGGCGGTGACCGTTTCCAAGCGCGCGCGGCGCACGTTGGTCCGCGCCACCCGGACGACCCGGACACGCGACGTCGTCGTGGCCGAGGACCTTGCGCGCGACGAAGTTGTCGTGGAGCGGGTGCCGATCGGCAAGGTGGTCGGTGCAGTTCCTCCGGTGCGGCAGGAAGGCGACGTGACGATCATGTCGGTGGTCGAGGAAGAGGTCGTCGTGACGCGGCGGCTCATTCTCAAGGAGGAAGTGCGCGTGCGCCGGGTCAGGACCATTGAGCGCTTCACGGAGACGTTGCCGGTGCGTGAGCAGCAGGTGGCGATCACCCGGACTGATCTGGAAGACGAGCCGGCCGGCCGCATTCCAAAGGAGTGGGGCCTTCAACAACAGCGAACCTGAAAGGACGATACCATGGCTGATGAGACCATTGTTGCGATCTACGACACCCCCGCCCATGCCGAGTTGGCCGCCGCGGACCTGAGGGAGGCCGGCGTACCCGATGACGCCATCAGCGTGCATGCCAACGCCTCGGGAGCGTCCGGTTCGACGATCACGACCACAGCCGGCGCGCCGGTGCGCGAGGAGGGTTTCTGGTCGAGCCTGTTCGGTGGCGAGCCGGACCACGACACGACCGTCTACGACCGCAGCGTCACGTCCGGCTCGACCGTCGTGACGGTGAAGACGCCGGACATCCATGTGACCAAGGTCACGCAGATCCTGGAGAGCCACAATCCGATCGACATCGACGAACGTGCGGCGAGCTACGGCATGATGCAGACCACAACGACTTCTCGGCAGCCGCTCGCGGCGCCGATGCCGGCGGCGACCGCAAACCTACCGACCAAGACGGACGGCACCATGCAGCTCTCCGAGGAAAGCCTCGCCGTCGGAAAGCGCGTCGTCAACCGCGGCGGCACCCGCATTCGCCGTTTCGTCGTCGAGACCCCGGTCGAGCAGAACGTCACCCTCCGTGACGAGAAGGTCACCCTGGAGCGCCGTCCCGTAACCGACGGCCGTCCGGTGGGGCCGGACGAGTTCGGCGACAAGACCATCGAGATGACCGCATCCTCCGAGGAGGCCGTCGTGTCCAAGACGGCTCGTGTCGTGGAGGAGATCGGCCTGCGCAAGGAGGCGACCGACCGTACAGAGACGATCCGCGACACCGTCCGCAAGGAGGAGGTTGAGATCGAGCAACTCCCAGACACCGCCACGTCGACGACGACGACGAGCGGCACTCTGAACCCACGCGCACCGAAAATCTGACCGGAGCCGGCCGGGGAGCATCTGCTCCCGGCCGTTTATCTCCTTGGAGACTACGATGTCGACCATCACCTACAATGATCCGTCAAACGAGCGACCGCCCGTGCTCGAGACCACCACCATGATGACGGCGGGCGGTGCTCACACCCATCGGCGGATATCATGGGCAGCGATCTTCGGCGGCGTGATCCTCGTCGTGACCGTCCAGCTGCTTCTGAGCCTGCTCGGCGCCGGGGTCGGTCTCGGCACCGTCGACACGAACGCCGGGACAACGCCGGGTGCGAGCAGCCTCGGCATCGGCGCGGGTCTCTGGTGGTTGATCAGCAGCATCATCGCGCTCGGCTTCGGCGGGTATGTCGCCGCCTGGCTTGCCGGCATCGAGCTGCGCTGGGACGGCATCCTGCATGGGCTCATCACGTGGGGCATCGCCACGCTGATGACGGTCTACCTGCTGTCCTCGGCCATCGGTGGCGTCGTCGGTGGCGGCGCTTCGATGCTGGGCGGCCTCACCTCTACTGTCGGCAGCGGCATCAAGGACGCTGCCCAGCCTGTCGCGCAGGCGGCAGGAGTAACGCCGGACATGCTTCAGCAGCAGGCCCAGGCCTATCTAAAGCCCGTTAACGTGGATCCGGCGACGATGTCGCCGGAGGACGCCCAGAAGGAGGTCGTGACCAACTTGGCGACCTACGCCAAGGGCGGACCCGACGCAGCGGCTGCCAAGGATCGCGTGATCGCCATCAGCGCGGCCCAGCAGCATGTCAGTCGCGATCAGGCGGCAAAGCAGTTCGACGACGCGCAAGCCAAGCTGCAGCAGGAAAGGGCCAAAGCAGTACAAACCGCTAAGGACGCCGCCGACGCGACGGCATCGGCTGCGGCACGCACGTCGTTCGGAGCATTCGGCACGCTGCTGATCGGGGCTATTGCGGCCGCCGTCGGTGGATCATTGGCTATACAACGCCGCCTGCAGGTCGCCAGCCGCGTCGTCCGTTGATCGTTAACTTTGGGTTCAGCCCGAAATTCATCAAGGAACCAACACCATGAAGATACTCGTAATTGCCGCCGCATTGTTGACAACAACCTCCGCCTTCGCCCAGGCGCCAATGACGACGACCCAAACCCCGGCCGCGGGATCATCCAGTGCTTCCACGCCGAACACCACGAACAGCTTGCCGCCAGCTGCCGGAACCGAGCACCCCACCCAGCAACCCGGCGCGACCCTCGGTACGACCGCTCCGCCCGCGGTTGCCCCGCCGGCCGCGGGCGGAGCGGTCGCTAAGTAGACAGTCGGCATGGCAAGCAGTCCTGCTCCGAGGAGGAACGAAGCGGTCCCGGGCGGCCCTCGCCACGGTAAAGCAGGACCAGAATGCGCCGCCGGGAGGCTAGTCGTTGATGAGCGGAGCAGGTGGAGCGTCTTGATCAGCCGTCTTAGCTCCTCCAATGCGCGGGCCAGCTTGGTCGGTCGGTCCTTGGTCCGCAGGGTGCGGATCAGGCCCGCGGCCTGCACCGTGCCGAGCTTGAGCGAGCTTTCCAGGCGCAGCAGACCCTCCCAGTGCTGGACGACGAGCTTTACGTTGATGCGCTGGGCGGCCATTCGTCGGGGGCGCCATAGTCGGCCTTGCCATCCAGGCGCCAGAACCGCGTCGTGTCGGCCAGACGCGGGCTGAACTGACAGCCCAGGAGATGAAAGATGCCGAAGATCGTGTCAGTGCAGGCGCCGATGTCGGACCTGATCTCGGTCGGTTGTTTCGCGACGAAGCCGAACTTCATATCGAGTCCCTCGCAAAGTAGGCCGCGGCTTCTTTTTGGGACATCGCGCTCGGCCTTGAGCTTGGCGACCTCTCGCCGCAGTCGTTCGATTTTCTGTCGCTCCGGCTTGAGCTAACCCTGCCCAGGGAACACCTGCCCGGGATCCGAACCAAAGTCTGAGCCAGCGCCGGAACAAGCTCTCGCCCACGTCCAAATCTCGCCTGGTTTGGCTCACGTAAACCCCACGTTCCTTGACCAGACGGATCGCCTCAACCTTGAGTTCCCGGCTGAACTGTCACCGTATCATTCGCACCCTCCAACTTCGTGAAGCGCCCTGATCTCGGTGTCCACAAAACCGGCAGCAGCTCAATCTGCAAGCCGGTGCATATGGCGGCTACTCCCGCGTGCTCCGAGCTAACTCGAACGGCTGCAGCCATTACGGAAGGGCGGGAGCGCGCTGAGCAGATCGGGATACTATTTCCTCGACTACTCGTGGAATCGGCGATGGCGCGGATGCGCGATAGACCCGCCTGCCCCAAGCTGCGAGGGTTGGCCAGGGAAGACTTTGATGGACGGGAATTTAGTAGAACGCCTACCTCTGCTGTTCGATCGGAGCCTGCTGCAGGAGCTAGACCATATGAGAGCGGTTCTGAGGTCGTCTGAAGCTCGCGCGGTTCACGCCCCAGAGCAGGCCGGAACGACCCCTGCGCCACGCCCTGCTCGACTGCGCCGGGATCACCGGGGACCCCGATGGCCGTCGCGCCTCTTTTCGCAGTTCCTGCAGCTGGAGCGGTCGGACATGCCGCTATTCTACAGGTGGCTCGCGACGAACATCTTCGCCATGCGCGCCAACCTGACCGGCTTCGTGCAGGTGTCGGACGGGCTCGTCCGCCTGCGCGGGCTACGCCAGGGTGGTTGAGACGGGGGTGACGGCGACGGGGGGGGCCGAGGCGGGGGCGGCTGAAGTCGGGTTCCGCGTCCGGGTCCGCTACACGGAGCCGATGGTGCGCAAGGCCGTCCGCGTGTTCGTGTTCCGCGCCATTCGCCGCAGCGCCTGGTTATGGGCGATCGCCGGCACCTTGCTGGTGTCCGGCATGGTCTTCGCGCAACAGCTCGGCCCGGGGTTCGGCACCGGCTTCGCGGTGTCCGCAGTCCTGTTCTGTTGATTTTTGCTGAGAACTGACCCGGCGTTTTCATCGAGAATTGACCCGTCGCGCGATATTTCCCGCAGGCTGCGGGCGTGGGTCAAGCGGGTGTTTTGGTCTTCTTGGTCCTCCCTTCGGCCGAGCTGTTTTTGAACCTGAAGCTGTCGTTGCCGGTTTCCAGGATGTGGCAGTGGTGGGTGAGGCGGTCGAGCAACGCGGTCGTCATCTTGGTATCGCCGAACACCTGGCCCCACTCGCTGAAACTCAGGTTGGTGGTGATGGCCACGCTGGTGCGCTCGTAAAGCTTGCTGAGCAGATGGAACAGCAGCGCACCGCCCGACGAGCTGAACGGCAGGTAGCCGAGCTCATCGAGGATCACGAGGTCGAGGCGGAGCAAGGTTTCGGCTAGGTGCCCGGCTTTGTTGGCTGTCTTCTCCTGTTCGAGCAGGTTCACCAGATCCACCGTGGAGTAGAACCGGACCTTCTTGCGGCCGTGCTCGATCGCCTGGATGCCGAGTGCGGTGGCGAGATGGGTCTTGCCGGTGCCGGGTCCGCCAATGAGCACGACGTTGTCGGCCCGATTGGTGAACTCGCCCTGGTGCAGCTGCCGGATCGTGGCCTCGTTGGCCTCGCTTGCGGCGAAATCAAAGCTCGCCAGGTCCTTGTAGGCCGGAAATCGGGCCGCCTTGGTGTGGTAGGCAATGGAGCGCACCTCGCGCTCGGCCATCTCGGCCTTGAGCAGCTGGGACAGGATGGGGACAGCCGCCTCGAATGCTGGCGCACCCTGTTCAGCGAGATCGCCCACTGCCTGGGCCATGCCGAACATCTTGAGTCCGCGCAGCATGACGACGAGAGCGGCGCTGGCGGGATCATGACGCATGGCGCACCTCCCGGTCCCGCAGCGCGTCGTAGCGCTCGATGTCGGCCCTCGGCTCCTGGCGCAACACCAGGGCCTGCGGCGCATCGATGACCGTGGCGGCGCCACCGCCGTCAGTCAGCCGGTGCAGGACATTCAGGACGTTGGTCTTGGTGGCGACGCCGTCCTCGAGCGCCAGTTCAACCGCGCACAGCACCGCTTGCTCGTCGTGCTGCAGCACGAGGGCCAAGATGTCCACCATCTCCCGGTCGCCCCCCGGTCGCTGCAGTAGCTGGGCTTGCAGCCTGCGGAACGCCTCCGGCATCTCGGCAAAGGGTGCGCCGTTGCGCAGGGCACCCGGTTTGCGCTGGATCACCGCCAGGTAGTGCCGCCAGTCGTAGATGGTGCGGCGGGGAAGGTCGTGCGCGCGCTCGACGATGCGGGCGTGCTCGCATACCACCTGGCCCTCGGCCACCACGACCAGTCGGTCAGGGTAGACCCGCAGGCTGACCGGCCGGTTGGCGAACGACGCTGGAACGCTGTAGCGGTTGGCATCGAAATGAACCAGGCAGGTTGGCGAGACCCGCTTGGTATGCTCGACAAAGCCGTCGAACGCCCGTCCCAGCGGCATTAGGCTGACTTGCTCCTGAGCGTGTACGTCGGCGACGCTGCCCGGCAGGAGCCCGTGCGCGATCTCGCCCCAACGCTCGACGCAGCGCGCCTCGAGCCACGTGTTGAGCGAAGGCAGATCCGAGAAGCTCGGCATGGCCTGCCAGATCTGGCGCCGGGTATCCTGCACATTTTTCTCTACTTGACCTTTCTCCCACCCAGAGGCCGGACTGCAGAACGTCGGCTCGAAGAGATAATGACTGGCCATGGCGGCAAAACGAGCGTTGACCTGCCGCATCTTGCCGGCGCCGACGCGATCAACAGCGGTCCGCATGTTGTCGAAGATACCGCGGCGCGGAACCCCGCCCAGCACCCGGAACGCCTCGGCCAGGGCGTCAAACAGCATCTCGTGGGTCTGCAGCCGGTAGGCCCGAACCACAAAGGCCCTGCTGTGCGCCAGCTTGGTGTGTGCGGCTTGCAGCTTGACCCGCTTGCCGTCGATCACCGCCCAATCCTCGCTCCAGTCAAACTGGAACGCGTCGCCGGGCGGGAAAACGAGCGGCACGAACACGCCACGCCCTGTGGTGCGCTGCGCAACCTCTCGATCCGCCCGCCAGTGCCGGACAAAGGCCGCAACCCGCGCGTAGGAGCCGTCGTAGCCCAGCACGACCAGATCAGCGTGGAGCCGCCGCGCGGTCCGGCGCACCTTGCGTCCCTTGCCCGCCTCCATCTCCAACCAACGCGACAGCTTATCGGCGAACGGATCCAAGCGGCTCGGACGCTCCGGAACTTTGAACCGCACTTCGACGGCGTCCGATCGCAGATACTTGCGCACGGTGTTCCGCGATAGGCCGGTCCGACGCTCGATCTCGCGGATCGGCATGTGGTCCCGGTAATGCCACCGCCGGATTACACTCAACAACTCCATGTCGATCACTCCAGAAATCCCGGCGATTGCGCCAGGAGGTGTGAAACAGACACGGGTCATTTCTCAGCGAAAACTCAGACCCTCTCCGGGTCAGATCTCAATGCAACTCAACACTGTTCGCCCTGGCGTTCGTCGCGGTGATCTGGCGCGCGCACTTCACCAACACGGTCGGCAGCTTCCGCAGGCTCGACCCTCCGGAAAGCGACTGGACGATCACCGATGAATCCCTGACCGTCGAGTCTAACCAGGGGCTTGCGACCCTGCGCTGGTCGCGGTTTACCGGCTGGTGGGAGCTGCCCGGCTTCTGGATGCTGTTCCTAGGCCCGGCCCAGTTCATGACCATGCCGACGTCCGTCATGACCGGCGAGCAGCTCGCCTTCATCCGGTCGCGGATCCGCCCGCCCGGATCTGGTTGAACGGCGAATCCCTTAAGCCAGTGCGCGACGGCCAATGGCTACCCGCTGGTGCTGCCCACGGACGTGCCGAACACACCGAACCTGACCTGGACGGCGACCAAGCCCGTCTCGTCCGGGGCGGTGTTCGAAGGGTTCAGCGCGACCACCAGTATGGCTGGCATGGTGGAGGGCCAGTATGTGGCCCAGGCCACGCGGCAGGCCTTGGCGGTCCAGGGCGTCGCGGCCGACGCTCCTGGCGACTCAGCCATGACGTCCAAGCAGGCGATGATCGGCGTGCTGCCGATGCCTTACTTCCTGGCGCCGACGAAGTAGCGGCTGAGGGGGCGGGTCGGGTGCGCCGCCTGGGCGGCGTTCCCGGCAGCGCCTCTCCAACGACCGAACAAGGCAATGGTCAAAGGAAGGGATCTCCTGAACGCCCTGGTCTGCCTATCGCCGAACGTCGACTGGTTACGCCTTCGCGTTTGAAACGGCAACCTTGTCGATCCGATGACCGTCGACGTCGACCACTTCGAAACGACGAACATCCCCGGCGCTGTCCCATTCGAACCGCTCGCCGGCAGCCGGAATATGGCCGAGGCGTCGGAGGATGAAGCCCGCCAGCGTCCGGTACTCGCTGGAGTCGTCCGGGATCCGGGCTATTCCGAGCTGCTCGAACGCATCCTGGATGCCCAGCGTCGCATCGACCAGGAACGACCCGTCGTCCCGCCGTATGACATCGAGCTCGTCGTCATCCTTGATCTCGCCCGCAAGCGCCTCGAGCAGGTCGGTCTGGGTCACGACGCCGCGGAGCGCCCCGTACTCGTCGACGATCAACGCCATCTGGACAGGCCTATTCCTGAAGGTTTCCAGAACCTGGAGAACGGTGGCGCCATCATGCACGATCAGCGGTTCTCGAAGGGCAGCCAGCAAGATGGCGGTGCCGTTGCCGTCCTTGTCGGGCAGCAGCTTGCCGTCAAGGTGAAGATCCAGGAGGTCCTGTTTGCGCAGGACCCCGATCACCTTGTCCAAGGTGCCGCTGGCCACCACGACCTGCTCGTGCCGGCTGCCCCGCACGCCTTTCAACATGGCTTCGGGGGCGCCATCCGCGTCAACCCAGTAGATGTCGTGACGCGGGGTCATTATGGTCCGCACTCGCCGCTCCCCCATGCCGAAGGCCCGCTCGACCACCTCCTGCTGCGCCTGTTCCACCAACCCCGCCTCCCGGCTGGCTGCCACGAGAAGCTTCAACTCCTCCGTGGAGTGCAGCCTCCCTTCCGCGTGGCCCGCCTCCAGGCCGCAGAGGCGGATCACGCTGTTCCCGAGCGCATTGAGGAGGAAGATGAGCGGACGGAACAGGGCGAGGAACAGGCTGAGCGGGCGGACGATCCAGAGCGCGGTGCGTTCCGGCCGTTGCAGGGCGAAGCTTTTCGGCGCCAGCTCGCCCAGCACGATGTGGAAGACGGTGATGATAGCAAAGGCCACCCCGACGGCGACCGCGTGCGAGGCTGTCTCGGCAAGGACGCCGAGGCTGCCGAAGGCCGGTTCGAACAAGCGCGCCAGTGCGGGCTCGCCGATCCATCCAAGCCCGAGCGACGATATCGTGACACCGAGCTGGGTCGCGGCCAGGTTGGCGTCGAGATTGTCGACGGTGCGCCGCAACAGTTCGGCCCCGCCCTGACCGCGGGCGACCAGTTCGTCAACCCGGCTGCGGCGGGTGCCGACCAGGGAGAACTCGGCCGCGACGAAGAAACCGTTGGCCGCTACCAGGGCCAAGACGGCGATCAGCTTTCCCAGCACGAGAAGCAGGCTCTGGTCCATTACCGGACCGAACCCGGCCGACCCGTGTCCGCGGGAACTGCCATTCCGGCTACTCCTTTCCTATCGTGCGGTTGGTGAACCGGGCGTTGCCGAGACCCGTGCCGATCGTCATGACGCCCCACCGCTCGACGTCCCGCATGAACGGCGCCTCGCTCAGCCCTTGAACCACGGCATCGTTGTGCATCAGCACCGTGACCTCGTGCCCGTCGATCGACGGGATGGCATCTCGCAGCAGCAGGGACAGGTTGAAGTCCTCGTGCTCCCAGTTACCCGGGAGGTTCTGCCCGCCCTTCTCGATGGAGCCATCCTCCCGGATCAAGCCGGGACAGCCGATGCCGATGAACGGAGCCAGCCGCAGCCCGCGTTTCCTGGCACGCTTGATCGAGGTCTGGAGCATCTTGACGATGCGCTCGACTGCGACCTTCCGGCTCGGTTTGTCGTCCGCGTGGCGCCACAGTTCGGACTTCGCCACCTCGGTCCGTGACAGGTCGGCCGCCTTCGCCTGGTTGAGCAGCACGAGACCGACCCTGATGTTGGAACCTCCGACATCGACCGCCAGGATGCTGTCGTGACCTGCAAAGATCCACGGCGGCGCCAGATGGATGCAGCCGATCAAACCCGCCTCGTCCGGGTCATGACGGATCGGCTGCAACTCGACCTCGTGCTTCGCGACCTTCAGGAGGACGGCGGCGCGGCCGATCGCAAGTTCGCCGATCCGGCTCGCCCGGAGGCCACCGCCGACGACGATACGCTGCGTTCCCTGCCAGCCGTCCAGCCGCAGGATCCGGCCGATCACCGTCGTGAACTCCTGGGCGAAATTCTCGATCGTTCCCAGCACCACGCCGGCGGCTGCTGGGTCGCCCTCCATCAGGAGGCGATCGAGTTCCTTCTTCCTTATGCCGGCGCTTGGCACCTCGCCGACCGGGTCCTCCTCGTCAACCTGCCGCACCCGCTCGCGTCCGTTCTCGAGGATGGCCCGGAAGGCCCGTCCGCTCGCCGATGAAGCCCTCCCCGTCGCGCAGTTCGGCATTTCAGGTGTCGATGTGAACGGCCGTCAGACGCCCGGCGCCATGACCGGCCAACCCCTGGGTATTTGCTGCAGCTTGGCTCGCCATGGCTTTGCTTCCTTCGGCAGACCGCAAACTGCCTGAGCTGGTTGCGGCGCGACAATCTGGCATGCGCCGACACAATAAGTAGTAGCAGGGCACACCTTCGCCAAGGTTCTGGTATTTAACCGGAGGATTTTATGACTTCGCTCTGAAAATATATGCGCCTTTTACACCGGCGGATGAGCTTGGTCCATCTTGACCAGGTTCTCCGCTTGTCGAAAGCTATGGCCAATCCAACGAGCTGTGCTCATGGCCAATTCTTCCTGCTGACGGCTTCAAAGCCGACGACGTACTCCGAATACACCGTTGGCATCACCTACAAGCCGACGTGGCTGCCCTCGCAGCTCAGCACGGCCATGCTGCGCCCCGAGTTCCGGTATGACCGGGCGCTGAACAGCTCGCGGCCATACAATGACGGGCACGACCGCGGGTCGGTCACGCTCGCGACCGACCTCATCCTCGGTTTCTGACCGAGGGTCGGCATGGCGGAACTTACCGGCAGACGTCCTTAGGCAGTTTTCCGCCGTATTTACTCCGAAAGCGGTTGGAAACCACATCTGCTTTTTACGTCCGTGCCTGGTCTAGTGCGCTAAAAACATCCCGTGCCGCCTGCGTCCGATGGGATTGTGCTTGCGGCCGTAAGAGAGGGCGACTTGAACACTTTTCCATCCGGTGGCCAGCTACCCTGGCAACCGCCGTCACATGGCGGCCCTCGTCCGCCACGGCTCCCAGGTGCGACATCCTGGAAACTCGGCACTGGCATTGTGGGCTTCATCGCTGTTGGGATCATCGCGTTCAGCAGTTTCTATACGGTGCAGCCAACCGAGATGGCTGGCGTTCGACGGCTCGGCACCGTCGTCAGCGCTGAACCGATCGGTCCCGGCCTTCATACGAAACTTCCTCTGGTCGACGTCGTAGATACGATCCAGACGAGTCTAGACACGTTTCAGATCAACAACCTGACTGTCTACACGATCGACAACCAGGCCGTGACGGTTGGTGTGGGCATCTCGTATAAAATCCCAGCGTCTGCCGTCATGCATCTGCTGTATGGGGTCGGTAGGTCCGGCAACGTCGATATAGCAGAAAACATCCGCCCGGTGCTCGCCGATCGCGTCCTGCGCGTGTTCTCCACCCAAAACACGGTCGGCATCTCTGCAAACCGGGAAGCAATCGCCGACGACATCAGAAAGCAGGTTGGAATTGCTTTGGGTGGCATCTTTGGGCTGGAGATCACCGACTTGCAACTAAGTAGCATCACCTATAGCGCAAGCTTCCAAGCCTCCGTCGAAGCTGCGGTGCAGGCGAAGAACGACGCTATACGAGCTGAAAACTTGGTGTCGCGAGTCCGCTACGAGGGTGAGCAAGCCAAGGTGCAAGCGGATGCACAAGCATCAGTTCGGATCGCGCAAGCCAACGCCGAGGCGGCTGCGACAATCGCCCAAGCACGGGCCCAACGGCAATCGACTATCCTTCGCGCCGAGGGCGATGCCCAGGCGGCGACATTGACCGGCGATGCGCAGGCAAAGGTCATCCAGCAAGTCGGTGCATCGGTGGCGGCAAACCCGACTGTCATCCCCTTTGAGGCGGCGCATCGTTGGAATGGTCAGCTTCCCGCCACGATGCTGGGCGGAGCAGCGGCCCCTCTCGCCATGTTTGATATCTCGCGGGAGCAGCAAACAGAAACTGCCCGGCCTACAGCCGCCGGCCTCGCTCAGCGGGTTACACCCGACGCTAACGGCTTGGAACGGAGCAACTGAGGTGGGGAGCAGGTGTTCCCGTTCTTGGGCCTACCTCGAAAATCCGGTGAAGCGCTCGATTGCCTATGAATTTCGAGGCTGAGACACTTTGCTCTGAGAGTCGGGCTTGAGCCAATGACGAAGCCTCAGTGGGATTGAGTTGATGCGATACTTTGATCAGGCTTCAAAGACTGCGCTTCGGAGCTGGGCCGTATGCTCGACCCCTTATGTCAACGCTCGTTCTGTTGCCTTGGTGGCTGGGTGCACTGTCTCTGAACCAGGTTACAGACAGTTTCTCAACCGCCTTCCGCGTCGCGGCCGTGGTGACCATGTTCGGTGCGATGCGGCGACACGAGCACGTCGGCCACGGCCCATTGAACGGGTGGGATCAATCCATCGCGTTTAGCGGACTCGCAACGGTCAGTCATATGTTGCAACCCGCTGCGGGGTAGCGTTTACGCTCTCGGAAGGTGGGGAGCGGCGGGCGTCTTCGAGGGCGTTTCGGGAGAATACGGAACATCTGCTGCGAGGGTTGGATACCGGACCAGATGTGATTCCGGGCAGGTGTTCGAAGCCTTGCCGGAGACCTCCCGGGTGCCAACAACGTGCGGTCCGGGCCGCCGAGCGCCGCCGCAACCAGGAAGGGAGCCCGCATCACATATCGCACCCGTTTCGGAAGAGCCTTCCGCAATTCCAGTCAGGGAGATACAGGTCTAGGCGTGCTGCCCCAACGAGGATATCGAACGATTTGGGAGGTGCGTCGAACACTTTTGGAAGTCAGCCGGACGCAGGCCGCTGCGATAGCTCGGCGACGGGTTGCGCGGAATCCGTTGGCTATGACAATGGACTTTGGCCCAGCAGTGCTGATGAATTCTGGCCCAGCTTCCGGTCGATGATCGCGTGGCGCAGGCCGTGGGCCCGGACCTCCCGTTAGCCTCTTGCTTGTGTGCCTCCCGTCATTGTTTGCCCGCCTTGCGCTGAGCGGTGGTGCGGCGGAACCGGTAGGAGTCTGTGCCTGTGGTGATGATGTGCGCACGGTCCGTCAGGCGGTCGATCAGCGCCTTGCACAGTCGCGGGTTGGGGATCACCTGCGACCATTCGGAGAACGGCAGGTTGGTCGTCACGATCACCGCCGCCTTCTCCGCCCGGTCGGCGATGACCTGGAACATCAACTCGCAGGCCGTCTCGGCAAGCGGCACGTAACCCAGCTCGTCGATGCAGATCAGGTCCAGCCGCTCCCATCGCCCGAGCGCCCGGCTGAGCTGGTTGGCGTGCGCCGCCTCCGCCAACTCGTTGATCAACCCGGTTGCGGTCGTGAACCGGACCCGGCGCCGCTGGCGGCAGGCGGCGACGCATAGCCCCGTGGCGAGGTGGCTTTTGCCGGTGCCAGCCTCACCGACCAGCAGGATCGGCTCGGCACGGGTGACGTAATCGCCCTCGGCCAGCGTCCGGAGCTGGGTGGCGGCCACCCCGGAGCGGTCGAACTCGAACTCGTCCAGCGTCTTCATCCGCGGCAGCCGCGCCTCGTGCAGCAGACGCGCAATCGCCCGGCTCTCGCGCTCCTCCATCTCGGCCGCCAGCAGCGCCTCGAGGTAGCCGATATGGGTCTGCCCCTCGCGGATGGCGGCATCCGCCAGGCGGGCGAACTGGCCACCGATCGTCGGCATGCGCAGCGCCTTGCAGTGCTGCCGGATGGCCTGGTCCTGGAGATCGGCCATCATGCGGTGCCTGCGCAGGGGGCGGACAGCAGCACGTCATACTCGGCCATCGTCGGCATCGGCCGGTCGTAACGCGCCAGCTCGCCAACATCGATGGCCGGGGATGGGCCTTTGCGCAGCGCCGCCACCGTCAGCAGATACCGCACGGCCGCTACGTCGCAGGCGCCGAGCGACACCGCCGTGGTGATCGCGATGCGCAGGGCGTCATGACCGAACTCCCGCCCCAACGCCACCACCGCCACCATGGCGCGGGTGCCGTTCTGCTTGCCGTGCCGGGTCAGCAACCGTGCCCAGAGCTCGTCGTAACAGGGTGGCCAGCGACCGGCCGCACGCCACTGCGCCAGAGGCTTGGACCCGGCAAACGCGCCTGGCTTGTGGCTCAGCACGTCCAGGTAATGCTCGAGATCCAGCACAAGCTGGCGACGGCTGTGGCAACGCTCGTGGCGGGCGACCCGGCGGCCAGCGTGCCAGAGCTCGATGTGCAGCGGGTAGGCGCGCGCTTCCACCCGGCTGCCCGCGCGGACCGGCACCGAGTAGGCGTTGGTCTTGACCATCGCGCAGCCCTGCTTGTCCACCAGCGGAAACGTCACGTCCGCCAGGTCGAACCCCTCCGGCACGCGGGCCGACAGATGATCGCGCTCGGCCACCATCGCCGCCCCCACCGGCTCCGTGCGCCCGTCCAGGATACGCGCCTCGTCCGCGCGGCATCCGGTCAGCAGAAAGGCGTTCAGCGCGTCGAGGTCGGCGACACCGGGGACTGGGACGAGATGGTTGCGGCGGAAGTAGCCGCCCTCGCCCTCCACGCCGCCTTTCTCATGACCCTCGCCAGGGGTGCAGAACTCTGCCGTGAACCGCCAATGCGAGCGGAACGCCACGAACCGGACGGTCTCCTCCCGCCGGTGGCCCCGCAGGATCTTGCGCACGGCGCTGGCCAGGTTGTCGTAGCGCAGCAGCCGGAACACCCCGCCGAAATAGGCAAACGCGTGCTCGTGTGCCTCCAAGAACGCCTGCTGTGTCGCGTGCAGGTAGCCGCGGTGAAACGCTGCCCCGCTGGCCATCGACCGCATCGCGAATACCTGCACGCGGGTCCGCTCGCCGCCCACATCGGCCCAGGCCTCATACCAGTCCACCTGGGCCTCGTGGCCCAATACGTAGCTTTGCGGCACGAACGTCTCGCGCTGGATCAGGCCCATTGCCCGCTTGCGGTCCCGGACATGGTTGCGCACCGTCGACTCAGCGATCCCAGCACCTGGGAACTCCGTCAGGATCCGACGATAGATCCGCCGCGCTGTATGCCGCTGCTTGCGCGGGGCTCGCCGGTCCTCGTCCAGCACCTGGTCGATGAAGGCCGCGACCCCCATCCAGCTTGGGTTTGATCCGTGTCGGGTAGCGATGCTCTGGCGGCAGCGCACCCGCAATCGCCTGCCGCACCATCCGACGATGCACGCCGAACTTCGCCGCGACACCGGAGATCGTGCCAACCCCAAACTCATGCTCCTGACGGAGCTGCTCGAACAATTCCACTTTGGCTTTCCAATCCACTCCGAGCCTCCCGGCAGAACCGGGCAAACCCTAGGTTGAGGGACGGACGCTGGGCCAAAATCCGTCAGCACTCTGGGCCAAAGTTCGATAGCAAAGCCAATCCGGCCCGGGGTCGCCGTGGATGCCGTCCGACGACGCCAGCTCCACCACCAGGTCTCGGATCGCGGAAGCCGGAACGCCGAGGCGTTCATGCCGTCGTCTCGACCGGCGTCGACGACGGCCGCAGCCAATGGGCGGCCATCATCAACCACGACACGAGCCGGTGGACGCAGGTGGACGTCTACCCGCCTTCCGGGTGCTACGACCCTTTCACCGGGTTCGTGATGGCGTTCGGCGGAAGCGCCGGCGGCGCTCCTGGGCAGGCGATCATGTGGCTCTACGTCGTCACCGTCTGCGGCCTGTTCGTTCTGGTCGGCCGTTCATGGTGGTCGCTCGTCTGGGGTTTCCCGATCGGCGTCGTGATGGCCATCATCCAACTGGTCGTCGGCGGATTTCAGGCGAAGAGTGGCATGAGGGAGTATGCGGCGGCGGTGAGGGCGGCCTGCGACAGCGTGTTCGCGTCCGTTCGGGAGGAGTCGACGAAGTGGCGGCTTCGGTCATTCCCCTGCCTACGCCCACCAATTTCGACTACGCCGCCGACCGGTGCGCGATAGTGGGAAGCGGCAGTTCGAGGTGTTGGACCGCCGCTTGCCGCAGACTGCGTCTCTGGCCGGTGGCAAATACACGATCGCCGACATGACCGTCCAGCCGTGGCGAGGCGAGCTGTCGCAAACCTCGCTACAGGAATGTCGGCGACGTTCCTGCAGGGTCGGGACTGCATCCACCTCCGGCGCTCAGTCGCTTTGCTCGGCGTGCCCGGCGTTGCGGCGCCTGCGGATGATCGACCGCACCTGTGGCGAGGCATCGAGCCAGTGGCGCGCACCCCGCGATACCAGCGCCTCCGCGACCGGGAGCGAGGGCAAGCTGGCCTCGAAGTCAGGACTGGATGGTGACAGGCGCCCTACGCAGGACCCCTGCCGGATCCGGGTCGCGCTGTGGGGAAGCGGTCTCGTAGGTGAGGCCCCACGCCGGATGAGGCTCGCCTCGGAGCACGGATCCTGCGAAGCCGGCGATGGCTGTCTCTCGTCCAGCGACCCGCGGGCTATCGAGCGACCGTCCGCGTTACTGTATTGGAAGAGCGGGGACAGACGGGGCCGAAACCCGACGCTTCCTGCCTTGCCTGCCTTCCGGTGTCGAGGCACGACCATTAATGCACGCCTTTGGACGGCCGATGAACGAACCCGCTATTGCGGGACTAGCCTGCTGGCACTGACGGTGGGCGACGCCGAGAGACGCGCATGAATTGAGCAGGCCCAAGCCCGGCCCGACGCTGAGAGCTTCCCAACCAGAGGAGCTCTCCGTGACCCACCTCCCTCCCGCTAATCCGCCAGCAACCTGCGTGAACGCTTCATCGCGGACGTAACCGTGCGCGGGTTCACCGCCAAGACCCGCAACGACTACGTCCGAATTGTCGCGGGCTTTGCCGCTTTCCTGGAACCCCCGCCCAGATCCAGCAGTCTAAGCGCCCGCCAGCGATGAACAGCATTGTGGCAGCGTTGCGCTTCTTCTTCAACAACACCGCGACCGCCCAGACCTCGCCCGCAAGCTGATCCGCCGTAAGCGTCCGGCCGTGGCCGCCTTGTGTGGCTAGCTTCTGGTCGTTCTGCTGCGAGGCATGGATACCGAGGATGAGGCTGCCAGTGTGGCAGCCACAGTGGCTGCTCCGATGCAGCGGATCGAGATCGTGGGCGAGAGGCGTCGCGAGCACGATGCTGCGTTCCGAGCGATGGTTGTGGAGCAGGCGGGCCAGCCTGGTGGTCGGGTGCAGGACGTAGCTCGGCGGCATGGCATCTGCTCCAGCCTGATCTACCGGTGGCGGCGTGCCGCATCGCCGCAGGCGGGCGCAGGATCGAGCCGGTGCGGGACGTGACCACCAGGCGCTTTGAGATGGAGCCCGGCAAGCTCCTGCTCCACATCGGCTTTGGGTTCGCGTCCGGTGCGCTGGCGACTGTGGTGGTCGGAACCCACCAGTCCCGGGGCACGCCGATGGAGTGGTGGCAGGTGATGGGCGACCATAAGCGCGTCGAGGTGCGGAACGTGCACGACGTCAGGTTTTACCGATCGGTTGACGGCGGACTTCCTGACGATGTGCGCTCCACGACACGTCTCCTAAGTCGCGAAATGGCGGCTCTGACAATATGGGACTGGAAAATTCAGACTGATCTAGGCCGGAAGCGCACAATCGAATGTGAAAAGCCAAACTCGAAGAAGCGGACGTCGCGACGCGCGGGCGCCGGTTCCAGAACCCGACGGTCACTCTAGGAAGCCCGCACTTCGTGAGCCGGATGCAGCGCCTCTAACGGCTGCATCCGACACGGGGCAATTAGACAGTGACGACGATTTTCCCGAACTGACCATTCTGCTCAAGGTAGCGATGGGCTCCGACCATTTGGTCGAACGTGAAGGTCCGGTCGATAACAGGCCTGAGCACACCGGACTCGAGACCTTTGGTGACGTAGGCAATAGCGGACTTGCGCCGGGCCTCGTCGCCGCTGGTGAGCCAGATATTGTATCCCTTGATGACCGGCATCTTTGCAATCATGGCAAGCACCGGCAGCGTCGTCGGCGTGTCGGCCAGCGCGCCGTACAGGTAGACGGTCCCCTGGAAGGAGAGCGCCGCGATGAGCTTGGACAGTGTCTCGCCGCCGACTGGATCAAAGGCGACACGGGCGCCCTTGCCCTCGGTGATGCGCATCACCTCCTTCACGACATCCACCTCCGCCGTGGCAATCACGTGCGGGGCGCCCGCGTGGCGGAGAAGCAGCCCCTTCTCCGAGGTGCGGGTCAGCGCGATCGGCGTGGCCCCGGCGTAGTTGGCGATCTGGATGGCTGCCAAGCCGACGCTGCTCGATGCGCCGGGGATCAGCACGAAGTCACCCTTCGTCACCTGTGCGTCCTGGACGAGCGCGCCATACGCCGTGACGAACATCATCCAGATCGAGGCTGCCTGCGTGAAGGAGAGGCCAGCAGGCTGCTTGACCACCGCATGGCGCGGGACCAGGACCGTCTCGCCGTAGGTTCCGTAATCGTTCATCGAGAAGGAGGGGATGACATTGACCGCCTCCCCGACAGCAAACTCCGTTACGTCTTCGCCCAGCACGTCGATAATTCCTGCGGCTTCGTAGCCGAGCATGGCCGGAAACCGTGCGACCGGTTCGATGTAGTCGTCCAGGCGCCACATCGACTCGGCTCGGTTGAGGCCGATTGCCTTGACCTTGATGCGGACCTCGCCAGCCCGTGGCTGTGGGGTCTCCATCTCGGTGTAGCCGAGCATCTCGGGTCCACCGGCTTTGGCGAACGTAATCAGTCGTGACATGGCTTGGATCCTCTCGGAATAGATGATGTCGCCGCGCCAGGTCAGGCGGCGGCTTCCTAATAGGCGGGGAAATCGGTGTAGCCGTGCTCGTCGCCGCCCCAGAACGCCTCCCGACGATACGGTGCCAACGGCACGTCGCGGCGCAACCTGTCCGGGAGGTCCGGGTTGGACGTGAAAAGACGCCCGAAGGCGACCAAGTCGGCTGTGCCGCTCTCGACGATGGCCTGGGCGCCCGCCCGGTCGAAGCCGCCTGCCGCAATGATCGGACCCGAGAAGTGCGGGCGCAGGTAGACGGCGGCAACCGGTTCGTGCGCCTCGTGGAGTGTGCTGTCGCCCTTGATGCGAGGCTCGATCACATGGAGATAGGCCAGGCCGTAGCCGTCCAGAAGTTTGGCGACGTGGCTGAACGTGGCCTCGGGATCGCTGTCGAAGATGCCGCCCCACTGGCCCGAGGGCGAGATGCGAACGCCGACGCGGTCCGCGCCCCAGACCGAGATCAGGGCTTCGACCGTCTCCGCCAGGAAGCGGGTGCGGCGCTCGACCGGGCCGCCATAGGCATCGGTCCGCCTGTTGGTGCCGTCCTGGATGAACTGGTCGACGAGGTAGCCATTGGCGCCGTGCAGTTCGACACCGTCGAAGCCAGCGTCGAGCGCGCGGCGGGCGGCGACCCGGAACTCCTCAACCAGGCCCGGTATCTCCTCGATGGCGATCTCGCGGTGGGGCGAGACCGGCACGAAGCCGTCCTGCGTCAGTGCGACGCCCTCGAAGGGAACGACGGAGGGCGCCAGGGGCGCCACGCCGCCGGTCATGTCGACATGGCTCTGGCGGCCGCCATGGATAAGCTGCATGAAAACGATGCCGCCCTTCGCGTGGATGGCGTCTGCAATCGCCTTCCAGCCCGCGATCTGGTCGTCATGGTAGAAACTTGCGCCGCCCAGATAGGAGCGGGCTACGATTGAGATGCTGACACCCTCGATGATTTCGAGGCCGCCGGGCGAAGCGCGCTGGCCGTAGAAGTCGGCCATCATCGGGCTCGGAATCTCGCCGGGCTGGATTGTCCGTAACCGGGTCATCGGCGCAAGTACGACCCGGTGCGACAGGGTGTAGCGCCCCAGCTTCGTGGGGGTGAATAACTTAAACATCATGGATTCCCGTGTGGCTCGGTCGGGACGTTGCGTCCGTCTGGCACGGGATGCCCCTAACGGGCCCCGGAGTGTGAGTGAACGCATGTAAAGCGCGGTAAAGTCGCGTAGGAGCCGCCCCTCTTCCGTCGCGCAACGCCGCTTTACGGCCCTTCACACCACTTCACTCACGGCCCTTCCGGCGGACGACCAGGTTGGCGTCCAGCGGATTGGAGAGCACTTAGCCATGGCTACATTCTCAGGCAGGACGGCGCTGATTACCGGCGCGTTGACCGGGATCGGGCGCGCCACGGCCCTTGCCTTTGCAAGAGAGGGCGCCAACCTCGTCGTCTCCGGGCGAAATGCCGAGGCGGGAGTGGCGCTCGTGGGCGAGCTGCACGAGCTCAACACCGAGGCAGAGTTTGTCCGCGCCGATGTCCGCCACGAGGACGACGTAAGCAGCCTGGTGGCTCGGGGGATCGGCCGTTTCGGCCGGCTCGACGTCGCGGTCAACAGCGCTGGCACAGAGGGCACGCCGGGTCCGGTCCTGGACCAGACGCAAGCTGGCTATGCCGCGATGTTCGACACCAACGTGCTGGGTACGCTGCTCAGCCTCAAGCACGAGCTGCGCGTCATGCAGGAGCAGGGTGGCGGCAGCATCGTGAACCTGTCGTCGACGATGGGCGAGCGCGGCGCGGCGAACATGTCGCTCTACGCCGCAAGCAAGCATGCGGTGGAAGGCCTGACGAAATCCGCCGCCCTCGAGGCCGCCGCATTCGGTGTCCGGGTCAACGCCGTTGCACCCGGCCCGACCGAGACCGTCATGCTCGACCGGCTGGCCGGGTCGCCTGAGAAGAAGGCCGCGTTCTACGCCGCCGTGCCCATGAAGCGTGGCGGCAAGCCGGAGGAAATCGCGGCTGCCATCCTGTTCGTCGCGTCGGACACGGCTTCATACCTCACAGGACAGATCATCCGCGTCAACGGCGGCAAGACCGCGTCCTGACTTCCATCTACATCGGAGCAGACAATATGGCGACGCTATTCACCCCGGTACGCGCCGGCGCATTCAATCTGCAGCACAGGGTCGTGCTGGCACCGCTCACGCGCATGCGGTCTGACATGCCGGGCAACGTGCCGGGTGCGGCGATGCGCGAGTATTATCAGCAGCGCGCCACCCCGGGTGGCCTGCTCATCGCCGAGGCGACCTTCGTTTCGCGGCAGGGCAACGGCGGTTATGGCTCCCCTGGAATCGAAGACGACGCGCAGGTGGCCGGATGGCGTTCCGTTGTCGATGCGGTCCACTCCAAGGGTGCCCGTTTCGTGCTCCAGCTCTGGCATGTCGGGCGGGCCTCCCACACAGAGCTGCAACCCGGCGACGGCCAGCCGGTCGCTCCGTCGGAAATGGCGAGTGGTGCAGGCGCGCTACTGAAGGGCGGCCCCGGCCCTGCCTCGCCAGCCCGGGCAATCTTGGCAGACGAAATTCCTGGGATTGTCACGCAATACCGGCGGGCCGGCGAGCGCGCGAAGCAGGCCGGCTTCGATGGGGTGGAGGTCCATGCCGCCAATGGCTACCTGCTAGACCAGTTCCTGCAGGACGGCTCCAACCGCAGAACCGATGCCTATGGCGGCAGCATCGCAAACCGGATGCGCCTGCTGCTCGAAGTCGTGGACGCGTTGTCTGGCGTTTGGGGCGCGGACCGGGTCGGTGTGCGTATCGGCCCCAGCAACAGCTTCAACGACATGCATGACAGCGACCCGCAAGCGCTGTTCGGCTTCGTCGCCCGTGCGCTTGGAGAGCGCGGCATCGCCTACATCCATGTCATCGAGCCGCGGGTCACCGGCAACGCCGAGACGGGCGACCAGACGCCGGTCGCTGCCGGTATGATACGGCGTATCTTCGGCGGCCCGGTGATCGCGGCAGGCGGGTTCGATGGCCCGGGTGCGGAAGTAATCGTCGCGGCGGGGGATGCGGACCTCGTGGCCTTCGGGCGGCACTTCATCGCCAACCCCGACCTGCCCGAACGGCTTCGCCAGCACCAGACGCTGAACGCCTACGACCGCACGACTTTCTACTACGGCGGCACGGCCGGCTACCTGGACTACCCGCGATACGACTTGGCGCAGGCGGCCGCGTGACTCCCATGGCACCCGACAGGGAGAGCAGCATACCGGCACTTTCAGGCAAGACCGCGCTCGTCACGGGCGCAACCCGCGGGATCGGCCGGGCGATCGCCTTGGCGCTGGCCGACCAAGGGGCGAGGGTGTTCGTCCATTACGGGACCGGCGCCGCCGACGCAGAGGCTGTGGCAGGAGAAATCCGCTCCAGCGGCGGCCAGGCCGAGACCGTGGCGGCGGACCTCGCGGCGGCAGATGGGCCAAACCGACTGGCAGAACGGGTTCGGCAAATGTGCGGAGACCGCCTGGACATCCTGGTGGCCAATGCTGGGAGGACCACACCGTCGCCGACTTCGATCGGCTGTTCGCGGTGAACGTCCGTGCGCCGTTCTTTTTGGTGCAGCAGCTCCTCCCGGCGCTGGGCGACGGCGCCAGCATCGTCCTGCTGTCCTCGCTCGCCGCCCGAACCGCCATGGGCACCATCTCCGCCTACGCGGCCACGAAGGGCGCCGTCGGCACCCTCGTGAAGCATTTCGCCTTCGCCCTGGGCGGCCGTGGCATCCGCGTGAACGCCGTCGCGCCCGGCGTGGTCGACACCGAAATGTCAAGCTTTACCAAAACGGAGGCGGGCCAGGCTGCGGCTCTCGGCATCCAAGCGCTGAAACGCATCGCCCAGCCGGGGGATATCGGCGGCGCGGTCGCGTTCCTGGCTTCGGACGCAGCACGATGGATTACCGGCGACACGCTGCGGGTCGATGGCGGCTCAAGGCTTTAATCAATGGACACGAGGATGCCAGCATGACCGAGAAGACCATCAAGATCCCCGGACCCGATCACCCGATCACGATCGAGCCGACCCCCGGCCGCGTCGTCGTGACCGTCGCCGGGCACGTCGTCGCCGACAGCCGAAACGCGCTGACGCTGCGGGAGGCCGCCTATCCCGCAATCCAGTACATTCCCCGCGAGGATGCGGACATGTCCCTGCTGCAACCGACCGACCACGCGACCTACTGCCCCTACAAAGGCGATTGCAGCTATTTCACCATCGCCGCGGCTGGCGAGCGCGGGCTGAACGCCGTTTGGAGCTACGCGTCGCCGTTCGAGGCAGTGTCCGCCATCGAGGGCCACCTCGCCTTTTACCCCGAGCGGGTCGATGCCATCTCCATGCTTCCAGCCTGAGACCGTTGGACCGGCGAACTGCTATCTCCCTGTCGTAGCGTTCCAGAGGACCGGCACAGGCATCTCGGGCAGGCCGCGCACTGCATTTCGGTAGGCCACCGGGGTGTAAACGCGTCCGACGGGGATGAACGGAAGGGAGCGGGCAGCCGCCCGCTCCAGCAGCGTGTCGATCACCCCGCGCTCCGCCTTGCCCGGTGCCCTGGTCCAGTCCTGCCGGAGCGTCTCTATCTCGGCATCGCATGGCCACCCGTACCAGCCGGGGGGTGGACCAGACGCCTCCGACCGGCAGGGGCTTGCCAGCGGGAAGCTGGTCAGCGGGCTCTCGAGCTCCAGGCCGAGCGAGATGGTGTGGAACAAGTGCCATCCCCCTCGGTCCGGCGGCTGGGTGTTGGCCCGTTTGGCGAACACGGTCGCCGTCTCGGCGGCATAGGGCCGCACCGTCGCGCCGATCGCGCGCAGCTGGCTTATGGTGACTGCAGCAAGGTTGGACAGCAGGGGACTGTCGACGGGATCGAGCACCACGATGGGCTCCCCGCGATAGCCGGAGGAGGCCAGCAGCTCTCGCGCCAGCGTCATATCCGGCTTGACGAGCAGCTCGCCGCCCTCTGCCGAGGGCTCCGCGCAGGACAGGAAGGCATGGCACTCGCCCCAGTTGTCAGGCGCGCCCGCGGCGGCCTGCATGTAGTCGGACTGCGCGGCGAGATGCGTGAGCGCCTGCCGCGCCCGGACGTCGCTGAACGGCGGGAACAACTGGTTGGGCCGGATGTAGGCGGTCCAGCCGAGATGGTCGAACACCCGCACCGTCACCGCCGGGTCGGCCCGCAGCTGCGGCAGGTGGTCCAGCCCGGGAGACGAGACGATATCCACCTCGCCCGCCTGAAGAGCGTTCACCTGTGTTGCCGGGTCCGGGATGACGTGCCACTCGACCCGAGCGACCCCAGCACGCTTGCTGCCGGCGTAGCCGTCCGCCACCTCGGGCCGCGGCAGGTAATCCGTATTGGCTGCGTAAGCCACCCGCGCACCGGGCACGAAGCTGTCGGGCAGGAAGCGGAACGGCCCCGAGCCGATGGCGCCCGTTACCGCCACGGAAGGATCGGTGGCGGCATCGCGGCGGCGCATGATGAAGCACGGGCTGGACGAGATCTTCGCCAGGGCGTGCAGGAGCAGCGGAAATGGCTCGGTGAGGCGTAGCCGGAACGTGGTCGCGTCGATTGCCACCAGGTCAACCGTGCGCGCGAGCACCAGCTTGCCGACCACGTCCCGCGCGCCCCAGCGGCGGATGGAGGCGGTGCAGTCCTCCGCCTCGACCGCTGTGCCGTCATGGAAGCGCAGGCCGGGCCGTAGACGGAACGAGTGGGTCAGGCCGTCGGCGCTGGCATCGTAGGCATCGACCATCTGCGGGCGCGGCGTGAAGGACCGGTCCATGGCGAACAGCGTGTCGTAGACCAGGTAGCCATGTTGCAGGGTGGCCAGCCCGGTGTCGACGATGGGGTCCATGCCCCGCAGGTCGAAGGCGGGAACGAAGCGCAGGACGGACCCACCGGCAACTTGGGCGCGGGCTCGACTGGCTGACGGGCCTGCCAGCCCGGCGGCGGCGGAGCCCAGTAGGGCGGTGCGGCGCCGCAGGACCATGAGGAGGCCTACCTTCTCCGTTGGACGGCCGCCATCACGGGCGCCTTGGCTCCGTCTGCGCGGCCTGGCGACAACCGGGGCACGCCCCCAGAGGCGGCGGCCTTGGTTTTCCCAAACAGGGCGGCCTCGGTGTCCGCAATGCGCATCTCCCACGCCCGAGCGCCCTGCGCCTCCGCAAGGCCGCGCGCATGGGCAAGCCATGTCCGGGCGCTGTCCGTGGCGGCCGGACTGTCCAGCAGCGTGAGCTTCGCCCGCACCCGCAGCAGCTCCGGCAAGCACCACAACTCGCCGGATTGCTCGCAGGCGGCCATGGCCTCGTCCACAAGGGCGATGCGTGCCGGCAGCCCGTCACCGGGGCCGCCCGCCTCCGCGATGGCGCCGGACAGCCAAGCAACTGGTGCCGTGTACCCTGTCGCGCGAAGCGCCGCCAGCGCCTCGCGCACATCGCGGGATGGTATGACGACACCCCGCGCGGCTGCCACGGTCAGGCGCAGCGCCCGCGCGCCGGCCTTCCAGATCGCAAAGCCGTTGCGGTCGGCGATGTGCTGCAAGACGTCCAATTCCCGCTCTGCACCGCCAAGGTTCCCGGCCAGGAGCAGGATGGGCACGGCTGCCTCGATGGCGGCATAGCAGATGGAGATGGCATGGTCGGCACGCCGCACGTCAGCCAGGACTTGCGCCAGCCGCGTCAGGGCTTCGTCCTGGAAGCCAGTAATCCACAGCAGCCGAACCAGGGTCACCCGGGCCATGGCGCCCTGGTCGAGCTGATAGCCAGGCGTATAGAACTCGAACACCCGGTGGGTGTAGTTCGCCAGCATATCGTCGATATGGCGCCGGGCGGCGGCGTGTTCGCCCATCAGGTGTAGGGACACGCCGATGATGCGCTCGCCAGGCAGGTGCGTGAACGCATCGTCATCGTTGATCTTGACCTGGGCGTAGCGCCGGGCGAAGCCAAGCGCCTCGCGAGGCCGGCCGGTGTAGGCGTAGGCGGTCCACAGTCCCCAAAGCGAGCGTGCCTGGCTGGCCTTGATCCCGCGCTCGGTCGCAATTGCCAGCACTTGCTCCCAGGCCAGTATGGTTTGCGGCAGCGGACCCGGCGTGTACATCAGGGCCGCGCCAAGCGTCGTGTTCAGCCGCATCTCCAGTATGGCGTCGGGCTCAGCGCAGGACTCCAACGCGGCCAGCGCCGTGGCAGCTCGGCGTCGGACCTCCTCGACCAGCGAGATCTCGAACATGACAGGCAAGGTCTCCGCCGCGAGCCTGGCGCCCAGGAGCAGGTCGCCGTCCGGAGAGAACGCCCAGTCCAGCGCGCCCCTGACGTTGCCGAGATCGCGGGAACATGCGGCGAGCCAGGCGGCGGCCGTCGCCGCCGTCCATGTCTCCCGCGCCTCGGCGAAGCTGGCCTGGTAGTACAATGCGTGGCGCCGCGCCAACTCGTCCGTCTCGCCGCTTTCGCGAAGTTTTTCCACGGCATACGCCCTAGTCGTGTCCAGCAGCCGGTAGCGCGCGGCGGGTCCGGACAGGTCGGCCGAAACCAGGGACTTGTCAACCAGCATCCCCAAGGTCTCGGCGGTTGCGGACCGAGAGAACCCGCCGTCGGCCACGACGTCCTGGATGGCGCTCAGGCCGGCACCGCCGACAAAGACGGAAATTCGGCGCAGCAGCCGCCGCTCGCCTTCGCCAATCGTCTCGAAGCTCCAGTCCAGCACCGCACGCAGCGTTTTGTGCCGGGGCAACGCTGTGCGGCGGCTCGGCCCGAACAGGCTCAGCCGGTCATCCATCATCGCGGCCAGCGTGGGCAGGTCGAAGGCATTGACATGCCCGGCAACGAGCTCGATGGCCAGGGCGATCCCGTCCAGCCGCATGCACAGCGCAGCGACGAGCGGGGCGTTGACATCGGTCAGCTCGAAATCGGCATGGCTTGCCGATGCCCGCTCCAGGAAAAGCTGTATAGCCGGGAAAGCGGCGGCCTGTTCCGCCGTGATTCCAGCCGAAACCGCGGGCGTGACCAGAGGCGGCAGCCGTATCACCCGTTCGCCCTGGGCGCGCAGCGGTTCGCGGCTGGTCGCCAGGATCTGCACGCCCGGCGCCTCGGCCAGGATGCGCTCGACCAGGACGGCTATTCCGTCGACGACCCTTTCGCAGCAATCCAGCACCAGCAGCAGCCGTTTCTCCCGCAAGCAGGCCACCACGCCCGATGACGGGTCCTCGGAAAGGTTGGACAGGCCGAGGCTGCAGGCGACGGCCGCCGGGACCAGGCCGCCATCGGACCAGGGCGAGAGGTCGACGAAGTGCGCGCGCTCCGGGTAGTCCGCCGCCAGCCGGTCCGCCAGGACGAGGGCGACCGTGGTCTTGCCGATGCCTCCCGCACCGACGACCGTGACCAGCCGGTGATCGGGCAGTTGGCTGGCAATCGAGCTGATCGCTTCGTCACGCCCGACGACGCTGGCAAGCCGGTATGGAGCGTGGCGGCGGGGCATCTGGGCAGCAGCCGGCGGAACCGACGCTTTAATGGCCGTGACCGGGCTGCTGAAGCGGTAGCCGCGTCCGACCACGTTGACGATGTAGGGCCCGCTCTGCGGTTCGGGGCCGAGCGCCTTGCGCAGGGCCGAGACGTGGACCCGCACCGCCGTCTCGTCCACATGGAGGCCGGGCCACACACGGGCAAGCAGGTGCTCCTTGGTGAGTAAATCGCCTGGGTTTTTGCAAAATGCCACGAGCAATTCGAAAGCCCGGCTTCCGAGCCGCACCCGCTCACCTCCCTTGTAGAGCGCCTGTTGCGCCTGCAAGAGGCGGAAGGGGCCGAACCGTAGCTCGACTTCTGTCGCCTCCAGGCTTTGTCGGTCCGGTGTCATTGCCGGATCAGTTTATACAAGCCCGGAGCAGCGTCACAGCTGCAATGATGGATGCCTTGAGCGAGCGAACGGAGCAGGTGGCCTGCCCCAGTGGACCGGTTAAGTTAAAGCCCAGCTATAACGGGCCCTGCGAGAAGATTCCTTCTTCCTGGCCCCGCATCGGACAGAGGTCGAGCGCTTGCGAGCCGCCCGGACCGTTGTTCCCATCCGGTTTTGGCCGATGAACGAACCCGCTATCGCGGGATTGGTGCGATCGGCACCAGCGGTGCGCCACGCCGACAGACACGCATGAATTGAGCGGGCCCAGGCCCGGCCCGACGCTGAGAGTTCCCCCATCCAGAGGAGCTCTCCATGACCCATCTCCCCCCTGCAGCGGCCAGCGGCAGCCTGCGTGAGCGTTTCATCGCGGACATGACCGTGCGCGGGTTCACCGACAAGACCCGCAACGACTATCTCCGCACCGTCGCGGGCTTCGCCGCCTTCCTAGAACGCTCGCCGAGCACAGCCACCGCCGAGGACATCCGCCGCTTCCAGATCCAGCAGTCCGAGCGCGGCATGAACCCGCCAGCGATGAACAGCACCGTGGCCGCATTGCGCTTCTTCTTCAACCACACCATCGACCGGCCGGACCTCGCCCGCAAGCTGATCCGCCTGCGCTACCCCCGCAAGCTCCCGGTCGTGCTCAGCTCCGACGAGGTGGCGCGCCTGCTGGCGGCGACGACCTGCCTCAAGCATCGTGCCGCCCTCTCTGTCGCCTACGGTGCCGTGCTGCGCGTGGCCGAGGTCGCGTCGCTCAAGGTCGGCGACATCGACAGCAAGCGGATGCTCATCGTCGTCGAGCGCGGCAAAGGTGGACGCGGTCGCCATGCCCTGCTCTCGGCCGATCTGCTGGGGCTGCTCAGGGCTTGGTGGCAGGTGGGACGACAGCAGGGCGTCATGCGGCCCGGCGGTTGGCTGTTCCCGGGCCAGGACCCGGACAAGCCCATCACCACCCGCCAGCTCAGCCGGGTCGTGGACGCCGCCGCCAAAGCAGCAGGGCTGACCAAGAACGTCAGCCCGCACACGCTACGGCACAGCTTCGCCACCCACCTGCTGGAGGACGGCACCGACATCCGCGTCATCCAGGTCCTGCTCGGCCACGCCAAGCTCGACAACACCGCGCTCTACACCCGGGTGGCGACCAAGACGGTGCGCACCGTGACCAGGCCGCTCGACAAGATCATGGCGCGCATCGAGCCCAGTCACAGCGTTGGAGCCAGTCCCGGCGGCTGACCGTGACGCGACCCGCGCTCGAGGTCGCCGACAACTCCGCCGACACGGTCCCGCCTTTCGGGCCGCCCATGCCGGCCACCTCAGTCTCGGCCAGCTCAAGGTCATGGCGGCGATCGAGACCTGCCGCACCGCCGCCCTCGGTGGCCATGTCGAGGGCTGCCAGGACTGCGGCCACCGCCGCATCGCCTATAACAGCTGCCGCAACTGGCATTGTCCCAAGTGCCAGGCCGCCGCCGCGCGCGACTGGCTGGCGGCACGCGAGGCCGACCTGCTGCCGGTCGGCTACTTCCACGTCGTATTCAGCCTGCCCGCCGAGATCGCCGTCATCGCCGCCCAGAACAAGGCCGTGGTCTACGACCTGCTGTTCCGCGCGGCGTCGCAGACCATGCTCACCATCGCCGTCGACCCGCGACATCTCGGCGCCCGCATCGGCATCACCGCCGTGCTGCACAGCTGGGGCTCGGCGCTGACCCACCACCCGCACATCCACATGATCGTGCCCGGCGGCGGCATCTCGCTCGACGGCCAGCGCTGGGTGTCGTCCCGCGCGGCGTTCCTGCTGCCGGTGCGCGTGCTCGGCAAGCTGTTCCGCCGGTTGTTCCTCACCCGGCTGATGGAGCTGTTCGACGCGGGCCAGCTCCAGTTCCATGGCAACCGGGCCGCCCTGTGCGAGCGCAGGACGTTCCTGCGCCACGTGGCGCCGACCCGAAGGGAGCCCTGGATCGTCTACGCCAAGCCGCCGTTTGCCGGGCCAGCGGCGGTGCTGGCCTACCTGTCGCGCTACACCCACCGGGTCGCCATCTCCAACCGCCGGCTGCTGGCGCTCGACGAGCGCGGGGTGACGTTCCGATACAAGGACTATCGCCGCAGCGGCGCCGAGCGCTACCAGGTCATGACGCTGACGACCGACGAGTTCATCCGCAGGTTCCTGCTGCACGTCCTGCCGCGCGGGTTCCATCGCATCCGCCATTACGGCCTGCTCGCCAGCGGCTGCCGTCGCGACAAGCTCGCCCATGTGCGCCAACTCCTCGCCGCACCGCTGCCGGCTCCTGAACCGGATGAGGCGCCGGAGCCGTCGGATCACCGGCCGCCTTGCCCCTGCTGCGGCGGCCGCATGCTCATCCTCGAGACTTTCGAGCGATGCAGCCAGCCACGTGCGCCGCCTGCACCACCGCGGTCAGTCCGGAGGATATGGCCGTGATCCGGCACGGCACCGACGGCCCCGAAATCGCAGCCCCGTTGCGGTCGATGATGGACTGCGGCCGCTACCCCGGACAAAGCGCCGAAAACGCCAAATCCGGTGAGGACTTCGCATCGACATTCAATGAGGAAGGCTTGACCGCACGGGCTTCTTCCCGCTCCCCACGGCCAATTGCCCGCCAACGGCCAATGCTCGCAGCCCGGCCGAAGTCCTAAACCCCATACTGACCGCTGCCGGCCCGCGGGGTCGTTCCTCGGAGACTTTCGAACGCCAAGCGGCGTCCGAAACCCTTCACGGGAGCGGACTGTCTGCTCCAGAGAAGATGTATGGGAAAGCAGACATCGTCTTGGTAAGCGTTCGTCGACCTAACACGACCCGAATAACGATGACTCTGGCAAAGAAGTCTAGCCTCGGGACAGAGCACGGCGGAGCACAAGCTTGGCGCCCCGCCAGCCATGTGCGTGCCTACGCGGCCAGGGTCACTTGGCCGAGTGCCTCGACCAGCTTGGCTGCGATTAGATGGTCCGAACTCGGGTTCTGACCCGTGATCAGCTCGCGGTCGACCACCACGTTGGGCGTGGAGTCTTCAGCCTCGGTGCTAAGCGTCGCCCTCGCCAACAGGAGGGCGTCAGGCATGGTGAAACACAGCCTGCCATGGAGGATGTCTTCGGCCGCCCGTTCCTCGCTCACGGAGAACACGGTCATTCCGTAGCCGGCATAGATCCAGTCTTGGGCGAACTCGCTCGCTGCGGACCTGTCCCCGGCGATCAGGGCGGCACGGAACTCGCGCGCACGCGGCATTGCCGCCACGGTCGCCACGGGGCCGTGGCAGAGCAGCGCGGTCGGCCGTCCAACCTTGTGGAAGTGCCGCAGGATCGCGCCCAGGTCCGCATCCTGCATCAGATCCACCGCCGGCGCGTGCCCGCCTGGCACGAACACCCCGGCGTAGTCGTCCAGCCCAGCATCGATCACCGAGCGCAGCGTGCGCACCTGGTTCATGGACAGGTCGCCGGCGTAGAAGTTCTGGGCGCGGGCGTGGGCGGCCTTGTCGCCTCCGAAGTGCTGTGTCGCGTCCGACACCGGGTCGATGTGCGGCTTGGTTCCGTCCGGCGTGGCCAGCGCGACCGTGTATCCAGCCTCAATCAGCGCCATCGCCGGGACGACCGTCTCGTTGAGATACTGCCCGATTGCGGCCGAGCCACTGCCCTGAAGCTCGATCCGTGTGGCGTTCGAGCCCACCACGAGCACTGTTCCCTTGGTCATCTGCGCCTCCGTTGAACCGTCCGCGTCTGTCGCGGGCGAGCCGGATATGACCTCAGTCCAGGCATTCCTGAAATTGATTGTTTGGATTTCAGATATACAGGTGACAGCATATCCTATGCGTTATGACCTGAACCTGCTGCCGATCTTCGTCGCCCTGATGGAGGAGCGCAGCGTCACACGCGCCGCCGAGCGCCTGGGCATGACCCAACCAGCGCTGTCGAACGCGCTTTCACGCCTGCGGACCACCCTGCAGGATCAGCTTTTCATCCGCGAACGCTACGGCATCCAGCCGACCCCGGTTGCCGTCGAACTGGCGCCGGTGATTGCGCAAGCGCTGGCAAGGCTCGACGACGCCGTGCTCGGTCAACAGGAGTTCGACCCTGCCACGGCCGAGCGGCGGCTGACCGTGGCGCCCAACGGATACGTCGAACTGGTCCTGATCCCCGCACTCGTCGCAAAGCTCCGCGTGGTTGCACCCGGCATCACGCTGCGTCTGATCCCGTATGGCAACGACCTGGCGGAAACAGGGGTCGTCTCCGGCACCACCGCGCTGGTGCTTGGCCGGGTCACGGATCCGCCGGACAGCCTGGTCGTCCAGCATCTTTTCGACGAGGGCTACGCCTGCGTGGTGCGGGCAGGCCATCCCGAGATCGCCAGCAGCATCACCCGTGGCCAGTTCGAGCGGCTCAAGCACGTCAACGTGGTGCCGCCTGGCCGCCTGCGCGCGGGGCTGTTCCAGGCGCTGGCGCAACAACGGCTCAAGCGCGATGTGGCGATCTCGGTCACCAACTTCTTCGCGGTGGCCGAAATGGTCGCCGTCACCGACTACTGCGCAACGCTGCCAGGTCTGGTCTGTCGCCGGCTGGCACACGATCCCCGGCTCAAGGTGCTCTCTCCGCCGGCTGACCTCGGCACGTTCCCGGTCGAGATGGCCTGGCACATGCGCTACCGGCATGATCCCGCACACCGTTGGCTCAGGTCCCTCATCAGCGAGGTGGCATTGGACCTGGATGGCTGAACACTGAAGAAAGCGTTGGTGGTTGAGGAGTTGACCCGCTGGCAGCGTTTGGCACGGACGGCGGTGTCGGGTGCCAGCGGGCTTATCGCCATCAGAACGGCTTTGTGCTGGTGCCGAGCAGCCGGCCCAGGGACACCACTGCGAACACTCCGGCCTCGAACCCGCTCTGCGGCCGCTGGTAGCGACCCGCCGCGGGTGGGCCGTAGTAGTTGTCCGGGTGAATGAAGTATTCGACGATCGGCCGGACCGAGATCGCCGGAGTGAACTGCACGTTCCCGACCAGCTCGATGGCATAACCGTTGCGGGACTGCGTTCCGTCCAGGTGCCCGACGATGCGCTGGACCAGCGTTTCGCGGGCCTGCTCGATTGCGCTCAGCCGCTGGTATTTGAATTGGAGGCCGAACGCGTCGAGTGGCCGCCCGGGCACGAAGCCCGTCACGTTCACGCCCGCCAGCATGTCGAAGTCGATCGCCTGCGGCTTGTCCACCGAGGTGTCGAGCGAGCCATACAGCGCGATGTTGAACGGCGGCCCGCCTTCTGGCCGAGCAGGGCCGCGATAGAACACCTTCTGTCCCTGCGCGAAGATCACGCCGCCGCCGGCGAACGGCCCGGCGGAGGTGATCGGGCGGATAATCGGTGCCGCCGTGCCCTTGTTGTTGGCGGTCCGGTCGCCGTAGGGCGACGTGTTCCACTCGAACCCGACCTCGAGGTTCGCCGGGTAGGCGGCGTTGCTGAACTCGCTGCGGTAGCCGACCTCGCCCAGGATTTGCGCGCCGGTCGCCTTGTTCGTGCCGAAGCGATCGCCGTAGTTGACGGCGTAGCGGTAGTTGTCCTCGAACGCGCCGGCCTGGACATACCAGGTGGGCGTGATCCGGTAGGTCGCCCGGCCGCCCCAGACCGGGTAGGGATTGGAGTTGAAGTCGCCCACGACCTGGAACGTGCTGGAGAAGTGTGTGAACGGATCGAGCGAGTTCGGCAGCAGGAAGTAGTTGTAGACGTTCGTCCGCCCGGCCTCGATGGATAGGCGGCCGTCGAGGAAGCGCTGCTCGTAGGTCAGCACGGAGAGCAGGTTGGTCTGCGTGGACGGCGTGGTCTGGAAGCCCGTCATCACGCCGCCGGCCTGGGTGATGATCTGCGGGATGTCCGCGCGCAGGCCGAAGAAGGACAGGCCCAGGTGGACGTTGCCGCCGGGGATGCCGACGAGTTTCTGCAGGTCGAAGTCGGCGGCGGGGCGGAAGACGAACAGGTTGTTGGTCTGCCCCGGCACGCTGCCGGCCGTCGGGTTGGCGAGGAAGTGGTCGAACGCGATGCCATGGAAATCGATGCCTGCGTTCAGCAGCTTGTCCCCGAACTCGGGGAACAGACCGATGCGCGGCGGCGGAGAAGTTGGCACCGACACCTGCGGCAGCGTCTGATCCCCGGTCGTGTTCAGGTTCGGCACCGCGGTCTGGCCTTCCGGGCTGGTCGGCGCGGCCGGTGACGCGCCGAAGCCTGGGCCTTCCGGCGTGCCCGGCCTGCCGAGGGCGGGTTGCGCCCAGGCGAGGCCGGGCGACGCGGCGAGCAGAAAGGCCGCTACCGTCGTCGCGAGCAGATATTGCTTCATGTCGAATCCTCCCCTTGCCGCGGCGAGGCTCGCCGCGGCTTCCTTGGATTTTCGTTGTTCCTCGATCGCGCCGGCGGTCGTTGCCGCCGTCGCGTGCTACGGTGTCGGTCGGTCCGGCCCGGCCTCGCGCAGGAAGGCGTCCACGGCGGTGTTGAAGCCATCCGCGGCGGCGAGCTGGACGAAGTGGTTGGGCGACCGCACCACCAGGTGGCGGCCGTGGGTCAACCCGGCCGCCATCTCCCCAACGGCGTCGAAGAACGGGCTCCAGCCGCCGGTGATGACGAGGGTGGGGATGCCCGCGGTGGCGACCTGCTCGGCAGCCTGCCGCAGGGCAGGGGGCGGCGCCATGCGGGCCTGCAGCAAGGAGCAGCCGAACCGCGTCGCCGCTGCCGGGTCAGCCTGCAGCCCAGCCATAGCGGTGCCTGGCGTGGTGCTGCCGCTGTCGGCGGTGCCGAGCACGCGGCCGAAGCCGAGCGCGTAATCCGCCGGCGTCTTGGCTGCCATGATGACGCCGCCGAACTGACCGGCGCTGGCCTGCAGCGCCAAGTCGGCGGCGATGCGCGGGCTGCCGAACAGCAGGGATTGCATCGCCGGCTCGACCAGCACCAGGGCGCGGACGGCACCTGGTCGGTGGGCGGCGGCGAGCAGCGCCTCGGCGCCGCCCCAGGAATGGCCGATTAGGAAGGCGCCGTCGCCCAGCATGTCGGCAATCCAGACAGCATCCGCCTCCATGTCTTCGGGGCCACGGCTCGGGCTGCTGCCGAAGCCGGGTCGGTCCGGCAGCTCCAGTCGCCAACCGCGTTGCGCCAGCGCCTCCTGACCGGCGAAGGTGCTGGGGCCGCCCCCGAGCCCGCCCTGCACGCCGCCGTGGATGATCACCACGCGCGGCCCGTCCTGGCCCCAGCGGGTGACGTGGATCGGCCCGGCTTCGGCCGCCGGGATGCGCGGCGGCGGGGGCGGGCATTGTGCGAGCAACATCGCCTGGTGCTGTTGGATCATGGACGCGGACATGTCGGGCCTCCCGGGCTGTGGGGTGGTTTGGCTTTGCGCTGCGACCGGAGCGATCAGCGCGGCGATCAGGGATCGTCGCTTCACGGCGCGGCTCCCGTGGCCGGCTGGTCCGCGATCGGGTTGCGCAGCACGCCCAGCCCTTCCAGCTCGACCTCGCAGACGTCGCCGGGTTTCATCCACAGCGGCGGCTTGCGCGCCAGGCCGACGCCGGACGGCGTGCCGGTGACGATCAGGTCCCCGGGCTCGAGCGTCCACGCCTCGCTTAGCGTGCTGACCAGGGTGGCCACGTCGAACACCAGGTCGTCCGTGGAGGCATCCTGCACCACCTCGCCGTTCAGGCGCGTCCGCAGCCGCAACCCGGCGCAGCCCGGCGGCAGCGCGTCGGCGGTGACCAGCCAGGGGCCGAACGCGCCCGTGCCGTCGAAATTCTTGCCAACCGTCCATTGCGGCGCCTTGAACTGGTAGTCGCGGATCGAGGCGTCGTTGAACAAAGAGTACGCCACCACGTGGTCCAGGGCACGGGCCTTAGGGATGTCGCGTCCGCCGCGCCCGATCACGGCGACGAACTCTCCCTCGTAGTCGAGCTGTTCCGATAGGCGCGGTCGGATGATGGGCGCCCCGTGGCCGATCAAGCTGGAGGCGAAACGCCCGAACACCGTTGGATAGTCCGGCACGGCGAACCCGCTTTCCGCGGAGTGATCCGCGTAGTTCAGGCCGACGCAGATGATTTTGGGGGGGTTCGGCAGCGGCGGCAGCAGGTCCACCGCGTCCAGGTCGATCTCCGGCTGAGCGAGCAGGCCGCGCGTTAACGCCGTCAGCCCCTCGGGGCCACCGTCCAGATGGGCGGCGATCCCGTCCCGCGTAGGCCCGCCATGGAAGCGGCCGTCCGGTCCGGACGCAGCCAGTCCGGGTCTTCCATCACGGCTGTAGGCAACGAGGCGCATCCGTCTATTCCTTCCGAAGCAATTGCGATACGTGTCAGGCCGGGACCGACGCGGCCGGTATCCGCCGCACCTGCCAGTGCATCGCCAGCACGCTGGCCGCACCGACAAGCGGGGCGACGCCGAGGGCGAGGAACACCTCCGAACTGCCCCAGCCGCGGCCGACCATCACCCCCGTCAACAGCGTGGCGCCGACCTGGCCCAGGCGGCCCGCTCCCATGGCCCAACCCAGGCCCGTCGAGCGCAGCGCGGTCGGGTAGACCTGCGTCGCCAGCCCGATCGACCCGGCGGAGCCAAGGCCCACGAAGAAACACGACGCTGCCTCGACCGCCGACACGCCACCGACCGTCTGGGCGAAGGAACCGATGGCGGCAGTCGCCACCGCCCCGGCCAGCAGCGCCGTGCCGAGCACCGCCGTCGCGCCCAGCCGTTCCAGCAGCCACCCGGAGATCGCCATGCCGATGATGGAGCCGATGCTCTGCATGCCCAGCACGAAGGCAGTGTCGGCGGGGGCGATGCCGTTCTCGCGCAACAGCGCCGGCGTCCAGTAGGCAACGATGGCAAGCGTGCCGAACCCGGTGACGAACGGCACCCAAAGCAGCAGCGTCGTCGCCGCCCGGCCGCGGGTGAACAGGTCGGCAACCGGCACGATGCGCGCCGGTGCAGTCGGCATGGCGATTGCCGCGCCGGGCGGCAGGTCCGGCACCACCCGCCCGGCAATGTGGGCGGCGCGCGCCGGGTCGCGGCCGGCGGCCAGCAGGTAGCGGATGGACTCCGGCAGGAATGCCGCCAGCAACAGCGCCACGCCGATCGGGACCACCCCGCACGCCAGGAACATGGTCCGCCAATCCGCCGTGCGCAGGATGGCGGCGTTGATGAAGCTGCCCACCGCGGCGCCCATCGGATAGGCCGCCCAGATCAGGCTGGCGACCGCGGCGCGGGACCGGGCCGGCGCGAACTCGGACGACAGCGCCAGGAAGCACGGCGTGGCCCCGCCCAAGCCCATCCCGGCCAGGAAGCGCACGGCCAGCAGTTGCGTGGGTGAGCTTGCATAGGCGGTCAGCACCGTGAATGCGCCGAACGACGCCGCTGCCACCACCAGCATCCGCTTTCGTCCGAACCGGTCGCCCAACGGCCCAAACAGCAGCGCGCCCACGACGGCGCCGAGCAGGGATGCGGACAGGATGGGCCCGATCAGTGCGCGCGGCAGGTGCAGGTCCGTGACGATCAGCGGCGCGCCGACCGCGATCGCCAGCGAGTCCACCCCGTCCAGGAACGCTACCAGCGCGCACAGCGCCATGACGAACGCCTGGTAGGCGCCGACCGGGCGCTCGTCGATGAGCTGCGTCACGTCCAGTCTCGGTGCGCTTGTCATGCTATCGCCGGAATGGCTGCCGCAGACGTCACCGATATTGCCTTGATACTCCTGCCCGTGACTCGGTCGAGTAGCGGTCCGGCGAGCGGCAGCGCGTCGCCCCGCCAGGCGACGTGCTGGTCGGGCCGGATCAGCGCGAACCGGGCGCCGTAGAGCGACGCCAGCCGGGGCTCGGCGAGGGGAAGCACGACCAGCGGGATGCCGCGCCGGGCAGCTGCGTCGGCCAGCAAGGCCGCGTCGCCGCCCCCCGTGCACAGCAGGGTGAAGCCGGAGCCGAAGCGGTCGTACAAGGACGCGCCGTCCGCGAGCCAGGCGTGCGGCGCAAGGCTGCCGGGGCAGGCGGAAGGCACGTAGTCCTCCACGCTTTCCGTCGGGGGCGTCGATCCGTCCTGCACGATGATCGGCGAGGCATCGTAGCGGGTGCCGAGCACAAGGCCGAGCGTGCGGAACTCCCGCCCCTTGGTGGCGCGGATGGCCTCGCCGACCGCGGCGCGGACCGCCTCTCCGGCGGCGCCCGCATCCTCCAGGCCCGGCCGCACCAACTGGTTGCCGACGACGGAGTAGTTCAGTTCCGCCTCGTCCATGGTGCGCCTGTGCACCGGGCGACGTTCGGCGGCGTAGCTGGCGAGCAGCTCGGGGCCGCCCCAGCCCTGCAGCGTTGCCGCGAGCTTCCAGCCGAGGTCCACGGCGTCGCCGATGCCCATGTTCATGCCGAAGCCGCCGAATGGCGGGTGCAGGTGGCAGGCATCGCCGGCCAGGAATACGCGCCCGGCAGCATAGCGGTCCGCGATCAGGCTTTGGGCTACCCACGGGTCGCCGCGCACCACCACAACAGCCAGATCCGGCAAGCCGGTCGCGCGGCGGATCAGCGCCACCTGGTCCGCCGTGTCGAGCCCGTCGGCCAGCTTGGTCGCCATGAGGAACCACAGGCCGTGGTGGTCCATAGGGCCGAGCATGGACGGCACGTCCCCGTTCACCAGCCAGTACATGATCGCCTGGCCGTGCACCTGCCGGTCCGCCAGCTCGGGCGCGCGGAAGATGACGCTGTGGTTGCGCAGCGCCGGGCCGTCGCCTTCCATCCGCGCGCCGATCCCCTCGCGCACCGCGCTGCGGGCGCCGTCCGCGCCGACCAGGTAGGCGGCGCGCAGCGTGCGTTCGGCCCCGGCCGCGCGGTCGGCCAACCCAGCCGTGACGCCGTCCGCGTCCTGGGTGAAGCCGAGCAGCTCGGTGCGGAACAGCACCTCCACGCCCGGCAGGGAGACGGCACGGGCCCGCAGCACCTCCTCCAGTGTGTACTGCGGCACCCACTGCGCTTCCTCGGAGTAGCGCTCGTCGCGCACCCGGCTCCCGTTGAACGCGTTGGTGAAGCGCGCCAGCGCCGGCCCGTTCATGCGGGTGGCGAACACAACGTCCGGCGGGTAGTCGGGCGGAATGGGCGAGGCGGCCCGAAGCGCATCGGCAATGCCCCAGCGGCGCAGGTGCTCGCGGGTGCGCACGTTGGTGGTCTTGGCCCGCGGACTGTGGCCGACCCGCTCGTTGCGCTCCAGCACGGTGCAGCGCACGCCGCGCAGGCCCAACTCGATGGCAAGCGACAGCCCGACCGGCCCGCCGCCGGCGATCAGCACGTCCATGGCCGTCCTACGCGCCCAATTCGTGGTTGTGCACGAAGTCCGCCGGCGGGGTCGGCCCCCAGACGTAGAAGGCGTCGTCGCCGGGGTGATCGCCCGTCTCCCAGTCGCAATCGACCGGGATGAAATCGATGTCGGACGAATACTCGCTGTAGCTGCCCCAGGGGTCGCGCACGTAGTGGAAGTAGTTGGAGCCGAGCACGTGCCGCCCCATTCCCCACCCGGCGGTGAAGCCGCGATCCGCCATCTGCATCGCGCCAAGCCCCACTTCGTGGATGGAGCCCACGTCCCAGCTCAAATGATGCAGGCCGGGACCGTCCGACTTGGCGAGCGCGATCATGTGGTGGTCGCTGCCGTGGATGCCGTGCATGAACGCCACGCCGTCGCCGGACCGGTCGGACAGGCGCAGCCCGAGCACCCGGCGGTAGAACTGGATCGACCGCTCCACGTCACTGCTGAACAGCAGGATATGCGCCAGCCGCCGCGGTCGCACGATCCGCGCGCGGGAGCGTGCGTGGGAGCCCTGCACACCCGGCGGCGACGACAGGTTGGACTGCACCGCCTTCTCGTTGGGCGAGGACTTCTCCGCCACCCGCACCTCGACAAGCGTGCCGTCCGGGTCGCGGAACCACAGGCCGCTCGAGTCGAACCCGGGCGGCGCGTCGATCTGCCGGACGCCGCACTGCTTCAGCCGCGCCGCAATCCCCTCCAGGTCCTCCGGATAGGCGCCGAACGAGACATGGCCGAGCTTCTTGGCCGGACCCTCGGACACTCGGCCCCACAGGTGATCGCGGCCGTGAGTGTAGAGGCCGAGGGCGCCGCCCTCGTCCCGCACGTCCAGTCCAAAGCCGGTGTAGAAGGCCTGCGCCTGCTTGAGGTCGGGCACGGCAAAACTGAAATGGTCTACCGAGTGGACGCCCAACTCGCCGGGCCGGCGCGGATGGGTGGCGATGCTGCGGATCTGGGTCATCTCGGCCTCCTGGACAGCCGTGTCTTCGACGGCGTTGCAGGCGGTATCGCAGCGCAGACGGGCTCGGCGAAAGATGGCAGATTGATCTTGTCTCGCTATTTCAGGTATCGCTGGTCATGAAGCTCCATCATCTCCGCGACGCTGTCGCCATCGCCGAACGCGGCAGCTTGCGCGCGGCATCCCGCCACCTCCAACTGGCCCAGCCGGCGCTCACCCGCAGCCTCGGCCAATTGGAACGCGAGCTGGGCGCGCCCCTCTTCGAACGGAACGGCCGCGGCATGACGTTGACCCAAACTGGGCAGGTCTTCGTGCAGCGGGCCAGCGCGATCCTCCACGAGGTCAGGCGCGCCGCGGAGGAAGTCGGCCAGCTCGGCGGCGGGGTTGGCGGCGGCGTGAGGCTCGCACTCTCCATCGCGGCCCATACGGCCATGCTGCCGTCCGCCCTGGGACCGTTCCGCCAACTCTACCCCGGCGTGCGCCTGACGATCATCGAGGGGATCTACCCCACCGTGGAGAACCGGCTGCGGGACGGCAGCATCGACTTCTACATCGGCCCCGAGCCGGGCCAGCCGCTGCCGCCCGACCTGCGACAGGAGGTGCTGTTCGCCAACACGCGCGTCGTGGTGGCCCGGCACGGCCATCCCTTGGCTGCCGCCAAGTCGCTGGCAGAGCTCTCCAGAGCCGAATGGGCTTCGACCTCGGTCACACTGCAAGCGGACGAGGAGTTCGCCGCCCTGTTCCAATCCTTGGGGCTTGCGCCGCCGCGGCTCGCGTTGCAGAGCCAGTCGGCGCTGACGCTTATGGTTTGCCTAAACTGTTCAGACTTGCTGGCGATGGTGCCGGTCCAGTTCATGGCATCCGGGGCGACCAGCCACCTGCTTCAGGTCATCCCCGTGCGCGAACACCTGCCTGCGCCGGCCATCGTGTTGATCCAGCGCGCCGGGCTGCCGCTGACGCCGGCTGCCACCAAACTGGCTGACATGATGCGGAAGGCCGCGAACTCGGTCGCAAATGGCACGCAGAAGATTTCACGTCGCCAAAGGCGCTGACAGCGTCCACCGACTCCGCGATGCCAAGAGCCACTGGTCCCATGACCAGTGGCATGAGCCGTGTGGCCAAACCACTGCCCGAGCGGTGCATGAGCGACATCGCCAGCGCTAGCCGGCAGAACGCCCGGCTGCTGGAAGCCTGCGAGGCGGGCCCCGGGCGCGTTCTCACAAGGCAACGGCTGCCAATCTCGGATGTCTTTAGACCTGAGAGAAAGAAGCTGGCAGGCGGCTGTCCGTTGCGCCAAAAGAGTGTCGGAACGACCCTTGGTCATCATCGATCCGTCCCCCAAGACGCGACTTCTCGAGACAGCGGTTTGCCGGCTAATCCGACTCGACAGTCCTGCTGGGTGAGGGCGAGACCTGCCGCGCCGTTCCCCTTTGTGCACCCCGCGGCTTGCCGTCGTGCGACCGATGGGTATCGCCCACTCTTGGCGATGCCGCACCGTCCAGCTGTAGCGTGGTCGCCCATCAAAGCGTCGGCATGGTCGGACAGGTGGTTGCACTCCAGCCAACTCACCGCTGCGTCCGGCTCGGCCAACGTTATCTCCGCGCAGGGCTTGTTGCCGGCACATCATTTCAGGATGGTATCGTAACGACCTTACAGCCCTTGCCCGCGCGGCGCCCGCACCGCGCCCTCATCCTCCACCGCCTGGTGCGCCACCATCTCGCTCATGAGCTTCCGGCACAGGGACTACGGCTCGATCACCGTCAGCTTGAACGGGCCGGCGTTGGTCGCGGCGTGCGCGACGGCGTCACTGGCCTGGTTCAGCGGGAACGGTGTCACGGCCCAGTGGTCGAGATCCAGCAATCCGCCGCGTATCAGGCCCACCAGGCCCGGCATGGCGGCAGTGTCGTACATCCATTGGCCGCGCACCGTGATCAGGTTGCGCATGATCCAGGGATACGGCAGCGCCAGGTCGTCTCCGCCCAGCATGCCGACGCCGCCCATCAACACGGCCCTGCCGCCCTGCCGCAGCGTCATGATGGCGGCGCGGGCCACGCTGGCGGTGACTGAGGGCGGCAGGAAATCCTGCACTGCGTCGATCGGGCCTGGTGCCGCGGCGCGCATCGCCGCCGTATCGGTCTCGCCGTCGCCGGTCAGCCGCACCGGCACCAGACGCTCGCCGAAGCGCCGGCGCAGGTCGTCCAGCACCGCCGTGTTGCGGCCGGGTGCGATGACGCAGCGTGCACCCATGGCCAGCGCCAACGTCACCGTCGCCGAGCCGAAATTGCCGGTGGCGCCGCTTACCAGCAGCGTCTCCCCTGGCCGAAAGTCCATCGCCAGCAGGCCGCCATAGGCGACCAGCACCGTGAAGGCCGCGCACCACTGCCCGGCGTTCGCCGGGTCGATCGCGCCGATTGGCACCGCGTTCTCCGTCGGCACGCGGACCTGCTCGGCGAACGTGCCGTCGCGGAAGTAGCGCTGGAGCTTCTGCCCACCCTCTCCCCGGGCGCTGACGCCCTGCAGGGTGATGTCAGGCGTGGCAGCGCCGTCCCGCGACCGCACGGTGGGATCGCAGAACACCCAGTCGCCAGGCTGGAGGCGAGTGGCATCAGGACCGACCGCGCGCACCCGGCCGACCGCGCCGCCGCCCGGCACCACCGGCGTGGGAAGCAGGTAGCGGCGCGCGCCGCTCAGCACCTCGTCAGTGTAGGACAGCACCGGTGCGGCGACGACGTCCACCAGCACCTCGCCCGTGCCGATGACCGGATCGGCGACGTCCTCGACGCTCAGCTTCAGCCCGAAGGCCGGTAGCACGGCTGCCTTCATCTTCGTCTCCCTGGACAACGAGCCCCCGAGATGGCGTTCTTCGACCCTGCAAGGAGAACCGGGCTGATACTGGTCTCCCACGATACCACCCTCGGGAGCATGGCATGTCGGGTAACCGTCCCTTCGGGGATTTCCTGCGGTCGCGCCGCACGCGCCTGGAACCGGACAAGAACGTGGACCGGCTGCGCCGTCGCACGCCCGGGCTCAAGCGCGAGGAGGTAGCGCAACGCGCCGGCATCAGCGCCGAATGGTATGTGAAGCTGGAGCAGGGCCGCGCTGTCTCGCCCTCGGCCGAGACGGTGGACGCACTCGGCCGCGCCCTGCGGCTCAACCCCGTCGAGGTGGCCCACCTGCGCTCGCTGGCCGCGGCGGCCGGCCGGCAGCCGTTCCAGCGCGAGCACGTGCCGGACACGCTCCACCGTCTCGTCAGGAGTTTGCCGGAGCCCGCCTACCTGACCGGACAGCGGTGGGACATCCTGGCCTGGAACGACGCCGCCGCCGCACTGTTCGGCGATTTTGGCCGACTTGTGCCCGCCGAACGCAACAACCTTCACTGGATGCTCACCGACCCGGCCGCCAGGAGGCTGTTCGGCCGGACCTGGGCGGAGGAGGCGCGACGCATGGTGTCGCTGTTCCGGGTAGCGCACGACCTTTGGCCAAGCGACCCCGCCTTCGTCGCCCTTGTGGACCAAGTCCACGCGAAGTGTCCGGAGTTCGAGGCCTGGTGGTCCGAGCACGGGGTCAGCGCGCCGGTTTCGGGCACCAAGCACCTGCATCACCCCGCGCTCGGCATCGTGCGCTACGAGTATGCGAGCTTCCAGGCCAATGACGACCCGGCGCTTAAGCTCGCCCTGTATACGCTCGGAGGGAATCGCTCGAACGGACCGATGGTCGATACAGCCGCTTTCTACTCGACCCGCAGTAGTCTCGGTCGGGGTGGCCGGAAGCGGACACACAGCTTTGAGGGACCGGAGGCGCAAAGCGGACGGTTCCCGCCGCTGGCATGTCGGCAGCTTTCGACCGTAAGCAGACTACAGGCTCAAGGCTGGGGGAGGGCGTTTCCTACCTGTACAAGGTCTGACACTTCTCGCCATATATCCTCCCACGGCACCTCAAGGGCCGTAATGGGTGTGTTGGCAGTCCTTGCGAGGTAAGTACCTACAACACAGTGCCCCATCGGGTAAACAGCCTTGTAGACCCGCTCGGGAAATCCGTTGAGGCCATAAATCCAGCGCCAGTTTGCGCCAGGGTCGCCAACAACAGGCGCAATCGTCGCCAGACATTCCAGGGTGAGCGTTTCCGAAGTGGCGCATACGTTGCGCGGCTCGGGGTAGCCCAGGAACATCTCGCAATGTGTCGCCAGCCCTTCCAGCGCCAACACTTCTCCCGCGCACATCTCGGCGAACCGAGGCCAAGGACGCTGACGCATACGCAGGACGTGATGCAGCTCGTGAATCGTAATTGCCGCCGCATTAGCCCGGGTGTTCTGGCGGAGCGCCTCGCATCCGTGGTCCACATAGATCGCGCAACTGTCGGGGCCGTAGGCGTAGCCACCTAGGCCAGTCTCCTGCCCCACGAGTTCAGAGAGGTGGATGGCAATTCCGATTCCGCCCAGATCGGCATGGCCTCGGAGTGCAGCTATCGCGTCACTGACACCGGCCCGGACGTCAGCTTCCAGTGCCGGTGACAGCAGCCCAGATGCGTTAAAGAAGGCGATTTCGAATGCCATGCCATACCCGTATCAGGCAGGATGATCACTTATCACCCAACTTGACGATTCGGCGATTCGCCCACGAGTGACCGTGACGTGAGCCCCTTCTTTCCTCCAGTCAGAAGTAGAGTCCGCGGTTGCCGCCACGCCCATCGTGTCGGTGTTTCTCTGTTCGGTCGAGCGCCGTTTCTCCGTCCCGGCCATCCTCTCCCGAGCCATCGCGCGCAGCCTGGGTCAAGGCTGGCCGGAGGCCATCGCCGTAGGCGACGCGGAGCGGCCTTGACGCGGGCGAGCCCGGCGGCACGCTGAGCCAGCCGGGTGCCCGGCCCCCCAGCGCCGAGTGCGGCCGGACGTGGTTGTAGTCCTCCCGCCAACCCGCCAGCACCGCACGCGCTTGCCGCAGCGAGGTGAAAACCGTCTCGTTCAGGCATTCGTCCCGCAGCCGCCCGTTGAAGCTTTCCACGAACGCATTCTGCTGCGGCTTGCCCGGCGCGATGTAGTGCCAGCCCACGCCCCGCTCCTGCGACCAGCGCAGGATCGCCGTGCTCGTCAGCTCCGTTCCGTTGTCGCTCACCACCGTCAAAGGCAGCCCGCGCACCGCCACGATAGCGTCCAACTCGCGCGCCACCCGCAGTCCCGACAGCGACGTGTCCGCCACCAGGCCCAGGCATTCTCGCGTGCAGTCATCGACCACGCACAGCACCCGGAACCGCCGCCCGTCCAACAGGCTGTCCGACACGAAGTCCAGCGACCACCGCTGGTTCGGGCCGTCCGGCACCGCGATCGGTGCCCGGGTGCCCAGGGCCCGTTTGCGCCCGCCACGACGCCGGACTTGCAGCCGCTCCTCGGCATAGAGCCGACGCAGCTTCTTGTGGTTCAGCACAAGACCCTCCCGCGACAGCAGCAGCCCCAGACGGCGATACCCGAACCGCCGTCGCTCGCCCGCCAAGGCCCGCAGCCGGGCACGCGTCGCCGCATTATCCGGCCGCACCGACCGGTAGCGGACCGCCGTCCGGTCCGCTACCAACACCCGGCACGCCCGACGCTCGCTCACCGCGTGATGCTCACGCAGATGCGCCACGGCCTCTCGCCGCGCCCCGGGCGTCACCATTTTTTTCCAGCCACGTCTTTCAGCATCGCGTTGTCCAGCATCGCCTCAGCCAGCAGCTTCTTCAGCCGCGCGTTCTCCGCTTCCAGCGTCCGCAACCGGCGCGCCTCGGACACCTCGAGCCCGCCAAACTTCGCCTTCCACTGGTAGAACGTCGCCGGGCTGATCCCGTGCTTGCGGCATACATCAGCCGTTGCCGACCCGGCCTCCTGCTCCCGCAGCACGCCGATGATCTGCTCCTCCGTGAACCTCGAACGCTTCATTCGTCCGCCTCCTACTCGGGCGGACTCTACTCATTCCTGGAGGAAGTTCAGGGGCTCACGTCAGACCGAGGGCATCCAGGAGGCAGGGTCAAGACATCTGTGTGTTCGGACCTCACACGTGTCGACGTTATCATGCGCCACGGTGCCGGGCCAGATTGCCGTCCTGAACTTGTTGAGTTGCATTGAGACCCGAGCCGGAGAGGGCCAGAGTTTTCGCTGAGGAATAATCTGTGTCTGACCCACGTCCCCACGGAATCATCGAGGTCAGCGGCGAGATCGACATGGAGTTGTTCAGCGTCATTCGCCGGTGGCTTCACCGGGAGCACATGCTGATCCGCGAGATCGAACGGCGGACGGGCTTGTCGCGGAACGCCATCCGCAAATACCTGCGGTCCAACACTGTCGAGGTATGGTTCAAGGTGCCGGAGCACCCAAGCCGCCTGGACCCGTGTGGCGACAAGCTGGCGGCGTGGCTGCTGGTCGAGGCGGGAAAGGGTCGCAATGTAGCGCAACAACTTGGATGGGCAGCGCGCTGGCCCGGCACGGGATGGCGGGCGTGCGCGTGCATGCCGGCGACTCCATGGTGTCCATGCTGGGAGTTGGCAGATGGTGGCGAGCGCGCCGCGGGTATGACATCGTGCCACTGTCCAGCGCCTAGCGAGTGCGATCATACGTGGCCGGCAAACGTCAACACTATGTCCCACGGCTGCTCCAGCGAGGGTTTCTAGCCGATATGTCCGGGCGCGCGGAGCGGACGTGGCTGCATCGTCCGGGCGTTGCCCCGCGGCTCGTTGGGATCGGGGACGTCGGAACCGAGGACTGGTTTTATTCGCGTAGAGGCGCGCCGGGCGAGCTGACGCTCGATGATGCCGTCACCGCATTCGAGCAAGATCTCGGCAGGGATGTTGCCGCGTTGCGCGCCACGCTCCCCGGGACGGCCATCGAACCGGACAACGCCGCACGCATCGTGGTCCATCTCGTCATGCGCACCGCACATCTACGCCGCACCATGGCCGACATGGTACAGGGCGTCATCGGCGAGATCGCGGAGATGTTCGCCGATCCTGCACGCCTCGCCACGATGATGGGCGTCGACAGCCCGATGCAATCCCCGGCGCTAGCCGACGCCATGCAAAGCACGACAGGTGATCTCGCTTCGGCCGGGATCCCGGCCGCGTTCAGCAGACGAATGCTGGCTTTCCTCGTCCGCGAACGCGGCGGAGAGCTGGCCACGCAAGCGGTGGCAACCCTCACGCCGTTGTTCCCGGCACTCATGGCCAGCCTGCTCGTCCGAGTGCGCGACAGCCATAATGCGATTGTCGGCAAACCGCTCGGCGATCATGGCTGGGTGGCGGCGCTGAGCAAATTTTATTGGTCGGTTGAGGGAGCAAGCGATCTTATACTTCCCGATGCGGTCGCCCTCGCACGCGAAGCCGGGAACGCTCTCGCCCCGCTGCTCTTCACGAGCGCCGCCGACGCGGAGTTGGTGTTTCTGCCGGTCGCGCCTGACCGCATGCTGGTAGGCCGGCGCGACCCGAACGCTGTCGTGGACCTGTCCACCTTCAGCGCCCAGGCGGCGTCGCACTGCCAGGGATTTTTCATCGGCGCGCGCGCATTCGACACCGAGGATTTCAGCGCCGCGATCGGCACCGATCCCGCCAAGGTGCTCGCCGAGGCAATTGCCGAAGCGGTTAGCGATGCTGCCAACGCACGATCCCAGGTGGCGAGCGAGTCGGTGCAATCCACTCCCCGCCCCTTCGCTCAGCAGCGATTCTCCTATCGCGTGACCCTGCGTGATTTCGGGGACGATGCGTTGGCGCAGGAATATGCCGCTATCGTCCAGTCCGTCGTCGGGGTCCTGTCGCGAACGCTCCCGCTCCACAACCTCGACGGCGTAACCATCGCCGTTGACTACAAAGACGCGCTTGCCGGGCTCGACCGTGGCGATCCCGCACTGCCGCCAGCCGCCAGCGAGGCTCTCGTCTACGGCATCGGTGTCGCATGTCCCGTGACCGTGGTGCGGGATGGAGCGTACAGGGTGCATCTCGTTCTCGCCGCCGGGATTGCCGCAGCCTGGACCTCCGAGGATGTGGAAATCCGCGCAGGCGGCTTGCACCTTCTGATCCGGATGCTTGCCGGCATGGCACATGCGTCGCGCTACGCCGACACCCCAGGGTTCACGCCCGACGCGATGGATCGCGAGCTGCACCAGGCGGTTGCCCGTGCGCCGTCCGCCTATTGGAGTGCGAAGCATGCGGCGTTTGCCGCACCCAATCAGGGGCAGATTTCTTCGGAACTGATGGTCGACAGTCTCGCTCACGCGCGGGCCGCGGTTGCAGCAGCCCGCGCGCGCATGACTGACGACAGCGATGTGGGCGAGGCTTTCGGGGTCGGGCTCAAGTGCGTGTCGGCGACGCTTGGCCATGCGGCGGATTGGCTGGGACATCGTCGGGGCTTGCCGGAGGGCCGGCCATTTGCGGGCGACGACCTGCAGCTTCGGCTTGCGCCGTCAGGGCTCGACCATTGGCTAGAGCTGTTCGGCCGCGATCTTGCGGCAAGCTATACAGAGGACGACGCGATCGACCTTGCCGTGGTGACGACGCTCGGCCGCCACGTCGAACGGCTGTTATGGAGCCTCGGCATTTATTGCTGGCCCGAGGGCGAACGGGTGCGCTGCGTGGTCAGCGACGCGCAGATGTCCCGGCTTCTACTGCCGCGCACGGACCTGCCCGCTTCCTTAAAGCTCGGACAGGGCGATGAATGAAGGGGGAGATGAAGTTGCCTTGGATCCAAGGCGATACCGTCCGGAGCGACAACGGGCAGTTGACGGCCGCATTGTCCAGGCGATGGCGCTCCCGGCCGTCCGCCGTTCCGGGCATTCGGCCGGCGCGACGACCGAGTTCGGTGCCAGCACGGGGTGAAGAGGGCTACTGCGGACCATGGTCGGATCGACCGGGTGGAACGTGCGTCCCGATCCACCTTGGGATCGGACAGTGTCCATGGGGTTGAGCCGTCTCCTGTCCCTGCACTCCCGATACCCTGGACGGCGCACGACGTTGGTGGCGCTGCATGAAGCCGGCACGGGTCCAGACGATCCCCTTGGCTCGTGTTGCCACGACGCAGATATGGTATAACTTGCGACAATGCCGCCTACCGTCAATACGCCGGCTGCGCGGTGGCGATGCAGAAGCAGGCAAGGAGGCTCGTTGGCAGGCAAAGTCCAAATTTCGGCTGATGACGTGGCGAACTGGTTCATCAACCAAGTCGATAGGGAAGCAGGCGAGACGGTCACACCGCTAGCTTTGCAGAAGCTCGTCTACTTTGCGCAAGCGTGGCACCTCGCCAACAAGGGGGAGCCGCTATTCCCAGAGGACTTCCAAGCATGGGCCCATGGGCCCGTGATCCGTTCCCTGTTCGATCGTTTCAAGCATCTTTCCTGGGAGGCCATTCCACCAGTCGCCGATGCAAGGCCGATCACGGGTGAAACCCGTCGTTTCCTGCGGATGGTCTATGATAAATACGGTGGCTTTGGAGCAAAGAAGCTCGAGAAGATGACCCATGTGAACGGTGGACCCTGGAGCCGGGTGAGGGGCGATCTCGCCCCCGAAGCACGCAGCGAGAAGGTCATACCGAAACAGTTGATGCGAGACTTTTATGGGAAAGAAATCGGTAAAGCCTGGGCGTGAGTCGTTCAAGATCAAGGCAGAAGTCGAACCGAAGCTTACACCCATCGACATCGAGACCAGAAAGTTGGGGAGCCTCGACGAGGGCGTATCGATAAGCCTGAAATACTTTCGACAGGAGACAGAGTGTTTTTCGGACTGGCGCCCCGATGAGCTACGAAAATTCAGCGGATTAATAAAAAAGATCAAGCAGATTTCCGCTAACAGCCTCCGTGGATATAAACCCCTTTGCGAGCCTCACAAATATTCCCCAGCCGAAGCCAGATTTTCGCGTCCCGACCTATTGAGCGAAGACCTGTCGTTCTTTGAGCTTAAAATCGACCCGTCAAATGCTGCCAGGGTGCATGGCGTTTTCGTTGGGTCGGTGTTTTTTCTTGTCTGGCTCGATAGATTGCATGCGGTCTACCCCGAGTAGCGGCGAACCTGCCGGGGCGATCGGGCCTGTGCCAACCTGCCCGACGGCAACTTTACGCGGCCGGCACGTCAGATGGGTCGGACACCGAGCGGGGAGCTCTCCGAGTGCCGAATGCGCGACCTTCGAGCAGATCGACGACTCGGGAACCAGCTGCCCTCGTCAGGGCTCGCGTTCCCCGATGTGCTTACCGAGGTCACCGGGTTCGCGCTGCCGCTGCTCCTCGCGGTCCGGGACGGCGGAAAGCTGCCCGGCTACTGGGAGCCGTCTCGGGGGCGGTCGCGCCGGGCCCCGGCAGAGCTCCTCGTCCGGTTCGGACCGTCCGGGAGACCGGCGGCATCGTCCGACGGGGCATGAGGCATCGACTCCCGTGCAGCTTGGGCATTAGCATCGAAGCTTCCTGAAACCTTATTCCCGGCCGGTCGGCAGAGCTTGGCGTCCACGGCTGCCCCAATGATATGGTTGTAGCCGCCCCCGGAGGCCACGATCCACCGCAGCATTTGCCGTTACCAGATCGCCCGTGAGCATCCGCCTGAACCCGACGCGGCCTACGTGGACCGCCACGGCAACGCAGCGCTCTCCACGCAGGGCCGATCTCTCCGTGCGCTGCAAGGGTAATGGAGAGATCGGCCATGGGGAGCGTCGTGATCCGCTCGGTTCGCGCGACCGACCTGTCTGGCGTAGGTCTCGCGCTCCGGAGGTTTGCGACTCCCAGGTCCTGGACGGCAACCGGTCCGGGTGCGCATCGCCGCTGCCCTGTTGTCGGCTCCGCTACTGCATGGCCGCCGGGTCGGTCGAGGGTCTGACCGCGTGATAAGCGGAGATCGATGCGCTGGCGTAACTTCATCTACCGGCTCGCAGGCATAATCCGGCCCCTATGGCGTCCGGGGTCCCCGGCTCGTCGGACCGCGGGACGACCGGCGGGGCCGGAAAGCAACGCGGCGCCTGACGTTGCACTCCGGCCTAGGAGAGCCCGGAGGCGGCGGGCCGCTTGGTGCTGGTGCGTCCGGACCGGCGCGTTGCGAGGTTTTCCGAACGGCCACCAGGGCGAGGAGCGAAATGCGATGAGATCGAAGGCGGCGAAGGACGGTCTGACCCTCAGGGTCATAGCGGGCACGAACAGCGTGCTGCTCGCGCTGGACCTTCAGGACGGGATGCGTCCGGGCTGCCTCGGCTTCTCGATCGAGCGCACCGAACTTGAGACCGGCAAGCGGCGCTGGATCCCGAACATTGTCAAGTTCCCTGAAAGGATTGTGCGCGACAAGCAGTGGCAGCACGGCCATCTCGACCCGCATGGATCCGATCCCGAGCAATGCGGCGATCCCGGAGTTCGACCTGTCGTAGAACGCCGCGGTCGACACGGTGGCGGAACCGCCCTTCGTCGCGTGCACCCTTGCCTGGTGCGCGGCACCTCTGAAGGCCAGGGCCTCGCGACCGTAGCTGAACTGCAAGGGGCCCACCGCCAAGGAGGCTTCAACGACGTAGGGCAGGCGCGAGACGCCAAAACCATAGTTGGCCGTGCCCACCGCGCCGCCATTGATCGCAATCAGGTAGCCTTCTCCCGCCGCGACGCTACCCGAGCGGCGCCGGGCCGCGCACTGCTTGATCTTCTGGTCGAGGGCGTTCGTCCACCGGAGGAGGATCTTGTCGTGCGGGACGTAACCGCCGGACAGGAGCCACTCCGCATCCGGGGCCAGAGAGGCGTCCTGGCCCGCGGTTGCGCATGTGGCCTCGACCCAGGTTACCGTCCCGCCCTTGCTACACCGAAAATCGGGCATGCCTGTGCTGGTCGGCGACGACACGTCGTAGCCACAGGCTACCAGGTGGCGGCCGACCATCATCTCCCAGACGCGCTGGAGGAATGGCCCGTCTACCCCCTTCGTGAGTTCCCGCACGAAATGGCCGTTCGCGAAGCCGACCGCCAGGTGATGTTCCCATAAGGCAAGCACGTATGCCGTCCACCCCAAGTCGGCGGCACGGGCCGCCAGGTGCTCGCGGACGAGGTCGTCCAACACAGCTCGGTCCCTCGCCGGATCCGGGCCCGCACGTCAGGCTACCCTAGCCTCGATGCGTTCGTCAGTCTGCTCGTCCGTGGCCGTCCCATGCGCGCCAGCCTCCCTCGTCCGGGAACGATACGCTCGACAGGCGTATGAACCAAAAGTCCCGGTACGAAGCACGGCGACGTCGCGTCCGGCAACGCGCGCGTCCACCTTCCGGCCATACCTTCCTTGATTCCTGGCGCCGACCACCCGACCGACCGCGGCCGCGAAGCAAGAGTGGCCCCATGACGACCCTGGTGTCCGGGCTGTTCGACCCGCGCTGCCAGGCGCAGCTCCGCCCTAGCCGCCTCCGGGGCATCGCATCGCGTCGTAGTGTCCTGGAAAGGCGTAGAGGGGTCGATGCGCTTGTGTGCGGGCGGGGAAGGATCACGACGCCCCCCGACGGTCTTCAACTAAGGTAGGCTGTCGCTAGCGAGGTGGGTGTCTCGCTCACCGGCATGACGGTATGTGGCGGTGCCCGAGTCCGAAACAAGAATTCGCTTAGAAGTCCGGCTCTTCTTCCGGCTTCCAGTCGCATGGTTCTTGATTAACCTCTTTGCAGCTGAATTTGGCGCCTTCAACCTTCAGCAACTTAAATGTCGACGGGTCAGGGGTCAGTTGAAAATGGGAGTAAAAAGGCTGCTGATGATCGACCGGCCCGGTCGAGAGTAAACCTGCCCTGCAAGCATCACCCATAATCGCTATGTTCTTCCCGCTAGGGAATTGTGCTGACCAGTAGACTATCGCTTGTATATTTTTGCCGGACTGCTTTATGCCCCGATAGTGGTGGAGCAGATACTCTGCTACGACTTGGGTAGGAACATAATCTAGATGTTCATCATCGGGAGAAACCGGCTGACTTATCTCGCGCATAAAGCTCGTCATGAACTGCCATTGCTCTGTCAGTCGCACTTGGCCTTTCTCAAACTGTCCCCGCTCTCGGGACGGCTCCTGGAACAACGTCAGATCGATTACGGTCATCGGCTGGGTTATGCTGAAACGCGCGCCCACGACGTGATCACCAACCCTGGGGCGGAGTTCAGCGATGCACGTATCGAGATCGTAAGCTCCATAAAAGGTCGGGATGCCAGCTGAGTTAAGGCGTCCAGCTCGCCGCAAACGTTCCGGGGGCGCTCCAAGCTCGGAAGGCAGATCACTCAGAATTTTCCGCTGCAGGTCAGATGTGTTTGCGACACGCGCACGATAGAATGCCGCATCGCTGTCTCCCGGCTTAATTAACCGGACGGGACTTGATCCCCCCCGGCCCTCCTGAAGATGGACGCCTTCAAAGAGGTCATCAAGCAAACGCTTAGCCCACGAGCTGAAGAAGCGTTGCTTATGTAATATGATGTTTCTGAACTGTTCCCATCTCCAGCTATGATCTGACCCAAAGTTCCTGCGGCGGACGTAATCTTCTGTCTCGAGGTAAAAGGGTTCGTCGCCGTCGGGCGGCCACGCCGGGTCCGCATCTATAAGCGCGCTTGCGAGTGTGCTCGCGACATCCGGCTCTTCAACCTCTGCCAGTTCAGAAACGCAGGATTCCAGGTCATCGCCGCTGGATTCCCCATAATAGGCATCCAGAGCTTGTCCGTAGAGCTGGCGGAAGACGGGATCTATGATTTCTGCCAGCTCCTCGATCGGGACACCGCGCTCGCCGTCATGGAAATCACACGTCGGCGCTTCGTCTTCTTCTACGTCATCATCAGCTTGCTGCTCACGCACCCGGTCCTTCAGGCTTTCATTACCGAAGCACTCCGGGCACACATATTCGACGTGTTTGCTCAATCAGGCCCCCTAAAACAGATATGCCTTGTGGATCGTCTGAGGGGCCGCCGCAAGCCTCGTCAAAGCCTCCGCTTCTGAGCAGCGGAGGTATGTAGCTGAACGACAGGGCTACGGTCGAAAGCTGCGGTGCCTGACCTTCAGATTCACGTCCGCTTTTCCCGCCCGCTTCTCCAAAACGACCTGTCCGGTATCCAGCCGTCCTCGTCGAACTCAGGTGCACCGTATGTCATCCCGTCGACATCGAACTGGTGAAGGTGGCTGTCGGTCCAGCCGAAGGTAGCCTGAAGCACTTCGTGGAGCTGCGCGAGGTTGAGGTCCATCGGCAGTTCAAGCGTGCGGGTGATCGGCGGCTGAATGCCCGCGATATGGGCCTTGAGATGGATGACGAGGGTATCGGGTTCGACCATGCCGTCGAGAATGTCGTGTGTCTCCAAGCAAGATCGTGAGTGGCGGAAGCAGCCAGTGACCGAAGCCTGTCGGGCGGTAACCTCCCGTCGGGTGATCTTGTCGCCGCCTTGACGAGCGGCTATCGTCAGGTTGGCCTGCTGGATCGCCGGCTTTCATCTCGTCCCGCCCATGTTTGATTCCGAGGATGGCGTGCTCCGGCGCAACCATCTTTTCATAAGTTCGTCGACCCCGCCCACCGTCGGTATATGCAGACTGTGAAGGCAAGCGGGAGCCGCACGACCCGACCGCAAGTTGCTGCTTGCCACAACGGTATGGCTTCCGAAAGCGAGTCTTGGACTTTGTGTGAAGTCTTGGACTTTGTGTATAGTCTTCGACTCTAATGTGTCGTTCCAGTGATAGGTTTGCGCCAGCAGCACGTCGTGCTCGGACCCGTCCCATCGCCGGGTCCAGTTCTCGTTCGCCCACATGAGGCAGAATGGCAGCTCGATGCTCGGGTCGGCCAGCAAGGCCTCGAGCGGGCCATCCAGGAGGCGCTTGCCGTCGAACCAGTAGAAGTAGAAGACGAACCCGTGCAGTCCGGCGGCGCGCGCCATCTTCGCCTGGCGGCGGAGCACGTCCGGGCCTTCCAGGCGGTAGTGACCAAGGTCGCGCGGGATGCGCGGCTGGTAATGCCCGGCAAAGCGCGGCAGGGCGCGGCCAAGATTGGTCCACTCGGTAAAGCCCGTTCCCCACCAAAGATCGTTTTCCGGCACCGGATGGTATTGCGGCAGATAATAGGCCAGCAGCATGGCGCGGCGGCTAGCGCCCGCTGGCAGGCTCGCCACCTCCTCGAACAGCGGCCCAGGCCGCGTGTTATGGCGGACCTCACTGGGGATGTCGGTCTCTTCCCGCGGGCGGCTGGGGTGGACGCCTGGCAGGTGGCTGTTGGCGCGGTAATGGAGAAGCGGGATATCGCATGGCGTGTGCTTCAGGTACCGGGCCCGATACCAGACCGGGTCGAAGCCGGCAGCAGGCTGTCGGTTCTCCGATGCGCCTTGGACCAGGTAGTGCTCGAACGGGTCCATCGCGGCCTTCGCCACGTCGGGGTAGCGGGCGAGATAGAATTCGGCGTCGAACTCGGGAATGGGCGCGACAGTACCGTCGAAGCGATGCTGGAGGAAGTGGGCCAGCGGCGACTGGCCGGGTGCCAGCGCGTAGCGGGCGCGATACCAGGCCGGGTCGAAGTGGGCGATGGGCCGCCGCCCTTCGGCCTCGCCATGCTCGGCATAGTGCAGCAGCGGGTCGGTCTCGGCATCACGAACGTCGTGGTTCTGCGCCCGGTACCAGGCCGGGTCGAAGTAGGCGTTCGGCTTGCGGTTCTCGCGCCAGCCATAGCGATGGAAATGCGCGAGGGCGTCGACGCCGGACTGGACCAGGTCCGGATTGCGATCCTGGAACCAGGACCCATCGAACAGGCCGGATCGCTGCAGGATCAGCAATTCGGCCGTTGCGGTCAAAGGGGACGGCGGTCCATCGGCGATTACTTCTTGCACACCACGCGCCTATCGGGTCGTGAGTAGAGCGTCGCTGTCCGGCAAGACATCGTCAATCTCTAGTCCAGGCGACTTCAATTTTGAGAATGTCTTACTGGCGCTAGACTTTGCTCGTAAGCAGGTTGTCTATCGCCCATCACTGAGTAGCCGCATGTCTCTATCGTGCCGAGAAGGGCACGCTGTAAGTTTGTGCAACATCGTTTTCTCGGCAGGCACGCTCCTTGCTATCGCGCTGTGCATGGATTCGTTTTGCGATAGTACGCAACCCTGTCGATCGACTGACGATGCGGCTGGCAGAACCCGGCCGACTAGGACCTCGTTTCCGCCCGGCCGCACCCGTCCAAGCTGGCCCATGACCTCAAGCCCGGCCCCTCACGGGCTCGCTTACTTTTCCTGTCCTTTCCTGACGGCACGGTCTGCCAACCGGGAAGTGCGGCACCATGCAGGCCAAGGCACTCGACGCGGCCCGCCAGGTGCGCGAAGGACGATCATGACCAAGCCCCGCTCCCTCGCCGGCAAGCCCGGTCGGCTGCCTTGGCCGGCCCGGACCAGGTCACGCCATTGACCCAACTCTCACTCCTGGTCGCGTTCGGCAGCGCGCTGGGCGGATTGGCGCGCTACTGGGCCGGGATCGGCGTGGCACGGCTGCTGGGCTCCTCGTTTCCCTGGGGCACGCTGCTGATCAACGTCGTCGGCAGCATGGTGATCGGCACCGCGGCCGCGGCGACGAACGAACGCGAGCATGCGGCCTACCGCGCTTTCGTGATGGTGGGCATCTGCGGCGGCTTCACCACATTCTCGGCGTTCAGCCTGCAGACGCTCGACCTGCTGCAGGCCGGGCGGATGCCGGCGGCAATGGCCTACGCGGGGCTGTCGCTCGGAATGTGCCTGCTCTCGGTCTGGGCGGGCTGGGCGTTGGGGACCATGGAATGGGGCTGAAGGTTTGGGCGGCGCTGGTTGCGGCCGCGGTGGCGGGGTGCAGCCCGGCGGCGCTGCTGAACGCGACCGTCCCGGACGACGGGGCGATGGTGACGCACGACGTCGCGTACGAACCAGGGCCCGACCACGTGCTGGACATCTACCGCCCGGCACAACCGCGCGGGCCGCTGGTGGTGTTCCTGTTCGGCGGCGGCTGGCGCAGCGGCGACAAGTCGCTCTACCCGTTCGTGGCGTTGCCCCTCGCCGCCCGGGGCGCCGTCGTCGTGGTGCCGAACTACCGTCTTTATCCCGCCGTCGAGTTCCCGGGTTTCGTCCAGGACAATGCGGACGCGGTCGCCTGGGCGCTCGCCCACGCAGCATCGCTCGGTGCCGATCCGCGGCAGGTCTTCGTGGTCGGGCACTCCGCCGGCGCCTACAACGCGGCGATGCTGGCGCTCGACCCGGCGTTCCTGGCCAAGGCCGGCACCGACCGGGCGCGTCTGGCGGGCGTCGTCGGCCTGGCCGGGCCCTACGATTTCCTGCCGATCACCGGCGCAGACGTGATCCCGGTCTTCGCCTCCGTCGATGACGGTCCGCTCAGCCAGCCGGTGCATTACGTCGACGGCCACAACCCGCCCTTGTTGCTGCTGGCCGGCACCGACGACACGACAGTTCGGCCAAAGAACACCGAGAGCCTGGCCGCGCACGTGACGGCGGCGGGCGGCTCGGTCGAAAGCCGGCTCTACCCGGGCATCGGCCATATCGGGCTGATTACCGCCTTCGCGCCGCTGTTCCAAAGCCGGGCGCCGGTCCTTGACGACGTCTGGCGATTTATCGATCGCCACGGCCCCGCCCACGCCACCCCGGCCGGTTAACGCCCGTAGACGAGATTGGGCAGCGCCATGGCGATGCCCGGCAACGCGGACAGGATCACGACGGCGACCGCCATGAGCGCCACGAACGGGATCGTGCCGCGGATGATGGGGCCGAGGCCGATATCCGGCGCGATCCGGTTGATGACGAAGATGTTCAGCCCGACCGGCGGATGGATCAGCCCCATCTCCATCACCACCGCCATGACCACGCCGAACCAGATCAGGTCGAACCCCGCCTCCCGCAGTGGCGGCAGGATGATCGGCGCCGTCATCAGGATGATGGAGACCGGCGGCAGGAAGAAGCCGAGCATGACGACTAGCAGCAGGATCGCCGCCAGCAGCAGCCACTTGCCCAGATGCAGGCCGACGATCCAGCCTGCCGCGCCCTGGCTGATGTGCAGGTAGCTCATGACGTAGCTATAGAGCAGGCTCATGCCGATGATCAGCAGCAGCATCCCGCTCTCACCGAGCGTACCGGCGAAGATGGGCTTCACGTCGGCCGGGCGCCAGGCGCCATAAACGACTGCGATCAGCACCAGCGCAAGCACCGCGCCGAGCCCGGCGGTTTCACTGGGGGTCGCGATGCCGCCATAGAGCGCCACCATGACGCCCGTCAGCAGCACCAGGAACGGCGCAACCCGCGGGAGGGCGGCCAGCTTCTGGCCGAAGCTGTAGCTGTCCTGCCGCAGGATCTCGCTTCGCGCCCCGCCGGCCGTGGCGGCTGCGCTGGCGCTTGCGAACTCGCGGCGCCAGCGGATCACGGCATAGCCGGCGAACAGCGCCACCAGCAGCAGGCCGGGGCCGATCCCGGCCAAGAACAGCCGGCCCAGGGACTGCTCGGCCGCCACCGCATAAAGGATCAGCACGATGCTGGGTGGAAGCAGGATGCCGAGCGTGCCGCCCGCCGCGACCAGCCCGGCCGCGAACCCCGGCGAGTAGCCGCGCCGCCGCATCTCGGGAATGCCGGAGCTGCCGATCGCGCTGCAGGTCGCGGGCGAGCTGCCGGCCATGGCGGCGAACAGGCCGCAAGCCAGCACGACGGCGACGCCGAGCCCGCCGGGCACCCGATGCAGCCAGGTGTGCAGCGCATCGTACAGGTCCTTGCCGGCGCGTGACTTGCCGATGGCCGCCCCTTTGAGGATGAACAGCGGGATCGTCAGCAGGGTGATGCTGGCCAGCTCCTCGTAGACGTTCTGGGCGACGGTATCGAGCGAGGCGGCGGGCATGAACAGCAGCATGAACACGGTCGCGACGCCGCCGAGGGCGAAGGCGATCGGCATGCCGGAGAACAGCGCGACGAGCGTGGCCCCGCCATAGGCAAGGCCGATCTGCAGCGTGTTCATCCGTGCGGCGACGGCGCGAGATGGGCGGGCTGAGAGTCGCCATGGCGCGAGCCGAGCACCTGGAGCAAGAGCTGGACCGCGAGCAAGCTCATCCCCACCGCCATGCAGCTATACGGGATCCACAGCGGCGGGCCCCACGCCGACGGCGTCGTCTGATCGTCCGCGATCGCTTCCAGCAGCAGGGTCCAGCTTTTCCAGGCGAAGAACGTGACGAACGCCAGGCTGAGCACGTCGGCCAGCCACCGGCGCACCCGGTCGGCGGCGGGGGGCAGGATGGCGCCGAGCGCATCGATGCCGACGTGCCCCCGCCGGGCCTGCACCCAGGCTGCCGAGGCGAAGGTGGCGCCGATCAGCAGGAAGGTGCTCAGCTCGTCCTGCCAATCCGACGCGATACTGAAGAAGTATCGGCCCGCGACCTCCCACGTCAGCACCGCGCCCGCGGCCGCGATCGCGATCGCCGACAGCACGGCCAGCACGCCGTTGAGCAGGCCAACGACCGCCTGGACCGCGCCCAGCAGGCCGCCCCGGGGCACGTCGGCAACCGGGATCGCGCCAGATGCTGCGTCGATCCCGTGCGAACTCATGCCACCTGCTCGGCCAACTTCAGCAAGGCGGCGCAGGCGGCGTTGCGGTCGGCGAAGTCCTTCCAGGCGGTCTGCTGCGCGAGCGCCTTCCACTTGCCGATCGCGTCCGCGTTCATCTCGTGCGCGGTCACGCCGACCTTGGCATAGACCCGGGCCAGGTCGTCATCGTCGGCCCGCGCCGCCTCGAGCCCGAACGCCTCCTGCTCGGCGCCGACGTCGATGATCGCCTTCTGCTGGTCCGGCGTGAGGCTTTCGAACACCGACTTGCTCATGAGCAGCGGCTCGAACATGAACCAGAAGCTGCCGCTCTTGCCGGACGTGATCGCCTTGCTGATCTCCTCCAGCCGGAACGAGATCAGGCTCGTGCTGGACGTGACCGCGGCGTCGAGCGTGCCGGTCTGCATCGCGGCGTAAATCTCGTTGCTGGGCACGGAGCTGATGATGCCGCCAGCCTGCTTGAGCATCAGGTCCATCTCCCGCGAGCCGCCGCGGACCTTGAGGCCTTTCACGTCGTCGGGCTGCACCACCGGAACCGAGCGGCTGGCCGTCCCGCCCGCCTGCCACACCCAGGTAAGGATCTTGACGCCGCGCTTATCAAGGAGCGCCGTCAGCTCTTCGCCGATCGGCTGCGTCTTCCAGGCCATGCCCTGCTCGTAGGTCGTGACCAGGCACGGCATGAGGCCGATGTTGACCTCCGGCACCTCGCCGCCGGCATAGGCGAGCGGGTAGACGGTTAGATCGAGGGCGCCACGGCGCAGCGCGGAAAATTGCGCCACCGTCTTCATCAGCGACGAGCCCGGGTAGATCTCGAAGCCAAGCTCGCCATTGGTGCGCTGCTGCACCTCTGCGGCGAAACGGCGCGCCAGGCGATCGCGGAAGTCTCCCTGCTCCAGCGTGCCGCCGGGGAACTGGTGGCTGATCTTCAACGTGCGGGTCGCCGCCTGCGCGCCGCTCCACAGGGCGGGCAGGGCCAGGGCCGGAAGCGCCAGGGCCGGAACTGCCAGGGCCGACGCAAGCGTTGTGCGGCGCGTGAGTGACATGGGGCCTCCCTGTTGTTCTTGTGATGCTTCCCTTTGCAATACGGGCGCCTCGCGGGGGACGCAAGCAGCCGCCCCGGGGAGAGTTGACCGGCTGGACCGCGACACCTACCCCAGACATCAATCGACCGAGCAGGGCCCGTCCAATGCCGATGCGCGAGAACCCGTGAGCGGGCGCGAATACCCGGAGCGCCCGCTCGTCGGCATCGGCGTGGTGCTGCTGAAGCGAGACTCCGTCCTGCTCGTACGCCGCGCCAAGCCGCCCGCCTCCGGAACATGGTCCGTGCCGGGCGGCGCGCAAAAGCTGGGCGAGACGGCCGAGGCCGCGGCCCGGCGAGAGCTGCGCGAAGAGACCGGCCTGGACGCAGGGCCGCTGACCCTCGCCGCCAACGTCGACAGCATCCACCACGATGAGACCGGACGCGTGCAGTTCCACTACACGATCCTGGACTTCGCCGGCGCCTGGATCGGAGGCGAACCGCACGCGGGCGGAGACGTCAGCGCAGCCGAGTTCGTGCCGTTCGCCGCGCTCGGCGCCTATGCGCTCTGGTCCGAGGCACACCGTGTCATTGAGGTCGCCCGGCGCATCGTCAGCTCCGGCGGCGCCGTGACGGAGAGGGCTTGCCGAGGTTGAAGGTCAGCGCCAAGCCGGCGCAGATCAGCCCGATGAACGCCGGCGGCAGCCACGCGGGACGCTGCAGGAACGGCGCGAACAGCACGTCCCACAGGAAGGCGGGACAATGCGCCTGCAGCCAGCCCAGCGCCGCCTGGCTGATCGTCGCCAGCCCAAGCCCAAGCGACATGCCCGTCGGCGTCAAGGCCGCAAGCCCGACCGCGGTGACCAGGAACGCGGCCGAGAGAACCGCGAAGACGCGTGCCACCATCACATGAACAATCTCTCATTACCGAGGCCAGAATACAGCGGCGCGACGAACTCGCCATAGCCGTTATAGAGTTTGGTCGGCACCCGCTCGTCGCTGCCGATCAGCCGCTCGGTCGCCTGGCTCCAGCGCGGATGCGGCACGGCCGGGTTGACGTTGGCCCAGAACCCGTATTCCGCCGGCTGCAACGCCTCCCAGAACGTCGACGGCCGCTGGTCGGTGAAGGTCACCTTCACGATCGACTTGGCCGACTTGAAACCGTACTTCCAGGGCAGGACCAAGCGGATGGGGGCGCCATCCTGCTTGGGCAGGCTCTTGCCGTACATCCCCGTGACCAGGAAGGCGAGGTCGTTCGTCGCCTCGGGCATCGACACCCCCTCGACGTACGGCCAGTTGAACGCGCTACCACGCACCCCGGGCATCGTCTTCGGATCGTTCAGCGTCTCGAACGCGACATACTTGGCCGACGCCGTCGGCTCGGCGAGCTTGACGAGTGCGCTGAGCGGGAAGCCGGTCCAGGGCACCGTCATCGCCCACCCCTCGACGCACCGGTGCCGGTACAGCCGCTCCTCGATCTGCACTTGCTTGAGCAGGTCGTCGAGGTCGATCTTGCGCGGTTTCGCGACCATGCCCTCGAGGCTGATCGTCCACGGGCTGGTCACGAGGCGCTGCGCGGCGCGCGCAATGCCCTTGTCCGTCCCGAACTCGTAGAAGTTGTTGTAGTTCGTCGAGTCGGCCTCAGCCGTGATCGACCGTTCGACCGTGTACACCACGTTGCGCGGCGCGCCCTGCGCACGCGCCAGCCCGGGCGCCACGATCGTGCCTGCCGCGGCCGCGGCAAGCGCCCGGCGGCGTCCGATGACGAGCCGCTCGGGGGTGGCGTCCCGCTCTGCAATCTCCCAGCCGCGGCGCGTGATAAGGAGCATGTGTCGATCCTGTGTCGAGGTTATCATCCAATGGCGAAACGACGCACGTCTCACTTGGGGTCCGTTCGACCGAAGTCACGCCCGGGTTTCGCGTCAGCGTTCCGCGATGCACAGCACGGCCCCTAGCTCGCCAGGGGACGCGACGATTGCGACTGGGATTGGGATTGAGATTGCGATTGCCCGGGCGGTTCGGGCTCCGCAGCCTGGGCCAGCAACGGGCGCCAATCGCGGAAGAACATCGTGCCGATCAGGTTGCTGACGCCGTTGAGCTCGGTCTGCAACCGGTCGAGGAACGTGTGCAGCCGTCCAGGTTGCGGCAGATGCGACAAATCGGACAGCATGCCCCGGGGCTCCTCCAGCAAGGCGAGCACGGGGCCGGTGTCGCGTAAGCCATAGCGGCGGCGGAGCGTATTCAGGTGCCAGGTGACGGTCGCCACGCAAAGCCCGACGCTGCGCGCGAACGTCTTGTCGCCGAGCAGGAACAGCACGACGTCCTCCGGCGCGAAGCCGGGCTGCGCCACCCGCCGGAACGCGTGATAGCCCGCCACGGCGCGCAGCAAGGCATTCCACTGCGTCAGCTCCGCCTGCCGGCGCTCCTCGTCGGACCCGCGGACCAGCAGGTGATACTTGATGTCGAGCAGCCGCGTCGTCTGGTCCGCCCGCTCCAGCAGTCGGCCGAGCTCGTAGAAGTGCCAGGCCTGGTCGCGGAAGAACGTTCCCTCCGTGATCCCGGTATGCGCCTGCACCCCTTCCTTGATGCGGCGGCACAGCCGGCTGAGTGCGTCGCCATCGAGCTCGGCCGGGTCGATGTGCAGGACGTCGCGGTGGAACACGTTCAGCTGCATCCACATCTCGGTGCTGATGAGCGGCCGCAGCTTGCGCGCGTTTGTCCGCGCCGCCTCCATCGCGTAGGGGATGCTGGTCGGGTTGTCGCGGTCGAGCAGGTAGAAGCGCTTCACGCTGGGACCGTCCGGCTGCAATCCGCGCGTCGACAGCCCGTCCTGGTCGGTGTTGATCGCGATCAGCGCCGCCCAGGACTCGGCCTCGTGGCCGGGGCTTTCGAACGTCTGCGTCACGTCGATCAGGCGGGCGAGGTTCTCGACCCGCTCGATGTAGCGGGCCATCCAGAACAGGCCCTCCGCATCGCGCGTGAGCAGGGCGTTGTCGTGCAGGCTCATTCGGCGAGCACCCAGGTGTCCTTCGAGCCGCCCCCCTGGGAGGAGTTGACGATGATGCTGCCCTCCTTCAGCGCGACCCGGGTGAGGCCGCCCGGCAACACCCACGTGTCCCGTCCGGTGATGGCGAATGGCCGCAGGTCCAGGTGCCGGGGCCGCAGGCCGTCCGGCGTGAGGGTGGGGGCGACGGAAAGGCCGATCATTGGCTGGCTGATCCAGTTGCCGGGATCGGCGAGCAGGGCGGCGCGCGCCGTCTCCAACTCGGCCCTGCTGGCGCGCGGACCCACGGTGATGCCGTAGCCGCCGCTTTCGCCAACCGGCTTGACGACAAGCGACTCGAGGTTGGCGAGCGTATGCTCCAGCCCTTCCCTCTCGCCGCAGATGAACGTCTCGACGTTGGACAGGATTGGGTCCTGGTCCAGGTAGTATTTGATGATCCGCGGCATGTAGGCATAGATCGCCTTGTCGTCCGCCACTCCGGTGCCCACCGCGTTGGCCAGCGTCACGTGGCCGCGCCGCCACGCCCCGATCAGCCCGCGCACGCCCAGCGTGCTCTCCGGCCGGAACACGGCGGGATCCAGGAAATCGTCGCTGATCCGGCGATAGATCGTATGGACCCGGCGCAGCCCGGCCGTCGTCCGCATCCACACGCGGTCGTCCTCCACGGTGAGGTCCGCACCCTCCACGAGCGGCACGCCCATTTCGCGCGCCAGGAACACATGCTCGAAATACGCCGAGTTATAGATCCCAGGCGAGAGCAGCACGACCGACGGGTCCGCGATGCCCTCGGGTGCGATGTCGTTCATCGCCTGGCGAAGCCGGCGGCCGTAATCGTCGACCGGGCGAAGGTTCATGCTCGCGACCAGGTCGGGAAAGGTCCGCAGCATCACGTGCCGGTTTTCGACCACGTAGGACACGCCGGACGGCGTGCGGGCATTGTCCTCCAGCACGCGGAACACGCCCTGCTGGTCACGGACCAGGTCGGTGCCGCAGATATGGACATAGGTGCCGAAGCGGACCGGGAAGCCCTCCATCTCGGGGCGGTAATTGCTGTTCTGGTAAATCAGCTTGGCCGGCACGATGCCGTCCTTGACGATCCGCCGGGCGTTGTAAATGTCCTCCAGGAACAGGTTGATCGCCTGGACCCGCTGCGTGACCCCGGCCTCGAGCATCGCCCATTCCTGGGCGCCGATGATGCGCGGGATACAGTCGAACGGCAGGATCCGGTCGATGGCGGTCGCTTCGGAATAGACGGTGAAGGTGATGCCGAGATTGACCAGGTCGTCCTCGGCCATTCGCGCGCGGCTGCGCAGAGTATCGAGCCCGATGGCGGCAATCCGGGCACGCACATGGGCTGCCGAGGCGTCCGCGTTGCCGCCCGTCGTCAGTTCGCAAAAATAGGGCCCGGCGTCATAGGAGGTGAAAGGGTCGGTGCTGATCATCGCTGACTCATACCCGGCAAAGCCCGCTCATGCTATGCACTGGCCATGCCATAATGCGCACTGCCGGATCGCCTGGCCACTCGGGTGCGGCGCCCTCGCCACAGGATCGATCGCCGCGATCCGGGCGCCGCTTTCTTATTGCGTGGAGATCGGTAGACGGTTTACCTCAGTCCGAACTTAAACGTGCCGCTCCGGGGATTGCTTCCCCTCTACCGAAGGGTTTCGTCAATGCGCGTCCTGCTGTCCGGCCTTTTGGCCGCCTCTTTGTTGAGCAGCCCCCTGCTCGCCGCGGAATGTACCCGTCCGGCCGAGCATACCGCGCTCGACGTGACCGCGCTCAAGACCCAGCTCATGGTCATGGCGCTCACCTGCAAGGCGGACGAGCGCTACAACTCCTTCGTCGTGAAGTACCGTCCGGACCTGCTGCAGAGCGACAAGACGCTGAACGCGTTCTTCAGCCGCTACTACGGCCGGAACTCCGCCAAGCAGCGCGACGACTACGTGACCCAGCTCGCCAACAGCCAGTCCCAGACGGGCTTGCGCCAGGGCTCGCTCTATTGCGGCAACAACATCGCGATCTTCGACGAGGTGATGGCGCTGCGGAACAACGGCGAACTGACCGACTTCGCGGCGGGCAAGATGGTCGCCGCACAGCCGATCGACGTCAGCGACTGCGGGGCCGGCCCGGAGAAGCCCACGCGCTCGTCGGCCCGGTCGGCACCGCGCCACCGCTCCTGAACGATCCCGTGACCGCGACAAGGGCCCCGATTGGGGCCCTTGTCGTGTCTGGTGAACGCTCCATCAGCGCAGGATGATCTCGACCCGGCGGTTCTGCGGCTCGCGCACCCCGGGGCCCGTCGCGACGAGCGGCCGGCTGAAGCCAAAGCCCTGCGTCGCGATCGCGCTGCGCGGCACGCCCAGGCGCACCAGCTCGGACGCGACATTCTGGGCGCGCCGCACGGACAAGCCCTCATTGTAGCGGGCCGTGCCGGTCGTGTCGGTATGGCCCGAGACTTCGATCCGGGTGACCTGCACGCGCGTCGTGGCGGTGGCGGCCTCGGCGATGATCTGCCGCGCCCGATCGGTCAGGTCCGCCCGGTCCCAATCGAAGAACACCAGGTAGGTGCGCGACGCCTCCGCCTGCTGCGGCACGGCCGGAGGCGCCTCGACCGGCGGCGGTGCGACGTTGAAGGCATACCGCAGGCCGAGCATCAGGCTGTGGTTGTAGTCCTGGCTGAACTTGGCCTTGAACGTCTGGTTGCCGACCCGCTCCGTGAACGTGCGTGTCCCCGCGAGCGCGAAGTAACGGTACTCGGCCGTCAGCGACAGCCCGACGACGGGAGGGATGGGGAACGACACGCCCGCGATCGCCTGGTACGCGAAGCTACTATCGACCCCTCGGGCGATCTGGGTCCCGTTGGAGAACAGGAATAGATTGTTGTTCGGCTCCACGAGCGCGATGTTGCCCGTGGTCGATCGACGCCGGTCGACCCACGAATAGCCGGCGCCGGCGCCGATATACGGGAAAACGTACGGGCTGCCGACATCGAGGTCGAACAGGGCGTTGAGCATGCCGCCGTACTTCTGTTCCCGGCCGCCGCTGGACGTCAGGGCCGGTGTCCGCACCGGGCTGATCCGGTTGTAACGGTAGTCCCCCTCGAGTTCGACGCGGACGCCGTTGCCAAACCCGTAGCCGATGCTGCCGACGCCAACCGTGCCCACGTCCCGGCTGGAACCGGCGCTTCGGCCGATGAGTCCGTTGCTGAACTGAAGCGACTTGACATGGTCCATCTGCTCGAAGTTCGCACCGCCTCCGGCACCGATGTAGATCCCCGTCACCGGCTGGCTGAACGCAACGCCGGGCAGCGCCGCGGTGGCGGCCAGAACTGTCGCGGCCAGCAGAAGCTTACGCGTCATCCTCGATCTCCCTCTCAGCCGAGAGCGGCTGAACTGCCTGCAGAGGCTTAACATGGCCACGCGAACGCCGGCATGGGTGCTGCCGCCGGTGCCGTGGTCCGATTACGCCACCATTGATGCGGCCACGCCACACCCGAGACAAAGAAAAGGCCGGCCCCACCTGGGGCCGGCCCGATCCTTCGACAACTCAGTCAGCACGCTCGCCGACTGGCCTCGTTTACTGGAGGACGATTTCGACGCGGCGGTTCTGCGGCTCGCGCACGCCCGGTCCGGTCGACACCAGCGGACGGCTGAAGCCGAAGCCCTGCGTCGTGATCGCGGCGCGCGGCACGCCGAGGCGCACCAACTCACCCGCGACGTTCTGCGCCCGGCGGACCGAGAGGCCCTGGTTGTAGCGCGCCGTGCCCGTGGTGTCCGTGTGACCCGAGACGACGATGCGCGTGACCTGCACCTGCGTCGTCGCCTGGGCGGCCGCGGCGATGATCTGGCGCGCGCGGTCGGTCAGGTCAGCCCGATCCCAGTCGAAGAAGACGAGATACGTGCGCGGAGCCTGGCTGGGCGGCGGCGGCTGCTGCACGATGACGGGCGGCGGCGCCTGGTTGAAGTTGTAGCGCACGCCGAGCAGGACGCTGTGGTTATAGTCGTCGGCGAACTTGACGCGGGCCCGCGCCTCGGTCGAGGCCTGGAAGAACTGGTAGTTGTAGGTCCGGTTCGTCGCGAGCCCCATGAAGCGGTATTCGGCCGTCAGCGCGAGGCCAGGAACCGCGGCGATCGGAATGGCGGCGCCGAGGATGGCCTGGTAGGCAAACGCACCCTTGCCGTCATTGGTGCGATACAGCGTGTTCACGCCGTTCGGCAGGGCAGTGGTCGGCCCGAAGTTCGAGATGCGGACGTTGTGATCCTGCGCCCACTGATAGCCGCCGCCGACGCCGATATAGGGCACGACCGGCAAGGTGATGCCCATCGACTGCAGGTCGAGGTCATACAGGATGTTGAACATCGCCCCGTATTTGTTTTCCTCGCCACCGGCGCGACGATACGTGGTCGATGTGCTGCCACCGTTCACGCTCGTGAACTTGTTCTGGCGATAGCTGCCCTCGAGCTCGAAGCGCAGGCCGTTGCCCAAGCCGTAACCGAAGCTGCCGACACCCACGAACCCGGTATCCAGACGAGCGTCCGAACCGCTGATCCCCGTCCGCGGAAGCGTCGAAAGCGCCGGAACCGTGACGCGCGGAATCGACTCGTTCTGCATGATGTTCGCGCCGGCGCCGGCGCCGATGTAGAGCCCACTCACCGACTGGGCCTTCGCAGCCACTGGTGCAACCATCACGGTCGCTGCCAGGAGCGCACTGCGGAGCTTCATGTTACCTCTCCTCATTCATGTTCTGCGGGTCGCGCAGCCGGGGGTGGTGGCTCGGGAATCGCTCCCCCGCCTCTCGGTGAACGCACAATAACACCGTCTGCGGCGAGTGCGAGATGGTTGTTGAGGTTTCCGCCCCGATTGTGGCTCATCCGCCACATGGGTGAGCGCAGAAGTGACACACCGTTTCGTCATCGCGCATCCGAGAGCATCGTCCAATCGCTAGTCGATGATCTTTGCCTCGAATGGTGGACGTAGGTCCGGGCTTTCGAACTCCAGCACCCACAGGTCCGGATCCCGCCGCACCTGCCGCTCCACATACAAGTCGGCGTCGCCCTGTTCCACTGGTCCCGGGCCGGTGCCGCGCATCCACGCGACATCGCCCTCGCCCGCGCGCACCTGGGACAGTACGCTCATCCCCTGCCGCCCGCGCAGCACCAGCAACACCCCCCCGGCATCCGGGTCGCCGCGGCGCAGCACGGCGCCGGGACGGCCATCCACGTCGCCCATCCGCAGCGCCATCTGGACCCACAGTTTCGCCTTGACCCGCGGGTCGCTCATGACCGCTCCACCGTGTGACGCTTGATGCGGGCGATCCGCCCTGGCAGATAGCGCATGGGACAAGGGCGGGCACAATGGTCGACGTGAGCAAGATGAGCGCGGCCCAGCGCGCCTACGAGGCGAAGCGGGCGGCCAAGGCCGGCAAGTCGCTGAACGCCTGGTTGAGCGACAAGGAGAAGCGGCAGACGGAGGCGAGCAAGCCGGCCGCCCTGCCACCAGCCCCGAAAAAGCCCGGCTTCTTTGGGCGCCTTCTCGACCGGGCGCACAAGCCGCTCTGATCGCGGCCCACGCGGACTGGAGCGTCGCGGCGGCCAAGCGTTGGCTTGCGGTCGCGGAGCCGGCCGGCGCGGGATGGGTGCTTTCGGTCGGGCCGGTCGGACCGGTCGGAACCCTGTTGGCCCGGCTGGCTGCCCGCGCAGGCGGCGGCCCGGTGGCGCTCGGGGTCGATTTCCCGATCGGGCTGCCGAGGGCGTTCGCCGCGCGGCACCTCGACCAATACGATGGGTTTCCCTCCTTCCTCCGGGCGATCGCGTCGCACCCGAGCTTCCTCGACGTCGCAGAGACGCTGGCAGAGGCCGGGCCGGGCCGCCCCTTCTATCCGCGGCGCGGCACGAAAGGCATGACGCGGCTGTCCCACGCCCTCGCGCTGGGGCTGGACGACGCCGGCGCGCTCTCGCGGCATTGCGACCGGGCCACGGCCGACCGCCCGGCCGGGGCGCCGCTATTCTGGACCTTGGGGGCGAACCAGTCGGGCAAGGCGGCCATCGCGGCCTGGCAGGACCTGCTGCTGCCGGCTCTGGCCACCGAAACGGTCAGGCTGTGGCCGTTCGAGGGCGGTCTGCTCGGCCTGCTCCGGCCCGGTGAAACCGTCGTCGCCGAGACGTACCCGGCCGAAGCGCTGCGCCAGCTCGGCCTGCGCCCGGTCGGCAGCAAGCGCCGGCAGGCAGACCGCGCGGCCCTGGTGCCCGGGCTCCGCGCCGCGATGCTTGCGCTGGACGCCGTTCCGGACGCGCAACTCGATTCGGCGATGCGCGCGGGGTTTGGCGCCGACGCGGCAGGCGAGGACCGGCTCGATTGCGTGCTGGGAGCGTTGTGCGTGTTGCTGGTCCTGTCCGGGCGCCGGCCGGACGTGCCCCCGCCCGACCCGTGGCTGGTGCGATGGGAGGGGTGGGTGCTGGGCCAGAGCTGAGCAGCCCGGCCTCAACACTTTCTTCATCCTATTCGGTGACGATCGCGCCGGGACCGAGGAGAGCGAGATGACCGTGGTTGCGAGAGTTCTCGTGGTCGAGGACGACGCCGTGCAGGCACACGTGTTGGCGCAGGTCCTCACGGCGCACGGCTTCTATGTCGACGTCGCGGCAACGGGGCTCGAGGCGATCAGAACGATGCTGGCTGGCTGGTTCGATGTGGTTGTGATGGACTACGTCATCCCCGACCTCGACGGGCTTGCCGTCGGCCGGGTCATTGCCGAGTTGACCCGCATCCAGGGACGGCCTCGGCTGATTGCCCTCACCACATCGCCCGGCCGCTTGACGCAACGTGAGGAGGGCGCGCCAAGCGTGTTCGACGCTGTGGAACTCAAGCCTTGGGCGCCGGAGTCGCTCGTCGAGACGATCAAGCGCTGCCATGCGGCGGCGCCGCCCGCCGCCTATCGACAGGTCCAGCCCGCCAATCCCGGACCAGGCCGGGCCAAGGGCCCCCTCGGCACGGGACGGCAGCGTATCCTTGTCGCCGATGACGACGCCGGCCTTCGCACCATTCTGGCATCGGCACTTGCAGACCTGGGCTTTGCCGTGGAGGAGGCGGAGAACGGGTTGGACGCCCTGCGCAAGGTCGTCGCCCAGCCCTACGACGCCGTCGTCATCGACTATCATATGCCCGAGATCGACGGCCTCGCCGCGGGCCGCCTCATCCATCAGCTGGTCGATCGCGCCACCCGGCCCCGCCTGATCGCCTTGACCGCCGCGCCCGACAGCCTGACCGACCATGAGCATGGCCACCTCTCCGTGTTCGACGACATCATCGCCAAGGACAAGGGCCTCGCCAGCCTACTGGCGGCGGTCCAGCAATCCGTGGAGTACCATTCCCTGCGTGCCGGGCCGGAGCAGCGCGAGATCGTCGGCCTGTCCTCCATCTTGCGGTTGGCGGCCGACGACCACGCCGGCGCGGTCCCGTCACCCATGACAGCATAGCGCCCAGGCCCCGACTCGACGAAGCCCGGCCTGGGCCGATGCCGCATCGAAACCCAGCCCCGCCACAATTCCCCGGGTCCGCAGCCCCTCACTCGCCCCACCTGCCCCTCACTCGCCCCACCCGATTGACGCAACACCATCGGGCGCGATAGGCCCTGACGATGGTGAGTACCGTCGCCCGTCCCGCCCAGCCGACGCCCACGTTCCTCCGTTTACGCGGCAAGTCGTTCATGTCCGTCGTCCTCACGCCGGACCTGCCGCTCGACCGCTGGGTCGCGCAACTCGACGACCAGATCGCCCGCTCACCCAAGGTGTTCGAGGGCCGCCCCGTCCTGCTGGACGTCTCGCTCCTCACTGGGCACGAGGGAGACCTCGTCGGCCTGGTCCGCGCCCTGCAGGACCGCGGCGTCCGCGTCATCGGTATCGACGGCAGCATGCCTCACGCCCTCGGCCCCTACGCGGCCGAGCTGCCAGCCATCATGGTCGGCGGCCGCAACGCCCAGATCGGCGGCGGCGGCATCGCCGACCGCGAGCCGCGCGGCGCCGCAACCGTCGCGCCGCCCGAACCAGCCCGCCTGCCCGAGCCCGCGTCCCTCGTGCTCGACGCCCCTGTCCGCTCCGGGCAGAGCGTCACCCACACCGCCGGCGACGTCACCATCATCGGCTCCGTCGCCTCCGGCAGCGAGGTCGTGGCAGGCGGCTCCATCCACATCTACGGCACCCTCCGCGGCCGCGCCATCGCCGGCCTGCTCGGCCCCGCCGCCAACGGCGCCCGCCCCCGCATCTTCTGCCGCCGGCTCGAGGCGGAGCTGCTGGCCATCGATGGCGTCTACAAGACCGCCGACGAGATCGGCCCCGCCCTGCAAGGCCGCCCCGTCCAAGCCTGGCTCGAGGGCGACGAACTCAAGGTGGCCGCGCTCGATTGAGGCGCGGCCCGGAAAGGAACGACGTATGGCGGCAAAGGTCCTGGTGGTCACGTCCGGCAAGGGAGGGGTCGGCAAGACCACGTCCACCGCCGCCCTCGGCGCCGCCCTCGCCCAGACCGGCCAGAAGGTCGTCGTCGTCGACTTCGACGTCGGCCTCCGCAACCTCGACCTCATCATGGGCGCCGAGCGCCGTGTCGTGTACGATCTCATCAACGTCACCCAGGGCGACGCGAAGCTCAACCAGGCCCTCATTCGCGACAAGCGCGTCGAGACCCTCCATCTCCTGCCCGCCAGCCAGACCCGCGACAAGGACGCCCTCACCAGCGAAGGCGTCGCCCGCGTGATGGACGAGCTCCGGGCCTTGTTCGACTGGGTTATCTGCGACAGCCCCGCTGGCATCGAGCGCGGTGCACAGCTCGCGATGTATCACGCCGATACCGCTGTCGTGGTCACCAACCCGGAGGTCAGCTCCGTCCGCGACAGCGACCGCATCATCGGCATGCTCGACAGCACCACCGCCCGCGCCAAGGCGGGGCAGCGCATCGACAAGCATCTCCTGCTCACCCGGTTCGACCCGGCCCGCGCCGCACGCGGCGACATGCTGAAAACCGAGGACGTGCTCGAGATCCTCAGCATCCCGCTGCTGGGGATCATCCCGGAAAGCCAAGACGTGCTGAAGGCCAGCAACGTCGGCAGCCCCGTCACCCTGGCAGACCCGAACAGCGCCCCGGCCCGGGCCTACATCGCCGCCGCCCGCCGCCTGATGGGCGAGACCGTCGAGATGGAGGTGCCGGGCGAGAAGAAGGGCCTGTTCGGCAAGCTGTTCGGGCGGAGGGTCGCGTGAGCCTATTCAGCCTGTTCCGCCGCAAGAGCACCGCCCCCGTCGCGCGTGAGCGGCTCCAGCTATTGCTTGCCCACGAGCGCGTGGGCGGCAGCGACAACCGGCTGATCGCGGTTCTGCAGGAGGAAATCCTCGCCGTCATCGCCCGCCACATCCAGATCGACCGCGACAAAGTGCGCGTGAAGCTCGGCCGCGACGACGAGGTGAACACGCTCGAGATCGATATCGAGATGCCTGCCCGCGCCCGCGCCTGAGGCCTATTCCGTCCGCACCCGCCGGCCCAGAACGGCCATCGCGCCGGCGCCGGCCACCAGCAGCAACAGCGCCACCCGCAGCCCGACCCAATGCGCCACCCCGCCGATCAGCGGCGGCGCCCCCATGACCGCGCCATAGCCGAACGTCGCCGCCATCGACACGCCCGCCGCCCCGTCCCGCCCCGCCGCGCTGAACACGATCGGCACGATATTCGCGACCCCAACGCCCACCAACGCGAACCCCGCCGCCGACAGCCACAGAGCCGGCGCCACCAGCGCCACCAGCAGCCCGCAGCCCGCCAGCGCCGCACCCCCGCACAGCACCGACCTCGCCCCCAGCCGCCGGACCAGCGCATCCCCCGTCAGCCGCATCACCACCATCGCCCCGGCGAACACCACCAGCGCCGTCGACGCCCACGCCTCCGGCACGTCCAGGTTGGTGCGCAGATAGACGCCGGACCAATCGGCCGTCCCGCCCTCGACCGCAAAGCTCAATGCGACGATGATGCCAAGCAGGGTGATGCGCCGCGACGGCCAGGCGAACGCCACCCGCTCGGCGGCCCGCCCATGCTCCTCCGGCAACAGCAACGCCGGCAGCCCCAGCAGCGCGACCAGCACGCCGGCCCCGGCCAACGACCCCGCCAGCCCGATCCCCGCCAGCACCCCGGCCAGAGCCGCCCCGCTCAGTTGCCCCAGGCTCCAGCCGGCATGGAACGACGACATGATCGCCGTACCCCACCGCCGCTCCATCCACGCCGCATGCGCGTTCATGCACACATCCAGCAGCCCGAGCCCCAGCCCGAGCAGCGCCGCCGACCCGAGCAGCAGCCCATAACCTGGGGCCAAGGCCGGCAAGGGCAGTGCGGCGGCCAAAACCAGCGCCGAAATCCAGGATCCGCGCGCCGTCCCCACAACCGCCCCGTATCGTCCGGCGACCTGCATCGCTGCGACGGCGCCCAGGCTCACGAACAGCAGCACGATCCCCAACGAGCCTTCGTCCAGCTTCGCCGCATCGCGCAGCCGCGGGATGTTGCCGGCCCAAGCCCCGAACGCCATCCCGTTGCCCACGAACACGGCGGTCATCGCCAGCCGTTCCCGCCATGAGGCATGCACCGGCGAGGGCGCCGCCATTACTGCCGCGTCCGTCATGCCGGCCGTCCGATCGATGCTTGGAACAGGGGCGGCGTGCCGCCCGGGGGCGCTGCCGACCGCGGGCGCCCCGTCACGATCGCACCTGCTTCAGCTCTTGCCGCTGGGGTCGTGCGCTTGGTGCGTGTCGCGTTCCCCGCCACTACCCGAGCGCGCGCTCCGCTCCGGCCAGGCCGGGGTGCCCGGCGCCTGTGCAGCGTTCGGCGAGGACCTGGTCTCGCCCGGGCCCTTGTTGCTGCGGTTAGCGGGCGGCGTCGGCAGCGGATGGGCGCTCATGCTGCCGCTCCCTTCGGCGCCGTTTCAGCATTCGGCGGCGGCGCTGGCGACGGATCGGACTGCGGGACCTCTCCGGCCGGCTTCCCCGGCTGGACGGCGTTCGCCCGCGACAGCGCGGCGGATTGGTCGGTCTTCGGCGGCGATGGCGCTTGTTCGGTCATGCGGGTGCCCTCCATGGCAGTCCAACGCCCGCCGAGTCTGACCGGCTGCCCCACCACGCGGCGACGTGATCGCTTGCGGGACGGGGCGCGCCTATCCCATCGCCGGCATCGGCGGCGCACCCCCGGCCTCGATCGCCTCCCCCGCCGCCAGCAGCAGGTCCTCCCGGTACCGCGCCCCAATGAGCTGCACCCCAACCGGTGCCGTGCCGACCATCCCCGTGCTCACCACCAGGCCCGGCAACGCCATCAGCGGCAGCCCCGTCTGCACCAGCTGCGCATCCACCACCCGCTGCCACCCCGCCGGCCCCTGCATGTCCAGACCGTCCGGGAACGGCAGCTCACCGCTCACCGGCACCAGCAGGATCGGGCGGTCGGCCAGGAACGCGGTCCAGGCGCGTACGATTGTGTTGCGCCGGGTCAGCGTCGTCGCGATCACGTCCGCCGGGAGCGCCTCGGCCATCTCGCGCACGCCACGCATCACCGCCAGCGCCCCCGGGTCGCCCTCCTGCTCCACCGCCGCCCGGAACGCCGCAAACCCGTCACCCAGCCACAGCTTCACCTGCAGCTCCGTCGCCTCTCGAAACCCGGGCGTCTCTTCCACTTCGCGAATGTCGTACCCCGCCGCCTGCAGCCGCCGGGCCGCATCCCGCAGCGCCGCCTCCACCTCCGGCGCCACCGCCATCCCATCCGGCCGCACGCACAGCGCCACGGTCTTTGCCGCCGCCGACCCTTCGAACGGCACCGGACTCCACCACGGGTCCCGCGCATCGCCCATCATCATCGCCTGCAGCCCCAGCCGCACGTCCGCGATCGTCCGCGCCAGCGGCCCCGAGACAGCCATCAGCTGCGGCCCGATCCCCCGCTCCGGAGAGCTTGCGTTCCACGCCGGTACCCGCCCGAGGCTCGGCCGGATGCCGTGCACGCCGCAGGCATAGGCCGGATAGCGGATGGAGCCGCCGATATCCGTCCCATGCGCCAGGTGCCCGATCCCTGCCGCGACCGCGCTCGCCGCCCCGCCCGAAGAGCCGCCCGGGGTCAACGACGCATCGCGCGGGTTCTTGGTGTCGCCATGCAGCAGGTTGGTCGTGAACCACCGCAGCGAGAACGCCGGCGCGTTCGTCCGCCCGATGATCACCGCCCCGGCCCGCTCGAGGTTGTCGACCACCGGGCTGTTCGTGGCCGCCATCAGGTCCTTTTGCATGACCAGCCCGTTGGTGGTCGCGAACCCCGCCTGGTCGACGTTGCACTTCACCGTCACCGGCACGCCGCCCAGCACCCCGGCATCCTCGCCGCGCCCGGTCGCCGCGTCGATGGCGTCGGCGCGCGCGAGCACCGCCTCGGGCCGATGCTCGATCACGGCGTTCAGTGCCGGGTTCACCGCATCCAGCCGCGCCAGCGCCGCGGCCGCCGCCTCCCGCGCCGAAACCTCCCGCCGGCGGATACGGGCGGCCAGCTCGCTCGCGGACAGGCGCCAAAGTTCGGTCATGGGCAGGGCTCCAGGAGTTCGTCCGCACCTTGCCGCCCCGCCGCTGCCTGGTCCAGCAACGGCGCAGCTCAGGCTGGCGCGGGCAGGTTCCGCGCCAGCGCGCCCATCACCAGCAGGTTCATCGCCCCCGCCAGCACCAGCATCGCCCCTGGCGACCAGCCTGCCGCCGAGAGCCCGGCCACGACGCCCGCTCCCGCGACCATGAACACGGCGTTCATCACGTTGTTCGCCGCCACCATGCGCGACCGTTCCCCCGGCACCGCGCCGCGCTGGATGGCGGCGTTCAGCGGCACCGAGAACACACCCCCGGCAAGCGCCGCCCCTATCAGCAACAGCACCGCCAGGCTGCCCGCGGGCCGCCCGAGCAGCGCACCCACCGACGTGAAATACATCGTCACCGGCGCCCCGCACACCAAGCCGAACAGCATCGTGCACACCCCGAGCAGCAACCCCGACGGTAGCATCAGCCGGAACGACACCGCGCCCCGCAACAGCCGGCTCCCCAGCATCGCCCCCGCGCCGATGCCCACCGCGAAGCTCGCCAGCAGCAAGGTGACGATCTGGTTGCCGGGACCGGCCTCGGCCCCGAACACGTCGCGCACCAGCACCGGGAACAGCGCGAGGTAGGTGGCGCCCAGCGCCCAGAACCACGACAAGCCCAGCACAGCCCGCCACACCGGCGCCGCCGCCCACGCCCCCCGCACCACATGCAGGGTCGCAGCCCCGATATTCGCCTCGACCGGGACCGCCGCCGCACCCGGTGCAGGCGGGATGAACCGGCCGGCAAGCAGTCCAGCCACGGACAGCGCAACGCCCAGCCCACCCACGATCGCCGGCCCCGCTGCCTCACCGACCAGCAGGCCGCCCAGGATGGTGCCGAGCAGGATCGCCCCGAACGTCGCCGCCTCGATCAGCGCATTGCCGGCCATCAGCTCGGCCGGAGCCAGGTGTTGCGGCAGGATGCCGTACTTGAGCGGCCCGAACGCGGTCGCCTGGATCCCCAGCCCGAACAGCACGGCAAGCAGCCCGGCCGCCCCGCCATGCGACAGCGCCAGCGCGCCGAGGACCATCAGTATGACCTCGCAAGCCTTGTTCCAGCGGATCAGCCGCGCCTTGTCATATCGGTCGGCCACCTGCCCAGCGCTCGCGCTCAGCAGCGCATACGGCAGGATGAACAGCCCGCCCGCCAAGGCAGTCAGCCCGGCCCCGCCCTCATGGCGGAACACGAGCAAGACGACCATGGCGCTCTTGAACAGGTTGTCGTTCAGCGCGCCCGTCGCCTGCACCAGGAACAGCGGCAGGAAGCGCCGGGCCGAGAGCAGGGTGCGGATCATCGCGGCGCGGCAGGCAGGCCGGCCGCGCGCGCCTCAGCGATGCGCACGCGGTCCTGGGTGCGGCGCGGCCGGACGTGCGGGCGGGGCCGGCCGGGGTGGCGGCGCGGCAGCCGGACGCGACGGGGGCGCGGGGCGCGGCGGGGGCGGGCGAGGCGGGGCTGGGCGAGGCGGGGCCGGATGAGGCGGGGCCGGACGCGGCGCGGGTGGCGGGGCGGGGCGGGGCGGCGCCTGAGCCGCCGGGCGAGCGGGGGCCACGGGCGCCGGGGGACGGTTCTCCGGTAACCTCGGCTCGGCCGCCCTCGGCTCGACCGCCCTGGGTTCGGCCGCCCTGGGTTCGGCCGCCCTGGGTTCGTTACGCGCCGGCTCGACAGTACGCGGCTGCAGCGGGCGGGCCGGCGCCGCTTGCGGCTGCGGCTCGATCACCCGGGGCTCGCCGGGCCGGGCCTCAGGCGGACGCGGGTTGCCCTGCTGCAGGCCGCCGGGTTGGGGCGACACCACCCGGGGTTCGGCCGCCCGCAAGGCCGGCGCGCCCGCGGCACCCGGAGCCACGCCAGGCTGGGGCGCCCGGACCGGCGCCGGCTCGCGTGAGACATTGCCAAGTCCACCAGCCGGAAACGGCGCCGGTCCCGGAGCCGCGATGCCGGAAGGCCGGCCGACGACGTTGAACTGCCGTGCGACCGTCGGCGTCAGGCCCGGTGTCGCGGCCGTGGGCGCCACCGGCGCACGCGGCACGAACCCGACCGGCCGCGCCAGCGCCGCCTCCGGAACCGCCTGCGCCGCCGGCCGGACGGCCTGGCTCGCGGCCATGACCCCCGCCGGCACCGCGGTCGCCGCGGCCCGGTTCACCAACGGACCACCGAACGCGCCGTTGTTCACCAGATTGCCCGAGCCGTTGACCACCGTGCGGTTCACCACCGTCCGGTAGTTGTTCACCACGGTCGAGACGTTTTCCACATGCGTGACGTTCAAGTTGCGGACATAGTTGTCGCTGGCTCGGAAGGGCGGGAAGTAGGGCTCGCGCGGGCCCAGCGGCACCCAGCCGACCCCGCCGCCGGGTCCGAACCCCCGCCCAACAAGACCCCCCAGCGCCACCCCGGCCAGGAACGAAACGACTGCCGGCGCATAAACCGGATAGGCTGGCCCCCGGTACCCCTCGCCGAACCCCGGCCCGCCGCGGGGGATCCAGCCCCAGCGGTTCTCGATCTCCACCCATCGCCCGTAATGCGACGGCGCGAACCCCCACGCCGCGTTGTCGACCCAGGTCCAGCCCCAGGGCGCTACGTAGCCCCAGTGCCCGTCCCGGTACGGCACGAAGCCCGGGTCGGCCGGTGGATACCACACCGCGCCGTAAGCGGGCGTGGCCGCCCAGTCCCCTACCTCGTCCAGCACCGTCCCGCCGGTCATCCGCGCCACCTCCGCCGGCACCGGCACCGCGTGCGGCCGGGCCGGGACATCCGCGGCCAGACAGGCCGAAAGGAACGCGTCGCGCTGCGCCCCCGCCACGACGGCCGTGAACGGCGCCGCCTCGCCGCCGATCGTCACCGCCTCGTTCGCCCCGGCATGCGCCTGCACGTTCGGCCCGGTCACGTCGGCCGCGCCCTCCACGACGGTGACGACGGTCGGGTGCGCGGTATCGCCGGCCGTCACCTCGTAGCGGCCCGGCTGCGTCCCCGACTGCGTCAACCTCACCTGGCCGCGCGGCGTCTGGACCAGGGTTGTCACGCCCTCCGGCTGCGCCGTCACGTGGACGCACACGGCCCCCTGCGGCAGCACGGCCGTGAGTGTCTGGTCATCCAGCTCCGTCACGTCCAGCTCGGTCGATTGGTCCATGCCGAACCGCACCCCGGTCGCGTCCAGCTCGGCATGCGCTGCCGGCTCGGTCCAGAAGCTGCTTCCCGTCGTGACCGGCAGGTTGGCCGACGCCGGCGACCACTGGTCCGCCCCGGCGAGGTGGAACGAGACGGTGCCCGCAAGCCGCGCGATGCGCCCAACGCGCCCCGGCGGGTCCCCGGCTTCGGGATGCAGCGCCGGACCGGGTGCCGGCTGCGCCACCCCGGCCATCGGCGCCAGCCCGACCGAGAGCGAAACGACAACCGCCACCGCGCGCTGGGCCCAATTTTCGCTCATGCCTGCCTCTCCCGACAACGGTGGCCACGGAACGCCGGAAAAACGGCGCTGCAGCGGCAGGGTTGTATCAAACCGCAACGTCGGCCGTTTCCGCTTCGGCCGCGACCGGCAGGAATAGCGTGATCGCCGTACCCTTGCCCGGCGTGCTCGCCAGCGTGACATGGCCGCCGAGCTGGCGAACAAAGCCGAACACCTGGCTGAGACCGAGCCCGGTGCCCTGACCGGCCGGCTTGGTCGTGAAGAACGGCTCGAATGCCTTCTCCGCGACCTCCGGCGCCATGCCCGTCCCGTCATCGGCGACTTGGATGGCGACGAATGGGCCGGGCCGGGCCTCCTGATTGTCGCCGAGCGCCGCGGTGTCGAGGTAGGTCATCGCCGTCCCGATCCGGAGCTGGCCACGGCCGTGCATCGCATCCCGGGCATTGATCACGAGGTTCAACAGCGCCGCCTCCAGCTCGGCCGCGTCCGCGATGCACTCCGGCAGCGCGGGGGCCCGCTCGATCGTCGCCTCGACCCCCGGTCCGGCGGCCTGGCGCAGCAGGTCTGCGAAGCCGTCCAGCAGGGTATTGACGTCCAACATGCGCGCCTGGAGCGGCTGCTTGCGAGAAAAGGCGAGCAGGCTTTTCGTCAGCGACGCCCCGCGCTGCACCGCACGCATCGCCGTCGCCGCAAGCCGCTCGATCCGCGGGCCGGCGTCACCTGGGCCAGCTGCCTCGGCCTGCAGGGCGGCACGCTGGATCAGCTCCAGGTTGCCCAAGATGGCCGTCAGCAAGTTGTTGAAGTCGTGGGCGATGCCGCCCGTCAACTGACCGACGGCATCCATCCGCTGCGCGTGCCGCAGCTGCAGCTCGGCCGCTTGCCGCTGCCCGCTCTCGATCTCGAGCCGGACGAGCGCGGCCTGTTCCGCCTCCGCTCGCCGCAGTGCCAGGAACGATACGCCGAGCAGAGTCAGCGCGGCTGCGGCGGCAACCGCACCATAGACGGCCAGGTTTCGATACCAACGGCCCAGCATCGCCGCCCGCGGGACCTCGAACACGACCCAGGCCGGATAGGGGCCCACCCGGCGCGCCGCATATTCCTGCGCCATGCCGGCCAGGTTCACGTAAAATCCATTGCCCGGGCCGCGGGCGATCGCTTGCATCAGCGGCGCATCGCCGCCAAGCACGGCCGGATCCGTCGGCCGGCCCTCCGGCTCGCGCGCCAGCACCGTCCCGTCGTCTTCGAGCAAGACCGCCACATGCGGCAGGCCCGGCGCGGCTTCGGCGAAGAAGCGGCTGAAATAAGCCGGGCTCAGCGCGGCATGGATGGTGCCGTCGAAACGCTGGTCCGGCGTCGTCCGCCGGATGCTGATCGCAAACGAGGGCTTGGACGTCGCACGCCCGGTGAAGGGCGGGCTGATGTAGCGCTCGCGCGGCCCCGCCTTGTGCACCTGGAAGAAGTCGCGCCCGGCGATACCGCTGCCGGCCGGCCAGGGCTCGCTGCCGGCCCGCACCACCCCGTCGGCGTCGGCAATCCAGATCGACACGATCTGGGCCAGCGGCGCCCTCATTCGCCGCAGGAACTCGCTCGTCGCCGGGGACGAGATCGTCGGCCAGTCCTCGTCGTCGATCCGGTCGTCGACCCAGCCGACCGCCAGCGACGCCGTCTCGAACACCTTCAGCGCCTGCTCCTGCATCACGGCTGCCGTGCGCTGGATCGCGTCGCGGCCCTCCCGCTCCACGTCGCGACGGTTCGCCCAACCGGCGGCAAGGAAAAGCGAGGAAGGGACGATCAGCGCCGCCGCGAGCATGGCCTGATGCAGCCGGACCGACGTCATCATTCCCGGCCCCATACCGCGTCGTCCATTGCACCTCGGGTCACCGTCAGCATAGAGGCAACCCACGGGTCGACAATGCCTTGAACCCGGCAGCCCGACCGGCCTAGCCTTTGCAGGCCCGAGGTCGCGATCGCCGCGCGAAAAAGGAGGGGTTCAGATGTCGCCCGATATCCAGGTCCTGCTCAGCGGCGCGCTGACCTTCGGCGCCCCGTTGGCCCTCGCGATCCACGAGCTCATCGCCCTGCGCCGGCCGCCACGCGGCGGCGAAGGCCGGCGGCCGCCGGAATTGACGCCCAAGCCGAAGCCGTTGCCGGACTGCCTGATCCCGCGCCCATCGCCGCGCGGCGTCCGCACCCGCGAGCTCGAGGACGCATGACGCGGCTTGCAACTGGGCCGGCGCGGCTTATGTTGCACTGCAACAGAGGAATGGAAGCGTCCTGACAGCCCACGCCCGCCCCATAGTGGGGTGGCCTGACGGAGACCAGGACCTATGACAACGTTCGAACACGCCGGCCACGCGATGGCGCAGGTGCAAGCCGGAAACCGCAGCCTTCTGCAGGATATCCTGGCATTCTTCGGCCGGAGCTCCGCGCCCGCCGACGACGATGCATCGCTGAGCGGCTACAGCCTCATCGACCTCGAGCCGGGCCTCGCGGCCGAGGCCAATACCCTTCCCGACCACATGCGAACGATCTAGCGCCTGGCCGGAGCCGCCAAGACGGGCCGGGTTCGGACCCGTCCCGGCGACGCTCCGGGCCTATTCGGCCGCGCTGGCGAACGGCATCCCGCTCTCGATCGGCAAAGCCGGGTCCCGGCTCCACTCGTTCCACGAACCGAAATACATCCGCACGTCCTTCACCCCGGCCTCCTTCAATGCCACCAGCGTGTTCGATGCGCGGGCGCCCTTGAAGCAGTACAGGTAAACCGGCGTGTCGGCCGAGATGCCCGCGGTGTGGGCCTCGGCCTTTATCTCGTCGGGCGACTTGAACATCGGGCCCGCGGCGGTCGGCTTCATCATGCGATACCACTCAAGCCAGCGCGCGCCGGGGATGCGGCCCTTGCGCGGGCAGAAGTCCGGGCCGTACGGGGAGGAGCTGGTCCCGACCCACTCGTCGACGTCGCGAACGTCCAGCTTGACGATGCCGTCGTCGCCGATGGCGGCCAGCATCGCATCCTTGTCGATCATCATGGCAGCGCCCTTCTCGCTCAGCGGGAAACTCTTGGGCGCGGGGCGCACGGCCTCCGTGCTGACCGGCAGCCCGGCCGCGGTCCAGGCCTGGAACCCGCCATGCAGCACCTTGGCCTTCTCGTACCCAAGCCAGCTCAAAAGGAAGTAGCCGCGGCAGGACTGGCCGAAGCCGCTGTTCATGCTGCCCTCGTAGCAGACCGCCGTCTCGGCGCCAGACAGCCCCGCGGCGCCGAACGCGTCGGCGAACTTCTGCCGCAGCTCGGCCATCCCCTCCGGCGTCGACATCGCCAGGAACGTGAAGATCTCATGCACGTTCACGGCCCCCGGGATGTGCCCGGCCGCATACGCATCCGGCGATCGCGTGTCGATCACCACGACATCCGGCCCCATCATCCCCTGCAGCTCGGCCGGCGTTACCAGAACCTGGTCGGTCATGTGCGCGTCTCCTGTGTGGGCTAGGGAAGGGCCATCCGGATACCGTCGAGCGCCGGGCAAATCCGGATCTGGCAACTCAGGCGAGAGGTCGGCCGGAGGTCGAAGACCGTGTCGAGCATTGCCTCCTCGTCGTCCGATGGCGGCGGCAGGCGGGCAGCCCACTCGGCATCGACGACCACGTGGCACGTGGCACAGGCGAGCGAGCCGTTGCACTCGCCCAGGATCGGCAGGCCAGCCGCCCGCGCGAGCTGCATCACGCTGTCGCCCTCGACGCCTTGCAGCACCGCCTCCCCCGCGGCGGACGAGACGACCGCGCGCATCACGGCACCCCCGCCAGCGCCGGCCGATGCAGCTCCTGCCGAAGGTGCCGGATCGACGGGGTGATGATCGCCGCGAACTGCGCCTCGCGAATGCGGCGGTTGACCGGCGAGCCAAGGATGTAGCCGCGCGAGCCGGCGTGCAGCATCGCTGCCTGCGCCGCCTCCAGCACCAGCTCGCTGACCCGCAGCCGGGCCGTCAGCACGGCACGCATGTACTCGGGCGCCTGCTCGAGCGGGGTGGCGCCCAGACCGTCGATCTCCTCCGAGACCTCGTGCAGCTCGGCAGCGTAATCCTCGGCACCTTTGGGCAAATACGTGTTGCTGTGGCCGTGGGTGACGTTGCTCTCGCGCATGAGGTCGATGCACGCCGCGGTGACACCCAGGCCCATGCCGGTCTGCAGCAGGATGAACCCCGCCTTGATCCGCTTGACCATGCCGCCCAACGGGTCCGCCAGGACCTGCTCGTCCCGGATGAAGGCACGGCGGAACAACACGCTATACGTGCCGGTCCCCTCGAGCGCCACGAACACGGCGTTCTGCCGGATCTCGACCCCGTCATGGCCGCAGCGGAACATCGCCATGACCCGGTGGCCCCCGGCTTGACCCCTATTCTGATCGTGCAGCTCGAACACCGTGCCGAACAGGTGCCCCTCGCCGAGATTGCTGACCCATGGCAGCACCCCCGTCACCTCGTAGCCGCCCGGGACCCGGCGGCCGCGCAGCTTCAGGGTCTCGATGCCGGCAAAGGTCTTCATCGGGTTCGACAGGCCGGTGCCGCCCATCTGCTCGCCGCTCGCCAGGCCGGGTTGCAGCGCATCGCGCAGCGCCGTGTTGTCGGACTGCTCGAGATACCAGCCGGCCGCGTCCTGGCACCAGGTGCAGAAGGCGGTCGCCATGCAGGTGCGCCCGACCGCCGCCATCTTGCGGGTCGCGACCGCGATCGACGGATGCGGCGAGTGGGCCGCGAGGTGGTCGCGGAACAATCCGGCGGCGCCGAGCGCACGCATCGTCGCCGCCGGATAGAACCCCTCCTGGTCGATGCGCGCGGCAAGCGGCGCGAGCTGCCCGGCGATCACGCCGTCGAGCGGGTCGGGCCCGGCATCCCGGACCGCATCAAGCATGGAGGGGTTCCCTTGCATCGACCGCCGGCTACGCGGCTGCAACGTTGACGGCGACCGGCTTCGTGAACGTGTTCGTCACCGGCGACCATTTCACCGCGTGGGCGATCAGCGCGTCGCGATCGGCGTCCGACAGGTCGCTGTCGAGGTGCACCTTGACGCGCACGGCGTCGAAGCCGACCGGCTTGGGCGACGTGTCGCCGGTGCCCCACACCGCGGTGATGTTGATGTCCGCCTCGAGCTCGATCTCCAGCTTCTGGATGGTGATGCCCTTCGCGACCGCATTGGCATGGATGCCGACCGCCAGGCAGGAGCCGAGGGCGGCGAGCGACGCCTCGGACGGATTCGGCGCCGTGTCGTCGCCCAGCAAGCCCGGCGGCTCGTCGACGATGTAGGGGGGCAGGTCGCGGATCATGTTCAGGTGCCGGAACCGTCCTTCGGCGACGGTGCGGCACTTGAGGGTTTTGATCGCCTTCGGGTTCTCGCGGCCCTTGGCGATCAGCGCGTCCAGGCCGCCCTTGTCGATCGGTGCCAGGCACCCGGTTTCAGCGGGGGTATCGAACGTCATCGTGGTGGCGCTCATTGGCGGGTTCCTCTTCTCAGTGGACCGGACAGACCGGTCAGTCTTGCATAGCGCAGCAGCAAGGTTCGTGCCAGCCGGACGGCTCGTTGCCGCATCGCCCCCTGCACAGGCTTCATGGGGAGAGAGGGTCAGGGTTTTTCGTGCTCGCGGTTTGACCAAGCCGGTGCGGGAGGCGAATATGTTGATCATGGATCGGCGTTACGCGCTGCCGCCCGCCGAGAGTGCGTCAGGACTGGGCAACACTGCCCAAATGGGAGGCCGAATGCCTGCGGCACAATCGAAGTCAGCCGCAATCGCCAGCCGCGTCGGCCCGCAGGACCGTATTCTGGAGGTCGCGCGCGAGCTGTTCTGCCGCGATGGCATCCACGCCACCGGGATCGACCGCATCCTGGCCGAAGCCAATGCCTCGAAGATGACCCTCTACAGCCGATTCGGCTCGAAGGAGGCACTCCTGCGCGAGGTGCTGGCCCGCGAGGGCGAGGCGCAACGCGCCTTGATCTTCGCCGCGATGGACGCCGCCGGGCCCGACCCGGTGGCGAGCCTGATGGCCGTCATGACCGCGCTCCGCACCTGGTTCTTCGGCGAGCGCTTCTACGGCTGCGCCTTCATGAACGCCGCCGCGGAGCACACCAAGGGCGCCGGCGCCGACCCCTGGCTGCGCGACCTGACCCGCATCCACCACGCCGCCATCCTGGAACGGCTGCGCGGCGTGGCGTCGGCTGCGGGCTACCTGGAGCCGGACATCCTGGCCCGGCAGGTGCTGCTGGTAATAGACGGCGCCATCGCGGCGCTGATGGTGGGCGGCGACCCCACGGTGCTGACGATCTCGGAGCGGAACCTCAGGGCGATCCTGGCGCGCTAAGCTGGGTTCAGGGCAGGAGGCGCTCGACCTCTGCCGCCGATGTGACCGAGACGCCGAGGTCGTTGATCAGCCCGGTCTGCAGCGAATAGACCCAGCCGTGCACCGCGATCGGCTGCCCGCGCGCCCAGGCGTCCTGCACGAATACGTCCGAGGCGACGTTGCGGACTTGGCGCACCACGTTCAGCTCGCACAGCCGGTCCAGCCGGGCCGAGGGGTCGGCGATGGCGCCCAGCTCGTGCCGGTGATCGTGATGGACCTCGCGGATCGGGTGCAGCCAGTGGTCGACCAGGCCACGGCGCTGCCCGTCGACCGCCGCCGCCACGCCGCCGCAGCCGTAATGGCCCACGACCATGACGTGCTTGACCTTCAACACGTCGATGGCGAACTGCAGCACGCTCAAGTAGTTCGCGTCCTGCGGCGGCGCCAGGTTGGCGACGTTGCGGTGCACGAACAGCTCGCCGGGGTCGAGATCGACGATCTCGTTGGCGGGCACGCGGCTGTCGGCGCAGCCGATCCACAGGTATTCCGGCGCCTGCTGGCCCACCAGGCGGGCGAAGAACCCCGGGTCGGCGCCGACCTTGCGCGCCGCCCAGGCCTCGTTGCGCGCCTTCAGATGCTCCAGCATCTATTCCGCCGCGATCAGGCTGGCCGGGTCCGCACCCACCCGGCTGGTCTCGTCCCCCGCGACGGCGCGGGCGAGCGTGAAGTCGTAGGCGACCGAGCGCAGCCCCGGGAACGGCGACCCGGCCCGATCCGCCTCGGGTGCGACGATCAGCGAATTCGACACGCCGAACACCACGTCGCTGTCGATATACTGGTCGTGCCCGAAATAGACCGCCGTCACCAGCTCCCGGCACCCGGGCGCACCGATCAGGAAGTGCGTGTGCGCCGGGCGGCAGCCGTGCCGGCGCTGCGCCCGCACCATCGCGCCGACTGGGCCGTCCATCGGGATCGTGTAGCCGAACGGGATCGTCGCCCGGAAGCTGTAGCGCCCCTCCGCATCGGTGCGGAACCGCGCCCGGAAATCCATCTGCGTCGGGTCCTCCGCCTGCAGGTCATAGGCGCCCTCAGGGTCCGTCTGCCACACCTCGACCGTCGCATCCGCCACCGCACGCCCCCGCTCGTCCCGCACCACGCCGAAGAAGCCGATCTGCTCGGACGCCGGGTTGCGCGCGATGCTGTCCCCGGCCGCCATCTCTGGCGAGTCGTTGCGGTAGAACGGCCCCAGCAAGCTCGTCTCCGTTCCTCCCGCCTCCGCCCGGCCGTCATGCAGCAGGTTGACCATTCGCGACAGCCCCAGCGTGTCGGACAGCAGGATGAACTCCTGCCGGAACGGCGTGCAGGCCTTGCCCACCGCGGTCATGAACTGGATCCCCGCCAGCCACTCCTCCGGCCGCAACGACACCTCCCGCGCGAACGCGTGCAGATGCCGCACCGCCGCATCCATGATCTCCCGCATGCGCGGGTCCGTGGTGGTCGCCATCTGGCCCAACACGGCGTCCGTCAGCGTCGTCTCGTTCAGATCTTCCATGGTTGGTCCTCCTAAGTTCTAGTATCACGGAAGGGGACCGAGGACAGCGAGGGAGATGCGGAGCTCTGACCTTGCCGCGTCACTCTCCAGACGAGTTCCGCCAATCAGTCCGGCTGGCGAAAGTGTCCGTCTGGAAATGCCCTTCAAGGCCGCCTCGTCCCTGGTGTCACCGCCGCCCCGATCGGTCTAAGCTCCCGTCAACATCACCCTGGGAACGCCCGCGTGCCGCCGATCGAGACCCTTGCCGATACCCGCTCGGACGCCTTCCGCGCCAACGCCGCGCACATGGCCTCCCTTGTCGCCGCGCTCCGCCAGGAGGTCGACCGCGTCCGCGAGGGCGGCGGCGTCCGCGCCCGTGAGCGCCACGTCGGCCGCGGCAAGCTCCTGCCCCGCGACCGCGTCCGCGCGCTCATCGATCCCGGCAGCCCGTTCCTGGAGCTTAGCCAGCTTGCCGCACACGGCATGTACAACAACGAGGTGCCGGCGGCCGGGGTCATCACCGGGGTGGGTCGGGTGATGGGGCGCGAATGCGTCGTCGTCGCCAACGACGCAACCGTGAAGGGCGGCACCTACTTCCCGCTGACGGTCAAAAAGCACCTCCGCGCGCAGGAGATCGCGGCCCAGAACCGCCTGCCGTGCCTCTACCTGGTCGACAGCGGCGGCGCCAACCTGCCCAACCAGGACGACGTCTTCCCCGACCGCGACCATTTCGGCCGTATCTTCTACAACCAGGCGACGATGTCGGCCGCCGGCATCCCGCAGGTCGCGGTCGTGATGGGCTCCTGCACCGCCGGGGGTGCCTACGTGCCGGCGATGTCGGATGAGAGCATCATCGTCCGCAACCAGGGCACCATCTTCCTGGGCGGCCCGCCGCTGGTGAAGGCCGCCACCGGCGAGGTCGTCACCGCCGAGGAACTCGGCGGCGGCGACCTGCACGCCCGCACCTCGGGCGTGGTGGACCACCTGGCCGAGAACGACGCCCACGCGCTGGGCATCGCCCGCCGCATCGTCGGCACCTTCTCGCGCGCGCCCGCGGCACCGGGCCAGGCTGCGCCGCAGTCGCCGCTGCACGACCCGGCGGAGCTGGGCGGCATCGTGCCGGCCGACGCGCGGGAGCAGTACGACGTCCGCGAGATCATCGCCCGCATCGTCGACGGCTCCGTGTTCGACGAGTTCAAGCGCCTGTATGGCGCGACGCTGGTCACAGGGTTCGCGCGCATCTGGGGCTACCCAGTCGGCATCGTCGCCAATAACGGCATCCTGTTCGGCGAGAGCGCGCAGAAGGGCGCCCACTTCGTCGAGCTGTGCAGCCAGCGCGGCATCCCGCTGGTGTTCCTGCAGAACATCACCGGCTTCATGGTCGGCTCAAAATATGAGGCCGGCGGCATCGCCAAGGACGGCGCCAAGCTCGTCACCGCCGTCGCCACCACCCCGGTCCCAAAATTCACCGTCATCATCGGCGGCTCGTTCGGCGCCGGCAATTACGGCATGTGCGGCCGCGCCTTCTCGCCCCGCTTCCTCTGGATGTGGCCTAACGCCCGCATCTCCGTCATGGGCGGCACCCAGGCCGCCAGCGTGCTCGCGACCCTGCGCCGCGACGGGCTGGAGGCACAGGGCAAGCCCTGGTCGGCCGACGAGGAGGCCGCGTTCAAGGCCCCCATCGCCGCCCAGTACGAGGAGCAGGGCCACCCCTACTACGCCTCCGCCCGGCTGTGGGACGACGGCGTCATCGCGCCCGAGGACACCCGCATGGTGCTCGGCCTCGGCCTGGCCGCCAGCATGAGCGCCCCCGCCGAGCCGTGGTCGGGGCAGCACGCCGCGGCCGGCGGCTTCGGCCTGTTCCGGATGTGACGATGGACGCCCTGCACCAGACCAACGGCGCGCGCGCACCCGCCCGGTGCGGGGTGCGGTCATGAGCCTCGGTTCCGTCCTGGTCGCCAACCGCGGCGAGATCGCCTGCCGGGTCATCCGCACCGCGCGGCGGGTGGGGCTGCGCACCGTCGCCGTCTATTCGGACGCGGACCGCGACGCTCTGCACGTCGCCTTGGCCGACGAGGCCCATGCCATCGGCCCCGCCCCGGCCCGGGACAGCTATCTCCGCATCGACCGCATCATCGACGCCGCCCTCCGCGCCGGCGCCGCAGCGATCCACCCCGGCTACGGCTTCCTGAGCGAAAATGCGGACTTCGCCGAGGCTTGCACGGCCGCCGGCCTCGTGTTCATCGGGCCGCCCGCCGCCGCCATCCGCGCCATGGGCAGCAAGAGCGCCGCCAAGGCGCTGATGGCCCGCGCCGGCGTCCCGCTCGTGCCCGGCTATCACGGCGACGACCAGGACCCGGACCGGCTGGCGGACGAAGCCGGGCGCATCGGCTACCCGGTGCTGATCAAGGCCAGCGCCGGCGGCGGCGGCAAGGGCATGCGCGTGGTGGAGCGCGCCGCTGACTTCGCCGAGGCCCTCACGGTCGCCAGCGGAGAGGCCCGCGCCGCCTTCGGCGACGACCACGTGCTGGTGGAGCGCTACCTCACCCAGCCCCGCCACATCGAGATCCAGGTCTTTGCCGACACCCACGGCAACGTCGTCCACCTGTTCGAACGCGACTGCTCCATCCAGCGCCGTCATCAGAAAGTCGTCGAGGAGGCGCCCGCCCCCGGCATGGACCCGGCCCGCCGCGCCGCGATGGGCCAGGCCGCCTGCGACGCCGCCCGCGCCATCGGCTACGTCGGCGCCGGCACCGTCGAGTTCATCGTGGAAGCCGGCGAGTTCTTCTTCATGGAGATGAACACCCGCCTGCAGGTGGAGCATCCCGTGACCGAGGCGATCACCGGCCAGGACCTGGTCGAGTGGCAGATCCGTGTCGCCGCCGGGGAGCGCCTGCCGCTGCTGCAGGAGGGCCTGTCGATCGACGGCCACGCGATCGAGGTGCGGATCTACGCCGAAGACCCGGCGCGGGACTTCGTGCCCAGCGTCGGCCGCCTGGCCTGGCTGCGCCCGCCCGAGGCCGCGCCGGGCATCCGGATCGACTCCGGCGTGCGCCAGGGCGACATCATCGGCGTCCATTACGACCCGATGATCGCCAAGCTGGTCGCCTTCGCCCCCACCCGGGCCGAGGCCGCCACCCGGCTCTCGGCCGCGCTGCGCCAATACGAGGTGGTCGGCGTCCGCACCAACCTCGATCTGCTGCGCGCCATCGCGGGGCACCCGGCCTTCCGCGCCGGCGAACTCGACACCGGGTTCATCGCCCGCCACCCCGAGGTGCTGGCGCCGGAACCCGCCGCCGAGCCGCCGCTGCTTGCGCTCGCCGCCGTCGCCGCTGCCGTGCTGGCACAGGACGCCGCAACGGCGCTCGCCGCCACCCCGTGGTCGCCATGGTCCCTGCCCACCGCGTGGCGCATGAACGGCGATGGCTACCGCGACCTGACGTTCACCATCGGCGGCGCCGACCACCACGCCCGCGCCCATCCCCGCCCCGATGGCTCGTTCCGCATGGACGCCGCCGCCGGCACGTCCGACGTCGCGCCCGGCCTCGATCACGTCCTCACCATCGACGGCACCCGCCGCCGCATCCCCGTCGTCGCGCCCACCGGGGCCGGGGACGCCTACACTGCGATCGTCGACGGCGTGAACTGGCCCATGACGCTGGTCGACCCGCTCGCCCCGCCCGCCGCCGCCGGTGCCGGCGGCGACCGCCTGCTCGCTCCCATGCCCGGCCTGGTCGTCGCCGTCTCCACCGAACCCGGCGCCCACGTCGAGCGCGGCGAGGTCATGCTGGTCATGGAAGCCATGAAGGTACAGATGCGCCTGGTCGCTCCCCGCGCCGGCATCGTCGAGGCCGTCCGCGTGCGGCCCGGCGAGCAAGTGCAGGACGGTGCCGAACTGGTCCGCTTCGCACCGGAGGCGGCCGCGTGAGTGAAGATTTTCATCCACCACGCCAACTCCTCTTCCCTCCCTGAGAGGGAGAGGCCGGGGCTGGGTCGAGCCGGGAGCGCTGGCCCGTCGCGCGCGGGACGAACCCACCCCACCGCTCCCTGACCCAAGGACGCGACCGCCCGGGTCACGTCACCTGGGGTTCACAGCGGGGGGCGCAGCGGCTACCCCGGTGCATCGCTGCCGATGGAGCCGACCCGATCTCGCACGCGTTTCCCTTGCTTCGCGGCGATGCGCCGGCCATCGGGCTGCGGGGCGGCCAGCCCGTCGGGCATGCGGCCTTCCTCGCCGAGATCGGCGCCGTCGCCGCCTGGCTGCCGGACCAGCCCTATGTCGTCAACCTGTGCACCGACCGGATCCGGTTCGCCATCGCCTGGGCGGCGGCCATGCGGCGCGGCCAGGTCACGCTGCTGCCCAACAGCCGCGACCCGGCGACGCTGGCCGCCCTGCGCCATGCCTATCCCGGCCTCTACGCCCTCGTCGATAACGAGGCGCCACCGATCGACGCACCGGTCCGGTCCTACCCCACCTTCGCCGACGCGCCCCCTGCGATGGACGTGCCCGCCTTTCCGCCCGATCAGATCGCCGCACTCCTGTTCACCTCCGGCTCCTCCGGCCGCCCGGCTGCCACGCGGCGAAGCTGGGGCCGCCTGGTCGGCAGCACCCGGGCCGCCGGCGCGGCACTCGGCATCGCCCGCTTCGCCGGCGCCCCGCTGGTCGCGACCGTGCCGCATGCGCACAGCTACGGCCTCGAATCCTCGGTCATGCTGGCGCTCCAGCACGGGCTGCTGCTCACGGCCGAGACGCCGCTGTTCCCTGCCGACGTCGGCGCCGCCTTCGCCGCGGGCGGGTCCCCCGTCCTCGTCACCACGCCCGTCCATCTGCGCGCCCTGCTTGCCGCGCCGGACAGCACGGCGTCGTCCCCGCCCGGCCTGGTCCTGTCGGCCACGGCCCCGCTGCCCGCCGAACTCGCCGCCCGGGCCGAGGCCGCCTGGGGTGCTCCGGTCATCGAGGTCTATGGCTGCACGGAGGCCGGGCAGCTCGCCACCCGCCGCACCACCGCGGGCCCGGCCTGGCGCTGCCTCGATGGGTTTTCGCTCCGGCACGACGGAGCCGGCGCCTGGGCCGCCGGGCCGGCCGAGCCGGAGACGCTGCTGGCCGACGAGATCGAACGCACGGGCGGCGCCGGCTTCCTGCTGCACGGCCGGGCCGCCGACATGGTCGACGTCGCCGGTAAACGCACCTCGCTAGCGTTTCTCACCCGCCAACTCGTCACCCTCGATGGCGTGCAGGACGGCGTATTCGTGCTGCCAGACCAGCGCCCGGACGACGCGCCGTCCCGCCTCGCGGCGCTCGCGGTGGCGCCCGGGCTCGATGCGGCCACCGTGCTGGCCCGGCTGCGTGACCGGCTCGACCCCGCTTTCCTGCCGCGCCCGCTGCGCCTGGTCGACGCGCTGCCGCGCAACGCGCTGGGCAAGTTGCCGCGGGCCGCCATCCTCGAAGCGCTGGGCGTCGATCGTCCGCCCGACGCCATTCTGCACATTCCCCACGATCACCCCGCCGGCCCCGGCCACTTCCCCGGCGATCCGCTGATCCCGGGCGCTGCCCTGCTCGACCTGATCGTCGACGCAATATGCCCGCACGGCCCACCGCCCATGATCGTGCTGGCCAAGTTCCACGCCCCCGTCCGTCCGGGCGACACGATCCACATCGTGCCACACTCGGCCGATGACGGCCTCCGCTTCGAGGCGAGGCTCGACGGCAGGCTCGCCGTCTCCGGACGCCTCCGGTCTGACGCCGGATGATCGCCGGTGCCGAGCTGGCCGCCCTCCTCCCGCACGCCGGCGCCATGTGCCTGCTGGATGCGGTGCTGTCCTTCTCCGACACGCAGATCGCCTGTCGCGCAAGCAGCCATCGGGACCCCGCCAACCCTCTGCGTCACCGTGGCCGCCTCGGCATCCTCTGCGGGGCCGAATATGCCGGCCAGGCCATGGCGCTCCACGGCGCCCTGCTGGCCCGCTCGGCCGCCGCCGGCAGCCCTGGGCCCCGTTACCTGGCCGCGTTGCGCGACGTCGCCTGCCATGCCGAGCGTCTCGACGACCTTCTCGGCCCGCTCGTCATCGAGGCCGAGCCTCTCCAGTCCAGCGCCGCGCTCGCCACCTACGCCTTCGTCTTGCGCCATGCCGGGCAGGTCCTCCTGACCGGGCGCGCCAGCGTCGTCCGGCGGCCAGGCGGCACCGGGGCATGAAGCGCGCGCTCGTCACCGGCGGCAGCGGGGTGCTGGGCAGCGCCATCGCCCGCAAGCTGGGCGCCGCGGGCCACGAGGTCATCGTGCACGCGCATCGTAGCCGATCAGGTGCGGAGGCCGTCGCGACCGCCATCCGCGACCAGGGCGGCCGGGCCGAAGCGGTCCAGTTCGACGTGACGGACGCGCACGCCACCGCGGCGGCCCTCGCGGCGCTGGGGGACCAAGGCCCGATCCAGATCCTCGTCAACAACGCCGGCATTCACGAGGACGCCGCCTTCCCCGGCATGACGGCCGGCCAATGGTCCCGCGTCGTCGGCGTGTCGCTCGACGGATTCTTCAACGTCACCCAGCCGCTCAGCCTGCCGATGGCCCGGACGCGCTGGGGCCGCATCGTCTCGGTCTCGTCCGTCGCCGCCATCATGGGCAACCGTGGCCAGGTCAACTACGCGGCCGCGAAGGCCGCCCTGCACGGCGCCACCAAGTCCCTCGCCCTCGAGCTCGCCAGCCGCGGCGTCACGGTCAACGCCGTTGCCCCCGGCATCGTCGCGTCCCCCATGGCCGCCGCCGCCTTCCCGCCCGAGGCCATCAGCCGCCTCGTGCCGATGAAGCGCGCCGCCCAGCCCGACGAAGTCGCCGACCTCGTCGAGTTCCTCGCCTCCGACCGGGCCGCCTACATCACCGGCCAGGTCATCTCCATCAACGGCGGCATGGCCTGACGCGGCCGCGACAACCCTCTCCCGCTTGCGGGAGAGGATTGGGTGGAAGCCGCACGGTCAAACGTTGGCCGTAAACGGGTCTATCCCTGCTGGAGCTTGTCCAGCGTCGACTCCGGCACGCCCGCCATGTTGTTCGACAGCAGGTAGCGCGGCGCCGTCTCCACCCAGTGCTTCAGCGTGATCTCCTCGAACTTCCCGGCATTCCAGGTCTGCACGATCTCGAGGTCCTCGGTGCCGGTGTTGCTGATCGCGTGGCCGTAGCCGGCCGGGATGTAGGCGGTATCGCCCGCCTTCACCGCCGCCGCCTTGCCCCGCCCGCCCGACCCAAAGATCGCGACCTGTCCGGCGCCCTTCAAGTAATACTGGAACTCGTCCGCGTTCGGGTTCCAATGCAGCTCCTTCATCTGGCCGGGCTTGATGATCATGTGCCCGCCCGACATCGTCGTCGAGATCGGCCATTCGTCGACGGTCGCCAGGCGCAACTCGCCGCCGGCGAAGTCACGGCGCGCGCGCGGGTCCTTCGTCAGGCTGAACTTGTGCGTCGACTCCTTCGGCCAGGGCGCGTCGATTGCCTGCGCCACCGGGATCACGGGGCCGGACTGGATATAGGTCTCGCCCTTCGGGAATGTGTCGAACATCGCCGGCGTGATGCCGAAGTTCTTCGCCAGCATGTCCTTGGGCGCGAGATCGATCCAGTCGGTGATCGAGAACGTGCCGTGCTCGGAGAAGGAGCCATTGTCGAACGACAGGATGAAGTGGCAGGGCTGGTCGCCGATCGTCTGGATCGAATGCCCATGGCCGCGCGGGAAGAACCACAGGTCGCCCGGCTGGTAGTTGTTGACCTCGGTCTGGCCCGACGGGTCAAGCACGACCGTCTGGCAGCGCCCGCCGATCACATACGCCCACTCGGCCGCGATCGCGTGCCAATGCAGCTCCCGCGAGGCGCCCGGGTTGAGGAACATGTGCACCCCGGCGAGGCCCTTCATGATCGGCAACTGGTGCTCGGTCGATTCCTTCGCCCACCCGCCGGACGTGATCTTCGGCGCCGACCCGTCGAGCGACCGGGTGAACGCCGGCATCTCGCCCACATCCTCGGGGTCGTGATAGGCGACCGTGGCACCCGGGGGCAGCTGCACGGAGTCGCGGCCGAAACCGCCCTCGCCCGGCTTGCCCTTGTCCGTCGCTGCGGCAGCGGCTGCCTTGGCCAGCGACATCAAACCGCCAGCCCCGAGCGCCGCCGCGCCGAAAAATGTACGCCTGCTGCCTGACATGATGCGTCTCCCGGTTTGCGCGCGGCGCGGCCGCGCCTGGTTAACGCAACGTTCCTAACGCGTCCGGGATCGTTCGGAAGGCGGAACGGCCCGACGGCCCCCGGATACAGGCAACCGCTCAGCGCCGGCGTCGGACGGTGCTAGCGCCTGCGGCGGGCCGCACTCAGCGCCTGCGGCGGGCTGCACTCAGCGCCTGCGGCGGGCTGCGCTCAGCGCCAACATGCCCGTCGCCAGGACCAGCAGCGACGCCGGTTCCGGCACCGTCGCGATCGACGCGATCGCGAACGGGTTCGCGCTCGTGATCGTCAGCGAGGTGAGTCCGGGCGCCAGGAACGTCCCGGTCCCCTCGGGCTCCGCCAGGGTCAAATTGTCGAGCGTGGTCGAGAATGACGCGCTGACCCCCGTGTTGCTCGTCACGGACAGCGTGTCCGGCCCGAACGTGCCGAACGCGTCCTCGATCCCGAACCGGATCGCCAGCGCGCCCGTCACCGGCGTGGCGAACGACACGTTCAGCACGTCGCCGCTGAACGAGTTGAAGTCGCCCAACCCGGTCGCGAACGTGAACAACCCGGTCGTCATGCCGACCGTGAAGGTGCCGGCGCCCGACGGCGAGCTGAACGACAGCGTGTTGTCTCCGGACGGCAGCGAGAAATCGTTGGAGGATCCCAAGACCGAACCGAAGTTGGTCGACAACGCCGAGGCGGGTGCGCTTCCCGCCGCGAGCGCCCCAAGCACGGCCAAGACTGCAAGGCGAAACGACATGCTGTTCTCCTGTTCAACGTTCGATTAGACGACGGCGTCCCGTGGTCCGGGCGTCAGTGCATCGGGGGCGGCACGAACAGGCCACCGTCGGTCCACAGCGCGTTCAGTCCCCGCTCGAGCCGATACGGCGTGCCGACCGTGCGATCGAACACCTCGCCGTAATTGCCCGTGGCCGCGACCACCTTCGCCGCCCAGTCATGCGACAGGCCCAAAGCCTGTGCGGTCGCGAAGTCATGCCCCAGCAGCTGCTCCCGCCGCACGTCCTCCACCTCACCCGCACCCTGCCGCGCTGACTCGGCCGCATTCGCCTGGGTGATCCCCAGCGCCTCCGCCTCGATCAGCGCGCCCACCGTCCAGTCCACCAACAGTCCGAGACCTTGGTCGCCATACCGGTAGGCCGGCACCACCGGCGACAATGACAGCCGCTCCGGCAGGAACACGAAGTCGCTCACCAGCGCATGGAAGTTCGCCCGCGACTGCGCCAGCCGCGACTCCATCGCCGTTCCTGCAGCGCAGTGCCGCACCGCGACCGCCGCATCCATCTCACCCTGCTCGGAATGGGCCGCCAGCGCGAACGGGATCTGCCGTGCCGCCATCGCGTCCTGCAACGTCCGCTCCGCGGCAGTCATATCCAGCGCGCAGATGAGTTGGTCGCGGAGCCCAGGCAGAGCCGTGATCCCGCTCTGCCTGGACACCATCACCCGCTGCGAGTCGTAGAACACCGGCGGCCCGAACCCCACGCCGAACTGCACCGCCGTCGCCGCCGACGGCGACACGCCCACCACCAGCGCCACCGCGCCCGCCTTCAGCGCCGCCAAGGCCTCCGGCTCGGCCGGGAACACCTGAACCGACAGGCCCTCCGTGCCGCCCAGCGCCGCGACCGCCACCGCCCGGCACACCTCCGCGCCCAGGACGGACAGGTTGCCGTGCAGCTCCTCCCCGTTCCAGTCGTCCACGCCCTGCACCGTGCCGCAGGCGAGCGTGTGGCTGGCCCGGATCGCCGCCAAGGCCTGGGCCGGCGCCGGCCCGGCCCAGAGTGCAACCAGGCCTGCGAACGCGATCGAAAGGCAGGCGCGGCGCAGTCCCCTCACCGCAATCACGGCGTCCACGTCCCCGACGTCGGCAGGCCCGGCGACTGCGTCGGCCGCGGGTTCACGTCGCTGGGATACGGGTCGGTCGGCTGCCCCGCCTGGTATGCCGCCGCCGACGGGAAGTCCGTCGGCAGCACCCCGATCGCGGCGCAGGCGCCGTTGGTGTAGCCGTTCGGCGAAAAGCCGGGGACCGCCAGATGCGGCAGGCTCGTCAACTGCGCCGGGGTGAACGTGGCCGCCGAGGCCGGGATCGGCGACTTCACGCCCTGCAGGATCGCGTAGTCGAACGCCTCGGTCAGATCGCCGACGTCGTTCGCCGGGTCATCCGACGGACCCAGGTTCGCCTGCCCCAGGGTCTGCGCGCCCAGCGCCCTGGCGTGCTTCTCGTCCGGCAGCGACGCCAGCGGCACCAGGCCGTAGAGCGCGTTGATGAACTTGATCACCGATCCATGCTCGCTGTACTGGTGCGAGATGGTGCCCGCGGCGGCGTAGGGCGAGACGACGATCGCCGGGATGCGCGGCCCGGCCGCCAGTTGCGACCCGTCCGCGAAGGTGCTGCGCCGCTCGGGTGAGACGTGGTCGTAGAACCCGTCCGTCTCGTCGTAGGTGATGATGATCGCGCTTTGCGACCAGTACGGGCTGTTCGCGATGTCGTTGATTGCCCGCGCGACGAACGCCTCCGAGATCTGCTGGTCGGAGTACGCCGGATGGTCGTCGTTGCCCAGGAAGGCGTGCTGGATCGCCGGCGTCGGGTCGAGCGGCACCAGCCCGTCATTGTTGTCGTAGCCGCCGCGCAGGTAGAACACGCCCCCGCTCGATGGCAGCGTCTGGCTCTCCACCGCGTCAAAGAAGTCCTTCGCGCCGTGCAGGTTGTTGGCCAGAACCTGCGGATTGTCGGCCAGGTAGCCGAAATACTGCGGCGCGTTGTGGTGCAGCACATACCCGGTGTTCAGTCCCGGGTTGCCGGTCGGGTTTGGCGTCGCCGTGTTCTGCGGCTCATAGGGGTCGGCAGTGTCGTTCGCGTTGAACCCCTGCTGGAACCAGCCCCACGGCACCGCCGGGTTGTTGGTCGCGATGGTGAAGATGTCGTGCTGCACATCCAGCAGGTCCGCCCGCGGGTTCGGATCGTTGGCGATGATGCTCTGGATGTTCTTGCCCATGAACGACAGCGGCTGCGTCGCGAACGTCAGGTTCAGCGACGGATTGGCCGCGTTCTCGTCGAAGTTGTACGGCGGCTTGACGGCGCTCTTGTCGAGGTTCGACCCCGGGAACGGACCCGGGTCGTTCACGACCGGAACGAACGCGTTGCTCGTCGCCGGCATCACGTTGGACCCGTACGATGCGCCCAGCGGGTTCGGGAACGCCGGGTTCGCATACGTCACCGTCGCACCCTGGTTGTTGTGCAGCGCCCATTGCGTCTCGCCCGATTGCCCGGCGATCAGCGCGATCGCGTTCGGGGTCGACGGCCCGACGATCGTCTGGTGGAAGTTGTCGAACAGCGTGAAGTTCTTCGCCCACGACCACATGAACGGGATCGTGTCGCAATCGATGTGCGAGACGTCGATCTCCGCCTTCTGCTTGGCCGCCAGCGAGATCGCGGTTGGCGCAACGCCCCGGCTGTTGACCAAGTTGCCCGACCCGTCCGTCGTCAGCCCTTCCTGGTCCATCGCATACCGGTCGTTCGCCGCGACGCCGCTCGCCGGGTCGATGTGCAGGCTGTTCGACATGCCCTGATGGCTATGGTCGACCGAGATCTCGTCGGCCGGATAGACCGGAACGACCTGTCCGGCCGCGGTCTGCACCGCCTGCGGCAGCAGGAACGGAGAGATCGTCGTCTTGTTCAGCGACGTGTCCAGGTAGGTCTGCGTGAAGCTCGGCGTCTGGTTGGCGGGCACCGTTCCGGTCGGCGCGCTCAGCAAGCCGTTGGCGCCGGGGAACGTGCCGAAGTAGTGATCGAACGACTCGTTCTCCCCGTAGATCACGAACACGTACTTCACTTTCTGCCGCAGCAGCGCGACCTTCTGCGCCGTCGTCAGTTGGGCCGTCGTCAGTTGCGCCGTCGCATCCGGCGTCTGCGCTAGCACCGCAGCCGTGTTGGACATCATCGCGACGATGCCCAGCGCGGCGCCCGTCGACCTCAGCAACTGCTTGCGTGTCATCCCCAGCCCTCTCGATACGATGCGCCGTCCACGGACGAACGGCTTCGGCGAAGGGGCAACTACAGGGCAGCGCGAGGGCTCGCGATGTCAGCCGTGTGACAATCGCAAGAAAGCTTCAACTTTGGTTAACGTGCGTCAGTGCGTGGCGGGGTGCCGGTCCAGCCAAAGCCTCATCCCGGCAATCTCGCGCTGCTGCGCCGCGACGATGTCGCGCGCCAGCCGGCGCATCGTCGGGTCCTTGCCGTGGACCAGTTCGTACCGCGCCATGTCGATCGCCCCCTGGTGATGCGGGATCATCATCGCCGCGAAATCCCGGTCGGCGTCGCCGCTCATCGGCACCGCGGCCATCTCCTTCGACATCGTGTCCATCGCGCCCATCATGGAGCCGCCGGGCATCGCCGCAGCCTGCTGCGCCCGGACCGGCGCGACGGTGATGAGCCCGATGACCCACAAGACACCGGTGACATGGATGATGGTTCGAAACAAAGAATGCTCCTTTCGCCGCCGAACAAACGAGCCGACGGTCTCCCCTCCCTGAGAGGCAGGGGCCGGGGGTGGGTTGACAGTGGCGCAACACTGGACCTCATGAGTCCCATGCCGTCGAGAGCCGCCCGGTCCGGCCCTCACACCCGCGCCGACCGCAGCAGCAGCGCATTCGCGATCACCGAAACGGAACTCAACGACATCGCCAGCGCCGCGATCACTGGGCTCAGCAGGAGGCCGAACGCCGGATACAGCACCCCCGCCGCGACCGGGATGCCGATCGCGTTGTAGGCGAAGGCGAACACCAGGTTCTGCCGGATGTTGCGCATCGTCGCCCGGCTCAGCGCCCGCGCCCGCGCGATGCCCGCCAGATCGCCCCGCACCAGCGTGATCCCGGCGCTCTGCATCGACACCTCGGTCCCGGTCCCCATCGCGATCCCCACGTCCGCCGCCGCCAGCGCCGGCGCGTCGTTCACGCCATCGCCCGCCATCGCCACCACCCGTCCGGCCTGCCGCAGCGCCTGGATCACGCGCTGCTTGTCGCCGGGCATCGCGTCGGCATGCACCTCCTCGATGCCGAGCGCGCGCGCCACCGCCTCCGCCGTCGTCCGGTTGTCGCCCGTGAGCATGATGACGCGGATGCCCTTCTCCTGCAGCCCGGCGATGGCGGCCGGCGTCGTCGCCTTCATCGGGTCGGATACGGCGAGCACGCCAGCCGCCTGCCCGTCCACGGCCACGAACAGCGCCGTCGCACCCTCCTGCCGCAACGCCTCCGCCTGCCCCGCCAGCGCGCCCAACGCGACGCCGCCCGCCCGCATCAGCGCGGCGTTGCCCAGCGCGACCGCATGCCCGTCGACCGTCCCGGTCACGCCTTGCCCGGTAACCGACGCAAATCCGGTTGCCTCCAGGGCCGGCGCGCCCGCCGCCCGCGCCGCGGCCACGACCGCCGCCGCCAGCGGATGCTCGCTCGACCGCTCTAGCCCGGCCGCCAAGCCCAGCAGCGCCGCCTCGGACCAGCCAGCAGCCGCGGCCACCTGCGTCACCGCCGGCTTGCCCTCGGTCAGCGTGCCGGTCTTGTCCACCACCAGCGTATCGACCCGCTCAAGGCGCTCCAGCGCCTCGGCCGACTTGACCAGCACTCCCATCCCGGCGCCCTTGCCGACCCCCACCCCGATCGACATCGGCGTCGCCAGCCCCAGCGCGCAAGGACAGGCGATGATCATGACCGAAACCGCCGCGATCAGCGCGTAGGACAGCGCCGGCGCCGGACCCCACACCCACCATGCCGCGAACGCCAGCGCCGCCACCGCCAGCACCGCCGGCACGAACGCGCCCGCCACCCGGTCCGCCAGCCGCTGGATCGGCGCCCGGCTGCGCTGCGCGTCCGCCACCATCGCCACGATCCGCGACAGCATCGTGTCCGCGCCCACCTGCTCCGCCCGCATCACCAGCGCGCCGCCGCCGTTCACCGTGCCGCCGACCAGCCGGTCGCCGGCGCCCTTGGCCACCGGCATCGCCTCGCCCGTGACCATCGACTCGTCCACCGCGCCGTGCCCGTCGACGACGACGCCGTCCACCGGCACGCCCTCGCCCGGACGCACCCGCAGCCGGTTGCCGACCACGACGTCGGCCACGGCGATCTCCTCGTCGTCGCGCCCGTCCGTCACACGCCTTGCCGTCTTGGGCGCCAGGTTCAACAGCGCGCGCAGGGCGCCGCCCGTCTGCTCGCGCGCGCGCAACTCCAGCACCTGGCCCAGCAGCACCAGCACCGTGATCACCGCCGCCGCCTCGAAATAGACGGGAACCGCGCCATCGTGCCGGAAGCCGGCCGGGAACAGCCGGGGCGCGACCGCCGCGACGAGGCTGTAGCAATAGGCCGCGCCGGTCCCGAGCGCGATCAGCGTGAACATGTTCAGGTTGCGGCTGACCAGCGACGCCCAGCCCCGGTGGAAGAACGGCCACCCCGCCCACAGCACCACCGGCGTCGCCAGCACGAGTTGGACCCAGACCGAGGCGCCCATCGGCACGATCCGGTCGAGCCCGAGCCCCGGCGCATGCCCAGCCATGTCCAGCACGAACACCGGTACAGCCAAGGCGAGGCCGATCCAGAACCGCCGGCTCATGTCGATCAGCTCGTGGTTCGGCGCCGCCTCCGCGCTCACCTCGACCGGCTCGAGCGCCATGCCGCATTTCGGGCAACTGCCCGGCCCGATTTGCCGGACCTCCGGGTGCATCGGGCAGGTGTAGGTCGCACCCGGCTTGGCCAGCGCCGGCGCGGCCCGCGGTGACAGATACCGCGCCGGGTCCGCCTCGAACTTCGTCCGGCAGCCGCCGCCGCAGAAGTGGTAGGTCGTCCCGGCATGCACGGCCAGGTGCTTGGACGTGACCGGATCGACCGTCATGCCGCAGACCGGGTCCTTCACCTGTGCCAGGGCTGCAACGTCCGCCTCCCGGCCGCCAGCCACCCCTTCCACCGCCATGACCTGCTCGTCCATCTCGCCGCTCCCGGGCCGCGCCGCTCCCGGACCGCCCATACCAACATGGGTGCGGGGCCGGCCGATCAAAACCGCTTCTCTTTTCCCTGAACGGCATGGGCCGTCCGAGCACCACAACCCGCCGCCTCGTTGCCACTCCAGGCACCCCGAGGCATAAACTCGGCATGGCCGAAATCCGCCGCTTCTTTGCCTACCGTCACCTGCGCAGCGAGGCCACCAGCCACGTCATCACCTTCCGCCGCGGCGAGCGCATCCGCTCCGGCCGCGGCCTCGCCTTCTGGTTCCATCCGGACCGCACCAGCGTCGTCGAGATCCCGCTCGACGACCGTGACACCGACTTCGTGTTCCAGGTCCGCTCCCGCGACTACCAGGTCGTCACCGTGCAGGGCACGATCACCTGGCGCGCCGCCGCGCCCGATGCCCTCGCCGACCGCGTCGACTTCACGATCGACCTCCGCACCGGCCGCCTCCGCACCGACCCGCTCGAGCGCATCGCCAGCCTGCTCATCGGCCTCGCCCAGTACCAGGCCGCCCGCTACATCGAGCACCGCGACGTCCAGGCGCTGCTGGCCGAGGGCGGCGCGCCCATCCAGGACGGCATCGCCGCCGGCCTGGGCGCCGACGCCCGCCTGCGGGAAATGGGCATCGCCCTCGTCACCGTGCGCCTCGCCGGGGTCACCCCCAGCGCCGACCTCGCCCGCGCGCTCGAGGCGCCGACCTTCGAGCGCGCCCAGGGCAGCGCCGACGAGGCGTCCTTCGCCCGCCGCGCCGCCGCTGTCGAGAAGGAGCGCGCCATCGCCGAGAACGAGCTGTCGACCCGTATCGAACTTGCCCGGCGCCAGTCGGCCCTCATCGCCCAGGAAGACGAGAACGCTCGCCGCACCGCCGAAGCCAAGGCGGCAGCGGCCGGCATCGAGGCGGAGGCCACCGCGAACCGCATTCGCATCACCGAAGCCGCCCGCAACGACGCCGAGGGCCAGCAGCTCGCCCTCCTGAAGGACCTCGACCCCGCCATCCTGCAGTCTCTCACCCTTCGCCGCTTCGCCGACAAGCTGACCAAGATCGACACCCTGAACGTCACCCCCGACCTCATCGCCGCCCTGGCGGGCCTTCGCTCGTCGCCTCCTCCCGCCGGTAAGGGCTAGCGCAGGCTAGCGCGGGCGGCCGATCCGCATCGCGCTGACGAGCCCCCCCGCCAGGGCGAGAACGGCACCCAGGCCGAGACCGATCCGGGGTGCGGCCGCAGGCGAGGTGAGGGTGAAGAGCACGGCCATGATCAACGAGCCGATCGTCTGGCCAAGCAGGCGGGCCGTCCCTTGCATCCCCCCCGCGGCGCCGCTCCGATCGCGTGGCGCCGAGAGCAGCATGTTGCGGTTGTTCGGCGTTTGGAACAGGCCGAAGCCCAAGCCGCTCAGCATCAGGAAGGCCACCAGCGGACCCAGGCTGCCGTGGATCGGCCACACCGCGGAGAGTGCGAGACCCAGGGCGAGGAGTATGCCGCCTGCCGCGCAGAGCAGGCCGTTCGACATGCGATCGGCCAGGCGCCCGGACACCGGGCCGGCGATGGCCACGACCAGCGGCCAGGGCGTCATGGTGAGGCCCGTGGCGAACACGTCCTGACCGAGGCTGTGTTGAAGGTAGAACGGCAGCGCGACGTAACTCGCCATCTGGCCGGCAAAGCAGCAGACCGACGCGATGACCGAGATGCGGAACGGGTGGCTCCGCAGCAGGTCGAGCGGGACCAGCGGGGCGGGGCGGGGCAACTCCCGGCGCACGAGCGCGACAAAGCTCACGATCGATCCGGCGAGCAGCCCGGCGGCGAGCTTGGGTGCGCTCATCGCCCGGTCCACGCCCAAGACGAGGGTGGCGAACGCCGCCGCATTCAGCGCGGCACTCGGCCCATCGACCCTGCGTCCCGTGCCAGGCGGCTGCGGCAAGGCGCGAGCGGCGACGAGCACGACCGCGCCGACCGGCAGGTTGACGGCGAACAGCCATGGCCAGCTCGCTATCGCCAGGATCGCGGCCCCGATCGCCGGGCCTGCCGCCCCCGACAGGGCGATGACCGTGGCGTTCCAGCCGATGACCATGCCGAGCAGGCGATCAGGGTAGGTGAAACGGATCAGCCCGATGCCGAGCGCCATCACGGCCGAGCCGCCGAGGCCCTGGATGAACCGGGCCGCCACCAGCCACGGCAGCGACGGGGACAGCGCGCAGAGCAGGGAGGCCGCAGTGAACATCGCGACGCCCCAAACGAAAACCCGGCGCAGACCCAGGCTCTCCCCCAGGGCAGCGCAGGGCAGCAGGGACATGACCAAGGCCAACTGGTAGCCGTTGACGACCCAAACGGACGCGGCAGGCGTTACCTGCAGCGAAGTGGCGATGGTCGGCAACGCCACGTTGGCGATCGCGCCATCGAGCACGACCAGCACCAGCGTGGCGATGATGGCCAGTGTCGCATAGTGCCGGCGCGGGACCGGCAACCCGTCCTGCGCGGCGCTTGCAGGGCGGGCCGGCCGAGTGATCGCTGAGCCTGGATCGGCCATGGTGTTCTCCTGCCGCGGTGGGTCGGGGCAGGATACCGGCTGCGAGACATGGCGGAAGGCGCAGCGGGCGCAACAAATCCTTGCACCAGACGCCTTCCCACTAGGGGATGGTTGGCCGCCATCGTAGGATGGCGCTCATGCCCGGGCCGGATCTCAATCTCCTCGTCGCGCTCGACGTGCTGCTTGCCGAGGGCAGCGTGGCCGGCGCGGCCAAGCTCCTCGGCCTGAGCGACTCGGCCATGAGCCGGACCTTGCTGCGTCTGCGCGCCACCACCGGCGACCCGCTGCTCGTCCGCGCCGGCCGGCATCTGGTGCCGACGCCGCATGCGATAGCGCTGCGCGAGCGCGTCCGGACGCTGGCCAACGAGGTGAAGTCCGTCCTGCAGCCGGCGGCCCGGGACCTGGACCTCGCCACCCTGGAGCGCTGCTTCACCATCCGCGCCAACGAGGGCTTCGTCGAGGCGTTCGCGGCCCGGTTGGTGGCAGCGCTGGCCGAGGCGGCGCCGGGCGTCTGGCTCCGTTTCGCCCCAAAGCCTGACAAGGGCGCGCACTCGTTGCGGGAGGGGCTGGTCGACCTCGAGATCGGCGTGCTTGGCGACACCGCGCCCGAGGTCAGGATCCAGTCGTTGTTCGAGGACCGCTTCGTCGGCGTGGTCCGGCACGGCCATGCCCTGCAGTCCGGCGAGGTGACAGCCGGCCGGTATGCCGCGTGCGGACACGTGGTCGCATCGCGCCGGGGCCGGACTCGCGGACCGGTGGATGACGCGCTCGAGGCGCTAGGCTTGCAGCGCCGGGTCGTCGTCGTCGTTCCGAGCTTCCCGGCGGCCTTGGCGATCGCCGCCACGTCGGACCTTGTCGGGCTGGTGACCAGGTCGTTCGTCCGTGCCGGGCAGGCGGGCACGAATGGGCTGCCGGTGCACGCCTTCGCCCTGCCGGTCCAGACGAGCACGATCACCGTGTCGCAGATGTGGCACCCGCGGGCGGACGCCGATCCGGCGCACGGTTGGCTGCGGGCGACGGTCCTGTCCGTTTGCCGGTCGCACCTGGCGAGCCTTGCCGAGCCACGCTCCGTTGCGGCCTGACCGGGGTGCGGCCGCGGCGCGCCATCAGGGCGGGCCCGGCCATGCCGGCCCGCTCCTGGACCGGACCGTTCCCGGAGCATCGAGCCGACCTGGTGACGTGAAACGGTGACGACGCTCGGCCCCCGCCTGGTCCTCGTCACCCGCGAGACCGAGTACGAGCAACTCCTCGTCCGCCACGCCACAGCCGGCCAGGCCGGCGCCTTCCTGCGCCGCCGCGGCCAGTCCATGGAGGGCATGAGCCGGCGCCGCGACACCCTGGGCGACATGCTCGCCACCATCCGCGCCGGGGTGCCAAAGGGCTGGCGCATCGCCTCCGTGCGCCGGGCCGAGCTCGACCGCTTCCTGTTCGCGCCGGAGGACGTCGTCGTCGCCGTCGGGCAGGACGGCCTGGTCGCGAACCTTGCCAAGTATCTCGATGGCCAGCCCGTCATCGGCGTCGACGCCGACCCCGGCCGCAACGCCGGCGTGCTCGTCCCGCACGCGCCGGAAGACGTCGCGGCCCTGCTCCCGCTCGCTGCGGCAGGGCGGATCGCCACCGAAACCCGCACCATGATCCGCGCCGAACTCGATGACGGCCAGGCGATCCTTGCGCTCAACGAGGTGTTCGTCGGCCACGCCAGCCACCAATCCGCCCGCTACGTCGTGACCTGGGCCGGGCAGGAGGAGCAGCAATCCTCCTCCGGCCTCATCGTTGCCACCGGCACCGGCGCCACCGGCTGGGCGCTGTCCATCAGCCGCGCCACTGGCATTGACATCCAGGTCGATCCCGGCGAGGCGGCAGGCCTGTTCCTCGTGCGCGAGCCCTGGCCTAGCCGCGCCACCGGCGCCAGCATCGTCGCCGGCCGGCTCGGCCCAACCGACCGGCTCCTGCTCGCGTCGCGCATGAACGAGGGCGGCGTGGTGTTCGCCGACGGGATCGAACACGACCGGCTCGACTTCGGCTGGGGCCGCACGCTCACCATCAGCATCGCGAGCCGACATCTCCGCTTCGTGCCCGGCCGCACCCGCCCGCCCGCCCCGCCGCCGCGCCGGACCGTGCCCGCCCGGGCGGCGACCCGGCCGGGGCCGGCTGCCGTCGCCGCCCTGCCTCCTCCGGCTCGGCCAACGCCCACGCGGCAAACCCGCCCGCTCGGCCGCCGTGCCCGCCTGGTGCTCATCATCGCGGCAGTTGGTCTAGCCGCGACGATCCGGTCCTGCATCGTCGGTTCCTGACCGGATGCGGCCGACATGCGTCCACGCGCGCACGGACCCGACAAAAGCGCGTGGCGTCCCTGGCGTCGAGCGCGTAGTCCTGGCCGAGGATCTGACGCAGGCGCGACGGGTTTCGAATGATAAGGACGTGCATTGCACACCAGCATAGCCGGCGACCCCCGTTTCTACGCTCGCCGCGGTCCTTTCCCCATCGGCGAAGTCGCCCAGGCTGCCGGCGGCACGTCCGCCCCGTCAGACGTGATGCTGTCGGGCGTCGCCGCGCTCGACGCCGCCGGGCCGGACCAGGTCAGCTTCCTGCATGACCGCCGCTACGCCGGGGCTCTCGCCCACACCAGGGCCGGCGCCGTCGTCGTGCACCCCGACATGGCCGCGCATGTTCCGGCCTCCGCCGTCGCCATCGTCGCCACCGCGACCTACGAGGGCTGGGCCCGTGTCGCCCGGCTGTTCCACCCCCTGCCGCCGCTTCACCCCGGCATCCATTCCACCAGCCTGGTCGACCCCGGCGCCGCGATCGACCCCACCGCGGAGATCGGCCCGTTCTGCTGTGTCGGCCCCGGCGCCGCGATCGGCGCGAACACCCGCGTCGGCCCCTATGTCAGCATCGCCGACGGGGTGCAGGTGGGCGCGGACTGCCGGATCGGCGCCCATGTCAGCCTCAGCCACGCCATCCTCGCGGACCGCGTCGTGCTCCACCCCGGCGTCCGCATCGGTCAGGAGGGGTTCAGCTTCGCGCACACCGCGTCCGGGTTCCTCACCATTCCCCAGCTCGGCCGCGTCCTCATCGGCGACGATGTCGAGATCGGCGCCAACACCACCATCGACCGCGGCTCCGTCCAGAACACCACAATAGGCGCGGGTACCCGCATCGATAACCTGGTCCAGATCGGCCACAACGTCAGCATCGGCCGCTGCTGCGTCATCGTCGCCCAGGTCGGCATCTCCGGCTCGACCACGCTGGAGGACTACGTCCAGGTCGGCGGCCAGGCGGCGTTCACCGGCCACGTCCGCATCGGCCGCGGGGCCCGCATCGGCGCCCAGGCCGGGGTCATCGGCAACGTGCCACCGGGCGCCGCCATGCTCGGATCCCCGGCCCTGCCCCGCCAAGACTTCCTCCGGGGCGTCGCGAAACTGCGGAAACTCGTCCGGCGCGACTGACCCGGCGACCCCGTCTCCCCTCCTATCCCGCCGCCTCCAGCGCCGCCTCGGCCGTCAGCCAGGCGTCCTCCGCCGCCCCGATCTCCCGCGACAGCGCCGCCAGCCTTTGCTGCGCCGCCACCACCTCCGCCCCACGCCCGGGCACATACAGCTCCGGGTCGGCAAGCGCCGCTTCCACCCGCGCCCGCTCCGCAGACAGCGTGCCGATCCGCGCCTCCGCGTCCCGCGCCTGCCGCCGCAGCGGCGCCGTCTGGACCCGCGCCTCCGCCCGCTCCCGCCGGTCGTCCCGCCGGCTCGGCCCCGCATCCGCCCGTGCCGGGCCCCGCGCCCGCTCGGCCAGCAACTGCCGATACTCCTCCATGTCCCCGTCGAACGGCCGCACCGTCCCGTCGGCCACCAGCCACAGCCGGTCCGCCACCAGCTCCACCAGATGCGGGTCGTGCGTGATCAGCAGCACCGCGCCCTGGAAGTCCGCCAGCGCCCGCACCAGCGCCTCCCGCGCATCGATATCCAGGTGGTTGGTCGGCTCGTCCAGGATCAGCAGCTGCGGCGCCTCCCGCGTTGCCAGCGCGAGCAGCAGCCGAGCCTTCTCGCCGCCCGAGAGCGCGCTGACCCGGCTGTCGGCCCGGTCCGCATCCAGCCCGAACCGCGCCAGCTGGCTGCGCACCATCGTCGGCAGCGCCATCGGCAAGGCGCGCGCCATATGGTCCACCGCCGTCTCATCCAGGACCAGCTCGTCCGTCTGGTGCTGGGCGAAATAGCCCACCTTGAGCCGCGGCGCCCGCCGCTGCTCCCCCGCTATCGGCGCCAGCCGCCCGGCCAGCAGTTTCGCCAGCGTGCTCTTGCCGTTGCCGTTGGCGCCAAGCAGTGCGATCCGGTCATCGATGTCGATGGACAGGTTTACGTTCGACAGCACTCGCGCGTCGCTATAGCCAGCCGCCACCCGGTCCAGCACCAGGATTGGGGGCGCCAAGCGGGGCGGATCGGGGAACTGAAACCGGCTCGGCGCGTCCGCCACCACGGTGTCCAGCGCCGGCAGCCGCTCCAGCGCCTTCAGCCGGCTCTGCGCCTGCCGCGCCTTGGTCGCCTTGGCGCGGAACCGGTCAACGAACGCCTGCATGTGCGCCCGCTGCGCCGCGATCCGCTCCGCCGCGCGCGACTGCTGCATCGCCTGCTCGGTCCGGATCCGCACAAATTCGTCGTATCCGCCCGGCGTGACGGAGATGCGCCCGCGGTCCAGGTGCGCGATCGCCTGCACCGCCCGGTCCAGCAGCCCTCGGTCGTGGCTCACGATCAGGCACGCCCCCGGGAAGCGCGCCAGGTAGCCTTCGAGCCACAGTGTCGCCTCGAGGTCCAGGTGGTTCGTCGGCTCGTCGAGCAGCAACAGGTCGGGCGCCGCGAACAGGGCAGCCGCCAATGCCACCCGCATGCGCCAGCCGCCGGAGAAGCTGTCCACCGCCCGCGCCTGCTGCCCGGCGTCGAACCCCAGCCCCGCCAGGATCGCCGCCGCCCGCGCCGGCGCCGCGTCCGCGCCGATCGCCCGTAGCCGCTCGTGCACCTCCGGCAGCCGCTCCGGCGCGCCCGTCTCCTGCTCGGCAAGCAGCGCCAGCCGCTCCGTGTCGGCCGCCAGCACCGTCTCGACCAGGGTCTGCGGCCCCGACGGCGCCTCCTGCTTCACCCACGCCATCCGGGCCCGCGCGGCCAGGGTGATCGCCCCGCCATCCGGCGTCAGCTCGCCGGCGATGGCCTTCAGCAGCGTGCTCTTGCCCGCCCCGTTCCGGCCCACGAGCCCCACCCGCCGCCCCGGATCGATCCGCAGCGCCGCCCCGTCCAGCAAGGTCCGCCCCGCCATCCGCAACACCAGGCCATCGATCGTCAGCAGGCTCATGGGCTACAAGTAGGGGACGCGACGATCGCCGGAAAGCGGCGCCCTACTCGCTTGGGGTGATGTCCGGGTGAGGACCGGGACCACGTCCCGCCACCTTGCCCCCGTGCGCGCGACTGGCTACACGCCCGGCCAGCACATCAGGACCGCCCCCATGGCCATCGAACGCACCTTCAGCATCCTCAAGCCCGACGCGACCCGCCGCAACCTCACCGGCCAGATCAACACCGTGTTCGAGCAGCACGGCCTGCGCATCGTCGCCCAGCGCCGCATCCACCTCTCGACCGCCCAGGCCGAGACCTTCTACGGCGCGCATCGCGAGCGCGGCTTCTTCCGCGACCTGGTCACGTTCATGACCTCCGGCCCGGTCGTGGTGCAGGTGCTGGAGGGCGAGGACGCCATCACGAAGAACCGCAAGGTCATGGGCGCGACAAACCCCGCCAACGCCGACGAGGGCACCATCCGCAAGATGTTCGCCGAGAGCATCGAGGCCAACAGCGTCCACGGCAGTGACAGCCCCGAGGCGGCAGCGCATGAGATCGCCTACTTCTTTGCCGGCGTGGACCTGGTCGGCTGACGTTGCGCTTCACCGTCGCCTGTGCGCCCACCCTGGCGTCGTTGTCGATGATCGTCGCGCTGGCTGGCTGCGCCGCTCGGCCCCCCGCCGGGCCGGAAGTTGCGGCTGGGCCGCCGCCGGGCATCGACGGCCGCTACCGCGGCACCGCCCGGCTTGTCGTGTCGCACAGCCGCTTTTGCCCGCGCAGCGGTCCCCGCATCTATGAGGTCGACAACGGCCAAGTGACGCTCGCCTACTCCACAGTGCCCCTGTCCGCACGCGCCCGGCCCGAACGCGTGCCCCTCACCGCGCCCATCCAGGCCGATGGCCGCATCCAGGCCAGCGACGGCACGGGCACCATCGACGGCCAGGTCCATGACGGCCTGCTGGAGGTCACGGTCGCGAGCGCCGAATGCGAACACCGCTGGACCCTGCACAAGGTTCCCTGACGCATCACGTCCTCGTCGCCAGGGCAACCCGCCGGTGCGCCCGGCCTTTACGCCGCGACCCGCCGCTATGTCGCGGCGGTGACCGGAGCACACGAATGCCGCAGTTCGATTCGACCATCAAGCACCTCAAGGACGGCGTGAAGGGGTTCACCGTGAACGCCGCCGTCAAGAACATCGAGGGCTGGGAAGCGACGCTCGAGAAGCTCGACACGCCGGGCGTCAAGACCATCATCAAGGACCTCGAGAACCTCAAGAAGCACCTGCACGCCAAGGAGATCGACGGCGCGGCGATCAAGAAAATCGTCGCCAAGCTCGGCAAGGAGACCGTGTCGATCGCAGGCAAGGCCGAAGGCAAGAACGCCGAGAAGATCAAGAGCCTCGGCGAAGCGCTCGTCGAGCAGGCTGACGCGGCCGAGTGACGACGGGGGCCCGGCCGCTATGCCGGGCCCGCCCGCCTCGTGCTACATGCGGCCGTCCGCCTTTCCGGAGCAGCCCGTGCAGACACTCCGCATTGCCGCCCTCGCCGCCTTGCTCGCCCAACCGGCGGCAGCCGCCGAGCTTCAACTCCTCGCTCCCGTCGCCATGAAACCGGCTCTCCTCGATCTGCTCCCCACGCTCGAGCAGGCGTCCGGCGACACGTTCCACACGAGCTTTCAAACGTCGCCGGCCATTCGCCGCAGCATCGACGCCGGCGCGCCGTTCGACGTCGCGATCACCACCGCCAACGCCGCCGATGACCTCGCGGCCGCTGGCGTCATCCTTCCGGCACCGCGCCCCACGATCGCCGCAGCGTCCGCCATGCTCGCCTACCGCACCGGCGCCCCCGCCCCAGACGGCGCCTCCCCCGAAGCGCTGCAGACCACCCTGCTCACCGCACCCTCCCTGTCCATGAGCGACCCGGCCCTCGGCGGCGCATCCTCGAACTACGTCATCGCAATCGCCCGCACGCGCGGCTTCGCCGACGCGCTCACCGCGAAGACCGTCCTCACCCAGCCCGGCCAGGGCGCCTTTCCCGTCCGTGACGGAACGACCCCGCTCGGCATCGCGCTCACCAGCGAGATCGCCGGCCTGCCTAACGTCAGCAGCACCCCGATCCTGCCCGGCGATCCCGCCCGCACCCTCACCTTCGCCGCAACCATCTCGGCCCACGCCGCCGAACCCGCCGCGGCACGTCGCCTGGTCGACGGTCTCACCACCCCCGCGACTGCCGCCTTCCTCCGAGAGCGCGGCCTGGCAGCCGATTAACGTCCAAACCCGCCGTGCAGCACCCGGCACAGCATCGCGAAGCGCGCCGCGTCGGCCGGCCCGGGCGACGCGAGATGCGGGCGGAACCAGCCGCGGCGCACGCTGATCGCTTTCGTGGCCGTGAACTCCAGCAGGCCCTCGGCTCCCCGCGTCCGCCCGAACCCGCTCCGCCCTCGGCCGCCGCCGCCGGCCGCCCCGAATGGCAGCCGCGGGTCGGCGGTCGGCACGATCAGGTCGTTCACGCACACCGACCCGGCCCGGACCTGTCGCGCGAACGCCGCCGCCTCGTCCGCCGGCCCGAACACCGATGCCCCGAGGGCGAACGGACACCGCGCGTCCGCCCGCAACGCCTCCGCCATGCTGCCGACCGGCACCAGGCTCAGCCACGGCGCGAACACGTCCTGCTGCAGCAGCGGCATCTCCGGCCGCGCATCCATCAGCAGCGCGGGCCGGGCCGGGCCGTCCCGGTGCGCCCGGCCACCCATTCCCACCGCCTGGGTCAGCAGCGCCTGCAGCCGTCCCGCAACCGCCGGCGGCACAACCGCGTCGGGCACGCCCGGCAGCGCCGCCCGCAACGCCGTCTCCAGCGCAGCCGCCCGGTCCCGCGTCACGAACACGCGGCGCGGAGCGATGCAGGTCGCCCCGCCGTTCAGCCGCAGCCCATAGGCCAGGCAGCGGGCCACCAAAACCAGGTCGGCGCCCGGCAGCACGAACGCCGCATCCGAACCCGACAGTTCCATCGTCGTGGGCGTCAGGTGCGGAGCCGCCGCGGCCAGCACGAGCGCGCCGGTTTCGGCCGCCCCCGTCAACACGATCCTGTCATATCCCGCCGCCGCCGCCGCCGGCCCATCCTCCGCCCCGAGCACCTGCAGCACGCCGCGGGGCAGCCCTGCCTCATGCAGGATTGCCGCGCATGCGTGAGCGGCCGCGACACCCTCCGGCGCCGGTTTCCAGCAAACGGCGTTGCCCGCCACCAGTGCTTGGAGCGCCTGCGCGCCGGGCAGGAACAAGGGGTAGTTGCCGGGCGCCAGGATCAGGACCGCCCCCAACGGCTCATGCGACAGCGTCGCATGTACCCCCAGAAGCCAGAGTGGCCGGCCGCCCCGCAGCCGGCGCGGCGCCAGCAGCCCGGCCGCCCGCCGTTCCAAAAACCGCGCCGCCTCCAGCAACGGCAGCACCTCGGCCACCAGCGTGTCAGCGACCGGCCGGCCCACGCGCGCCCCGGTGACGCTCGCCGCCAGCTCGGCGGCGCGCCGCGCCATCAACCGCCGCGCCCGACGCACCACGGCCAACCGCTGCACGACCCGGATGCCCGCCCAGGCCTGGCCGGCTTGCCGCGCCTCGTTCAGGGCCTGCTCGGCCGCCAGGGCGGGTGTCGGGATGACAAGATCGTTCATGCGCCCACTTCTAGCCGGCTTTGTCGTCTGCGAGAGAGAGGTTAAGGTCGCGCATGCCATCGATTTCCCGGTCCACGCCCGTTCCCGACTGCGCTGCCCGCCTGCTCAACGGCCTCCAGGCTCCAGAATGAACCGGAAGGTTTCGATCATCGGCGCCGGCCCCGGTGGCCTCGCCGCCGCCATGCTGCTCGCCAAGGCCGGCGTCGACGTCACCGTCCATGAGGCGCGCGACCGCATCGGCGGCCGCTCCAGCACCATCAGCGGGTCCACCGCCCAGGGCACCTTCCGCTTCGACACCGGACCCACCTTCTTCCTGTATCCCCGGGTGCTGCGCGACATCTTCACCGCGTGCGGCCGCGACCTCGATGACGAGGTCGACCTCATCCGGCTCGACCCGCAGTACCACATCGTGTTCGAGGGCGGCGGCGACATCCAGGCGACCGGCAATCCGGAGCGGATGGCGGCCGAGATCGCCAAATTCTCCGAGACGGACGCCCGCGCCTTCCCGCGCTTCATGGCCGACAACCGCGCCAAGCTCGCCGTGTTCCGCCCCGTGCTCGAAGGCGCCTTCAACGGCATGCGCGACCTGATGCGGCCGCCGGTGCTGAAGGGCCTCAGCAAGCTCCGCCCGCACCGCAGCGTGGACAGCGACCTCGGCACCTACTTCAAGGACGAGCGCATCCGCCTCGCCTTCAGCTTCCAATCCAAATACCTCGGCATGTCGCCGTTCCGCTGCCCGAGCCTGTTCACCATCCTGTCGTTCATGGAATACGAGTACGGCGTCTATCACCCCCGTGGCGGCACCGGCGCCGTCATGGCCGCCATGGCGCGCGTCGCCCGCGACCTCGGCGCCAAGATCGAGCTGAACGACCGGGTGGAGGAGGTGCTGTTCAACGGCCGCCGCGCCACCGGCGTCCGCACCCGCCGCGGCAGCACCGCCGCCGACGCGCTCGTCATCGGCTCCGACTTCGCCCAAACCATGACGCGGCTGGTCCCGGACGGCATCCGCCGCCGCTGGACCGACAAGAAGATCGCCAGCAAGAAGTTCTCCTGCAGCACCTTCATGCTGTATCTCGGCATCGAGGGGACGCTGCCCGACCTGTCCCACCACACGATCTACCTGGCCGACGACTACCGCCGGAACCTCCACGAGATCGAGGCCGGGCTCGCTCCCGAGAACCCCAGCTTCTACGTGCAGAACGCCTGCGTCACCGACCCGGCGCTCGCCCCACCCGGCCACTCCACCCTCTATGTCCTCGTCCCCGTCGGCCACCGCATGGACGACAGCCCCGATTGGGCCACCGAGACCAAGCGATACCGCGACCTGACCATCCAGCGCCTGAAGCGCCTCGGCATCCCCGACATCGAGAGCCGCATCCGCTACGAGCAGATCCTGACGCCACAAGGCTGGGAGGACGACTTGCAGGTGTTTCGCGGCGCGACGTTCAACCTGGCCCACAACCTGGCGCAGATGCTGCACTTCCGCCCACGCAACCGGTTCGAGGACCTCGACGGCGTCTATCTCGTCGGTGGCGGAACCCACCCCGGCTCCGGCCTGCCGGTCATCTTCGAAAGCGCCCGCATCAGCACCAAGCTCATGGCCGCCGACCTCGGCCTCGACGCCCACTGGGAGAAGCCTTCCGCCATGGCCACCCCCGACTACATCCCCGCGATCGCCGAGGCGCTTTAATGAATGCGATTAGCCCCATCGGCCCCCACCCCGTCGGCGTCGTCGGCGCCGGCCTGGCCGGGCTCGCCGCCGCCTGCACGCTCGCCGCCCGCGGCCACAAGGTCATCTTGTTCGACAAGAACCCCTGGCTCGGCGGCAAGGCCGCGCAGCTCCAGCAGGACGGGTTCCGCTTCGACATGGGCCCAACCATCCTCACCGTGCCCCACGTGCTGCAGCGGGTGTTCCACGAGGCCGGCCGTGACATGCACGATTACCTCGACCTCCGCCGGCTCGATCCGCAATGGCGCTGCTTCTTCGACGACGGCACCATGCTCGACCTACAGGAAGACGTCCCCGCAATGGCCGCCGCCGTCGCCAAATTCGCGCCCGGCAACGAACAGGGATACCGCGACTTCATCGCCATGAGCGCTAAGCTCCACGAAGTCTCGGAAAAATTCTTCTTCTGGAAGTCCGTCGAGGGCATCGGCGACACGCTCAGCATGAAGGGCATGAACCTCGAGACCCTGCGCGACGTCCTGAGCCTTCGCATGGGCACGTCCGTCGCCAGCCAGATCCGCCGGCGCACGCCCGACGCCCGTGTCTCGCAAATGCTCGACCATTTCGTCCAATACGTCGGCAGTTCGCCCTACGCCGCCCCGGCCGTGCTGTGCAGCATCGGCCACATGCAGACGGACCTCGGCGTCTGGTATCCGATCGGCGGCACGCGCGCCGTCCCGCAAGCCCTCGAAAAGCTCGCCGGCGAGCTCGGAGTCGACCTCCGCCCCGGTGTCGACATCGAGCGCATCACCATGGATGCCGGCCGCGCCTCCGGCGTCGTCACCACCACCGGCGAGATCATCCGCCTCAGCGCTGTCGTGTCCAACATGGACAGTGTCCGCACCATGAAGGAGCTCGTCCAGGGCACCCCGGGCGCCAAGTTCGCCCGCCGCTGGAAGCGCGACCCGGCCTGCTCCGGCGTCGTCCTCTACCTCGGCCTGGACCGCGCCTACGACCATCTCGCCCACCACGATTTCGTCTTCTCGAAAGATCCGGCCGAGGAGTTCGACTGGATCTACGACCGCGGCGAGCCCGCGCCGGACCCAACCTGCTATCTCGCAGCCACCACCCGCACGGAACCCGAGACGGCGCCACCGGGCGGCGAGGCGCTGTACGTCCTCGTCCACACCCCCTACCTCCGCCCGCATCACGACTGGTCCAAGATGTTCGGCCCCTACCGCCAAGTCATCCTCGACAAGCTGAAGCGCTGCGCCGGCATGCCGGACATCGAGGATCGGATCGTGTTCGAGCGGCACCTCACGCCGCAGGACATCCACGACCGCTACCGCGTGCTCAACGGCGCCATCTACGGTCTCGCCAGCCACGGCAAGGTCAACGGCGCCTTCAAGCCCGGCAACCGGTCCCGCGACCTTGCCGGGCTCTACCTCGCCGGCGGCGCCGCCCACCCCGGCCCCGGCATGCCGATGGTGCTGATGAGCGGCTGGATCGCCGCCGACAGTCTCTGCCAGGACATGCAACCCGCCAGAGAACCCCTGCATGCCTGACGGCTTCCCTTCCAGGGAGCGGCCATTCTCCTCGCCCCTCCCTGCCAGGAAGCGGCCGACCCCGTCTTCCCTTCCTCCCAGGAACGGGCCGGGAGTGGGTAAGGCACGCGCCGCTCACAAATCTCCAGAAACCCCGTCACCTGACCCCCTCGCCCGCCGCTCCCCCACCCTCTTTCGCCTTTTTGCCCTCTACCTTCACTGGTATTTTTGGCGTCGCTTCCACGCCGTCCGCATCTCCCGCACCGGCCTGCCCCGCGCCGCCCCCGGCCGGGCCGTCATCATCTACGGCAACCATCCCTCCTGGTGGGACCCGGCGCTCTATATCCTGCTCTGCCACAAGCTGTTCCTCGGCCGCCCCGGCTTCGGCCCGATGGACGCCGCCGCCCTCGGCAAGTATGGCGTCCTCGAACGCATGGGCGTCTTCGGCATCGAGCTCGACACGCCCCGCGGCGCCACCCGCTTCCTGCACACCAGCCAGCGCGTCCTGTCCGACCCGGCCAGCACCCTCTGGATCACCGCCGAGGGCCACTTCACCGACCCGCGGCTCCGCCCCGTCCGCCTCCGCCCCGGCCTCGCCCACCTTGCCCGCCGCACCCCGGGCGCCGTTATTCTCCCGCTCGCCGTCGAATACGGCTTCTGGAACGAGAGCCGCCCCGAAGCCCTTGCCCGCTTCGGCGACCCGATCGACACCGGCCGTGACCGCACCACGGCGGAATGGACCGCGCACCTCGAATCCGAGCTCGCCCGCACCATGGACGCCCTCGCGGCCGAAAGCGCCCAGCGTAATCCGGCGCTGTTCAGCGCCCTGGTCCGCGGCGGCGCCGGGATCGGCGGCATCTACGATGTCTGGCGCCGGCTCCGCGCCTGGTCCGCCGGGCGGCGGTTCGACCCCTCGCACGAGGGGTCCGAGTGACCATCCTCGAATGGGCTTGCCTCGGCCTGGCAGCGCTCCCTCTCGCGCTCGTGCTCGTCAACCTCGGCGCATTCCGCACCCCGGCGCCCGCCATCGGGCGCCCCCTGATCAGCGTCCTCGTCCCTGCCCGCAACGAGGAGGCCAATATCGGCGCGGCCTGCGCCGCCATCCTCGCCAGCTCCGGTGTCGACCTCGAACTCGTCGTGCTGGACGATGCCAGCACCGACCGCACCCCCGCCATCCTCGCCGCCATCGCCGACCCGCGCCTGCGCATCGCCAGCGCCCCCCAGCTCCCGGCAGGCTGGTCCGGCAAGCAGCACGCCTGCCACATCCTGGGCAGCCTCGCCCGGCATGACTTGATGGTCTTCGTGGACGCCGATGTCCGCCTCGGGCCCGACGCGCTCTCCCGGATGGCCGGCTTCATGCAACGGCATGACACGGGCCTCGCCAGCGGGTTCCCGCGCCAGGTCACCCGCACCTGGTCCGAGCTGCTGCTGCTGCCGCTGATCCACTTCCTGCTCCTCGGCTACCTGCCCATGCGCGTCATGCGCCGCAGCGTCGCCGCCAGCCTCGGCGCCGGCTGCGGCCAGTTGTTCATCGCCCGGCGCGACGCCTACCGCGCCGCTGGCGGCCACGCGGCCATCCGCGCCAGCCTGCACGACGGCATCACGCTGCCGCGCGCCTTCCGCGCCGCCGGGCACATGACCTTGCTGTTCGACGCGACGGCCTTCGCCACCTGCCGCATGTACCAGTCGGCCAGCCAGGTCTGGGAGGGCCTATGCAAGAACGCGACGGAGGGGATGGCCAAACCGGGCGCACTCCCGGTCTGGACCGTGATCCTGGCCGGCGGCCAGGTGCTGCCGCTCGGGCTGCTGCTCGCCTCGCCCGGCTGGCTGGCCGCCTCGGCATTCGGCGTCGGCCTGCTCACGCGTCTGCTCCTGGCCCTGCGCTTCCGGCAGTCGCTGCTGTCGGCCGTGCTGCACCCGGCGGGTGTCGCCGCGCTGCTCGCGGTGCAGTGGTTCAGCCTGGTGCGCGCCGCGCGCGGGGGCCAAGCCACCTGGCGCGGGCGGGCCTATCCGGCGCAATGATCCTGGCCGCCGCTGCGACCCAGGCCGCGACGCTGGAGGTGACCGTCGCCGGCATCCGCAACGACCGCGGGGACGTCCGCGTCGCCGTCTGCACCGAGGCCGCGTTCCTCAAACCCACCTGCGAGCACGTCGGCCGCGCCCCGGCCCAGCCCGGCGAGGTCACGGTGCGGATCGAGGGCGTCCCACCGGGCACCTGGGCCGCGCAGGCGTTCCATGACGAGAACCGCAATGGCGTGATCGACCGCAACTTCCTCGGCATCCCCACCGAGGGGCTCGGCTTCAGCAACGACGCCAAGTTTAACTTCGGCCCACCGGGCTTCGCAGCCGCCGCCTTCCAGCTCGGCCCCGCCGGCGGCCGCATCCGCTTCTCCCTCCGCTACTTCTGAAAGCACCCCCATGGGCACGCCCCTCCCGACCGACCCGCCGCTATTCTACGAGGCGCACCTGTTCGTCTGCACCAACCGCCGCCCGGACGGGCACAAGCGCGGCTCTTGCGCCGCGGGCGGGTCCGAGCACCTGCGCGACTACATGAAGGCGCGGGCGAAGGAGCTGGGCATCCGCAACGTCCGCGTGAACAGCGCCGGGTGCCTCGACCGGTGCGAGCTGGGACCATGCCTGGTGATCTATCCGGAGGGCGTTTGGTACGCGGTCCGCACCCCGGCCGACGTGGACCAGGTGCTGGTCGAGCACGTGATCCAGGGCGGCCGGGCGACACGGCTGATGCTGCCCACGGGGTGACGAGAGCCTGTTGTCCATGCCACCAACTCCTCGCGCCCTATCGGCGCGACAGCGGCGATCCAGCCGGGCCGCCCTACTCGATCAGCGCCCGCAGGACCTCGCTGGCGTCCGCGCGCGCCGGCACCGCAAGCACGTGCCCCGGCGCCGCCGGTCCCACCACCGTCACGGCGCGCTTCGGGCATAGGCCGAGGCAGCCGACGTCGACGATCCGCAAGGCCCGCCGCCGTCCCTCCGACTTCAACGCGGACCGCAGCGCCTTGGCCAGCTTCTGCGAGCCGTCCGGACCGAAGCCGCCGCCGAGCTTCTTGCTGCATTTGCGGCAAACGAGTGCGACGCCGTTCCACGGCGCCTTCGTCGCCTGCAAGCCCACTACACCCGCTCGCTGACCGCGATCGCGACCTTGCACCCGGCCTTGATCACCGCCGACATCAGGCGATAGGCCGGCGCCAGCTCCGCCTCGTGCTCCAGCCCGATGTCGCGATGCTCCAGCTCCTCGGCGCGAAACCGCTCGATGGTGTCGCGCAGGTCGGCCTCGTCGTCGCCGAGGCTCGCGGCCTGCTCGGCGTAGTGCTCGTCGATCGCCTCCTCGACGGCGACGGTGCACGCCATCGCCGCCCGGGTGCCCATCGCCGCGGTGACGGCGCCGAGGGCGTAGCCGGCCAGGTGCCAGAGCGGCAGCAGCGCCGTGGGGCGCACGCGGCGGGTGGCGACCAGGCCGGCGAAGGTCTGCAGGTGGACGTCCTCCTGCGCCTTCATGTGGCGGAGGATGTCGCCCTTGTCGCCGCGCCCCAGCACGGCGAGTTGCCCGGTATAGATCCGTGCGGCGCCATACTCGCCGGCATGGTCGACGCGGATCATCCGCGCCACCCGCTCCTGCGGCGTCAAGTCACCGGGCAGTTGAGACATCTCGCTCATTCACGCGCTCCGTCGCCGCAGGGCCGCCGCTCCGAGCCCCAGACAGAGCAGCGTCGCGTAGGCCAGGTTCATCCCGGCCATACTTAGGGGCACGGCAGGGATCAGGTAGGTCGGCTCGTCACACGGCTTCGCGGGCCGGGCCGGCATATGCGCGAGCCGCTCGGCCATCGTGCCGCCGCCCAGCGCCGGAGCGGCGCATTCCGGCAGAGGGCTCGGCCAGGCCCCCTGCTCGACCCCCACGTGGACGCCGCCGAGGACGGCCGCCGCGAGCATCGACAGGGCGGCCAGCCCGACCATCAGGCGCGCACCGCGGGGCGAGGCCAGGCTGAGCGCGCCGAACAGGATGGCAGCGCGGTAGGGCCAGCGCTCGACCAGGCACAGGGCGCACGGCACCAGGCCGCCGACGCTCTCGGACAACAGCGCGACACCCAGCCCCACCCCCGCCAGAACCCCACCGATCAGCCCGGCTCGCTGCAACCCGCTCAGCACCATGGCGCCGATATGGCGCGCATTGCGGCTTGGAGCAATCGCGCCCTGGCCATAGGCTCGGCCATGACGGGGGAGGAACCGCAATGCGCCGCGTGTTGGGCCGGGCCAATTCGAGCAACGTGATGAAGGTGCTCTGCCTGCTGGATCATCTGGGCGTGCCGTATCAGCGCGAGGATTACGGCGGCGCCTTCGGCCGCACCATGACGGCCGAGTACCTGGCGATGAACCCGAACGCCGTGGTGCCGACCCTGGTCGAGGACGAGTTCGTGCTGTGGGAAAGCAATGCCATCCTGCGCTATCTGGCGGCGGGACACGCCGCGGGCACCCCGCTCTGGCCCGACGACTTGCAGGCGCGGGCCAACATCGACCGCTGGATGGACTGGCAGCAAACGACCTTGGGGCCGCCCATGACTGTCGTGTTCTGGGGCCTCGTGCGCACTCCGCCGGACCAGCAGGATTGGACGGCGATCCATGCCGCGGCAGAGAAGCTGGGCCGCTTCTATGCCATCCTCGAGCAGGTCCTGGCCCGCCACGACTTCGTCGCCGGCCCGGACGTCACGCCAGCGGACATCGCGATCGGCGTCCACGCGCATCGCTACATGCGCTTCGAGGGGGTCGAGAAACCCGGGCTACCGCACGTGGCCGCATGGTATGGACGGCTGCTGGCGCTCCCGGCCTACAAGACCCACGTGGCCGTTGCGATGACCTGAACAGCGAACCTACCGGTAGTCGTGCCAGGCGTCGGTGAACGGCTTGCGGAAGAACGTCGCCCAAAGATAGTTGGCGCTGTAGCGGATGCCGGTCATCACGACGCCATCGCCACGCAGCCGGCGGCCGGACGATTTCGCCATCATTTTCCAGGTGAAGGTCACGTTGCCGACCTGGTTCATGCGCCGGGCGATATCGGTGTCCTCGCCATAGAACTGGAAGGTGTCGCTGAACCCGCCAGCCTGGGCCAGCGCGTCCCGCAGCACGACGAAGTTGCCGCCTTGGACCATGCTGCCGACCCCGAGCACGTGCTTGTTGAAGCAGTAGGTGGCGTAGCCCATCATGTAGAACGCGCGCGAGATGGCGCGGATGTGCAGCGGCACGTCGAAGTAGTCGTAGGGACCGCTGAGTGCCACCAGCTTAGGGTCGGCCTTGAACGACTCGAACACCCGGTCGAGCCAGTATGTCGGCACCTGCGTGTCCGCGTCGATGTTCGCGATCAACACGCCGCGCGACGCCTCGAACCCGGCACGACGGGCCGAGACGAGCCCCTTCACCGGCTCGTGCACCACGATCACCCCGGGAACGGCGCCCGCGACGGCGGCCGTGTGGTCGGTGCTGGCATTGTCCACCACGACGATCTCTGCCTCGCACCCGGTCCGCGCGATCTCCGCCCTAATCGCGTCGAGGCAGAGCGGCAGGAGCGCCTCCTCGTTATAGGCCGGGACGACGAAGCTGATCTGGGGGCGGGCGGACATTCGCGGCGGACCTCGTCGTTGTTCGGGTGTGTCGTTATGCGGGTTCGTGATCGGCCGACAGCGGCATACTGTTTCCGTCCTGCGACAGTTTGAAGTCAGATTCGTTGTTCATGCCATAGGGGCCGAAGCCCCGAAATCGAGAAAAGTTGCACAATAGCCGCGCTTCCTGCCTGGGCGTGACCGCCCGGTCACAGGCTGGCGAGGCCGCGCCCGCGGCTTCTACGACCCGGGAGGGCGCAGCGCCAGCCGCGCCTCGGAGTGGCGGCGCGACCGCGGCGGGTCTAGCATTGACCGTCGATCCGGAGGTCTCGCGATGCCGTCTCTATCCGCCCCGCCGCCGCCGGAGCACCTGACGCAGAACTGGCGCGTGACCAAGCCGGCCGCCACTGGCCGCCGCGGCATGGTCGCCAGCCAGTCCCGCGATGCGGCCCTGGCCGGCGTCGGCATCCTCGACGCCGGCGGCAACGCCGTCGACGCGGCGGTCGGCACCGCGCTGGCGCTGGCAGCGGTCGAGCCGTGGAACAGCGGCCTGGGCGGGATCGGCTTTGCCATGGTGCACCGCGCGGGGCAGCCCCGCGCCGAGGTGGTCGACTTCGGCCCCCGCGCGCCGGCGCGCCTGACGCCCGACCGCTTCAAGCTCACGGGCCGGGTCGCTGCCGACCTGTTCGCCTGGCCCGAGGTGGAGGGCGACGCCAACGTGCACGGCCCGCTATCGTTCGCGATCCCGTCCGCGGTCGCCGGGTATGCGCACATGCACGGCCGGTTCGGGCGCATGCCGCTCTCGGCAGTGATGGCGCCCGCCCTCGCTTTGGCGCGGCGCGGCCTGCCGCAGGATTGGTTCACCACCCTGAAGGTGGCCAACTCCGCCGCCATCCTGCGCCTTTATCCCGCCAGCGCCGACGTCTACCTGCCCAACGGCCTGCCCCCTGTCCCGCCCTACCAGGGCCGCCCCGGCTACCTGCGCCTCGGCAAGCTGGCCGACACGCTGGACGCGCTCGCCCATGCCGGGCTGCGCGACTTCTACGAGGGCGACGTCGCCCGCAACATCGCCGCCGACGTCCACGCGCTCGGCGGCGTGCTCGACGCCGACGACCTGCGCCGCTGCGAGGCGCGGATCACCGCCCCGATCGAGATCGCCTTCGCCGGCCGCACGCTTCAGCTGCCCGGCGGGCTTACCGCCGCCCCCACTTTGGCCCGTACGCTGGAGCTGATCCCGAACTGGCCGGCCGCGCCCGACGCCACTTGGTTCGCCGCACTGGCGACCGCGCTTCGCACCGCCTATGCCGAACGCCTGTCGGGCCTCGGCGACGCGGAGCCGAAGGCGGCGGAGAGCTGCACCACGCACCTGACCGTCTGCGACCAGGACGGCACCATGGTCGCGATGACCACCACGCTCCTGTCCTCCATGGGCAGCCGCGTCGTGCTGCCCACCTCCGGCGTGCTGATGAACAACGGCATCATGTGGTTCGACCCGCGGCCCGGCCAGCCGAACAGCGTCGGCCCCGGCAAGCGTCCGCTGACGAACATGCTGCCCGTGATCCTGCGCGGCGGCGATGCCGACGGGGGCGAGCCCGTGCTGGCCGCGGGTGCATCCGGCGGACGGCGCATCCTGGCCGCGGTCACGCAGATGATCGCGTTCACCGCCGCCTTCGGGATGGACCCGGCCACCGCCGCCCACCACCCGCGCATCGACGTCAGCGACGCCGACACGGTCCATGCGGACCAGGCGCTGCCGCCCGACGTCCTCGCCGCTCTGCATGCCCAGGGACCGACCGAGGAGGTCGAGCACGCGACCGTCCCGGTCAACTTCGCCTGCCCGAACCTGATCCAGATCGAGGACGGCGTCCGCACCGGCATCACCGACGTGATGTCCCCCTGGTCCGCCGCTGTGGCCCAGGCATGAGCACCGCCCGTCCCCCTCTTCCGCCTGCGAGAGAGGGCCGGGGTGAGGGTTACAACGGCCACAGCCAACCTCCAATGACAGTGGCACGACCGCTCCCTCTCGCCCTGGAACAGGCCGGGGGTGAGGGTTTGGAGGGCCAGCATCCACCCATCCAACTCAAACCGATCGGGCGCCTCCGCACCCCCTTCCCCACCCTCCAGGACTGCCCCCGTAACGGCCGCAAGATCCAACCGCCGCCCGACTGCATCGCCGAGATCGATCCCGCCTACCGCGAAGGCCTCAAGGACCTTGAGACCTTTTCGCACCTCATCCTGCTTTACTGGCTCGGCCCGCAACCCAGCCTCCTCACCATCGCCCCAGCCTTCGACCGCAAACCCCACGGCATCTTCGCCACCCGCACCCCCGTTCGCCCGAACCCGATCGGCCTCAGCGTGGTCAGCCTGCACGGCATCCACGCCGGCCGCCTCACCGTCCGCAACCTCGACTGCCGAGACGGCACGGCGCTGCTCGATATCAAGCCCTACCTGCCCAGCACCGACCTCGAGCCCGCGGCCACGATGGGCTGGCAAGAGCCCTTCACGACCGTTCGCGAGGTTGGCCGTTGACCGACCTCGCCACCGCCGCCGCCGAAGACCTGCTCGCGCTGTATCGCCGCGGTGCCGCCACCCCGCTCGAGGCGCTGCAGGCGGTCACCGAGCGGATCGCCCGCCTCAATCCCGCCCTCAACGCCTTTGCCGTGCTCGATCCGCGCGCCCTGGCCGCGGCGGGCGAGAGCACGCAGCGCTGGCGCGCCGGGCGGCCGATCGGGCCGCTCGATGGCGTGCCTTGCACCGTCAAGGACCTGATCGACCTTGCCGGCCTGCCCACGCGCCGCGGCAGCCGCACCACCGTGCCCGATCCCGCGCCCGACGACGCCCCCATCGTCACCAGCCTTCGCCGCGCCGGCGCCGTCATCCTCGGCAAGACCACGACCACCGAGTTCGGCTGGAAATCGCCCGGCGACTGCCCGCTGCACGGCATCACCCGCAACCCGCGCAATCCGCTGTTCACGACCGGCGGCTCCTCCTCCGGCGCGGGGGCTGCCGCCGCGGCCGGGTTTGGCCCGCTCCATGTCGGCACCGACGCCGGCGGCTCCGTCCGCATCCCGGCTGCGTGGTGCGGCGTCGTCGGCCTCAAGCCCACCTTCGGCCTCGTCCCGCAATGGCCACTCGGCGCCTTCGCCGGCGTCGCCGTCGCCGGCCCCCTCACCCGCACCGTCCGCGACGCCGCCCTCATGATGTCCGCCCTCGCCGCACACGACTGGCGCGACCCCTTCAGCCTCCCCGACTCCGAACGCGACTGGCTCGGCAACATCGAAGCCGGCGTCGACGGCCTCCGCATCGCCGTCCTGCGTAACCCGGGCTTCGACGCACCGGTCGACTCGGCCGGGATTGCAGCGGTCGAGTACGCCGCCCAAATCCTCGCGGACGCGGGCGCCGTGCTTGAAGAGGTCGATCCCCAACTGCCGGACACCGCGTATCTGTTCACCCAGCTCTGGTCCACGGCACTTCGCCTGGTGGTCGCCAACACGCCGCCCGAGCAACGCGCCCTGCTCGATGCCGGGCTCGTCGGGCTCGCCGAGGCGCCGGAGCCCGCGGCCATCGATGTGTTCCGTGCCGCCGGCCAGCAGGTCCAGGCGGCCCACGCCATGGCGCGCCTGCACCGGTCCTACGACCTGGTGCTGTGCCCCTGCGTGCCGGGTCCGCCGCCGCGCGCCGACGCACCGACGGTCGACCCGGTGCACAGCCTGTTGCACCACTGGGCGCCCTGGACCTTCGCCTTCAACCTCACCCGCCAGCCCGCCCTCAGCCTCCCGATCGCCCTCGGCCCCGACGCCCTCCCCACCAGCATCCAACTCGCCGCCGCCCAGCACGACGACACCCTCCTGTTACGCGCCGCCCGAACCATAGAGCGCGCCCTGCCCCCTCTCCCGCTAGCGGGAGAGGGCCGGGGTGAGGGTCCAACCCGCAGCACGGACCCTAAGCGATGAACGCCGCCAACACCGTCATTGCCTGGCTTGCCACCCAGCGCCAACCCATGACCGCGCTGCTGCGCGCGTTGGTCGACATCGATTCCGGCAGCTACGACAAGCCAGGCATCGACGCCGTCGGCGCCGTCATCGAGCGCTTCCTCACCAATCATGGCATCCCCGTCCAACGCCTACCTCAATCCAAGCACGGCGACTGCCTTCGCGCCGCCGTCCCGCACGACAACGTGGGCAACGCTGGCGGCAACATCCTTCTGCTCGGGCACTGCGACACCGTCTTCCCCCAGGGTGAGGCGGCCCGCCGCCCCTTCACCATCGAGGGCGCGACCGCCTTCGGCCCCGGCGTGGCCGACATGAAGGCCGGCCTGGTCATGAACTGCTTCGTCCTCGCCGCCTTCGCCCGCTTCGGCGGCAGCCCGGCGCCGCTTGTCGGCCTCTTCACCGGCGACGAGGAGATCGGCAGCCCCGAAGGCCGACCGGTGATCGAGAACGAGGCCCGCCATGCCCGCGCCGTCTTCAACGCCGAGCCCGGCCGACCGTCCGGAAACGTCGTCACCGGCCGCAAGGGCGGCGTGTTCATGGCCATCCGCATCACCGGCCGCGCCGCCCATAGCGGCAGCAACTTCGCCCAGGGCGTCAGCGCCATTGAGGAGCTGGCGCGCAAGATCACCGCCATCCATGCGCTGACCGACCTCGACCGCGGCATCACGCTCAACGTCGGCCTGGTCAGCGGCGGTCAGTCCGTCAACACCGTCGCACCCTTGGCCGAATGCCAGGTGGATATGCGCTACGTCGAACCGGCGGACCACGACGACGTCATGGCCCGCATCACGGCCATCGTCGAACGCTCGCACCTCCCCGGCACCCGCGCCGAGCTGGTGGTCCAGGGGGCGTTCAATCCGCTGACGCAATCGCCCGCCGCCAAGCGCTTGTTCGACGTTTATGTGGCCGCCGCCGCCGAAAGCGGGCTGCACATCGACGGCGAGTTCGCCGGCGGCTGCGCCGACTCGGGCTTCACGGCGGCCGTCGGCGCCCCCACAATCTGCGCCACCGGCCCAGTCGGCGGCAAGGCGCACACGGCCGATGAATACCTCGACCTCGGCACCCTGGTCCCCCGCGCCCAAGCCTGCGCCCGCGCCATCCTCAACAAAGCCGGCCTATGACGCCCGCAGCCAGCCCCCTCTCCCTCGGGGAGGGGGTTGGGGTGAGGGTCGGGCGAGCACTGTCCCTCGCCGCACTCAGCCTGACGCTCGCCAACGTAGCCACCGCGCAACCCGCCATGCCCGCAAGACCAGAACAACCACCGCGCGACGACAACGCGACAGGCCACCTGATCAGGGACATCGCCATGAAAGCCCTCGCCCCCACCGGCACCCTCCGCGCCGCCATCAACTTCGGCAACCCCGTCCTCGCCCAGCGCGGCCCAAACGGCGAACCCCAAGGCGTCTCCGTCGCCCTCGCCACCGCGCTCGCCCACCGCATCGGCGTGCCCCTCGCCATCGTTCCCTTCGCCCAAGCCGGCCAGGTCACCGACGCCCTGCCGCAAGACACCTACGACATCTGCTTCCTCGCCCGCGACCCGGTCCGCGGCCAGGGCCTGGCCTTCACTGACCCCTACGTCCTGATCGAAGGCGCCTACGCCGTCGCCGACGCCGCCCCCTACACCACCGTCGACAGCGTCGACGCCGACGGCACCGCCATCGCCGTCACCAAGGGCAGCGCCTACGACCTCTTCCTTACCCGCTCCCTCCAGCACGCCACGCTCGTCCGCTACCCCGGCAACGCCGAGTCCGGCACCGCCTTCCTCTCCGGCGCCCAGCCCGTCCTCGCCAGCGTCAAGCAGCCCCTCGCCGCCCTCGTCGCCGCCAACCCCGGCCACCGCCTGATCCCCGGCCGCTTCATGTCGATCGAGCAGGCCATGGCCGTCCCGAAGGGCCGCGACCCGGCGGCGCTGGCCGCGCTCCAAACCTTCGTCGCCGACGCGAAGACCTCTGGTCTCGTGCGGGATGCATTGACCCGAAGCGGCCAGCCCGACGCCGAGGTCGCGCCCTGAACCGCACGCGTATCATGGCCTTTGCGGTCCCGCTGGCCGTGATCGCTATCGCGGCCCGGGCCGACCAGAGATCCGTGCTCGACGCCCTTATCGGCCGCCCGAAGGCCGACGTGATCGCCCGCCTCGGGCCGCCCAGCGATCGCCGCATCGACGTCGATGGCGAGCGCCTGTTCTACGAACGCATCGATGCCGGCCGCTTCGGCGGCAGCGCCGGGCAGGGCGGCCGCGACGGCAGCTACGGCAGCGGATTGTCGCTCCATGACTACGACTTCCGTTGCAGGGTGGAAGTCGTCATCCGGGATGGCCGGGTGCAGGCCTACAACCGCGCAGGCAGCGACTGCCGCTGAGCCCAGAGCTCCCACGCATGACCCCACATCCGGGCATATCGACTAATCTTTCTTGATGCCCTGTGTATCCGAGCAAGCGCACCCAAGTGACGCTGCATGGAGGCCGAGCCGATGCATGTTCATCTGCTGCACCTCTGTCTGCATGATTGCAGTTTGACTAAGAAAGAACATCAAAATGTCACATGACATCATCGACACCGCCGTTGCCAACGGCTCTTTCAACACGCTCGCCGCGGCACTGACTGCTGGTGGCCTCGTCGAAACCCTCAAGGGCGCTGGCCCGTTCACCGTCTTCGCGCCGACCGACGCGGCGTTCGCGGCCCTTCCGGCCGGCACCGTCGAGGGCCTGCTGAAGCCTGACGCCAAGGCGAAGCTGGTCCAGATCCTGACCTACCACGTCGTCCCCGGCAAGGTGATGTCGAGCGATCTGGCTGGGAAGAGCATGTCGCCCAAGACGGTCGAGGGCCATACCGTATCGGTCGATGCAACCGGAAGCGGCGTTCACGTCAACGACGCGACCGTGACCACCGCGGACGTCGATTGCACCAACGGCGTGATCCACGTCATCGACAAGGTCCTGATGCCGGCCGCCTGAGGCATCGGATCGGGCCGGCGCGCGGCTCCACCCGCGCTGCCGGCCCGGCGAACCCCCTTCCGGGCAGCCAGTTGCCTCCGACGGCCAGGGGCACATCGACCCGTTACCAGCGTGTCGTTCCGGCTCACCGCCTTAACCTTTGAATGCCCGAGCCCGGGCCGAGAGGCGTTACGGGTCATCGGGCCTTGTCGCCGGCCGACCGCCTGCGCATCTGAACAGCGATGGTAGCCGCGCTGATGGCCTTGGGCCTCTTCCTCCTCCTCTATATCGTCCCCCTCGCCGTGTCGGCCGCGCATTACCGGATCAGCGGGATCGGTGCTGGCTGGCGAACGGCGGACCGGTCGAGCGCGGGGCTGCTGCCGCGGGCCACGGACAACCCGGCCGCTGTCGTGCGCATCTTTGCGGCTCAGACCGTCCGCTGGCGCGGTGTGTTCGCGACGCATTGTTGGCTCGTGATCAAGCCGCTCGGTGCCACGGCCTACACCCGTTACGACTACACGGCCTGGGGAGCGCCGATCCGGATGAATGGCTTCGAGCCTGACGGGCGATGGTTCGGGCACATCCCCGAGACCGTGCTTGCTGCAGACGGCCCGGCCGCCGAGAGCCTCATCCCCCGATTGCAGGCAGCCATCACCGGTTATGCCTTCGGAAACGTGGGCGACTATCGCGCGTGGCCGGGGCCGAACTCGAATACGTTCATCGCCGCCCTCCTCGACGCCATACCCGAGGTGGCGGTCGCCTTGCCGAACACGGCCATCGGCAAGGACTTCCCCTATGACGGGCGCTGGATCCGGCAGACCCCATCCGGCAGCGGCCTGCGACTCTCACTCGGCGGCTTCGTGGGCCTGACCGTGGCCTGGGTGGAGGGTGTCGAGCTGAACATCCTTGGCGCCGTTGCCGGGGTCGATCTTCGCCACCCCGCACTGAAGCTGCCGGGTCTTGGCCGCATCGGCCTGCCGAGCGGGCCGGCGCGGATTGGATGGGCGTCAGCCCGGCGCGTCGCCGCCGACTGAGTCCCGCAACAGACGAATAGTCGCAGGATCGCGCGCGCCGTCGAACAAGCGATCGAGCGCCGCGCCGAACGCGACCTCCCCGGCCGCCTCGAACAGCGTCAGGCACGATCGCAGCTTCGACGTGTCGGGCTCGCCGAAGATGTCGAACGCCGGCCGGCCCGCGGCGAGAACGAGGGCGACGCACGCCCGCAGGCGCGGCCCCAGCACTGGATGGGCAAGGTAGGCCTTCGCCTCGGCCAGAGAGGCGATGCCGTAACGCGTTGCCATCGCGCTCCGGCCGAGGCCGCGGAGCTGGGGAAACACGAACCACATCCAATGCGATGTCTTCTGGCCTGCCCGTAGCTCGGACAGCACCGCATCCATCGCCGCCGCCTGGGCGTCGACGAAGCGGGCGAGGTCGTCGCCATGCGGCACGGCCGAGCCTACATCGTCGCGCCGATGACCCAAGGAGCGAACTCGGCCTGACCGGCGTCGAACATCTCGCTCTTGGTGCGTTCGCCGCTGGCGACGCGGACGATGTGCTCGAAGATGCGCTGCCCGCACTGCTCGACCGTCTCGGCGCCCTCGAGAATGGTTCCGCAGTTGATGTCCATGTCGTCCTCCATGCGCTGGAACATGGGGGTGTTGGTCGCCAGCTTGATGGAGGGCGAGGGCTTGCAGCCGAACACGCTGCCGCGGCCGGTGGTGAAGCAGACCAGGTTGGCGCCGCCGGCGACCTGGCCGGTGGCCGCGACCGGGTCGTAGCCGGGCGTATCCATGAAGACGAAGCCACGGGCGGTGACCGGGTCGGCGTAGCGGACGACATCGACCAGGTTCGTCGTGCCGGCTTTGGCCATGGCGCCGAGCGACTTCTCGAGAATGGTCGTGAGCCCGCCGGCCTTGTTGCCGGGGCTCGGGTTGGCGTTCATCTCCGCCCCCTCGCGCTCGCAATAGGCGTCCCACCAGCGCATCAGGCCGACGAGCTTCTCGCCCACCTCCTGGTTCACGGCGCGCCGGGTCAGCAGGTGCTCGGCGCCATAGGTCTCAGGCGTCTCGGACAGGATGACGGCGCCGCCGTGGCGGACGACGAGGTCGCTGGCGGCACCGAGGGCCGGATTGGCCGACACGCCGGAATAGCCATCCGACCCGCCGCACTGCAGGGCGATGGTGAGCTCGCTGAGCGGCGCGGGTTCGCGGTGCACCGCGTTCGCCTCGGCCAGCACCTCGTGCACGAAGGCGATGCCGGCCTCGACCGTCTTGCGGATGCCGCCCATGGTCTGGATGTCCATGTTGCGGACCCGGCCGGCCAGCGCCTGTTCTTCCAGCAGGCCACCGATCTGGTTCACCTCGCAGCCGAGACCGATCACGATGATGTGGCTGAAGTTTACGTGCCGGGCATAGCCGGCCAAGGTCCGGCGCAGCAGGCGCAGCGGCTCACCGTCCGTCATGCCGCACCCGGTCTTGTGCGTCAGCGCCACCACCCCGTCGACGTTCGGGTAGTCCGCCAGCGGGTCCGACCCGGTGAACGGGTTGCGCTTGAACTGGTCCGCAATCAGCCCGGCCGTGTGGGCCGAGCAGTTCACGCTGGTGAGTATGCCGATGTAGTTGCGTGTCGCCACCCGCCCGTCGGGGCGGCGGATGCCCATGAACTGGCGCTGCTCGTTGGCCATGGCGGTCGGCCGCGCATCCTCGGACCACGCGTAGTCTTTGTCGAAGTCGCCCATCCCGCAGTTATGGACGTGCACGTGCTGCCCGGGCCCGATTGGCTGCGTCGCGAAGCCGATGATCTGGCCATAGCGGCGGATCGGCTCGCCCACCGCAAGAGCGCGCACCGCGACCTTGTGCCCGGCCGGAATGCGGTCGACCGTCCGCACCCCCGGCGCGACCTCCGCCCCCTCCAGCAACGTGGACCGCGCGATCAGCACGCCGTCGTCGGCATGCAGCCTGATCACCCGGGCGAGGGATTCGGCGGTCATACGGCGCGCGCCACCTTCACCGCTGCCTTCGCAGCGTTGAGCATGATGCCGCTGTCGTTGCTGAGCGTGACCATGTTGAAGCCCATCTTCAGCATCCGAGCCGCATATTCGGGCTTGCCGGTGTGGATCCCGGCGAACTGGCCGCGCTTCCTGGTCGCGTCCAGGATGTGCTGATACGTGTCGAGCGCTTCCGCGCCCTCCTGGTCCAGCGTCGGCGACCCGCCCCGGCTGAACGACAGATCCGACGGGCCGATATAGACGGCATCGATGCCCTTCACGTCCAGGATCGCGTCCAGGTTGTCGATCGCCTGCTGCGTCTCGATCATCGGCAGGCAGAGGATCTCGTCATTGGCGGTCTTCTGGTAGCCGCTCGCCTCGCCGTAAATCGCCGCACGGATCGGGCCGTTGCTGCGCTTTCCGGCGGGCGGGTAGCGCATGTAGCTCACCAGCGCGCGGGCTTCGTCGGCGGTGTTGATCATGGGGCAGATCACCCCGTAGGCCCCGGCGTCGAGCACCTTGCCGATGATCCCCGGCTCGTTCCAGGGCACGCGGACCATGGGCAGCACGGGGTGCGACTGGATGGCCTGGAAGCACGCCACCATCGAAAGGTAGTCCTGCACGCCATGCTGCAGATCGACCGTCAGGCTGTCGAACCCGCCCTGCGCCATCGTCTCGGCCGAAAACCCGCTCGGGATGGCAAGCCACCCGTTGATCGTGGGCGTCCCCGCCGTCCAGGCCGTCTTGAGCTTGTTCGCCATGGTTCGGCGTTCCCTCACATTATGCCGGCAAACGCTAGGCCCGCACCTGGCTGGGATCAACCCGCCTTGCCGGGCCAGGGCCGGTGGGCGATAGTCATTTCCGCTGAGCGCTGCCGCCGGAAGGTTGCGGTCCAAGCCGACGCGGTCGACGGTAAGCATCCGCAGAGCTCAATCGAGGTCACGTCTGAAATGCCGGATACGAGCCAAACGTCGTCAGCGCCCGCCGAGTGGGCCGACAGCCTGGCGCGGAGCAAAGCGCAGATTGCGGCGGGGGAGACGCAGCCTTTGCCGCCCGTCCTGGACCGGTTGCGGGCTGCCGCAGAAAGGCTCGAGGGAGAGTTGGGCGTCACATCGGATGGATTGAAGCCAACTCCGTCCCGGTGATCGGGCTTACGCCGGAAGCAGCCGCACAGGTTGCCGACCTTGAACGATATTACGTTGAGGCCGGCCGGCCGCAGGCGCTCCGGAACCTGGCTGGCTCACTCGCCGAAGCGCCTGCTGATCCTGACATCACCGAACCGGGGGATAGCCGCACCCCGGCCTTACCCGGAACTCGCGTCGCTGGGTTTTCTGTGGCTCAAGCTCGGACGCTATTGGATCGCCTACGACGCAGTCCAACCGATCATTGCGGGAGTGTTCTTCGAGACCGGCCACATACCGACCCGGGCCCGTCCATGACCACGCCAGATTGCGACCGGCTTGAAGTCCCCGGCCTCCGGTCTCCCGTCAGCGGTCCCGGTCAGACCAGCGCCTCTTCGAACAGCGCCGTCATCGACGCCCAGGACCGCTTGTCCGCCTCGGCCGAGTAGCGGATCGCCTCCGGCATGCCACGCTCGGACGCGTGTTCGTTGGTGAAGCTGTGCACCGTGTCGCCATACAGGTGCATCTGCCAATCCACCTTCGCCGCGCGCATCTCGTGCTCGAACGCAATGCGGGCCTCGGCCCCGATCATCGGATCGTCGGCGCCGATGCAGACCAGGACGCGGGCGTGGAACTTGGCAGCGTCGCTGGCCGGGTCGGCGGTGCCAAGCCCGCTGTGGAAGCCGACGACCGCGCGCACGTTGGCGCCGCCGCGCGCGAGTTCGAGCGCCATGGTGCCGCCGAAGCAGAAGCCGATCGCGGCGATCCGGCTGGCGTCCACCTCGGGCCGAGCGGTCAGGGCCTGCAGCGCGGCGCCGGCGCGGGCGCGGGTCTTGGACGGCTCGTCCATCATCGGCTTGATCAGTCCGATCGCGGCAGGCAGGTCGTTCTCGATCTTCGCGTCGCCGTGCAGGTCGCTGGCCAGCGCAACGTAGCCCATCGACGCCAGGCGCTTGGCGCGGCCGATCGCGTGCTCGCTGAGGCCAAACGCCTCGGGGAACACCAGCACCGCGGGGCGCTTGGCCGCACCGGGCTCGAAGAACAGCTGGCTCTTCATGGTCAGGCCGTCGGCGGCGTAGGTCAGGACCTCGTTGTGCATCGCAGCCTCCTTGGATCGGTTTGGAGCAGGGTCGGGCGGCATAGAGCATGGCGGCCGGTGGGCGGCAAATCAGGCGCGGGTGAGCGGGCGGGGTTGGCGCGGAACCCGAGGGCAGGGCATGCTCGATGCGGCGCGGGAGGGTTGGCGATGGACGAGCTGCTGTATGGCGTCGAGGACGGGGTGGGGACGATCACGTTCAACCGGCCGCAGGCGCGCAACGCGCTCACCTGGGGCATGTACGCTGGCCTGGTCGAGGCGGTGCGTGCCGCCGATGCGGACCCGGCAGTCCACGCCGTGCTGCTGACCGGCGCCGGAGAGAAGGCGTTCGCCGCCGGAACGGACATCGGCCAGTTCCGCAGCTTCTCCACCCCCGCCGACGCGATCGGCTACGAGCGGCGGATCGACGAGGTGCTGAACGCGCTCGAAGGTTGCAGCAAGCCAACAGTCGCGGCGATCGCCGGCGCGTGCACCGGGGGCGGGGCCGGAATCGCGGCATGCTGCGATCTGCGCATCGCCGCGGCGGGCGCACGCTTTGGGTTTCCGATCGCCAAGACGCTTGGCAACTGCTTGTCGATGGCCAATCTCGCCCGGCTTTCGGCCCTGCTGGGCGCGGCTCGGATCAAGGAGTTGATCTTCACCGCCCGGTTGATCGAGACGCCGGAGGCGCTGGCGATCGGCCTGGTGAGCGAGGTGCTGCCGGATCAGGCGTCCCTGCAGGCCCGGGCCGGGGCGCTGGCGCGCATGGTAGGCGGCCATGCGCCGCTGACGTTGCGGGCGACGAAGGCGCAGTTGCTGCGGCTGCGCGGCACGGTGGAGGAGGACGAGGCGCTGATCCTGATGTGCTATCAAAGCGCCGACTTCCGCGAGGGAATGGAGGCGTTCCTCGGCAAGAGGGCGCCGGTATGGACCGGTGCCTAAGCCTGTCTCGATCATGATATTGCATTCTGGAGACAGGCTTTGAGCACGGCGATGCCGGAATACTATGGGCTGTTCGTGCTGGCGTCGGCGCTGCTGATCCTGACGCCAGGGCCGAACGTCGCGCTGATCGTCGCCAACAGCGTCGCCTACGGCGCGCGCTATGGGCTGCTGACGGTGGCCGGCACGACCTCGGCCGTGGTGGTCCACCTTACCCTCGTGGCAGTCGGGCTGCAGGGGGCGCTGAGCCTGATCGGGACCGTGTTCGAGTGGGTGCGCTGGGCCGGGGTCGCCTATCTGCTCTATCTCGGGATCACCACCTGGCGGGCGCCTCCGGCCGATCTGACCGCCGTCGGGGCGCAGCCGCGGTCGGCCTGGCGGATGCTGGTGCGGGCCTGGCTCGTAAGCCTGACCAATCCGAAGACGCTGCTGTTCTACGGCGCCTTCTTCCCACAATTCCTCTCGACCGAGCGCCCGCTGGCGCCGCAGGTCTGGGTGCTTTGCGTCACGTTCGTCGTGGTGGCGGTGCTGATCGACAGCGTATGGGCGATCGCGGCGGCGCGGGCCCGGCGGCTGCTTGGCGCCCGCGGGCGCCTGCGCAACCAAGTGTCCGGGGGCGTGCTGATGGCGGCTGGGGTGGGGCTAGCCCTCGCGCCCCGGCGCTGAGCGCCGGCCAAGGCGGGGCCGTCGCGCCACGATCCCAGCCAGGCGTGTGCCGACGGCCGGGTCTCGCCACAGCAGCAGCCCGGCCGCGAGCAGGCCACCGTGCAGCGCGGCCGCGCCCATCGCCACATGGGCCATCTGCCAGATCAGCACCGGCCCGGCCGCCATCGCCGCACCCGCCGCCGCATAGGCCGCGAGCCATCCGGCCCGCGCGGCTTGGCCCAGCCGCCACCACATCACGGTCACGGCGCCGGCCGCGAGCAGCAGCTTCAACCCGGCCATGGCCCGCAACAGCCGCGTCAGCTCCGCGCCAGCCGCGGCCTGGGCGGATGCGGCGGCCGCCGGGTCCGCCGCGAGCCATCCCACCGCCGCGCCAAGCAGGATCGCCACTGCCAGAACCGCCCGCGCGATGCCCGGACGCACGCCGGGCCGCCGCCCATTCCACAACGCCCGCGCCTTGCTATCGACCGTGCTCATCGCCGTCTCCGCTCGCCCGCACCCATCATGCCATACCTTGCCAACCCGAAGCACTTCCGCCAGACGGACGCGCATGGACACGCTGCAAGCCTACGTGATCGCGATCATCCAGGGCGCGACCGAGCTGTTCCCGATCAGCAGCCTGGGCCATGCGGTCGTCGTCCCAGCCCTGCTGCGCTGGAACCTCGACCAGAACGCGCCCGAGTTCCTGCCTTTCCTCGTCCTGCTCCACACCGGCACCGCGGCCGCGCTGCTGTTGTATTTCTGGCGCGACTGGCTCGGGCTGATCCTCGGCACGCTCGGCCAGGGCGGCGCCACCCGCGTGGCGGAGGCGCGGCGCATGCTCCTGCGTATCGTCGTGGCGACGATCCCGGCGGTGATCCTCGGCTTCGTGCTCAACAAGTTCTTCCGCAGCCTGTTTGGTGCGCCGGCGACGGCGGCCGGGTTCCTGGCGCTGAACGGCGTCGTGCTATTCTTCGGCGAACGGCTACGCGCGCGGACGGCCAGCCTGGCCACGAAGCCGCTCCCGCAGCTTACGATCACCGACGCCATCGCGGTCGGCGTGTGGCAGTGCGGCGCCCTGTTCCCCGGGATTTCCCGCGCCGGGGTGACGATCGTCGGCGGCCTGCTGCGCGGGCTCGACCACGAAGGTGCCGCCCATTTCTCGTTCCTTATCGCGACACCGATCATTATCGGCGCCACCGTGCTGGAGGTTCCGCATCTGCTGCGCGAGTCCGTCCCGCCCGGCGTCTTCCAGCAGGCCGCGATCGCCGCAGTCCTGGCCGGGATCACCGCCTTCCTTTCGACAGCGTTTCTGATGCGCTACTTCCGCAGCCACGACCGTGCCTCGCTCAACCCGTTTGCCCTGTATTGCCTGCTGTTCGGCCTCGGCAGCGCGGCGTGGCTGGTCGCCCGTTGATGGCTGGCCGTCCCGCCCTGCGCCGCCGCGCCCTGCTCGTGGCGCCCGCGGTGCTGCTCGCGGCGGCAGCGCCCGAGCATGAGGCGGTCGCGGCCACCCCCATCAGCCGCATGGAGACGCCCTGGTGGCGGGACCGGCACGAGGCCAAACTGATTGAAGCGCGCTCTCGCCGGATCGACCTCGTTTGGCTCGGCGACAGCATCACGCAGGATTGGGAGACGGCCGGGCCCGAGGACTGGCGGAACTTCGCCCCGGTGTGGCAGCGCTTCTACGGAGACCGCAACGCCCTCAACCTCGGCTTCAAGGGCGATACGACCTCCCACCTGCTATGGCGAATGCAGAATGGCGAGCTCGACGCCTTGCGTCCGCGGCTGGCCATCCTGCTGATCGGCGCCAACAACATGGGCCGCGTTCACTGGAGCGCGCCGCAGACCGTCGCCGGCATCACGGCCGTGGTCGATGAGGCCCGGCGGCGGCTGCCCTCGGCCAAGCTGCTGCTGCTCGGCGTCCTACCCAGCATCCGCAGCAAGTACGTCGACCGTACGACCACGGCCACCAACCAAGCGCTCGCGGCCAGATACGGCGCGGCTGCGGCCCCTGGCGTGACCTATGCGGACGTCGGGGCGTTGTTCATGCATGACGGCCTGGTCGACCGGACGCAGTTCCTCGACGACCACCTGACCCCGCCAGACCCGCCTTTGCACCCGAGTGCCCAGGCGCAGGCCCGGCTGGCCGAGGCGATCGAGCCGATGGTGGCGGCGGCCCTGGGCGACCGGCCGAAGGTTCACGCCTGACCGGCCCTCGCCGGGTCAGGAGGCGAGGGCGAGCTCTCCGGCAAGGGCGTCGAGGCGGCGCCGGATCGCATCGAGCGCGAAGCCGCCGGTGACGCGCGGCGCACAGTATTCGGCCACGGTCGCGACCGCGTCGGGATACAGGTCGCCGAAGCTGGCCGCGTTGTGGAACACGCCCCGGCTCTCGTCGTCGACGAACGTCTCGCTGGCCGCGCCCTCGGCCCAGATCGCGTCGTGCCGCGCCAGTTCGAGGTGCACGTAGTCGACCCGCTTGGCCCCGCGCTCGCGATGGATGGTGCACCCGTTCACCAGCAGTTCGGCCGCGACCAGCACGCCGTCGATCAGCATCGCGTGCTTGGGGGAGACGAGCAGGTCGCGCGCGGGCACGCCCTCGCCGAGCGACCCGGCGCGGAAGCGGACCGGCAGCAGATCCTCGTGCCCGGCCAGGAAGCGGCCGTGATAGGAGCGGGTGCCGATCCAGCGGATGGGCTCGAGCCGGCCATCGACGGTGCGCACAACGTCACCGACCGCGAGCGTCTCGACCGCCGCCTCGCCCGACGCCGTCCGGATCAGCGTGCCCGTGCAGTAGCAGGCCGGGATATACGAGACGCCGATCGCCGACAGCGTCGCCGTCCCACCCGCGCCGGGCTGCTGTGCCGGCGTGTTGGTGACGAAGAACGCGCCCGGCAAGCCCAGCACGCTGCCGACAACCGCAAAGTCCGTGACGTCGACGCCGACGGTGACGCCCGTCATCGTCAGGCCGTTCGCCGCCGGGTTGCTGGAGCCGCTGACCTTGAGGACGATCGACTGCGCGCCATGGGCATCCGGGTCGCCAACCGACACGACCGTGACAATCGCGTTGGTTCCAACCGCGACGCCCTGAACCAGTTGGTCCGACAGGAGCTGGCTTTCCGAGAACAAGACCGGCGACACACCCGAGACCGCCCCGACACCGATATCCGTCGCGGAGAAGGTCGTGCCGACAAAAACGTTGGTTGGAAGAGACATGCCGCGATCTTTCGTGCCGTGTGCTGGTCCGGACGCCCCCACAACCCGGCAGTCCGAGCCGGAGGACGACAACGACCCAGCGTCGATGCGTCACTGTCAGGAAATTTCGGATAACGTCAAGTTTCTTGAATTTCACGGCGGCGATATTCGACAGTGAGCGATGCTTGCCGACTTGCCCCGGTGCCGTAAGAACAGCCCGTGTTGTGTCGTCGGGCCCGGTCCGGCTACTCTGACCGACCGCGACAAGCGACAAGACAAAGGCGCGCGCGACTCATGTCTATCACCGGCTACGTCGATATCGTGACTCGCGACGCCATCATCGGCTGGGCCTGGGATCCGGAGACGCCCGCCGAGGCGGTCGTGGTCGCGGTCTCGATCGACGGGCAGGTGGTCGGCCGCCTGGTCGCCAACGAGTATCGGGACGATCTTGTGGAGGCGGGCATCGGCGATGGGCGGCACGCCTTCGCGTTCGACGCGACCAGCCTCCGCTTCCCCCTCGCGCCGACCGTGGTCGCGTTGCAGGCCGAGGCGACCGGCGAACACCTGCCCCGCTCGCCTTGGCAGCTGGAGGCGCCGCAGGTCCTCACCGAACCGGTTCGCCGCACGATCGCCGCCCTGCTCGAATCGCCGGGGTCAGAGGCCGAGTTGCGGGATCGGGCCGACTTCCTCGCCCTGCACATCGAAGGCCTGTTGCAGCGCCGGGCCGACCGGCAGTCGAGACGGGCGGGCCGTGTCGCACTGCGCAACCGCAAATGGCGCACCGGGGCCGAGGAGCCTGCGGCACCGACGCCTCTGCCGCCGCGCGCGCTCGTGATCGACACGACCCTGCCCGCCCCGGGACGCGACGCCGGCTCCAATGCCGTCGTCTCTCACATGCGGTCCCTGCAGCGGCTCGGGTTCGAGGTCACCTGCGTCCCCGCCGATGTGGCGCCGGGTGCGGCGCAGGACACGCTCGCCGCGTTGGGCATCGCCACTGCCTGCACGCCCTGGACCGGATCGGTCGAGGAGGTGCTCCGTCGGCACTCGGGCACATGGGACCTGGTGTACCTGCACCGGGTCGAGGTGGCGTCCTGCTACCTGAACCTTGTGCGCCAGCATGCCCCCAAGGCGCGGGTCATCTACTCGATCGCGGACCTGCAGAGCCTTCGGTTGTTCCGCCAGGCCGCGATCGAGGACCGGCCTGAACTCGTTCCCTATGGCAACCACATCCGCAACCAGGAGTTCGCCGCCGCCGTGGCCAGCCACGCCGTCGTGTCGCACTCGCCGGCCGAGGTCGCGATGTTGCGCGAATGGCTCCCGCACGTGAACAGCCTGGCTGTCCCGTGGGTGTTCCCGTTGCAGCCGACGCCCGCCTTGTTCGAGGCGCGGCATGGCGTCGCCTTCATCGGCAGCTTCGGCCACCCCCCCAACCTCGACGCGGCGATCTGGCTGATGGACGAGATCATGCCAATCGTGTGGGAGACGGACCCGACCGTGGAGTGCTTCATCGCCGGCACCGCGATGCCGGAGATCGTGGCCCGGCCGCGCGACCCGCGCATCCGGGCGCTGGGCCGGGTCGAGGACCTCGCCGCCTTGCTGGACAGCGTTCGGGCGACGGTCGCGCCGCTGGCCTATGGGGCTGGGCTGAAAGGCAAGGTGGGCGACAGCCTAGCCGCCGGCGTGCCGTGCGTGTGCACGCCCGTCGCGGCCGAGGGATATGCGCTGCCGCCGCCCCTGGCGGACCGCGTTGCGGCCGATGCGGCCGGGCTGGCCCGCAGCATCCTCGAGGTCCATGGAGATCAAGAGGTGTTCGAGGCCTGCCGCCTCGTGGGCCTGGGCTACGTGGCGCAGACATTCTCCGAGACGGCGGTCGACTCGGCGATGCGGGAAGCGGCGGGCCTGCCTGCCGCCTCCCCGATCGCCTCGACCGCCCGGATCAACGCCGTCCTCGCGTCCTGACCGGCCCTCGCCGGGTCAGGAGGCGAGGGCGAGCTCTCCGGCAAGGGCGTCGAGGCGGCGCCGGATCGCATCGAGCGCGAAGCCGCCGGTGACGCGCGGCGCACAGTATTCGGCCACGGTCGCGACCGCGTCGGGATACAGGGCGCCGAAGCTGGCCGCGTTGTGGAACACGCCCCGGCTCTCGTCGTCGACGAACGTCTCGCTGGGCGCGCCCTCGGCCCAGATCGCGTCGTGCCGGGCCAGTTCGAGGTGCACGTAGTCGACCCGCTTGGCCCCGCGCTCGCGATGGATGGTGCACCCGTTCACCAGCAGCTCGGCCGCGACCAGCACGCCGTCGATCAGCATCGCGTGCTTGGGGGAGACGAGCAGGTCGCGCGCGGGCACGCCCTCGCCGAGCGACCCGGCGCGGAAGCGGACCGGCAGCAGATCCTCGTGCCCGGCCAGGAAGCGGCCGTGATAGGAGCGGGTGCCGATCCAGCGGATGGGCTCGAGCCGGCCATCGACGGTGCGCACAACGTCACCGACCGCGAGCGTCTCGACCGCCGCCTCGCCCGACGCCGTCCGGATCAGCGTGCCCGTGCAGTAGCAGGCCGGGATGAAGGCTACGTTTGCCGACAAGCCCGCGACCGACGCCGTCGCATTCACCAGCGGCTGCTGTGCTGGCGTATTGGTGACAAAGATCGTCGCTGGCAGGCCGAGCACAGTGCTGTTGATGGCGAAGTCGCTGTTGTCGACCCCGACCGTCGTGCCGGTGAACGTCGTCCCGTTGGCCAACGGGTTCGTGCTGTTGAGCACGAGCGAGACCGTCTGCACTCCGTTCACGTCCGGCGCGCTTACAGAGCCAACCGTGACGGTGGCGGTCGGCCCGACCAGCAGGCCGCCGATCAGCTCGTCCGAGAGGAGGCTGGCCTGGGTATAGGTGACGGGCGACGTCCCAACCGATGCGCCGATTCCAATGTCGGTCGTCGAGAACGTCGCCCCGACGAGGTTGGTAGGAAGGGCCATGATCGTTTCCTTCTTCTACTGTCCCGGCGCCTATGGCGCCTCGGATTGCACTCTCTATTCGTCCAGCCCGCCGCGTGACACTAATCATTTGTCAGGATTTAACACCGGGCTGGTGGAAGCCATGTAGTCGAGCTTCGTTAACACTCATCATCGCGGCTCGGACGCCCTGTTGACCTCGATTGACGGTTCGCTCGAGTGCCAACCCTTTCTCGTTGCTCCGACGATCGAGCAATCACGACGAGATTCAAAGGAACGACTATCCCGTAAAACGTGTCGGAGTCAGAATGTTGCCGGGATGATCGGGGTGTGGCGAGCCGGCGCACTGGACTTCCCGACGTCCCCGGCCTGAACTGCGCCATGGGCACCGGAGATCATGCTCTGCGCTGCGGCGACGTCGAACTGTCAGTGTGGCGGGCGATCTACCATGGCGCGCCAGCCATGCTCGGCCCGGAGCACCGCCCTGCCGTCGATCGGTCTGCGGCCGCGGTCGATGCCGTCCTGGCGCACGGGCAGCCCGTCTATGGCATCAACACCGGCTTCGGCCGCCTGTCTCACGTGCGCATCGCCGCCGATGACCTGAAGCGGCTGCAACGCAACATCGTCCTGTCGCACGCGGCCGGTGTGGGCCGGCCGCTGCCGGCCGCCGTCGTCCGCCTGGTGCTCGCGCTCAAGATGACAGCGCTTGCCCAAGGCGCATCCGGCGTGCGCTGGACCATCATCGAGCGGCTCGCCACATGCCTCGATCTTGGCCTGCTGCCCGTCATCCCGGGCCAAGGTTCGGTCGGCGCGTCGGGCGACCTGGCGCCGCTCGCCCACCTCGCCGCGGCGCTGATCGGCGAGGGGCAGTTCATGACCGAGGAGGCGCCAATGCCGGCGCGCGAGGAGCTCGCCCGGCACGGGCTCGAGCCGCTCGTACTCGGGCCCAAGGAGGGGCTGGCGCTCCTGAACGGGACCCAGGTCAGCACCGCGCTGGCGCTGGCCGGCCTGTTCGACGCCGAGCGCGCGTTCCAGGCCGCCCTGATCACCGGCGCGCTGGCGACGGACGCCGCCCTCGGCAGCGACACTCCATTCGACGACCGCATCCAGCGCCTGCGCCGGCACAAGGGCCAGATCGCGGTCGCGGCGAGCCTGCGGGCCCTGCTCGCCGGCAGCGCGATCCGCGACAGCCACCGCGTCGACGACGAACGTGTGCAGGACCCCTACTGCCTGCGCTGCCAGCCCCAGGTCATGGGCGCGGTCCTCGATCTGCTGCGCCACGCCGCTGCCACGCTCGAGACCGAGGCGAACGCGGTCACCGACAATCCGCTGGTGTTCGCCGACACCGGCGAGATCGTCTCGGGCGGCAACTTCCACGCCGAGCCCGTCGCCTTTGCCGCGGACACGATCGCGCTCGGCCTGTGCGAGACCGGGTCGCTCGCCGAACGCCGGGTCGCGATGCTGATCGACCCGGCCCTGTCAGGCCTGCCGGCCTTCTTGACGCCCCGCCCCGGCCTCAACTCCGGCTTCATGCTGCCGCAGGTGACCGCGGCGGCGCTGGTGGCCGAGAACAAGCAGCGGGCGGCGCCGGCCAGCGTCGACAGCATCCCCACCTCGGCCAACCAGGAGGACCACGTCTCGATGGCGACCCACGCCGCCCGCCGGCTGCTGCCGATGTCCGCGAACCTGGCCCATGTGGTGGGGATCGAGCTGCTGGCGGCCGCGCAGGGCTGCGACTTCCGCCGGCCGCTGCGCAGTTCGGCACCCTTGGAGCGCGTCCGCACGCTGCTGCGGTCGACCGTGCCCACGCTGGAGGACGACCGCTTCTTCGCGCCCGACATCGCCGCCGCCACCGCCCTGGTCACGTCCGGCGCGCTCGCGGAGGCTGCGGGTGTCGATCTCCCCAGCTTCGACGGCCATCTATGAGCACGAACGAGCGCATCATCCGCGCCCCGCGCGGCACCGAGCGATCGGCGAAGTCCTGGCAGACCGAGGCGGCGCTGCGGATGCTGATGAACAACCTCGACCCCGACGTGGCCGAGCGGCCCGGCGACCTGGTGGTCTATGGCGGCATCGGCAAGGCCGCCCGCGACTGGCCGGCGTTCGACGCGATCTGCGCCACGCTGCGCCGGCTCGAGCCCGACGAGACGTTGCTCGTGCAGTCCGGCAAGCCGGTCGGCGTGTTCCGCACCCACGCCGACGCGCCCCGCGTGCTGATCGCCAACAGCAACCTGGTGCCGCGCTGGGCCACCTGGGAGCACTTCCGCGAGCTCGAGCGGCGCGGGCTCATGATGTATGGCCAGATGACCGCCGGGTCGTGGATCTACATCGGCAGCCAGGGCATCGTCCAAGGCACGTACGAGACCTTCGTCGAGGCCGGGCGGCAGCATTATGGCGGAGACCTGTCCGGGCGCTGGATCCTGACGGCCGGACTGGGCGGCATGGGTGGCGCGCAGCCGCTCGCCGCGACCATGGCCGGCGCCTCGATGCTGGCGGTCGAATGCCAGCCGAGCCGGATCGAGATGCGGCTCCGGACCGGCTATTTAGACCGGCAGGCGGCGACGCTGGACGAGGCGCTGGCGCTGATGGACGCGGCGCGCACCGGGTCGCCCGTCTCAGTCGGCCTGCTGGGCAACGCGGCCGACGTGTTCCCGGAGCTGGTGCGGCGGGGGGTGCGGCCGGACATCGTGACGGACCAGACCTCGGCGCATGATCCGGTGCACGGCTATTTGCCGCAGGGCTGGGACCTGGCGCGATGGACGGCGGCGCAGGAGCGGGACCCGGCGGGGGTGGAGCGCGCGGCCCGGACGTCGATGGCCGGGCATGTGCGGGCGATGCTGGACTTCCATCGGATGGGCGTGCCGACGGTCGATTACGGGAACAACATCCGCCAGATGGCGCAGGAGGAAGGGGTTGCCGACGCGTTCGACTTCCCCGGGTTCGTGCCTGCCTACATCCGGCCGCTGTTCTGCCGCGGCATCGGCCCGTTCCGCTGGGCCGCGCTGTCCGGCAACCCGGACGACATCTTCAAGACCGACGCGCGGGTGAAGGCGCTGCTGCCCGACAACAAGCCGCTGCACCGCTGGCTCGACATGGCGCGCGAGCGCATCCGCTTCCAAGGCCTGCCGGCACGGATCTGCTGGGTCGGGCTCGGCGACCGCCACCGGCTGGGGCTGGCGTTCAACGAGATGGTCGCGAGCGGCGAGGTGGAGGCGCCGATCGTGATCGGGCGCGACCACCTCGACAGCGGCAGCGTGGCGAGCCCGAACCGGGAGACGGAGGCGATGGCCGACGGCTCCGACGCGGTCAGCGACTGGCCGATGCTGAACGCGCTGCTGAACTGCGCCTCGGGCGCCACCTGGGTCAGCCTGCACCATGGCGGCGGCGTGGGCATGGGCTTCTCCCAGCACGCCGGCATGGTGATCGTCGCCGATGGCACCGCGGACGCGGCCCGGCGGCTGGAGCGGGTGTTGTGGAACGACCCGGCCACCGGCGTCATGCGGCATGCGGACGCGGGGTATCCGACGGCAATCGCGTGCGCGCGCGAGCAGGGGCTCGACTTGCCGAGCATCGCGGCGCCGGGCAGTTAGCGCGCGCCGGGCAGCATGCGGGCGAGGACGCGGTCGTGCCAGACGTAGCGGTGGACCAGGGCGGCGCTGGCGTGGAGGCCGGCGAGGGCGAGGATGAGATAGCCGACCGTGGCGTGCCAGTCCTGGACCTGGTTTTCCAAAGCGCGGCCGGGGTCGGGGCCGAATTTCGGCAGGGTGAACAGATTGAAGAGATTGTCGCCGCGCACCCACGTCAGGAACAGGCCGAGCGCCACCATGGCGATCAGCAGCAGATAGAGCACCCAGTGGGTGGCTTTCGCGACGATGTTCAGCGCGCCGTGGTCGGCCAGCGGCAGGCGCCGGCCTTGCGTCGCGCGCCAGATGATGCGCCCGGCCAGGAGCAGCGCGACCAGCGCGCCGCCGGTGATGTGCATCGAGCGCGCATCGGTCCGCAAAGCGCCGCGCGGAAACCAGTCGATCGTCTGTGCGCCCAGCCACTGCGCGACGACCAAAAGGGCGATCGCCCAGTGGAAGACCATCGTGGCGCGGTCGTAGCGGGTCGCGGTCGGGTCGACGGCTTGCATTGGCGTTCCATTGCTGGCGGGTGTTCAGGCCAGGTCCTCAGCGACGTCGCGAAGGACATCACGATCCGCCCGCATCACGATCAGCGGACCAAGACCATGCCGGCCCACGGGTCCGCCCCGGTGCCGGAACCCTCGACTATCCGCCTTCTGCCATCCGCACTCGCGCCCGGGCTGCGGCCGCAGAAAACTGGTGCTGCACGACAGGATTGAACTGTCGACCTCTCCCTTACCAAGGGAGTGCTCTACCACTGAGCTAGTGCAGCGCCGGGCGTTCTTGCTTGCCCTATAGGGGGGTTCTGCGCGCAGGGTCAACCCGGCGTCGGGGGCGGCGTTCAGGCGGTGATGATGCCGTTCAAACGCCACGACACCGCTGCCCTGTCGATCTTCGCCGCGCTCTTCGTGGGCGGCGCCGTGCTCGCGTTGGGGCTGGGCACGCCGGGGTGGGACTGGCGCGGCCAAGCGCCGTGGGCGGCGGTGCTCGGGCTTGCGGCCGGGGCGACGCCGGTGTGGCTGCGCCGGGGCTTTCCGCCCGACGTGCCGCTGGTCTGGATCGGCACCGAAGAAACCAAGCGGCTGCTCGCCTCGCCGCCGCCGCCCGACCGCGCCTTGTTGAGCGTCGCGTTGCGCCGGAGCTGGGGGAGCCGCTACCGGCTCGAGGTGTTCGTCGACGACGTCCGCCTGGGGCAGCTTCGGCCCGGCACCGGCTTCCTGGTTCCCGTCCGGCCCGGCTCTCGCACCCTCACGATCTTCAACGGCACCCGGCGCACCTCGGTCCGCGAGCGGTTCGAGGCGGTCGCGGGCGGGCGGGCGGGCTTCGTGGTTCGCAGCTACGTCGGACGGAGCACGGTCATCATCGTCATGCCGGCCATGGTCGACCTGCACGGCATGTATGAGGTCCGGCTGCTGGCCCCGTTGACGATGGATGCCTGACGCGGCCCGCACCCGCGCGGGGGGCCCATGCACACCCTGCGGGTGTGCTGCACCGCACAACTCTGCCACACTGCGTCGATGGCCTATCCCTTTTGGCTGCCGGTGCTGCTCGGCTTCCTGACCGCCGTCGGCCCGCTCTCGACCGACATGTATCTCCCGGCCTTCCCCGCCATCGAAGCGTCGCTGGGTGGGCAGCCCGGGACGGCGCAGATCACGCTGGCGACGTGGTTCGCCGGGCTGGCGATCGGCCAGGTAACGCAGGGATCGCTCGCGGACCGGTACGGGCGGCGCGGGCCGCTGGTGGTCGGTACCGTCATCTATACCCTCGCCAGCGCCGGCTGTGCGCTGGCGCCCGACATCTGGACGCTCTCGGCGTTCCGGTTCCTGGCGGCGTTCGGCGGGTCGGCCAGCATGGTCATCCCGCGCGCCATGGTGCGCGACCTGGCCGATGGGCACGCGGCCGCGCGGCTGATGTCGCGGCTGATGCTGGTGATGGGCGCGGCGCCGATCCTCGCGCCCACGCTTGGCGGCCTCGTCCTCGGCTTCGCGCCCTGGCACGTCATCTTCTGGATCACGACGGCCTATGGCGCGATCTGCTGCGCCCTGGTCTGGGGCGCCCTGCCGGACACGCTGCGCCCGTCCCATCGCACGCGGCTGAGCCTGGCGGGCACGCTCAGCCGCTTTGCCGGCGTCGTGAGGGACCGCGTGTTCCTGGGCTATGCGCTTACGGGCGGCTTCGGCATGTTCGGCATGTTCGCCTATATCGGCGGCTCCTCGCCGGTGTTCATCGAGCATTTCGGCTTCTCGCCGGCGCAGTACGGCATGCTGTTCGGCCTGAGCGCGGCGATGTACATCGCCGCCAGCCAATTCAATCCACGCGTCGTGCAGCGCTTCGGCATCCCGGCCGTGCTGCGGGCGGCGCTGATGGTTTTGGTGGCGGCCGCGAGCGTGCTGGTCGCAGTCTCGTTCGCCGGGGTGAACCGCCCGGCTGCGGTGGTCGGGCCGATCATGCTCGCGATGGGCAGCATGGGGTTCGTGATGCCCAACGCGGCCGTCGGCGCGCTGTCCCGCCACGCGATGCAGGCCGGCACCGCGTCGGCGCTGATGGGCACGATCCAGTTCGCGCTGGCCGCCTGCTCCGGCGTGATGGTCGGCGCCTTGACGGACGGCACGCCGCGGCCGATGGCAGCCATGGTGCTGGCGGGCGGCCTCGGCGCTTTCGCGGCCGACCGCCTGCGCCCGGCCAAGATCGCTCCGGAGACGAACCTATGATCCTCGTCGGCTTGCCCGCCTGCACCCGCATCCTGGGCAACCACATCCAGCACGCGACTCCCGCCCGCTACGGCGCAGCGCTCATGGGCGGCGCAGGAGCCGTCCCGGTCATGATTCCGCCGATCGGCGCTGCGGCGTTGCCGATCCTCGACCGTCTTGACGGGCTGTTGCTGCCCGGCAGCCCCAGCAACGTCGAGCCGCACCAATACGACACCGATCAGGACGAGACGCCGGACGCGCATGACCCGCAACGCGACGCGACCGCGCTGCCGCTGGTGCGCGAAGCGCTGCGCCGGGGCATGCCGGTGCTGGCGATCTGCCGCGGCATCCAGGAGCTGAACGTCGCCCTCGGCGGATCCCTGCATCAGCGCGTCCACTTGCTGGACGGACGCGAGGACCATCGCGGTTTGGGCCCGACGCCGGGCGAGCACTACCAGCCACGCCACGAGATCGCGCTCGAAGGCCGCTTGGCGACGCTGCTGGGCAAGCCGCGCACGGTGGTCAACTCGGTGCACGGGCAGGCGATCGACCGATTGGCGCCCGGCCTGGCGATCGAGGCGACGGCGGCGGACGGCACCATCGAGGGCGTGTGCGTCGATGGCGCGGCGTTCGCGTTCGGCGTGCAGTGGCATCCCGAATGGGCGTTTGCCGAAAACCCCGACAGCATGGCGCTGTTCCGCGCGTTCGGCGACGCATGCCGCAGGTTCGCGGCGGGGCTGCACGGCGAGCGGGCTTGACCGGCGCCGCGCCGCCGAACACAAAGAAGGGCGCGTCACATTGGCCTTCGCCTAAACAGAACCGACCGTCGAGCTTCCAGCGTCGAAAGCCCTCCCTGGGTCAGGAAGGGGTTGAGGTGGGTTCGTCCAGCACGCGCAGGGTGCGTGCTGACGGCTCGACCCACCCCCGGCCCCTCCGTACAGGCAGGGGAGAATGAATCGGTTCCATTCAGATTCGGTCGTGCCGGCGTAAACCTCAGGGAGATCTTCGGAGCCATCATGAACCACAGCCCCGCCCTTCTCGTCGGCCGCATCCTCGCCAGCGCCATCTTCATCCTCGGCGGGTACGGCAAGGCGTCCGCGATGGCGGGCACCGTGGCCTACCTTGGCAACCAGGGGGTGCCGAGCCCGGAGCTCGTCTATTATGCCGTGGTCGCCATCGAACTCGGGGGCGGCCTCCTGTTCCTGCTCGGGTTTCAGACCAGGGTGGTCGCGCTGCTTCTCGCGCTGTGGTGCGTCGCGACCGCGATGATCGGGCATGCGAACTTTTCCGTCGCCGGCAACATGATCCAGTTCGAGAAGAACTTGAGCATGGCGGGCGGCTTCCTCGCCTTCGTCGCGGCCGGGGGCGGCGCCATCAGCCTCGACCGGCTGCTGTTCGGCCCTCCCCGCCACGCGGTGGCGTGATGGACCTCGGCCTACAGGGCAAGCGCGCCCTCGTCACCGGCGGGTCGAAGGGCATCGGCCGGGCCAGCGCCGAGCTGCTGGCTGAAGAAGGCTGCGACGTCGTGCTCGTCGCGCGTGACCCGGCTACCCTGGCGGAGGCCGCACATGCCGTGCGTGCGCGTCGTCAGGTGAACGTCTCGGTGATCGCGGCAGACCTGTCCCGGCAGGAGGAGGTGCTCCGCATCGCCGCGGCAGCCGGGCCGGTCGACCTGCTGGTCAACAATGCCGGCGCCATCCCGCCCGGCGGGCTGCTCGCGGTCGACAACGCCACCTGGCGCGCAGCCTGGGACCTGAAAGTGTTCGGCTTCATCGCGCTCACCCAGGCGCTCTACCCGATGCTGCGGGACCGGCAGGGCGTCGTCGTCAACGTGATCGGCGCCGCGGGCGAGCAGTTCGACCCCGGCTACATCGCCGGGAGCGCCGGTAACGCGGCGCTGATGGCCTTTACCCGGGCGCTTGGCCGCGGCGGGCACAAGGATGGCGTCCGCGCCGTCGGCATCAACCCCGGCCCGGTCGCGACCGAGCGGCTGGAGCGGCTGCTGCGCCACCGCGCGACGGCGGAGCTGGGCGACGCCGACCGCTGGATGCAGCTGTGCAAGGGCATGCCCTATGGCCGCCCGGCGACCCCGGCCGAGATCGCCAACGCGGTCGCTTTCCTCGCCAGCCCGCGCAGCGCCTATACCAACGGGACCATCCTGACGATCAACGGCGGGCCATGACGGGTCAGCCATCGCAGATTGGCGCGTGCTGGATCGCGCAAACTGGGACGAGCGGGTCGCGGTCCATCGCGGCCGCCCTGCAAACCCTCACCTGGCGAACCGTCACCTGGCTATCGCGGCCGCCAGCTCCGTGTAGCGCTCGTCGCCCCGCTTCGCCTCCTCGAGGCACTCATGCAGCGACTGCCCGACCTCCGGCAATTCCAGCATCTTGGCATACGCGCTCATCGTCCCGAATGCCGCGATGTAGTAGTGCAGTGCGAGCTGTCCGCTGGCGATGATGCCGAGGTCCCGGGCGACGGGATCGGTCGCGTTGTGCATGATCTTGCCGCCGGCCTGCTGGATGGCGTCGATAATCGGGTTGCCCGCCGTCGAGACCTGTCCGCCGCCGCCGGCCGCCTGCGCGGCCTGGCCGAGCCGCTCGCGCCAGGTCTCGGCATACTTCGATCCTTGTTCCAGAGCCTGTTTCAGCTCCGGGTTGCTCGCCATGTCCGCAACCTTGGCCGCCGCCTCATGGCCTGATGCGCTCGCCGCCTGCACCGCCACGATCGCGTCGAGCAGCATCGCCTTCACGTCGGCGCTCGCGCCCTGAACCGCAATGTCCATCCTGTCCTCCCGTTATGGCCCGCTCGCGGGCGGCGACTCAACACAAGCGGGGGGACCGGGTTCGTGGCGCGTGAACAACGCGGCGCGATCAGGACGGACGGTGGGCTTCGAGCCCACTTCGTTCATTGCTCCTCGGGTCACGGATGTTCATGAAGCGGCCGTTCAGGCTGATCCGGTCCTGGGCGCCCCAGGCGTATTTATAGGGTTCGCGGCCGCGGAGGAGGTGGGCTTCGGTGCGGCCTTCGGCGGCGGCTTGATCCAGCATGGCGCCGAGCAGGAGGCTGCCGGGGCTGACGAAGGCTTGGGCGGCGTCGTAGCCGCTGAGATAGAAGAACAGGCGGCCGGGGCTTAGCAGCGCGAGTACGGCGGCGGCTGGCGTGCCGCCGACGCGCAGGACTTGCAGGCGGAGCAGGCCTGCCTCGTCGAGAGCGGGCAGGGCGAGGCGAAGGCAGCGCAGCACGGCCTGGTCCATGAGCACGCCCGGTTCCCCGGCTGCGGTCCAGCGCGCCTGGTGCAGCGCAACCAGCGTGTCCAGCCCACCCGGGCCGGCATCCTCGACGGTCCAGCCGCCGGCGCGGTCGGCCCGGTTCCGGTTCATGCGCAACTTCCGCCGGATCGCGCCCGGGATGTCGGCCAGCGCCAGCACCGGGCACGCCTCGCCCGGCGACCATACTGCATGCCACCCCGGCGGTGCGGGCACATCGGGCAGCGACGAACTGGGCGGCGTATCGATCATGTCGGCGCGGCCGATCCCGTCCTCGGCCGCGCGGCCAAGCAGCGCACACAGCATCGGCCCGGCGCCGTGCCCCAGCACGTCCAGCATGTCCGTCGTGCCGGCACCGATGGGCAGCAGCTTGGGGCCGTCCTCCTCCTCCAGCACGTAGGCGGGCAGCACGCCGCGCAGCCGGCCGGTGTCGCGCCAGGTGACGACACGTGGCGCACCGGTGCCGAAGGCGGACCACCAGGGCAGCAGCCAGGCCGGATGCTGGAACGGGGTGGCGGACGGGGTGGCGAGCCAGAGTGCGGCCCAGTCAGGCGCCAGCGCCTGCACCGCCGCCTCGTCGTCGAGCACGGCCGCCGTCACGCCGCGGCGCGATCCGCGTTGCCCACCAGCTCGGCGTAACGGGCCAGGTAGTCCGCCGCCATCCGCCTATGCGAGAACCGGCGCCGCGCGACGTCGCGGCATGTCTCCGGGTCGATCATGTCGGCCCGCTTGATCGCCGCGGCCATGCCGGCGGCGTCGTCGACCAGGAAGCCGGTTCGCCCCTCCTCGACCACCTCCGGCAGTGCGCCGCTGCGGAACGCGATCACCGGCGTGCCACAGCTCGCCGCCTCCATCGCGACGAGCGAACTGGTTTCCGCAACCAGGCTCGGGATCACGAGGCAGCGCGCGGCGGCCAGGAGCCGGCGCTTCTGCGCGAACCCGGCCGGGCCCAGATAGCGGCGGCGGCGGTCGAGCAGCGGCGCGACCTCGTGCTCGAAGTAGTCGCGGTGCGCCTGGTACGGAAACACCTCGCCCCCGACCAGGCACGAGACGCGGGCCGCATGCGACGCCTCGAGGGCGAGATGGATGCCCTTCTCGGGGCACACGCGGGCCAGCATCAACGCGTAGCCGCGTTTCCTCGGGTGCAGCTTGCCGAGCTTCTCCACCGCGACCCCGTTCAGGATGGGCGGCAGGAGTGCGGGCGAGAGAGGCATGCGCGCCGCCTGGCTGGCCGAGACGCCGTGCAGCCAAGTGGCCGGGCGGGTCGGGGTGAGGGTGCCGGGGGGATACCAATCCGGCGGCAGGTGCACGGTTGCCAGCACGGGGACGCCGGGCGCGGGCAGGTAGGCATGGAAGTCGAGGCCGTGCAGGTGGACGAGGTCCACGGCCTCGCGCGCCAGGACCTCGGCGATGCGGGTGGCGATGGCGTCCTGGCCGGCGCGATGGTCCGCGGGTGTGATCGGGCGGTCGAGCGGCGGCGCTGGAAAGGCGACCAGCTCGCCCGAGGTCACGCTGCCCGCGCAGGCGACGACGATGGAGCGGTGCCCGGCCGCGACCAGGGCGGCATCGAGAGCCGTCAGGATCTGCTCCGAGCCGCCGACCGCGTCCGGGCCGACCGGGGCCAGCGGATAGGCCACGCTCAGCACCGTCAGGCGCCGGGCCGGGGGCGCGCGGGTCAACTCGCGCACGCGAGCGCCTCCGCTGCCAGGGCACGCCAGCGCACGCCGGTCATCTCCCAGCCCCAGGTCTCGTAGTTGAGCGGGCCGTCATGCGGGGGGCGGGCGAAGTCGTAGGCGGGCGCCGGGCGGAACCGTTCGACGGAGGCGGCGAAGGCCGAGAGTATGGCGGCCTGGGTGGCGAAACAGTCCAGCATCGCCTGCTTCTGCGCCGTCTCTGCCGGGCCGAGGTCGATGCGGGTCTCTGGCGGGCCGGGCAGGAAGCGCTGCACCGTCCAGGCTGCTGCCGACGCGCCCGCTGCCGACGCGCCTCCTTCCGCAGCGCCCGCCTCCGGGCGGGCGTGGTAGCCGGCGAACTCGACGACGGGCAGGCGGCTCTGCCGGGCCGCCGCGTGGACCGCGTGGGCGGTCGCGTCGTGGTCGGGGTGGCCCCCTTCATAGGCATGGGAAAGCACCGTCTGGATGCCGTGCGCGGCCAGTGCGCGAGCGAGGTCGGCGGCGATCCCGGCCATGTGCAGGCTGGCCTCCTGGTCGGGCACGCCGAGACGGATGCGTTCGGGCGCCACGCCGGCGACGGCCAGGGCGGCTTGCAGCTCCGCCTCGCGCGCGGCGGCGTAGGCGGCGGCGGTCGTGAAGCCCAGCCGTGCGGCGTCGTCCAGGCGGCGCGGCGCCCCGTCGGTCACGTGCACCAGCAGCATGCCCGGCAGCAGGCGCAGGCTGGCGCCGGCCGCGATCGTCTCGTCGTCGGGGTGGGCGACCACGAGGGCGACCCGCTCGCGCACCGTCGTCCGGGCTGCGAGCGCGTCGAGCATGTCACGCGGGGGCCAGCATCGGCGTGATCGCGTCCGCCCGGCCGGGCGCATAGCGCCGGACCATCGTCGCGCAGAACTCGGCGAACTCCTCCGGGTGCTTCGGCACGGCGGTGTAGTGCGGCCAGTGGCCCTTCTCCTCGGGCGTGAAGCAGAAGGTCGCGGTCACACGGAACCCGTCCAGCGCGCGCATCTGCCGGTCGAACCAGGCTTCGGCGTCGGGGCGCAGCCAGTCCGCCCAGCTCAGCCCGGTGCGGAGATAGGTCACGCCGAGGTCTTTCAGGTGCCGGACCGCGTCGTCGAGACGGTGGTCCTCGAAATGGAACCACTGGCAGATGCCGAGCTCGGGTGCGAACTCGGGGAAGATGCGCGCCGCGCGCTTCGGGCGGCCGTGCTCGTCGAATAGGCCCATGTGGAAATGGCGGTAGTAGCTGCTGCCCTCGGCCTCGCGATGCCGGGTGGTGGCGGGCCAAGCGGCGGGCAGGTCGTACAGGCTATACCAGTGGATGCGCGGCGCCTGGCCGTGCAGCAGTTCGGCGGTGCGGCGCAGGCCCCACTCCTGCACCTCCTCGGCGCCGAACGTGCTGATGCCGACTTCGCTGACCCATAGCGGCAGGTCGGTGACGGCGCGGATGGTGTCGAGCTTGGCCGGCCAGTCGTCCAGCATCCAGTGGTTCCAATCGAGCGGGAAGCCGTGGACGGCGACCGCATCGAGCGTGTCCAGCCCGCCATTGCCCTGCAGCACGCGGATGAAGTCCGGGTCGATCGGGCTGATCCCGCCCAGCACGCGCGGCAAGCCCGGCGCCTCGGCGGCGATCGCCTCGCCGGCGAGCTTGGACATGCGCCCGAACACGGCCCAGCCGGGGTCGTTCTCGAAGTCCCAATGCGACTTGTTGTTCGGCTCGTTCCAGATCATCGCCGCTTCGATCATCGACTTCCTCCCTCTAGCGCCCGGTGGCCGGGTAGACGGCGCCGTAACGCGCGTCGGGCAGGTCGGTCCGCCGGCAGACGAACACCTCCTCCTCCGGGTTGGACTCGATCTCGAAGCCGGCGGCGCGCAGCATCGCGGCAGAGGCGGCTCGGTTCGGCGCCCACCAGTTGGTGTTGTCGTGGCTGTAGCTGCGCTCGATGAAGTGCATCCGGGGATAGCCAGGGTCGTCGAAGATCGCCGTCTCCTCGAACGGGTAGTCCTCGGCCACGTCCATCACCTCGGGCGAGCCGCGTTGCAGCGACTGGAACACCAGGATGTCACGGGCGACGTGCTCGTGGATCAGGTCGAGCGCCAGCAGCGGGTGGCGCAGGTGATAGAAGACACCGATGAAGAACACGACGTCGAACCGCTCGCGCAGGCTGCCGACGTCATAGACGCTCAGCTGGCGGAACTCGATGTCCAGGCCCTCGACCTCGGAGGCGAAGCGGGCCTGCGCCAGGTAGTCCTCATCGAAGTCGACGCCCAGCACCCGCGCCGCACCGCGCCGCTTCATCGCCATGCTGTAGAACCCGGCGTTGCAGCCGATGTCGAGCACCGTCTTGCCCGACAGGTCGGCCGGCAGGGCGTCGCGGAACCGCTCCCACTTCACCTGCGGATAGTCGCCGAGGAAGTGGTCCGGCGCCGTCCTCACGCCGCCCAACTCCATGTTGTGGAACCACGGACCCAGCGCGCGGGCCCGTTCGCGGATCGCGTCCTGCGTCCAGCTCATCCCACCTGCTCCGGCCGGCGCGAGCCGAAGTGGGGAGCGGGTCGCGACAGGGCCGGCGTGAGCGCGGCCGGCGCCGCGGCCTGGCCGCCCAGCAGCCGCATCGCCTCGCGATAGCCGTTGATGGTGCCAACGTCGACGTAGCTCTCCCCCGCGCGCACCCCCCAGGCCGCGTTGCCCCGCTCGAGCCAGGCGTTGACCAGCGTGCCGATATACTCGTCCCTGCGGTCGCGCTCGAGCCAGAGCGCGTGCAGTGCGTGCAGGGTCGCGCCAGGCATCTTGAACGCACCCCAGACCCATGGGCCGCGCGCGGCGGTGGACTTCACCTGGATCTCGATCACGCGCCCGTCCGCGGCCGTGTCGACGCTGTCGAACAGCTCCGGCCGCTCGACTGGGAACAGCAGGAAGCTCAGCCGATCGTCGGGCAGAGTGCACAGGGCGTCGGACGGAAACCAGATCGTGTCAGGCAGGCCGACGATGACCGGCTCATCTTTCGGGATGATCGGGATCGCGCGGAAGATGGCATCGCACAACCCGACCGCGCCTGCCTGGCACACATAGGCCAGGTCCACATCGCCGACCGCGGCCCCGTAATATTGGAGGATGTCGCTCTTCCAGGGCGAGATCACGATGCAGATCTTGGCGGCGCCGCCACGGACCATGCGCTCGATCAGGTACTCGCTTACCGCCCGCGGCCGCTCGGTGCCGCCCTCGTCGAGGCGCGAGCCGACCGGGAGCAGCTCCTTGCTGAAGGCCAGCGGCTGGATGCGCGTGCCGTTCCCCGCGGCCGGAATGATGCCCCACATGGTCAGACCATCTCCCCGGTATGGGCCGCCTCGAAGGCCGCGACCATCTGCGCCGCGCGGCGGGCGGCGGTGTGTTCGTCGAGCGTCCGCTCCCGGGCGCGGCGGGCCAACGCCGCGAGCGCGTCCGGGGGGGTCGCGAGGGCGTCCAACGCCTGTTCCGTCGTGTCCGCGACCAGGATCTCCGCGCCGGGCACGAAGAAGGCGTCGAGCCCGGTCCAGCGGTCGGACAAGATCGGGACGCCGCAGGCCGCTGCCTCGAACAGCCGCCCGCTGGGGCACCAGCCGGATCGAGCCATCGGCTCGCGCGTCACGTTCAGCGTCAGGCGCGATGACGAGTAGAAGGCCGGATGCTCGGGCGGCGGCAGGTGGCGGACGAACCAGGTGTTGCTGGTCCAGGGAAATCCGTCCGGGTATTGCGCCCCGGCGATGACGAAGCGATCCCCGGGGCGGCGGCGCGCCGGCACGACGAACAACCGCTCGAGCGCGGCCTGCCGGTCGGCGGCGTAAGTACCGATGTATGACAGCAGCGCCGCATAGTCCGTACGCGGCGCCGCCGGACGGTGCAGGTCTGGGTCGACGGAGCCGTAGATTGCAGCGACCCGGCGCGCACCCAGCCGGGTCTTCAGCGCATCGAGCGCCGCGCCGCCCGTGTAGCTGAGCACGAGGTCGAAGCCGGCCAGGCCGCCCGGCCCGATATAGTCGACAGGCTCGCCGGCCTGCAGACGGGCCAGGGTGACGGGGGTGTCGAGGTCGTAGAAACAACGGACCGGCAGCCGCGTGTCCTCCAGCAACCGCGTCGCGGCCAGCGCGTCGGGGCAGTAGGACGTCACCACGCCGACGTCGGCGCCATCCAGCGCGCGGCGGACCGCCGGCAGCGCCTCCGTCCAGTCGCGGTAAAGCACGAGTGTGCCGCCATCGGGCAGGCAATCCAGGTCGCGGGTGTCGGCATAGTAGGGCACGTCGCGCTCGAAGAAGGTCACGCGGTGGCCGGCGGCCAGCAACGCCCGAATCAGCCCGCGCCACAGCGCCGCGTGGCCGTTGCCCCAGGACGAGGACACGGACAGGCCGAAAATGACGATCGTCACGCCGCCACCCTGGCGCGCGCGACCATGCGGGCATGGTGTTCGACGCTGGCGGCGCGATGGTCGCCGGTATGCGCGGCCAGCACGCGGGCGCGGGCGGCGCCGGCGATCTCGGCCCGGCGCTGCTCGGAGGTCGTCCGCAGGATCGTCAGCACGTCGGCCGGGGACCGGGCGATCAGGATTTCCTGGCCGGGCTGGAACAGCTCGTCCAGCCCGTCCCACCAGTCGCTGATGATCGGCACGCCGCACGCGGCCGCCTCGAACAGGCGGACGCTCGGGCTGTAGCCGCGGCGGATCATGTCGTCTCTCGTGACGTTGAGCGTGAAGCGCTGCCCGCAGTAGAAGGCGCGATGCCGGTCGGGCGGAAGATGCTCGATCCGCTCGACGTTGCGGGGCCACGCGATGTCGCCGGGGTATAACGGCCCGGCCACGACGAACCGGCCTTGCGGCCACTCGGACGCGGGCTGGCAGAGAAAGGCGTCGACGGTCGGTTGCCGGTCAGGGCTGTACGTGCCGAGGTAGCCAAGGTCCCACGACGCGGCGGCGGCGGCGTCGGGGCTGTAAACGTCGGGATCGGCAGAGCAGTACAGGGCGCGGGGGGCCCGGGCGCCCCAATGCTGCTGCAGTTCGTCCAGCGTCGGGCCGCCGGTGAACGACAAATAAAGGTCGTAGCCGCGCAGCAGGTCGGGCGTGAGATAATCGCAGTGGCCGGCCGCGAGAGCGGCCAGCGTCACCGGCGTATCGATGTCGTAGAAGGCGGTCACGCCGCGTGCGAGACGCTGCACCAGGTGCCCGACCAAGGCCCCATCGGGAACGTAGGAGCCAACGATCACGAGATCCGCGTCACGGATCGCCGCGGCCCACTGACCCTCGAGCGCATCGACGCCCTCATACAGGGCCGTCGTGCCGAAGGGGGGCACGGGGAGGTCGCGATGGTCCGAATACCAGGGCTTGTCGCGCTCGAGGAACAAGACGGAATGGCCGAGCCGCACCAGCCCGCGCACCAGGCCACGAAACGTTGTGGCATGCCCGTTGCCCCAGGAGGACGTGATCGTCAGCCCGAGGATGACGATGCGCAAAGGTGAGGGGCGCAAAGTCGACGGGCGCAAAGGTGAGGGGCGCAAAGGTGAGTCCGACCGCGGCACGACGGTGGGTCCGCTCCCATGATTGAACAAACCTTAACGCCTCATAAACAGATAGTTCCCGGCCGCCATGGCCAGCCCGTCCCAGCAGCCGGGACTCGGCTGGCGCAGTGTGGCCACCGTGTCATACCACGCGCAAGCCTGGCCTTCGCCCCAGCGCCAGTCCGCCTCTGACTTCAGCAGCACCGCGGTCGGGCGGCCAAGAGCCCCGGCCAGGTGCGCCACCATTGTGTCGACGGTCACGACCGCGTCGAGACCGGCAATCAGGCGCGCGAGGGCGCCCATGTCCATGCTGCCGCCGAGCGGGTCGGCCGCGCCGCATGCTGAAGCGTCCAGCGCGGCCGGGCCGCGTTGCAAGTTGATGAGCGGGCCGAACCGGCGCAACGGGCGGAGCGCCTCGGCCGGCATGCTGCGATCCGGATCCCAGCCGCCAGCCGCCCAGCAGACGCCGATGCCTCTCAAGGGCGAAGGATCGGCGCGCAGGTACGGAGCGCCGCCCGGCGGCAGGCGGAGCGCATGGGCCACTTCCATGATCTCCACGTCGACCTCGTCCGGCGGCAGCGGCCGGGCCGGATCGAACGGGTGCACCCGGTCGGCCAGGCCGGCCAGCAGCGGGACCAGGGACGCCTGCGCCTCGAGCGTCACGGCGGCGGCGCGGGCCCGCAACGCCGGCAAGTACCGGCAGAACTGCAGCGTGTCGCCCAGTCCATGGTAGCAGCGCACGAGCACGCTCCGGCCAGCGACGGGCCGCCCGTCCCAAACCCAGCGCAGGTGGTAGGGCACACGCGGATCGTCCCGCGTCGCCGGGTCACGGGCGGCCAGCACCGCGTCGTTGACGGCCCAGGCGGTCGCAAAGTCGCCCCGGCGCATCGCCGCGTCCCACGTGGCCCCAGGGTTCTCGGAAAGATGCCCGGGATGACCCCCGGCCGACGATTGAGCCAGCTCGGATTGTTGCATAGACCCGTCAACGCGCCGCCCGCCGGGCGCGTTGCCGACGGCGCTCAAGGACCCAAGATGCCACTCCGACCGATCATCCGGCGCCTCTCGCCCATCCTCGAGTTCCTCCGGTCGGGCAGAGCCGGCGGCGCCATGCTGATCCTGTCCGGCCTCGTCGCGATCGCCTGGGCCAATTCGCCGCTGCATGACGGTTATGAGGCGCTGCTGCATTGGGTGCCGCGGCCGGGAACGCTGCCGCTGCACCTCTGGGTCAATGACGGACTCATGGTCGTGTTCTTCCTGCTGGTCGGGCTGGAGTTGCGGCGCGAGATCACATCGGGCGAGCTCGCCTCCCCCCAGCGGCTGGCGGCGCCCGGCCTGGCCGCCCTCGGCGGGATGATCGCGCCGGCGCTCGTCTTCGCGGCCTTCAACCGGGGCGACCCCAGCGCGCTGCGTGGCTGGGCGGTGCCGGTCGCGACCGATATCGCCTTCGCGCTCGCGGTCATCAGCCTGCTCGGCAGCCGGGTGCCGATGGCGCTGAAGGTGTTCCTGACGGCTTTGGCGATCATCGACGACCTGGGCGCGATCCTGATCATCGCGGTGTTCTACGCGCGTGGGCTGGACCTCGTCGCCCTGGGCGGGGCGGGGCTCGTCTGGCTGGCGCTGCTGGGCTTGAACCGGGCCGGCGAGCGGCGGCTCTGGGCCTATCTCCTCGGCGGCGGCGTCCTATGGGTGCTCGTGTTCCGCTCCGGCGTGCATGCGACGCTTGCCGGGGTCGCGCTGGCCTTCGTCGTGCCGATGCGGACCGCCGACAGCCGGGAGCCGTCGTCCGGCGGCCCGGCTCGAGCATGCGCTCAGCCCGTGGGTCGCTTACCTGGTGCTGCCCGTGTTCGGCCTGGCCAATGCGGGGCTGCGGTTCGACACGCTGCCGGCCGGCGCCTGGGCCGACCCGCTGGCGTTGGGAACCGCCTTTGGGCTGCTGCTGGGCAAGCAGGTGGGCGTGTTCGGCGCCGTGATGGTCGCCGCGCGCCTCGGCTTGGCGCGGCTGCCAGCCGGCATCACGCTGGTGCAACTCTATGGCGCCGCGATCCTTTGCGGCATCGGCTTCACCATGAGCCTGTTCATCGGCGACCTCGCCTTCCGCGACTCGCCGCGCGGCGACGAGGTCAAACTGGCGGTGTTCGTGGGGTCGCTGGCATCGGCGGCGCTGGGGCTGCTGGTGCTCCGGCTGGCCCGGCCGCGCCACTGAGGTCAGGCGAGCGGGCGGGAGACCGCGACGCCGCGGCGTTCGAGGTCAAGCGCCACCCGCAGCGCCACGTCCTCGCGCCAGGGCGCCGCGATCAACTGCACGCCGATCGGCAAGCCGGGCCGCACCACCGGGACCGCCACGACAGGCAGGCCGATGAAGCTGATCGGCTGCGTCAGCACGCCCATCGAGGCCCGGGTCGGCAACTCCTGCCCGTTCACCTCGATCGTCGCCTGGCCGAGCAGCGGCGCCGTGACCGGCGTGGCCGCGGCTAGGATGACGTCCACCTGTTCGAACAGGCGCAGCACGGCCGCCTGGTACCAGCGCCGGAACCGCTGCGCCTGGGCGTAGAAGGCGCCCGGCAGCATGGCGCCGGCGATCAGCCGGTCGCGGGTCGCGGGGTCGAAATCCGCCGCGCGGGTGCGCAGCCGGTCCAGATGGAGGCTGCCGCCCTCGACGGTCGAGATGACGTAGGCCGCCGCGCGCGCCCGGGCGGCTTCGGGCAGCTCCAACGTTTGCGTCGCGCCCAGCGCGGAAGCCACGATCCGGACGGCGTCGCGCGCATCGGGGCCGGCATTGGCTTCGAAGTAGCCGCTCGCGGTGGCGATCCGGAGCCCCGCAACCCCGATATCCTCGACCGGCTCGATCGGGCGCTGGGCGCATGCCGGGTCGGTCGGGTCGGGGCCCTGCATGGCATTATAGGCGGCAACCAGGGTTGCGGCGTCCTGCGCGAGCGGGCCGAGATGGTCGAGGCTGTTGACGAACGGAAACGACCCGGCCCGGGTCAGCCGGCCATAGGTCGGCTTGAGACCGAACACGCCGCACAAACTCGCCGGGACGCGGATGGAGCCATTGGTGTCCGAACCGAGCGCCAGCGGCACGAGGCCGCCGCCGACGGCGGCGCCCGACCCGCTGCTGCTTCCACCCGCCATGCGCGCCGGGTCGTGCGGGTTGCGGCAATGGCCGTCATGGACGTTCTCGCCGGTGAAGTCGTAGGCGTATTCGCCCATGTTCAGGGCGCCGACCAGCACGGCGCCGTGCGCCTCCAGCCGGGCGATCAGTGGCTGGTCCGCAATGGCGGGGGGCCGCTCGCGGTTGATCAACGATCCGGCACGGGTCGGCAGGCCTTCGATGTCGAACAGGTTCTTGGCGGCGAACGGCATCCCTGCGAGCGGGCCGGCCGATGCGCCACGCGCTGCCGCGGCCCGCGCCAAAGCGCGTTCTGGGACGACGTCGGTGAAGGCGTTCAGCTCGCTCGACGCGATCCGGCGCAGGCTCTCGACGACGCCGACGGGCTGACCGGTCATGGCCGGAACACAGGGGCAAGCTCGGCCGCATCATCGAGCGGGAACGCGGCGACGAGGGTGGCGAGGCGGAGGCTGATGTCGTAATTGGCCTGCACGCCAGGCCGCCACGCGGGATCGAGCGTGATGCCAAGGCTGGCGGCAAGCGCGTCGATCGGTGATGGCGGGGGCGTGTTGGGCGCGGGTCGTAGGTCGAGGTCGGACATGAAACGACCTTGCCGCAGGCGTGGCCGCGGTCAAGCCCCAGCTGTGCGACGGACCGGCCCCTGGCTCCTGGCCGGAGGCCGGTAAACCTTGGCCTGCTCTTGACGTCTAGGCGTAGAACGCGCACATGAACGTTCATTCTCTGCCGGTGGACCATGCCCGCCTCTGCTCCCGACCACTCGCCCGGGGACGCGCCGGCCCTCCCGCGTCAGCGCATCATCGATGCTGCCATCGCCTGCTTCGCGCGGGACGGCTTCCATGGCGCCTCGATGCAAGAGATCTGCGCCGAAGCCGCAATGAGTCCCGGCGCGCTCTACCGCTACTTCCCGAGTAAGGTCAGCATCATCGCGGCCATCGCCGAGGCCGAGCGGCAGCACCATCTGCTGTTCTTCGAGCGGCTGGCGCAGGCGGACGACCCGGTCGAGGCGCTCGTCAGCATCGGTCTGGATAAGCTCGAGGAGTTGCTCGGCCGCCCGTACGCGTCCCTTTGCGCCGAAGTGATGGCCGAGGCGGTCCGCAATCCCGATGTCTGCGACATGTTCTACCGCAACCAGGTCGAGGCGCGCGGCCACGTGATCGCGGCGCTGCGCCGGGGCCAGGCGAACGGCATGGTCGATCCGGACCTCGATGTCGAGACTGCGTGCCAACTCATCATGGCGATGGGCGACGGGCTGCGTGTGCACCGCAAGGTGGACCCGACCTTGACGCCAGCCCGCTACCGGCCGGTCCTGCAGCAGTTGTTGCGCCGGTTCCTTCGCCCGGCGTCGCGGGTGGCGGCAGCGTTGCTGCTGTTCGGCCTGCTCGCGACCACGACGGCGCATGCCCAGGCACGGCCGCCCAGCGTGACCGTGGTCACCGCGACCACGGGCAGCATCGCCGAGACGGTCGTGCTGACCGGCACCCTCGTGCCGCGCGAGGAGGTGCTCGTCAGCCCGCAACTCGAAGGCCTCGCGATCACCGAGCTGATGTCCGAGGAGGGCGACCGGGTCGAGCAGGGGCAGGTGCTGGCCCGGCTGTCGCGCGACGTGCTCGACGCGACGATCGCGCAGAACGCCGCCAACATCGCCCGTGCCATGAGCGGCGTCGCCCAGGCACGCTCCACGATCGCGGAGAACCAGGCCAACCTGACCCAGGTGAACCTGGCCTTCGCCCGCACCAAGGACCTGCTCGCGAACGGCAACGCGTCCCGCGAGACGTTCGAGCAGCGGCAGGCATCGATGCAGATGGCGGCAGCCCGGCTGGACGCCAACCAGAGCGCGCTGCGCGTCGCCGAGGCGGACCTCAACCTGGCGCGCGCCCAGCAACAGGAGCTGCTGGTCCGGCTCGCGCGGACCGACATCAAGGCGCCCGTCGCGGGCGTGGTCAGCCGGCGAACCGCCCGGCTGGGCGCCGTCGTTGCCGGATCGGGTGATCCGCTGTTCCGCATCATCCAGGATGGCGCGATCGAGCTCGAAGCCGACGTGCCGGAGTTGCAGCTCGCCAAGCTGCACCCGGGTCAGCCCGCCGCCGTCGAAACAGCGGGCGGCCGGCGCGACGGCACCGTCCGCCTCGTCTCTCCCGAAGTGAACCGGACCAGCCGGCTCGGCCGCGTCCGCGTCGCGATCGCCGGCAGCGCCGGCCAGGACCTCGTCATCGGCAGCTTCGCCCGTGCCGGCGTGGAGGTCGCGCGGCGCACCGGCGTGCTCGCCCCGCTCTCGGCCGTGCTGTTCCAACCCGGCGGCGCGGTGATGCAGGTGGTCCATGACGGCGTGGTCGAGACGCGGCCGGTGCAGGTCGGCCTGCGCCAGGCTGGCCAAGCCGAGATCCGGGACGGGCTGGCAGCCGGCGAGGCCGTCGTGTCCATCTCCGGCACGTTCATCCGCGGCGGCGACCGCGTGACGCCCGTGTCGGCGCCGTCCCCGGCACGCTGATGGCATTCAACATCTCCGGCGCGGCAATCCGCAAGCCGATCCCGCCCTTGGTGCTGTTCGCGGTGCTGACCTTGCTCGGCCTCGTGTGCTTTCGGCTGCTGCCGATCACGCGGGCGCCGAATGTCGATATCCCCGTCGTGGCCGTCACGGTCACCCAGGAGGGTGCCGCGCCGGCCGAGCTCGAGACGCAGGTGACGAAGAAGATCGAGGACGCGGTCGCGAACGTCACCGGCGTCAAGCACCTGACCAGCACCGTCACCGACGGCAGCAGCCAGACCGTCATCGAGCTGCGGCTGGAGGTCAGCAGCGACCGGGCGCTGAACGACGTGCGGGACGCGGTTGCGAAGATCCGGACCGACCTGCCGCGCGGCATCGACGAGCCGATCATCGAGCGCATCGACGTCGTCGGCCAATCGATCCAGACATTCGCGGTGACGGCGCCGGCCATGACCTTGGAAGGCCTGTCCTGGTTCGTCGACGACACGGTGCTGCGTGACCTGCAGGGCGTCGCCGGGGTAGGCCGGGTCGAGCGGATCGGCGGAGTGACGCGCGAGATCCAGGTCAAGCTCGAGCCCGACCGGCTCGCCTCGCTCGGCATCACCGCGGGCGACGTGAACGGCCAGCTCCGCGCGACCAGCGCCGACATGGCCGGCGGCCGCGGCGAGCTGGGCATGCAGGAGCAGACCATCCGCACCCTGGCCGGCGCCCGGAGCATCCCGCAGCTCGAGGCGACACGGATCGTGCTGCCGGGCGGGCGGGAGGTGCGGCTGGGCGATCTGGGCACGGTCGAGGACACGTACGAGGAGCCGCGCAAGTTCGCCCGGCTCGATGGGACGACCCCGGTCGTCAGCTTCGCCATCTACCGCGCGAAGGGCGCCAGCGACGTGACGGTGGCCGACGCCGTCAGCCAACGCCTGGCCGCGCTCGGCACCGCCCATCCCGAGGCGACGTTCTCGCTGATCGACGATGGCGTGCGCGCGACCCGCGGCAGCTTCGTCTCGGCGATGCACAGCCTGCTCGAAGGCGCTGCGCTGGCCACCCTGGTCGTGCTGCTGTTCCTGCGCGACTGGCGCGCGACCCTGCTTTCGGCGATCGCGTTGCCGCTATCCATCATCCCGGCCTTCGCGGCGATGCAGATCATGGGCTTCTCGCTCAACTTCGTCAGCCTGCTCGCGATCACCCTCGTCACCGGCATCCTGGTCGATGACGCGATCGTGGAGATCGAGAACATCGTCCGGCACATCCGGATGGGCAAACGCCCCTACGACGCGGCGATCGAGGCGGCCGACGAGATCGGCCTCGCGGTGATGGCGATCACCTGCACCATCGTGGCCGTGTTCGCGCCCGTGAGCTTCATGGGCGGGATCGCGGGCCAGTACTTCAAGCAGTTCGGGCTGACGGTGGCCGCGGCGGTCGTCGCCTCGCTGCTCGTCGCCCGGCTCCTCACGCCGCTGATGGCCGCCTACCTCATGGTCCCAGGGGGCCAGCACGTGGTGCGCGATGGCGCCATCATGCGCGCCTACACGCGCTTCCTGCGCGGGACGCTGCGTTGGCGCGCGCTGACCCTGCTGGCCGGGCTGGTCACGTTCGGCGTGTCAATCTGGTCGACGACGCTGCTGCCGACCGGGTTCATCCCCGCGGCCGACGAAAGCCGCGTGGCGCTCTCGCTCGAGCTGCCGCCCGGTTCGACGCTGGACGACACGCGCACCAAGACGGACCAGATCGCGGCCAGCTTCCGGCAGATCCCGGAAGTGACGACGGTGTTCGTCGTCGGCGGGACGACCCCGACCGGTGTCAGCCCCGAGGTGCGCCGCGCGGCCATGATCGTGAACCTGGTCCTGAAGAACCAGCGCAGCCGGACACAGAAGCAGGTCGAGAGCGAGCTGACCGACCGGCTGGCCGCCATCCCCGACGTGCGCGGCTGGTTCGTCAACGACCGCGGCGAGCGGGAGCTGGCGCTGACGGTCGTCGGCGACGACCCCGTGGCCCTGTCGAACGGGGTCGCCAGCCTCGAGAGCGCCATGCGGCGCCTGCCGGGCTTCGGCAACGTGGCGCCGTCGGCCGGTGCGGACCGTCCGGAAATCCGCATCACGCCGCGGCTGGACGAGGCGGCCCGCTTCGGCGTGAGCACGGAGGCGATCAGCAACGCCGTGCGCATCGCCACCATCGGCGATGTCTCGACCAACCTCGCCAAGCTGCGTGACGGCGACCGGCTGATCCCGATCCGGGTGGAGTCTCGCCTCGGCCTACGGACGGACCTCGATGCGATGGCCGCCCTGCCGGTAACAGGCAATGCGGGCCTGGCAGTCCCGCTCCTGGCGGTCGCGGATGTCGGGCTCGGCCAGGGCCCGGCCAGCATCGAACGCTACGACCGCGTCCGCCGCGTCGTGCTGGGGGCGGACCTGGCGCACGGGCTGGCGCTGGGCGCCGCCATCCAGCAGGTCATGGCGCTGCCCGCGACCCGGTCCCTCCCGCCCGGCGTGTTCGTCCGGCAAGGTGGCGACGCCGAGATCATGGGCGAGGTGTTCGCCGGCTTCGCGCTGGCGATGGGCGCCGGCATCACGATCGTGCTCGGCGTGCTGGTGCTGCTGTTCGGCAGCGTGTTCCAGCCCATCACGATCCTGTTCAGCCTGCCGCTCTGCCTCGGCGGCGTCATTCTCGCATTGCTCGTCACCGGGCAGCCGATCAGCATGCCGGTCGTGATCGGGATCCTGATGCTGATGGGCATCGTCACCAAGAATGCGATCATGCTGGTCGACTACGCGATCGAGCGGCGGGCCGACGGCATGAGCCGGACGGAGGCGATCCTGGACGCCGGCCGCAAGCGGGCCCGCCCGATCGTGATGACCACCGTGGCGATGGTGGCCGGGATGGTGCCAAGCGCGCTCGGAATCGGCGACGGTGGGGAGTTCCGGGCGCCGATGGCGATCGGCGTCATCGGCGGGCTGATCGTCTCGACGGCGCTGAGCCTGGTGTTCGTGCCGTCCTTCTACACCGTCATGGACGACGTGTCGGCCTTCGTCGCCCGCCGGCTGTGGCGCCTGCTCACGCCAAGGAGCGGCGCCGCCGTCCGCCCGGCGGCGGGACGGCCGCCAGCGCATGGCACGGGCCAACCGGCCGAATAACGCAGTTTGTCGGCCCGCCGCCCAGGGCAGGGCCAGCCCTCGTTCAGGCGGCGTCGATCGCAGCTGGGCCGGCGATCGCCCGCGGTTGCGGCAGCATCGTGGCCGCGCTGGCCTCGTCCACGACCACGCGGCCGCGGCCGGCTCGCTTGGCGCGATAGAGTGCCTCGTCGGCCCGCCGCACAAGCTGGGCCTCGTCCTCGCCGAGCTGCGGCCGGATGGCAGCGACGCCGATACTGACCGTCACCCGCCCCAGCGCGCTCGCGCCATGCGCGAGATCGAGCGCGGCGATCCCGGCGCAGATGCGCTCGGCAGTGTTCAGCGAACCGTCGATGTCCGTCTCGGGCAGCAGCACCACGAACTCCTCGCCGCCGTAGCGGGCGCCCACGTCGCCAGGCCGGCGGATCAGGCGCTGGATGGACGCGGCGATCTTGCGCAGCGCCTCGTCACCTTCCTGGTGGCCATACAAGTCGTTGAACGGCTTGAACCAATCCGCGTCGATCAGCAGCAGCCCGAGCGACGTCTCGCCCCGGATCGCCCGCCTCCATTCCTGCACCAGTTCGGCCTCGAACGCGCGGCGGTTGGCCAGGCCGGTCAGCCCGTCGGTCGCAGCCATCACCGCAAAGCGCTGCGCCGAGGCCACGAGCTTGTCTTCGGCCGAGAGCCGGCGCTGCATCTCGCGCCGGAACAGCAGGCATAGCGTGATGGTCGCGGCGCTCAACATCACCAGGATCGAGCCGATGCTGACCGCCTTGCGCCACCAGTTGTCGAAGATGTCGTCGATCCCGAGCCCCACCGTGACCATCAGCGGCAGGTTGCCGATCTTGCGGTAGGTGAACGCGCGGCGCAGGCCATCGACCGGCGAGGCGCTGACGAAGGTTCCCTCGGGTGCCCGAGCCAACTGACGGACCGGCTCGCTCTGGCCGAGGTCCCGATCGAAGCCGGCCGGCGCCGGCGGCTGCCGGACGATGATCTGGCCATCGGCCCGCGACAGCGTGACCGTTCCGTGGCGGCCGAGGTCCAGCGTCGAGAATAAGCTTTGGAAGAAGGCGAGCCGAAGCGAGCCGACCACGACACCGCTGAAACGCCCGTCTGCCGACGGGATCCGGCGGCTGATGGCCATGCTCTCGTCGCCGTTCCGAAGTCGGCTTCGGAAGGGCTTGCTGATGAACAGCCCGCTATTGGGATTGTCGCGGTGGGCGATGAAGTAGTCGCGGTCGCTGAAGTTGAGCGGGTGCGGCACGATGGACGTCGAGTCGTCGACGATCGTGCCATCCGGGCCAAGCACGAGGAGCGAGGCGAGGTATTCCGCCGTCGCGGCGCGGTCGAATAGGGCGCTGTGGCGGATCGTGGGCGGCACATTGTCCATGCCGGGGTCGTTCAACGCCTCGATCGTGCCCTGCACCGAGAGGTCGTAGACCGTCAGGTTGCGCTCGATGTTGCGCTCGAGCGCGGTCACGAGGTTGCTTGCCGCCTGCTCGGACCGCAGCCAAGCCTCCTGCCGCAGATCGAACAGCAAGGCTCCGCCAAGGATGAGCATCCCGGCGGCCACTGCAAGTCCAAGCGCGGTCAGCAAGTGAACAGCTCTCATCGGCGCTATGACCGCTCCTGCATCGAGATCGCCCCCACCCCGTCCGCTTGGCACATGGCATCGTCATGCCTGATAACCGTAACAGTAGCGAGAAACTTACTGCATGGTAAAGTCTCTCACGGCCCCTTTCGGCGCCGCTTGCCCCGTTGCCGCATCTTGTCCGGGTCGTAGCCGCCGCCGCCGGGCCCGAGCGGTTCCGGCGTTCTGTCCTTCTTGCGGCCGGGTGGCGCCGCCCGGATCGGCGGCGGCTCCAACCCCAACTCGAGCGCTTCCAGCCGTTTGATCTCGTCGCGCAGCCGCGCCGCCGTCTCGAACTCCAGGTTCGCCGCCGCGGCGCGCATCCGCTTCTCCAGTTCGGCCAACGACGACTTCAGGTCTCGCCCGACCATGTCGGTGATGCCCACGTCCTTGACCGGCGACACCGTCACGTAGTCCTGCTCGAACACGCTGCTGAGCGCCTCGCCGATATGGCTCCGCACCGATGTCGGCGTGATCCCGTTCGCCGCGTTCCAGGCACTCTGCTTGGCCCGGCGCCGCTCCGTCTCTTCGATCGCGAAGCGCAGACTGTTGGTCATCAGGTCGGCATACAGCACCACCCGGCCGTCGACGTTGCGGGCGGCGCGGCCGATCGTCTGCACCAGGCTGGTCTGGCTGCGCAGGAACCCCTCCTTGTCGGCGTCCAGGATCGCCACGAGGGCGCATTCCGGGATGTCGAGCCCCTCGCGCAGCAGGTTGATGCCGACCAGCACGTCGAACACGCCCAGGCGCAGGTCGCGGATGATCTCGATCCGCTCCAGCGTGTCGACGTCGCTGTGCAGGTAGCGGACCTTGACCCCGTTCTCGGTCAGGTAGTCGGTGAGGTCCTCGGCCATCCGCTTGGTCAGCGTCGTCACCAGGATGCGCCCGCCCCGGCCGATGACGGTGCGGCACTCGTGCAGCAGATCGTCGACCTGTCGCTCCACGGGCCGGATCTCGCACACCGGATCGATCAGCCCGGTTGGGCGGATCACCTGCTCGGCGAACGCGCCTCCGGTGCGTTCCAGCTCCCACGGGCCCGGCGTCGCACTGACGAAGATCGTCTGCGGCCGGAACGCCTCCCACTCCTCGAACCGCAGCGGCCGGTTGTCGAGGCAGCTTGGCAGCCGGAAGCCGAACTCGCTCAGCACGTTCTTGCGCGCGAAATCGCCCCGGGCCATGCCGCCGATCTGCGGGACCGTGACGTGGCTCTCGTCGACGATGAGCATCGCGTTCTCGGGCAAGTACTCGAACAGCGTCGGCGGCGGCTCGCCGGTCCTGCGGCCGGACAGGTAACGCGAGTAGTTCTCGATCGACTTGCAGCTCCCGGTCGTCTCGATCATCTCGAGGTCGAAAGTGGTTCGCTGCTGCAGCCGCTCGACTTCGAGCAGCTTGCCCTCGGCCGTGAATTGCTTGAGGCGCTGCTGCAGCTCGATCTTGATGTCGGCCACGGCCTGGTTGAGCGTCGGCCGCGGCGTCACGTAGTGGCTGTTGGCGTAGATGTGGACGCTCTCCAGCGTCCCCGTGATCTCGCCCGTCAGCGGATCGAACTCGCGGATGGCCTCGATCTCGTCGCCGAACAGCGCGATGCGCCAGGCCCGGTCCTCCAGGTGGCTCGGAAACACGTCGACGATCTCACCGCGCATGCGGAAGGTGCCGCGCTGGAATGCGGCGTCGTTGCGGCGGTACTGCAGTTCGACCAGCGCGCGGGCCAGGGTATCGCGGTCGATTTGCCCGCCGGCCTCGAGCTTCACGACCATGCGCCCATACGTCTCGACCGAGCCGATGCCGTAGATGCACGACACCGACGCGACGATGACGACGTCGCCCCGCTCCAGCAGCGACTGGGTCGCGGCATGGCGCATGCGGTCGATCGCCTCGTTGATCTGGCTGTCTTTTTCGATGTACGTGTCGGTCCGGGGAACATAGGCCTCGGGCTGGTAATAGTCGTAGTAGGACACGAAGTATTCGACGGCGTTGTCGGGGAAAAAGCCCTTCATCTCGGCATAGAGCTGCGCGGCCAGCGTCTTGTTCGGCGCCAAGATCAAGGTGGGGCGCTGCGCGGCCTCGATCAGCTTGGCCATCGTGAACGTCTTGCCAGACCCGGTGACGCCAAGCAGCACCTGGTCCCGCTCCTCGGCGCCGATGCCCCGGGTGAGCTCCGCGATTGCGGTCGGCTGGTCGCCGGCGGGCTCGTAGGGCGACACCACGCGCAACGGCTTCTGCATGGGCTTGGCCGGCTGCTGCACGTGCTTGAACGTGACCGGCGCCGCCTCGGCCAGCTTGCGCGCGAGCGTCGATGTCGGCGCATTTGGCAGTGCGTCCACGGACGCGGGGGCGGCGCCGTCTGGCGACAGTGCGGCTCGATTCTGGGTGGCGTGCGGCATGCGGCTAAGATGGGGCCACCGCCGCGGCAGGTCCAGCGCGGCATCGCCCGGCCGGCACGGTTTCGTTTTGCCCGACCCGGTCACGAAGTCTTAACATAATCGCTCCAACCTGCGGCTGCTCCTGTCGGAAGGTCTCATGCCGCTTCGCCGACTACCGCCAACGACCAAACTGCTGCTCAGCGGCCTTGCAAGCGTATGCTTCGCGACCGCCACGACCGTGTTCCTCAGCATCAACCTGCTGCGTGCGACGGTCGAGCGCGAAGCGTTCGCGCGTGTCGACTCGAACATGAGGGTTGCCGAGCAGCTCCTCAACGAGGCTGGGCCGGTGACGGTCCTGTCAAACGGCAAGCTGTTCGCGGGCAGCACCGACCTGCGCAACAACGGCCTCGTCGACGCCATCCAAGCGCTCGTCGGCGGCATCGCGGCCATCCTCCAGGACGACCGGTGGCTATCGACCACCATCTTGACCGCGGACGGTACGCCCGCCATCGGCATGCCCCTCGCCGACCTCCGCGTGCGCGAGACTGTTCTGGCCCAGCATCGCCCGTATCGCGGTCTCGTCGACGTGCTGGGCACGCAGTATTACGCCGCGTATGACCCGATACTCGACACGGAAGGCGCGCAGGTCGGGATGCTGTTCGTGGGACTACAGGTCGCCGCCGTCCAGGCGGCGATCACGCGGACGCAGGGCATTATCCTGATCGTCTCGGCCGCGATCGCGTTTGCGGGGGGTGTCGTGCTGTCCCGGCTTGGCGGCAAGCTTGCCGCCCAGATCGCCGCGCGCCAGCAGCAGCTCGAACAGGCCCACCTCCACCTCGACACCGCGCTTGCCAGCATGGCCAACGGTCTCGCGCTCTGGGACCGGTCGAACACGCTGATCCTCGCCAACGGCCGCCTGTCGGAGGTGCTCGCCCTCCCCGCCGGCGCCATCGTCGCAGGCATGGGCTACCGCACGTTTCTCCAAGCGCAGCATGATGCCGGCATCCTGGGCACCATCGACCTCGATGAGGCCTATCGAAGACGGATCGCCAACATAGAGGCGCGCCAGCCGGTTTCGCATTTCAATACCGGCAACGATGGCCGAACCATCCATGTCCAGGTCCGCCCTGCCGATAATGACGGCTGGATCGCGACCTACGAGGACGTCACCGAGCGCAAGATGGCCGAAGACCGCGTCGCGTTCATGGCCGAACACGACGGCCTGACCGGCCTTGCGAACCGGCCCGTGTTTCAAGCCTGCCTGCAACGGCTGAGGGACGACCGCGCCTCCTTCGCCCTGCTCCTGCTCGACCTCGACGACTTCAAGAAAGTCAACGACCGGCTCGGCCATCCGGTCGGGGACGGGCTGCTCCAGGCGGCCGCGCTGCGCCTGGAGGACAGCGTCCGCGATGGCGACTTGGTTGCCCGGCTGGGCGGCGACGAGTTCGCCATCATCCAGGTTGGCGGCGCGTTGCCGGCCGACGCCGCGGCGCTTGCCGCCCGCGTCGTCAAGGCGATGTGCCAACCGTTCCAACTCGACCAGCACGAGGTCACGGTCGGCGCAAGCTGCGGGATCGCACTCCACGACGCCGCCAGCCCGGGCATCGAGCGCCTGCTGACGCAAGCCGATGTTGCGCTTTACGCCGCGAAATCGGCCGGGCGATCCACGTTCCGCTGCTTTGACGCCAGCATGGACGCCGACCTGCTCGAGCGCGAGTCGTTCGAGGACGATTTGCGCAAGGCGCTCGCCCGGGAACAGTTCGGCGTCGTCTACCAGCCGCTGGTCGACGTCCGTCATGGCCGGGTCAGCAGTTTCGAGGCGCTGCTGCGCTGGCATCATCCGACCCGCGGCGTCGTCTCGCCGGCCAAGTTCATCCCCGTCGCCGAAGCCACGGGGTTGATCGACGGCATCGGCGCCTGGGTGCTCTGCCGGGCCTGCCTCGACGCGACCGCCTGGCCTGCAAACATCCGTGTCGCGGTCAACCTGTCCGCCCTCCAGTTCCAGGACGACGATCTTGTTGCCGCCGTCCGCGGCGCATTGCGCGAATCCGGCCTGCAGCCCGATCGGCTGGAACTCGAGATCACCGAATCGGCCCTGCTGCACGACGTCGCGAAGGTGAGCCAGACGCTTCACACGCTGCGCGCGCTCGGCGTCCGGATCGCGATGGACGATTTCGGCACCGGCTACTCGTCCCTGTCGTATCTGCAGAGCTTCCCGTTCGACAAGATCAAGATCGACCAGAGCTTCGTTCGCGGGCTCGACGCCAGCGCCGGCTCCGGCGCGATCGTGCGGGCCGTGACCACGCTCGCCGACAGTCTCGGCATGGAGACCGTCGCCGAGGGCGTCGAGACCGCGCACCAGTTCGACCGTGTCTGCGCCGAAGGATGCAGTGAAGTTCAGGGCTATTTGTTCAGCAAACCCCGCCCGGCCCACGACATCGCCGCGATGCTCGCCTGCGTCCATAACTATTTCCAGCCCGAGGTTGAACCGACCCAAGCCGCACCGACGTTTAAACGCGCCGCACTGGACCCGGTGTAACCCGGCGCGCGAGCGATCGTAGAAAAAAGTATTGGGCTCAGATACCGGTCTGCGCCGATGCGCTATCGGGGCACGACGCAGCCTTCCATCGCGATGCCGAGGTCCAGTGCCGACAGCGTCCCGATCTCGACGATGAAGACGAGGCGCGCGCGCTGCGTGCCGAAGGCGGCCGGCCGGGCCGGGGCCAGCACCGCCCGGCCCCCGGAAAACTGCAGCAACCAGGGCCGGCCCGGCTGCTCCACGCTCTCGACGATGCCCTTGACCCGCACCAGCTTCGGCGCCAGCCGCCCGATCGTTGCCTGCAGCAGGGGCAGCGACACCGCCTCGTCGGACGTCCACGCCACCGTCTCGAACCGGTCGGCGACGGGCCGTGCCCGGCCTGGATCGCGCGGCGACCGAACCGGGTCGTCCGGGAACAGCAGCGCCATCGGTACATGGCCGGCCGCGGCCTCGACCACGATCACGCCCGGCCGGATCGCCGCGATGGCACCCTTAACCCGCGCGACCCCGCCCGGCACCGCAAGGTCCGTCTTGCTTAGCGCAACGATATCCGCCGCGCGCACCTGCGACCGCAGCAGCGCGTCGTCCAGCCCCGGCGCCGCCCCGTCGGACGCGTCGACCACGCACAGCACCGTCTCGAGCGGCGCCTCGCGCCAGATCACCGGGTCCATCAGCGTGCGCACCACGTCACCCGGGTCGGCGATCCCGCTGGTTTCGATCACGATCGCCTCAGGCCGAGGCGTGCGCCGCAACAGCGTCGCGAGCGTCCGCAGCAGATCGCCCTGCAAGGAGCAGCATATGCACCCGTTCGACAAGTCGACGACCCCGTCGACCGCGCCCGCGACCAACTCGGCATCGATGTTGATGGCGCCGAAGTCGTTCACCACCGCGGCGATCCGGCGTTTGCCTGCATCCGCCAGGATGGCATTCAGCACGGTCGTCTTGCCCGCCCCCAGAAAGCCGGCCACCAGCAACACCGGGACCGGCGCCTGTCTCATGGCTTGGTGGGCCGGCGGACCGCCCGGCCCGGCCGCGCCGTCACGTCCATCACCCCGTCCGTGATCACCGGCTCGCCCCCCACCAGCAGGTGCCGGACCCCCTCCGAAGCCCGGTTCATCGCCGAGAACTCGGCGCGGTCGGTCAGGCCCTCGAAGTCGAACACCACCACATCCGCATCGGCGCCGGCCGCGAGCCGGCCCTTGGCCCGCATGGCCGGGGTGCTCGGCTCCAGGATCTGCGCCGGGATCAGCGCGCATTTCCGCACGCCCTCGATCAACGAGATCGCCTGCCGCTCCCGCACCCAATGCCGGATGAACTTGGTGAACGTTCCCGACGACCGCGGGTGGGACGTCGCCTCGGCCGGCAACGGCCAGGCGTCGCCGGTGTAGGTCGATCCGTCCGGCATCGACCACGGCATCGCATCGGACGCGATCGCGCCACTCGGATACAGCACCGACAGGTCCAGCAGGTCGCGGTGGTGCGCGTTGCTCTCGGTGTCGAGGATGTGCCACAGCACCAGGGTCGATGGCGCATCCGCCTGCGCGGTCAGCAACTCGGCGCGGCTGCCGAAACGGTGCCCGTCGGTCACGCGCTGCACCGAGTCGTAGCCGGTGCCGTTCCGCGCCTCGAACTCCGGGTCGTTGAAGAACGCGGCCGCCAGCACGGTCGAGCCGGTGCCGTACGGATAGGCCTCGAGCGTGATCGGCAGCCCCTGCGCCTGCGCCTTGGCCACCAGCCGGGCACAGCGCTCGACATCGGTCTTGCTTGAGCTGTTGAAGTGGCAGATGTGCATGTGCGCGCCGGTGGCGCCGGCATAGCCGATCAGGCGCACATAGGCTTCGGCCGCGCTCTCGGGATCGATGCGCGACATGTAGGCGATGTGCGTGAAGGTCGGCACGCCGGCCGCCGCCGCCAGCTCGCACACGGCCGTCAGCTCCTGCACGCCGGCGCCGGGCGCGTAGGCGTTGAGGATGCCGATGCCGATCCCGCCCTCGGCCAGACCGCGGCGCAGGCGGTCGACGATCCCGCCCACCTCCGCGTCATTGGCCACGTTCTCGACCCAGCGCCGGTCCCGCATCGCGCGGCCGAACGCCTCCAGCGACGATTCCTCGTTCGATCCGGTCATCGCGCCGATCCGGGCGAAGGCCCAGTTCGCCGACGCGCCGTAGTTGAGCACCCGGCCCTGCGCCGCCTGGCGCCGGTACCACGGGTCGACCGGCATCACCCCGGCTTCGAGGTCGAGCGTCGTCGTCACGCCATCGAAGGCCTGCATGCGGTCGGCCGGGATCGACTGCCCGTGCGCATGCAGGTCGATGAAGCCCGGCGCCACCACCAGCCCCGCCGCATCGACCACCCGCTCCGCGCCGCCGAGCCCGGTCCCGACCGCGGCGATCCGGCCGTCCTGGATCGCAAGGTCGCAGATGCCATCCAGCCCGCTGGCCGGGTCGGCGATGCGCCCGTTCGCAATGACCAGTCCGCTCATATCCCTGCTCCGTCGCTCGATCGCGGCCGACTGTCCCATGCCCCCGGCCTTCCGCGCCAGCGGTCCGCCTGGCACAGGCATCGTGTTCACCCGCGAACGCTTGCGCTCTCCACCTCGGCTGCCAGGCGTTCGACCCACCGGTCCCGGATACCGAGGCTTCTCAGGCCGTCCCGCGTCCGCAGCAGGTAGTCCGCGCAACTGCCCAGCGCACCTGCGGCCGTCGCCAGCCGAGCGACAAGCGCCGTCCGGTCCATCGGCGCGGTGTAGTACGGGCCGTCGCGGCGGATCGTGAAGGCGATCGCGTCGGCGAACCGAGCGCCGTCCGGCCCGCGCACGCCCACCCAGCGCGGCGCGTAGCTGCCGGACAGCATCTCCCGCTGCCACAACAGGGGCAGTTCGGTCGCCACATCGGCCTCCGCCACCCGGAACGCGGCGCCGGTGCAGGCGCCGCCGCGGTCCAGGCCCAGCACCAGGCCGGGCTGCTCCGGCGTGCCGCGGCCGGCGATCGTGGACAGGCAGAAAGCCCGGTGCCAGCCATGGATGCGCCCGATGCGCCGCTCCTGGAAGGTCAGCGCCGGATTCCAGATCAACGATCCGTAGGCGAACAGCCAGACGCCGTCCAGACCGGGCGGGCGGCGTGCGAGGGTGGCGGCCAGCGACGCCGCCCGTTCCGCATCCGTCAGCACCGGCAGGGTCGGCGACGTCTCCGCGATCATGCGCAGCAGTCCGCCGTCTTCGAGCATCGCGCGCGTCAGCACCATAGGCCGGCACCCTAGACCGGTGCCGGCCCGCCCATAAGCCCGTTCCGGCTTGTGGTTCCTCACGCGCTGCGCGATCAATCCGCCCGGACGCGCCACGCCCGCTGCCGCCCAATCACCGGACTTGCGCGAATTGCCGACGACAACAAGCATCGAACCACGATCGGTTAGGAAAAGGGCGTACACCCGCGCCGCTTGGCGCTACGCTGCACTCTATGTCGCAGTCCTCGCTGCAGCGATCTTCGTCTTCTTCAAAGTGCAGATCGCCTCGTCATTTTCCACTCTCCTTGGAGAGCGCTTCGACGGCTTCATCGAGCTGTCGATCCTGGAGCACTGGTACAATGTGGTCCGCGGGCTGGAACAATGGTCGACCACCGGATACTTTTATCCCCATAAGGACGGCCTCGGCTATAACGATGGCTTTTTCCTGTTCGGACTCGTGTTTGCCGGGTTCCGAGCGCTCGGGGTCGATCCGTTCCTGAGCAGCGAGTTGGTGAACGTCGCGATGCGCATCGTGGCCTTCGCGTCGATGGAGGCGTTGCTCCGCCGCCGCGTCGCCGGAGGCGGGTGGGCGCTGTTCGGGGCAGCGCTGTTCACGATCGCCTGCAACACCAGCATGCGCGCCAACCACCCGCAGCTGCTGACGGTCGGCCTGGTTCCTTTGTTCGCATTGCTGGTCTGGGAGGCTGCCCGCGCCTTCGCCCGGGCCGACCGAACCGCGGCCGTCCTGCTCGGCTGTTCGGCGGCGCTGCTCGTCGGGGCGTGGCTGCTGACGGCCTATTACATGGCCTGGTTCACGGTCTTCTACGCCGCGGTCTATGGCGCAGGCGCGTGCGTGACGCGACCGCGGCAGAGCCTCGCCGTCCTTCGCTCGCTGCGGCTCGGCGACGGGCTCGTCCTGGCGGCGCCTGTGCTGGTCCTCGCCATCGCGGTCACGCCGTTCCTCGCCGCCTATCTGCCGAAGGCACGCGAGACCGGAATGCATCCCTGGCAGGTCACCGTCCCCTACCTGACGGATGTGCTCGACCCGCTGTTCATCGGTGACGACAACCTGATCTGGTCCGGCGTCAACAGATGGCTGCGTTCCACCCTGCGTCCAGGCGAGCCGGCCTACAGTGAGCACACGACGGGCTTCACGCCCCTCCTGCTCCTGCTGTTCCTCTACGGCAGCGTCAAGCTCTGGACATGGCGCGGGGCCGCGGTCCGACCCTTGCGTCTTGCCGTCGCGGCGTCACTCGCCGTCTGGTGTCTCACGCTACGCGTTGGCGACGACAGCGCCTGGTCCTACGTTCACGAGTGGGTGCCCGGCGCGCGCGGCCTGCGCATCGTCGTGCGCTATCAGCTTTGGCTGACGGCGCCCGTCGCGATCGTCGCGACATACACGCTGTCCCGCATTGGCCGGGGGTGGCGCACACCCGGCCTCCGCGTGCTGGTCGCCGTGGGCGCTGGCCTGCTGCTGCTCGAACAGCTGGTCACGGCAGCCCCAGCCGCGCTCGACCGGACGACGGAGATCGCCTGGCTGCGCGCCATTCCGCCGCCCCCGGCGGCTTGCCGGGCGTTCTTCGTCTCCCACGCGCGGCCGGGTGTCTGGCAGGCGCCGGAGGTGAATGCCCTGTATAGCCATAACGTCGATGCGATGCTGCTGTCGGAGTGGTTCGTCCTGCCGACCATCAACGGCTACAGCACGTTCAATCCCCGGGACTGGGACTTCGCGGAACCGGACCGGCCGGACTACCGGAGCCGAGTGTCGGCCTATGCCGCGGCGCACCGGGTCGACGGCCTTTGCGGCCTCGACCTCGTTACCGATACATGGGCGACGGCGACGGCCCCCTAGTAGGGTCGCGCCCGCATCTCTTCACCAAACCAACACACCAGGCTGCGCGGCATCACGGCAAGTTCGGAGGGCCGTTGCGGGCGGAGGTTCCATTGGCGGCCCGGGACAGATAACGTCAGACTTTATTTTAGGCCGTGTTCCGGTCATACCCGGCACAGAGACAACCAGGGGTGCGGCATGGCGGCGGATACCAACATGCAGGGTCAGACGACGCAGCACCTGCCAGCCGGCATCGACAAGACCTGCATCGACACCATCCGCACGCTGTCGATGGATGCAGTGCAGAAGGCGAAGTCCGGCCATCCCGGCACGCCGATGGCGATGGCGCCCGTCGCCTATGCGTTGTGGCAGGACGTGCTGCGCTACGATCCGCAGGACCCGGTCTGGCCGAACCGTGACCGCTTCGTGCTCTCGATCGGCCACGCCAGCATGCTTCTGTACTCGCTGCTGCACCTGACCGGGGTGCGCCGGATGAGCAAGAACACGCCCGGCAAGCCCGCCACCGTCGGCAACGAGGAGGCGGTGAGCCTCGACGACATCAAGCAGTTCCGCCAGCTCGACAGCGTGACGCCGGGCCATCCCGAATACAGCTACACATCGGGCGTCGAGACCACGACCGGCCCGCTCGGCCAGGGCGTCGCCAACTCGGTCGGCATGGCCATCGCGCAGCGCTGGTTCGCAGCCCGCTACAACAAGCCGGGCTTTCCGCTGTACGACTACCGCGTCTACGCGCTGTCGGGCGATGGCGACAACATGGAGGGTGTGGCCAGCGAGGCGGCGAGCCTGGCCGGGCACCTGAAGCTGTCGAACCTGGTGTGGATGTATGACAGCAACCACATCACGATCGAGGGCAGCACGAACCTGGCCTTCAGCGAGGATGTCGGCGCCCGCTTCGCCGCCTACGGCTGGCACGTCATCCACGTCCATGACGCCAACGACACCGGCGCCGTCACGGCGGCGCTGCGCGAGGCGGAGACGATCAAGGACCGCCCGACCTTCATACAGATCCATAGCATCATCGGCTGGGGTGCGCCCAAGAAGCAGGGCACGCGGGAAGCCCACGGCGAGCCGCTCGGCGACGAGGAGATCAAGGCTGCCAAGGCGTTCTACGGCTGGCCGGACGACTCGTCGTTCCTGGTGCCGGACGGGGTGCGCCAGCACTTCACGGACGGCATCGGCAGCCGCGGCGCCAAGCTGCGCCAGGCCTGGATGGACATGCTCGCCGCCTATCGGACCAACTTTCCGGACATGGCGGCCGAGCTGGACATGATGGACCACCACCAGCTGCCGGACGGTTGGGACAAGGACATCCCGGTGTTCCCGGCCGACGCCAAGGGCATCGCCTCGCGCGACAGCTCGCAGAAGGTGCTGAACGCGATCGCGCCGCACGTGCCGTGGCTGATCGGCGGCGCCGCCGACCTGGCGCCCAGCACCAAGTCCAACCTGACGTTCGAGGGCGCCGGCAGCCTCCAGCCCGACAACTACGCCGGCCGCAACATGCATTTCGGCATTCGCGAGCACGCCATGGGCAGCGTGTGCAACGGCATCGCCCTTTCAGGCGTGCGCCCTTACGGCTCGGGCTTCCTGATCTTCTCGGACTACATGAAGCCGCCCATCCGGCTGGCGGCGATCATGGAGATCCCCGTCCTTTACATCTTCACCCATGACAGCATCGGCGTGGGCGAGGACGGGCCGACGCACCAGCCGATCGAGCAGCTGCTGATGCTGCGCTCGATCCCCGGCCTGATCACGTTGCGCCCGGGGGACGCCAACGAGGTGGCCGAGGCATGGCGCGTGGCGATGCATTCGACGCACCACCCGGTCGCGTTGATCATGAGCCGGCAAGCGCTGCCGACGATGGACCGGACGAAATACGCTGCCGCGTCCGGCGTCGCCCACGGCGCCTATGTGCTGGCCGACAGCCCGGACCCGAAGGTGATCCTGATCGGCACCGGCAGCGAGGTGAGCCTCTGCGTCGGCGCTTACGAAGCGCTGAAGGCGGAGGGCGTCGCCGCCCGCGTGGTCAGCATGCCGAGCTGGGAGTTGTTCGAGCAGCAGGACCAAGCCTATCGGGACAGCGTGTTGCCGCCGGCCGTGAAGGGCCGCGTGGCGGTGGAGCAGGGGACGGTGATCGGCTGGGACCGTTACACCGGCTCCGGAGGCGCCATCATCGGCATGCACACCTTCGGCGCCAGCGCCCCAGCTGCGAAGCTGCAGACGAAATTCGGCTTCACGCCCGAGAAGGTCCTGGACGCCGCCCGCGCCCAAGCCGCCCGCTGATCCGCCCGCTTATCTGTTCGCCTATCTGCCCGCCTATCTGCCCGCCTATCTGAGGGGAACCGCCATGGATACCGTGCAACCTGTCACCACCGGCAACCCGCTCAAGCAGCTCGAAGCCTACGGCCAGAGCCCCTGGCTCGATTTCATCCAGCGCAGCTTCACAGACTCGGGGCTGCAAAAGCTGATCGACGAGGACGGGCTGAAGGGCATCACCTCCAACCCGGCCATCTTCCAGAAGGCGATGGGCGAAGGCACCGACTACGACGCCGGGTTCAAGACGCTCGCCGAGGCCGGCGACCACGATGCGCTCGACATCTACGAGGCGCTCGCGATCGAGGACATCCAGCATGCCGCCGACCGGATGCGCCCCGTGTACGAGGCGACGGGCAAGGTCGACGGCTACATTAGCCTCGAGGTCTCGCCCTATCTGGCGCTCCGCACCGAAGACACGGTCGCCGAGGCAAGGCGCCTGTGGAAGGCCGTCGGGCGCGAGAACCTGATGGTCAAGGTGCCCGGCACCGACGCCGGGGTACCGGCAATCCGCACCCTCATCAGCGAGGGCATCAACATTAACGTGACGTTGCTGTTCGCGCAGAGCGCCTACGAGGCGGTCGCGGAGGCGTTCATTTCTGGGCTCGAAGACCGGGTGAAGGCGGGGCACAGCATCGCCGGCCTGTCCAGCGTCGCGAGCTTCTTCGTCAGCCGGATCGACGCGGTGATGGACAAGAAGATCGACGAGTCGGGAAAGCCGGAGCTGAAGGCATTACGCGGCAAGATCGCGATCGCCAATGCGAAGCTCGCCTACCAGACCTATCTCGGCCTTGTCGCCTCCCCGCGCTGGCAGGCGCTGGCCGCCAAGGGGGCGCTGCCGCAGCGGCTGCTGTGGGCCAGCACCGGCGTGAAAGACAAAGCCTATAGCGACGTACTCTATGTCGAGGAGCTGATCGGCCGCGATACCGTCAACACCATCCCGCCCGCGACGATGGACGCCTTCCGCGACCACGGCCATCTGCGCGAGAGCCTGGTCGAGAACGTCGACGCCGCCCGCAAGGTGCTCGCGGACGCGGAGACGGCCGGGCTGGACCTGCCGGGCGTCACGCTCAAGCTGGTGGAGGACGGCGTGAAGCTGTTCGCCGAGGCTGCCGACAAGCTGCTCGGCGCCGTTGCGACCAAACGCACCGCCATGCTGGGTCAAGGCATCGCCCAACTCAGCATGAAGCTGCCGGCCGACCTGCAGAAGACGGTCGACCACACGCGCGACGACTGGCGCCACACGGGCAAGCTGCGCGACCTGTGGGCGCACGACGCCAAGGTCTGGACCGGCGCCGACGAGGCCAAGTGGCTCGGCTGGCTGCAGGTGGTCGACAACCGGATCGCCGACTTGCCGGCGCTGCTGGCCTTCCAGTCCGACGTGAAGCAGGCCGGCTACAAGCACGTCCTGCTGCTCGGCATGGGCGGATCGAGCCTCGGGCCGGAGGTGCTCGCCGAGACGTTCGGCAGGCAGCCCGGCTACCCGGAGCTGCTGGTGCTCGACAGCACCGACCCGCAGCAGGTAGCCGCCTTCGCCGCCAAGGTCGACATGGCGCATACGCTGTTCATCGTCAGCAGCAAGTCCGGCAGCACGCTCGAGCCGAACATCCTCAAAGCCTACTTCTTCGACCAGGTGACGAAGGCCTCCAGCGCAGTCACGGCGGGCAAGCACTTCGTCGCCGTGACCGACCCGGGCAGCAAGATGCAGCACGTGGCCGAGGCCGACCAGTTCCGCCATATCTTCATGGGCGACCCCACCATCGGCGGCCGCTACTCCGTGCTGTCGAACTTCGGCATCGTGCCGCTGGCGGCGATGGGCGGCGACCTGGAGGCGTTCCTGACGTCGACCAGCCGCATGGTCCGCTCCTGCGCGGCCGGCACGCCGCCCGACACGAACCCCGGCGTGCAGCTGGGCATCGCGCTGGGCGAGGCGTGCAAGGCCGGCCGCGACAAGGTGACGATCGTCTCCGGCCCCGGCCTGCAGGATGTCGGGGCCTGGCTGGAGCAGTTGCTGGCCGAGAGCACGGGCAAGCAGGGCCACGGCATCGTGCCGGTGGACCTGGAGGCGCTGGCCGCGCCCGCGATGTATGGCAGCGACCGGGTGTTCGCCTACCTCACCTTGGCCGGCAAGGCCGACGCTGCACAGGACGCGGCCATCGCCGCCTTGGAAACGGCCGGCCAGCCGGTCGTGCGCCTGGTGCTCGCCTCGCCCACGGACGTCGGCCAGGCGTTCTATCTGTGGGAGTTCGCGACCGCGGTCGCCGGCAGCGTGATCGGGATCAACCCGTTCGACCAGCCGGACGTCGAGGCGTCGAAGATCGAGACGCGCAAGCTGACCGACGCCTATGCCAAGGACGGCCACCTGCCGCCCGAGGCGCCCTTCCTCGAAGAGGACGGCATCAAGCTGTTCACCGACGCGACAAACCAGGAAGCGCTGGGCAAGGGTGGTCTCGATGCCATCATCCACGCTCACCTGGCGCGCGCCGGCGCTAACGACTACGTGGCACTACTCGCCTATATCGAGCGCACGCCGGGCCACATCGCGCTGCTGAACGATCTGCGGGCGAAGATCCGCGACGCGAAGCACACGGCGACTGTGGCGGGGTTCGGGCCGCGCTTCCTGCACTCGACGGGGCAGACCTACAAGGGCGGGCCCAACAGCGGCGTGTTCCTGCAGGTCACGGCGGATGACGCGGCGGATCTGCCGGTGCCGGGCGAGAATTACACCTTCGGCATCGTCAAGGCCGCGCAGGCCCGCGGCGACTTCGACGTGCTGGCCGAGCGGCACCGCCGGGCGCTGCGGGTGCACCTCGGGTCCGATGTCGGCGCGGGGCTCGCCCGCCTGGCCAGGGCCATCGAGGCGGCGCTGGCCTGAACGTCACGGCCTGATCTTCGACACCCCGATCTTCGAGACCATAGGAGAACGACGCAATGGAACTGGGGATCATCGGCCTCGGCCGCATGGGCGGCAACATCAGCCTGCGGCTGATGCGCGCGGGCATTAAGACCGTCGTGTTCGACCGCAACACGGACGCGGTGAAGCACCAGGCCGACGCCGGGGCCACCGGCGTGTCGGGCCTGGCCGACATGGTCAAGGCGCTCACGCCGCCGCGTGCGGTCTGGGTGATGCTGCCCTCGGGCGCCATCACCGAGGCGACGGTGAACGAGCTGGCCGGGCTGATGGACGTGGGCGACGTGATCATCGACGGCGGAAACACCTACTACAAGGACGACATCCGCCGCGCGAAGGCGCTGCATCCGCAAGGCATCACCTATATCGATGTGGGCACTTCGGGCGGGGTGTGGGGGCTCGAGCGCGGGTACTGCATGATGATCGGCGGCGACCGCGACCAGGTGAAGCGGCTCGACCCGGTGTTCGCCGCCTTGGCGCCGGGCATCGGCACCATCGACCGCACCCCCGGGCGCGAAGCACGCGACCCCCGCGTCGAGCAGGGCTACCTGCATTGCGGCCCGGCCGGCTCCGGCCACTTCGTGAAGATGATCCATAACGGCATCGAGTACGGCCTGATGCAGGCCTATGCCGAGGGTTTCGAGATCCTGCACCACAAGAGCAGCGAGGAGCTGCCCGAGGACGAGCGCTTCACCATCGACACGACCGACGTCGCCGAGGTGTGGCGCCGGGGCAGCGTGGTCAGCTCCTGGCTGCTCGACCTGACGGCCATCGCGCTGACCGAGAACGCAACGCTCAGCAACTTCGTCGGCGGCGTCGCCGACAGCGGCGAGGGCCGCTGGACGGTCGAGGCGGCCGTCGAGGAGGCGGTGCCGGCGCCGGTGCTGTCGGCCAGCCTGTTCGCGCGGTTCCGTAGCCGCCGGGAGCATACCTTCGCCGACAAGCTGCTCTCGGCCATGCGCGCGCAGTTCGGCGGCCATGCCGAGGCCAAGATCGAGAAAGGCACCTAAGCCGATGGACATGCCGCCCCGGGACATGCCGATGGCCGACCGCCTGGGCGGGGCCGAGGGCCTGGCATCGGCGCCAAAGGCCCCGCCGACGACGCTCGTCATCTTCGGCGGCGGCGGCGACCTCACCCGGCGGCTGCTGATGCCCTCGCTCTACAACCTCCAATCCGCGGGCCTGCTGGACGACGCGTTCAGCATCATCGGGGTCGACGTGGTCGACAACACCGACGAGGGCTACCGGGCGGCGCAGACCGCGTCGATGCAGACCCTGGTCGGTGCCAAGGGGGCCGAAGCGGACCTACCCGGGCTTGACCCGGCGGTGTGGGGCCGGATCGGCGAGCGGCTGCACTATCACCAAGGCGATTTCAGCCAGGACGCGACCTACGACAGCCTCGGCCAGAGACTGACGGGGAACGTCATCTTCTACCTGGCCGTCGCGGCCCGCTTCTTCGGCCCGATCATCGAGCACCTCGCCAAGGCCGGGCTCACGACCGAGGCGGACGGCGCGTTCCGGCGGGTCGTGGTCGAGAAGCCGTTCGGCCACGACCTGGCCAGCGCGCAGGCGCTCAACAAGCTCATCCTGGATCGCATGAGCGAGAACCAGGTGTTCCGCATCGACCATTTCCTGGGCAAGGAGACGGTGCAGAACATCATGGCGCTGCGGTTCAGCAACGGCATTTTCGAGCCGCTTTGGAACCGCTTCTACATCGACCACGTGCAGATCACTGCCGCCGAGACCGTCGGCGTCGAAGAACGCGCGCGCTTCTACGAACCCACCGGCGCGCTGCGGGACATGGTGCCGAACCACATGTTCCAGCTCCTCGCCGTGGTCGCGATGGAGCCGCCGAACGCCTTCGATGCGGACGCCGTGCGCGCCGAGAAGGCGAAGGTCGTGCAGGCGATCAAGCCCTGGACCCCGATGCGCGTCGCCCGCGACACCGTCCGCGGCCAGTACACGGCCGGCATGATGAACGACAAGCCGGTGACCGGGTATCGGCAGGAAAAGGACGTCGACCCGCTCAGCAAGACCGAGACCTACGTCGCGATGCGGCTCAAGATCGACAACTTCCGCTGGGCTGGCGTGCCATTCTACATCCGCACCGGCAAGCGCCTCGCGGTCCGCCGCACCGAGATCGCGATCCACTTCAAGCAGGCGCCGTATGCGATGTTCCGCGACACGCCGGTGGACCATCTGACGCCGAATGTGATGGTCCTGCACATCCAGCCGAGCGAGGGCATCACGCTCAACCTCAGCGCCAAGGTGCCGGGCCCGAAGCTCGCGCTGGGCGGCGTCGCGATGGACTTCCGCTATAGCGACTGGTTCAAGGCGCCCAGCAGCACCGGCTACGAGACCCTATTATATGACGTGATGATGGGCGATGCGACGCTGTTCCAGCGCGCCGACATGGTGGAGGCCGGATGGGCCGCGACGCAGCCGCTGCTCGATGAATGGGCGGCTGGGCACGCCAGGGTGCAATGGTACGAGGCCGGCACACATGGCCCGGAAGCCGCCGACCGTCTGCTCGACCGCGACGGCCGCCACTGGCTGCCCCTCCCATGAGCCGCCTGCTTCTCCCCTTGCTGCCAAGGACGGGCCGGCGTTGGGTGGTGCCCGCACGCCCCGGAGCCGCCCCATGACCATCAAGCTCGTCGTCTCGGATGTGGATGGCACGATCGTCCAGCCGGACAAGACGCTCTCGCCCGGCACCATCGCCGCGGCGGCGCGGCTGCAGGCGGCGGGGGTGAAGCTCGCGATCGTCAGCGCCCGGCCGCCGCGAGGGATGGCCTACATCACGGAAACGTTGAAGCTCGAGGCGCCGTTCGCCGGGTTCAACGGCGGCATGCTCGTCGGCCCCGACGGTGCCACCGTCGAATGGAACCCAGCCCCGGCCGACCTTGTCCGCAAGGCGCTCGCGCTGTTCGCCAGCCGCGGGGTCGACGCCTGGCTGTTCACGCAGACCGAATGGCTCGTCCGCGACCCCGCCGGCGACTACGTCGACCACGAGCGGATCACGGTGAAGTTCAACGAGCGCGTCGTGGACGACTTCGAGCCCTACGTCGACCAGGTCGGCAAGCTCGTCGGCGTGAGCAAGGACTTCGCCAAGCTCGGCGAGGTCGAACAGGAATTGCAGGCCCTCGTCGGAGACGACGCGTCCGCCCTGCGGTCGCAGAAGTACTACCTCGACCTCACCCACAAGCACGCCAACAAGGGCTATGCCGTCCGGGCGCTGGCGCGGCATCTCGGCCTCGATGTGTCCGAGGTCGCGGTGCTGGGCGACATGGTGAACGACGTGCCGATGTTCCGGGTGGCCGGGTTCTCGGTGGCCATGGGCAACGGCTCCGACGAGGCGAAGGCGGCAGCGACCACGACGACCGGCGCGAACGATCATGAGGGCTGGGCGCAGGCGGTCGACACGCTGATCCTGCCAAGGGCCGCCTGACCGCCATGGGCGACATCACCGCGCCCGACCCGGCCGGTCTTGCCGACGCTGCGGCGGCCTGGATCGCGGAGGCATTCGGCGCCATCCCCGGCCGGATCGCCGTCTGCCTTTCGGGCGGCTCCACGCCGAAGCGCCTCTACGAGGTGCTCGGCAGCCCGGCCTTCCAGCAGCGGCTGCCGTGGGACCGGGTACACTGGTTCTGGGGCGACGAGCGTTTCGTCCCGCCGGACGACGCGCGCAGCAACCTAACGATGGTCCGCCAAGCCTTGCTCGACCGGGTACCGGCGCCGCCCGCCAACGTCCACCCGATCCCGACCACAGGCCAGACGCCCGAGGAGGCCGCGCACGCCTACGAGGCGACGCTTCGTTCGTTCCTGGCCCAAGACCCCTACCGCCCGCTATTCGACCTCGTCCTCCTCGGGCTCGGCACGAACGGCCACACCGCGTCCCTGTTTCCGCACGAGCCGGTGCTGCAGGAGCGGACGGCCTGGGCCGCCCCCGTCTCGCCGCCGAACGAGCCGACCCGCATCACCCTCACCTGGCCCCCGCTCGAGAACACGCGGCACGCGGCCTTCCTGGTCGCGGGCGCCGACAAGCGCGAGGTGGTCCAGGCCGTGCGCGCCGGCGACCTGGAGCTGCCGGCCGCCCATTACCGGCCAGCGGCCCCGGCGATGTGGTGGATGGACGCAGCTGCGGCCGGTCACTGAAGGCCGGCGAGCATGTCAATCGCTGCCCCACCCCGCGCCCCGGCGCCGCCGCCTCCCCTGCCCTCGGTCCCCCTGCCCTCGATCCTTGTCGTCATGGGCGTGTCCGGCTCCGGAAAGACCACCATTGCGGCCCTGCTTGCCGGCCGGCTCGGCTGGGAGTTCGAGGATGCCGACGAATTCCACTCGCCGGCCAACGTCCGCAAGATGCATAGCGGCACGCCGCTGACCGATGACGACCGCTGGCCCTGGCTGGCGACGATCGCGGCCTGGATCGATGCGACGCGCGCCGTCGGCCGCCACGGCGTGCTCGCCTGCTCGGCGCTGAAGCGCAGCTATCGCCAGGTGCTCGTCGGCGGACGGGCGGACGTGCGGCTGATCTACCTGCGCGGCGACAAGGCGCTGATCACCAAACGCCAGTCGGCCCGCCAGCACCACTACATGCCGCCCACCCTTGTCGAGAGCCAGTTCGGCACGCTCGAGGAGCCCGGTGCCGACGAACATCCGCTGACGGTCTCGGTCGAGCCCCAGCCGCACACGATTGTCGACTCCATCGTGCAAGGCCTGCGTCAATGACGGCATCCGCCGCGGCCGACGATCTCAAGCGCCAATCGGCCGAGGCGTCGCTGGCGCAGGTGCAGGATGGGATGGTGCTGGGCCTCGGCACCGGATCGACGGCGGCGTTCATGGTGGAGGCGCTGGGGCAGCGCGTGCGGAACGGCTTGCGCGTGGTCGGGATCCCAACCTCGGAGCGAACCGCGCAGCGGGCCACGGCACTCGGCATCCCGCTCGTCGACTTCCACACGCACCCGACCATCGATCTCACGATCGACGGCGCCGACGAGGTCCATACCGGCACACTCGACCTGATCAAGGGCCTGGGCGGCGCGCTGCTGCGGGAGAAGATCGTGGCCGCCGCGAGCCGCCGCATGATCGTCATCGTCGACCAGGCGAAGCTCGTGCCGCAGCTCGGCCGCACCGTCCGCCTGCCGGTCGAGGTCGTGCGCTTCGGCTGGCAGTCGACTGCGGCGCGGCTACGGGATACCGGCGCCGACGCCGCCCTGCGTGGCGGCGCCGACGACCCGTACATGACGGATGGCGGCAACTACATCTTTGACTGTGCCTTCGCGTCGATCCCGTCCGCCTCCGAACTGCACGGGCAGCTCAAGTCCCTGACCGGCGTCGTCGAGACCGGCCTGTTCGTCGGCATGGCGACGACGGTGATCGCCGGCACCGCGAACGGCCCGCATATCCTGGAGCGACGATGACCGAGCCCACGCCGACGCAGGTGCCCACCGATCGGCCGAACGGCCCGATCACCCTCGCCATCGACATCGGCGGCACCGGGCTCAAGGCCGGCCTGCTCGACAAGGACGGCAAGACGCTTGGGGATTACGCCCGGGTCGCCACGCCGCACCCCTCGCCACCCGCGACGGTGGTGCCGCTGCTGGTCGGCCTGGCAGCCAAACTGGGCGAGTTCGAGCGTGTTTCCGTCGGCTTCCCGGGCGTGGTGCGCGGCATGCACGTGCTGACCGCACCCAATCTGGGCACCGAGGCGTGGGCCGGGTACGACCTTGGCGGCACGCTGCAACAACGGCTCGGCCGGCCGGTCCGGCTACTCAACGACGCGACGGTGCAGGGGCTGGGCGTCATCGCCGGCCAGGGCGTCGAGTGCGTCATCACCCTCGGCACCGGGTTCGGCTTTGCACTGTACAAGGACGGTCGCCTGACGCCGCATCTGGAGCTGAGCCAGCACATCTGCCGCGGCACGAAGACCTACGACCAGTATCTTGGTGTGGCCGCGGTCGAGAAGGTCGGCAAGCGGCGCTGGCGCTCCCGCGTCCAGAAAATGTTGAAGCAGCTGCGCGTATTCGTGAACTGGGACATGCTCTACATTGGCGGCGGGGACGCGCGGCTGATCGAGATCGACCTGCCACACGATGTCCGCATCGTGGACAACAAGGCCGGCATCACCGGCGGGGTGCGCCTGTGGGACGCCCGGCTCGACGCCGACTTCGCAGAACTGCCGACCTTGCCGGCCGAAACCCGGCAGGGCTGAGCGCCATCGGCCCGACGACGGTCCACCTGGTTCGGCACGCCGCGCACGGCCTGCTGCCCCATACGCTTGCCGGCCGCATGCCGGGCGTGCCGCTGAGCCAGGAGGGCATCGGGCAGGCACATCGCCTCGCTGCCGCCTTCGCGTCCCGGCCGGTCGCCGCCGTCATCAGCAGCCCTGTCCAGCGCGCGACCGAGACCGCGGCACCGATAGCCGGCGCACTCGGCCTGGAAACGTCGATCGACGCAGGGTTCGAGGAGATCGACTTCGGCCGCTGGACTGGCGCCCGCTTCGACGAGCTGGCTGACGATCCTGCCTGGCACGCGTGGAACCATCTCCGCGGCATGGCCCGCTGCCCTGGGGGCGAGACGATGGCCGAGGCGCAGGCCCGCGCACTCGCGGCCTTGGCCGGCCTGCGCGCCCGCTTCGCCGACCAGTCCATCGTGGTGGTCAGCCATGCCGATATCGTCAAGGCCGTGCTCGCCCCCGCACTCGGGCTCCCGCTCGACCGGCTCTATCGCCTCACCGTCGACCCGTCTTCCATCGCAACGCTCGTGTTGTTCGACCAGGACATGCGGGTGGACGCCGTCAACGCCAAGGCGCCCTGACCGTCAGTCGATGCCCTCGATCGCGCCCATCGCCGCCGCCTTCACCGGGGGCGCGTGAACCGCCTCCGCCGTCCACTTCACCCGCCCCGGCACCCCGCATGCGTCACAGACCGCCATCCAGTTGGCATGATGGGTGCCGCAGTTCAGGCAGCGCCAGGACGGGCCCGGCCCGGCCGTCGCGATGCGCCGTAGCGCGTCCTGTGCCCCCTCATGATTGCCGTCCGCCTCGGACAGATCGGCCAGCAGGATCCACAGCCGCCGGTCATCGAGCCCGGCGCCGCGCGCCGTCTCCGCATGGCGCCTCGCATCGGTGATCTGGCCGGCCTCCAAGGCGGTGTGGGCCAGCAGCAGCGAGCTGTCCGGATGGCGCGGGTTGGCCGAAACGAGGGCCGCCGCTGCCTGGTAGCGTGCCGCCTTGTCGCTGATCGGGGCGAGGTAGGCCTCTGCCACGTCCGGCTGCGGCAGCAGGCTCCAGCAGCGCCGCAGCACGTCGACGCCGGACCGTTCGCGGCCGCCCTGGCGCAAGCGGGTGGCGTAGGCGACGGCGGCAGGGCCGAGCGCCGGCTCCGCCTCGAACGCGGCCTTGGCTTGGCGCAGCGAGGCGCTGGGGTCGCTTTCCTCGTCGGCCGCGGCAATGCCGAGGGCGGCGCGTGCCTCGGCGGTGCTGGTATCGCCTCGGCGGGGCGAGCCGAGCAGGCGCAGCGCCTCGCGATACTGGCCGGTCTGCAACGCCAGGCGCTTGCGCTCCTCGAGCAGCCAGGCCGCCCCCGGATGCGCGGCCTCCGCTTGCTGCGCAATCTGCGCCGCCTCGGCCCAGTCCTGCCGTGCCATCGCCTGCCGCAGCAGGCCGCGCAGGCCGAGCAGGCGGCCGTCCATGCGGCTGGCGAGCGCCTTGAACACCTCCGCCGCCTCCTCCTCGCGCCCGGCTTGCCGGCCCGCCTGCGCCGCCAGAAGCAGGGTCAGCGGCGTGTCGCCCAGCAGGCGGCGGCTGCGCTCGGCCTCGCGCCGGGCCGCGCCCGCATCATTGGCGGCAAGCGCGACCAGCGCGCGGTTCACGGCCAGGTCACCCCGCACGCGCGCCCGGTCCCGCGCACGCCGGCGTAGCACGCGCGGGCTCGCCAGCACGGTCGCGACGAGGCGGACAACAAGATAGAGCAGCACAAACAGGACGCCGAGCAAGGTGAGCATCACCGGCGTGCTGGCGCCGACGTGGTAGGGACCGACGTCGATCGCCGTGTCGCCCGGAAGCGCGGCGATCCACCACGCCGCCGCGACGGCCACCGCCGCGAGGACAACGAACCCGATGACGGCGCGCATCAGCCTTGCGCCGCCAGTTCGCCGATCGCGGCCCGTGCATCCAGCAGGGCCGTCGCCTGTCCGATCCATCCGGCCATGGCGGCCTTCGCCGGGCCGGACAAGGCGTCGAGCGCCTTCACCGCACCCGCCAAGTCGCCCGCGTCCAGTTCCTGGCGTGCGCGGGCGATCACGCCCTCCATCGGATCGCCGACCAGAACCTGGTCCCCGCGCCGGACCGTGACGGACTGCTGCGCCCGGGTCCACATCCGGCTCAGCAGCGGCTCCTCGCCCGTCGCGGATGGCTGACTGACCCGATGCGCCTCGGCCGCGGCAGCGTCGAAGCTGAGGCGCAGCCCGGCCTCGGTCGGCGGCGCGGCGTGGGCGAAGCGGGCCAGGGCCGGCGGGGCGCCCGGCACGTCACCGAGCTGCTGCCCGGCGGCAAGCGACGCGCTGACCCCCTGCAGCTTGCCCGCCATCTGCGCGCGGCTCGCGACCGCGGCGATTTTCAAGTCGGACTGCTTGGCCGAGGCCTCGGCCGCGTCGAGCCGTTTGGCCAGCGCTGCCTGGTCCTGGCCCTCTTTTTGGCTCATTGCATCGATGCGTTGCTGCAGCGGCCCGAGATCGACCGGCGGCTTGGTTTCCAACGCCGCGAGGCGGCCATCGAGCGGCTTCAGATCAACCGGCGGCTTCGCCTCCAGCGCCGCAATACGCGTGTCGAGCGGCTTCAGGTCGATCGGTGGCTTGGCGGCCAGGACTGCGACCTCCGCCTCGAGCGGGCGGAGATCGATGGGCGGCTTCGCCTCGAGCACCGCGAGCCGGGTCTCCAGCGGCTTCAGGTCGGGCGGCGGCTGCGCGACCGGTCGCGCCTCGACCGCGGCCAGGCGGCCCTCGAGTGCGCCAAGATTGACAACAGGGGCCGATGCGGCATGCCGCTCCAGCTCGGCAAGCCGCGCCTCCAGCGGCGCGAGGTTCGGTGCGGCCGGAGCCGGGCGAGCGTCGAGCTGGTCGACCCGTCCCTGAAGGGCGCTGATCTGGCTTCGAACGGTATCGATCTGGGCAACTTCGAGCGCGGCGCCGCGCGGCAGGCTCGGGTGCTTCCAAAGATAGATGAGAGAGGCTGCAAGGATCACGAAGCCGACCAAATAGAGCACGGGCAAGGCGTCGAGCTTCTTAGGCGGAGGTGACGGCTCGATCCGGGCGCGCTCGGCCTGGATCGACGGCGGGATGGCAGGGGTCGGGGTCGTGTCGTCGGTCATAGCAGCGCCAGCACCTGCTCCAAGGTCGGGGCTAATGACACACGGACCCGGCTCCAGGGCAAGGGGGCGAGTTCGGCCGCGGCGGGTGCTCCGATTGCCAGTGCCTCGACCGCAAGCAGGTGCCCGTGGAGCACCCGCGGCAAGAGGTCGCGGAACACCAGGGCGGTGCGGGCCGAAAGGAACAGCGCTGCGTGCAGCCGGCCGGAGACGAGGGCGTCCCGTGCCGAATCCGGCAGCCGCGGGACGGGCTGGATCGCGTAGCCGAACCGGCGGTGCACGATGTAGCCTGCGGAGGCCAGGCCCTGCACCAGCCCGTCGCCCTCGCCGACCGTTGTCGAGAGCAGCAGGTGCGAGCCGGCCGGCAGGCGGACGCATACGAGCGCGGCAAGGCTCGCCGCGTCGCCGCCAGCGCTCTCGACCGACGTGAACCCGGATGCCCGGGCCTTCGCCGCCGTGCCGTCGCCGACGGCAAGCAACGGCCGCGACGCGAGCGCCGAAACCGAAGCAAGCGCGTTCCCGCTCGTGACGAGCACGGCGTCGATCCGCGGCGGGCAGTCGATCGGGAGGGTGATGACGTCCAACACCGGCGCCACCACCGGCTCGAACCCTCGCGCCCGGACCCGGTCCGCAGTGGCTGCCGCGTCCGCGGCCGGGCGGGTCACCAGCACCCCCCGGCGGATCTCAGGCAAGCGGCTCAGCCGAGGATGTCACGCGGACTGTCCGCGCGCAGGCTGGCGCCCAGTTCGGCGCCGATGCGGGCAGCGTCGTCGGCCGGGCCGTGCACGCTGCGCTTGAGCAGGAAGCTGCCGTCCGGGCGCGCGACGAGGCCGGTCAGGTGCACCGTCGGGCGCTGGCCGGCCCCGACCGGCAACAGCCGCGCATGGCCGCCGATGGGGGTGCGGCAACTGCCGTCGAGCACGGCCAGCATCGCGCGCTCGGCCGTGGACACGGCTCGCGCCTCGGGGTCCTCGATCCCGGCGAGCAGGCCATGCAACGGCGTGTCGGCCGCGCGAACGGTGATGCCCACGATGCCCTGTCCGGCCGAGGGCACCATGGCATCCGCGTCCAGCACCGCCATCGGCACGTCCCGCAGGCCCAAGCGGCGGATCCCGGCCAGGGCGAGCAGGCTCGCCGTGCAATCGCCGCGCTGCACCTTCTCGATGCGCGGCTGCACGTTGCCGCGCATCATGACGATGCGCAGGTCCGGGCGGGCATGCAGCAGCTGCGCCTGGCGGCGGAGCGAGTTGGTGCCGATGACGGCGCCGGCCGGGAGCAGGCCCCACGGATCGCCCTCGACGGCGGGGGCGCAGTTCGGCCCGACGATCAGCGCGTCCCGCGCATCCTCCCGCCGGAGCGTGCAGGCGAGCACGATGCCGGGAGGGAGTTCGGTCTCGAGGTCCTTGAGGCTATGGACCGCGAAGTCGATGCGGCCGTCCAGCAGTGCCTCGTGGATTTCCTTGCTGAACAGGCCCTTGCCGCCGATCTCGGCCAGGCTGCGGTCCTGCACGGCGTCCCCGGTGGTGCGGATGACGTGCTCCTCGAACACCGGCTGGCCGTGGATCTCGGTGGCCAGCACCGGGCAGAACCGGGCGAGCAGGTCGAGGAAGATGCGCGTCTGCGTCCGGGCGAGCGGGGACCCGCGGGTGCCGACGCGGAGCGGCAGGCGGCGGCCATGGTGCAGCGCCGGGGGCGCGGCAGGCAGGTCGGGAAGGGGGTGGGCGTCGGGCATCGCGGAGGCTTAAGAGATCGGGACGTGGAGGAAAAGAGCAATGAAGGCGGTTGGCGGCCTGGTGCGCGGCCCGGTTCTGGGCATCGAGACCTCCTGCGACGAGACGGCGGCAGCCGTGCTGGACGCCGACGGCGGCATCCTGGCCGAGGCGGTGCTGGGCCAGTTCGCCGCCCACGCGCCGTTCGGCGGCGTGGTGCCGGAGATCGCGGCGCGGGCGCACCTGGTTCATCTGCCGGCGATGGTGGCCGACGTGCTGGCCCGCGCCGGCCTGTCCGCGGGTGACCTGGCCGGGGTTGGGGCCAGCAGCGGACCGGGGCTGATCGGCGGCCTGATCGTCGGCACCGGCTTCGCCAAGGGCTTCGCGCTGGCGCGTGGGCTGCCCTACGTGGCCGTGAACCACCTGGAGGCGCATGCGCTGACGGCACGGCTGCCGGGGCTCGTCGAGGGTGGGGCCGCCTTCCCCTATCTGCTGCTGCTGTTGTCGGGCGGGCATTGCCAATGCGTTGCGGTCGAGGCGGTCGGGCGCTACCGCCGGCTGGGCGGAACGATCGACGACGCGGTCGGCGAGGCGTTCGACAAGGTCGGCAAGCTGCTGGGCCTGCCCTGGCCCGGCGGCCCGGCACTGGAGCGGCTTGCGGTCGATGGCGATGCATCGCGCGAGCCGTTCCCGCGGCCGCTGCTGGGCCGCGCGGGGTGTGACTTCAGCTTCTCGGGGCTGAAGACGGCGGTGGCGACCCGCGTGGGCGCTTTCCCGGCCGGCGCGCTGCCGCGGCAGGCGGCGGCGGACATCGCGGCCGGGTTCCAGGCGGCGGTGGCGGACGTGCTGGCCGACCGCGCCGCCCATGCCTTGGCGATGATGCCGGAGGCGAAACTGCTGGTCGTCGCCGGCGGCGTTGCCGCCAACGCCGCCGTGCGGATTGCACTCGCCCGCGCCGCCGTCGCCGCGGCCGTGCCCATGGTCGCGCCCCCGGTCCGCCTCTGTACGGACAACGCCGTCATGGTCGCCTGGACAGCGCTGGAACGCCTCCGGCTCGGCCTCACTGACCGCCTCGACACCGCCCCACGCCCCCGCTGGCCGCTGGCGGAGATGACGGGCGCGGCCTAGATTGCGCCCACGAGGAGAGCCTGCCATGGACCAGCCTGTCGCCGCTGCGATGCCTGAGACGATCGACGAGGCGATGGACGCGGTGACGCGGGATCACTCCCACCGTGTCATCCAGCGCGAGGGCAAGGACTCCGTCGTTGTCATGAGCCTGCGGGCCTTCCTGGACCTGAAGTTCGGGCCCGCCCCGGAGTGGCTGGAACAGTGCTGGGCAGAAGCGAAAGAGGCCGGGCTAGATCAGATGACGATGGAAGAGATCGACGCAGAGATTGCGGCGTACCGTCGTGAGAAGGCCCAAACCGACCGCAACCCGTGATCCGGGTCGTGCTCGACACCAACAACTTGGTATCGGCAGCACTGTCCCTTGACGGTAACGAGGCGGAAGTCGTTCGCGCGATCAGCCTCGTTCACCCGGACGCCTGCGTCGCCGACGAGGTCACGAACGCCCGAGCACTCCTCGAACGGCTCGCGTCCCGTCTCTGAGCCATGAACTACCGTCACGCCTTCCACGCCGGCAACTTCGCCGACTGCATGAAGCATGCGCTGCTGCTGTCCATCCTGGACCTCATGGCACGCAAGCCGGCGCCCGTCTTCGTGCTCGACACCCATGCCGGCCGCGGCGCCTATGACCTGATGGGAGACGCGGAACGCACCGGCGAGTGGCGCGAGGGCTTCGCCAAACTGCTCCCCGCGCCGCCGCCGCCGCTGGCCGCCTACGTCGCATCGGCGGAGCGGCTGGGCCTCTACCCCGGCTCGCCGCGCCTCATTCGCGCCCGCCTGCGTCCCACCGACGCGCTGGCCTGCTGCGAGCTGCACCCCGACGATCACGCGGCACTCCGCCGGCTGTTCCGCCACGACCCACAGGTGGCGGTGCACCATCGCGACGGCTGGGCCGCGATCCCGGCCCTGCTGCCGCCCGCCCAAACGCGCGGCCTCGTGTTGATCGACCCGCCCTATGAGCAGCCCGGCGAGCTCGAGCGCGTCGTCGCCGCGCTGCAGGCCGGCGCCGCCCGGTTCGGCCACGGGGTCTATGCCGCCTGGTATCCTATCAAGCATCGCAGCCCCGTCACCGCCTTCCACGCCGCGCTGCAATCGGCCGGGCTGCGCGACGTGGTCGCGGCCGAGTTGTGGCTGCGCGAGCCGACCGATCCCGGGCGGCTGAACGGCTGCGGCCTCATTGTCCGCAACCCGCCCTTCGGGTTCGAGGACGAGGCCGGGCCGATCCTGGCAGCGCTGGCCGAGCGTCTGGGCGAGGCCGGCGCCGGGTCGGCGATGCTGCGGCTGACCGATGAGTGAGGTCGCGGTCGTCGGCGGCGGCGCCTGGGGCACGGCGCTGGCCATCCAGGCGCACCGGGCCGGACACCGGGTCACGCTCTGGACGCGCACGCCGTGGGCGGGGCGGAGCAGCCCGCATCTGCCGGCGCAGATGCTCCCGGACGGCATCGTGCTCGCCACTGGGCTGCCCGCAGCGGGGGCCGACGTGATCCTGGCTGTGCCGGTCCAGCACCTGCACGGTGTGGCGGCCCGCTTACTCCGGCCATCCGCAATCCTCGTCGTCGCCAAGGGGGTCGAGGCCGGGACAATGCGGCTGCCGCTTGAAATCCTGGCCCAAACCGTGCCGGACACATCGGCTGCCGTGCTCACCGGGCCAAACTTCGCGCACGAGGTCGCGATTGGCCTGCCGGCGGCGGCCGTGGTCGCGGCGACGGATCCGGCCATGCGCGCCCATTTCGCCGCCCTGCTTGGGACGCCAGGGTTCCGGCTATATGGCAACGACGACCCGGTCGGCGCACAGGTCGGCGGGGCCGCCAAGAATGTGATCGCAATCGCGGCGGGCGCGGTGATCGGCGCTGGGCTGGGAGAGAACGCGCGGGCGGCGCTGATCACCCGCGGCCTGGCGGAGCTTGGCCGCTTGATCACAGCCCTCGGCGGCCGGGCGGAGACGGTGGCGGGCCTGTCGGGCCTTGGCGACCTGCTGCTGACCTGCACCGGCGCGTCGAGCCGCAACTTCCGCTGCGGCCTCGCCTTGGGGCAGGGCCGTGCCCTGGCCGACGCGCTGGCCGATTCTGGCGGCGTGGTGGAGGGGGCCGCGACGGCGCCGGCGCTGGTGGCGCGCGCGGCCGGGACGGAGCTGCCGATCTGCCAGGCCGTCGCCGCGCTGCTTGCGGGCGAGACGACGCTGGCCGATGCGATCGCCGCGCTGATGTCGCGGCCGGCGCGGGACGAATAGGTGCTGAGGGGCATCGTCACGGTCGGCGGCTGGACGATGGTCAGCCGCGTGGCCGGGTTCCTGCGGGACGTGCTGATCGCGGCACTGGCCGGCACCGGGCCCGTCGCGGACGCATTCTTCGTCGCGCTGCGCGTGCCGAACCTGTTCCGCCGGCTGTTCGGGGAGGGCGCGTTCAACGCGGCGTTCGTGCCGGAATTCTCCGGCATCCTCGCCACCGAAGGGCCCGAGCCGGCGCGGCAGTTCGCGCAGGAGGCGATCGCGGTGATGGCGTTCTGGCTGCTGCTGCTGACCGGCATCGGCGAGGTGTTCATGCCGCAGATCATGCACGTGCTGGCACCCGGCTTTGCCGACGTGCCGGGAAAGGAAGCGCTGACGATCGACCTGGCGCGAATCACCTTCCCCTACGTGTTCCTGATCTGCCTGGCGGCCCTGCTATCGGGCGTGCTGAACGGGCTCGACAAGTTTGCCGCGGCGGCCGCGGCGCCGCTGGTGTTCAACGGCGTCTCGATCGGCGCCATGCTGCTGCTGACGCCCTACGTGCCGACGGTCGGCCACTCGCTGGCCTGGGGCGTGACGATCTCCGGCGTGCTGCAGCTGGCGCTGCTGGCCTGGGCGGTCCGGCGGTCCGGGATGGCGCTGCACATCCCGCGGCCGCGGTTGACGCCGCGGATGCGGGTGCTGATGCGGCGCATGGGGCCGGGGCTGATCGGCGCCGGGGTGACGCAGCTGAACCTGGCCGTCGACGTCGTGATCGTCAGCTTCCTGCCGCCGGGCTCGGCAAGCCTGCTGTACTATGCGGACCGGGTGAACCAGTTGCCGCTGGGCGTCATCGGCACAGCGGTGGGCACCGCGCTGCTGCCGCTGCTGTCGCGCCAGGCGCGCGGCGGGCAGGCGGCGGCCGCGCTGACGAGTCTCAACCGGGCCATCGAGATCACGCTGGTGCTGACCCTGCCGGCGGCGCTCGCGCTGGCGGTCGCGGGGCGGCCGATCATGCTGGTGCTGTTCGGTCGCGGCGCCTTCGACGCGGAGGCCGCGCTGCTCGCGTCGCAGTCGCTGGCCGCCTACGCCATCGGCCTGCCGGCCTTCGTGCTGCTGAAGGTGCTGGTGCCGGCGTTCTTCGCGCATGGGGACACCGGCACCCCGGTCCGTGTCGGCATGGCCGCCATCGCGCTCAATCTCTGTCTGAACCTGCTGTTCATGGTGCCGCTGCAGCATGTCGGCCCCGCGCTCGCGACGTCCGTGTCCGCCATCGCAAACGTCAGTGCGCTGGCGATCCTGCTGGCCCGGCGCGGCCACCTGGCCCTCGACGCCCGGCTGCACCATCGCCTGCCGCGGATGGCGGGCGCGGCCGCCGCGATGGCGGTCGCGCTCATCTATGGGCAGGACTGGCTGACGCCCTATCTGGCGACCCCTTGGCGCTGGGCCGCGCTCGGCGCCCTGGTTGGGGCAGGCATGGCCGCCTATGGGGCGGCGGCCCAGCTGCTCGGCGCCTTCAACCTGCGCGACCTCGCCCCCATGCTGCGCCGCCGCCGCAGCGCCTGAGCCACTCCCGGTTGCCTCGGCCGCGTCCGCGCTCCACTCTGGGCCGTGCCCGATCTTGAACAATCCGTCGTCCGCGTCACGGTCGTCGTGCCGGCCTACAACCTCGCCGGCTACATCGACGCCTGCCTCGATAGCATCGAGGCGCAGACCCTGGTCGGCTGGGAATGCATCGTCGTCGATGACGGGTCCACCGACGCGACGGCGGCCCGCGTGCAGGCCCGGACCGACCCGCGCATCCGCCTGCTGCGGCAGCGGAATGCCGGCGTGTCGGCGGCCCGCAACGCCGGGCTCGCGGCGGCGGCGGGCGATTACGTCATGTTCCTCGACGGCGACGACATGCTGCACCCGGAAGCGCTGGCGCGGCTGTCCGCGGCGTTGGCGCGAGACCGGGCCGCCGTCGCGGCGTTCGGGACGTTGTTGAAGGTGCTGGCGAACGGCGACCCCTACCCCGGCCAGAAGCCGCTGGCGCAGCATACCTATCCGACGGGGGACGTGCTGAGCGCCATGATCGAGGAGAACTTCCTTGCCAATGGTGGCCACGTGCTGGTCCGCACGGACGCAGCGCGGGCGGTGGGCGGCTTCGATCCCAAATTGCGGCTGAGCGAGGATTGGGAGTTCTGGTGCCGCCTCGCCGCAAACGGCCCGTTCGCGTTCATCGGCCCCACGCCCGAGGTGCTCTACCTCCGCATGCGCTTCGGCACCGCCCTCGGGCTCGCGACGGATTGGGACAATCACCGCGCCAGCATGGATGCCGTGCTCGGCAATCCCGCGCTGCAGGCCCGGTTCGCGCCCGCCTCCTGGGCCCGGCTGACCCGCCGCGTCCGCGCGAGCCATATGTGGGAGGCGGGGCGGGTGAACTTCACCGCCCGCCGATTTGGGGTGGCGCGCGGCCTGATGCTGCGCGCGCTGCTGCTGCATCCACGGCCCAAGCGCGTCGCCCTGTTCGGCCTGGCCGCGCTGTCCCAGGCGCTCAACCGCCCGCTCGCCTCCCGCCTCCGCTTCGTCGATCAGGACCGGTCGGCCGGTGCCGGGCCCGCTTGACCGCATCCGGCGCCGCGGGGACAACACGCGCCATGCAGCGCATCTTCTCCGGCATCCAGCCCTCGGGCGTGCCAACCCTCGGCAACTATCTCGGCGCGGTCCGCAACTGGGTGGCGCTGCAGGACAGCCACGACTGCCTGTACTGCGTGGTGGACCTGCATGCGATCACGCAGTGGCAGGACCCGGCCGGGCTGGCCGACGCCACGCGCGGGATGGCGGCGGCACTGCTGGCCTGCGGCATCGACCCGCGGCGGCACATCCTGTTCAATCAATCTGCCGTGCACGCCCATGCCCGACTGGGCTGGATTTTCACCTGCGTCGCCCGGCTCGGCTGGCTGAACCGGATGACGCAGTTCAAGGACAAGGCCGGCAAGGACCGCGAGAACGTCGGCGCCGGCCTGTATGTCTACCCGGCGCTGATGGCCGCCGACATCCTGGCCTATCACGCGACCCGCGTGCCGGTCGGCGACGACCAGCGCCAGCATCTGGAGCTGGCCAACGACGTCGCGGCCAAGTTCAACCATGACTATGGCACCGACTTCTTCCCCGCGATCGAGCCGATGATCCTGGGCCAGGCGGCACGGGTCATGAGCCTGCGCGACGGGTCGAAGAAGATGAGCAAGTCCGACCCCTCGGACCAGAGCCGCATCAACCTGACCGACGACGCGGACACGATCGCGCTCAAGATCCGCCGGGCCAAGACCGATGCGGAGCCGCTGCCAAGCGAGCCGGCGGGGCTTGAGCACCGTCCAGAGGCGCGCAACCTGGTGGGGATCATGGCCGCATTGACCGGCGCCGACGCGGCCACCGTCCTCTGCGACCATGGCGGCAAGGGCTTCGGCGACTTCAAGGCCGCCCTGGCGGACGTCGTCGTCGCGCACCTGGCGCCGATCGCCGCGGAGACCCGGCGCCTGCTGGCTGAGCCCGGCCATGTCGACGCCGTGTTGCGCGAGGGCGCCGGGCGGGCCGCCGTGATCGCCGACCCGATCGTGGCAGAGGCCGAGCGCCTGGTGGGGTTCCTCAAGTGAGCGTCCTGGTCGTCACCGGCGGCAGCACCGGGATCGGCGCCGCCGTGGTCCGGATGGCGGCGGGGCGCGGCTGGGCTGTTTGCCTGTCCTATTCGAGCAGCGGCGACGCGGCGGAGGCGGTCGTGCAGGCGGTCACCGGGACTGGCGGCACGGCGTTGGCGGTGCAGGCAGACGCAGCCGACGAGGCCGCGACGGCCCGGCTGTTCGACGCGGCCGCCACGCTGGGCCCCATCACCGGCGTCGTCGCGAATGCCGGGATCACCGGGCCCGTGTCCTCCATCGCCGATTTCGGCGCCGCCGACCTCGACCGGGTGCTCGCCATCAACGTGCGGGGTGCCTACCTGACGGTGCGCGAGGCTGCCCGGCGTATGGCCACGGGCGCGATCGTCACCGTCAGCTCCCGCGCGTCCCAGCTCGGCGGGCCTGGCGAGTGGGTGCACTACGCCACCAGCAAGGGCGCGGTCGACAGCCTCACGCTCGGCGCGGCGAAGGAGCTGGCGCCGCGCGGCATCCGGGTGAACGCCGTGCTGCCGGGGCTGATCGAGACCGACATCCACGCCAAGGCGGGCATGCCGGGCCGGGTCGCGGCGATGGCGCCGGGGGTGCCGATGCAGCGGGCGGGCACGGCGGACGAGGTCGCGGGCGTGATCCTGTGGCTGCTGTCCGACGAGAGCGCCTATGTGACGGGCGCGCTGCTCCCGGTTTCAGGCGGGCGGTGACTGCATCGCCGTGACGATTGGGCGCTGGCCCGCGCTCGACACAGTCCTGGAGGCGCTTCGCACCACGCCGTCGCGGACCGGATCCGTCGTCGTGACCCTCTACGGCGATGCCATCCTGCCGCGGGGCGGCTCGCTCGCGCTGTCGGACCTGCTGGCGCTCATGCACCGGCTCGGCGCTGCCGAGGGCGTCGTGCGGACGGCCGTCTCGCGCTTGGCGGCGGATGGCTTGCTGACGGGTCGGCGGTCGGGCCGACGCAGCTCATACGCCTTGACGGAGCGAGGCGAGGCCGAGTTCCGCGCGGCGATCCCGAATATCTACGGGGTGCCGCATCCGGCGTGGGACGGGCACCTGCATCTGGCGTTTCCGCAACCTGGCGCCGACCGCATCGCGCTCGAACAGGCCGGCTATCCGATGCTCGCCCCCGGGGTGCTCGTGTCTCCCGCGCCGATCCCGACCTCGGCGCCGACCCTGCTTGCGTCCGGGCCGGCGGAGGCATTGCACGATCTGGTCAGCCGGGCTTGGCCGATCGATCGCCTGGCGCATGATTACGTCGGCTTCGTCGCGCTGATCGAGCCGCTCGAGCCGGTGCCCGCGCTGGAACCGCTGGAGGCGATGGCCGCGCGCACGGTGCTGATCCATGCCTGGCGCCGGATCGCGCTGCGCGACCCGCGGCTTCCGGCCGCCCTGCTGCCAGCGGATTGGCCCGGCATCGCGGCACGGGACCGATGCGCGGCGCTCTATCGCGCGCTGGCCGACTGTTCGGAACGATGGCTCGACCATGCAGAAGGGGCCGACGGGCGATTGCCCTCCGGCCCCGATCCAGCGATGCGGTTCGGCTGACGCGTCAGGCCGACCGCGCCTGGTTCAACGGCGGCGGTAGACGACCTGCGGCGTGGGCTTGGTCGCCAGCGCCAGCAGCAGCCCGACGCCGGCCGCGATCAGCACCGACGTGATCGGCCGCTCGTCGATCTTCTCGGCCAGCATGTCGCCGTATTCCTCGACCTGGTCGAGCAAGCCCGAGCCATAATCCCCGGCGACGTCGCGGACCGTGTCCTTGGCGTTGCCGTACATGCGCTGCGCCTTGCCGCCGACCTTGTCGACAGCGCCGTCGACCTTCAGCTTGTCATCGCCCGTCAGGCCGCCCACGGCGCTCTCGACCTTGCCGCCGACCGTCTTGGCCATGCCCTCGACGCGGTTCTCGTCCATCATCCGACTCCTCGTAGTGTCCCGATGAGACCCCAACCTTTGGAGGCCATCGTGGTTCCCGTGGCCGCATACATTACAAAAAACCTTGCGCCGCTCGAATTCTGTCATGTATGCTAGCGCCAGAACCAAGAAGGTGCCCGCGATGTATACGCAAGCCCTCAATGCCGCCCCGGAAGCACGCCGCCCCGAGGACGCCGATCAGATGGCCCGGTTCCAGGCGCGCATCGACGCCGAAGACCGGATCGAGGCCAATGACTGGATGCCCGAGGCGTACCGGCGCACGCTGGTGCGACAGATCAGCCAGCATGCCCACAGCGAGATCGTCGGCCAATTGCCCGAGGGCAAGTGGCTGACCCGCGCGCCGAGCCTGCGCCGCAAGGCCGCGCTGCTGGCGAAGGTGCAGGACGAATGCGGCCACGGGCTTTATCTCTATGCGGCCGCCGAAACGCTCGGCGTCGCGCGGGAGACGCTGATCGATCAGCTGCTTGAGGGCCGGGCCAAGTACAGCAGCATCTTCAACTACCCGACGCTGAGCTGGGCCGATATCGGCGCCATCGGCTGGCTGGTCGACGGGGCGGCGATCATGAACCAGATCCCCCTGTGCCGGTGCAGCTACGGCCCCTATGCCCGGGCGATGGTGCGCGTTTGCAAGGAAGAGAGCTTCCACCAGCGCCAGGGCTTCGAGATCATGCTGACCCTCTGCCGCGGCACGCCGGCGCAGAAGGCGATGGCGCAGGATGCGCTGGACCGCTGGTGGTGGCCGGCGATGATGATGTTCGGGCCGCCCGAAGGGCAGAGCCCGAATAGCGACACCTCGATGGCGTGGAAGATCAAGCGCTTCTCCAACGACGAACTGCGGCAGCGCTTCGTCGACGCGATGGTGCCGCAGGCGGACGTACTCGGCATCACCGTGCCAGACCCGGCGCTGACGAAGGACGAGGCGACCGGGCACTACCGCTACGGCGCGATCGACTGGGAAGAGTTCCGCCAGGTGCTGGCGGGCAACGGCCCGTGCAACAAGGAGCGGCTGGCGGAGCGCCGTGAGGCACATGCCGACGGCGAATGGGTGCGGGAGGCCGCGCTGGCCTGGGCCGCCAAGCGCGAGCAGCGGGCGGCCGCATGACCGCGCCGGGCGGGACCCCGCTGTGGGAGGTGTTCATCCGCAGCCGCAACGGGCTGGCGCACAAGCACGCCGGCTCCGTCCATGCCGCCGACGCGACCATGGCGCTGCAGGCCGCGCGCGACGTGTATACCCGCCGTGGCGAGGGCCTCTCGCTCTGGGTCGTGCCCAGCAACGCGATCACCGCCAGCGACCCGGCCGACAAGGACATGCTGTTCGAGCCGACGGCGAGCAAGATCTACCGTCACCCGACCTTCTATGAGGTGCCGGACGACGTGGGCCATATGTGATGCTGACGACCTCGATCACGGTGGACGAGACGCCGCTGGTGCTGTTCGCGCTGCGCCGGGCCGACGACGCGCTGATCGCCGGGCACCGCCTGTCGGAATGGTGCGGCAAGGCGCCTACGCCGGAGGAGGACATCGCGCTGGCCAACATGGGCCTCGACCTGCTCGGCCAGGCGCGCAACCTGTATGCCCGCGCGTCCGAGGCCGAGGGCGCCGGCCATGACGAAGACCAGTTCGCCTATCTGCGCGACCCCGGCCAGTATCGTAACCTGCTGCTGCTGGAACTGCCGAACGGCGACTTCGCCCGCACGGTCATGCGCCAATTCCTGTATGCCGCGTTCATCGACCCGTGGTGGCGGGCGATGGCCGGCTCGACGGATGCCGGCCTGGCCGCGATCGCCGCCAAGGCGGAGAAGGAGAGCGCCTACCACCTCCGGCACAGCGCGGAATGGGTGATCCGGCTCGGTGACGGCACGGCCGAGAGCCACCGCCGCGCGCAGGATGCGCTGGACCTGCTGATGCCCTATACCGCCGAGATGTTCGGCCCGGCCGACGAGGCCGGCCTGGTCGCCGAGGGTGTCGCGCCCGACCCGGCGACGCTCCACCCGGAGTGGGACGCGACACTGGACACCGTGTTCGCCAGGGCGACGCTGGGCCGTCCCGCCGCCCCCTGGGCCCAACAGGGCGGCCGCACGGGCCGCCACACCGAGCACCTCGGCTTCCTGCTCGCCGAGATGCAGCATCTGCCCCGCACCCATCCGGGCGCGTCATGGTGACCACCCTCACGTCCTTGGAGCAGCGCGCCTGGGCCGCCGCGGCCGAGGTCGTTGACCCCGAGATCCCCGTCCTCACCATCGCCGACCTCGGTGTCCTGCGCTCCGTGACAGAGACGGATGGCGCCGTCGAGGTGGCGATCACGCCCACCTATTCCGGGTGCCCGGCCATGACCATGATCGCGCTCGAAGTCGAGGTCGCGCTCGACCGCGCCGGCATCCCCGGCCGGGTCCGTACCGTGCTGGACGAAGCCTGGACGACGGATTGGATGACGGAAGCCGGGCGCACGAAGCTGCGCGAGTATGGCATCGCCCCGCCCGGCCGCGCTGCTGGCCGCCGCGCGCTGTTCTCCGTCGAGGAGGCCGCGTGCCCCCGCTGCGGCAGCGCCCGCACGGCGCTGATCACCGCGTATGGCAGCACATCCTGCAAGGCGCTGTGGCGCTGCCTCGATTGCCGCGAGCCGTTCGACCAGTTCAAGTGCCACTAGCCGCATCGCTGCCGCTCGTATCATCGACTGAGGACCGTCATGCTGCATCCGATCCGTATCGCCCAAGTCCGGCGGGAGGCCGATGATGCCATCTGTCTGACGCTCGATGTCCCGCCGGCGCTGCGGGACCAGTTCGCCTATCAGCCCGGCCAATACTTGACGTTGGAAGCAGCCGTCGATGGGACGAAGACGCGGCGCGCCTACTCCATCTGCTCCGGGATCGACGACCCGGCGCTGCAGGTCGCGGTCAAGCGGGTCGAGGGCGGGCTGTTCTCGTCCTGGGCGCATGCCGCGCTGCAGCCGGGCCATATGATCGACGTGCTGCCGCCGCAGGGCCGGTTCACGGTTCCGCTTGGCGGGGCGGCGGCGCGAACCTACCTCGGCGTCGCAGCCGGCTCGGGCATCACGCCGGTGCTGTCGATCCTGAGGTCGGTGCTGTCGCGCGAGCCCGCGAGCCGGTTCGTGCTGCTCTATGGCAGCCGCAGCACGGCCAAGATCCTGTTTCGCGAGGAGCTGGAGGCGCTGAAGGATCGCTTTATGGGCCGCCTGACCGTCGCCCACATCCTGTCGCGCGAGCAGCAGGACATCCCCGTCCTGAACGGCCGGCTGGACGGCGCGAAGGTGACGGCCCTGCTGCGGGCGGTGCTGCCGGGCGCCTTGCCGGACTATGCCGTGCTGTGCGGCCCGGGCGATATGATCCGCGACGTCTCCGCCGCCCTGGGCGAGGCGGGCATGCCGCCCGGACGCGTTCTCAGCGAGCACTTCGCCACCTCGTCCCAGCCTCGCCACGAACCAAGGCCTGCCCCGGCGGGCGCGGTGCCGTTCGCCATCGCGACCGTCAGGGCGGACGGCGTCAGCACCGCGGTGCCGATGCTGGAAACCGAGACGGTGCTGGACGCAGCACTCCGCGCCGGGCTCGACCTGCCATGGTCCTGCCATGCGGGCATGTGCAGCACCTGCCGCGCGCGCGTGACCGATGGGGCGGTCGCGATGGACGTGAACTACGGGCTGGAGCCGTGGGAGACCGAGGCCGGCTACGTCCTCACCTGCCAGGCGCGCCCGACGACGCCGACCGTCACCGTCGACTACGATCACGCCTGAAAAGGCCCTCAGCGGATGTCGGACGGCACGCGGCCACGGTCGCGGGACCAATATAGCGTCCGGGCCGGCCCGACGACGGCGGCGATGGGAACGAAGCCGACCTCGGCGTACCGGCTATCCACGCTGTTGTCGCGATTGTCGCCCAGCACGAACAGCCGCCCCGCCGGCACCGTCACCTCGGCGGTGGTTTCGCGCAGGGCGGCACCTTGTATCCGGTAGATCGGGTGGCTGACGCCGCCGGGCAGGGTTTCCGTATCGAGCCGGGCCTTGATGCCGAACGTCATCGCCTCGGGAATGATCGCCTCGGGTCCCTGGGTTTGTGCGGTAGGCGTCCCGTCGATCGTGACGATCCCGTCGTTGAGCGCGATCCGCTCCCCGGGCAAGCCGATCACCCGCTTCACGTAGTCGATCGGCTCCGCGCCCGGCTCGCGCACGATCTCGAAGATGATGACCTCGCCCCGGGCCGGCGTGACGGCGCCGGCAGCCCGGGCGTCGGCGAGGAGATAGTCGCCGACCATCAGCGTGGGCGCCATCGAGCTCGATGGGATATCGAATGCGCGCCAGCCAAACGGCAGCGCGGTGTCGAGCCCGAAGCCGATCGCGACCATCGCCAGCGCCGCGAACCAGGTCGATCGGAACCAGCGTGGCCGCTGCGCTGGAATGCCCCGGCGAGACCGGCGGACCGCGTCTGCGGCCGCGACGACCGAAAGCGCCAGCCCGGCGCCGACGACCAGCCCGAACGCGGCGAGCGCGGGCAGGATGGGCGGCGCTGCAACCGTGAGCAACCGGGCGCCGAAGGACAGCGCCGTGTCGACGCCGAGCAGCACGAGGCCGATCCGCCAGGCCCGCGCGTAGATCTGCCCGAGGCCCGGGAATACCAGCGAGAGAAGGACTGCGAGCAGGATGCCGGCCCGGCCGCCCGGCACTTTCCCATCCCGTGTGCGGTCGCCGCGGACCCGGTCGGCGCCAGGCCGGATCAAATGCCGGGCCACTCGTTCACGCACACGACGCGCCAGCCCTCCGCAACGCGCTCTAGACGGGTGAGGGAGATGTTGTGGACCGAGAGGTGCAGTGCCTGGTCCGCGGTGGCGCGCAGCGCATGGGCCACCGCGGCGCGGATGGTGCCGCCATGGCTCACGATCACGACGTCCTGCCCCGCCTGCGCCTCGGCCAGCTCGTCCATCGTGCGGCCGACCCGGCGGACGACGTCCTCCATGCTTTCGCCGCCGCCCGGGGGCCGTTCGGCGGCGCTGAGCGGCCAGAACGGGTGCGCGGGCGCCACCAGCCGCCCCGGAAGGTCCGCGTGCGGCAAGCCCTGATAGTCGCCGAGGTTCTGCTCGATCATGCCCGGCACGACCGTCAGCGGCTGCTCGGCATAGCCGGCGGCGAAGATGGCCTCCGCCGTGCGGCGGGTGCGGCTGAGCGGCGAGCACATCCACACCGCCGGGCTTGGCAGGCGGGCTGCGAGCGCCCGGTACTGCGGCGCTTGGGCCACCAGCGTGTCGGGGCAGAGCGAGACGTCGAGCACGCCATAGAGGCGCGCACGCTCGTTCTCCGACACGAGGGCGTGGCGGATGAGCCAGAAGCGAGTGTCCATAACGAGGTCCTTTGCTGCCGCCGTTATGGCCCAGCGCCGCCGCGGCGTGAACCGTGCCCTATTCGCCCAGGTTCAACAGCGCGCCGCGGTCGCGTGCGCGGCGGAACTGCCAGGCGAACAGCGCCGTGGCTGCCAGCGCCCAGATCACGTTCAACCCGGCGGCCGCGGCCAGGTGGTCCCACCGCGTCTCCCCGGCCAGGGCGGCACGCATTCCCTCGAACACGTGCGTCGACGGCAGCGCCAGAGCGATCGGGCGGATCGCGGCGGGCAGGACGCTGACCGGGTAGAACACGGCCGAGAGCGGGGCCAGGCCGAACGTGACGGACCAGGCGAGGACCTCGGCGCCGAGGCCGTGGCGAAGGATGATGCTGACGACCGCGAGCGCGATCCACCATCCCATGATCATGAGCAGCAGGAAGAACAACACCAGGATGGGGCCCATCGCGAACAGGTCGAAGGCGTAGAGCAGCCAGGCAAGGCCGATCGCCGGCAGCACGCCGAACAGGGTGCGCAGCAACGAGACGCCGAGCTGGGCCGCGATCAGCTCCCACGGGCGGATCGGGCTGACGAAGATATGGCCGAGGTTGCGGGACCAGAGTTCCTCGAGGAAGGTGATCGCGACACCCATCTGGCTGCGGAGGGTGACCTCCCAGAGCAGGACGCCGCCGAGGAGGGCGCCGCCGACCACCGCGGCGGGCGAGTTGCCGCGGCTGATGAGATAGCTGGTCGTGAACCCCCAGATGCACATCTGCAACGTGGGCCAGTAGACGAGTTCGAGCATCCGCGGCCAGCTGTGCCTGTAGAGGCAAAGGTGGCGGTAGATCATGCCCCAAACGCGGTTCGCGCTCATGGGGCGCCCTCGTCCGGGGCGGTGTTAGCGGTCGCGCGCTGGCGGTTGGAGCTACCCACACCCGGCTTGTCCCTTGGCGGGACGGGAGACGACGTGCCCCGGGCGATGTCGAGGAAGACTTGTTCAAGGGTGTCGCGGCCGTAGCGGGCGACGAGGTTGGCCGGCGCACCCTGGTCGACGACCCGGCCCTGCTTAAGGACCAGGACCGTGTCGCAGAGCCGTTCAACCTCCGCCATGTTGTGGCTGGCGAGCAGGATCGCGCAGCCCGATTGCGCCCGGTAGCGCTCGAGCCAGGTGCGGACCATGTCGCCGGTGTCGGGGTCGAGGCTCGCGGTCGGCTCGTCGAGCAGCAGCACGTCGGGCCGGTTGATGAGCGACTTGGCGAGTGCCACGCGTGTCTTCTGGCCCGCCGAGAGCTGTCCGGCGGGGCGGTCGAGGAAGGCATGTAAGTCCAGTTCCTCGGCCAGTTCGGCAATGCGGCGGTCGAGGCCGCGGACGGTATAGAGGTGGCCGTACACGCGAAGGTTCTCCCGCACCGTCAGCCGGGCCGGCAGGGCGATGTAGGGCGACGAGAAGTTCATCCGCGCCAAGGCGGCAAAGCGGTCGCGCGCCATGTCGTGCCCCAGCACTCGGATGCGCCCGGCGCTCGGCAGCAGCAGGCCGAGCAGCATGGTGATAGTGGTCGTCTTGCCGGCGCCGTTGCCGCCCAGCAAGCCCAGGGTGGCGCCGCGCGGGACCTCGAACGACAGGTCGTCGACCGCCAGCACGTCGCCGTAGCGCTTCGTCAGGCGCTCGGCCTGGATGGAGACAGGTGCGTGGGCGGGCATCAGGCGGCCGCGGGCACGCCCTTGCTGGTGCTGTACTCGAAATGCAGCGCCGTGCCGGGATGGACGATCGGGTGGATGGCGTGCGCCGCCATCGCGCCCTCGCTGAACCCCTGCAGGATCAGCTTCAGCTTGCCAGGGTAGGTCGCGACGTCGCCGATCGCGAACACGCCCGGGGTGCTGGTTTCGCAGGTGGCAGGCGTCACCTGGATGTGCATATGCTGCAGGTCGAGCCCCCAGCCGGCGATCGGGCCCAGGTCCATCGACAGACCGAAGAACGGCAGCAGCCGGTCCGCCTCGAGCCGGCGGACGCCGCCCTGCATGTCCACCACGTCGACGCCGTCCAGCACGCCGCCGGAGCCGTGCAGGGCGTGCAGCTGGTAGGGAATGACCAGCTCGATCTCGCCCCGGGCGCCGGCCTCGTCCAGCCGCGCGGCGGTCTCGGGCGCGGCGCGGAACTTCTGCCGGCGGTGGATGACATAGGTCTTGGCCGCGACATCCTTCAACGACAGGGCCCAATCGACCGCGCTGTCGCCGCCCCCGGCGATAACGACCCGGCGGCCACGGAAGTCCTCGCGGCGCTTGACCAGGTATTGGACGGCGCCCGACTCCTCGAACGCGTGCAGCCCGTCGAGCGGGGGACGGTTCGGCCCGAACGCGCCGGCCCCGGCAGCGAGCAGCACGGCCTTGCAGCGGACGCTGTCGCCCTTGTCGGTGCGCAGCGTGAAGGCGCCCACGGCGCCGGACAGGCCCTCGACCCGGCGGCCCAACAGGCGCGGCACGTCGAACGGCGCAATCTGCGCCTCGAGGTTGCCGATCAGGTGCCCGGCCGCGATCGCCGGATGCGCCGGAATGTCGAAGATCGGCTTCTCCGGATACAGTGCCGAGCACTGCCCGCCGACTTCGCTCAGCGCGTCGACCAGCACGGAGCGGAGCTTCAGCATCCCGCACTCAAACGCGGCGAACAGGCCGACCGGCCCGGCCCCGATGATGGCGACATCGGTCTCGATCTCGGGAAGGGCGGGCTGGTCCGGCATGCCGCTTACCTAGCGGTATTTCCCCCCGGTGCAAGCAGGCGCCACGCGCGCGGGCCCGTCAGCCCTGGCGTGCGTGTGGCACCGGGACGGTATGCGACGCAAGATCGATGGCCGGCCTGCCGGGCAGGCGCGCGGAGGGGGGACATCGATGAAGCTGCACTGGTCGCCACGGTCGCCATTCGTCCGCAAAGTCATGGTCGCTGCGCACGAGCTGGGCCTCGCGGAGCGGATTGCGACGGTGCGGACCGTGGTCGGACTGGATGTCCTGAACGAGGCGCTGTTGGCGGACAATCCGGTGGGCCGCATCCCGACCCTCGTGCTGGACGACGGCACGGCGCTGTATGACAGCCTGGTCATCTGCGAGTACCTCGACAGCATCGGGGCCGGCGGACTGTTCCCCCCGGCCGGCCCGGCGCGCTGGACCGCGCTCACCTGGCACGCCATGGCGGACAATCTGCTGGACGTGCTGATCCTGTGGCGGTTCGAGCAGGGCAGGCCGCCGGCGCGTGCCACGCCGGAGCTGTCGCTGATCTTCGGACGCAAGACGGAGGCGGTGCTCGACCGTCTCGAGCAGCTGGCGCCCGCGCTGGGCGCGGCACCGTTCGGGATCGGGCAGCTCACCATCGGCGTGCTGCTGGCCTACCTCGATTTCCGGTTCGCTGCGCTAGCTTGGCGGGAGGGTCGGCCGGCGCTCGCGCTTTGGGCCGCGGCCGCGCTCGACCGGCCGTCCATGCGCGCGACCCTGGCCGAGGACGGCTGAAGGCCGGGCTTCCAGCCCATCGGGGGATTGGCTACGGTGTCCCCATGTTCGCGGCGCACTCCCCCCGTTTGAGGTCGGCACGAGTGACAGGCCCGCAGCCCGGCCGCCTGGCCGGCGTTGGGCGCGCATACGGCCTGATGTTGGCGACGCTGGCGCTTCTGGCGCAGATACTCGCGGCCGTCGCGATGCCGTTGCCGATCGTCGACGCCGGCTTGGACGGGTCATTCCCGATCTGCCACGCCGGTGCCGCGGACGATGCCGGGCCGCCGGCCCCGGCCGGGCCGCATCACCACGGCATGGACTGTACCGTGTGCCCGCTCTGCACGGCCCTTGCGGCGGCGGTGCTGCCGGCGCCGGACGTGCCGGCGATGGGCGCCCCGGACGCATTGGTGGCGGGGCTTGCCGCGTGGCCGCCGTCCCACGCCCCGCCCGCCCTCGCCATCAGGGCCGCCACGTTCCCCACCGGACCACCCCGCCTGTCCTGACGCGCCTTCCGCGCCCGGGTGGCCACGCCTCCGGGCGTCCGCACTCCTGGACAGGACCCGTTCAATGATCCGCATCACTATGGCGGCGGCGCTTGCCGCCTGTTGCTCGGCGCCCCATGCGCCGGCCGCCGCGCACGCCATTGCCGGCGCGCGCGTGTTCCCCGTCACGCTCACGATCGATGACCCTGGCGTTGCCGACGAGGCCTCGATCCCGACGTTCACCTATCAGCGGCTCGGCGCGGATGGCGGACCCGGACCAACTTACCAGTATAATGTCAGCGCCGAGTTCGACAAACGGATCACCGAGCATCTTGGCGTCGGCGTCAATGACGGCGTCACGGTGCAGAGCACCGTTCACGACAAGACGCGGGTCGGGCTGCAAGACATCAACGTCACCGTGAAGTATCAGGCCTTCGTCGACGGACCGCACGAGGCGATCCTGTCGCTCGGCGTCATCCGGGAGTTCGGGCGCACCGGCACGGCGCACCTCGGTGCCGACCAATATGGCAGCACGACGCCGACGGCGTATTTCGGCAAGGGCATGGGCGACCTGCCGGTGCCCTGGCTGCGGCCGTTCGCGATCACGGGGACGGCCGGGTTCACGATCGCCGACAAGGAGCTGAAGGCGACCGGACAGCCGGGACCGGGGGACACCGGGACGGCACCGGGCCTGACCGGGCTGGCCGCCCAGACCTTCAACAACGGCTATTCCAATCGTTGGACCGGCGGGCTGTCGCTGCAGTACAGCCTGCCCTACCTGCGCAGCCAGGTGAAGGATTACGGGCTGCCGGACGTCGTCAACCGGCTGATCCCGCTGGTGGAGGTGGCGTACTCGTCGCCTGCCTCCAAGCCGAGCAACCTTGGCACGCAAGTCGTCTATGCGCCGGGCGTGCTTTACGAGGGGGACAGCTACCAGGTCGGCGCGGCGCTGCTCGTGCCAGCCAACCGGGCGTCAGGCCGCAACGTGGGCTTCATCTCCCAGCTGCATCTGTTCTTCGACGACCTGTTCCCGACCAGCCTCGGCAGGCCGCTGTTCCAGTGAGGAGGGAGATCATGCGCATACGACTTGCCACTTTGCTTCTGCTTGCCCCCGCCTCGGCCTGGGCGCACGCGCACCTGCAAGCGTCCGAGCCGCCCGTCGGCGGGACGGTCTACACGGCCCCGGGCGAGATCGCGATCACCTTCAGCGAGGCGGTCGAGCCGCGGTTCAGCAGCATCGCCGTCACTGCCGCGGCGGGCACGCCCGTCGAGACGCACGGCCTGCACACCGCACCGGGCAACGCCAAGCAGCTCATCGCCGGGCTCGGCACGGTGCCGCCTGGCGTCTACACGGTGGAGTGGCACGCGACCTCGGTCGACACGCACAAGACCGAGGGCACGTTCACGTTCACGCTCGCCCCCTGAGCAGTGCGACGGTCGGGGCGATGATGGACCTGGCAGCGGTGCTGGCACGGGGCGCAGCCGATGGCGGGCTGCTCTCCGCCTTCGGGGCAACGCTGTTCCAGGCCTGGCTCGTCCCTGGATCGGTCCGCGCGGCCCGGTTTTCCCTGCTGGCTGGGCTGGCCGGGCTGAGCCTCTGGGCGGCGACAACGGGCGTCGCCCTGGGCGGCTCGGTGTGGGAGACGCCGGCGGTCCTCGGGTCCACCGTGTTCGGGCACGTGTTGCTGCTGCAAGCGTCGCTGCTGCTTGCGGCGCTGTTGCTGTATCGACGTGCGGCTTGGATGACGGCGGCCTTTGCCGGCGCGGCGCTGGCGAGCCAGGTCGCGCACGGCCATGCATGGGCGATGAGCGACGGGCCGAGTTGGCTGGTGGTCTCGGTCGTGGTGCACCTGCTTGCGGCAGGCGCGTGGCTGGGTGGGTTGCCGCCGCTGCTTTCGGTCCTGTGGCGTGCGCCCGTGGCCGAGTGCGTCACGGCGGCGCGGCGGTTCGGTTCGCTCGGCACGCTCTGTGTGGGGCTGATGGCCGGGACGGCACTAGCCCAGTCGTCGTCGCTGATGGGCCCGCTGGCAGGATGGGCCGCCTTCGATTACGGGCGGGCCGGGTTGGCGAAGGCGGGGCTGTTCGGTGTTCTCGTGCTGATCGCCGCGGTCAACCGCTTCCGGCGGCTGCCCGCACTCGTGCGGGAGGGGCCGGCACGCCTCCGGGCGATGGTGACCGCCGAAGCGGCCGTGGGGATCATGGTCGTGCTGGCGGCGGGGTTCCTCGCCAGTTCGGCACCGGCACTCGATTTTTGATCCGGTCGCCTCCGCCCGCCGCCATCTCGCCCGCCGCGCGGGCGCTCAGGGCTTCGTCGCCGGCTCGCCTTTCTCGACGTATTCGGCTGGGCTGCCGGGCTTGTGGTCGGCGTCCTTGCTATGGCCGCCAAGGCCCCGGGCGGCGTCGCTGCTCCCGGTCTTCGGATTGGGTGCGCCGGTCGTGCCGGTCGGCTTCGGGGTCTCGGTCTCGGCCATGCTGTCCTCCTCCATTGCAACAGCCCGAACGCGGCGGTGCGACGGCGGTTCATGCGTGCGCCACCGCCCCGGGCTGCTTGGAGTGGCCAGCTATCGTTATTGCGTCATGCCAGCATGCGCGCGATCGTCCCTGCACGGGAAGGAGACGCCCCATGACGTCGGCCAATCGCCAGATCGCCTACATCAACGCCGCCCACCTGCTCTGTCATTATTGCCTGCTCATCCTTCCCACGGCCGTCCTCGCCATGGCCCGGCCCGGCGGCCCGTTCGGCGCCGAGTATGGCCCCATCGTCGCGCTCGCCACCGGCATGTTCGTCCTCTACGGCGCGCTGTCCCTGCCGCAGGGCTGGCTCGCCGCGCGGTTCGGGCGCAAGGCCATGATCGCGGTCTTTCTCCTCGGCACGGGCGCCGCCCTCATCGGCTGCGGCCTGACCCGCTCGCCCTGGGCGCTGGCCGGCCTGCTTGCGGCCACCGGGGCATTCGCCGCCATCTACCACCCGATCGGCACGGCCATGCTCGTCGACGCCGCCGGCGACCATCCGGGCCGGGCCATCGGCGTCAACGGCGTGTTCGGCAATTTCGGCGTCGCCCTGGCGCCGGTCGTCACGGCCTTCGTCGCCGTCCGGTTCGGCTGGCAATGGGCGTTCCTCCTCCCCGGCCTTGCCGGCGCCGCCCTCGGCGCCGCCTGGCTGCGCGTGCCCGCCCACGACTATGACGGTGCGCGCGCGCTGCGCCGGCCGTTCCCCGACATCCCGCGGTCGCTCGTCCGCCGGGCCGTCATCTCGCTGCTGCTGATCGCCGCCGTCTCCGGCCTCGTGTTCAACGCCTTCACCCTGCTCATTCCGAAACTGCTGCAGGAGCGCCTCGCGTCGGACCCGTCCTTGCTTTCGGTCATCGGCGTCGCCGCCTTCCTCGTCACGCTGTGCGGCGCGCTCACGCAGTTCACCGTCGGCCGGCTGATCGACCGCTTCACCCTCAAGCGCGTCTTCCTGCCGCTCGCGCTCGTGCTGGTGCCGACGCTCCTCTCGCTCTCCGTCCTGCACGGCGTGGCGATGCTGCCCGCGGCCGCCCTCGCCGCCGCCGCGATCTTCGGCCAGGTCACGGTCAACGAGACCATGACCGCCCGCTACATCGCCCCGCCGCTGCGGGCGCGGATGTATTCCGTCCGCTTCTTCGTCGGCTTCCTCGGCAGCGCCGGCGCAGCCCCGCTCGTCGGCATCCTGCATGAGCGCACCGGCAGCCTGTCCGCCGTCATGGTCGTGCTCGCCCTCGTCGCGGTCGGCACGCTCCTTTGCGCGCTGGCCTTCCCCGACCGGCCGGAGGAGCTGCGGCCCGAGCTTTGGGCGGGCGCGGGCCGCCCCGAGGGCATGGCAGTCGCCGCCGAATAGGGGCTTTTTCTCCGCCCGAGGCGGTGCCACATCGCCTGCCATGCACCGACGCTCGCTCCTGCTCGCCCCCCTCCTGCTGCTCCCGGTCCCCGCGCTCGCGCAGGTCCGCGCCGCCGCCCTCTCGCCGCAGGACCAGGCGGACGTGCGCCGGGTCGAGGCCTACCTGAACGCCACCCGGGCGCTGCACGCGAACTTCAAGCAGGTCGCACCCGATGGCGGCGTCACCTCCGGCCAGGCCTGGCTCGTGCGGCCGGGGCGGATGCGCTTCCAGTACAACCCGCCGGCGCCGTTCCTGCTGGTCGCGAGCCACGGGCTGCTCGTGTTCAACGACAGCCAGCTCAAGCAGACGAGCAACATCCCGTTATCGTCGACGCCGCTTGGCTTGCTGCTGCAGGACAACCTCCGCCTCTCCGGCGACGTGACGATCGTGTCGTTCGTGCGCCAGCCGGGGCAGTTGCAGGTCGGCGTCGTCCGGACGGCGTCGCCGCAGGACGGCGTGCTGACGTTGATCTTTGCCGACAACCCGCTGGCCCTCCGGCAGTGGACGGTACTGGACCAGCAACGTCACGAAACGCGGGTCGCGCTGTCGGACGCGCAACTCGGCGGCACCTATCCCGATAGCCTGTTCGAGTTCATCGACCCGAAGTTCTTCCAGAACAATATCGGCGGTGGCGGATAGGTCAGCGTTGCAGACGCATCGCGTTGTGGGACAGAGTGTCGATATGAAGCCGCTGGTCGGGATTTCTTGCTGCAGAAAGATGTTCGGCACCTACGGGATGCAGAACCATGCCGCATCCGACACCTACGTCCGCGCGGTCGACGAGGTCGTGGACGGCGTGCCCGTGCTGTTGCCGGCCAACGGCTCGGCCGCCGATATCGACGTGCTGCTCGACCGGCTGGACGGCATCATCCTCACCGGCAGCCGGTCGAACGTGCAGCCGAGCTTCTACGGCGGCCCGGCGCACAGCGACGGCACGCCGGAAGACACAGACCGCGACAACGTCACCCTGCCATTGATCCGCGGCGCGGTCGCGCGCGGCATCCCGGTGCTGGCGATCTGCCGCGGCCTGCAGGAGATGAACGTCGCGCTCGGCGGCACGCTGCATCAACGCCTGCAGGATCTGCCGGACCGGATGGACCACTCGACCCCGCTCCATCCAGACCCGCGGATCCGCACCGGCAAGGCGCATGCGGTGCGGGTGGTGCAAGGCGGCTGGCTGCACCGGCTGACCAACCAGTCCGAGCTGGCCGTCAACTCGCTGCACAACCAGGGCATCGACCAATTGGCGCCGGGCCTGGTGGTGGAGGCGGTGGCGCCGGACGGCACGATCGAGGCGATGCGCCACCCATGTGCCGCCGCGCTCGCTGTCGGCGTGCAATGGCATCCGGAGTACGATTTCGGCAGCGACGCGGTGTCGCGAGCGATCTTCACCGCCTTCGGGGACGCGCTGCGCGCGACCGGTGCCGCGCGCACCGTCAAGCTGGCGGCCGACTGACGCCAGCCTCGTCAGAGGGCGGCGAGCAGCCCCCCGGCCAGGAGCAGGGCAGCGATCGCCGCCCTGATCGCCTCGCCGAACGGTGTGGCGGCCCGGCTCACTGCCGCCCCCTCACTGCCAATGCCCGGGGACGAAGTAGCCGTACGGCGAATAGTGCGCCCGCACCCAATACCGGCCATAAGGAGCGCCTACGTAGGCCGGCGGGCCGAAATACACCGGGCGGGGCGCGTAGAAAAACGGTCGTGGCCCGTAATACACCGGGCCACCCCAGCCGGGCCGGACCCACCAGGCCTTCGCCGGGGTCGGTGTGAACAAAGCCCCGCCGATCGCGACAGCTAGAGCGAGACCTGAAACGACGCGTGTGAACATGAAGCCCTCCATCTGCACGGTTTCGATACGGCAGATATAGCCAGCCCTTGTTACGCGTCTGTTTCAGCGCTGTGAGAAAGGTTAACCTCGGGCGCGTGCCGGTCGAGAAGGGCGCCGGCCAGCGATACCGCCCGCGCCCCCTCGGTCCAGACCAGCCAGCACTGCACGATCCAACCCGGGAACAGCCCGCGCGCGACCGCCCGATAGGCGGCGAGCTGCCGCAGGTAGCGCGGTGGGGTCTGATCCGGCCGCTCCGGCGCGGCCCGGCCGGTCTTGAAGTCGGCGATCAGCACGGTTCCTGAGTTGCCGGGCCCGGGAAGCACCGCCATGCGGTCGACGATGCCCGAGATCACCTGGCCGCCAACCAAGCCGGCCAGCGGCTGTTCCGCCCGGCCTGCCGGTCCGAACAGCGGCGCCAGCTCCGGAATGATCAGGACGGCCAGGACCTGGTCCAGGATGGCCGCACGCTCGGCTGCACCCAGTGTCGTCCGCGCCAAATACGCTGCCCCGGCGGCAGCGCGCCTTGCTGCCGGCACCGCCGGCAGATGCTGCAGCAGCTCGTGCACGGCCGTGCCGCGGAGGAAGCGTGGTGCGCCCGCGGCAAGCGGAGAGGTCGCGGCAGGCACCGGCCCGAACCGCGCGCCATCGGGCCGGCTGGGTGCCAACGGCCGCGGCAGCGCCGGCTCCGCAGGCGGCGGCAACGCGGCCCACGCGCCAGGACGGCCGGCCCACCCGGGCAGCGGCGTCGACGACGATGCCCGCGTGGGCACGGCCCGGGCTGGCGCGGCACGCTGCGGGGATGACGCGACCAGCATCTCGCCCGTCCAGTCCCCGCCCGACGCCCACGGGAACGCGTCCGGCCCGGCGTCCATCCGCTCGAAACCGCGCTTGGCCATGGCATACCAGCACTCGTCGGCCGGCTCGGCCTTCTTCGGACGCCATCCGCAGACCACCAGCCGGTCCTCCGCCCGCGTCAGCGCGACATACAGCAGCCGGTTATACTCGCGCATCCGCAGCACCTTCGCCCGGTCCGATGCGGCCCGCCAGGCTGGGCCGCGCAGCTCCGACCGCGGCGCCCAAAGCGGCACCGGCATGTCGTCCGCTTCGGCCCAGGCGATGCCGTCGCGCGGCTCGGGCGGCAGGCCGGCCGTGTCGGGCAGGATCACCAGCGGCGCTTGCAGCCCCTTTGCCCCGTGCACCGTCATCACCCGCACCGCCGACCCGGCGCCCCCCACCTCCCGCTTGACCTCCGCGCCGGAGCGCCGCAGCCAGTGCACGAACCCCTGCAACGACGGCGCATGCACCTGCGTGTAGGCGAGTGCCGCGCCCAGCAGCTCGTCGATCGGCTCCGCCGCCTCCGCACCCAACCGCGCCAGCAGCCGCGCGCGGCCGCCGAGCGGCCCCAGCGCCTCGGCCAGCAGCGCGTGCGGCGACACGTAGTCCGCCCGGGCCGCCAGCGCCGACAGGAACCGCCACGCCGCGCCCCAGTCCGCCCGCTCGCCGGCCCGGTCGCGCAACGTGTCCCACAGCCGGCCCTGCCGCCCCAACGCGAGCTGCATCAGCCCGTCATCGGTCAGTCCGCCGAGCGGACTCGTCAGCACGCACGCGACCGCCAGGTTGTCGTCCGGCAGCAGCACCGCGTCGCACGCCGCGAGCAGGTCCTGCACCGCCACCTGCTCCGTCAGCTGCAGCCGGTCGAGCCCCGCCACCGCGACCCCGCGCGTCTTCAGCGCCCGCACCACCGCGGTCGCGAACGGGCCGCGCCGGCGCACCAGGATCAGGATATCGCCCGCCTCGAGCGGCCGGTCCCGCGCTTCCAGCCGCTCGCCCCGCGCCAGCAGCGCCGCGACGGCCGCGGCGATCGCGTCGGCCAGGCGCTGCGGCGCGGAGACGAGCGCCTGGTTCTGCGCCGGCACCGTCCAGACCTCCGGCGCAGAGGGCTCGGGCGAAGGCGCCAGCGGCCACAACTCCACCCGGCCCGCCATCCCCGCGCGGTCGGCTTCATGCCGCAGGTCGCCGCCATCGGCCACTCCGGCCGCCGCGACCGGGTCGGCGAACACCGCGTCCACCAGCGCGAGCACCGGCGCCGTCGAACGGAACGACACGTCCAGCGTCACGTCCCGCCACACCTGCCCGGACCCGCCGACCCGCTCCGACATCTGCTCCCGCGAGCGTTGGAACTCGGTCGGGTCGGCGCCCTGGAACGAGTAGATGCTCTGCTTCGGGTCGCCCACCGCGAAGAAGGTGCGCCGCGGCCCATCCCCGCGCGCGCCCAACCCGGCGTAGAACTCCTCCGTCAGCCGGTGCGCGATCCGCCACTGCTCCGGCGCCGTGTCCTGCACCTCGTCCAGCAGCAAGTGGTCGATCCCGCCGTCCAGCTTATACAACACCCAGGCCGCGCCCGGGTCCTCCAGCAGCCGCTCCGCGCGCCCGATCAGGTCGCTGTAGTCCAGCAGGCCGGAGCGCTGCTTCTGCGCCGCATAGCCGTCCAGCGCCGGCGCAACCAGGCGCAGCAGGGCCGCCGTCGCCTCGGCGCACCGCACCGCCCGCCGCGCGTCCTCGACGGCCAGCACGCGCGCCTGTTCCGCCTCCACCGCGATGCGGATCCAGGGCTGCAGCCGATGCACCTTGTCGTTCGGGAAGTTGCCGTAGGAGAGCGGCTTGCCGCCCTTGCCGACAAACTGGCCCAGCCAGTCGGTCCAATGCGCCACCCGCTCGGCCGCCGGCAGGCTCAGCCAGCCGAGCATCGCCAGCGCCCGGTCCCGCACGGCGTTGGACCCGTGCGCCTGTACCTGCCACAGCGCCTCGTGCAGGTCCTGCTCGGACGGCCAGACCGCCGCCTCGGCCAGCGCCTCCGCCTCGGACGCGTGCCGCGCTTCGGCCGCCAGCCACACGCGCGACTCCCGCGCCGCCTCGGGCAGCGCCATCAACGGCGCGAGACGCCCGCGCGCGCCCTGCATCGCTTGGACGACCGTCGCGAAGTCGTCGGCGCGGACCAGCGACGCCACGATCGCGACCGAGCCGGCGTCGGCCGCCGCCAGCGCGTCTTCCCGTGCCGCTTGCATCTCCGCCTCGGCTTCGACCTCCTCGACCAGCTGGAAGTGCGGGCTGATGGCCGCCTCCAGCGGAAAGCGGCGCAACAGCCCTTGGCAGAATGCGTGGATCGTGCCGATCCGCATGCCCCCCGGCAGGTCCAGCACCTCGGCGAACAAGGCCCGCGCCGCCTGCCGGATCGTATCGTTCGGCGCAACCTCGAGCGCACCCAGCTCCGAATCCAGCGCGGCGTCGTCCAGCGTCACCCAGCGACCCAGCCGGTGCTGCAAGCGCAGAGCCATCTCCGCCGCGGCCGCCTTGGTGAAGGTCAGGCACTGGATGCGCGCGGGCGGCGCGCCGCCCAGCATCAGCCGCAGCATGCGGTCTGTCAGGAGCTTCGTCTTGCCCGACCCGGCCGACGCCGCGACGAAGGCCGAAACCGCCGGGTCCGAGGCGAGCGACTGCTCCTGGATGGCGCGCTGCCGGGCGGACGTGACGACCTGGTCCATCACTCGTCCTCCCGGGCCGCGGACCACTCGCCCACCCGAGCGAGCTGCGCGTAGTCGGTGAACCGGGGCGCGGCACCCGGATGCGGCTGCGATAGGTACGGCTGCGCCGGGTCCTGGAATTGCGCCACGAGAGCAAGGAAGCTGGCCCGGGCGGTGTCGGCCCCCGCCGCGGTCCTGTCGGCGCTGCCGCCGAACAGCGTCGTTTCCTCCCCCGGCACGTATCCGCCAGTGAGCCGCCAATAGGTCAGCTCGGCCGCAGTGCCCGTCAGCCCGTCGAAGGCACCGGCGGCCGCCATCGCCGCTTCCAGCGGCAGTTGCGGCGCATGCCCGGCCTCGACCTCCTTGCCGGTCGGGACGACGCCGGTCTTGTAGTCCAGCACGGCCAGCCGCCCGTCGGCCCGCCGCTCGATGCGGTCGGCCCGGGCCGTGACGGTGAAACCGAGCTCCGGGATGACCCACTCGCCCCGGATCTCGACATGGGGCACGCCGGGCCGCGCGACCCGGCGCGGACCCTCCTGCTCGGTTACCCAGTCCGCGATCCGCAGCAGGCGCGGCCGCCACCACGCGATTAGGGCCGGCCGCAGCGCCCGCGCATCCAGCGCCGCCGTCATCGCGCCCCGCAGCCGGAGCGCCGCGTCGTGCGGCATGGTGGCCGGCAGCGCCCGCACCCAGCCGGCGATCGCCTCGTGCACCAGGGTGCCGAAATCGGCGTTCTCGACCGCCTGCTCCAGCGGATCGAGCGCGCGCAGGGCCAGCACGTGCTTGGCATATAGGCCATACGGGTCGCGCAGCCAGGTCTCGACCTCGGTGACGCTGATCGAGCGCGGCCGAACCGCGACCGGCGGGCAGGGCCGGGGCGGCGGCACGGGCGCGGGCGGGCCGTCGGGGTGGTCCAGCCGATGGGCCCACGCCGCGGCCGGGCTGGTCGCGAGCGCCGTCCCGTGGCCGAGCAGGAACGCCTCCAGCCGCACCAGCCAGCGAGCCGGCACCGCGGGCGCCCCATCACGGCGCCGCGGACACGACAGCACGACCCGGGGCGCGGCGCAGGCGAGCATGGCGAAGTCGTGCGCCATCTGCCCGACCGGCGCCTCCGGGGAGGCCAGGCCGGCACCGCGCCGCATCGGCCGGCTCATCCACGGGCCGGGGTCGGCCGCCGGTGGCCATACCGCCTCGGCCAGGCTGCCGAGCACCAGCACGTCGAACGACTGCAGCCGCGCCTCGAGCAGCCCCAGGATCGCGACCCTCGGGTGTTCCGATGCCCCGGCCCCGGCCCCACGGCCGCGCAAGGCCCGCCTGGACCGCACGACGGCACCTTGCAGGCTCGCCTGCAGCAGCCCCGGCAAGGTCCGCACCGGCTGCGGCGGCAACACCGGCAGCGCATCGGCGAGCTGCGCCAGATGCTGCGACAGCGCCTCGCCTTCCTCCAGCGCCCAAAGCCGGGCGGAGCCCGGCTGCTCTTCCTTTACCGGATCTGCGGCGGCGGCCACGGCCTCGGCAGCCTCGATCAGCGCCAGCAACGCCTGGTCCGGTGGCGCATCGGCACCCGCCGCAAGCCGCAGAAGCGGGGTCATCCGCGCCTCGATCCGGTCGACGAACGCGGCCAGCTCGGCGTCGGGCCGCTCCGCCAGCACCGCCCGCAAGCCGGCGATGCCCGGCGGCGGCGCCGGGCCGCGCAGCACGAGCCGTTCCAGCCGTCGCGCCAGCCGGCGACACTCGGCCGGGCGGAGGCCGAGCGCCGTCAGCGGATGCTTCAGCACCGAAAGGAGCGCAACCGGCGCCAGCCCGTCGGCGACCGCCTGCGCCAGCAGACGCAGGAATGCACCCGGCGGGGTTTCAGACAAGGGTTCGCCCGCGCTGTCATCGACGACGACCCCGAACCGCGACAGCTCCGCCGCAACCCGCGCGGCCAGCACGCGGTCGGGCGTCACCAGGGCGGCCCGCGCATGCGGCGTCTCGAGCGCCTCGCGCAGCACCAGCGCGATCGCCACCGACTCCTCCTGCTGGTCCGCCGCCTCCAGCCGCTCGACCCCGCCGATGGCCGGCGTGAACGGCTCGCGCCAGACCGAGAGCGCCCGGGCCGGCAGCAATGCCCGCCACACCGTGGCGCTGCGGTCCGGCCCCGTGACGACGCAGTCCGGCCCCTTGGCGACGCAGTCCGACATCGTGGCGCGGTGCCCGTCCGGCCCCGGCATGGCCCGCACGTCACCACGCGTCGCCCCCATCCAGCCCAGCAGCGCCCGTAGCCCGGCCTGCGGGTGGCTTTCGTCCAACGCATCCCAATGCTCGTCCGCCATCACGCGATCGAGCCCCGGCAGCACCACGCGGCCGTTCGGCAGCCGCGCGACCACCCGCATCAACGCCCCGATCGCACGGATACCGCCCGAAGTCCCGGCGACGACCACCGGATGGTCCGGCGCCCGAGCCTCCCAGGCCTCGGCCTGGGCTGCCAGGAGCGCGACGCTCCGTGCGGCCGCGTCGACCCGTCCGGCCGCGCGCAACACATCCGGCCAATGCGCGGTGACGATCTGCAGGAACGTCAGCGTGTCCGCCCAATGCTCGGCATAGTCGGCGCCGACCAGCTCCGGCAAGGTTCGCGCCAGGTCGACGCCCTCGCGGTGCGCCTCGTCCAGCAACTTCGCCAGCTCGGCCGCGAGGAGCCAAGCACGGTCGGCCGTCCTCGGCGCGCCATGCCGGCCATCGAGCCCGAGCACCAGCCGGGTGAGGCCGGCCAGCCGCTCCGCCTCGTTCATCGCCGCGGCGACGTCGAGTGCGCCGGCCAGGGCCAGCGGTGCCTCATCCAGCGCGCCCATCGCCGCGATCCGCGGCAGGAGCAGCGGCCGGCCGTCGGCGGCACGGAGGAACGCCTCGGTGAGCGAACGGGCGGCGCGCCTTGTCGGCAAGAGAAAGAGGCCGTCGGCGCAGACCAACGGGTCCTCCCGGCCGTCCAGCCACCATCCTGCCAACGCGTCCAGGAACGGCACCCCCGGCGCGATCGTGAACACGTTCACAGCCGGTCCTCCCAGCCGAGCAGGGATGCCCGCCGCCCCTCGCCATCGGGCGCCAGCGCCACCGTGAGCGCATCCGCCGGGCGCAGCGCCCCCAGCCGGTCCGGCCACTCCACCAGCGCGATCGCCGCGCCCTCCTGCCCCAGCCCGTCCCAGCCGAGTTCCCGCAGCGCGGACGCACCATCCAGCCGCCACAGGTCGAAGTGCGCGACCGGGCCAAGCCGGCTGTGATAGGTCTGCACGAGCGTATAGGTCGGGCTCGGCACCTCCAGCGCGGGATCGTCCAGCAACGCCCTCAGCACCGCCCGCGCCAGCGCGCTCTTGCCGGCGCCGAGCGCTCCTTCGAGCAGCACGACATCCCCGTCGCGCAGCGCCCCGGCCAGCCGTCCCCCCAATGCCTCGGTCGCCGCAAGGTCGGGCAGGAAAAACTCGATCATGCCGCATCATGCAGCCGCAGCCCGAGTCCGGCCAAGGGCGGCGAGCCAGCCGCGATCGGTTCGCTTGACGCGAGCCTGCGGCAGGCCAACGTGGCCTCTGGAGGACATCATGAGCGAGCGCAGCATCGGGCATGACGGACTGCGTTTCCGCTGCCGCGTCGACGGGCCGGAGGGAGCGCCATGGGTGGTGTTCAGCAACTCGCTCGCGACCGACCTGACGCTTTGGGACGCGCAGGCCGAGGCGCTTGCTGGGCGGTTCCAAGTCTTGCGCTACGACCAGCGCGGGCATGGCGGCAGCTCGGTCCCGCCCGGCCCGGCCACGATCGAGCAGCTGGCCGACGATGCGGATGCATTGATGGCGGCCGTCGGCGCGGCCGGCGCCACGTTCGTGGGCGTTTCGATGGGCGCCGCGACCGGGCTCTGCCTTGCGGCACGTCGTTCTAGCCGGATCGCTCGACTGGTCGCAGCCGATGGCAGTGCGGCCACCCCATCCGGCGGCGCCGCAGCCTGGGCCGGCCGGCTCGAGGTGGCCCGGACCGGCGGTATGGCGGCCTTCGCCGACATCACCCTGCCGCGCTGGTTCACATCCGCCTCGATCGCCGCCGGGCACCCCGCGGTGGCCCGGATCCGTCGGATGATCGCGCGGACGCCCCTGGCCGGCCTCGAGGCCGGCGTCGCGGCCCTGCAGGACTACGATCTACGCCCCGCGCTCGGCGCCATCCGCATGCCCGTGCTGCTGCTCGCTGGCAGCGAGGACGGCGCGATGCCCACGAGCATGCCGCTCATGGCGGCGGCTATCCCCGGATCGCGCTTCGTCGAGATCGCCGGTGCCGGTCACCTTCCGCCGGTCGAGCAGCCCGAGATGTTCACCGCCGCGCTGCAGGACATGCTGCCATGAGGCTGCCGAAAGGACCCCGCCCGCAGCCGGATCGCACGCCACAGGCGGAGGCCGACCGGTCCGACCGGCTGGAGCGCGAGGCCGCGGCATTGCGGCTGAACCTGCGGCGGCGCAAGGACCAGCATCGCGCACGAGAGGCTGGACAGCATAGCGGGTCGTTGCGGCCATCGCCGGGCGACGGGACCGAACAATAAGCGACCATATCGAACTATATCGAATGCGGAATGTTATATTGATCGTCGTACATCTCGGTTCCTGCGACAAAAGACACTGTTTGATGGGTTTTTACGTGATCTCTCACATTGAGAATCGCAAGAATCGTGCATCATCGACATCCTGCAACTGAGAATTCATCAGCCCGAGAGGAGATCGATCGTGATGCCATCACCGGACGGCTCCGCCGCGTTCGCCGGACACCAGTTGACCAGCGCAGACCTTCGGCGCGACGATCATCGCGGGCTTGGTCCAATGCTCGGGCTGGCGCTATCGGCGGCCGGCAGCATCGCCCTGTGGGTTGGCCTGGCCCATGCCGCACGCTGGGCCGCCCAAGCCTTCTTGTAAGGCTCGCACCGCGATGGTTGGACGGCTTCGCTGCTCCACGGCGGAGGCGAGCGCCTCGCGCCGGTTTGCCCCGGCCATCGGCCTGCGCTAGAGCCTTCGCACCCCCGGGTGGGTGACGCCCGCGGCCAAGCTCCGCGGACCGAGGTGCCGATGCCTGTCATGCCCGACCACTGGATCCGCCGCATGGCCGCGGACCATGCGATGATCGACCCCTTCGTCGAGACCCAGCGCCGCGACGGCGTCATCAGCTATGGCCTGTCCAGCTACGGCTACGACGCCCGCGTGGCCGACGATTTCCGCATCTTCACCAACGTGGACAGCGCCGTCGTCGACCCCAAGCAGTTCAGCCCGGACAGCTTCGTCACCCGGCGCGGCCCGGCCTGCATCATCCCGCCGAACTCCTTCGCACTCGCCCACACGGTCGAGTACTTCCGCATCCCGCGCGACATCCTGGTCATCTGCCTCGGCAAGAGCACCTATGCCCGCTGCGGCATCATCGTGAACGTGACCCCGCTGGAGCCGGAGTGGGAGGGGCAGGTGACGATCGAGATCAGCAACACCACGCCGCTGCCGGCCCGCATCTACGCCCATGAGGGCATCTGCCAGTTCCTGTTCCTGAAGGGCGAATCCGCGCCCGAGATCAGCTATGCCGACAAGGCCGGAAAATACATGGGGCAGCGCGGCGTCGCATTGCCCCGCATGTGACGGGAGAGCGAATGGACCGGATCCGTATCCGCGGCGGCAGGCCGCTGACCGGCAGTATCACGATCGGCGGGGCCAAGAATGCGGCACTGCCGCTGATGGCGGCCGGCATGCTGACCGCGGACCGCCTCGTGCTCGACCGCGTGCCGCGCCTGGCGGACATCGCGACCATGTCGGCGCTGGTGGCGCAACACGGGCCAGACGTGGTCCCGGACGGCCGCACGCTGACGATCGGCGGCGCCATCACCAGCACCGAGGCGCCGTATGACATCGTCCGCAAGATGCGCGCCTCGATCCTCGTGCTCGGCCCCCTGCTCGCCCGCATGCGCGAGGCCCGCGTCTCGTTGCCTGGCGGCTGCGCGATCGGCACACGCCCGGTCGACCTGCACCTGAAGGGCCTCGAGCAGATGGGCGCCGTGATCGACCTCGACGGCGGCTACGTGAACGCGAAAGCGCCCGATGGCCTGCGCGGCGCGCACATCGTTCTGCCCTTCGCGTCGGTCGGGGCGACCGAGAACCTGCTGATGGCGGCCACCCTCGCCGATGGACAGACGATCCTCGCCAACGCCGCCCGTGAGCCCGAGATCGGCGACCTGGCCGCCTGCCTGATCGCCATGGGCGCCCGGATCGAGGGCGCCGGCACCGACCGCCTGGTCATCGAGGGGGTCACGTCGCTGCATGGCGCCCGGCACCGGATCGTCGCCGACCGGATCGAGACCGGCACCTACGCCTGTGCCGTCGCGATCACCGGCGGCGAGGTGACGCTGCAGGGCGCGCAGTCGACCCATCTCGGGGCGCTGATGCGCGCGCTCACGGAGGCCGGGTGCGAGATCACGGAGCGGGACGACGCGATGGTGGTGCGCCGGGTCGACGGCCTGCGCGGCATCGATGCGATGACCGAGCCCTACCCCGGCTTCCCGACCGACATGCAGGCGCAGTTCATGGCCGTCATGTCGGTCGCCGAAGGAGCCGCGATGGTGACGGAGACGATCTTCGAGAACCGGTTCATGCACGTGCCGGAGCTCAACCGCATGGGCGCCCGCATCAACGTCCATGGCGCCTCGGCGATCATCCGCGGGGTTTCCAGCCTGTCGGGCGCGCCGGTGATGGCAACGGACCTGCGCGCCTCCGTGTCGCTGGTGCTGGCCGGGCTCGCGGCCCGGGGCGAGACGGTGGTGAACCGCGTCTATCACCTGGACCGCGGCTACGAGGCGCTGGAGGCGAACCTCGCCGCGTGCGGGGCCATGATCGAGCGCGCACCCGGCTAGTATCGCGATGGCGGGATGGCCCCCCTCCTCGCTGCAGCGTCTCGACGGGGGATAGCCGGCTCGCGTTGCAAGCAGACGGGATGGTTCGCCGATAATGACGATCGGGCAAGCGGGGGCCGCGTTGATTGTCATGGGATCGCTGGCGATCTTGGCGGCTGAACTGGTCCCGGCGCCGGATCGGACCGAGGGAGCCGTTTCCACGACATCCAAGCAGGCTGCTGGCGGCGACCCCGCAGGCGCCGCTATGGCGCAGACGGGTCCGGCGAAGACGGGTCCGGTGAGGCCGGCCGCTCAGCTTGTCTCGATCATCTTGGCGCGGCCGCTGTTCTCCCCTGGCAGACGGCCCCGGTCCGACGAGGCCGTCGCAGCCGCGCCGGCATCGGAGCTGCCGCGCCTGACGGGCACCGTGATCACGCTGTCGGGCCGGACGGCGTTGTTCGCGGTTCCGGGCGCGGACAAGCCGATCGCGGCGCGCGAAGGCGACAATGTGGGCCGCTTCGTGGTCGGCGCGATCGGGCCGACCGAGGTTGCCATGACCGGCCCGGACGGGCCGGCGCTTTGGCGGATGCGGTCCGGGCCGCAAGCGGTGATGGAGACAGCGGCGCCCGTGCCGACGGAGCAGGCGCTGCATACGCGGGGCAACGAGGACCAGCACGCCGAGTAACGACCAAGCGAGGCGGTCTGTCATCGTTTCTAAACGCAATGTTCTTATTTGCTGGAAAATGATTCGTTAGTAATCGAACTCGCGCGTCGATCTTGCCGGGCAAGATGGCAACGCAGCCGTACGTGGTCGAATGCAACCAGCTTACCGGAGCTTGATCGTGAATACCTATCACACCTTGGCCGCCGTGGTCTTGGCGGCGGCACTGGGCAGTCTGCCCGTGCAGGCCGCACCCCTGTTCACCGTAACCGCGTCGTTCGACCCCTTCGTGACCGGCAACACGAGCTTTGCCATCACCAACACGTCCGGGCTGGCCGAAACCGGTGTGGATCTGGTTTCCGGCAGTGCGATGCAGATGCTGGGGAGCTTGGCCGCGGGCGCGACGGTGACGTACGCCTTCAACCAGGTGTCCGGGCCGTTCCTGGTCGAGCCGGGCCCGGAAGGGGTGTTGGACACGACGATCTACCGGGTGACGGCGACCGTGGGCAGCCAGTCGGTCTCGACCGCCGGGTTCAGCCCTGTCAGCAACGCGACGGGCGGCTACGTCGATTTCCTTGGTGCTTGTTACGAGGCCAGCGTCGGCTGCTCGGTCGACCCGACGGTGAACTATCCGCTGAGCGGCCTCGTCGCGAGCGCCTCCGCCGCGCCCGTCCCGGCGCCGCCTGCCCTGTGGCTGATGGCGAGCGGCTTGGTTTCGCTGACGGGTTTGCGCCAGCGCCGCCGCGACACCTTCAACATCGAGCGTGGCATGAGGATCGGCGCATGAAGTCAGTACCCGCCCTATCCTTCGCCGCCGTCCTTGCGGCCGGGCTCGCCTCACCGGTCCTCGCCCAACCGTCGTGCCCGCTGACGAACGGCTCCGGGCCGATCAAGCACGTGGTCTACCTGCAGTTCGACAACACGCATTTCGACCGCGACCGCGCCAACATCCCGTCCGATCTCGAGCAGATGCCGGCGCTGCTCAGCTTCCTGCAGACCAAGGGCACGCTGCTGTCAAACGACCACACGCAGTTGGCGTCGCACACGGCGAACGGCATCCTGACGTCGATCACGGGGGTCTATCCGGACCGGCATGGGCAGGGTGTGGCGAACAGCTACGACTACTATAAGCCGGACGGGTCGACGGCGTTCACGTCGTCGTTCGTGTATTGGACGAACAAGGTGCAGACGACGGATACGAGCGCCGGGTCCGATCAGACGTATTCGCTGGTCAACGAGCTGGGCAACAACGCCCCGGCGCCGTGGGCGGCCTACACGAAGGCCGGATGCGACTTCGGTGCCGTGGCGCTGGCGGACATGGAGCTGGAGAACACGTCGGCGGACATCATCAACGTGTTCGGCGCCGGTTCGCCGCAAGCGGGCGAGACGTCGGCCCAGAAGGTCGCCGACTTCGAAGGGATCGCCATCCACTGCGCCCAGAACAGCCCGCTCTGCAGCACGGCCAATGGCGGCCGTGCCGATATCCTTCCGCAGGAGCCGGGCGGATACGTGGGGTTCAATGCCCTGTTCGGGCACAAATACGCCGTGCCTGCCGTCAATGGCGGGCAGTATGCGCTGAAAGACCTGCTCGGCGGCACGATCAACGGCTTCCCCGGGTTCGACGGGATGTTCACGAAGGTGACGCTGGCCTACACGGCGCAGATGCTCGAGGCCGGCGTGCCGGTCGTCTATGGCTACCTGTCGGACGCCCACGACAACCACGTTCCGAGCAACATGGCCTACGGGCCCGGCGAGGCCGGCTACGTCGCACAGCTGCAGCAGTACAACGCCGGATGGGCGGCTTTCTTTGCCAGGCTCAAGAGTGACGGGATCGACGAGACGAACACCCTGTTCGTCGTCACCGTCGAGGAGGGCGACCATTTCGTCGGCGGGCAGCAGTCGCCGGCCAACTGCGACGGCGTGACCATCGCCTGCACCTACGCGCAGAAAGGCGAGGTCGACCTCGATCTCGGCCGGGTGGTGTCGACGTTGCGGGGCAACACCACGAAGTTCGATGTCCATTTCGATATGGCGCCGAACACCTATGTCGCCGGGAACCCGCCGCCCGAGAACGCCACGGTCCGGCAACTCGAACACGACTTCATGGCGCTGGCGGTGCCGGACCCGGCGTTGAACAACCGGACCGTGCCCGTGATGGTGGCGATCGCCGACCAGGTCGAGCAGAAGATCCTGCATATCACGGCGGCCGACCCGCTCCGCGTCCCGACGTTCACCCCGTTCGGCTATCAGGACTTCTATATGACGACCTCGGGGTCGACCCTCTGCCCGACGATCCAGACCTGCGTCTTCGAGGCTCCGGCGTTCGCCTGGAATCACGGCGGCATCCAGGCGCAGATCGCCAAGACCTGGTTCGGGATGATCGGACCGGGCGTGCTGAACCGAGGGGTCGACAACGTGACCTGGACCGACCACGTCGACTTCCGCCCGACCATCCTGATGCTGGCCGGGATCAAGGACAGCTACCTGCACGATGGCCGGGTGATCGTCGAGAACCTCGACCCGTCCGTGCTGCCGCCGGCGATCGCGGCCAACCTGTCGGCCTATGAGCAACTGGCTGCCGCCTACAAGCAACTGACCGCCCCGTTCGGCGCGGCCGGGATGGCGAGCCTCACCGTCTCGACCCGGGGCGTCGCACTGACCGACCCGGCCGCCTACCAGGCCTACGAGGCGTCGATGCAGCAGTTCCTCAGCAACCAGACTGCGCTCGTGTCGCAGATCAAGACCTACATCGACGCGGCGGCCTTCGCGGGCGGACCGTTCGATGCGGCGACCGCCAGCAACCTCACGCAGCTGGCAAACGCGCTCACGGCGCAGATGCAGGCGAACGCCAACTAGGACCTCCGGTCGGCTGCTCGGACGGGGATGGCCGGCGCAACCCCGGCCATCCCGTCCGGCGGCACCGTTCTCAGGCCGGAGACCTCGTCCCGGAACTCCGTCCGCTAGTCATCCGTCGGCAAGCGCTTGGCGATGCCGAGCCAGACGGCGTCGACAGCCGCCTTCTGGTCGACATCTCCGGCGGTCCGCAGACTGACCGTCAGGACGGTACGGTCCCGGTGAATGACGACGATGCGTTCCTGCCTGCGGGCGGGGTCGATGGCGGAGATCTCGTACCAGGGGTCCCCGTGCATGCTCGGCACCTCGTCGCCGCGTTCCTCGTCCATGTGGGTCAGCAGCCGGGCCGCGTCCTGGGGCGCGATGGTGACGACCGAGAGCTCGATGCGCCCGCCCGCGCCGCCCACCGAGCGGATGAGGCAGCCATCCGGCTCGGGAACGCCCGCCGCGGCCGGCGTCCCCAGAAGCTCCGCAGCCTCTCGCGGCTGGATCAGGTCGCACGACGCCACGGCCAGGGCCGGCCCGGCTTGCAAGGCGCTCACTGCAACGAACAGGCTGGCGAGCCGGCGCAACAAGGCTGTGTTCATGGCGCATCTCCACGTTCGTTCGGCTTGGCCGCGGCGTGCGTTATCGTCGGCGCCAGGTCTCGCGCAATCCGGTTTCCGTGACATTCATGCGGCAAGGCTCCTCCCGAGCGGATCTCCGAGAGGCGGCCCGGAGGCAGCCCCGCACCCAGCGCGCTTCACGCCCCGGCGCCCCGATGCTAAGTCCCCGGCCCAATGACCGCGCCTTTTCCCTCCTCCTCGCTGGCCGCCGAGGTTGACACACCGCTGATCCTGGCGCTGCCCAAAGGCCGCATCCTCGACGAATGCGGGCCGTTGCTTGCCCGCGTCGGCATCGTGCCCGCGCCGGACTACCGCGACGAGGACAGCCGCCGCCTGCGCTTCCCGACGAACGACCCGGCGCTGGATGTCGTGCGCGTCCGGCCGTTCGACGTCGCGACCTTCGTCGCCTTCGGCGCCGCCCAGATCGGCATCTGCGGCGCGGACGTCCTGTCGGAGTTCGACTATCCCGAAATCTACGCGCCGCTCGACCTCGGGATCGGCCGCTGCCGGGTCAGCGTGGCCGAGCCGGCAGGGACGGCCGGGCAGGACGACCCGGCGACATGGTCGCGCGTGCGCGTTGCGACCAAATACCCCAACACGGCCCGGCGCCACTTCGCCGCACGCGGCGTCCAGGCCGAAATCGTTCATCTCAACGGCGCGATGGAACTGGCACCCGGCCTCGGCCTGTCCCGGTTGATCGTCGACCTGGTCCAGACCGGCAGCACGCTGCGCGCCAACGGGCTCGAGGAGACGGAGGTCATCGCTCACGTCACCAGCCGCCTCATCGTCAACCGCTCCGCGCTGAAGACCCGGCCCGAGCAGGTCGGCGCCTGGATCGCCCGCTTTCGCGCGGCGCTGGCCGCATGATCCGGCTCGACACGGCCGATCCGGACTTCGAGGCCGCGTTCACCGCACTGCTGCATGATGGGCGCGACACGACCGCCCGGGTCGACGCGCCCGTCGCCGCCATCATCGCCGACGTGCGTGCGCGCGGCGACGCGGCACTGGTCGAGCTCACCAACCGGTTCGACCGGACGACGGTGACCGCCGCCACGATCCGCGTGGCCGCGGCCGAAATCGATGCGGCGGTGGCCGGGATCGCGCCGGACCTCGCCGCCGCGCTGGACCTGGCCGCCACCCGGATCGAGGCGTTCCACCGCGCCCAACTCCCTCAAGACGTCGAGGTGCCCGATCCGGCCGGCCTCACCCTTGGCCTGCGTTGGTCCCCGCTCGACGCGGTCGGGTTGTATGTGCCCGGCGGCAAGGCGGCCTATCCCTCCTCCGTGCTGATGAACGCGCTGCCTGCCCGCGTCGCCGGGGTCGCGCGCGTGGCCATGTGCGTGCCCTGCCCCGGCGGCGTGCTGAACCCGCTCGTGCTCGCAGCCGCCCGGCGCGCGGGCGTGTCGGAGATCTACCGGGTCGGGGGCGCCCAGGCCGTGGCCGCCATGGCCTACGGCACTGTCACGATCGCGGCGGTCGACCGCATCGTCGGGCCCGGCAATGCCTATGTCGCCGAGGCCAAGCGGCAGGTGTTCGGGGCCGTCGGCATCGACAGCATCGCCGGGCCGTCCGAGGTGGTCGTGCTTGCGGACGGCACGCAGGATCCGGGCGACGTCGCGATGGACCTGATGGCGCAGGCCGAGCACGACGAGAGCGCGCAGAGCATCCTGGTCACGACCGATGCCGCCTTCGCCAGCCGGGTCGGCGCCGCGGTGGAAGCCGCGCTGGCCACCCTGCCCCGTCGCGCCATCGCCGGCGCGAGCTGGCGCGACCATGGGGCGACGATCATCGCCCGCGACTGGGACGAGGCCGCGGCGCTCACCAACCGGTTGGCGCCCGAGCACCTGCAGATCATGACGCCCGACCCGGCGGCGCTGTTCGCCAAGATCAGGCATGCGGGCGCGGCTTTCCTCGGGCCGTGGTGCCCGGAGGCGGTGGGCGATTACGTGGCCGGGCCGAACCACGTGCTGCCGACCGGGCGCACGGCGCGCTTCGCCTCCGGCCTGTCGGTGTTCGACTTCCTCAAGCGCACCACATGGGTGGCGGCGGACCGCGCCGCGTTGGGCCGGGTTGGCCCAGCGGCGGTGCTGCTGGCGGAGGCGGAGGGCCTGCACGCCCATGCCGACAGCATCGCCCGGCGTCTGGCGCCCGTCTCGGGGGCGTCCGTCGCGGGCGCACCCGCAACTTGACCCGGCCGACCCCCGTCATCACATTCCGCCGCAACACTGAAAAACGTGCGTCACCCCTAAAAGGAAGCGAATGTCTAAAGAAGATATGATCGAGTTCAGCGGCACCGTGATGGAGCTGCTGCCCAACGCCATGTTTCGCGTCAAGCTCGACAACGAACATTCCATTCTCGCCCACACCTCCGGAAAGATGCGCAAGAACCGCATTCGCGTGCTCGCCGGCGACCGCGTCAACGTCGAGATGACCACCTACGACTTGTCCAAGGGCCGGATTACATTCCGATTCAAGTAGGGCCGATTCAAGTAGGGCCGACTTCACGTAAACGCCGCTGATCCTCGCTTCGGCCAGCCCCCGCCGCCTCGACCTCTTGGCCCAGATCGGCATCGTGCCGGATCGCGTGGCCGCCACCGACATCGAAGAGACGCCGCATCGGGACGAGACGCCGCGGCTCTATGCCCGGCGCCTGGCGGCCGAGAAGGCTGCCGCAGCCACGACGCCTGGCGCGTTCGTGCTTGCCGCCGACACCGTCGTCGCTCTTGGCCGCCGCATCCTGCCGAAGGCCGAAACGCCGGACCAAGTGCGCGCCTGCCTTGCCCAGCTGAGCGGCCGACGCCACCACGTCATCACCGCAGTCAGCTTGATCGCGCCCGGCGGCGCCGTGTCGGAGCGGGTCGTCGACAGCGCGGTGGTGTTCAACCGCCTGACGCCGCAGCAGCTTGCCGCCTATGCCGAGTGCGGCGAGGGCATCGGCAAGGCAGGCGGCTATGCCATTCAGGGCCGTGCTGCCGCCTTCGTCCGCCTGCTCACCGGCAGCTACAGCGGCGTCGTCGGCCTGCCGCTGTTCGAAGTGGCGCAGCTGCTGCGCGGGCGCGGCTTCCCCCTGCCATGACGGCCGCCCGTCCCGTGCTTGCGCAGGGACAGGGGACAGCGCCCTCCGCCGTGACCATTCGCGCGGCCTGCAGCCCCGGGGAGATCCGTGCAGCGGCCCTGCGGGGCGATCGCCTGCTCGACTTCGCCATCGAGCGCCCGGGGGCGCCCGACGGCGTCGGCGACCGGGTTCGCGGCCGCGTCCTCGCTATCGTGCCCGCCATGGCCGGGGCCTTCGTCGCTCTCCCGGACGCCGAAGGATTCCTGCCGGACAGCCAGGGGGCGGCCGGGCTCGGCGTCGGCGACGCCGTGACGGTCGTCATCACCCGGGCCGCGCAGGGCGGTAAGGGCCCGCGCCTGTCGGCCCGGACGGCGCAGGCCGAGCCAGGGCCGCCGTCCCTGCTGCAGCAGGGGCCGGGCGCCATCGCGCGGCTGCTGGCGCTGCATCCGGGCGCCGCCGTGCTCGTCGACGACCCTGCCGTCGCCCCGGGGCTCGCCAGCCTGGCCGCCCGCGCCTGGGATGACGCGACCGAGGCGGCGGTGGAGGCGCTGTCCGGCCCGCTGCTGCCGCTGCCTGGCGGCGGCAGCGCCAGCATCCACCCGACCCCCGCTTTGGTCGCCATCGACCTCGACGCCGGGTCCGGCACCGGCGAGCGGCGCGCCAAGCCGGCGGCTCAGCGCGCCGCCAACTTCGCCGCCCTGCCCGCACTGGCCCGCGCCATCCGGCTGCGCAACCTGTCCGGTGCCATCGTCGTCGACCTCGCCGGCATGGCCGCCAAGGCCCGGAGCGCGCTTGCCCCCGCCTTCGCCGCCGCCCTGGCCGATGACCCGCTGCACCCCCGCTTCCTCGGGTTCACCGCGCTCGGACTGGCCGAGATCCTGCGGCCGCGCATCCATCCGCCGCTGCACGAGTTGCTGGCCGGTCCGCATGCCGCCGGCCTGGCCGCGCTTCGGCAACTCGCGGGCGAGCTGGCCGCCGCGCCCGCGACCGCCCGGCGGCTGGTGGCGGCCCCCACCATCGTCACCGCGCTGCAAGCGGACGCAGCCGCGCAGGCGGGCCTTGCACGCCGCACCGGCCGCCCCCTCATCCTGCTGAGCGACCCGGCGCTCCCGCCCGACACATGGCGAACGGAACCTGTCCCCCGTGCCTGAACCCAACATGCCTGATCCGGGCACCTGCCCCATCTGCGGCAAGCTGTCCGCCCCGGCCCGCCTGCACCCGTTCTGCTCCCGCCGCTGCGCCGATGTTGACCTCGGCCGCTGGTTCGTGGGCGCCTACAGCGTGCCCGCGGTCGAGGCCGATGAAGACCCGCCCGCCGAAGGAGATTGCTAACCGGCAGCGGCACGTGCCTTGCTTCGTTCGTCAACACATCCCGCACCGGAGGTACGACGACGATGGCCACCCGCCGCACCCTGCTCAAGACCGCTGCCGTCGCCGCCGGCACGGCCGCCGCCTTCCCGACCGGCTTCCCGACGATCTGGGCGCAGAACATCAAGAACGTGACCCTGCGCCAGTTCGGCACCGGCGTCTCGGCGCTGAACCCGATCGCGGACAAGGTGAAGCAGGACCTCGGCTTCACCCTGGCGATGACCGCGCTGGACACGGATGCGACGGCGCAGAAGGCCGTCACCCAGCCGCGCAGCTACGACGTCGCCGACATCGAGTACTTCCTGTGCAAGAAGGTGTTCCCGGCCAACGTGCTGCAGCCGATCGAGACCAAGCGCATCAAGGAATACGGCCGCATCGTGCCGATCTTCACGACCGGCAAGCTCACGCCCGGCAGCACCATCGGCCAGGGCACGGCGCCGCATACGGTGAGCTTCGCCGAAGGCCCGACGTCGACGAAATTCGCGACCACCGAGAGCGGGTGGATGACGCTGATCCCCACCATCTACAACGCCGACACGCTGGGCATCCGCCCCGATCTGGTGGGCCGCCCGATAACCAAATGGTCCGACCTGGTCGACCCGGCGTTCAAGGGCAAGGCGAGTATCCTCAACATCCCCGGCATCGGCATCATGGATGCGGCGATGGTGCAGGAGAGCCTCGGCGCGATGAAGTATGCCGATAAAGGAAACATGACGAAGGAGGAGATCGACAAGACGATCGCCTTCCTGATCGAGACCAAGCGGGCCGGGCAGTTCCGAGCATTCTGGAAGAGCTTCGACGAGAGCGTGAACCTGATGGCGGCCGGCGAGGTGGTGATCCAGTCGATGTGGTCGCCGGCGGTGACGGCCGTGCGGAGCCGGGGCATCGCCTGCACCTACCAGCCGCTTGCGGAGGGGTATCGCGGCTGGGGCGGCGGGCTCGGGATCGCGCGGCACCTGAGCGGGCTCGAGCTGGACGCCGCGTACGAATACATCAACTGGTACCTGTCCGGCTGGGTTGGCGCCTACCTCAACCGCCAGGGCTACTACAGCGCCGTGCTGGACACGGCCAAGGAGAACATGAGCGCCGACGAGTGGGGCTACTGGATGGAGGGCAAGGCCGCCGCGTCCGACATCGTGAGCCCCGACGGTAAGGTGATCGACAAGGCCGGGGCCAAGCGCGACGGCGGCTCGTTCAACGAGCGGATGGGCAAGGTCGCCTGCTGGAACTCGGTCATGGACCAGGACCGCTACATGGTCCAGAAATGGAACGAGTTCGTCGTGGCTTGAGCGGGTCTGGAAAAGCCTTCTCCCGATCCAGCGGGAGAGGGCGCCTTTGACGCGTTATCTCCAGGCGGCCCCGCTCACCCTCGTGCTGGCCAGCTTCCTCCTCGTTCCCTTGTTCGCCATCCTGGTCGTGAGCTTCTGGGACTATGACAGCGTCCGGGTCATCCCGGCCTTCACGCTCGAGAACTACCAGGATGTGCTCGGCTCGTCCGTCACCTGGCGCACCTACGGCAACACGCTCTACTACACCGCGATCACCTGGGCGGTCACGTTGCCGCTCGGGTTCGGGGTCGCGCTGTTCCTGGCCTTCGTCATCCGCTCGGCGCGGATGCAGACGGCGCTGCTGCTTGTGTGCACGGTCCCGTTCCTGACCAGCAACATCATCCGCATGATCGCCTGGGTTCCCTCCCTCGGCCGCAACGGGCTGGTGAACGGGGCGCTGTTGAAGCTCGGCATGATCGGTGCACCGCTGGAGCAGCTGCTGTTCTCCGACTTCGCGATCGTGCTCGCGTTCGTCCACCTGTACTCGCTGTTCATGATCGTGCCGGTGTTCAACTCGATGGCGCGGATCGACCGGCGGCTGATCGAGGCGGCGCGCGACGGTGGCGCCGGCCCGGTGGCCATCGTCTGGACCGTCATCGTACCGCTGTGCCGGTCGGGCATCGGCATCGGCAGCACGTTCGTCGTGGCCCTGGTGATGGGGGATTTCATCACCGTGCGGCTGATGGGCGGCGGGCAGCGCGCCTCGGTCGGGCTCATGATCTCGAACCAGATCGGGCTGCTGCAATACCCGGCCGCCTGCGCGAACGCCGTCGTTCTGCTGGCCGCCGTGCTGCTTCTGGTCGGTGCCATCCTGCATCTCGCTGACATCAGGCGGGAACTGTAGCGCATGGCCCGGGCACTCCTCACCGCCTTGTTCGCGGGGTTCGTGCTGTTCCTGTACGGGCCGATCGTCACCATCGTCGTCTTGGCCTTTGGCGGGCCGGAGAGCGGGCTGACGTTCCCGATGCGCGGCGTCTCCCTGCACTGGTTCACCCAATTGTTCGCCGCCCAGTCCGTCGGCGACCTCGGCGCCGCGCTGCGCCGCACCGTGGCGCTCGCGGCCATGGTCGCCGTACTCACCGTCGGCATCTCTGTCGCCGCCGGGCTCGCTTTCCGCCGGCCCTTCCGCGGCAGCCGGGCGCTGTTCGCGCTCACGCTCGCCAGCCTGATCGTGCCGTCCATCCTCGTCAGCCTCGGCGTCGGCCTGGTGTTCAGCCAGGCCGGGCTCGACCCGGCCTGGTCCACTTCCGCGCTCGGCGCCCAGCTCACCTGGACCCTGCCGTTTGGCCTGCTCATCATGGTCGGCGTGCTGAACCGGTTCGACCGCGCGTGGGAGGAAGCGGCGCGCGACATGGGGGCAACGCCCTGGCAGTCGTTCCGGCACGTGCTGCTGCCGATCTTGTTGCCCAGCATCATCGGCATCGGCCTGTTCGGCTTCACCCTCAGCTGGGACGAGTTCCCCCGCACCCTGCTCACCGCCGGCAGCGACAACACGCTGCCGCTCGAGATCTTCGGCATGACCACGAACGTGACCTCGCCGGTGCTCTATGCGCTCGGCGCGGCGACCACGGGAGTCTCGCTGCTGGCGATCGGCGCCGGCCTGTCCGCGATCCGCGCCGTGCGCCGGGGCGGCCGCACGGTTTAGCCGTCCAGGGCCGTCGCGGCGCCGTACGTTTGACGTTGCCCGCTGCCGGTGATGCGGTAGGTTCGTTTCGAACCGTCGGGGGGAAAGACAAGATGTTCAGTGGCCACCGTTCCGCGCGCATGCGGGCGCTCGTCATTCTCGTCGCCGGCGCCCTGGCGCTGAGCGGCTGCGCGGCCAACACTGCCTATGACCCGGGCCTGAGCCCGGCGGAGAACCAGCTGCGCCAGTCCAATGCGCGGTTCAACACCACCGTTGCCCAGGGTGCCGGCACCGGCGCCGTGCTCGGCGGCTTGGCCGGGCTCGCGCTCGGCGGCCGCAACCGCGGCCAGGCGGCGCTCATCGGCGCCGGCGCCGGAGCGCTGCTGGGCGGCGGCGCCGGCTACCTGGTCGCGCGCAACAACCTCAACCGCGCCAGCACGGAGGCGCAGTTCAACGACGCCATCCAGCAGGCCAGCGCGGACGCCGACGCCTATCGCAACTCCGCCGTCGCCTCGAGCCAGATCGCCGACCAGGCCTATGCCGATGCGGACCGGTTGCGCGGGCAGTACGCGTCGCGGCAGATCACCAAGGAGCAGTACCGGGCCGGGCTGAGCAAATATCAATCGGACCTGGAGATCCTCAACAGCCAGGCGGCCGACGCGCGCAAGACCGCCGCGGCCTTGCGCCAGGACAGCCGGGTGGCATCGGCGGGCGACCGGGTGCGGATGACGGGGATCGCATCGGACGAGGAAGCCTCAAGCCAGCGGCTCAGCCAGCAGGCGTCGAGGATCAGCCGCGCTTTGGCCGGGGCGGACCTGTGAGGACTGTCGCGCTGCTCGGGTCATGCCTGGTGGTGAGCGCGTTGCTGGGCGGATGCACGCCCCAGGCCTGCGACCCGTCGCGCGCAGACTTCTTCTCCGGCATCGGGTGCGAAGCGTCCGGCAGCTACACGACCCGCAACCAATATCAGCAATCCGCGCTGGCGCAGCAGAACGCCGCCGTGCTGCAGAACCGGGCCGCTGCCGCCGACGAAGGCGCGCGGGCGAACGACGCCCTGATCAGCCGCGACCAGGCCAGGCGTCGGCTGGCCAGCAGCGACCGGGAGACGGCTCAGCTTCGGGCCAGGCTGGCCGCGGCGCGGGCGCGGGGCGGCGCCGATCAGGCCCGGCTCGACGAGGCGCAGGCAGAGGTGGCTGCGTTGCAGCGGCAGCGCGCCGGGCTGCAGAATGGCGCGACGGCGGACCAGTTGCGGGAGTATGAGGAGCGGCACCGGCGCGTGATGGACAGCCTGACCGGCATCTGAGCGGCGTGCCGGCTGGAACGATCCTGTGGTTCAATGCCGCGAAGGGCTATGGCTTCGTTCGCCCGGGCGACGGCTCCGGCGACGTGTTCCTGCCGGCCGAGGCAGCCCGGTGGGAGGACCTGCCCCGCCTGGTCGAGGGCCGGGCCGTGACCTTCGAGACCGCCATCCGCCGCGGCCATCTGACCGCGACGACGATCACGTTGGCATAGGGCCGGTGACCGGGGGCAGCGGGCTGAAGCCTATCCACGCGTCGGGATCAAAGCCGCCTGCTCCACTCCGCTTGCCGATCGGGTTCAGCCGCCCGTCCAGGACGCGGCACTGACGCCCGCCGTCAGCAGGTCGTCGCCGCGGCTGATCGGGTCGACCATAGTGGCGCCGCACTGGGTCATGATGGTCTGCACCGTGTCGAACTGGTCCTGTGACCGCAGGCGCACGGCCAGAACCAGGGTGCCGGCCCGGCCGCGCGCGTCACGATCCAACTTGCTCGCTGTGTCGGCCGCGTTGCCCGCAGCGTTGGCCGCAAGCGCACTGCCAGCGCCGACCGCCGCCGCCGCCGCGACCGCAACTGCCGCAGCGCCCCCGGTCGCGAGTGTCGCCCCGGCGACCGCCACCGCTCCGGCATACCCGGCCATGCTGGTCCCCATGGTGCGAAGCTGCGTCTTGTCGATCTGGTCGACCGGGTTCTCGGCGCCTTCGTTCGGCGTCTGCACCGTCCGTCCCGGCTGGTCCTGCGGCAGGCTCAGCTCGGCCCGGTCGAACCCGGCCAGGGTCAGCTTGCCCAAGGCATCCTGCAGCGCGGCGTCGCTGGGAAAGTGGCCCTGCACCTCAAGAACGCTGCTCGTCAGCTCGGGGCCTTGCTTGCTCGGGGCGTCGCTCATCACGGGTTCTCCTGATCGTGCCGGGTCGAACGCCCGAAGCGCCGGGGTGTTCCCCCCCGAACGGCCTTCGCCCGCTACTGCGCCCGGCGGCCGAACGACACCAGGTAGGCCTGCACCCGCGCCAGGATCAGTGGGTCGTCGGACAGCTCGATGCCAGCCGGGATGCGGTTCGGCAGGTAACGTAGCGCCTTCTCCGCCTCCAGCGTGTCGGGCACGGCCTTGTTCAACGTGATGGTCCCAAGATCGACCAGGCGGCGGTCCGCCGGCCAGGGCTGCGTCGGATCCTTGGTCGGGTCGCCCGGGTTCGCGATCTGGGCCAACATGTGGAACTCGACCGGCGCCGCCGTGACGCGCTTGGGCATTTCGTCCATCAGGTAGTCGGGCGGCTGCTTGTCGGCGTCGGCGCGTGACAGATAGTCGTTCCCGCCGGCGGGCGCGAACTTCCAGCGGAACGGCTGCCGCTTGCCCGCGGCGTCGACGAAGATGAAGGCATCGACGCCGTTATAGGTCTCCCGCGCGAGGCTGCTCGGTGTGTTCATCAGCGCCGCCGAGGACGCGACGGCCGGGTGTGCGCCCACGAACGTCTCGACCGGTGTCGGGTGGGGCGCGTCTTTGCCGCTGGCCTGGATCGCCTGCAGCAAGTCCCGGAACTCCTCGCCGGTCGCGACCGGGAAATACGGCAGGGAGTTCACGACGACGTCCATGTCGGATTTGTCGGCCAGGTGGAACTTGATCGACATGCCGTGCGGATTGGCCGCCGCCGAGCCATCGGCCAGGGCCGGGATGCCGGTTCCGTCGGAAAAGCGGACCGTTACCGCGATGGTCCCGCCCTTGAACACACTGGCCGTGCTGACCGTCGGCCCGGCCTCGCTGGGCGTGAAGCTTCCCTCCACCACGACGCCCTTGGCATGGTTGGCGCGCAGCCCGGCATGTCGGCCCCAGAGCTGGTTCATGACATCCACGGTCTGCGACGCGGTGCTGCCCTGGGCAGAGGCGCCCTGGGCGTAGGCAGCCGGGGCATATGCGGCCGGGGCAGCGACCGCGAGTGCGGCGGCGAGCAGCGAGACGGGAACGGTCCGGGCGAACATGGCGGCGGCTCCTGTGCGGGTCGGTCAGGCGACTTGGCGGTAACGGGCGCGGGTGCTGCGTTCGATCGCGGCGGAGACGAGCAGCTCCAGCTCGAGCTCCGTGCGGACGAACTCGAGCATCCGCAGGACCGGCTGTCCCGCCTCCGGCTCGGCCGCGACCACGTCGCACGCCAGGACATAGGCCGTCTCGCGCAGGCGCGGCGGCAGCGCGGCGCGGATCAGCCGGGCGGCATGGGCCAGGCCGTCATCCTCGCCCAGCAGGCCGACGGCGATGTCGGTCGCATGCCGGAGGCGTTCGGTGCTGAAGTCCTGGAACACCGGCAGCGTCTGGACCAGGCCGGCCATGACCCCGATCTCGCGATCCGTGATCACCCCGGCATCGGCGGCCGCGACGAGCACCATCGTGCAGACGAGCGCCTCGTGCGCCTCAAGGGCGTCGGGTGCGGGGGCGGGATCGGCATGGCGCATGGATGGGTTTGTAGTCCGTGTGGGGCGCGATGGCCAGGCGGCGTCAGGCGATGAAGGCGTAGGCGGCGTCGAGCTTGTTGTACTCCGGCCCCATCGGCCGATCGTCCGCGTGGGCTTCCTCACTCTAGTCGTTCGCGCCGCTCAGAAAGGCGGCCGTCTCGGCCACCGCCTCTGCCAACCCGAGCCGCCTCGCCTCCACCCCAGGCGGAAAAGCCGACAGCAGCCGCGACGGCGCCCGGCGGTCCAGCAACACGAACACGCCCCGGTCGGTCGTGGAGCGGACGAGACGGCCGAACGCCTGGCGAAGCCGCAGCCGGGCCTTGCTGTCATCGTAGCCGCGCGGGTCGCCGTCGGACAGATGGATGCGGCGTTCACGGTGGAGCAGGTCCGGACGCGGCCACGGGACACGGTCGAACACCACCAGCCGCAGCGCCCGGCCGGGCACGTCGACGCCGTCGCGCATGGCGTCGGTGCCGAGCAGGCAGGAGTCGACCTCGGTGCGGAAGATGTCCACCAAGGTGGCGTTGTCCATGGCATCGATATGCTGGGCCAGCAGCATGACGTTGGAAGCGGCCAGCGCCGGGGCGATCCGGCGGTGCACGTCCTGCAAGCGGCGGATCGCGGTGAACAGCCCCAGGCCGCCGCCGCCCGACGCCTCGAACAATGCCCGGTAGGCACCGGCCAACGCCGCCGTATCGGGTCCCACGTCGGTGACGACGAAGCACCGGGTTTGCGCGGCGTAGTCGAAGGGCGAAGCGACGCTGACCCGCAGCGCGGGCGCCGGCAGGTGCCCGGCGCCGACCCGGGCCTCGGCCAACGACCAGGCCTGCTCGGCGTCCGGGATCCCGGTGTCGCGCAGGGTGGCGGAGGTGATGAGCAGGCCGTGCGCGGGGCGGGCGAGCGTCGCGGTGAACGGGATCGTCGGGTCGAGCCAGTGCCGGGTCAGGCTGGCGTCGACGTCGCGCTCCTCCCGCCGGTCCAGCTTCAGGATGTGCAGGTGGTCGGGGCGGGTCCCCGGTTCCGGCGCCGGGTCGTTGACCGAGCGCAGCATGGCCTGCCAGGCGGTGAGCCGGTCCAGCGCGCGGCGCTTCAGCATGGCCGACGCTGCCTCGACCCGGCGCCGCGCGTCGGTGTCGAGGGTCTCGGCGTCCTGCTCCAGCGCCGCCTCGAGCTGCTGGCGCAGGGCGCGGAGCGGGATCACCAGCTCGTCCAGCGCGGCGTGCAGGGCCCGCGCGGCATCGGCCAGGGCGGGGGTGACCGGGTGCAGGTCGCAGGCGAGGTCGGCGTAGGAGCCCTCGGCGGCCTCTGTCGCGCGGGCCAGGACCTGGGTCCGGACCGCCGCGAGCAGGCGCTCAACAGGGCCGTTCGGCTGGCCGGCCAGGCGGGCCGCGTAGCCGACGGCGGGCAGCACGCGGGCGGCCGTCAACGCGTCCATCAGATGCGGCGCGAGCGGCACGTGGTCTCCGACCATCGCCTCCAGCCGGAGCCGCAGGCCCTTCGCGCGCGTGCGGGTCTCCTCGGCTCCCAGCAGCCAGCGGCGCAGCAGGATCGCCTCCAGGCCGGACAGCTCGGCGCTGAACGCACCGTCGGCGGCGTCGAACAGATGGTGGCCCTCGTCGAACACGTAGCGGGTGGGCACGGAGGCATCGTCGAGGCCGCCCCAAGCCGCCTGCGACATCACCAGCGCGTGGTTGGCGACGACCAGGTCCGCACGGCGCGCCCGGCGGACGACGTGCTCGACGGTGCAGCGCTGATAGTGGGTGCAGGCGCCGTGGACGCACTCGCCGCGGCGGTCGGCGATGCCGGGGATCAGGCGCGGGCCGAACAGCTCGGGCATCCAGCCGGGGAGGTCGCCGCCGAGCACGTCGCCGTCGGAGGTGGCCGCGGCCCAGCGCGCGACGAGCCCGAGCGGGATGGCGATGGGGTTGCCAGGCGGCATCGTCGCGACCTGCTCCTGCAGGTTCAGCAGGCAGAGGTAGTTCTCGCGCCCCTTGCGCACGACGACCTTGCGGCGGCGCACCGCCGGGTCCGGGTATACGCGGGCGAGTTCCGCGTCGATCTGGCGCTGCAGGTGCTTGGTGAAGGTGCTGATCCAGACGGCGCCGCCGTTGCGTTCGGCCCAGAGGCTGGCGGGCGCCACGTAGGCGAGGGTCTTGCCGGTGCCGGTGCCGGCCTCGGCCAGCACGAACGCCGGACTGCCGGGCGCGGTCCGGGGGGCAAAGGCAGCCGCGGCGGCGCTGGCGTAGTCGGACTGGCCCGGCCGCTGCTCGGCCCCGGGGCCGAGGATCGCGGCCAGCCGCGTCCGGGCCTCGGCGGCCGCGACCGGATGGGCGCTCGGCGGCGGCGGCGGCGCTTCGTCCTCCCATTTCGGCAGGTCCTCCCACACGCGCAGGCCGCGGCTGGACGGCCGTGCAGCGGGCTCGTCGAGGGCGGCCAGCACCGCCCGCGCCCAGGGCCAACCGGCCGCGCCCATCAGGGCGGCAAGCGAAGCGGCGTGCTTCTGGCGCGGAAAGGTCGCGCTGGCCCGGAGCCGGGCGAGCAGCGTCTCCGCCAGGAGGGGCAGGAGCACGGCGGCGTCTTCCATCGTGTCCGGAGGGCTCAGGTCGAGCGCGAGCGCGAGGCCGCGCGCCGTTGGCGGGACCGGTCGGGCCGGCAGGACGAAGGCGAACAGTTCCAGCAGGTCGAGGCTCGCCTCCAGCCGGAGTTCGAGGCGGCGGAACGTCGCCGGGGCGTGGATCAGCATCGCCGGCGGTTCTTGGCGGAGCCGGGCGGCAGCCTCTGCCGTGCCCACCATCACCAGCTCGCCGTCGCGGGTCAGCAGGGCGGCGCGGCCCGGCCCGGCGACCACGGCGGGGGCGTCGGGAAGCAGGATGGGGGTGGGCATCGGCCTGTGTATGGCAGGGGGGCGCAGGCCGGGGAAGCAGCGCGCCGGCGCGCCGGATGCTCGGCCTTGAGAGAAGAGCAGGGGTTTCGTGCCGAGGGTCTTTGGGGCCGGGAGAAGAAGCATTGACCGGGTGGGTGCCCATTTCTAGCTTGCGCCGATGCCAGATACGTTCAGCAACAATATCTTGAAGGTGGCCGAGGTGCCCCGCGCCTGGCCGTTCGAGGAAGCCGCGAAGGTGGCCGCCAGGCTGGCGGCGTCCGGCAAGACGGAAGCGCTGTTCGAAACCGGCTATGGCCCGTCCGGCCTGCCGCACATCGGCACGTTCGGCGAGGTCGTGCGTACAACCTGGGTCCGCCGCGCCTTCGAGCGGCTGACCGGCCGGCCCTCCCGCCTGCTGGCCTTCAGCGACGACATGGACGGGCTGCGCAAGGTCCCGGACAACGTCCCGAACCGGGAGATGCTGGCCGGCTACATCGGCATGCCGCTGACGAAGGTGCCGGACCCGTTCGGCTCCCATGACAGCTTCGGCGCCCACAACAACGCCCGGCTGCGCGCCTTCCTGGACGGGTTCGGCTTCGAGTACGAGTTTGCGTCGAGCACCGAATACTACGCCGCCGGCCGCTTCGACGCGGCTCTGATGACGGTCGCGGCCCGGCACGAGCAGATCGTCCACACCATCCTGCCGACCCTGGGGCCGGACCGGCGGGCGACCTACTCACCCTTCCTGCCGATCCATCCGGCGACCGGCCGGGTCATGCAGGTGCGGATCGAGCGGGTGGACGCCGACGCCGGGACATTGGTCTGGACGGACCCGGAGAACGGTGAGCGGCATGAGACGCCGGTGCGCGGCGGCGCCTGCAAGCTGCAGTGGAAGGCCGACTGGGCGATGCGCTGGCACGCGCTCGACGTCGACTACGAGATGTCGGGCAAGGACCTGATCGACAGCGTGCGGCTGTCCGGCAAGGTGTGCCAGGTCCTCGGAAGCCGTCCTCCGGTGGCATACACCTACGAGCTGTTCCTCGACGAGCAGCATCAGAAGATCAGCAAGAGCAAGGGCAACGGGCTCGGCGTCGAGGAGTGGCTGCGCTATGCGCCGCCGGAAAGCCTGGCCCAGTTCATGTACAACCAGCCGACGCGGGCCAAGCGTCTGTTCTTCGACGTGATCCCGCGCGCGGTCGACGAGTTCATCGCCAACGCGGCGAAGCTGCCTGCGCAGGACGAGGCGGCGCAGCTCACCAACCCGGCCTGGCACGTGCTGGGGCAGCGGAACCAGGGCGGGGCCAGCCCGGTGCCGTTCGGCATGCTGCTGAACCTCGCCAGCGTCGTGAACGCCGACACGCCGGAGATGCTCTGGGGCTTCCTGCGGCGCTACAGCCCCGACGCCGCCCCGAACAAAAGCCCGTTCTTCGACGCGCTGGTCGGCCACGCCATCGCCTACTACCAGGACTTCGTCCGTCCGGCGAAGCGGTTCCGCGCGCCAGATGCGACGGAGCGGGCCGCACTTCTGGACCTGGCGGCCGAGTTGGCGGCGCTGCCAGCGGGGGAAACGCCGGAGGCGATCCAGGATATCGTCTATGCGGTCGGCAAGCGGCACCCGTTCCCGGAGCTGAAGGCCTGGTTCGCTTGCCTCTACCAAGTGCTGCTCGGGCAGCAGGAGGGGCCACGCTTCGGCGGCTTCGTCGCGCTCTATGGGCTGCACGAGACGATACAACTGATACAGGCGAGGCTCTCGGCGTCGATGGCCGCGGACGAGGCCTGATGCTCCCCCAGCTGAAGCGGGCCGCGCGGCATCTGCCCGCGGTGTTGGGGCTGGTGCTGCTGGTGGGCGCCGTCTGGGTCGTCTGGCAGGAGTTTCGCCATCTCAAACTGGCCGATATCGAGGCGTCCCTCTCCGCCATCCCGCATCGCGCGCTGCTGGTCTCCTTTGTCTGGACCATTTTCTCCTATGGGCTGCTGACGTTCTATGATCGCCTCGGCACGATCTATGCGGGCCACAAGGTGGGCACGCTGCGCGTCGCGTTTGCCTCGTTCTGCGCCTATTCGCTGTCGCATAACCTCGGCTTCGCCGCCGTCTCGGGCGCCGCGGTCCGCTATCGGCTGTATGCCCATTGGGGGCTGACCGCCTTCCAGATCGCCAAGGTCGTGGCGTTCTGCTCGCTCACGTTCACCCTGGGCGGCATGGTGCTGGGCGGCACGATCCTGTTCTTCGAGCCCGACGCGATCCCGTTCTTCGGCGACCTGCTGCCGCGGGCCGGGATGTATGCGATCGGCGCCGCGATGTGGGCGACGGTGCTCGCCTACGTTACCCTGTCGCGCTTCGTCGGCACCATCCGTCTGCTGGGGCACGAGGTCGGGCTGCCGGGCTGGCGCATGGCGCTGGCGCAGGTGACGCTCGCCACCGTCGACGTCGCGTTCACCGCCGGCATCTTCTACCAGCTGCTGCCGAGCGCACCGGGACTGACGTTCCTGCGTTTCCTTGGCGTCTATGTCGCATCATACACGGCCGGGCTCGCTGCGAACGTACCGGGCGGCATCGGCGTGTTCGACGCCGCGATGCTGAAGGGTCTCGAGAACTACCTGCAGCCGGCGCCTATCCTCGGCGCCATCATCGTGTTTCGGCTGTATTACTACATCATCCCGCTCTTCCTCGCCGGCGGCCTGTTCGCCGGGAACGAGATCCTGCTGCGCGGCGGCGCGCTGCTGCACAACAAGACCATGCTGCAGCGCGCCCAGGGCCCGTCCCGCTGGAGCGGCCCGGCCTTCGCCACCGTGACCGCCACCGGCACGGTCGCGCTATGCGGCGCGCTGCTGCTTGGCATCGGCCTGCTCGACCAGCGGCCCGACTTCTCTTGGATCGACCCGGACTACGCCGACCTGGCCGCGGCCGCCGGCCAATATGTCCCGTCGCTGATCGGTGCGGCCCTGATCGTGCTCTCGATCGGCCTATCCCAGCGGGTGACGCTCGCCTGGGGCGCCACCATCCTCCTGCTGCTGGTCGGCGCCGGCTTCACGGCCGCCCAAGGCACGGCCTATGGCAGCACGTTCTGGGTGCCGGCGGTGCTGGTGATGGCGGCCCTGCTGCTTGTGCCCTTCCGCGACGCCTACTACCGCCATTCCCGGCTGCTGAGCGGGCCGTTGCAGCCTGGCACCATGGTCCCCCTGCTCGCCCTGGTCCTCTGCGTGTTGACCCTCGCCGGGTTCGAGCCCCGGGTGCGCGGCATGTCGGAGAACTCGATCTTCGACATCATCCTGTCGCCCGACGTGCCGAACGGCTTGCGCATCGCCGAGGCGCTCGCCCTGCTGGTCGCGCTGGTCGCGCTCTGGCGCCTGATCCGGCCCGGGCGGGTGCATGCGGTGGCCTGGGCCGGCGACGGACGGCTGCGCTATGCCTCCCTCGGCGCGGTACCGCCGGCGGAGGCGGACGGCATCGTGCTGGGCGAATCGGGCCGGGCCGGCATCCCCTTTCTGCGCGTGGGCCGGGTCATGCTCGGCCTCGGCGATCCGGCCGGCTCGGTCAGCGACCGCGTCTCCGCGATCTGGAACCTGCGCGACCTGGCCGAGCAGGAGGGCATGGACCCGGCCGTCTGGCGCGCCGGGCCCGGCTTGCTGAAGGTTTACGCCGACCTCGGCATGGCCGCCTTCCCGCTCACCAAGGATGGCCTGCCGATGCCGGAGACCGACGGCGAGCCAATCGCGGCCAATGAATTCCTCTGCTGCGTCGCCGAAAAGGACGTCGCGGTCCTGATGCCGATGCTGCCGAGCCTGGTCGCCAGGGAGACGTTCCCCGACGCGGCGGACTGACTAGTACCTGGACTGCAAATAACCCCAGCGGTCCGTCGCCGGCTCGGCCGCGGCCCAGCGCCAGCCGCCGGCCTGCTGACACACGTCCGTCGTGAACACGCCGGACCCAACCACCGAGAACAGCACCTCCCGGCAGGTCGCGAGTGGCGTCGTGATGGTGCGCACAGGAATCAGGGTGCCGTGCTCGTTGTCGATCGGGATCGTGTGCCGGATCTCCCACGCCCGCGGACGGTCCAGCGCGGCCGTGCCCGCTGCGTCGGCGATCGCGTCCTGCTCGCCATCCGCGCGGCGCCGGTCGATGTAGCGCCGCAGCTCGTCGACGCCGGCCCGCGTCGCGATCCCCACTGCATAGCCCACCACGGGATTCGCCGTCGCGCCGCCCGCGGCGCCGCCCACCGCGAGCCCCGCAATGTCCGGCACCACCGCGCACCCGCCGAGCAACAGGAGCGGCAGCAGCGCACGCCTCACTGCAGCGCGCCCCACCGCCCCGTCGCAGGCTCCGCGGTGGCCCAGCGCCAGTGCCCGTCATCGCGGCATATCGTCGTCACGTAGACGGCCCGCTCCACCGCCCGGCGCCGCAGCGTCTCAACCGAGAACATCACTTCCTTGCAGGCAATCGGTCCATAGCCAAACGTCCGCGCCACGCTGACGTCGCCCTGCTCGTCATCCTCGATCGGCACGCGGTGGCTGACGGCCCAGTGCGCGACGGCGCCCGGCTCCATCGGGCCGGCGACGGTGGCGATCGCGTCCTGCTCCTCCGCATGCACGCGCCGCTCGATATGCCGCAGGCCCTCGGACGCCAGCGAGGTCACCGCCAGGCCGATCGCCGCCGCACCCGCCGCGCTGCGCGTGACCGACGACGCGGCGCCCGCGCCGACGATGCCGGCCACATCGGCCGTGCCCTCCGTCAACAGACTGCCGCATCCGGGCAAGGCCAACACGAGAAGGAGCAGGATCGGACGAACGGCGCGCATCGGCGCTTTGGGCCGGAAGGCGGTCAGACCGGCAACTCACGTTCCAGTGATTGAGACCGGCCGGCGCGGCACCATGACCGCGGCCGTCATCTCCAGGACCACCCGATCCCGCTGATCGAGCGTCGTCGTCCGCAGGGTGGCCAGTCCACGCTCGGGCCGGGAGTTGGACGCACGCAGCGCGAGCACCTCGACGCTCGCCCGCAGCGTATCTCCGGGATGGACCGGCTGCCGCCAGACCAGGCCATCGAGCTGCGCGCCCACCGCGCCGCCGGGGAAGCGGGAGAAGAACGCCTCGGTCTGGAGCCGCATCGTGAGCGAGGCCGTGTGCCAACCGCTCGCGACCAGCGTGCCGAAGGTGCTGGCCTTGGCAAGGTCCTCGTTGATGTGCTGCGGCTGCGGGTCGAACTCCGCCGCGAAGGCGACCATCCGGTCGCGCTCCATCGCCGCCGGCGCGCTCTCGAAGCGCTGGCCCACATGCAGGTCCTCATAGAATAACGGTTCGGCGGTCATCTTGCCTCCTGGATCAAGGCCGTCAGGGTAGGCAGGCGCGCCGACCTTGGCGCTGACGCGGGCCGGTTTACAAGCCCGGGGGGAATGATCCCGCAGGGCCGCGCCGTGACTCGGCCATGGTCGAGGCCCATCTTGCTGCACCGCGGCAACCTTGCCGACGAGCAGGCGCTTGTGCGATGCGGGATACAACGGTCAGGGTTTGCCTTTGTTCGACAACAGGTCGTCACGCATCACCGAAGGCACGGCGCATCCGCTGGGCGCCACATGGGACGGGGTCGGCGTCAACTTCGCGCTGTTCAGCGCCAACGCCACCTGCGTCGAGCTGTGCCTGTTCGATCAGGAGGGGCTGACCGAGCTCGAGCGGATCGAGCTGCCCGAATATACCGACGAGATCTGGCACGGCTACCTGCCCGATGCCCGGCCCGGTACCGTCTATGGCTATCGCGTGCACGGCCCCTGGGCGCCCGCCGACGGGCACCGCTTCAACCCGCACAAGCTCTTGCTCGACCCGTATGCCAAGGGCCATGTCGGCCGGCTCCGCTATGGCCCGGAGGTGTTCGGCTACATCTTCGAAACCGGCGACGACAGCACCTTCGACGAGCGCGACAGCGCGGCCAACATGCCCAAATGCGTCGTCATCGACCCGGCTTTCACCTGGCTTCGCGACCGCCGCCCCAACGTGCCCTGGGAACGCACGATCATCTACGAGGCGCATGTCCGGGGCTTCACGCGCTGCCACCCCGCCGTCCCGCCCGATCTGCGCGGCACCTTCAGCGGCATGGCCTCCAAAGAGGTCATCGAGCACATGACCGGCCTCGGCATCACCAGCGTCGAGCTGCTGCCCGTCCATACCTTCGTCGACGAAAGCCACCTGACGAAGCTCGGCCTAACCAACTACTGGGGCTACAACACGATCGGCTTCTTCGCGCCCGACCCGCGCTACAGCAGCAAGCCCGCCTTCGCCCATGCCGAATTCAAGGAGATGGTCGCGCACCTGCACGACGCCGGGCTCGAGGTCATCCTCGACGTCGTCTACAACCACACCGCCGAGGGCAACGAACGCGGACCGAGCCTCAGCTTCCGCGGCATCGATAACGCCAGCTACTACCGGCTGCTCGAGGACAAGCGCTTCTACATCAACGATACCGGCACCGGGAACACGCTGAACCTCAGCCACCCGCGGGTCCTGCAGATGGTCACCGACAGCCTTCGCTACTGGGTGCAGGAGATGCATGTCGACGGCTTCCGGTTCGACCTCGGCACGATCCTCGCGCGCGAAACCTATGGCTTCGACCAGGGCAGCGGCTTCCTTCACGCCTGCGGCCAGGACCCGGTGCTGAACGGGGTCAAACTCATCGCCGAACCCTGGGATTGCGGCCCCGGCGGCTACCAGGTCGGCCAGTTCCCGCCCGGCTGGTCCGAATGGAACGACAAGTTCCGCGACGACGTCCGCGCGTTCTGGAAAGGCGACCAGGGCATGACCCCGCGTATCGCCGCCCGGCTATCGGCCAGCGCCGAGATGTTCAACAAGCGCGGCCGAAAGCCCTGGGCCACCGTCAACTTCGTCACCGCCCATGACGGCTTCACCCTGCAAGACGTCGTCTCCTACGATCGCAAGCACAACGCGGCCAACGGCGAGGGCGGCCGCGACGGCTCCGACAACAACCACAGTTGGAACCATGGGGTGGAGGGCCCTACCGACGATCCCAAAGTCGTCGAGTTGCGCCGCCGCACCATGCGCAACCTGCTCGCGACCCTGCTGCTGAGCCAAGGCACCCCCATGCTGCTCGGCGGCGACGAGTTCGGCCGCACCCAGACCGGCAACAACAACCCCTACTGCCAAGACAACGAGACCAGTTGGGTGGATTGGAACATTCCCGACTGGGGCCGCGACCAGATGGCCTTTGTCCAGCGGCTGATCGGCTTGCGCCAGCGCTATCCCATCCTGCACCGGGGCCGCTTCTTCACCGGCAACCAGATCGAGTTTCCCGGCGTCGGCCAGGGCGTCCGCGATGTCACCTGGATCAATGCGTCGGGCGAGAGCATGCAGGGCCCGGAATGGGGCGACGGCAACATGAAGTGCTTCGGCATGCTCATCGACGGCCGTGCCCAGGCGACCGGCGTCCGACGCCCCGGCCAGGACACGACGGTGCTGATCGTCGCCAACGCCCACCACGACCGGGTGAACTTCACCCTGCCCGATTGCACCAACGGCACCGGGTGGGAGCTGCTGCTCGACACCGACGCCCCGGACCGGGAGGAGCCGCGGGCGCTCGCGATCGGCCAAGCCCTGTCGGTCACGGGCCGCTCGCTGCTGATGTTCGCCCTTGCCGCCGCCCGGCCCGCCCCGAAGGAACCCGGCGCCCGTGCCCCCCGCCGCACGACCCGCGCCGGAGCCGCACCATGAGCCTCGGCATCGTGCATGGCGGTCTGGATCTCCCGGCCGTCCACATCGACGACTACAATGCCGAGCTGCGCGACCACGAGGGTTTCATCGGCGACCGCGCCAGCAACCGCGCCTTCCGCTCGCTGCTCGACGACGTGCGCGACCGCCTTGCGGCGCACGGCGAGGACCCGCTGGGGTCCAAGCCGAGCGCGGAAATGAGCAAGGCCGAGATGGACCGTCTGCTCAAGGACGGGGAGCCGTCGGTCGCCGGCGTCATCCACACCGCGGTCGAGGATTTCGCGCAGGAGTTCGCATCCGTGCTGCGCCGCTTCATGAAGCTTGAACCATGGCAGGGCACGCAGCGCATCGTGGTCGGCGGCGGCTTGCGCGACAGCCGCGTGGGCGAGCTCGCGATCGGACGGACGCATGTGCTGCTGCGGGCGGACGGACTCGATCTCGAGCTCGTGCCGATCCGCAACGACCCCGACGAGGCCGGTCTGATCGGCGGCGCGCAGCTGGCGCCGGGCTGGATCTTCCAGGGCCACGGCAGCATCCTGTCGATCGACATCGGCGGCACCAACGCGCGCGCTGGATTGGTGCTGTTGAACCAGAAGCGGGCGGCCGACCTGTCCAAGGCGCGCGTGGTCGACATGGACCATTGGCGCCACGCCGACGACAAGCCGACCCGGGACGAGGCCGTCGCCCGTCTCGTCGACATGCTGAAGGGGCTCATCAAGCGCGCCGCCAAGGAAGACCATGCGCTCGCGCCCTTCATCGCCGTCGGCTGCCCGGGTCTGATCGCCGCGGACGGACGCATCGAGCGTGGCGGCCAGAACCTACCCGGCAACTGGGAGCACGCGGATTTCAACCTGCCCCGCCTGTTCAAGGACGCGATCCCACGCATCGGTGACGCGGATACCGTCATCGTCATGCACAACGACGCGGTCGTCCAGGGACTGAGCGAGGCGCCCTTCATGCAGGACGTCGAGCGCTGGGGCGTCATGACGATCGGCACCGGCCTCGGCAATGCCCGCTTCACCAATACGAGGCGGGCGGTCTGAGAGACTGCCCGCCAAGCATCGACGCGCCAGGAACCGCGCCGAGAAACTGACCGGTGGCCGTTGCGATGGCATCGCGAGCCAGATGCTAAGGCTTACCCGGACCGGCTGCCCAGTGCCGCGGCCGCCTGCGCGACACAGCGCGCGAACACCTCGAGCGAATCGAACGCCCGGTCGATCCCGTCCTCCGGCAGCACCATCGGCAACCCGCCGCCGCGCTCGACCGCACCGGGGATCATGAGGTTGTCGGGCAGCGCAAATCCCTCGACCATGAGCCCGGGCAAGGGGTCCGGCACCGCCCGGACCTGCTCGCGGGAGCGGTCGGCAAACGGGGTTGCGGTGTTCGAATAGCCGAACACCGGGCGTCCCTGACCGAGGAACCAGCCGAGCTCGACGAGCGTACCACTGTCGGCCGAGGCACCGCGGAACGGCGTGAGATTGGCGATCACCGCGTCGCACGCCTCCATCATCGAGACGTCCTTGGCGAAGATCGTTCGCCAAGCTGCTGCCTGGGGCAGCGCGCGGAGATCACCGACCTCCTCGTTCAACGGCGCACGGCCGACCAAGCCATGCCGGGCGCAGATGTCGATCTTCTTTCGCGCGTGCGCGACGGCATTGGGCAGGAAGACGTCCGGACCGGCCAGGTAGATGGCTTTCAACCCGCCCCCACGCGATGCCGCCAAGCCATTCCAGGCGTCGTTCTCGCTTCGCGCATGCCATCTCCTGTGCCCATCGCCAAGCTACAGGCGTCGCGGGTCCTGGAACAGGGCTCGCAGGCAGCGACAGCTTCGGCATGTCGCAGATACATTATGTAAACCAAAGCTTCACAAACCCGGAGTAAACTGCCACCGACAGAGGTAGAAGAGGGCCTGAGTTCGTCTAATAATTGTTTTCAGTCTCAAATAGGAGAGCATTATAGTGTTGGATGTCGTCTCGTGACACTCGCCGCGTGCCTTATCGTCAAGGACGAGGCGCGGGACATTGCCGAGTGGATCGCGTACCACGGCGCAATCGGCGTCGACACGTTCCTCGTGTATGACAATGGCTCGCTGGATGGGACGCAGGCCGTCCTGCGCGCGGCCGCGGGAGTGTATGATATACGCCTGACCCCCTGGCGGACAGCAGCGGTCAACGCCCAGGTGCAAGCCTATCAGCACGCGATCCGCACCAACCGCACTGAGTTCGACTGGATCGCCTTCATCGACAGCGACGAGTTCATCGTCCTCCATCAACCCCACACCCTCCGCTCCCTGTCCGACACGGCCGCCTCGGTCATCGGGATCAATTGGGCCATGTTCGGCTCCAACGGCCACGCCCATTTGCCGACCGGGCTCGTCATCGAGTCCTTCACCCGCCGCTCCGTTCCCTGGTTCCCGCCCAATCGGCACGTGAAATGCCTCGTCCGTCCAGGCGCCGATCCCGTCGCCCTCAACCCCCATGCCTTCGACGTCGCGGGGCCCGCGATTCGCCCTGGAGGAGCGCCCCTCGAATGGCAGTGTGACGCCCATGGCAACCTCTTGCCCGGCCTGAGCGCAGACCCGCCGGACTACACGATCGCTCAGGTCAATCACTACTTCACCCGCTCCCGCGCCCACTGGGCTCTCAAGACCGCCCGCGGCTATCCGAACCCGGCATCTCGTCCGAAGCTGCGCGAGTTCGACGTCTATGACCGCAACGACGTTCTGGACCAAAGCGCGCTGGAGATTGTGTCCGCCGTCCGCGCACGACGATCACAGATCCTGGCCCGCGTCCTCCAGCAGGCACACGGCCCGGCGGCGACTCTGGACGCCTGGCGAACCCTCTACCAAGCCGACGCCCTCGCCCATCACGGCCCCTTGATCATCGCCTGACCGCCGCGAGAGCGACGCTTGACAGCATAGCCGCGTCGCCTCGATTGTTTGCACACGAACGATTTCGGCGGCTTCATTGGCTAGCTTCTTTCGCCCGACGCACCTTTCGGACGCGCTTGCCGCCCTCGCCGCCGGGCCGCGCACCATGATGGCTGGCGGCACCGACCACTATCCCGCCCGGGCGATCCACGAGCCCGACGAGGACATCGTGGACCTCTCCGCCCTGCCCGGATTGCAGACCATCACGCGCGCCGATCGCGCTGACGAGGGGCCGGCCTGGCGCATTCCCGCCCTGGCCACCTGGACCGACGTGATCGAGGCGCCGCTTCCGCCCCTGTTCGATGGGTTGAAGCAGGCCGCGGCGCAAATTGGCGGCTGGCAGATCCAGAACGCCGGCACCGTCGTCGGCAACGTCTGCAACGCCAGCCCCGCCGCCGACGGCATCCCCGCCCTGCTCGCCCTCGACTCGCTCGTCGAGCTATCCAGTCTCCGGGGCGTTCGCACCCTCGGGCTCGCCGACTTTGTGCTCGGACCCCGCTCCACGGCACGCCGCCCCGACGAGATGGTCACCGCCTTGATCGTCCCGGACCGGCCCGCGAACAGCCGTTTCCTCAAGCTCGGCGGCCGCCGCTACCTCGTCATCTCCATCAGCATGGTCGCGGTCACGCTCCAGACCGATCCGGCTGGATGCGTGACCCATGCAGCGGTCGCCGTCGGCGCGTGCGGCCCGGTCGCCACCCGCCTCCCCGCGCTCGAGGCGGCCTTGCTGGGCCGCAGGCCAGACCGGGTTCGGCTTGACCCGGACCACCTCGCCGCGCTGACCCCGATCGACGATCTTCGCGCCCCCGCCGTCTATCGCCTCCAGGCGACGCTGGAGCTGCTGCGCCGCGCCGTCATGCCCCTGCTCGCGGTTGCGGCGTGAGGTCGCCGGCCGAACCCGTCGCCTTTACGCTGAACGGCCGCCCCGTCGACGTCCGCGTCCCGCCCGGCCGTCGTCTTGCCGACGTGCTGCGCGACGACCTCGGCCTGACCGGCACGAAGATCGGCTGCAACGCCGGCGATTGCGGCGCCTGCACGGTGCTGCTCGATGGGCGCCAGGTCTGCGCCTGCCTCGTTCCTGCGATACGCGCCGCCGGCCGCCGGATCGTGACCGTCGAGGGACTTGCCCAGCACGGGCCGTTGGACGCGCTGCAGCGCGCCTTCCTCCGTCATGGCGCCGCCCAGTGCGGCATCTGCACGCCCGGCATGCTCATGGCCGCGACCGACCTGCTCGCCCGCAATCCTTCGCCGACCGAACCCCAAGTGCAGGACGCGCTGGCCGGCGTGCTCTGCCGCTGCACCGGTTATCGCAAGATCATCGAGGCCGTGCTCGACGCGCAGTCCAACGCCGAACTCGACGCGCCCGTGTCGGGCGCGGCGGTCGGCGCTCGCCTGCCCAAGGTCGACGGCGCCGCCAAGCTGACCGGATCGGAACGGTTCGGCGCCGACGCCCTGCCCGCGACCGCTTTCCTCACGCTTCGCGCCATCCGCAGCCCCTTCGCCCATGCTCGGTTCACGCTGGGCGACATGGCGCCATTGCTGGCCGCCCACCCCGGCCTCGTCCGCGTTCTCACCGCCACCGACGTCCCACGCAACGCCTATGGCATCTACCCGGACAGCCCCGCCTTCACGAAGGACCAGCCGGTCCTGGCCGAGAGCGTCGTCCGCCACCGGGGAGAGCCGGTGTGTGCGCTGCTGGGCGACGCGGCAACCCTGGCCGCCATCCCAGACTCGGCGGTGCCGGTCACCTGGCACAGGTTGCCGCCGGTCACATTCGACGCGGCCGCGCACGCCCCGGACCTGCACGCCCATGCACCGGGCAACGTGCTGTGCCGCGGCCGGGTCGCGACCGGAGATGTCGAGGCCGGCCTCCGCGGCGCTGTCCACGCCACGATCGACACCGAAACCAGCTTCGTCGAACATGGCTATATCGAGCCGGAGGCCGGGTTCGCGCAACGGGTCGGCGACCGCATCGAAGTGACCGCCTGCACCCAGACTCCCTACATGGACCGTGACGAGCTGGCGCTGATCCTGGCGCTGCGCCCGGACCAGGTGCGCGTGATTCCCACCGCCGTCGGCGGCGGCTTCGGCGGCAAGCTCGACCTCTCGATGCAGCCGCTCGCCTGCCTCGCCGCCTGGCTCACCCACCAGCCCGTCCGGATGGTCTACACGCGACCCGAGAGCATGGCCGCGACCACCAAGCGCCACCCGGCCCGCATCCGCGCCGAGGCCGCTGCCGACGCGCAGGGCCGCCTCACCGCGCTCCGCTTCCACGGAGACTTCAACACCGGCGCCTATGCCAGCTGGGGCCCGACCGTCGCCAACCGCGTCCCCGTCCACGCCAGCGGCCCCTACCGCTGCCCGGCCGTGCTCGCCACCACCACCGCGCTGCATACGACCGACCCGCCGGCCGGCGCCTTCCGCGGCTTCGGCGTGCCGCAGGCGGCGCTCGCCACCGAAGCCCTCATGGACGATCTCGCCGAACGGCTCGGTCAGGACCCGCTGGAGTTCCGCTACGTGAACGCGCTCCGCCCCGGGGACGCGACCGCCACCGGCCAGGTGCTCGGCGTCGGCGCGGCGCTGGCCGAGTGCCTCGACGCCCTCCGCCCCGACTGGACCCGCCTTCGGGCGGAAGCGGCCGCGCACAACCGCCAACCCGGGTCCACCCGCCTTGGCGTCGGCATCGCCTGCATGTGGTACGGCATCGGCAACACCAGCATGTCGAACCCGTCCGAGATGGTGATGTCCATCGACGCCGACGGCCGCCCCACCCTGTTCTCCGGCGCTGTCGATATCGGCCAGGGCAGCAACACCATCATGACGCAGATCGCCGCCGACGCCCTCGGCGTCCCCGCCAGCGCCATCCGCCTCGTCACCGGCGACACCGACCGGACCCGCGACGCCGGCAAGACCAGCGCCAGCCGCCAGACTCTCGTCAGCGGCAACGCCGCCAAGCAGGCCGGCGAAGCGCTGCTCGCCGGGATCCTCCGCCGCGCCAATGCCGGCCCGGCCGCCACCATCCACATCCGCGACCACCAGGTCCAGGTCGAGCACGACGGCACCACCAGCACCGTCGACCCCATCGGCCTACAAGGCGAAGGCCGCTACGACCCACCCACCACCGCGCTCGACGCCGACGGCCAGGGCATCCCCTACGCCAGCTACGCCTTCGCCGCGCAGATCGCCGCGGTCGCCGTCGACACCGGCCTCGGCACCGTGCAGGTCCGGCACGTCGTCGCCGCCCACGACGTCGGCCGCGCCATCAACCCGCAACAGGTCGAGGGACAGATCCACGGGGGCATCGCCCAGGGGATCGGCCTGGCGCTCATGGAGGAGTTCATCCCCGGTCGCACCGAGAACCTGCACGACTACCTGATCCCCACCATCGGCGACGTCCCCCCCATCACCACCATCCTCATCGAGACCGGCGACGCGCACGGCCCCCACGGCGCCAAGGGCGTCGGCGAACCCGCCCTCGTCGCCACCGCCCCCGCCATCCTCAATGCCATCCGCCACGCCACCGGCGCCCGCCTCACCCACGTCCCCGCAACGCCCGCTCGGGTCTTGAAAGCCCTCTCGCTTTCTTCCCCGCCCTGGGAAAAGGGGGGGACTGACGCGCCGTGACCCCCGGCATCATCACCTGCAACGCCTGCCCCGTCCTGTGCCGCATCCGCGAGGGCCGTACCGGCGCCTGCGACCGCTACGCCAACGTCGACGGCCACCTCGCCCGCACCGACCCGCTCGTGATCCTTGAAGACGGAACCGTCACTGCCATCGGCGCCGGTACCACCTACCCCGACTACAAGCCTGCCCCGCTGATCGTTGGCAGCACGGTCCAGGGCGTGGACATGATCACCGTCGTCAGCGAGGGCGTGTTCAGCTACTGCGGCCTGAAGGTGAAGGTCGACACCGACCGCCACCTCGGCCCCGAATGCGCCCCCGTCCGGGCGAACGGCGAGCAGATCGGCCACGTCACCACCGCCGAATACGGCAGCCAGATGCTCAGCCTCGGCGGCGTCCGCCACCTCACCGGCGGCAGCAAGCGCGAGGGTACAACCACCTGCGCCACCCTGCTCGCGCTCGCCAACAAGCAGCCCGCCGAACTCACCGTCGACGGCGGCGCCACGATCGTCGTCCAGGCCGGCGCCGCCCCCATCGTCGACGGCACCCCCGAGCAGCGCATGCGCGTCGGCTGCGGCAGCGCCACCATCGGCATCTTCGCCCCCCAATGGCAGCATCACGCCGACGAGGTCATCGTCGTCGACGACCACATCACCGGCGTGCTGACCGAACACCAGGCCGGCCGCCATCTCGGCATGCGCCCCGCCGGGATCCGCGTCCGCGGCCGCCGCTCGACGCCGGGCCGCTACTTCCAGGTCGCCAACCCGGGCCTCGGCTGGGGCGGCACCGACATCGACGACCCGCTCGACATCATCGAACGCATCGACCCCGCCACCGCCTGGCCCGGCCTCCGCCTGCTCATGGTGAGCACCACCGGCGAGCACGGCGCATGGTTCGTCCTCGACGACGCCCTCACCCCCGTCGCAACGACCCCGCCCCCGGCCATCGCGCACGCGATCGGCCGGATCGCCGAGAACTGCGAGCCCGCCCTCTGCACCGTCCTGTTCATGGCCGGTGCCGGCGGCAGCCTCCGCGCCGGCGCCACCACCAATCCCGTCATGCTCACCCGCAGCGTCCAGCGCGGCCGAACCCGCGTCACCATGGGCGGCGCACCCGTCATCCTCTGGCCCGGCGGCGGCATCACCACGATGGTCGACGTCCTCACCCTGCCCGACAACGCGTTCGGCAGTGTCCCAACCCCCGCCCTCGTCGCCCCCATCGAATTCACCCTCCCCCACGCCGACTACGAGGCGATGGGCGGCTACACCGACCAGGTCCGATCGATCGAGGACGTGCTGGCCGGACGAGCTCCCTCTCCCCTCGGGAGAGGGTTGGGGTGAGGGTTCTCGGCATGCGCAACGGCTCGGTGCTGGCGGTCAGGCCCTCACCCAACCCTCTCCCAAAGGGAGAGGGCTTTCGCCTCCACGCCGGCCCAATCGACCTCCTCATCCGTGCATGGGGCACCCCACAGGCCGTTGCGGCCGCCTACCAGGCGGCCCACCAGGCCTTCGCCCCCATCCTCCCCACCCTTTGCGCCGAACTCCCCCTTCTCCGCACCCCCCTTCCCAGCCCATGCCCGACCGGCCCGGTCGCGCGGGCCATGCACGCCGCCGTCGGCCCCTACGCCGCCCACCAGGTCACCCCGATGGCCGCCGTCGCGGGCGCCGTCGCCGACCACGTTCTCACCGCCATGACGGCCGCCGCCCCGCTCGACCGCGCCTTCGTCAACAACCGCGGCGACATCGCCGTCCACATCGCCCCCGGACAGTCCCTCCGCTGCGCCCTCGTCACCGACGTCGCCGCCCCAGCGCTCGACGGCGCATTCACCCTGCACGCGGCGAACCCCAGCCGCGGCATCGCCACCTCCGGCCGCGCCGGCCCCGGCCAGGGCGGCCGCAGCTTCTCCTTCGGCATCGCCGACTCCGTCACCATCCTCGCCCGCACCGCCGCCGCAGCCGACGCGGCCGCGACCATCGTCGCGAACGCCGTCGACCTGCCGCACCATCCGGCCATTACCCGCGTCCCGGCCTGCGTTATCGACCCCGACAGCGACCTCGGCGACCGCCGCATCACCTGGCACGTCGGCCCGCTCACCCCGGCCGAGATCGCCATGTCACTCGACGCCGGGCGGCTTGTGGCGGAAGCTCTGCTCCGCGCCGGCCTGATCGAGGGCGCCGTGCTCGCGCTGCGCGGCCACGTCGTGCCGTGCCTGTCCCCTACCCTGACGCCGACCCTGGCTCTGGAGGCAGCATGATCCGCAAGATCGTCGTCATCGTCGAGGAGACCCATGCCGAGGCCGGGCGCGACGTGCAGCCCATGACCCGCAAGGCCGCGGCGATCGCCGTGGTCGCCAACCCCTATGCCGGCCAGTACGAGCAGGACCTCGAGATCCTCGTCGACCTCGGCGAGCGGCTTGGCTGGCAGCTCGGCCGCCGCGCCGTCGCCGCCCTCGGCATCGAGCCCGGCGCCGTCCAAAGCTACGGCAAGGCCGCCATCGTCGGCGAAGACGGCGAGCTCGAGCACGCCGCCGCAATCCTCCACCCCAAGCTCGGCGCCCCGCTCCGCGCCGCCGTCGCCCACGGCGCCGCCCTCGTCCCATCCGCCAAGAAGCGCGGCGGCATGGGCACCGCGATCGACGTCCCGCTCGGCCACAAGGACGCCGCCTACGTCCGCAGCCACTTCGACGCCATGGAGATCCGCATCCCCGACGCCCCCCGCCGGGACGAGATCGTCGTCGCCATCGTCGTCACCGACTCCGGCCGCCCCCACCCCCGCATCGGCGGCCTATCCATCGACCAGATCGAAGGCAAGGACGGCCTGCACTAAGTCCCCTCTCCCGCGTGCGGGAGAGCGTTAGGGTGAGGGTTCCAAGGCCAGTACAAACCTTAAGGAAACAGCCATGCCCACCCGCCGCCGCCTTCTCGCCACAACTGCCGCCACCGCCGCCGCCACCTTGGCCGCCCCGGGCATCCTCCGCGCCCAGTCCACCTCCGCGCCCATCGTCATCGGCGAGATCAACAGCTACACCGCCCAACCCGCCTTCACCCTCCCGTACCGCAACGGCTGGCAGCTCGCGCTCGAACAGGTCAACGCCGCCGGTGGCCTGCTCGGCCGCAAGCTCGAAGTCACCAGCCGCGACGACGCCGGCCGCCCGCAGGACGCGGTCCGCATCGCCGGCGAACTCGTCAACGACGCCCACGTCGACCTCCTCGCCGGCACCTTCCTCTCCAACGTCGGCCTTGCCGTCAGCGACGTCGCCCTGCAGTCCAAGACACTGTTCGTCGCCGGCGAACCGCTCAGCGACGCCATCATCTGGGACAAGGGCAACCGCTACACCTACCGCCTGCGCCCCGGCACCTACGAACAGGCCCGCATGCTGGTCGACGAAGCGGCCAAGCTCCCGGCAAAGCGCTGGGTCACGATCGCGCCCAACTACGAATACGGCCAGTCCGCCGTGAAGTGGTTCAAGCAGCTGCTGTCCGCTAAGCGTCCTGACGTCGAGTTTGTCGCCGAGCAATGGCCCGCGCTCGGCCGCATCGACGCCGGCGCCACCGTCGGCGCCCTGCTCCAGCCCCGCCCCGACGCCATCTTCAACGTCACCTTCGGCGCCGACCTCACCAACTTCGTCCGTGCCGGCAACACCCGCGGCTTGTTCGAGGGCCGCACCGTCGCCAGCATGCTCACCGGCGAGCCCGAATACCTCGGCCCCCTTGGCGATGAGGCGCCCGAGGGCTGGATCGTCACCGGCTACCCGGTCGACACGCTCGCCACCCCCGAGCACCAGGCCTTCGCCGCCGCCTACCGCGCCAAGTTCGGCGACACCCCCCGCTGCGGCTCCGTCGTCGGCTACGTGCTCATCCAGGCGATCGCCGCCGGCATCCTGAACACCGGCAGCACCGCCGCCGAAGCCATGGCCGACGGCTTCGCCGGCGCCGCCTTCAGGACCCCCTTCGGCCCCGCCAGCTTCCGCGCCATCGACCACCAATCCACCCTCGGCGCCTATATCGGCCGCCTCGCCCAGAAGGACGGCCACGGCACCATGGCCGACTGGCGCTACGTCGACGGCGCCACCGCCCTTCCGCCCGACGACCAGGTCAAAGCGATGCGCCCCGCATGACACTGCCCAAAAAGCCCTCTCCCTCAGGGAGAGGGTTGGGTGAGGGTCTTGAACCGCGATCAGCCCGCTCCCGTTTCGACACCCTCACCCCAACCCTCTCCCGCACGCGGGAGAGGGCGTGATCGTGAACCTCCTCGCCCAGCTGCTCACCGGCCTCGCCGCCGCGTCCTCCCTCTTCCTCGTCGCCGCCGGGCTCACCGTCATCTTCGGCGTCACCCGCGTGGTGAACTTCTCCCACGGCTCCCTCTGCATGCTCGGCGCCTACATCGGCTGGTCGATCCTCACCCGCCTCCCGCGCGACCCGGCCTCGTTCGCCCTCGGCATCCTCCTCGCCGCCCTCGCCACCGGCGCCATCGGCATCCTCATCGAGCTCACCCTCCTTCGCCGCATCTACCGCGCCCCCGAGCTGTTCCAGCTGCTCGCGACGTTCGGCGTCGTCCTCGTCCTCCAGGACGTCACGCTCCGCCTCTGGGGACCCAACGACCTCACCCTCCCCCGCCCGCCCTGGCTCCGCGCCGTCATCCACCTCGACCAGACCCGCTTCCCCGTCTTCGACCTCGTGCTCATCGCCATCGGCCCGGCCATCCTCGCCCTGCTCCATCTCCTCTTCACCCGCACCCGCTGGGGCACCCTCGTCCGCGCCGCCACGCTCGACCGCGAGATGGTCGCCGCCCTCGGCGTCGACCAGCGCCGCCTCTTCACCGGGGTCTTCGCCCTCGGCGCCACCCTCGCCGGCCTCGGCGGCGCACTCTCGCTGCCCGACGGCTCCGCCAACCTCGGCATCGACCTCGCCGTCATCACCGACGCCTTCGTCGTCGTCGTCGTCGGCGGCCTCGGCAGCCTCCCTGGCGCCTACCTCGCCGCCCTCGTCATCGGCCTGCTGCAATCCTTCGGCCTCGCACTTATCCCCCAGGCAACCCTCGTCCTCGTCTTCGCGCTCATGGCCGTCGTCCTCGCCGTCCGCCCCAACGGCCTGCTCGGCCGCCCGCAGACCGCCGCCCGGACCCTGCCGGAGACGCTCCCGGTCATCCGCCCCGCCCCTCTCGCCCTCCGCCGGCTCGGCCTCGCCGCCCTCGTCCTCGCCGCCCTCGCCCCACTGGTGCTCGGCCCCTACGCGCTCAGCATCCTCTCCGAGGCGTTCGTCGCCGTGCTGTTCGCCGCCAGCCTGCACCTCATGATGGGCCCGGGTGGCATGCCCAGCTTCGGCCACGCCGCCTGGTTCGGCATCGGCGCCTATGCCGCCGGCCTGCTCGCCCCGCACGTGCCCGCCGCCGCCGCGCTCGTCGTCTCCCTCCTCGCCGCGCCACTGGTCGCCGGCACCGCTGCGCTCCTGCTCGGCGCCGTCGTCGTCCGGCTTTCGGGCGTGACCCTCGCCATGCTCACCCTCGCCTTCGCCCAGATCGTCTGGGCGGCCGCCTTCCAGGCCGTCGGCGTCACCGGCGGCGACAACGGCATCCTCGGTCTCCGCCCCCCCGCTTGGCTGCCCGGCTCGGGCCTCTATTGGCTCACGCTCGCATCCTGCACCGCCGCCACCCTGGCGCTCCGCCGCGTCATCTACGCCCCGCTCGGGACCGCCATCCGCGCCACCCGCGACAGCCCGCTGCGCGCCGAGGCCATCGGCCTGCCCGTCAAGCGCCTTCGCCTGGCCGCCTTCACCCTGGCCGGCGCCGCCGCGGGCCTCGCCGGCAGCCTCTACGCCGCGGCGAAGGGCAGCGTGTTCCCGACCTACGTCAGCATCCCGAAATCGGTCGACGCGCTCGTCATGGTCCTGCTTGGCGGCGTCGCCACCGTCTCCGGCCCCATCCTGGGCGCTCTCGCCTATACCGGCCTCTACGACCTGCTGCTGCGCGCGACCGACCTGTGGCGCGCCGCCCTCGGCGCCGCCATCATTCTCCTCGTCACCCTGTTCCCCGAAGGCCTCGCAGGCGCGACCCAGCGCGCATGGGTCCGCCGCGCCTGATGCTGACCGTCGAGGGCCTGTCCAAGTCCTTTGGTGGCGTCCGCGCCGTCCGCGACGTCGGCTTCAGCGTCGCCGCCGGCGAGATGCTCGCCCTCATCGGCCCCAACGGCGCCGGCAAGAGCACATGCTTCAACATGGTCGGCGGCCAGCTCCGCCCCGACGCCGGCCGTGTCATGCTCGACGGCGCGCCGATCACCGGCCTCTCCCCCCGCGACATCTGGCGCCACGGCGTCGGCCGCACCTTCCAGATCACCGCCACCTTCGCCAGCATGACCGTCCGCGAGAACGTCCAGCTCGCGCTCCTCGCCGCCGCCGGCCAAGCCGCCCGCGCCTGGCGCCCCCTGCGCCACCTGCTCGTGCCCGAGGCCGACGCGCTCCTCGCCCAGCTCGGCCTTGCCGCCCAGGCCGGCCGCGCCGCCGGGGTCCTCGCCTATGGCGACCTCAAACGCCTCGAACTCGCCCTGGCCCTCGCCAACGACCCCCGCCTGCTGCTGATGGACGAGCCCACCGCCGGCATGGCGCCCGGCGAGCGCACCGCGCTCATGGCCCTCACCCGCCGTCTCGCCACCGAACGGACCCTCGCCGTCCTGTTCACCGAGCACGATATGGACGTCGTCTTCACCGTCAGCGACCGCATCATCGTGCTGGACCGCGGCACCCTCGTCGCCGAAGGCCCCCCCGCCGCCATCCGCGCCGACCCCCACGTCCAACGGATCTACCTCGGCGTCCCTTCCCCCTCTCCCGCCTGCGGGAGAGGGCCGGGGTGAGGGTAAAAGGCACAACCCATGCTGACCGTCCGCAACCTCGACGCCTTCTACGGCCGCGCCCATATCCTCCATGCTCTCAGCTTCGAGGCCCACCCCGGCGAGGTGCTCGTCCTGCTCGGCCGCAACGGCGCCGGCAAGAGCACCACCCTGAAGGCCCTCATCGGCGTCGTCCGCCCCGCCGCCGGCCGCCCCGCCGGTAGCATCGTCTTCGACGGCCACGACATCGCCGGCCAGGAACCCCACCGCATCGCCCGCGCCGGCCTCGGCTGGGTGCCGGAGGACCGCCGCATCTTCACCGACCTCACCACCCTCGAGAACCTTGAGGTCGGCCGCCAGCCGCCGCGCCCCGGCCTCGAACCCTGGACCTCCGATCGCCTGTTCACCCTCTTCCCCAACCTCGCCGACCTACGCCACCGCCCGGGCGGCCGCATGTCCGGCGGCGAGCAGCAGATGCTCGCCATCGCCCGCACGCTGATGGGCAACCCGTCGCTCATCTTGCTCGACGAGCCCAGCGAGGGCCTCGCCCCGATCATCGTCGAGCAGATGGGCCACGCCATCCTCGCCCTGAAGGCCGAAGGGGTCGCGGTCCTGCTGGCCGAACAAAACCTCCATTTCGCCGCCCGCATCGCCGATCGCGCCGTGGTCCTCGAAAGCGGCCGCATCACCTGGTCGGGCACGATGGCCGCGCTCGACGCCGACCCGGCCGCTCGCATCGACCTGGCCGTCTGATACGCCCGGCACGATCGCCTGCCGGGCTCACTCCTGCTACAAGCCGCGCGCCAACACCAAGGACACCCCATGCGCCTCGTCTCGCTCGCCGCAACCCTGCTCGCCCCAACCCTGCTCGCTCTCGCCGCCGTCCCCGCCGCCGCCCAGACCGTCCAGCGCGTCCGTGGTACCGTCAAAGCCCTCGACGGCAACACCCTCACCGTCGACACGCGCGAGGGCGACGTCGCCAGCATCACGCTCGTGCCCAACTACGGCGTCGCCGCCGTCATTCCCGCCACAATGGCCGACGCCAAGCCCGGCACCTTCATCGGCACCGCCGCCAGCGGCCCCAAGGACCACCTCCGCGCCCTCGAGGTGCTCATCTTCCCCGCCGCGATGAAGGGCACCGGCGAGGGCCACTACCCGTGGGACCTCGCGCCCGAGAGCACCATGACCAACGCCACCATCGAAAGCGAAGTGACGGGCAGCGACGGCAATGAACTCACCCTCGACGCCAAGGGCGAGAAGCTGCGCGTAACCGTCCCCCCCGGCACCCCGATCGTCACCTTCGAGCCCGGCACTCCCGCCATGCTCATCCCCCGGCACCAAGATCTTCGTTGGCGCCCAGAAGGCCGCCGACGGCACCCTCACCGCAGCCCGCGTCAACGCCGGCAAGGACGGGCTGACCCCGCCGATGTGACCTTAGCGAAGCCTGCTGACCGCGCCGGATACGGCCCGGGCTCGCCGCGCGGACCCGACGGCAGCAGACCGGTCCGCGACGGTCATGCCGTCGAGCGCTGCAGCAATCAGCAAGCCATTGCTGAGCGCTCGAGGGCGAGCATCTGCGAGGCCGCGACATACGTCACGGGCGAGACGTCGACCTGGCGGCTGCGGGTGACGGTGTTGACCGACCCGCCGCATTCGAAGTCGACGGTGGAGGCGCTATTCGTTCAAGCCGGCGACAGGCTGGCTCCCGGGCCGCCGCGGATCTCCGCCAGCCCTCGCCGGGTCGTCCCGTCAGGGCCCACGTTGGCGTCGTCGAGCCAGGCCACGATCGCCTCCCGGCACGCCGGCCATTCGTCGGCCAGGATGCTGTAATAGTCGCTGTCGCGCTGCCGGCCCTTCATCACGTAGTGTGCGCGCAGCCGGCCCTCGTGCACGAAGCCCAGCCGCGCCGCGGCCCGGCGCGACGGCGCGTTCAGCGCGTTGCACTTCCACACCATCCGCCGGTACCCCAGCTCGTCCATCGCCAGCCGCATCGGCAGGAACAGCGCCTCCGTCGCCGCCCGCGTCCGCTGCAGCCGTGGGCCGAACCAGATGTGCCCCAACTCGATCGCCGCATGCTTCGGCTGGATGTCCATCAAGGTCAGCCACCCGCTCGCCACCCCGGTCGTCACGGGCCGCACGGCCCAGGCCATCGGGTCGTGCTGCGTCGCAAAGTCGCCGATGAACGCCTCCAGCGCCGCCTCGCTGCCGAACGGGCCGTAGCCCATGTAGTCCCATCCGGCGTCGCCGCCCGGCGCCTGCATCGCCTGCCACAGCTCCGGCACGTGGCGCCGGTGCAGTGGCTCCAGCACCACGTGCCGCCCACGCAACGGCGCCCGGGCCGGCAGGGGGCGGGGTGTGGGATCGACCACGGGGCCGACGGGACGTTCGCTCATGCCGCCGATCATGCCATGTCCGCCGGACCGGATCGATGCCCGGCGGCAGGCGCGACGCTTTCGAACAGCAGCACCCGCTCCCCCGCCCGCTCGAAGTCGCCGCATTCGCGCATGCCCACGGCGCCCAGCACCATCCGGCTATTGAAGTTCGACTCCTTCGCCGCCGCGATCACCCGGGCGATGCCGCCCCGCTCGTGCCCATGCCGCAGCGCGGCCGACGCCGCCTCCCGCGCCAGCCCGCGCCCGCGGCTCTCGGGCGTGAACGCGAAGCGCAGCGCGATCCCCCGCCCGTCCGTCCGCTCATGCAACCCCGTCAGCCCGACGATGGTCTCGCCTCGCGCACCATCCACATGCCGGTGCCGTGCCGGGCCCAGAAACTCAGATCCTCGGCCAGCTCCGCCGTCACCTGGTTTGGCTGCCTCACGCCGCCCAGCATCTGCGCATAGACCTGCGGGTCGCCCTTCAGCCGGCGCAGGTCCGCCAAATCCCCGCCCGACACCGGCGTCAGCACCAGGCGGCCGGTCTGCAGGCTCCGGCCGCCCGGCACGGCACGCCCTACGGCGCTAGCGCTGCAGCGGGCGGTACTTGATCCGATGCGGCTCCGTGCTGTCCGCGCCAAGTCGACGTCGCTTGTCCTCTTCGTAGGCCTGGAAGTTGCCCTCGAACCACTCGACGTGGCTGTCGCCCTCGAACGCCAGGATGTGCGTCGCCAGCCGGTCCAGGAACCAACGGTCATGGCTGATGATCACCGCGCACCCGGCGAACTCCGCCAGCGCCTCCTCCAGCGCCCGCAGCGTGTCCACGTCCAGGTCGTTGGTCGGCTCGTCGAGCAGGATCACGTTGCTTTCGGACTTCAGCATCTTCGCCAGGTGCACCCGGTTCCGCTCGCCGCCCGAGAGGATCCCCACCTTCTTCTGCTGGTCCGAACCCTTGAAGTTGAACGCCCCCACATAGGCCCGGCTCTGCACCGCCCGCTTGCCCAGGTAGATGACGTCCGTGCCCTCGCTGATCTCCTGCCAGACGGTCTTGTCCGGGTCGAGGCTGTCGCGGCTCTGGTCGACATAGCCGAGCTTCACCGTCTCGCCGACCTTCAGCTCCCCGCCATCCGGGTGGTCCTGCCCGGTGATCATCCGGAACAGCGTCGTCTTGCCCGCCCCGTTCGGCCCGATCACACCGACGATCCCGCCGGGCGGCAGCTTGAAGTTGAGATCGTCGATCAGCAGCCGGTTGCCGAACGCCTTGCGGAGCTGGTTCGCCTCGATGACCGTCCCGCCCAGCCGCGGCCCCGGCGGGATGACGATCTCCGCCACCCCCGTCGCCCGCTCCCGGTTCTGCTCCAGCATCTCCTCGTATTTCGCGATCCGCGCCCGGCTTTTGGTCTGCCGGGCCCGCGGCGAGCTTTGGATCCACTCCTCCTCGGCCGCCAGCGCCCGCTGCCGGGCACTCTCCTCCTTCTCTTCCTGCTGCAGCCGCTTGCGCTTCTGCGCCAGCCAGCTCGAATAGTTGCCCTCGAACGGGTAACCCCGGCCCCGCTCGATCTCGAGGATCCAGTTGGTCACGTTGTCCAGGAAGTAGCGGTCGTGGGTGATGATCATCACCGTGCCCGCGAAGTCCCGGAGCGTCTTCTCGAGCCACCCCACGCTTTCCGCGTCCAAATGGTTCGTCGGCTCGTCCAGCAGCAGCAGGTCCGGCTTCTCCAGCAGCAGCCGGCACAGCGCGACCCGGCGCCGCTCGCCGCCCGACAGCTTCTCCACCGCCGCATCCGGCGGCGGGCAACGCAGCGCATCGAGCGCGATCTCGATCCGCCGGTCGAGGTCCCAGCCGTCCTCGGCGTCGATCGTCTCCTGCAGCTCCGCTTGCTCGGCGAGGAGGGTGTTCATCTCCTCCTCCTCCATCGGCTCGGCGAACTGCTCGCTGATCGCATTGAACCGGTCGATCGCCGTCTTCAACGGCCCGAACGCCTCCATGACGTTCCCGGCCACGGTCTTGTCCGGGTCCAGGTGCGGCTCCTGCTCCAGATAGCCGATCCGGATCCCGTCGGCCGCCCAGGCCTCCCCGCCATACTCCGTCTCGACCCCCGCCATGATCTTCAGCAGCGTCGACTTGCCCGCCCCGTTCACACCCAGCACGCCGATTTTGACGCCCGGCAGGAACGACAGCGTGATCCCCTTGAACACCTCGCGCCCGCCCGGAAACGCCTTCGTCACGTCCTTCATCACATAGACATACTGATAGGCGGGCATGGCACTGTCCTTGGAGGCGTGGGAGCCCGCTTTTACGAGCGCCCCCGCGCGCCCGCAACTCACGGCGGCAAAGGCACCGTTGACGGCGGTCGAAGCGGCCAACCTGAGAACCCGGCGCCAGACCTGTCCCTCAGCCCCCGGAAACCCCCGCCAACAATCCCCGTGCACCCTCGCTCAGGCTGCCACGCCCGAATGGATGCACGACTCGTACGCCGTTCAGCACCGCGCCATCGGCCAAGTCCTCGGTGATCACCGCCGTGCAGCCGACCAACCCGGCTGTCGAGATCAGGAGAGCGTCCCAATACGAGGAAGCGCTATCCTCGACGGCACGCAAGGCGAGCCGGATGGCCTCCGCCGAAACCGGCGCCGTCTCGAACAGCCGGAGCCATGTCCTGGCCCGGGCGCCCGCGTCCGCCGGCGAAAGATAGCCCTTGCGGGTGACGGCCGCGTAGAACTCCGAGACCGCCTGCAAGGTCAAGACGCAGCCGAGCAAGGCTGCCCTGGCCACGATCTCCCGGGCCACCCGATGTCGCCTATCGGCGGACGGGACGGCCGAGTACACCAGGATGTTCGTGTCGAGCGTGAACCGGCTACCGCTCATACAGCCCGTCGCGATCGAGCGGACCGAGGTCGAATGTCTCGACTTCGGGACCGTCGAGCGTCGCCCAATACGCCTGCAACTCGGCCAGGGCCGCACGTTGCAGATTTGTCAGCCCATCCGCGCCGCTCACAGGCACGATCTTCGCGACAGGCATCCCGTTCCGCGTGACCAGGAAGTCCTCGCCTTGCTGCACCTGCTGGATGCAGCGCGAAAAGGTCTGGTTGGCTTCTCGCAAGGTAAGAATCTTCGTCATGCTGAGAGAAGTAGCACAATGCGTGCTACTTTCAAGGCGAATGTCACTGGGGACGCCTACCCCCGCAACAACCCCGCCACCTCGCCTGCCATCTGCCCCAGCGCCTGGCTCAGGGCCGCCACCAGCGCCGACGTGTCCGCCCCCTCCGGCGCCACCCGTAGCCGCACCGTACGCGTCCGCGCCGCCCCGCGGCTGCCCGCCCGCGTCACCGCCACCTGTGCCAGCAGCACCACGACCCCATCCGTCCCCGGGTCGAACCGCTGCAAATCCACCTCCACCGTCGCATCCGGGTCCGCCGAGATCGAGCCGGCGGACGTGAACACGCTCGTGCCTGGCAGCCGCTGGTTCAAATCCTCCGCCAAGGTCCGCGCCACCATTCCGCCCAGCGGCTCCGCCCACCGCTCCTGCCCGCTCAGGCTCAGCCGGTAGTCCGTCTGCTGGCGGACGATCTCCGACCGGTCCAGGTACCCCGCCACCCCGATCCGCCGCAGCTCCACCAGCTTCGGACCTCCCGCCTGCGGCGTCCCCGGGATGGCCCGCAGCGTGTAGTTGACGGGGTCCGGCGATGTGCAGCCGGCCAGGAGCACCGGTACGAACAGAAACACTCGCCGCTTCATCATCACCGCTTCTGCCCGTAATCGGCCCGCCCGCGCACCAGCGCCTCGGGGTGCTGGTCCAGGTAGTCCGCTAGCAGCCGCACCGACCGCGCCGTGTCGCCCACCTGCACCAACGCCCGCTCCAGCTCCCGGTTGAACGCGCTGTCCTTGCCATAGCTGCTGTCGAGCCCGCCCACCGTCCGCCCCGCCTTCGCCACCGTATCCTGTAGCGCCGTTATCAGCGCCGGCAGCTTGCCCAACGCCGGCGACAGCCCGCTATCGGCCTTGTGCGCCAACTCCTGCAGGCTCACCAGCGTCCCGTTGGCCGAGCGCAGCGTGCTGTTCAGGTTGGCCCCGATCTCGTCCAGCGGCAGCCGCTGGAGCTTTGCCGCGACGTCCCCGGCCGCACTCAGGATGGTGTCGAACCCGCCCCCGGTGGATGGGACCACCCAGTCCTCGCCATCCCGCGTCAACTCGCCCCGCGGCGCGCCGGGCACGATGCCGAGCGCGAGGATCTTCTGCCCGGTCAGGTAGCTGGCCGTCTGCAGCTGCGCCCGCATCCCGCGCGCAACCAGCCGCCGCGCCACCTCGATTGGGTTCGTCCTGCCTGCCAGCTCCGCATCCACCCGCTCGGGCTGGATCTCGAACCGCACCCGTACCCGCGCCAGGTCGGTCGTCGGATTGAAGTCCAGTCCCACATCCGTGACGGTGCCGATCTGCTGGCCGAAGAAGTCGACCGCCGCCCCGGGCGGCAGCCCGCTCACGTCGCTTTCGAAGAACGTCACGAAGGGTTGCCGGGTCTTGAACCCGGCGGCCTGCGCGTCCTGGTAGCTCTTGTACAGGGGCAGCGTCGTGCCGGCCGCGATCGGCTTGGCGTCCGGCTGCGCGCGCGGGGTGTCGAATGCGACCCCGCCCGACAGCACGGCCTGCAGGCTCGCGACCTCGACGTGCACGCCCTCGGCGCCGATGCCCACCGACAAGCCCGAGGCGTTCCAGAAATGCGAGCCCTCGCGGACGAAGCCGTCATAGGGCGAGCGCACGAACACCGTCACCGTCACCGGGCCGTCGCCGTTGCCGATGTCGTAGCTCAGCACCTCGCCCACCGTGATGTCGCGCCAGAACACCGGTGCGCCGGGGCTGAGCGAGCCGAGCCGGTCGGCGCGGAGCTGAAAGGTCTTGCCGGGCTCGCCGGTGCGGACGCCGGGGGGGCTCTCCAGCCCGGTGAAGCTGCTCTGCGGCTGCCCGCCGCCGCGCGGGCCCGGATCCATTTCGATGTAGCTGCCGGAGATGAGCGTCTCGATCCCCGAAATGCTGCCCGAGCTGAGCCGCGGCCGCACCACCCAGAACCGTGCCTGGTCGGTCAAGTACGGCGCCGCCTCCTGCCGCATCCGGACCGTCGCGGTCACGTCCTGCAGGTTGTCCGACAGCCGCACCGTCTCGACCTCGCCAAGGTCGACTGCCTTGTGCTTGACCCGGGTCTGCCCGGCGACCAGGCCGTCGCCCGCCTTCCACGTCACCGTGATCCGCGGGCCCTCCGACTGCACCGTCCTCACGCCGAGGTATCCGGCGATCGCCAACGCGACGATCGGCACCAGCCACACCAGGGAGAACCGGCTCCGCCGCACCCTGGCCACGGGCGGGCGCGGCGCCGGGGGCACCGGCTCGGGCGGCGTGGCGCCGCTCATCCGCGCGCCCCGCCCAGCGCCAGGCCCTCGGCAGCGGCCTCATGCGCTACTGCGGGCTCGCCGGCCGCATCCCACATCAGCCGCGGGTCGAAGCTCAGCGCCGCCAGCATCGTCGTCACCACGACGCACGCGAACGCCACCGCCCCATAGCCGGGCGTGACCGACGCCAGCGCGCCCATCTGCACCAACGCCGTCAGGATCGACAGCATGAACACGTCGATCATCGACCACCGCCCGATGAAATCGACCAACCGAAAGAGCCGCGTCCGGTCCGTCAGCCGCCGACTGCTGCGCATCTGCGTCATGATCAGCAGCGTGCCGAGCCCGAACAGCTTCAGCATCGGCACCAGCACGCTGGCCAGGAACACCAGCGCCGCCAGCGGCCACATGCGATACTCCACCAGCTCCTGCACGCCGCCCAGGATCGTGCTCGGCGCGCCGCGGCCCAGCCGGATGACCGTCATGACCGGATAGACGTTCGCCGGCACATACAGGACAGCCGCCGTCAGCAGCAGCGCCCAGGTGCGGACGATCGCCTGCGGCTTGCGCTCCCGCAGCGGCGACTCGCAGCGCGGGCACGCCTGGCCGGGCTTCCCCCGGCTGACCTGGTCGCAGGTATCGCAGCCGATCAGCGGCCCCATCCCCGCGCCCGGCGCCTCCGCCGCCTCGCCCCGGACCCGCTCGCGCCGACTGATCGAGGCCCACAGCGCCTCGTCGTCCAGCCAGCAATCCGCCCAGGCCGTCAGCACCATCAGCCCCCCCAGCGCGTACACGCCCACCCCGACCGTCACCTGCGCCAGCGCCGCCAGGCGTGTGTAGGCAACGAACATGCCCAGCAGAAACACCTCGATCATCGACCATGGCTTCAGCACGTGGCGCAGCCGCGCCATCGTCACAAGCGTCCCTCGCGAGAGGCCGCCGCGCAGCCCGGCCACCACCAGCACCGTCAGCAGCAGGCGCAGGAACGGCGCCAGCATCGTCGTGGCCAGCAGCACGATCGCCAGCAGCGGCATGTCCTGGCTTTCGAAGCCCATCGGCAGCCCGGCCAGCCCCGTCTGCCGCTGCTGCCCCGCAAGGCGGAAGCCCAGGATTGGCGAAATCGCCGCGATGAACAGCACGAACAGCGCGGCACATGCCAGCGCCGCCGTCGTGCTCAGGCTGTTGCGCCGCCGCCGCCGCAGCAGCGCACCGCAGCGGTCGCACTCGGCGATCTGCCCCGGCCGCAATGCGCCGATCTGCTGGAACTGCCCGCAATCCGGGCACTCCCGGAGGTGGGAGGAGTGACTCTTTACAAAGGCCATCCGTCGGCTACTCGCTCCAGCGGCAAAAGAGTGGGCGCGGCCGGTTCGCCCGCCCGGACCGGCCTGCCCTTACCATGCTACGCGCCGCCGGGCACTCCCACTCGCACGGCCGGTCACGCGCGTGGGATGAGAGACTCGGATGAGAACCTGGGATGATGGACTGGGACGAGAGACTGGCGCACAGGCTGCAATCCTGGCATTCCGGAAGGCGCACGGCCGCTTCAAGAGCCAGACAGCCGACACAAGGGGGGGACTCTCGACCATGACCCAGACCATTGCACGCCGGACCATGCTGGGCGCCGCTACCGCCCTTGCGGCCGGGTCCATCGTCCGCCCCGCCGCGGCCCAGGCTCCCAAGCCGAAATCGCCGCTCAACGTCTCCGTCGTCGACGTCGCCGGCAATCTCGCCCTCACCCAGGCCGCCTTCGAGGCCTACCGCGCCGCCAAGCCCGACATGGTCGGCCGCTTCACCTTCAGCAAAGCCCCGGCGCCCGAGTTGCCCTCCAAGATCCGCGCCCAGCAGAACGCCAGCAGCGTCGACATCGACATCGTGCTGACCGGGACCGACGCGCTCGCCGCCGGCATCGACCAGAAGATCTGGATGAACTTCAAGGAACACGCCGAGGCGCTGCCCAACCTGCAGGACATCCTGCTGCCGGGCGCCTTCCGCATGCAGTCCCTCGCCCTTGACCAAGGCATCGTCATCAGCTTCTGCCCGGCCGGCCCGCTGCTGGAATACATGCCCGACGCGGTGAAATCCCCGCCGACCAGCGCCGAGGAGCTGCTCGCCTTCACCCGGCAGAACAAGGACCGGTTCATGTACGCCCGCCCAGCCAACTCCGGCCCGGGCCGCGCCTTCCTCATGGGCCTGCCCTACCTGCTCGGCGACACGAACCCCAAGGACCCCGTCAAGGGCTGGGACAAGACCTGGTCCTACCTGCAGGAGCTCGACAAGGGCATCGAGTACTACCCGACCGGCACCGCCGCGACGATGAAGGAGCTCGGCGAAGGCTCGCGCGACATCATCACCACGATGACCGGCTGGGACATCAACCCCCGCGCCCTCGGCATCGTGCCGAAGGAGGCAAAGGTCACGCTGCTGAAGGGCTTCCACTTCGTCAATGACGGCCACTACATCTGCATCCCCAAGGGCATCCCCTCCGAGCGCACCGCCGTCCTGCTCGACATCGTCGCCTTTATGCTCACCAAGCCCGCCCAGGCCTTCGCCTGGGACGAAGGCTTCTTCTACCCCGGCCCGGCCGTCAAGGACGTCCCCCTCTCCATGGCGCCCGCCAAGTCCCAGGCCACCATCAAGGAGTTCGGGCGCCCGGAATACGAGAAGCTCGTCACCGACACCCCCAACGAACTCCCGCTCGAGGCCGACCAGATGGTCCTCGCCTTCCGCCGCTGGGACGAGCAGGTCGGCAGCAAGAAGACCAAGTAGCAATAAAGCCCCCTCTCCCGCCTGCGGGAGAGGGTTGGGGTGAGGGTGCAAGGCCAGCACGGGCCCTCGCCTCACAGGCGCCGATCCCGCGAACCGAGGCCCGCATGACCATCCACGCCGCCGCCTTCAACGAGCTCCGCTTCGATCGCCTCCGCCGCGACTTCGGCACGCTCAACGCGCTGCGCGACATCACCCTCACCGTGCGCCAGGGTGAGTTCATCGCCCTCCTCGGCCCGTCAGGCTGCGGCAAGTCCACCACGCTCAACATCCTCGCCGGCCTCCTGCCCGCCACCGGCGGCGGCATCTGGCTCGACGAGCGCCGCATCGACACCCTCCGCCCCGAGCAGCGCGGCTTCGGCATGGTGTTCCAGAACTACGCGCTGTTCCCGCACATGACCGTCCGCAAGAATGTCGGTTTCGGCCTCAAGATGCAGGGCGTCGGCGCCGCCGACACGAAGCGCCGGGTCGACGAGGCGATCGCCCTGGTGCGCCTCCAGGGCCAGGAGGAGAAGCTGCCCGGCCAGCTCAGCGGCGGCCAGCAGCAGCGCGTCGCCATCGCCCGCGCCATCGTCATCGAGCCGCCCCTCGTGCTGATGGACGAACCGCTCTCCAACCTCGACGCGAAGCTACGGCTCGAGATGCGCGCAGAGATCCGCCGCATCCACGGCCTGCTGGGCGCCACCACCATCTACGTCACCCACGACCAGGAGGAGGCGCTCAGCCTCGCCGACCGCATCGTCGTGCTGAAGGACGGCGTCATCCGCCAGGTCGGCACCCCCGCCGACCTGTTCGCCCGCCCCGACCACCTCGACGTCGCCGCCTTCATGGGCTTCCGCAACGCCGTTCCCGGCCGTGTCGTCGCCGTCGAGAACGGCCACGCCACCGTCGAAATCGGCGACGCCCACCTCGCCGGCATCACCCGCGCCCCACTGGCCTCCGGTGACGCCTGCATCCTCGCCGTCCGCCCCGACGACCTCGTCCACTCGCCCGGCGCGAACGACGCGCTGCCGGCCACCGCCGTCTCCACCGAGTTCCGCGGCAACGACTACACCGGCTTCGCCACGATGGCCGACGGCACCGAACTCGTCTTCGCCTCCCACGACGGCGTCCCCCCCGGCACCCAAGTCCACCTCACCGCCAACCCGGCCCGCACCCTCGTCTTCGCGGCATGAGCGCCCCGATCCGCCATCGGCAACCAAAGCACGTCATGGCCGGACGTGATCCGGCCACCCACGCCGCTGCCCCGCGATCACGCCGATGGAGCAATGGCGCCACACACGACGCGAGGCCACGTCCTCCCGCGCGGCCGGCGCTCGACGCCGTCGCAACCAGCCAAACAGCCCATCCATGAGCACCACCCTCGCCCGCACGACCCCGACCGCCCCCGCTATCCCCCTCGGCCAGCGCCTCGCCGCGCGCGGCCTCGACGGCCTCACCCTGCTCGTCATCCCCGCCGCTTTGTTCCTCGTCCTCACCTTCGTCTACCCGTTCCTTTACGGCCTCGTGCTCTCCTTCCACCCCAAGGTCGGCGCCGCGCTCGCCAACTACGCGACCTTCTTCTCCGACCCCTTTCTCTACGACACCATCGCCACCACCCTCTGGCTCTCGGTCCCGGTCACGCTGCTCAACCTCGCCCTCGCCGTCCCCATCGCCTGCCGCGTCCGCCTGCTGCGCCGGCAGCGCCTGCTCACCACCATCCTCGTCGTCCCGATCACGCTCGGCACCGTCCTCGTCGCCCAAGGCCTGCTCAACTACCTGGGCCCGCAGGGCTGGTTCAACCGCACCCTCCTGCTGCTCGGCGTCATCGACCGCCCGGTCCGCCTGCTCCACAACTACTGGGGCGTGTTCTTCTCGCTGCTGATCACCGGCTTCCCCTTCACCTTCCTCCTCACCCTCTCCTACCTCACCGGCATCGACCCGGTGCTCGAACAGGCCGCCGCCACCCTCGGCGCCGGCACGCCCAGCCGCTTCCGCCACATCCTCCTGCCGCTGCTGGTTCCCGGCCTGGCCATCACCTTTTGCCTCTCCTTCGTCCAGGCCTTCTCCGTCTTCCCCTCCGCCATCCTGCTCGGCGCCCCCGCCGGCCCCACGCGCGTGATCTCGATCGCCGCCTACCAGGCCGCCTTCGAACAATTCGACTACTCGCTCGCATCCGCGATCGCGATGCTCATGGGCGTCATCGAGTTCGTCATCGTCGCCGCCGTGCTCGGCGCCCGCGGCCTGCTCTACCGGGGCCCCGCCAGCGGAGGCAAAGGCTGATGGCCGCCGCCCCGCGCGCCACCGCCGGCGGCCGCACCGTCCTCGACCGCCTCTGGGCAACCGCCGTCTGGGCGCTGATCGGCTTCTTCATCGTCAACCTGCTCGCGATGATCGCAACCGTCGTCGTCGACAGCTTCGCCACCCGCTGGCTCCGCAGCTGGCTCCCGACCGCCTACACCACCGACTGGTACGGCGCCGCCTGGACCGAGTTCCAGCTCGGCGACGTCCTCGCCACCACGTTCGAGGTCGTGTTCCTCGTCGTCGCCATCTCCGGCATCCTCGGCGTCCCCGCCGCCTACGCGCTGGCCCGCCGCAACTTCCCCGGCAAGCCCGTCGTCATGCTGCTGTTCCTGCTGCCGCTGCTGGTCCCGCCCATCACCTTCGGCATCCCGCTCGCCACCGTCCTCTACCAGACCGGCCTCGCCGGCTCGATCTCCGGCGTCGTCATCGCCAATCTCGTCCCCACGGTCCCCTTCGTCATCCTCGTCATGATCCCGTTCATCGAGCAGATCGATCCGCGCGTGGAGGCGGCCGCCCGCGTCTTCGGCGCCGACACGCCGCGCCTGTTCCGCTACGTCCTCCTGCCGCTCCTGCTGCCCGGCATCCTCGCCGCGCTGCTGCTCGTGCTCGTCCGCACCATCGCGATGTTCGAGCTGACATTCCTGGTCGCCGGGCCCGGCAGCCAGACCCTCGTCGTCGCGCTCTATTACGCCGTCTTCGCCGCCGGGGTCCGCTCCGTGCAGTCGATCGACGCCATGGCCGTCATCTACATGGTCACCACCCTGATCTGGCTCCTCCTGGCCTTGCGCTTCGTCAACCCCACCCAGATCGTCGCCCGCGCCAAGCAGGGGTGAACTCAGCAAGCCACGCCCTGGTCAGGACGGGTGAAATTCGTCCAGCCCGCATGGATCGATCGCTGTCGGCCGGACCCACCCGAGTCCCTCCGTTTCAGCGAGGCGAGGAGGAACGCCCTACAGGATATCCAGCGGCATGCGGCGCCGAGGCGGCGGGAACCCCGCATCCAGCGTCGCATGGTCCTCCGGCGTCAGCCGCAGCGTGGCGGCCGCCGCATTCTCCCGCACGTGCGCCAGGTCCGCCGCCTTCGGGATGCTCACCACCCCGGGCTGCAGCGTCCAGGCGATCGCCACCTGCGCCGGGCTCACGCCATGCCGCGCCGCCACCGCCTGCAGCGCCGGCGCGCGCAGCAGCCGCCCCGCCTGCCCGACCGGCGAATACGCCATCACCGGCATGCCCCGGTCGCGGCACCACGGCAGCAGGTCGAACGCGATCCCTCGCGAGCCCAGGTTGTAAAGCACCTGGTTCGTGGCGCACCCCGGCGGCAGTTCCTCCATCCCGTCGACGTCGAAGTTGCTCACCCCCCAGGCGCCGATCTTGCCCTGCTCCACCAGCCGCCCGAACGCCTCGACCGTCTCCTCGATCGGGATGCCCCCCGGCCAGTGCAACAGATACAGGTCCAACCGGTCGGTCCCGAGCCGCCGCAGGCTCCGCTCGCACGCCTGCGGCAGGGATCGCCGCCCGGCATTCTGCGGATAGGCCTTGCTCACCAGATAGACCGCGTCGCGCCGTCCTGCGATCGCCGCTGCGACCACCTCCTCGGCGCCCCCGTCGGCATACATCTCCGCCGTGTCGATCAGCGTCATGCCCAGATCGAGGCCCAGCCGCAGCGCCGCCGCCTCCGCCGCCCGGTCCGCCCCGCGCTCGCCCAGGTGCCAGGTGCCCTGGCCCAACGTCGGCATTTCAGGCATCGGCAAACGCCTCCGCCTCCCGCAGCAGCCGCAGGAAGTTACCGCCCCACAACTGCCCGATCTCCGCCGCGTCGTAGCCGCGCCGCACCAGTTCCGCCGTCAGGTTCGCGCTCTCCCCCGCGTCGCGCCAGCCCATGAAGCCGCCACCGCCGTCGAAGTCCGAGCTGATCCCCACATGCGCCAGCCCGATCCGCTGCACCGCATAGTCCACGTGGTCGACATAGTCCGACACCGTCACGGCATCCGCCTTGCCGCCGCGCTTGAGGAAGCTCGGGACCGCCGTGATGTTGACCATCCCCCGGCAGTCCCGCAGCGCGTCCAGCAGCAGGTCGTCGGCATTGCGCGGCACGTCGCACAGCGCCCGCACGCAGGAATGGGTCGCCAGCACCGGCACCTTCGACAGCATGGCCGCCTGGATCGCCCCCTGCCGGCTCACATGCGAGATATCCACCAGCATCCCCAGCCGGTTCAGCTCGGCGATCGCCTCCCGCCCCAGCCCGCTCAGACCGTTGTGCAAGGCCTCCAGGTCGTTCAGGTCCTTGCGCGGGTTGCTGCTGTCGCTCAGCGCGTTGTGCCCGTTATGCGTGAGCGTCAGATAGCGCGCGCCCTTCGCCCGGAACGTCGCGAGCAGGCCGAGATCCTCTCCCATCGCGTAGCCGTTCTCGACGCAGGGCACGATGGCCGGAACCCCGTCCCGCTTGGCCGCCTCGATCGCGTCGGCCGTCGTGCACACCCGGGCCTCGGCGCCGCCGATCCCATCGATGGCGTCGAGCATAGCCAGAGCCCGTTCCGACGCCGCCCGATGCCCCTCCGGCGTCAGCGGCCCCTGCGGCACGTATGCGGCAAAACACCCCGCCGCGAGCCCGCCCCGCCGCATCTTCGGGACGTCCACCCGCCGCGGCCCGTCCTCGAACGCGCTCGGGCCCGGCGGCCACGGGATGTCGATATGCGTGTCGACCGTCACCAAACCCGCGTGCAGCGCCGCCGCATGCGCGCCATAGGTGTCGCCCGGAACCACGTCCGCCATCAGAAGCCCACCCGGTCGCCACCCTTGAGGTGCAGGATCGCCCGCGCCTCCGCCGGCGTCGCGATCTCGAGGCTGAGGTCCTCCAGGATGCGTCTTGATCTTCGCCACCTGCTGAGCGTTCGACGTCGCCATCTGTCCCTTGGCGATATACAGGCTGTCCTCCAGCCCCACCCGCACGCTGCCGCCCATGAGTCCGGCCATCGTCGTGAACGCCATCTGGTTGCGCCCCGCCGCCAGCACCGACCACACGTACTGGTCGCCGAACAGCCGGTCGGCCGTCTCGCGCATGAACATCAGGTTGCGGTGCTCGGCCCCGATCCCACCCAATATGCCGAAGATCGTCTGCACCAGCAGCGGCCCCTCGACCACCTTGCGGTCCAGCATGTGCGCCAGGTTGTACAGGTGCCCGACGTCGTAGCACTCGAACTCGAACCGGGTGCCGTGGCCCTTGCCAAGCTGCTCGACGATGCTTTCGATGTCCTGGAAGGTGTTGCGAAAGATGTGGTTCACCGTCCCCGCCAGATAGGGCTTCTCCCACGCGTGTTTCCACGTCGTGATCTTCTCTGCGGCGCGGGAGATGTTGAAGTTCATCGACCCCATGTTGAGGCTGCACATCTCGGGCTTTGCGGCCAGCGGCGCCTCGAGCCGATCCTCAAGCGACATCTTGAGACCGCCGCCCGTGGTGATGTTCAGCACCGCGTCCGTCGATTGCTTGATCACCGGCAGGAACTGCATGAACGTCGCCGGGCTCGGCGTCGGCTCGCCCGTCTCCGGGTCCCGCGCATGCAGGTGGATGATCGCCGCTCCGGCCTCGGCGGCCTCGGTGCTCGCGGTCGCGATCTGCTCCGGCGTGATCGGCAGCGCGTCCGACATGCTCGGCGTATGGATCGCGCCGGTGATGGCGCAGCTGATGATGACCTTCGTCATGTCCGTGTTTCCGTCCCGTGTCACCGCCGATGGTGCACCCGCCCGCCCGTCGCGAACAGGGGGTGGCACGCCGCGCCCGCCCGCGCTATGCAGGCGGCGTGTGTCCGCGTAGCTCAGCAGGATAGAGCACAGGATTCCTGAGTGAAATTGGGCGCGGCGCCCGGAAACGGCGCCGTGGATCCGCTCAAAGTCGGGGAACGCTCCGGGCCGCTCGGCCCTGCCAACCCCGAGCCAAGCCCCGGGCGAAAGCCAGGGGACGGTGTAGAGACTGGACGGGCGGCACCTAACGGCCAAAAGCCTACGGTGAAGGGACAGTCCAGACCACGAACGGAGCGCAAGCTCCGGCGGCGAAAGCCGAAGTGGGATGAATCCTGGGGCCGTGGGTTCGAATCCCGCCGCGGACACCATCGTGCACAATGCCGCCTACAACGTCACGGATGCCGAACGTCAGCCGCCGACGGTCCAAGGCCGGCCAATGTGGGGCGGACCGAAGTTCCCCGGCGGGTCCGGGCTGGCCAGCCACTCACCGCAATTCCAGCAACAACGCCTTCAGATAAGCGCTCTCCGGCAACATCGGGTGCTCCGGATGGTCCGGCCCGGCGCGGCCGGTATGCACGATCCGGGCGTCCCGCCGTGCCCGCTGCAGGCCGGCCGCGACCTGCTCCGTGAACAGGTCGAGCGGCGCATGGTGGCTGCAGGACGCAACCAGCAGGAACCCGCCGCGCTCGACCAACGGTGCGGCCAACCGCGTCATCCGCTGGTACGCCCGCAACCCCGCCTCCTGGTCGCGCTTGGATTTCGCGAAAGCCGGCGGGTCGCACACCACGATGTCGAACCGCTCGCCCGCCGCCGCCAGCGCGGCCATCGTCTCGAACGCGTCGCCCCGCATCGCGGTCACGCCGGCCAACCCGTTCAGCGCCGCCGCTGCCATCGCCCGATCCAGCGCCGGCTGGCTGCTGTCCACCAGCGTCACCGCGCGCGCGCCTGACGCCGCGGCGCGCAGCCCGAACGCGCCCGTGTGGCAGAACACGTCCAGCACCCGCGCCCCGAACGCGAGCGCCGCCACCCGGTCCCGGTTCGGTCGCTGGTCGTAGAAGAACCCCGTCTTCTGGCCGGTGAGCGGATCGATCGGGAAGCGCACCCCCGCCTCCTCGGCCCACGCCTCGGCCACCACGCCATGCAGCAGCGTCACCTCCTGCGCCAGCCCCTCCTGCACCCGCGCCCCGCTCTCGTTGCGCGCCACCACAGCCGATAGCGGCAGCACCTCCAGCAATGCCGCCGTGATCTCCGGCAGCAGCCGGTCCATCCCCGCCGTGTTCGCCTGCACCACCGCCACATCGCCGAACCGGTCCACAATCAGCCCCGGCAGCCCATCCGCCTCCGCATGCACCAGGCGGTGGTACGCGCCGGGCACGACCCGCGCCCGCAGCGCGAGCGCTGAGGCAAGCCGCTCGCGCACCCACCCCGCCCCGATCTCGGCCGCCGGGTCACGGTCCAGCAGCCGCGCCGCGATCAGGCTGTGCGGGTTGAACATGAAGGCGCCGTAGCGCCAGCCCTCCGCGCTCTCCAGCCGCACCACACCGCCCCGCTCCCACGTCCGGTGCTCCGGCGTCATGGCCACTTCATTGCTGAACGCCCACGGATAGCCGGCCCGCAACCGGCGGTCCTGCTTGGCCCTGAGCCGGAGAAGCGGGTGCGACATGCCCATGCTTGGTCCGCATCGCACCACCCGATCAAGACCCGGCACGGGTCATCGGCAAAAATATGATCCCCGCGCCCCGCCCGGCGTTGATCCGGCCATGAACCCCCAACGAGGCCGCATGTCTCTGACCCGCCTGCTCCTCGGCCGGCCCCTCGCCAACCAGGAAGCCGAGGAGAGCAAGATCGGCCTCGTTGAAGGCCTGCCCGCTATGGGCCTCGACGGCCTCGGCTCCGCCGCCTACGGGCCCGAGGCTGCGCTCACCGTCCTCGTCCCGCTCGGCGCCGCCGGCCTCGGCCTCATGGGCCCGATCACCTGGGCCATCCTCGCGTTGCTGGCCGTCCTCTACTTCTCCTACTGGCAGACCATCACCGCCTATCCCAACAACGGCGGCTCCTACACCGTCGCGAAAGAGAACCTCGGCCGCGATGCCGGCCTCCTCGCCGCCGCCGCGCTCATGGTCGACTACATGCTCAACGTCGCCGTCGGCATCTCTGCCGGCATCGGGGCCCTCGTCTCGGCCATCCCAGCGCTGCAGCACTGGACGTTGCCGCTCTGCCTTGGCGTGCTAGCCATGCTCACCCTGGTGAACCTCCGCGGCACCCGCGAGTCGGGCCTGCTGTTCGGCGGCCCCACCTACGTCTTCATCGTCAGCCTCGGCGCCGTCCTCGCCTGGGGCGTCTGGAAATCCCTCGCCGGCGACCCGGCTGCCGTCATCGCCCCGCCCCCCGTCCCGCAAGGCGCCGAAACCCTGTCCATCTGGCTCCTGCTCCGCACCTTCGCGGCCGGCTGCACCGCCATGACCGGCGTGGAGGCCGTCAGCAACGGCGTCGGCGCCTTCCGCGAGCCCCGCACCCGGCACGCCCACCAGACGCTGACCGCCATCGTCGTCATCCTCGGCCTGCTGCTCCTCGGCATCGCCCACCTCGCCGCCGCCTACCACGTCATGGCCATGGACCAGACCAAGGACGGCTACCAGAGCGTCCTGTCGCAACTCGTCCACGCCATATACGGCCAGGGCTGGCTGTACGACGTCGCCATCGGCAGCGTTCTCGCGGTGCTCTGCCTGTCCGCCAACACCAGCTTCGTCGGGTTTCCCCGCCTCTGCCGCCAAGTGGCTGCCGACGGCTTCCTGCCCAAGGCCTTCGCCGTCTCCGGCCGCCGCCTCGTCTACACCGCGGGCGTGCTGTTCCTGGCTGGCGGGGCCGGGCTGCTGCTGACGGCGTTCGGCGGTATCACCGACCGCCTCATTCCGCTGTTCGCGGTCGGCGCGTTCCTGTCGTTCACGCTCTCCCAGGCCGGCATGGCCGTGCACTGGCGCACCCATGGGAGGGGCCATGCCGACCGCCTCCGCCTCGGCATCAACGGCATCGGCGCCGCCGCCACCGGCGCCGCGCTGGCCGTCATCATGGCTGCCAAGTTCATGGAGGGCGCATGGATCACCCTCGTCGTCATCCCCGCCGCCTTCCTCGTGCTGCGCGCCGTCCGTTCCTACTACGGCCGGCTCGACCGCCTGCTCCTGGCCGGAAGCGCCCCCCGGCTCGACCTGCACGACCACGCCGCCCCGCTCGTCATCGTCCCTCTCGCCCGCTGGGACCGCATCGGCGTCAAGGCGCTGCGCTACGCCGTGCGCCTATCTCCCGATGTCACCGCGCTGCACTGCTCCGCGCTCGAAGGCCCCGATGGTGAGGAGCACCAGGCCCGCATGCGCGACGAATGGCGCCGTTTCGTCCAGGACCCGGCCCGCGCCAGCGGCCTGCCCACCCCCGAGCTGGTCATCGAGCAGGCGCCCTACCGCACCATCCTCGGCCCGCTCCTCCGCCTGCTCGAAACCCTGCGCGCCCGTCACCCCGGCCGTCCCGTCGCCGTTCTCCTGCCGCAGCTCATCGAGGCGCGCTGGTGGGAGGTCCTGCTCCACACCCACCGCGAACGCCGGCTTCGCACCGCCCTGCTGCGCGGCGGCGGCGAAGACATCGCCGTCATCGGCGTCCCCTGGCAGCTCGCCGTCACCACTCCCGCCCGGACGCTGGCGGAAGAAGAGCCGAACATGCTCCCTCTCCCGCCTGCGAAAGAGGGCCGGGATGAGGGTGCGCGGCCCGCGCGAACGGCCGAAGCATGAGCAGCGCCCCCACCCAACCTTGACCCCGCCAGACCAGCACTGCATCAAACCCCCGGCGCAACGCCCCGGGAGCCTCCCCTGCGACTTCTGGTCACGATCCCCCACTTCTACCGGCACACGCCCGGCCTGGGCTTCTACGGCTCCGAACGCGAGGGACGCGCCGCCCGGGCGGCCATGGTCACCCGCTGCATCACCGCCGTGCACCAAACCTTCGGCGCCCGCCAGATACTCTCCGGCCCCAACCCCGCCCGCGCCAACGAACACGTCGCGCTCGACATCGATGTCGTCCTGGTCACCACGGCCACCGACCATCTCGTCGACGCCCTGCCCCAAGCGCTCTTCTCCCACCGCGCCGTCGGCGTACCTCCTCGGACCCTCGGCTTCGCCTGCCACAAGGTCATGCAGTATCATGCGACCGCGTACGACCGCTTCGCCTACCTCGAGGACGACATCGAGGTCACCGACGCGCTGCTGTTCGACAAGCTCGACTGGTTTGGCGCCCTGTTCGGCGATGACGCCCTCCTGCAACCCAACCGCTTCGAGCTCGCCGACGACCTCGACATCATGAAGCTGTACGTCGATGGCGGCATGACCGACCCTGCCGCGGCCACCCGCTTCCAGGACACCTCCATCCGCCCCCGCATCGAGGCCGACGCCTTCGGCCGCCGCCTGGCGTTCCAGCGGGTCGACAATGTCCACGCGGGCTGCTTCTTCCTCGGCGCCGGCCAGATGCGCCGGTTGGCAACCCAGCCCGGCTTCGGCCTCCCCACCGACGCCTTCGTCGGCCCCCTCGAATCTGCGGCCACCCTGCCGCTCATGCAGTCTTTCGAGGTCTATAAGCCCGCCCGCGAGAACGCGGCGTTCCTTGAAGTGCGCCATCTCGGCCGCCGCTTTCTCGCCGGCACCGGGCCCGAACCGTGCCGATGACGCCCGGATCCGTCGACGCCTCCGGCCTGCCCCCCGCCCAGCGCCGCCGCGCCGTCCTCACCATCGTCATCGCCGTCGGCATGGCCTCGCTCGACACCAGCATCGCCAACACCGCCCTGCCGACCATCGCCCGCGACCTCGACGCCAGCCCGGCCAGCGCCATCTGGGTCGTCAACGCCTACCAGCTCGCACTCGTCGCGACCCTCCTGCCGCTCGGCGCGCTCGGCGAGATCGTCGGCTTCCGCCGGGTCTACAGCGCCGGCCTGCTCGTGTTCACCATCGCCTCCATCCTCTGCGCCCTGTCCTGGTCGCTCCCCACCCTCACCATCGCCCGCGTGCTGCAGGGCCTTGGCGCCGCCGGCATCATGAGCGTCAACACCGCGCTGATCCGCTTCATCTACCCGGCCAACCGCCTCGGCCGCGGCGTCGGCTTCAACGCCCTCGTCGTCGCCACCTCCACTGCCCTCGGCCCCAGCGTCGCCGCCGCCATCCTCAGCGTCGCCAATTGGCCCCTGCTGTTCGCGATCAACCTGCCGCTCGGCTTGCTCGCCCTCGTCCTCGCCGCCCGCTCCCTGCCTGAGACACCGCTCGCCGCCCGCCGGCTCGACTGGGTCGGCAGCCTGCTCAGCGCAATCACCTTCGCCGCCATCATCCTCGCCGTCGGCGAGGCCGCGCACCAGGCAAGCGCGCTGCAGACCGTCGCCGCCCTCGCCACCGCGCTGATCGGCGGCACCCTGCTCGTCCGCCAGCAGCGCGGCCAGTCGGCACCCCTCCTGCCGATCGACCTCTATCGCCGCCCGCTCTTCGCCCTCTCCTCAGCCACGTCGATGTGCTCCTTCGCCGCCCAGGGCCTCAGCTTCGTCTCGCTGCCCTTCCTGTTCCAGACCGTGCTCGGCCACAGCGCGGTCGAGACCGGCCTGCTGCTGACACCCTGGCCCGTCGCCACCGGCATCATGGCCCCCATCGCCGGCCCGCTCTCCGACCGCTATCCGCCCGCCATCCTCGGCGGCATCGGCATGGTCATCCTCTGCACCGGCCTGCTGCTCATGGCGACCCTACCGGCGGACGCCTCCACCGCTGCCGTGATGCTCCGCATGGCCATTTGCGGCGCCGGCTTCGGCTTCTTCCAGTCGCCCAACCTGAAGGCGATCATGTCGGCCGCGCCCGCCGGCCGCAGCGGCGGCGCCAGCGGCACCGTGGCCACCTCCCGCCTGCTCGGCCAGTCGATCGGCGCCGCCCTCGTCGCCCTCTGCTTCGGCATCGCCCCCGTCAACGCCCCCATCCTCGCCCTCTATCTCGCCGCCGCCTTCGCCGGCGTCGCCAGTATCGTCAGCTTCTCCCGCCTGCTGGCCCGCTGAGCGGCATGGCCACACCCGGCAGCGCATCGCGCCCCTCCCTCCGCGACACCCTCATCGGCCAGCTCGGCGCACTCCGCACCCTGCCGCCCTTCCTCCGCCTGCTCTGGCGCACCGGCCCGGCGCTCACCGCCGGCACGCTGGCCCTGCGCCTGCTCCGCGCCCTCCTGCCCATCGCCACCCTGTTCGTCGGCAAGCTCATCGTCGACGAGGTCGTGCACCTCGTCCGCCTGCCCGCGTCGGCCCTGTTCCCAGAGCGTCTCGCGCTCCTCCTCCTCGGCGAACTCGCCCTCGCGCTGCTCGCCGACGCCCTCGCCCGCGGCGTCTCGCTACTCGATCAACTCCTGTCGGACCGCTTCAGCGACGAGACCAGCCTTCGCCTCATGGAGCACGCCGCCACCCTCGACCTCCGCGACTTCGAGGACAGCGAGACCCAGGACCGGCTCGACCGCGCCCGGCGCTACGCCAGCGGCCGCACCGGCCTCATCGCCCTGCTGTTCGGCCAGGCGCAGGACCTCGTCACCCTCGCCGGCTTCGCGCTCGGCATCGCCGCCTACGCCCCCTGGCTCATCCTGCTGCTCGCCGCCGCCCTCATTCCCGCCTTCGCCGGGGAGGTCCGGTTCAACCGCATCGCCTACGACATCAACGTCAAGCGCTCGGCCGACCGGCGCGAGCTCGACTACCTCCGCCAGACCGGCGCCAGCACGTCCACCGCCAAGGAGGTCAAGCTCTTCGGCCTCAACGGCTTCCTCATCGGCCGCTACCGCGAACTCTCCCTCGCCATGCAGCAGGAGAACGCAGCCTTCGCCCTGCGCCGCGCCGGCTCCGGCGCCGGCTACGCCGCCCTCGGCACGCTCGGCTACTACGCCGCCTACGCCCTGCTCGCTTGGCGCACCGCCGAGGGCGCGCTGTCGGTCGGCGATCTCACCTTTCTCGCCGCCTCGTTCCTCCGCCTCCGCGGCCTCCTCGCCGGCGTCCTCACCGGCGTCTCCTCGCTCGCCAGCCAGGCCCTCTACCTCCAGGACCTGTTCGCCTTCCTCGGCATCCGCGCCGCCATCGCCTCCCCGCCCGACCCGCTGCCCTTCCCGACCGTGCTCGCCCAAGGCATCACCTTCGAAGACGTCGGCTTCCGCTACCCCGGTGCCGAATCCTGGACCGTCCGCCACCTCAGCTTCGCCCTCCCCGCCGGCCGCGTCCTCGCCCTCGTCGGCGAGAACGGCGCCGGCAAGACCACCCTCGTGAAGCTCCTCACCCGCCTCTACGACCCCGAGGAGGGCCGCATCCTGCTCGACGGCCACGACCTCCGCGCCTACGACCTCGACGGCCTGCGCGCCGGTATCGGGGTCATCTTCCAGGACTTCGTCCGCTACGACCTGTCCGCCGCCGACAACATCGCCGTCGGCCGCATCGACGCCCGCACCGACCGCGCCATGATCGAACGCGCCGCCGCCAGCGGCCGCGCCGACGAGGTCATCGGCCGCCTCGCCGGCGGCTACGACCAGATGGTCGGCCGCCGCTTCCGGGGCGGCGTCGAGCTGTCGGGCGGCGAGTGGCAGAAGGTCGCCATCGCCCGCGCCTACATGCGCGACGCCGCCATCCTCATCCTCGACGAACCCACCGCCGCCCTCGACGCCCGCGCCGAGTTCGAGGTCTTCGAGCGCTTCAAGGCCCTCAGCGCCGGCCGCACCGCCGTCCTCATCTCCCACCGCTTTTCCTCGGTCCGCATGGCCGACCAAATCCTCGTCATGGCCAACGGCCGGGTCGAAGCCAGCGGCACGCACGCCGAACTCCTCGCCCAGGGCGGCCGCTACGCCGAACTTTTCGAGCTTCAAGCCGCCGGCTATCGGTAGCGCATCATTTGGCAAATCGGGTCACCCCGTCGGGTAAAGATGCTTCCATGGCGCGCGTCGCGGCGATTTACGACTGTGGGACTTCCGCCGTGTCGAAACCCGGTCCGACAAGCTCGCCGCCAAACCCCTCGCCCGGGTCCCCCTCACCGCCGCCGTGTGCTACTGATTCCGAGTATGGAGTGTGGGTTGGCGAACGATAGGTTTAGGGTTGCTTCCCCAACACCGAGGCGAAAGCGGAAGGGATCACATGGATGAGAGAGTTTCAATGAGCGATCATAACAGTGCGCAGTTTTCTGTTGCCAAGGTGGCTCAATACTTCAACGTACTGCCCCCTCACACAGCCAGGGAGAAAGCCGCCCGCTCACCTCAATGGGCGAAGGAGAATGCGCTAGAAATAGAAGACCGCTTGTTGAACGAAGGTCCAAAAGTTTGGTATTCGAAGATTGAGTTGATTAGAGGCTCCGAGATTTATTCACCTGGACACCAGGCCAATGAGACTCCAGCGGAGGTCTTTTTTGGGTTTTTTGGAATTGCTCGTCCCGACCTCAAGGGCAAGAGGGTTTTGGATATCGGCGCATTCTCTGGGGCGATGACGTTCTTTGCGGAGGACTGTGGCGCGGAAGTCGTCGCACTTGACATACAAAACCCGGGAACGAATGGGTTCGGTCTCATCCATGATCTTCGACAATCAACGACCACTCACGTAATCGCATCGGTTTATGACCTCCATCCATCCTTGTTCGGTAAGTTCGACTTCATCGTATTCTCGGGCGTGCACTATCATCTTAAACATCCATTACTGGCCTTAGAACGCCTGAATGCGTTGATGGAGATGGGAGGCGTGCTCATGACCTCCGGGGCATCAGCCGATCACTGGCTTTCTAAGCCGGGGGCGGACGACACGGTCGGTGTCGACCTGTCAAGGATTACCAAACAAACCTTGTCTGCGGAGATGAGTGTAGACCAGATCAACGACATCCCACTTCTTGGATTTTACAGAGACACCTACTTACGCGACAACTCAAACTGGTTCATTCCGAATACAGCGGCACTATCGGACATGATCACGGCCTCAGGTTTCTCGGTCCTGGCTGCAGGAACATATCCAATGCAGCGTCTGGATCTTAATCAGACGGTATCACTGTCACTGATCAAAGCAGTTCGCGTCGGTGACCCCGTACCGGAATATAGTTCCGATGTTTATGCCAACGTTCGACGGTTCGACGCGGTCGAAGATGCATCTCCTACTTTTGCGATTCCGACATGGTTTGAACTAGAAGAGGCTCGCCGCAATTCCGCAACAACCTGACCGCAGATCGTATTTGGGCGGGATATCGACGGTCCCCCCGATCCGGTCGGGAGTGCCTTGCCTCATACCTTTATGAACGGTCGAGAAAACGCTCCGATCAGCTCTGCAGCGGTCAGGTGATCGGGGCCCATGCGTCATCAGCGGCATCGTCCACGGTTTGCGCTCGGGTTTGCTGGAAGGATGCATCGGCCTCCTTCGGCCCACATAAAACCCTCTACAACCGCTTTGTTCGCTGGGGCGTCCTTAGTCGTTCTGCAATGATTTCTTATCGAACAGGGGGCAATCGTATGAGTGTTAACGATCAAGGCATGCTGCAACAGGTCCGTGACAGGATTTGGTTCTACGAGTTTGAGCTGCCGGACGGGACGCGGACCCGGACGGACATCCCGGCGGCGATCCTGCCGATCCACACGTCGCGGCGGGAGAAGCTGATTCGGATCATTCGGGATCGGGTGCCCGGCGCGCATGCGATGGAGGCAGCGGACCTGGCGTCGCACGAGGGCTACTACTCGATCGAGTTGGCGCGGCATTTCCGGGCGGTGCGGGGGTACGAAATTCGAAAGGAGAGCCTGGCAGCAGCGCAGTTGATCACAGGGGCGATGGGGATCGACAACGTGAGCTATGCTCAGGCGGACCTGCAACGGATGGACTATCACCCGGGACTCGATGTGGATTTCGTTCTATTGTACGGACTGATCTATCACCTTGAAGACCCGGTCCACACGATAAGGCTCGCGAGCCGGATGACGAGGTCGCACATACTTATCGAGACCCAGGTGTTCCCTTACGACATAAGAGGGCGGCTTGAGGACGGGCATTACTTAAACACTCGGCCGATTGAGGGTGTGTTTGGCCTGACGCCGGACTACGCAACGCGCCGGGAGGGCGGGTCGACGGATATCGCGCTGGTGCCGTCGCTCAACGCGCTGCTATTCCTTCTACGGGAGTTTGGGTTTGAAGAGTTGGAGGTGCTGGCGAGCGGGCCCGAGGATTACGAGCAGTTCTACCGGGGTAGCCGGGTCGTGGTGTATGGACGCAAGTGACGAGGTCATACGCTAGGGTAAGTAGTCGCTATCGGAGCCCGAATGTCACGGTAGCTGCGATGCAGAATGCCGAGAAGAAGGTGTGCGCGCAGCGGTCGTAACGCGATGCGATCCTGCGCCAGTCCTTGAGGCGGCCGAAGGTGCTCTCGATGCGATGGCGCCTGCGGTATAGCGCTTCCTGAACCTAGCGGTGCCGCTACCGCCCATCGGCGTCCTTCGACTTTCGTCCACGCGGCCTAGCCGAACGGCACGGATTCGGGTTTCGTGCACCCGGAGAGACGGGCATGCTCAAGCAATCGATGAAGCGCTCCGCCGAAGCCGCCGTTCTCGCGTTCGGCGAATGGACGTTGGACGCGCGCACCGGCGCGTTGACCCGCCGCGACGGGCTCGCCGTGACGTTGCGGCCGAAAACCGCTGCAGTGCTCGCCGAGTTCGTTGCCGCCCCCGGCACCCTCATCAGCCGAGAGGCCCTGCTCGACAGCGTTTGGCCCGGCGTGGCCGTGACCGACGACAGCGTCACCCAATGCATCGCAGAGATCCGCCGTGCGCTCGGCAGCGACGGCAAGTTGCTCCGCACCGCACCACGGCGCGGCTACGTGTTGGACGCGCCCACCCCCGCCCCCCGACCGCCGCCCCCGGTCGCCGTGGCGGCCGCCGTGCCTGCCCGACGACGCAGCTCGCGGCTGCGGATGGCGGTTTTGATCGGCGGCTCGGTGCTGGCGGCGAGCGGTGCGGTCGCTGTCACGGCCATGCAGCATCGCCACTCATCCGGCCGGGTCGAAGCGGAGCGGCTGATGCGCGAAGGGCGAGCGATCTTCTACCTCGACGGCGACAAACGGCAGATCTGGCCAAGGGCGCGTGCGCTGTTCTTGCGCGCCGCCGAAGCCGACCCGACCGATCCGGAGCCGGACGCTTGGGCGGCGTTCACGTACACCAACATGATCATCGCCGGCCACAGCGTGGATCGGTCGGGCGACCTCGCACAAGCGTCGCGGCTGGCGGACCGCGCGGTGGCGCTCGGGCCCGACCTTGGGCAGACCTGGGCCGCGCGCGCCGGGGTCTATCGCCTGGAGAAGCGCTACGCCGACGCGCTGGCCGCCTATCGCCGGGCCGTGAACCTCGACCCGGCGCAATTGCCGGCGCAAGCCAACGTCGGCTGGATGCTGGTCCTTCTCGGACAACCGCAGCAGGCGCTCGAGCCGATACGCAGCGTGCTGGCTGCCACCCGGGCGAACCACCCGTTCCGTCCCACCTGGCTCTGTTATCTCGGGATGGCCAAGTTCGCGGCCGGCGACGGCGATTGGGGCATCCAAGCGTTTCGCGACGCCGGCGGCAACACCGAGGCCGCATGCGCCACCCCGGCCGACCTTGCCTTCTATCTCGTGGCCGCGCTGGCCCTCGACGGCCAAATCGAGGACGCACGATCGCTGCTGACCACCACCCGTCGGCGCTGGCCGGCCGTCACTCTGCAATCACTGCACGACGATGCGGCTTCCGAGGATCCGGGCTACCTGGCCCAGCGCGAAGCCTTGTTCAAGGGCCTGATGCTCTCCGGCTTCAGCGACGCGCCCCTCTAGGGCGGGGCCCCTTGGGGGCAGGCTTGGTCGGCCGCCGCCTATCCGCGCCGTCTCCGCCGCCGTCGCCGGCGTCCGCACCGCCTTCGCTGCCGCTCTCGCCCGATTCGGCCCCTCCCTCGCTGCCGCTCTCACCGCCATCCTCGGCGCCGCCGTCGAATTCCGGCACCACCACGGGCCGCCGGGGAAAGCCGCCCAGGAACGCCTCGATCGCGGCGACCCGCTTCTCCAGGGCGGCGAGGGCTTCCGCGAGCCCCGGCGTGGGCTTGCCTTCGGTTCCGCTCTTGATCGACGACCGTGCCATGTTCAGTCCAGCGCCTGTGAATGACTGCCCGGGATGTCGCGAATGCACCCGGACGGTCCCGGGACAATGCCCTGCCCACCGACCCCGAGCTATCAAAAAGTTGCAGAGTCCGATCGAACATCTGATGTCGCCCATCCATCAATGAGGACGCGCGCGGGCGTCGGAGGGGCCAAACTCACGTCAGATGCGGCAAGTCCCGATACGCCCGGCTCTGCATCTCCTCCAGGCGGGATGCCGTGCGCTGGAATGCGAACGCGCCGTCGCCCCGAACATACAGGTCGTCGGGGGCGGCCGCCGCACTCGCCACCAGCTGCACGCGGTGATCATACAGCGCATCCACCAACGTGATGAACCGCCGCGCCCGGTCGTAATTCTCCGGCCCGAGACGCGGGACGCCATCGAGCACCAGCGCATGGTAATGCGTCGCCAGCGCCAGGTAGTCGCCCGGCCCGAGCGGCTGCCCACACAGCGCCTCGAAGTCGAACCGCGCCACGCCGCCGGCCGCCAGCGGCACCGGGAACGGCCGTCCTGTCACCATCAGCCGCTCCGGACGGCCCGGTGCCCCCCCGGTCAAGGTCCGGAACGCCTCATCCAGCGCCGCATCCGCCCGCGCGTCCGACGGCACGTGCCACCCGTGCAGCCCACCCACCCGCTTGCGACGGAAATCCCGGTCCCCATCCAGCACAAGCAGGTCCAGGTACTGCTTCAGCAGCTCGATGAACGGCAGGAACGCGTCCCGCCCCGGCTGCCCGGCGAATAGATCGCCCGGGCGCACGTTGCTTGTCGCGACAACCACCACGCCGCGCGCGAACAACGCCTTGAACAGACGGCCCAGGATCATCGCATCGGCGATGTCGTTGACCTGGAATTCGTCGAAGCACAGCAGCCACGCCTCCGCCGCGATCCGGTCGGCCAGCGGCGGGATCGGGTCGTCACTGCCCGGGTCTGCCAGCCTATGCGGCTCCCGCCGCCACGCGTGGATGCGCGCATGCGCCTCCTGCATGAACTCGTGGAAGTGCACCCGGCGCTTGTTCGGCACCGTCGCTGCGGCGAAGAACAGGTCCATCAGCATCGATTTGCCCCGGCCGACATCGCCGACCAGATACAGGCCGTGCGGAAAGCTGTCCGGGATGTCGTCGGGCCGCTTGCGCCCTTGCCCCGGCCGGAGCCGCTCCCAGAAGCCGCGCTCGGCGACCGGCGCCTGTGGCGTGTAGCCGATCAGCCGCCGCCACAGCGCCTGCAGCCGCTCCGCCGCAAGCGCCTGCGCCGGGTCGGTCGCCAGCTCGCCTGCCGCGAGCCTCGCCCGATAGGCCGCCAGCGGCCCTTCCTGTGCCGTCACCGTCATGTCCATTGCCGGCGCTCCCTGCCAAAGCCGCGGCTGCCGGGCTAGTGATGCCGGTATGTCACACATCACAGGCTAGCGAGGATGTAACCTTTTCAGTAATTGACACGTTTATCTCTCAATCGCTTCCCGCGTTGATCAGAGATATCAGATGAGAGTCTCACTCGCGTTTGTCCCATTGTTCCTTGCCGCCATGGCCGCCCCGGCCGTGGCCGGCCCGCTCACCGCACCCGCGACGACGCCCCACTACGTCTGTGAGCGTGGTCCTGTGACCCGGACCGCCCTCACCAGCGAGCCGGCCGCCTGCTGCGACGGACACTTCAACTGCCCGCAGCTCCTCTCGACCGGCATTCCCCGCCCCCATCCCGAAACCCGCACCTGACTTTCACCTCTGCCACCTGAGGGTGAGGGTCGGGCTGCGGGCGACGCGCAGCGACGCTCCTCGCAGGGGACGCGGCTGGGACGCGGCACTCCAGTTGCACCCGCCGCCGGCGCCGTCCTAAAATGCGCCAATGCTCGATCTGAACTACGACCGCCTGGCCCATACCCCCACCGCCGCCGACCCGTTCACCCACGTCGTCGTGCCCGGCTTCGTCCCCTCGGACAGCCTCCCCGCCGTGGTGGCCGACCTGCCCGCGTTGCAGAAGGGCGGATCGTTCCCGACCGGCGGTCTCCGCCTCGGCCCCGCTGGCCGCAACCTGATGGAGGAGCTGGAAGGCCCGCGCTTCCGCGCCGCCATTGCCAAAAAATTCGCCCTTCAGCTCGACGAAGCCCCCGTCATGGTCACCCTTCGCGGGCAATCGCGTGAGAAGGACGGCCGCATCCACTGCGACAGCCTCGCCAAGCGCGTCACCGTGCTCCTGTATCTCAATCCCGAGACTGCCGATTGGGCCCGTCAGGACGGCTGTCTCCGCCTGCTCCGTGGGCCCAGCGATATCGAGGACTACGCCGTCGAGGTCCCCCCCGTGAACGGCACCCTGCTCGCCTTCCCGAACGGACCCACCACCTGGCACGGCCACAAGCAGTTCGTCGGCAAGCGCTACGTCGTCCAGCTCAACTACATGACCACCGACGACAAGGCCCGCTACGAGATGCGCCGCCACCGCGTTTCCGCCTTCCTCAAGCGTCTCACGCCGGCTGCTTGACGGGCCGCCGTATCGCCCAATTCGCAACCTGCGGCCGACTTGGCATAAGCTTGGCCATGCCCTGGATCGACGCCGCAAACCGCCTCGTGCTGCTCGTCGCCGGGGCGGTCCCCTTCTAATCTGGTGACAGCCCTCGTCGTCCTGCTCGCTGCCGCACTCGCTCTGCTCGGCCTCGGCGTCGGCCGGTTTAATCGCCGAAGCTCTCGCCTGGCCGCGCTTGCCTGTCTTGCCGGCCTCGTCGCGTCCCTCGCCGCGTCGCCATCGGCTCTCGGCGCCTGGCCTGTCGTGTCGGTCGACGCCCTCTCCGCCCCACTCCTGGCGGCCCTGTTCCTGCTGGGTGCATGCGGCGCGGCGCCGGCCTGGGTCACGGGCGCGCTTGCCCTTGCCTTGCTTGCGGGCGACGCGGTCCTGCTTCTCGCCGCGACCGCCGCTGCCATCGCACGCCCTGGTGACCGCACTGGCGCACACCCTGGCGCACACCCTGGCGCACGCAACATGACGCTTTCCCTTGCGGCAGTCGGCGGCGCCCTCCTGGCTCTGTCCTGGCACGGCGCCCTGCCCAGCCCGAACTTCGCCGCGATTCGCGCCGCACCGCTTGCCGCTTTGCCCGGGGCCATCGTTCTCCTGGGCACGATCGCTGCCGCCCTCACCCTCCCGCGATGCCTGCCGCCGCTTCCTGCTGCCCTCGGCGCCTTGTATCTGCTCGCGCGCTTGCTGTTGGACCTTGCCGGCCCGGTCACGCCGGGCTGGTGGGGCGTGCCGGTGCTCGCCATCGGCGCACTTTGCGCCCCGGTGTTCGCCCGTCGCGCCGCTGCCGCCACAGAGCTGCCGGACGCGATCGCCCAGGCCATCGCCGCGACGCTTGCCCTGGCCGCCGCCGCCCTCGGGGCCGCGCTGCTCGCTCGGGGCGCCGACCTACCCGCGCTTGCCGCCACGGCCGTCCTGGCGGCGATGCTGCTGGCGATCACCGGGTCCGTTTGGGGCGGCCTCCTCCTGCTTGTGAGTGTCACGATGGTCGGCACGGCCGGCTCCCCCGCTCTCGCGCGTCTCGGCGGCTTGCTCCGCCGTGCGCCCGTGCCCGGGTTATCGCTGCTGATCGGCCTGCTCTCCATGGCGTCCGTCCCGCTCACGCCTGGCTTTGCCGCGACCTGGTTGATGCTGCAGGCCCTGCTCGCCACCGGACGCGCGGGGGGCACCGTGATCCTCGCCTTGGTCGCGGGGGCCGTTGCTGCGGCCGGGCTGACGTTCGCCTGGCTTGCCGCCGCGTCGCTTCGCCTGGCCGGCGCCGCCTTGCTCGGCCGCCCCCGCGCCGCACTTAACCATGACGAGCCCGGCCGGGCCAGTCGCCTGGCGCTGTGCACGCTCGCCCTCGCAACGCTTCTGCTTGGCCTCATCCCTGGCCTGGCTGCCGCCTTCGTCCAGCCCGCCGTCCGCCTCCTGGCCGGCGCGCCCGCCCAAGGGATCGGCTGGACCGCCATCGCCGCCGGCGCCGACGTTCCGGGCTACCCGTCCCCGGCCCTTGGTCTCGCGGTCGTCCTCGTCGCCGGTCTCGTCGCATGGGCGGCCGGCGCCGGCCGGCCCGCCACCCGGCACATTGCCCCGCCAGCGGCCGCACCATGGCACGGCGGACTGGCGACCCCGCCGCCGGACGCCATACCGGTCCCGCTTTCACCCAGGTTCGTCCTGCACCACGGGCCGCTCACCATCTCCGCGCTCGTCCTTGCCGCGCTGGCCCTGGCCCTGGCCGCCGCCCTCGGCTGGGCTGCCCGTTGACCGGCTGGCTCGCCCTCCTGCTTCACGCCGGCCTTGTCGCCCTCGCCGCCCCGCTGCTCGACGGCCTGCTGCGCCAAATCCACGCCCGCCACCACGGCCATCCCGCGCCGCCGGCGCTCCAGCCCTGGCACGACCTCGTCCGCCTCTGGCGCAAGCCCCCCCATCGGCCTGCCGGCCGCTCCTTCGTCATCCCCGCCGCCCCGGCCGCCACCCTGGCCTTCGCGGCCGTTGCCGCCCTGCTCACTCCCGGTCTCGCCCTCGGCATGGCGACCGCCCCAGCCGCGGACCTGCTCGTGATCCTCGCCCTTCTCGCCGCCTCTCGCTTCGTCCCCGCTCTGGCCGCGCTGGACGCTGGCGATACGATCGCGGCCGGCCGGATCACCGCCGCCGGCATTCAAGCCGCGCCGGTGCTGATGCTCGCCGCCCTGGTCGTCATGCTTCTCGCGGGCGGTACCAACGTCGACGCAGCGGCCGCGCTCCGCCCGTCGGCCACGCTGCCCGGGATTGTTCCGAGCGCGCTCGCCGGCCTCGTCCTGCTCGCCGCGCTGGCACCGTCGATCGGCCCATACCTGCCCGACCCGGCGATCTTCTCCGGCCGCGACCTCGCGATCGTCACCGCCGCCGCCCAGGTCCGGCGAGTGGTCAGCGTCTCCCTCGCGGCGATCGTCGGCATCCCGCTCGGTGTGGCCCCGCCCGGGTCCAATCCCTCGATGACCACCATCCTCGCCGCATGGCTCGTCGGCGCCGCATTCTGGACCCTCAAGCTTGGCGTCCTCGGCGCCCTCGCCGCGCAGCTCGCCCGCGATCGAGCCGAACCCGCCACCCCGGTCCTGATCGCCGCCGCCCTGCTCGCGCTCATCGCCGCGGTCATCATCGGCGTCCAGGGCACCGCATGACCTCCGCCGCACGCCTCATCCGCGCCGCGGAACTCGCACCATTCGAATGCCACCCCTGGCCGCGCCACCTTCTGTCCCAGCGCGCCTGGTTCGACATGACACGCGCTCTCCAGCAGGATCCCAGCCTCGCCTTCGTCGCTCTCTGGGCCGACCCCGGCTACGTCCACGCGCTCTTCCAAGCGGAGGAGCCCCTCCTCGCCTCCGTCGCCGTCGAAGCCGGTCTCTATGCCGCCCTCTCCCCTGCCCGCCCCGGCGCCACCCTGTTCGAGCGCATGGTGGCCGATCTCTGGGGCCACCAGGCCGCCGACTCCGTCGACGTCCGCCCCTGGCTCGACCACGGAACCTGGCCCATTCTCCGCCCCCTGGCCGACCGCCCCACCCCCAACGCCGCCATCGCGCTCGAACCCGACACGCCTGATATGCGCGAAGCCGAAGGTGACGCTCTCACCACTGGGCCTTTGGACCCCACCCTCACCGCCCCCGCTTATTGGCAGGTCACCCTCTTGCCGTCCCCGCTTCCTGCAAAGGGGGGGCCGGGGGTGGGCCGAACGACGCCAGAGCCATCACCCGGCACCGTGGCCTCCCTCGAAGCTCGCCTTGGCTGGTCCCACCGCGGCCTCCTCGCCCTCACCCGCGGCGCCGCGCCCACTGACGCCGCCCGCCTCGCCGCCCGCATCGACGGCACCGCCTCCATCGCCCACGCCACCGCCTTCGCCCGTGCCGTCGAGGCGGCGGCAGGCGTTTCGCCCCCGCCGGCCGCCATCGCCCTGCGCGAGGTCATGCTCACCCTCGAACGGATCGCCACCGGCCTGCACGACATCGATGCCACCGCCGCCGCGCTCGGCCGCGCCTTGCCCGCCGCCGCCCAGGCACGCGAGTCCGTGCTGCGCGCCAGCGCTGGCCTGACCGGCCACCGTCTCATGTTCGACGCTGTCCGGCCGGGTGGCGTCACCATCGACCCGTCCCCCACCGTCCTTGCAGCAGTCGACGACACCCTGGCCGCCCTACCGTCCCTCGCCCGGACCTGGCCGCCGCTCGGCCCACTCGCCCTGCCCGACGCCCTCGCTTTGGCCGTTCCCGGCCCGGCTGGCCGCGCATCCGGCCGCCAAGATCCCACCGATCCGATCATGCCACTTCGCACCGCCGGCACTCTCGCCGACCGCATGGCTCTTCGCACCGCCGCTATCGCCTCCGACGTCGAGGCCGCGCGCATCGGTCTGGCCAATGTTCCTGCCGGCCCCACGTTTGCGGCCATCCCGCTCCGCGACGCCGAAGGCCTCGGCGTTGCACAAGGGCCCAGCGGCCCGGTCTGGCATTGGGTCCGCCTGACAAACGCGATCATCGCCGCCCACTTTGCCGCCGACCCGGCCTGGCTGCTGCTTCCCGCCCACGAACGGGCCGCGCGCGATGCCGACCCCGCCCACCTCCCCGCCCTCGGCGCCTCCTTCGCCCTCCGCCCGGCGGCGCTGGATCTGTGACCGCGCCCGACCCGGAGCTGATCGGGCCCCTGGCCGCGGCCCTCGACGCCGCGGAGCTTCCCCGCCTTGGCCGCAGCCTGGCGATCTACCCCGTCGCCACCGGCGATTGCGGCGGCTGCATGCTGGAATGGGCCATGCTCCGGAGCGCCGCCTACGGTCTCGAACCGTATGGCCTGACGGTGCAAGACACTCCGGTCGGTGCGGACATCCTTCTCGTCACCGGCGTCATGACCCGGTCTCTCATTGGGCCGATCCAGCGCGCCCTCGCCGCCATGGCCCTTCCCCGCTGGGTCATCGCCATCGGCGGTTGCGCCGTCGACGGCGGCCCCTTCGCCGCCGGTGGTCCCACCTACGCCGTGGCCGGCGGCGTCCAGTCCGCGGTTCCGGTCGACCTTGCCGTGCCGGGCTGCCCGCCCAAACCGGCCGACATCCTCGGCGCGCTCACCACCCTACTGGCCGTCAACGCCTGACTCCTACCGTCGCAGCACCGCCACCGGCTGCCGCGCCGCCCACCCCTCCAGCTCCAGGTCCGGCACCTCGCTCTCCGCGACGGGGAAGCCCAGGCAAAGATACCCCACCAGCCCCCACCCGGCCGGCACCTCAAGCGTCCGCAACGCGGCCGCCGGGTCGAGGATGGACACCCAGCCGAGCCCCAGCCCTTCCGCCCGCGCTGCAAGCCAAAGCGTGTGGATCGCCAGCACGGCCGAATAAGCGGCCATCTCCGGCTGCGTCGCGCGGCCGAGGCCGCCGCCCGCGACCGGGTCCGGATCGACGCACACCGCAAGATGGACCGGCGCCTCGTCCAGCCCTGCCAACTTCAGCCTTGCATAGATCGCCGCCCGCTCCGCCGGCTGCCCTGCCAGCGCCGCCGCATTCGCCCGCGCGAAATTCGCCCGGATCGCCATGCGCCGCGCCTCATCCGCCACCAGCACGAACCGCCACGGCTGGCTCAGCCCGACCGACGGCGCCCCGTTCGCCACCGCCAGCAACCGCTCCAGCTGGCCCTCCGGCAACGCCGCCGGCCGGAACCGCCGCACGTCCCGCCGCCACCGGAACAGCTCGTCCAGCTGCGCCCGGAACTTGGCGTCGAACGCGGGGCTCACTCCCGCCGCAAGACGCGGTCGGTGACGAAGCTCGCGAGACCGTTGGCGACGAAATCACGCTTCAACGCCGCCTCGTCATACTCGTCCCGCACCCAGTCGATGAACGGCAGCCGACCCTCTCCAGTCGCCGCGTACAGATGGAAGAACGCATCCAGGATGCCCGTGCGCGCCGACCGCCAATGCCCGAACCGCCACGACAGCTGCTTCAGCGCATCGGCCGACGTTCCCCCCGCGAACACCACCGCCAGCCCGCTCGCCAACCCGGCGCGGTCCGCGCCCGACTTGCAGTGCATCAGCGCCGGCCCCTCCAGGGAGTGGAACACTTCGTGGAATCGCAGGATCCGGTCCCGGTGCGGCGCGCCCCGGCTCTCGAACGCCATGTCCACATGCCGCAGTCCCAGCCGCGCCGCCGCCGCCCGCGACAGCGCGTCCGATCCGCAATGCCGCCGCCCCCGCAGGTTGATCAGCGTCGTCAGGCCCAGCCGCTTCGTGGCCCCCGCCAGCTTCGCCGGCGTCGGGTGGTTGCTTCGATAGAGCCGCCCCGGCAACACCTCGCCGAAGTTCGTCCACACCAGCCGGAACACGGCATGGTCCACCAACAGGCTATCCCGCCAAGCCGCCCCCCGAGCGGCCACCACAGTCCCATGAAATGCCAAGACGAAAAGCCCTCTCCCTCCGGGAGAGGGTTGGGTGAGGGCTCGTCACCATCAAGCCCCAACCCCACACACCCGCAGCCCTGCCCTCCCGATCCGAACGGGAGCCGTCCAGCCGTCTTACCCCTTTCGGTCCACCAGCAACTGCTTAATCTCGCCGATCGCCTGCGCCGGGTTCAACCCCTTCGGGCAAGTCTGCGTGCAGTTCATGATCGTGTGGCAACGGTAGAGCTTATAGGGGTCCTCCAGCGCGTCCAGCCGATCTCCCGTGGCCTCGTCCCGGCTGTCGGCGATCCAACGATACGCCTGCAACAGCACCGCCGGTCCCAGATACCGGTCCCCGTTCCACCAATAGCTCGGGCACGACGTCGTGCAGCAGAAGCACAGGATGCACTCCCACAGCCCATCGACCCGCGCCCGCTCCTCCTTGCTCTGCAGCCGCTCCTTGTCCGGCGGCGGCGGCGTGTCGGATTTCAGCCACGGCTCGACGCTGCGGAGCTGGGCGTAGGCCTGGCTCAGGTCCGGGACCAGATCCTTCACGACGGACATGTGCGGCAGCGGGTAGATGCGGACGTCGCCGGCCACATCGTCGTGCGCCTTGAGGCACGCCAGCGTGTTGCCGCCATCGATGTTCATCGAACACGAGCCGCAGATCCCCTCCCGGCACGACCGCCGGAACGTGAGCGTCGGGTCGACCTCGTTCTTGATGTAGATCAGCGCATCCAGCACCATCGGGCCAACCCGGTCCATGTCCAGCTCGTAGCTGTCCACCCGCGGGTTCTGCCCGTCATCCGGGTTCCAGCGGTAGATGTTGAACGTCTTGGTGCGCGTCGCCCCGGCACCCGCCTTGAACGTGATGCCGGACCCGATCTTGCTGTTCTTGGGAAGCGTAAACGTGGCCATGATCGTTCCTAGTAAACCCGCTTCTTCGGCGGAAACACGCTCACCTCGTTCGTCAGCGTCTTCATCGCCACCTCGCGATACCCAAGCTCCACCCCGCCTTTCCTGTCGATCCAGGCGAGCGTATGCTTCATCCAGTTCGCGTCGTCCCGGTCCGGGAAGTCGTCTTGCGCGTGCGCGCCGCGGCTTTCCTGGCGATTATCCGCGCTGACCATCGTCGTCATCGCGTTGCCCATCAGGTTGTCGAACTCAAGCGCCTCGACCAGATCGCTGTTCCAGATCAGGGAGCGGTCGCTCACCTGCATGTCGTCCAGCCCGGTCCACAGCGTCTTCATCTTGCCCACGCCTTCTCGCAGGCTCTCCGTGTTGCGGTACACCGCCGCGTGCTGCTGCATCACCTTCTGCAGCTCCAGCCGCATCGCGCTCACCTTCGTCCCGCCGCTCGCGTTCCGCGTCCGGTCGAACCGGTCCAGCGCATTCTCCCCCGCCCCAGCCGGCAGCGGCGCCTGGCTCGCGCCGGGCTTCAGGATCTCCGTCGCCCGATGCGCCGCCGCCCGTCCGAACACCACTAGGTCCAACAGCGAGTTGGTCCCCAGCCGGTTCGCCCCGTGCACGCTCACGCACGCCGCCTCACCCACCGCCATCAGCCCCGGGACCACCGCATCCGGGTCCTTCGCCGTCGGCCGCAGCACCTCGGTCCGGTAGTTCGTGGGGATGCCGCCCATGTTGTAGTGCACCGTCGGCAGCACCGGGATCGGTTCCTTCGTCACGTCCACACCGGCGAACACCTTCGCGGTCTCGCTTATCCCGGGCAGCCGCTCGTGCAGCAGCTCGGCGCCCAGATGCTCCAGGTGCAGGTGGATATGGTCCTTGTTCGGCCCCACGCCGCGCCCCGCGTTGATCTCCAGCGTCATGCTTCGGCTGACCACGTCGCGGCTCGCCAGGTCCTTCGCGGTCGGCGCATACCGCTCCATGAAGCGCTCGCCCTCGCTGTTCGTCAGGTACCCGCCCTCGCCGCGGCTGCCCTCCGTGATCAGGCAGCCCGACCCGTAGATCCCCGTCGGATGGAACTGCACGAACTCCATGTCCTGCATCGGGATGCCCGCCCGCATCGCCATCCCGTTGCCATCGCCGGTGCACGTATGCGCGCTGGTGCAACTGAAATACGCCCGCCCGTAGCCGCCCGTCGCTAGCACCACCGTCTGTGCCCGGAACCGGTGCATGGAGCCGTCCTCCAGCGACCACGCCATCACCCCGCGGCAGGCGCCTTCCTCGTCCATGATCAGGTCGAGCGCGATGTACTCGACGAAGAACTCGACTTCGTGCTTCAGGCTCTGCTGATACAGCGTGTGCAGGATCGCATGGCCCGTCCGGTCCGCCGCCGCGCAAGCGCGCATCGCCGGCGACTTGCCATACTCCATCATGTGCCCGCCGAACGGCCGCTGGTAGATCCGTCCGTCCTCTGTCCGGCTGAACGGCACGCCGTAATGCTCGAGCTCGTAGACCGCCGGGATCGCCTCGCGGCACATATACTCGATCGCGTCCTGGTCCCCCAGCCAGTCCGACCCCTTCACGGTGTCGTACATATGCCAGCGCCAGTCATCCTCGCCCATGTTGCCCAGCGCCGCGCCGATGCCGCCTTGGGCCGCCACGGTGTGGCTCCGCGTCGGAAACACCTTCGTCAGGCACGCCGTTCGCAGACCCGACGCGCCCATCCCCAAGGTCGCGCGCAGCCCCGCGCCACCCGCGCCCACCACCACGACGTCATACGTATGGTCGATCACGTTGTAGGTCTGGGACGGTTTGGACATCGCGTTCATCGCTCAACCTCGATCAGAAGTGCCGCACCGCCAGCCGGAGCACCGAAACCCCCGCCGCCAGCGCCAGCAGTCCACAGATGGCCTTGGTTGCCAGAATGCCTATGTTCATGGCCCATTTCGCGTGCACATAATCTTCCAGGATCACCTGAACGCCGAGTGCGGTGTGCTGGAACGTCATCGCGACCAGCGCCAGCAGCAGCACCGCATTCCACGGCTGCCCGGCCCACCCCGCGACGGATGCGTGATCGTGGCCGGCGAGCCGGACCATGCTGAACACGAACCACAGCGTCAGCGGGATGAGCGCGATCGACGTCACCCGCTCCGCATACCAATGATGCACCCCGGCCTTCGCCGAGCCCGATCCCCTGACCTGCCCGAGTTGGCTGCGCCGGACCTTGATCGACAGACCGTCGGCCATGCTCAGCTCCGCAACACGATCAAGCCGACGACCCACACCAGCACGGTCGCCAGCACGGTCGCGCCGATCGCCGCATAGCCGGAGCGGTGGGTCGCCTCGAGCGAATAGCCGTAGCCCATGTCCCACGCCAGGTGCCGCAGCCCGCCGAAGAAGTGGTAGAACAGCGCGGCCGTCCATCCGAACAGCATGATCAGCCCCACGGGCGATCCCAGAAACCACTGCACGTGCCCGAACGCCACGGGACCCGACGCTAGCGCCACCAGCCACCACACCAGCACCACCGTCCCCACCGACGCCGCGATCCCCGTCACCCGGTTCATGATCGACAGGATCGACGTGATCTGCGGCCGGTACACCTGCAGATGCGGCGAGAGCGGCCGCTGCACCAGCGTTCCGTCGCTGCGGTATGCCACCACCAGGGTGTCCCGGACCTCCTTCATCGACCTTGCCGTCCCCACGCTGCCATCTATCACCCGATCCAAGCGCCACACGTCCTAGAAGCCAACGTGGGCAGGGTCAACGCGAACGCAACGCCGCCGCTGCCCCAGGGCGTGCAAACCGCCGCCCAAGCCGCCATACTGCGCCGCCTCGTACAGGCGGCGCCCCGACCGAACGTCCCGGAGATCGACACCGTGCAGCGACGAACCTCAACCGACGGTCCACGGGCATGACGCTGCCCATTCCACTCATCGACCATGTCATCGTCAACGCCCGCGACGCCCTCGACGACAGCGTCGCCCTCTGGACCCGGCTCGGCTTCCACCTCACCCCACGCGGGCACCACTCCTCCGGCAGCATCAACAACCTCGCCATCCTCGGCAACGACTACATCGAGCTGCTCGGCGTGCCGCCCGCCGGCGGGGCTGCAACCGACGTGCTGGCGTGGCCCTCGGGCCTCAACGGCCTCGTCTTCAAGACCATGGACAGCGACGGCCTCTACGACGAACTGTCCGAGGCCGGCGCCCCCGTCCTCCCGCCCCAAGCCCTCTCGCGCCCGGCCGAGGTCGGCGACCGCATGCAGGAGGTCGCGTTCCGCAACGTCCGCCTCGAGGCGGACACCTCCCCTGCCGGCCGGATGTTCTTCTGCCATCACCTCACCCCGCAATACGTCTGGTACGATCCCTGGCGCCGCCATCCCAACGGCGCCATCGGCCTGCAAGGCATGGTCATCGCCGCCAACGACCCGGCCGCCTACGCCGCCCTGTTCCGCCTCCTGTTCGGGGAGGCCGCCGTGCGCGACACGCCCACAGGCTGCATCCTCGCCGCCGGGCTCGCCACGATCGAGGTCGGCACGCCGGACGCCGTCGCTCAGCGGTTCGGTGCCGCCACCCCGGCGCTCGACGGCCGCTCCTGCGCAATGGTCGCGCTCATCGTCCGCACCTCGTCGCTCCGCCGCACCCGCGACGCCCTGGGCGCGGGCGGCATCTCGGCCCCACCTGGCGACGGCCCCGTCATGCTCTCCGCCGCCGAAGCCGGCGGCCTCGCCCTCGTGTTCACGGAATGACCATGCGCTTCGCCATCCTGCTCTCGATCGCGCTTCTCCCCGCCGCGCTTCTCCCAATCGCCGCCGCGCGCGCGCAGACCCTTCTCCCCGTCCCACCGGCCACAGAACCCACCATCGCCTTGCAGGAAGCCGCCCGCCGCTTTCCGGCCCTCATCTTGGGCGAGAACGTCCGCGCCGCCCCTGCCGGGACCGCCATCCCCCCCGCCTGCCCGCCGGCCGGCTCGCGCGTCGAGCAGAAGGGTGGCCCCACCATCGATTTCCTCGGCGTCGCCGACAACGATCCCGAGCTCTGCCGCATGCGGGTCGGCGCCGACCTCGGCAACGCCTGGTTCGGCATCTGGGGCGATGATTGGGCTGGCGGCGAGCTCGCCCACGCCGCGCTGCACACCATCATCCATGCCGAGACCGGCGCCCTGATCGGCTTCGACACGATCGCTGCCCCGGGCGTCGCCCAATGGCACGAGCTGATCCGCAACGACGGCGTCGAGGATCTCCCCATCCTCGGCCGAACCTATCGCGCCTTGAAGCTCGCCCATTACCGCGAGGGTTACGGGGGCAACACGTACCGCTCCGTCGCCACCCTCTGGGTCGATCTCCAGTCCGGCCTCCCCCTCTTTGCCACGTATCAACACATCGCCGGCAAGCCCGAACTCGACAGCCCCATGATCCCGACGGCGATCTATCCGGCGCCCTGATGCCCGAACCGACCGGTCCGGAGGCGGCCGCGGGCCAGCGCGAATGGCTCGAAGCCGATGGCGCCGGCGGCTTCGCCTCGGGCACCGCCGGCCTCGTGCGCACCCGTCGCTACCACGCCCTCCTGCTCAGCCACACCCCGGCCGGCCGCGTCGTCCTCGTTAACGGCATCGAGGCCTGGGTCGAACTGCCCGACAGCCCGCACGTCCCGATCACCAGCCAGCACTACGCTCCGGGCGTTACCCACCCCGACGGTGCCGGCCGCATCACCGCCTTCACGCCGACCCCCTGGCCCACCTGGACCTTCGCCCTCCCGGACGGCAGCACGTTAACGCAGGAGATCCTCGTCGCCGGCGGCCAGACCTGCCTGCGCTGGACCCGGTCAGGCGCCGGGCCAGCCACGCTGCGCGTCCGCCCGCTTCTCTCCGGCCGCGACTACCACGCCCTCCACCACGAAAACCCGGGGTTCGACTTCACTGCCGAACTCGGCGCCCGGCCCGATCCCGGCCTCGTCCGCCTGCAGCCCTACCCCGGCCTGCCCCCGGTTGCGCTCTGGGGCGGAGCCTGGCAGCCCGCCCCCGACTGGTTCCGCGGCTTCCTCTACACCGAGGAACGCGCCCGCGGCCTCGACGACACCGAGGACCTCGCCAGCCCCGGCATCCTGTCGTGGGACCTCGCCGGCCCCGCCACCCTGGCCCTCCGCGCCGACACCGCCCCTGCCTGGCCCGTCCGCCTCCTCGCGGAAAGCGAAGCCGCCGAGCGCGCCGCCAACCCTGGCCTCGATCAATCCGCGCGCCAATACCGCGCCACCATCGCCACCCGCACCACTCTCCTTGCCGGGTTCCCGTGGTTCACCGACTGGGGCCGCGACACCTTCATCAGCATCCGCGGCCTCCTCCTCACGCCGCGCCCGCCTGCCGACGCCAGCACCCGCGCAAGCCTCGCCGCCCAGGCCCGCGCCGACGCCAACCGCGCCCTGGCCGAACAGATCCTCCTCGCCTGGTCCACCACCATCGACGGCGGCATGCTCCCGAACCGCTTTCCGGACGCCGGCGCACCGCCCGAGTTCAACAGCGTGGACGCCAGCCTCTGGTTCGTCATTGCCGTCCACGACCTGCTGGAGGCCGGCGCACCCGCCCCGGCCGTCGCCGAGCGACTGCAGGACGCCTGCCGGACCATCCTCGCCGCCTACCGCGACGGCGTCCGCTTCGGCATCGGCATGGACCCAGACGGCCTGATCCGCGCCGGCGCGCCGGGCCAGCAACTCACCTGGATGGACGCCAAGGTCGGCGATTGGGTCGTCACCCCCCGCCGCGGCAAGCCCGTCGAGATCCAAGCGCTCTGGATCAACGCGCTGCGCATCGCCGCCGCCTGGCCTGCCTCACCCAAGGCGCCGGACTGGACCGCCCTCGCCGACCAGGCGAGCGCGAGCCTCCTCGCGCGCTTCCCCGACCCGGCGATGTCAGGCCTGCTCGACCTTGTCGACGGCGACGAGACCGAATCCCGCCAGGTGCGCCCCAATCAGATCTTCGCCGTCGGCGGCCTCCCCTACCCCGTCGTCCCCCCAGCCCTCGCCCGCCGGATCGTCGACCTCGTCGAAGCCCGCCTCCTCACCCCCCTGGGCCTCCGCACCCTCGACCCGGCCGATCCCGCCTATCAGCCGCGATACCGCGGCAATCCCCGCGAACGCGACGGCGCCTACCACCAGGGTACCGTCTGGCCCTGGCTCCTCGGCCCCTTCGTCGAAGCCTGGCTGCGCACCCACGGCGACACGCCCGAACATCGCGCCGAAGCCCGAACCCGCTTCCTCGCCCCCCTCGATGCCCACCTGAACCAAGCCGGCCTCGGCCACATCAGCGAGATCGCCGATGGCGACGCCCCGCACACCCCCGCCGGCTGCCCCTTCCAAGCCTGGTCCCTCGGCGAATACATTCGCATCCAGGCCCTGACCGCGCCCGACGCCTCCTTCTCCCCTCCATCCACAGGAGCAGCCAACGGTGGGTGACCCACCGCAAGCACCGTCCGCGGTGACGCCCATCCAAGCCGTCGACGCCGATCCCGCACCGCACAAACCCGCTGGCCCGCTGCCCGCCGCCTGCTACGCTCCCCGCCCATGACCATCCTCGACACCGCCGAAGGAACGCGCCTCCAGGCCATCGCCCGCGGCGTCGGCTGGCGGCGCTGGGGTCCCTACCTCAGCGAACGCCAATGGGGCACCGTCCGCGAAGACTACAGCCCCGGCGGCACCGCCTGGGACTATTTCCCCTTCGACCACGCCCGCAGCCGCGCCTACCGCTGGGGCGAGGACGGCATCGCCGGCTTCTCCGACGAGCGGCAGCAATGGTGCCTCTCCGTCGCCATGTGGAACGGCCGCGACCCGATCCTCAAGGAACGCCTGTTCGGCCTCACCAACAGCCAGGGCAACCACGGCGAGGACGTGAAAGAGGTCTACGCCTTCCTCGATGCCACCCCCACCGCGTCCTATCTCCGCATGCTCTACCGCTATCCCCAGGCCGCCTTCCCCTATGACGACCTCCTGGCCGAGAACGCCCGCCGCGGCCCCGACCAGCCGGAATACGAGCTGACCGACACCGGCGTCTTCGCCGAGTTCCGCCACTTCGACATCATCGTCGAATACGCCAAGGCCTCGCCCGACGACATCCTCATGCGGATCACCGCGATCAACCGCGGCCCCGAGGCCGCTGTCCTCCACCTCGTCCCCCAGCTCTGGGCCCGCAACACCTGGTCCTGGCGCGGCGACTCTCGCCGCCCGCTCCTCACCGCCGACGGCGCGGCCGTCGACGTCGTGCACCCTCGCCTGCGCGGCATGCGGCTCGCGGCCGATCCCGCCATCCCCTTCGTCTTCTGCGAGAACGAGACCAACGTCAGCCGGCTCTACGGCATGGACGGGCCGGGTCCGTTCAAGGACGGCATCGGCGACTATGTCGTCCGGGGCGACCGCTCCGCCATCCGCCGCGACCACGGCACCAAGTGCGGCGCCGTCCATACCTGGTCCATCGAGCCGGGCGGACAGCGCCAGGTCCGCCTCCGCCTCCACCCCGACGAGCGCGACCAGGACCCCTTCATCGACTTCGACTTCGTCTTCGACCGCCGCCAGGCCGAGGCCGACGAGTTCTACGCCGCCCTCCAGCACGAAATCACCGACCCCGACGCACGGCTCGTCCAGCGCCAGGCCCTCGCCGGCATGATCTGGTCCAAGCAGTTCTACATCTTCGACGTCCGCCGCTGGCTCGACGGCGACCCGGCCCAGCCAAAACCCCCCGAGGGCCGCATCCGCAATCACGACTGGCGCCACCTCACCAACGCCGACGTCATCTCCATGCCCGACACCTGGGAATATCCTTGGTATGCCGCCTGGGACCTCGCCTTCCACTGCACCACTTTCGCCCTCATCGACCCGGAGTTCGCCAAGGATCAGCTGATCCTCATGCTGCGCGAATGGTACATGCATCCCAACGGGCAGATCCCGGCCTACGAATGGGCCTTCGGCGACGTCAATCCGCCCGTCCACGCCTGGGCCGCCTGGCGCGTCTACGAGATGGACCGAACCCTGACCGGACAGCCCGACCACGCCTTCCTCGAACGCGTGTTCCACAAGCTCATGCTCAACTTCACCTGGTGGGTGAACCGCAAGGACGCCGAAGGCCGCAACATCTTCCAGGGCGGCTTCCTCGGCCTCGACAACATCGGCGTGTTCGACCGCTCGGCCCCGCTCCCCACCGGCGGCACCATGGACCAGTCCGACGGCACCGCATGGATGGCGATGTACGCGCTCAACCTGCTCCGCATCTCGCTCGAGCTGGCCCGCACCAACCCCGTCTACGAGGACACCGCGACCAAGTTCTTCGAGCACTTCCTCTATATCGCCGAAGCCATGGCAGCCCTCGGCCAGGACGGCACGACGGCAAAGGACCAGGGTCTATGGTCCGAGACGGACGGCTTTTTCTACGACAGTCTCCGCCTGCCGGATGGCCGGGTCGAGCGCATGCGCGTCCGCTCGCTCGTCGGCCTCATCCCGCTCCTCGCCGTCGAGGTGATCGGCGCCGAGGTCATCGACAGCTTGCCAGACTTCGCCAACCGCTTGCGCTGGTTCCTCAACTATCGCCCCGACCTCGCCGGCCTCATCTCCCGCTGGTCCGAACCCGGCGCCGGCGAGCGCCGCCTCCTGTCACTGCTCCGCGGCCACCGGATGAAGGCCCTGCTCGTCCGCATGCTCGACGAGAAGGAGTTCCTCTCGCCCTACGGCATCCGCTCCGTCTCCAAGGTGCACGAGGCTCATCCGTTCGTGTTCGAGCACGGCGGCCAGGCCTACACGGTCCGCTACACGCCGGGCGAGAGCACCACCCGCCTGTTCGGCGGCAACAGCAACTGGCGCGGCCCGATCTGGTTTCCGCTCAACCTCCTGCTGATCGAGGCCCTCCGCCGCTTCCACGACTATTACGGCGAGGACTTCCTCATCGAATGCCCCGTCGGCACCGGCCGGATGATGACCCTCTCCGAAGCCGCCAACGAAGTCCGCCGCCGGCTCGTCGACCTGTTCCGCCGCGGCGCCGACGGCATCCGCCCCGCCCTGCCGCCGCCCGAAGGCGGCCCCGGCCCACACCAGCATTGGCCCGGCGAGGACGCGCTCGAGTTCCACGAGTTCTTCCACGGCGACAGCGGCAAGGGCCTCGGCTCCGCCCACCAGACCGGCTGGACCGGCCTGATCGCCCTCGTCATCCAGAACCGCGCCACGATGCTCGCCGGCCATGCGCTGCCGGAGGACCCGCAGCCGGCCAAGGACGCCCCGGAGCTGACACCCCAGAGCTGACGCCCCAGAGCTGACACCCCAGAGCTGACGCCCCAGAGCTGACTCCGCTATAGCGGGCGAGCGTGGTGGCGCCAGGGCATGACGGGGATCCGCCGTTGGGGTCAGGCGCCGGTCTGGGGCTTCTTGCGGCCGAAGACGCGGGGCGGGCCGAAGTTGTCGCGGGGCGGCGGCGGCTCCCGCACCACCAGGCGGCCGCCGAGCCCTTCGGCCATCTCCCGCCTGGTGCGCCAGTCCTCGACGACGGGCTCCCGCTCGCGGCCCAGGTCGCTGAGGATGTCTGCAGGGACGGTCCGGTCGTCGAAGGTCCGGATGGGGGTGAAGTGGTCGGGCGACGTGACGTCGTGCTTCAGGGAATGGAGCAGTTCGAGGCGGTAGAGCGGGCCATCGATACCGTCCGACTTGGCGCCTTGGGGGATGTGGCGGACACGGCAGCTCACGGTCCCGGCCTCGTCACAGAACACGTCATTGTCGGGGATGACGTAGCCCTTCTTGGCGGTCGCGATCTTGAGGAAGGTCAGGATCAAGCCCAAAGATTCGTGCCACGGCATCGGGTTGGCGGCGAGGTGGATCTCGCGTCCGACGAAGTGCTTGGCGCCGAACGTCGTGATGGTCATCTGATCGCGGCCGTCGGCGCCGGGCTCGCCCTTGAACAGGAACGGATGGACATGGAGCAGGCTCGGCAGCGGCGCGAGCGCCAACTGGGCGAAGACGTCGCCGGGCAGGAGGTGGTCGGTCTGCGTCCAGTGAACGAGGGACGCCTTGCCCATCTTGTGCGCGAGAAGCGCGAGGCCGCTGCAGACCGTCAGGCGTTCATGGAACTGGTTCGGGGATTGGGCGCCCTGGAGCATGCCGGCGAGGTTCATCTTGGCCAGCAGGGCCGAGATCTCGTTGGTCGGCGGCAGCGCGCCGTGATGGACGTTGACGAGGATGTGGGAGCGGTGCCGGGCGACCGCGGCGCGGGCACCCGGATTGGTCATCTGGGTGAACACCGTGCCCAGCGCCGCTTCGAACACCTGCGCCTTCGCCGGGCTGCCGACATACTCGACCGTGACCATGACGTCGCCGCCGAACAGCCGGTAGAACAGGCCGGGCTTGGCCTCGATCCTTTTGTAGGCGGTGCCGCCGTTGGCCGACAGGCTGACGAAGGTTTCGATCAGCGTTTCCAGAACGAGGGGGTCAAGACGGTCGAACAGCAAGGCAGCCTGAACCATCGTCGGAAACTGCGCCATCGATCCGTTGTCCCGAATGCAACCCTGGCCCCTGCGTATCGCGGTCGAAGGGGGACGGTTAGTTTCGATCTGTAGGGAAAGGTTCGGCTCGTCCGGGGACGACGCCGCGGGACACCCTTTCGCGTCCCGACCGACTGCACATATCGCAGGCATGGACCAGATCGCAGGCCTTCCCGCAGCCGCCTTCGACAAGGCGGACCGCTCGCCCGACCCAAACTTCTACCGTCAGCCCCGGTTCGTGGCACATATCGACGATGGCGCCATCGCGGCCGTCACGCGGTGCTACCGGGAGCTGTTGCCGCCGGGTGGCGACCTGCTGGATCTGATGAGCAGCTGGATCAGCCACCTGCCGGAGGATGTCGCATATCGCTCCGTGGTCGGGCACGGCATGAGCGCGGAGGAGTTGGCGGCGAACCCGCGGCTGACGCGGTGGTTCGTGCAGGACCTGAATGACGCGCCGGACCTGCCGCTCGGGCCCGCCACGCTGGATGCGGCGACGTGCTGCGTGTCGGTGCAGTATCTCCAGCGTCCGGTGGAGGTGTTCCGCGGGGTCGCCCGGACGCTGCGGCCCGGTGCACCGTTCATCGTCACGTTCAGCAACCGATGCTTCCCGACCAAGGCCGTCGCGATCTGGCAGTCGCTGCCGGGCCGCGACCAGCAGCGCTTGGTGGCGGCGTATATGCATGGGGCCGGGTTGGTGGACGTGACGGCCCGGGCGCACACGGCGCCGGCCGGCGATCCCCTGTTCGCCGTGATCGGGCGGGCACCGCCGCCGGCGTGACGGCCCGGCGCCTCGATGAAGGCGACGAACCGCACCCCCTTCCCTGCCAGATGCAGGAAGGCGCCGGCCGGGTTTCGCCTTACCCCGTGAACGTGCTCGGCGCGACGATCGAGAGGTGTTGCGTGCCGCCCGAGTAGAGGTTCAGCGCCGCACCCGCGACCGCCTGGCCGTCGATGCTGGCCGAGCCGACGAACAGGTTGCGGTCGGTCGACGGGGTGCCGCGATACAGGTCGTTCAGGAACGTGACGGCCACGTCGTGCGGGCTGAAGGTTTCGGGGATGCCGGCCAGCGTGATCGCCTGCGTCTGCCCCGCCGCATGGGACGCGGTCGCCGTGTATGTCCCGCCGACCTGCTTGCCGTCCACCGCCACGGTGAACTGCGCATCGCCCTGATACGCATCCTCGGCCACGTTCAACACGACCGTGCTGGCCAGCGCAGAGGTGGCGGTGAACGTGTCCGTCGCATTGTAGAACAGCGGCGCCGCAGCCCCCGTGATCGCGGTCCCGTTATAGCTTGCACCGGTCACATACAGGTTCCGGTCCGTGCTGTTCGTGCCGCCATAGGCGTCGTTGATGAAGCTCACGCCGACCTGGTGCGGCCCGTTGCCCAACACCGACGCGATCGTCACCGCCTGCGACTGTCCTGCCGCGTGCGACGCAGTCGCCGTGTATGTTCCGCCCATCGCCTTGCCGTCCACCGTCACCGTGAACTGCGCGTCGCCGAGATAGGCGTCTTCTGCCACGTTCACCACCAGCCCCGCGCCGCTCGTGACGGGGGCGCTGACGGGCGGCGCGGGCGCCGGGGTCGGCGCAGGGGTTGGCGCAGGGGTTGGCGCCGGGGTCGGCGCGGGAGTTGCGGCGCCGGACCCCGTCACCGCGAAGCTATCCGTCCCGTCCGAAAAGAGCGGCATCGCGACCCCGGCGATCGCCGTCGCGTTGTAGCTCGCTCCCTGCACATACAGATTTCGGTCCTGCCCCGCCCCGCTGCCGCTCAGGTCGTTGATGAAGCTGACCCCCACCGTGTGCGACCCAGCCGACAGCGCACCGGCGACCGTGATTGCCTGCGACTGGCCGGCCGCGTGCGACGCCGTCGCGGAATAGACGCCCGTCTGCGCCCCATCGATCGTCACCAGGAACTCGGCGTCGCCGAGATACGCATCTTCGGACACCGTCAGCACCAGCCCCGAGGTCGACGGTGTCGAAGGCTGCGCGACGGTCCCGGTGTTCATCAGCGCCGCCGCCGTCCCGTCGTTCAGCAGTGGCGCTGCCGCGCCCGCGATCGCCACGCCGTTATAGCTCTCGCCCGTCACGAACAGGTTGCGGTCGGCCGCCGAGGACCCGCCATACGCATCGTTGAGGAACGTCACCCCGACCAGGTGCGTCCCGGCCGAAAGCGACGCCGCCACCGTCACCGCCTGCGATTGCCCGGCCGCATGCGACGCGGTGGCCGTATAGACACCGCCGAGCTGCTCGCCATCCACGCTCACCGTGAACTGCGCGTCGCCCTGGTAGGCGTCCTCGGCGACATTGATCACCAGCCCCGCACCGGTCGCGGCCGGAGCCGTCGGGACGGTGTACGGCGCCGAGGTGTCGAGCGTCGGCCGGCTGCCCAGCACCGTGGTCCCGCTCGAATTGGCCGCCCCGTTCACCAGCGCGTTGGACCCGAACCCGTACACCGCGTTGTTCGAGAACGTCGCCGTCGCGCTGCCTGCATTCCACAGCGCCGGGCCGCGGCCCAGATCGTTGACGATCGTGTTGCCCGACACCGACAGGGCGGTGCCGCCATGCAGGCTGCCCTCCTCGCCATAGGCGATGATGTTGGGGTTCTGGCTGGCCGTGCTCTGCTGGATCGTATTGCCCGAGATCGTGGCGTTGCCGCCATTCGGCAGGTCGATCTCGTAGGAGGCGTTGCTCGTATTGTCGAGGATCCGGTTGTTCGTGATCGTGTTGTTCTCGGCCCGGCTCTTCACCTCATGGCCCACCAGCGCGTCGTGCACATAGCTGTTCGTGAGCGTGAACTGGTTGATGTCGCCGATGTAGATGTTGTGGGTGTAGCCGTCCCCGGCACCGTTGTTGTTGAACTCCGAATGGTCGATCGTGATCACCCCGTTCGGGTCGGGCGCGCCCAGGATGCCATCCTCGTTACCGTAAAAATGGGAGTTGGCGATGTTGAGCGTGCCGCCCTCATACCGGATCCCGGCGCCGTTCCCGCTGCTGACCGCGGCCCCGGTGAACGCGAACCCGTTGATCGCGACCGTGACGCCCGACCCGCCCGCATCGAGGATCGCCTTCCCATCCGGTGGCGATTGCGTCGCATCGAGCGTGACCGTCCCGCCCACCGCGTTGAGTGTCAGATTTTTATTCACTGTTACGAAGTCGTTTATGTAGAAACCGGCCTGCACATTGATCGTGTCACCACTCTGGGCTGCACTCACGGCCGACTCGATAGTGGAATAGGTTTGGTTTGCACCAACAGTTAATGTAGCCATGACGGCTCTCCCCGAGACGACTGGACGCAGACCCGAATGGCCGCGCGCGACGCGGGCGTTCTGCCACGTTAGGGGAAAATGAACAGACCCCTTTCTTTTGTTATGTTTGTTTATTGTCTGTTGTCACCGAATCATCACACCCGCAACCGCCCCGCTGAGACATGTCGCGATCGTGCCTGAGACCAGTGAGCGCAGCCCGAGCCCGGCCAACTCGCTCCGGCGCTCCGGCATCATCGCCGACAAGCCGCCGACCAGAATCCCAAGGCTGCCGAAGTTCGCGAACCCGCAGAGCGCGAACGTCATGATCAGCCGGCTATGCGCCGACAGTGCGCCGTCGGGCAGCCCGGCCAGCCCGAGATAGGCGACAAACTCGTTCAGCACCGTCTTCGTCCCCAGCAGCAGCGCCGCCGCGCCGCTCTCGGACCATGGCACGCCGATCGCCCACACCACCGGCCGCAGCGGCAGCGCGAACAGCCCCTGCAACGTCCACGGCCCGCCCGGCAGCGGCAGCGCGCCGATCACCATGTTGGCCAGCGCCACCAGCGCGATCGTCACGACCAGGCTGGTCAGGATGCCCACCAGCGGCCCCACCCCGTCCGCGGTGCCCTGGATCAGTGCGTCGACGCTGCTCGAAGCCCGCTCCCGCACCAGCCCCGCCAACTCCCCACCCGCGTCGCCCGGCCCGAACGGCACCATCAGCGCCCCCACCGCCAACGCCGCCGGCGTGCTGACGACCGACGCCGCGATGATCAGCCCGAGCGCGTTGGGCACCACCGGCGACAGCACCGCGCCATACAGCACCATCACCGTCCCGGCGACGCCCGCCATCCCGCACGTCATCATCGCGAACACCTCGCCCCGCTGCATCCCCGCCAAGTAAGGCCGGATCAGCAGCGGCGCCTCGATCATGCCCACGAACACGTGCACCGCCGCCGCGACCGCCAAGGGGCCCTCGACACCCAGGCTCCGCCGCAGCAGCCCGGCGAACACCGCCACCAGACGTTGCAGCACGCCCCAGTGGAACAGCAGCGCCGCGATCGCGCTGATCACCAGCACCAGCGGCAGGATCTTGAACGCCAGGATGAACGCCGCCCCCGGGTGCGACTCGATGAACGGCAGTGCCGCCCCGCCGGCGCCCCCGCCCAGATAGCCGAACACGAAGGCCGTTCCCTGGTCCGTCGCCTGCTGCAGCCGGTCCGCCGCGGCGTTCAGCAGCAGCAACCCCCGCCGCGACGCCGGAACCAGCAACAGCAGTGCAGCCAATACCCATTGCAGGCCTAGCCCGCCCAGCACCGTCCGCCACGGCACCCGTCGCCGGTCGTCGCTGAGCAGATAAGCCAGCAGCAACAGCCCGCCATACCCGAGAAGGCCCAATCACCCGCTCCCCTTCGACCTGACGCCGGCAACAGACGGGGCTGGGCCGAGGGTTCCGGCGGCCTATCACCGGGCCGCTTGGCGCCGGACCGCTCACCGCCGCTGGTTATACACGTCCACGCAGACGGCGCCGAGCAGCACCAAGCCTTTGATGACCTGCTGGTAGTCGATGCCGATACCCAGGATGGACATGCCGTTGTTCATCACCCCCATGATGAAGGCGCCGATGATGGCGCCCGACACCAGGCCGACGCCGCCATAGGCGGATGCGCCGCCGATGAAGCAGGCGGCGATCACGTCGAGCTCGAACCCCGTGCCGGCCTTCGGCGTCGCGGTGTTGAGCCGGGCGGCAAAGATCAGCCCGGCGAGCGCGGCCAGCACGCCCATGTTGACGAAGGTCAGGAAGGTCAGGCGCTCGGTCGCGATGCCGGACAGCTTGGCCGCCTTCTCGTTGCCGCCGACCGCGTAGACCTGGCGGCCGATGGTGGTGCGGAGCGTCATGAAGGCATAGAGCGCGATCAGCACGGCCATGATGACGAGCACGTTCGGCAGCCCGCGATGCGAGACGATCAGCCAGGTGAGCCCGGCGATGACCGCGACCATCAGCACGTTCTTGACCGCAAAGAAGCCGAACGGCTCCGGCTCCAGCCCGTGCGCGACCTGCCGGGCACGGCTGCGGGCGTTGAGCGCCACGAGCACGAGGGCGACGAGGCCGCCGAGCAGCAGCGAGGAGAGGCGCAGGCCGCCGGGCTCGCCCAGGAATTCGGGCAAGAAGCCCGAGGAGAGGCGCTGGAACAGCGGCGGGAACGGGCCGACGGACTGGCCACCGAGCAGGGTCAGCATCAGGCCGCGGAACACCAGCATCCCCGCCAGCGTGACGATGAAGGAGGGGATCTTCACATAGGCGACGAACGCGCCCTGGGCCGCGCCGATGGCGGCGCCGCACAGCAGGCACAGCACCGTCGCCGGCAGCAGCGGCAGCTCGTACTGCACCATCAGCACGGCGGCGAGCGCACCGACGAAGCCGGCGACCGAGCCGACCGAGAGGTCGATATGGCCCGTGACGATCACCAGCAGCATGCCCAGCGCCATGACGGCGATGTAGCTGTTCTGCAGCACCAGGTTGGTCAGGTTGAGCGGCCGCAGCAGGGTGCCGTTCGTGGCGATCTCGAAGAACGCCATGATGGCGAACAGCGACAGCAGCATGCCGTACTGGCGCAGGCTTGCCTTCAGCAGGCCGGGGCTGCGGCGGGGCGGCAGCGGGGCGGCAGCGGTGGTCTCGGGTGCCGTGATGCCGCTCATGCCGGAACTCCCTCGATGCGGACGGTGGAGCGCATGATGGCGCGCATGATGGCCTCCTGGCTCGCGTCCTCGCGCGGCAGTTCGGCGACGAAGCGGCCCTCGTTCATCACCACGATGCGGTCGCACAGGCCCAGCAGCTCGGGCATCTCGGACGAGATGACGACGACGCCTTTTCCGGCCTCGGCCAGCGCGCCGATGATCTGGTAGATCTCGTACTTGGCGCCGACGTCGATCCCGCGCGTCGGTTCGTCCAGGAACAGCACCTCGGGGCCTGAGAACAGCCACTTCGACAGCACCACCTTCTGCTGGTTGCCGCCCGAGAGCGAGCCGCTGGCCTGGTAGACGCTGTTGCAGCGAATGCGCATCCGGCCGCGATAGTCGGTCGCGGCCGCCAGTTCGCGCATGTCGTCGATCACGGTGGCGGTGGCGACGGCCGGCAGGTTCGCCAGCGTCACGTTCTTGCGGATGTCCTCGCCCAGCAGCAGGCCGAGGTGCTTGCGGTCCTCGGTCACGTAGGCCAGCCCGGCGCGGATCGCCCGCCGCACGGTCGACAGGTCCACGGGCTCGCCATGCATGAACGCGCGGCCGCGCACGTTCCGGCCATAGGAGCGGCCGAACACGGACATCGCGAACTCCGTCCGCCCGGCGCCCATCAGCCCGGCGATGCCGACGATCTCGCCGCGGCGGACGTTGAAGTCGACGTCGCGGACAACCTGCCGGCCCGCCTGCTGCGGATGGTCGGCAGACCATGACTCCACCCGGAAGATCTCGGGGCCGATCGCGGGCGTGCGCGGGGGGAAACGGCTGTCGAGGTCGCGGTCCACCATGCGGCGGATGATGTGGTCCTCCTGCACGGGGGCCGCGTGGCAGTCGATGGTCTCGATGGTCCGGCCGTCACGCAGCACGGTGATGCGGTCCGCCACCTGCGCCACCTCGTTCAGCTTGTGCGAGATCAGGATCGAGCTGATACCCCGGTTCCGGAACCCGTCGAGCAGCCCGAGCAGGGCGGCGCTGTCGCGCTCGTTGAGGCTTGCGGTCGGCTCGTCCAGGATCAGCAGGCGCACCTGCTTGGACAGCGCCTTCGCGATCTCGACCAGCTGCTGCTTGCCGATCCCGAGATCGACGACGCGCATGTCGGGCGCCTCGTTCAATCCCACCGTGGCAAGCAGCGCCTTCGTGCGCGCGAACACGGCGGAGCGGTCGATCACGCCGAACCGGCCAGGCGGGTTGGCGAGGAAAATGTTCTCGGCGATCGACAGGAGCGGGATGAGCGCCAGCTCCTGGTGGATGATGATGATCCCCAGCGCTTCGGTGTCGGGGATGCCGCGGAAGGCCCGGTCCTGGCCATCGTAGCGGATGACGCCATCGTAGCTGCCCGCGGGATAGACGCCGGACAGGACCTTCATCAGCGTGGACTTGCCGGCGCCGTTCTCGCCGACGACGGCATGGATCTCCCCGGGCCGGACGTCGAGCGAGACGTCCCGCAGCGCGGCCACCGGGCCGAAGTGCTTGCTGATGCCGCGCATCTCCAACAGCGGGGTCATGAGCGGGTTATATGATCTGGTTCTTGCGGTAGTAGCCGCTGCCGACCAGGGTCGCCTCCCAGTTCGACTTGTCGACGATGACGGGCTTGAGCAGGTAGGCGGGCACGACCTTGGTGCCGTTATTATAGCTTTTCGTGTCGTTGACCGTGACCTGCTGGTTGCTGAGCATCGCGTCGACCATGTCGGCCGTCACGCGGGCGAGCTCGCGCGTGTCCTTGAAGATGGTCGCATACTGGTCGCCGCGCAGGATCGCCTTGACCGACGGGACCTCGGCATCCTGGCCGCTGATGACGGGCATCGGCAGGTCCGCGCTGCCGTAGCCGACGCCGCGGCAGGACGAGATGATGCCGATGGAGATGCCGTCATAGGGCGACAGCACGGCATCGAGCTTGGCGCTGCCGTAGAAGGCGCTGAGCAGGTTGTCCATGCGCGCCTGGGCGGTGGCGCCGTCCCACCGCAAGGTCGACACCTTGTCCATGCCCATCTGCTTGCTGCGCACGACGTAGCGCCCGGCGTCGATGCCGGGCTTCAGGACCGATAGGGCACCATCGTAGAAGAAATAGGCGTTGTTGTCGTCCGGCGAGCCACCGAACAGCTCGATATTGAATGGTCCGGCCCCGCGGGACTTCAGCCCGGCCTCTAGCGATTGCGCCTGCAGCACGCCGACCTGGAAGTTGTCGAAGGTCGCGTAGTAGTCGACGTTCGGGCTGTTGCGGATCAGCCGGTCATAGGCGAGCACCTTGATGCCGGCACGGGCGGCCTGGCCGAGCACGTCCGACAAGGTCGTGCCATCGATGGCCGCGACGACGAGCACCTTGGCGCCCTTGGTAATCATGTTCTCGATCTGCGAGAGCTGGTTGGGCACGTCATCTTCGGCGTATTGCAGGTCGGTCGTGTAGCCGCGCGATTGCAGGACCTTCACGATGTTCTCGCCGTCCAGGATCCAGCGCGCGGACGACTTCGTGGGCATCGCAATGCCCACGGTGCCTTTCGCCTGGGCAACGCCCATCCGCCCATGGACCGCGAAAGGGGCGAGGGCGGCAGCGGTCAATAACACTCGGCGGGTGGTCGTCATGGGCGTCTCCCTTGGGGCCGCTTCGCTCGCGGCGTTGCCCGGGAGGGTTCATCGGCTAGGGCTGTCGCGTCAAGGCCGACTTATCGGGACCGCCCGCTCAAAGCCAGCCGCCGTCGACGATCCATGACTGCGCCGTGCACATGCGGCTGTCATCGGCAGCGAGCCAGAGAGCGAGGCGGGCCACGTCGTCCGGGAAGACCTTTTGCTTGAGGCACTGGTCGTCCATCAGCCGGGCCTCGGCCTCAGGCGTCAGCCACAGGTCAACTTGGCGCCGCGTCATGATCCAGCCAGGGATAAGGATGTTCACCCGGATTCTATCCGGGCCCAGGTCGCGGGCCATGCCGCGGCTCATGCCCTCGATCGCCGCCTTGCTGGCGGTGTAGGCCGGCATGCCGCCCTGGCCAACGCGCCAACTGATGGACCCGGTGTTGACAATGGAGCCGCCCCCGGCCGCGCGCATGCCGGGAATGACGGCCTGGGCGGCAAAGAACTGGTGCCGCAGGTTCACGGCGATCCGATCGTCCCAATAGGCTGGCGTCACATCGGCGATCGCGTGCCGCTCGTCATGCGCGGCATTGTTGACCAGCACGGTGAACGGGCCGGTTTCGCCGGCAAGCTCATCGATGGCGATCCGCAGCGCATCGATGTCCCGCAGGTCGAGCGGGCGGAAGCTGGGGCGGGGGTGTCCGGCCGCGGCGACCCGCTCGATCAGGGCATGCGCTTCGGGTTCGGCAAGGTCGACGAATGCGACCCGGGCCGACTGCGCCGCGAAATGCTCCACCAGCGCGGCGCCGATCCCGGTCGCGCCGCCGGTGATCAGCACCGGACGCCCGGCAAGGCTCGGATAGCTGGCGAAGGTCATACGGGGGCTCCGTTGAGGTGTTCTGCGCGATGCGACACAGGCAATCAGTCGCTGGACAAAGGTAAGCGGTGGCCCTTGATGTCGTTACGACGGCCGGCAGCCGGGTGATTGTCCAGTAATCAGTAAACGCCGCGATCCGGCGAACAGAATGTCGATGCCGCAGCGTTGCAAGACCGGACTCAGAACCGCTCCACCCAGGGCCGTACCGTGATCTCGTCGGTCCAGCAGGAACGCGGTTGGTTCATCACGTCGAACATCGTCCGGGCGATGGCGTCGGGGTCGAGCAGGCTGTCGGGATGGCCGGCCGGGTCGGTGCGGGTGGCGGAGCGGATGCCGCCGTCGATGACGACGTGGACGACGTGGATCCCCTGCGGGTGCAGTTCGCGGGCCATGCTCTGGGCCAGGCCGCGGAGGGCGAACTTGCCCATCGCAAAGGGGGCGGACTGCGGGTAGCCCTTCACCCCCGCCGATGCGCCGGTCAGCAGGATGGTGCCGGCCCCGCGGGGGAGCATGGCCTTCACCGCCTGCTGGGCGACGAGGAAGGCGCCGTAGGCGGTGACCTGCAAGGATTTGGCGACCTCGGCCGGGTCAAGCTCGACGAACGGGCCGCGGACCCGGTAGCTGGGATTGTAGACGACGACCTGCGGCTCGGGGATGGCGGCGAACAAGGCTGCGACGCTGGCCGGGTCCGCCGCGTCGCATGCGTGCAGGCTGGCGCCGGTCTCCGCGGCAAGCGCGGCGAGCTTGTCCGTTCGCCGCGCCGCGAGCGCGACCCTGTGGCCGGACCGCGCCAGCAGTCGGGCGAAGCTGGCGGACAGGCCTGGCCCGGCGCCCACGATGAGCGCGTCAGACATATGTCGCCTCCACGGATCCGCAGCTGGAAAATAACATGCGGACCTGGGCGCCGGGCGGCACGACGTCCTTGCCCGTCCAGGATCCGGTGGTGACGAACTGCCCTGCCTTCAGCCCGCCGGCCCAGTGCGCGCCCTCGTTGGCCAGCCAGACGACCAACCGGATCATGTCGCCGGCCGGGTTGCCGCGGCCTTGCTTGATCTGCCGGCCGTCGACCAGGACGGCGACGGTCTCGGCTGCGAGGTCGACCGATTGCCAATCCGGGATCGCCTCGCCCCAGACCAGGCCCCAATGGCTCAGGCTGTCGGACAGGGCGCTGAGCGGGTCGACGGCGGTCACGTCCTGGAACCGGCTCTGCAGCAGTTCGATCGCCGGGTGGGCGCTGGCGATCGCGGCGAGAATCTCGTCACGCGTGTAGGGCGGGTCCCGCGGCGGCAGGTCGGCGGCCAGGCGGACGGCGATCTCGGCCTCCACGCCCCGGTCGGGGCACTCCGCCTGTGGCACCCGGGCCGGGCCGGGCATGACGTGGCTGGCGGGGAGCGGGGCGCAGTTGACGGGACCGGCGGGGTTCGGTGAGCCGACCTTCCAGCCGCCGATGGGCCCAAGCTCGCCCTGGACCTGCACCTGGATGGCATAGGCGGCGGCCTGGTCAGCCGGCGGGTCCGGCAAATGCGCGGGCCGGGCGGCGGGGTCGCGGCGGCCCGCCATGAGCGCTTCAAAGTTGGTCATCGCGTCTCCGGGCGAAAAGCGTCCGGCTTGCTTTTCGCACCGGGCCGGGGCTCTGTCCAACGACGCAGCGGGGGCCGGGGTGACGATGCAGATTGTCCGGGACTGGATTGGGCTCGAGGCCGGGCTGCGCGGCGCGACGGTGGCGCTGGGCAATTTCGACGGGGTGCACCGCGGTCACGCCCACCTGCTGCGCGCCGCCCACGCCGCCCGGCCCGGCGCGCCGCTCGCGGTGCTGACGTTCGAACCGCATCCCCGGGAGTTCTTCCGCCCCGAGGACCCGCCGTTCCGGCTGACGCTCGAGGCGGAGCGGGCGGCGGCCCTGGCGGCGCTCGGTGTTCAGGTGCTCTACCGGCTGACGTTCGACTCGGCGCTGTCGCATCTGGGCGCGCACGCGTTTATCGAGCAGGTGCTGCACGACGGGGTTGGGGCGGCGCACCTCGCATGCGGAGCGGACTTCGCGTTCGGCCACCGCCGCGGCGGCGATGCGGCGTTTCTGGCCGAGCGGGTGGAGGCGCTCGGCATCGGGCTGTCGATCGTGCCCAAGCTGGCGGACGCGCAGGGGGCGATCAGCTCGACCCGGATCCGCCGGCTTCTCCAGGACGGCTATCCGGAGCGGGCGGCGGCCGAGCTGGGCCGGCCCTGGGCGATCCGCGGCCCGGTGACGCACGGCGACGCGCGGGGGCGGACGATCGGCTTCCCGACAGCGAACGTGCCGCTGGGGCGGCACCTGGAGCCGTGCCGGGGCGTGTATGCGGTGGTGGCGACCTTGGCCGATGGGCGGCAGGTGCCGGGCGTGGCGAACATCGGGCGGCGGCCGACGGTGAATGATGGGCCGGAGAGCCGGGTGGAGGCGCACCTGTTCGACTTCGAAGACGACCTGTACGGACAGGAGATCGCCGTGGCGCTGCACGGGTTCCTGCGGGCGGAGCGGAAGTTCGGGTCGTTCGACGAGTTGAAGGGGCAGATCGTGCTGGATGCGGACCTGGCGCGGGCGATGCTGGACGGGGAGGAGGTTTGACCGCCGGTCAGGCCGGGTGCGGCCATCATGTGCCCCGCCACCTGGCCGAGAAGCGCAGGGACGACCTGCAAGGGCGATCCCTGGAACCGAACCTCCTGGCCAACCTCGGGGTCGCACTCGGTCGGTAGCGCGCAAACCTTGACCGGCCCCCGTCCCTCTCCCCATAACTCGTTCATGTGCCCGTTCCGCAGCGCGCGAATTACGCCCTCGGCCCGCTAGACCCGGGCCGGCCCGCACGCGCCCCCTCGCCCGCCGCACGGAACCCTCGCCATGACCGCCGAACCCAAGTTTCCCGTCTTCCTGCCGACCACGACCTTCCCCATGCGCGGCGACCTGCCGAAGCGGGAGCCGGAGCTGCTGGCGCGATGGGAGCGCATCGGCCTGTGGGAGCAGACCCGCAAGGCCGCCGCGGGCAAGACGCCGTTCGTGCTGCATGACGGACCCATCTACTCCAACGGGCACCTGCACATCGGCCACGCACTGAATCGGATGCTGAAGGACGTCATCATGCGGGCGCACCGCATGGCCGGCCAGGATGTGGACTTCGTGCCGGGCTGGGACACGCACGGCCTGCCGATCGAGTGGCGGGTCGAGGAGGAATACCGCAAGTCCGGCCGCAACAAGGATGCGGTGCCGGTGCTGGACTTCCGCGCCGAGTGTCGGGCCTATTCGGACCACTGGATGGGTATCCAAGCCGCCGAGTTCCGCCGCCTGGGCGTGATGGGCGACTGGGCGCGCCGCTACGCGACGATGGATTACTCCTCCGAGGCGGCGATCGCGGCCGAGATCGGCAAGTTCCTGCTGAACGGCGCGCTGTATCGCGGGCTGCGGCCGGTGATGTGGTCGCCCGTCGAGAAGACGGCGCTGGCCGAGGCGGAGATCGAGTACCACGACCGCACCAGCGACACCGTGTTCGTCCGCTTCCCGCTTCTCTCGGGCCCGGTCGCCGATGCCTCCGTGGTGATCTGGACGACGACACCCTGGACCCTGCCGGCCAACCGCGCGCTCGCCTACGGGCCGGAGATCGACTACGCCCTGGTCCGCGTCGATGCCGTCGCCGAGGGCAGCTTGGCCCGGCCCGGCGAGCGCCTGCTGATCGCGCTCGCGCTCGTGCCCGACGTGGTCCGCGCCGCCGGCATCACCCTGCACCACGTCGATCACGTCTACAAAGGCGAGGCGTTCGCGGGCGCCGTCGCCGCCCATCCCCTGCGTGGGCAGGGTTTCGACCACGACGCGCCCCTTCTCCCCGGCGGCTACGTCACCACCGACCAGGGCACCGGCTTCGTCCACATCGCCCCGGCCCACGGCGAGGAGGACTTCGCCCTCGCCCGCGAATACGGCGTCGATGTGCCGGAGGCGGTGCAGGACGACGGCATCTACGCCCCCTGGATGCCAACATTCGCCGGGCTGCACGTGTTCAAGGCCGCCAAGCCGGTTGGCGACGCGCTGGAGGCGGCAGGCGGGCTGCTGGCGCGCGGCACGCTGCTGCACTCTTACCCGCACTCCTGGCGCAGCAAGGCGCCGGTGATCTACCGCGCCACACCGCAATGGTTCATCCGCATGGACGGCCCGGAGCAGATCCGCGCCCGCGCGCTCGACGCGATCGCCGAGACCGCCTTCATCCCCGAAGCCGGCCGCAACCGCATCAACGCCATGGTCGCCGGGCGCCCGGACTGGTGCATCAGTCGGCAGCGCGCCTGGGGCGTGCCGATCCCGGTCTTTGTCGACCGCCGCACCGGCGAACCCTTGCGCGATCCGGCCGTGCTGGACCGCGTGGTCGCCGCCTTCGAGACGGAGGGCGCCGACGCCTGGTACAACAGCCCGCCCTCGCGCTTCCTCGGCCAGGAGCGGGATGCCGCCCAGTTCGAACAGGTCATGGACATCGTCGACGTCTGGTTCGAAAGCGGCAGCAGCCACGCCTTTGCACTTGAGGCCCGCGGCGGTCCCTGGCCGGCGGACCTCTATCTGGAAGGCAGCGACCAGCACCGCGGCTGGTTCATGTCGAGCCTGATGGAGGCGATCGGCACCCGCGGCCGGGCGCCGTTCAAGGCGGTGCTGACGCACGGCTTCGTCATGGACGACGCCGGGCGGAAGATGAGCAAGTCGCTCGGCAACGTGACCGCGCCGCAGACCATCACCGACACGCTGGGCGCCGACATCCTTCGGCTCTGGGTCGTCAACTCCGACGTGTCGGAGGACCTGCGGATCGGCCCTGAGATCCTCAAGCAACAGGCGGAGCTGTACCGGCGGCTTCGAAATACGCTACGCTGGCTGCTCGGCAGCCTCGACGGCTTTACCGAGACGGAGCGGGTCGAACCGGCGGACATGCCGGAGCTGGAGCGCTGGGTGCTGCACCGCCTGGCGGAGCTGGACGCGCGGATGCGGCGTGCGCTGGGGAAGCATGACTGGACCGGCGTGTACCCGGAGCTGCATGCGTTCTGCTCGGCGGACCTGTCGGCGTTTTACTTCGACGTCCGCAAGGACAGCATCTACTGCGACGCCGCCGAAAATCCCACGCGCCGGGCGGCCCGGACGGTGCTGGACATCCTGCACCGCTGCCTGACGGCGTGGCTGGCGCCGGTGCTGTGCTTCACCGCCGAGGAGGCCTGGCTGGCCCGGTTCCCCTCGGCGGACGGCAGCGTGCATCTGCAGTCCTTTCCCGATGTTCCGGCCACCTGGTTCGACGCGGCGTTGGCGGACCGGTGGGCGGCGTTGCGGGGGCAGCGCGGCGTGCTCACCGGGGCGCTGGAGCAGGCGCGCGCCGAAAAGACGATCGGATCGTCCTTGCAGGCCGCACTCGTCCTCCCGCCCGAGGCCACCGCGCTGCTGGACGCGGAGGGCTGGGCGACGCTGACCATCGTGAGTCACGCTGCGCCAGGTTCCGCCCTGGCGGTCGGGCGCGCAGCCGGGGGTAAGTGCGCCCGGTGCTGGCGCGTGCTGCCAGAGGTCGGGTCGGCGCATGCCGGGCTCTGCCTGCGTTGCACCTCCGTGATCGAGAGCTTGCCGCCGGAACAGGCTGCGGCGGAGTAAGGAGGCCGAACCACCCCCGGCCCCTCCCTTTCAGGAAGGGGAGACGATGGAGCGATCATGTATCTTCGACACGGCCTCGGGGCGGCGCTGCTGGTCCTGATCGCGGACCAGGCCAGCAAATGGTGGATCCTGAACGGGCTGCACCTGGAGGAGCTCAGGACGGTGGCACTGCTGCCGGTGCTGAACTTCACCATGGTGTGGAACCAAGGCGTCACGTTCGGGATGTTTCATCAGGATGGGGCGTCCGGGCCCTGGCTGCTGGGCGGTGTGGCGCTCGCGGTGGTCGCTGCGCTCGGCTACTGGCTCACCCGGGCCGAGTCGGCCGTCGTGGCGTCCGCGCTCGGCGCCATTGCGGGCGGCGCGGTCGGCAACGTCATCGACCGGTTCCGCTTCGGCGCCGTCGTCGATTTCATCCATGCCCATGCGTTCGGCTGGTCCTGGTATGTGTTCAACGTCGCTGACGCCGCGATCGTCTGCGGGGTTGCGGCCCTGTTGCTGGACGGGCTGCGCGCCAAGCCGGACCGCTTGCAGGCGCCGGGCATCCGGCAGTAGAAGCCGGTCATGACGAAACGGCTACTCCTGGCCCTGCCCTGCCTGCTGCTCCTGAGCGCCTGTGGCGGCGACGAGCTGTCGCGCACGTTCGGGCTCACGCGCGACGCGCCGGACGAATTCCAGGTCACGACCCGCGCGCCATTGTCGATGCCGCCCGACTTTACGCTGCGCCCGCCCCGCCCCGGCGCTTCGCGCCCCCAGGAACTCACGCAGCAGCAGCAGGCCGAGGCGGCGCTGGTACCCGATGCGGCGCTGAACCCGCCGTCACGCGCGGCCGGCTCGCGGGGCCAACAGGCGCTGGTCTCTGCCGCTGGCCGACCGGCACCCTCCGACATCCGCGCGCGCGTCGACAACGAAGCCGCGTCCGATACGCCAAGCCGCAGCTTCGTCGATCGGCTGATGTTCTGGAAGCCGGCACCGCTGCCGGGCACGCCGGTCGACGCGACCCGCGAGGCCGCGCGCCTGCGGGAGAACTCGGCCCTGGGGCAAAGCCCGGAGGCCGGCGATACGCCGATCATCCAGCGCAAGAAGCAAGGGTTCCTGAGCACCCTGTTCTGACCGCTCCCGCAGCGGCCCGGCCGCGGGCGACGATCCTGTCGGAGCCCTATGCTGGCCTTCAGGCGCAGGCTGTCGGACTGGCCGAGGCGGCCGGATGGGAGCCGTCACCCCTGACCATCGCCGCACGGGCCCCCTGGTCGTGGATGTCGGCCCGGCTTTGGCCGGACCCGCTGGGCGCCGTGGGCCTCGGGCCCGTATCGGAGGGGCCGGTGATCGCCGCAGGCGGCACCGCGGCCGTGGTCGCGGCCCGGCTGCGCGGCCCCGCCCGGCCCGTCGTGCAGGTGCAGCACCCGCGCATGGACCCAAGCCGGTTCGACGTCGTCGTCGTCAACCGCCATGACGGGCTGACCGGCCCAAACGTCGTCGTGACGCGCACGGCGTTGCATCGCGCGACGCCGGAGCGGCTCGCTGCCGCCGCCGCGGTTTGGGCGCCGCACTTCGCCGCCCTGCCGCGACCGCTCGTCGCCGTGCTGGTCGGGGGCAGCAACGGGCGGTTCCGGCTGGACCGCACGGTCGCGCTCGGGCTTGCCGGCCAACTCGAGGCACTGCTGCGGTGCGGGGCCGGCGTTGCGCTGACCCCGTCGCGCCGCACCTCGGCAGAGGCCCGGGTGGCGCTTGCCGCCATCACCGGGCACGGCGGTTGGATGTGGGACATGGCAGGCGAAAACCCCTATTTCGGCCTGCTCGCGCTGGCTGACGCGATCATCGTCACCGAGGACAGCGTGTCGATGGTGTCCGAAGCCGTCGCAACGCATGCGCCGGTCCTGCTCGCCCCCCTGCCCGGCCGCTCGCGCCGGATCCGGCTGTTCAACGACCTGCTGATCCGCGATGGCCGGGTGCGCCCATTCACCGGCCCGCTCGAGACGTGGCCGGCCCGGCCGCTGGACGACACGGCGATGGCCGGGGCGGACGTGCGGCACCGGCTCGGCTTGTGAGCCAGAAGCGCACAAGGGCGGGCAAAACTTGACCGATCAGGAAGCCGGCGCCGTGCCAGCCGGCTGTATCATACGGCATCATGGCGCTGCCCAAGCACTTGCCCGCGCTCGACGGCCTCCGTGGGGTCGCGGTCCTCATGGTCGTGCTGACCCACGCCGCGCAGGGCTGGTCGGGCGCGCTGGCGCTCACGCAGGCGGTCGAGGCCGTCCCGGACCTGTCCCTGCCGCACTGGCTCCGGGTCATTTCGGGCGGGGCGCAACATGGGGTGCTGCTCTTCTTCGTCGTGAGCGCCTTCACCTTGACCAGGCGGGCGCTCGATGCGCCAAGCGACCTGCTGGACTACGCGGTCCGCCGCTTGGCCCGGATCGGGCCTGCTTACTGGCTTGCTGCACTCGGCTACTCGGCCTGCGGCGGGTTCGGCCCGCGCCTTTGGGCACCGGACGGCATCGGCCCGGCGGACGTGCTCGTCGCGCTCGGGTTCGGCAGCGCGTGGCAGGGCGGCGCCGCGCTCGCCGTCGTGCCGGGCGGGTGGTCCGTGTGCTGCGAGGCGGCCTTCTACGCCGCCCTGCCGATCCTGCTGCGCCTGTGTGCCGGCGACCCGCGGCGGGCGCTATCCGTTACGGCCTTGGCGCTCATGGGTGTGACGGGCTTGATCGACTGGCGTCCTTGGACCAACGGCTTCCAGCCGCTGCCGGAGTTGCCGGTCTTCTTGTGCGGGGTAACGGCGGCCCTGTTCGCCCGGCGCGGCCAGCGCATCCGGTCGTTGCCGGCCGCGCCCGTGCTCCTGCTCGGCGCCGCAATCGTGCTGCTGCCGCTCGAGCCGTTCGAGTTCGGCCAGTTGCTGACCCGGTTCGCCTTCGCCGTCCTGGTCGCGGCGGCCGTGGCGCTCTCCGCCCTGCAGCCCCCAAGGCTGCTGACCGGCCCTGCCCTGCGGGCACTCGGGCAGGTCAGCTACAGCGTCTACCTGGTCCACTTCGCCCTGCTGTCGACCAGCCTGCGCCTGTCCGAGCGGGTCGCCCCGGATGACGACTGGCGCACGTTGACCGTCCATTTCAGCCTGACCGTGATGGGCAGCTTTGCCATCGCCTGGGTGACGCATCGCTGGGTCGAGCAGCCGGCGATCCGCTGGGCGCACCGGTTCGGGCCATGGCGCGCCGACCGGCGCCGCGCCCTTGCCGTGGCGGCCGCCGCCCGCGTTGGCCGGGAGAGCGGTTTCGGCTAACACTTGCCGATGCTCAAGATCCAGACCTTCGACGCCCGAGCCGGCGGAAACGTGCTCTACAAGGCGTTTGCGCATCCGCTGGCGGCCGAGCGCGTGGCCGCACTCGCGACACGGCTGCAAGCCGCCGGGCCGCTCGCCGTGTATGACCCCGACGGCGTCACGGACGCGCTCTGGGCGATGAACCCGGCCATGCCCGCCGCCGCCGAAAGCTACGTTCACGACGTGGCGCAGATCGGGCAGCACCGGGCCGGGGTGGCGGCGTCGGCACTGGTGGACCTGCCGCATTCTGATTGCGCGGTGCTGCTGATCGCCGCATTCGACGCCGGGCGCATCGCTGCCCGGATCGCGCCGCTTGTGCCGGCCGGGATGGCGGTGCTGACCCTTGACGACATTCGGCTGCCGGCCGAAATGCTAACCCACCCGGCCCGCTACCTCGAGCGGCTGAACTTCGCGACCAACTACGCCTTCTTCCGCGATACCGGGGCGCCGGAGGGCGACGGGCTGCATACGCGCCTGGTGACGGCGAATTACTGGTCCACCTACGGCGCCGGGCCGGTGCGGCTCTGGCTGCGGCTGTTCGCGGGCGACGGGTCGATCCTGGCCGGGTGGGAGCAGCCGGTGGAGCCGGGCGCAGCCGGGCTGTCGATCGACAGCCGGGCGGTTCGGGCCCGGTTCGGGCTGCCGGCCTTCGAGGGGCAGTTGTTCATCCACGCGATCGGCGCGGCCGGGCATGACGTGGTAAAGTATGCGCTCGATACGTATGGGACGGGCGCCGAGCAGAGCCTGTCCTGCACCCATGACGCCAACGCCTGGCCGAGCGACCGGTATGCGGGGATGCCGGCGCCAAAGCCGTCCGAGACGGTCGTGCTGTGGCTGCAGAACAGCCACGCCGCACCCATCCCGGCCGGGACGGTGACACTGGACCGCATGGGCGCCGGCCGCCCGGTGGCGCTGGACGAGGACGTGGCGCCCTACGCCAGCGTGGCACTCGACGTTGGCGGCATGCTGCCTGGCGTGCACTGGCCCGCGCAGGTCGAGCTCCGGGCCGGGCGGCATGTGGTGCGCCCGCGCTACGAGGTGACGGCGGCCGGGCGGACGCGGATCGCGCACCTGAACGTGGAGCGGGCGGACTTGAAGCCCGATCCGGGGATCAAGACGCTGTCGAACCTGCTTGGGCGCGGCTATCTGCTGCCGTTCCCGGTGCTGCCGGCGGCGCGGTTCCGCAGCATCGTGCTGCCGACGCCCATGGCGGAGCGCCAGGCCAGCCTGCCGATTGCGGTCGAGGTGTTCGATCCGGAGGGGCGGAAAGTGGCGGAGCGGTTCCTGGGCAACCTGCCGCGCGACCACGCCCACGCGCTCGACCTTGCCGATCTGGGCGCCGACGAAGGCCACGCCGAGCTGGTCTATGACTTCCGCGAGGGCGGCGACGCCGACGGCTGGCTGCACGGCCTGGTGCGCTACGAAAGCCGCACCACGCCGCACGCCGCCGAAAGCAGCTTCGGCGCGCACATCTACAACACGGCGATGACCTACCGCGACGAGCCGCAAAGCTACGCCGGCCCCCCACCCGGCCTGTCCACGCGCCTGTTCCTGAAACTCGGCATGGGCGCCCGCCGCAGCTTCGCCTGCCTGATCTACCCGGCGTCGGCTTCGTGGCACGCGCGGTCATCGACCACGCTGCTGCTGCACGACAGCGCCGGGCAGGTGATCGCGGAACGGCCGCTGTCGATCGCATGCTCGGGCAGCGCGATGGTGTGGCCGCATGAGCGGTTCGGGGATGACCTGGTGGCGGCGGCGGGCGACCGCGGCTACGTCATCATCCGCGACCCCACCTGCCGCCTGTTCGGCTACCACGGCCTGATGGACGAGGCGGGGGCGTTCTCTCTGGACCACATGTTCGGGTTCTAGAAGCTTATTGAGTTTGAAACTGATCCGGCCACGATGGGGCGCTTTCTCGGAGCGCTTCGGGCTGACGGTTTACGATGCGAGTTATTTCGAGTTGGCGCGGCGGTTGAGCCTGCCGCTAGCATTGCTCGATGACGCATTGCGGGAGGCCGGCGCGAAGGCGGGTGTCGCGTTGCTGGGTTTGATGCGTGGCCCGTGCGGGGCTGCCGGCCCGAGCGTCATTCTTTCAAAGTCGGCTTCAGTGATCCGGCTTTGCGTCAGGGGTTGGCTGCATTGTCGGCTCGAAATTGTCCGCTGCTAGCGAGCACCCCGCTTTGGTTTGTTCGTTGCAGTAAGCAAGAGCTTTGGTTTGAGCATCCTCAAGCGTGCGTTCACCTTGACGCCAATACGCTCCAGTCTCGGGTCCTAGTGCGAGGGCTTTTTCGGTCGGCATGCGAAGGTAAGCCTCGACGCTCTGCCGGTCTGGCGGCGACAGGCGGGCTAGCAGCGGCGCGAACGTTGCCTCATTCCAAGTTGGTAGCCCGTTCGCGCGCAGGAATCCGTCCAACTCTGGCAGCAACAGTTGTCCACCGCCTGCAGCGAAGAATATCGTGTGCCCATCGCCCTGGAATGGCGGCAGCATCATCAACTCGGCTTTGCCGCCACTGCCGGTGAAGGCGGCCCGCATGCGTCCAACCAGCCCCGGCCGGAACCAGCTGTCGTTCTCTGCATACAACCACAACGTTGGCATACGGGCCGTCGAGCCGAAGCGGGCGAAGTTCCAGACCAGATCTGACTCGTATGCCGCACAGGCTGGATCGGGCCGAAACGGTCCCAAGCGGCGGCCAAGACCACCCGAGACGTTCACCACCGCAGAAAGCCGCACGGACAACCGCGCGGCAAGCGCCATGACAGCCGCACCTCCAGCGGAATCCCCGATTGCGACGACATGATCCATATCGACATCCGGCCGTTCAGCAATGCTGTGAAGTGCGGCTTCCAGATCATCGGCGTGCGCGTCGAGGTAGCGCCCCACGTCCGGCATGGTGCATGTGCCGGCGTTGTCGGCGACGTCACCATCCGACTTGCCGTAGCCACGACGCATGATCGCCACGGCAAGCCAGCCACGGTTTGCAAGATCGTGTGCCCATCCTCTCAGCCACTCTATCGTTGCTGCACGCGGGTCGCCTGGGTTGGCACCATGAGTGATGATGGCGACCGGCAGCTTGCCAGAACCTGGACGGCGAACAATCAGCGCGTCGAGTGCATAGTTCCGGCCGTCGATGATCACCGGAAGCCGGTCGAAATTTTCGATCACAGCAGCATTGGGGGACGCCGTTTGTGCTGCGATCGGATGAATGGTTGAACAGCCGATACAAAGAGCCAAAAACAAAGCTGCAGCCGATACGCGACACGTCATGGCACTCCATCCACCTGCGTTGTCGTTGCTCGTTTTCGGGTGCCGAACAGCTTTGTTCTATCGGGCCTGAGCACGCCTTTTGGGTCCACATGGCGATAGAGCGTCCGGCGGATGGTGCCAAGCTCGATGCATAGATCGCCCATCTTGGGCGTGAATAGGACAAGCTCGTTCGGATGTTGGCGCATGGCGCTTCGCTTACGCGCCCCATGACGTTGGATTGGTCAGAGAGCAGGTCGAGCGGCCGGCAGCTGACCCTCTAGTTGGCATCATCTGACTCGCCTTTGGCGCTGCCTCCAGTGTGTTTAAGGTTTTGGTAATCTGACTCCGGCATCTCTGTGGAGGGAACGGAGCTAGAACCGTATGCAGCCAATCTTCCGCCGGCACCGGACGCTAGCGGTTATTTCGGCGGCGGCGCCGGCCCACGCAGCCGCCGCGCTGCCGTCAGCGGCCAACGATGGCATGACGCAACTGGTCGCCACGGTGGCCGAGCAGGCCGGGCTGCTCGGGACGGAGGTGGGCGACATCGCCGGCTCGCTCGGCACGCTCTCGGGCGAGCTTTCCGGTCATGTCGAGACGTTCGAGGGGCTGATCACGCTGGCCAACGGCATCGTCGATGGCAACACGCATGTGACTTCCGTCGTCGACCGCGCGCAGCGGTTGGGTGAGGACGCGGTGCAGGAGATGAGCGGTTCGCGCATGATCCTGGAGCGGGCGTTGGGCACGATGGCGAACCTGTCCCGTAGTGCCGCTTCGTCGCAGACCGAGATCGGCGCGCTCGGCAACTCACTCGAGCAGATCGCCCGCGTGGCCGCGGACATCGCGCAGATCGCCGGGCAGACAAACCTGCTTGCCCTGAACGCGACGATCGAGGCGGCCCGGGCCGGCGAGGCCGGGCGCGGCTTTGCGGTGGTGGCAGCCGAGGTGAAGGCGCTGGCGGCGACGACCGGGCAGGCCACGACCACGATCCAGCGCACGACCGCCATCCTGGCAGAGGCGGCGCGCCGGCTGATGGCGAGCGCGTCGGAGGCGGCCGCAGCCGCGGCTGCGGCACAGAACGAAGTCGATGCCCTCGCTGGCGCACTCGGCCGGGCGAGCGAGGCCACCGGCGAGATCAGCCGACAGACCGGCACCGTGCAGGCGGCCACAGCCGCGATCGACGAGAACAGCCGCAGCTTTGCCGCAACGCTTGCGGGACTTGCACAACGCGTCGGGCGGTCAAACGCGGGACTGATGGCCGACACGCGCCGCATCAACACGATCGTCGACGTGGCCGAGACGCTCATCAACCAGGCGGCCGGCGCCGGGATCGCGACGGTCGACACCGGCTTCATCCAGCGCGTGCAGGCCGAGGCACGGCGGATCGCCGACCGCTTCGAACAGGCGCTCGCGGAGGGCGAGCTGTCGGAAGCCGACCTGTTCGACGACGATTACACGCCCATCCCCGGCAGCGACCCGGCGCAGGTGCTCACCCGATTCACCGCCTTCACCGACCGCGTGCTGCCGCCCATCCAGGAGCCGGTCTTGCAGCTCGATCCAAGGGTCGTGTTCTGCGCCGCGGTCGACCGCAACGGCTACCTGCCGACCCACATGCTTGCCGTCTCGAAGCCACAGGGCCCGGACCCGGCCTGGAATGGCGCCAACTGCCGCAACCGCCGCATGTTCGACGACCGGGTCGGCCTGGCGGCCGGCCGCAACCGCAAACCGTTCCTCCTGCAGGCCTACCGCCGCGACCTCGGCGGCAACAGGTTCATCGCGATGAAGGACGCGAGTGCGCCGATCGTGGTCCGCGGCCGCCAGTGGGGCGGTCTGCGCCTGGCCTACAAAGCATCGCCAGCGTAGGGCAGGAAAGCGCGCATCTTTGCGGTTCGCTGGCCTACCGCTTAGGCTTGCGCGGGACCGTGCCGAGGAACGATGTTCGACCTTCCCAAGACCCAAGCCAACTACGCGCCGCTGAGCCCGATCAGCTTCCTGCGCCGTACGGCAGAGACCTTCCCCGGCAAGGTTGCCACCATCCACGGTCCCCACCGCCAGACATGGGGCAAAACCTATGCCCGCTGCCGCCGCCTCGCCTCGGCGCTGGAACGGGCCGGGGTCCAGCGCGAGCAGACGGTCGCCGTCATGGCGCCGAACACCCCGGCGATGGTGGAGGCGCATTTCGGCATCCCGATGTGCGGCGCCGTGCTGAACGCACTGAACACCCGGCTGGACGCGGCGACGGTGGCGTTCATCCTCGGGCATGGCGAGGCGCGCGTGGTCCTGGTGGACCGGGAGTTCGCACCGGTGATGCAGGACGCGCTGGCGCTCCTCGTAGGGCCGGCGCCCCTCGTCATCGACGTGCTCGACCCGCTGGCACCGGCGAACGCGCCGATCGGCGCGATGGACTACGAGGCCTTCCTCGCCGGCGGCGACCCGGCCTACGAGGCCGCACTCCCGCCCGACGAGTGGGACGCGATCGCGCTCAACTACACCTCCGGCACGACCGGCAACCCCAAGGGCGTCGTCTACCACCACCGCGGCGCCTACCTGAACGCGTGCGGCAACGCGATGACGTGGGGGTTGGGGCAGCACCCCGTGTATCTCTGGACGCTGCCGATGTTCCACTGCAACGGCTGGTGCTTCCCCTGGACGGTCGCCGCCATGGCCGGCACGAACGTCTGCCTGCGCCGGGTCGATGCGGCGGCGATCCTGGCGGCCATCGAGACCGCGGGCGTGACCCACATGTGCGGCGCCCCGATCGTGCTGGGCATGGTGCTCAACCACCCGGGCGTGCAAACGCTGGCGCGGCCGGTGCGCGTGATGACGGCCGGCGCCGCACCCCCGGCCGCCGTGCTGGAGGGCATGGGCCGCCTTGGCTTCGACATCACCCACGTCTATGGCCTGACGGAGGTGTATGGCCCCGTGACGGTATGCGCCTGGGACGACGCATGGAATGATCTGCCCGAGACCGAGCGCGCCGCGATCCTGGCCCGCCAGGGCGTCCGCTACGTCGTGCAGGAGGACATCGTCGTCGCCGACCCGGCAACGCTCGCGCCCGTCCCGCAGGACGGCACGACGATGGGCGAGATCCTGATGCGCGGCAACATCACCATGAAGGGCTACCTGAAGAACCCGGCCGCCACCGCCGAGGCATTCGCGGGCGGCTGGTTCCACACCGGGGACCTGGCGGTGTGGCACGCCAACGGCTACGCCGAGATCCGCGACCGCTCGAAGGACATCATCATCAGCGGCGGCGAGAACATCTCGACGATCGAGGTCGAAGACGTGCTGTACCGCCATCCCGCCGTGCTGGAGGCGGCCGTGGTCGCCCGGCCCGACCCGGTTTGGGGCGAAACCCCTTGCGCCTTCATCACCCTCAAGCCCGGCCAGGACGCGACGGCAGACGCGATCATCGCCTTCTGCCGCGAGCGCATGGCGCGGTTCAAGGCGCCCAGGACGGTGGTGTTCGGCCCGCTGCCGAAGACGAGCACGGGCAAGATGCAGAAGTTCATGCTGCGGGAGCAGGCGCGAGCACTCGACACCTAGCGTCAGAACCGCTGCGCAAGCCCGGCGAGGATGGTCCGCCGCAGGCCATCCTGCGGCGCGCCCACGCCCACCCCGGTGCCGTCGCGGATCTTGAACTTGCGGTCGAGCAGGTTGACCACGTCGAGGCGCAGCTGCGTGCCGTGCAGCACGCCGACGTTCAGCGTCTGCACGGCCGAGGCGTTGACGGTGGTGTAGCCGGGCAGCGCGGCGCCGTTCGGGACGGTGGCGGTGCTGGCGCGCAGGCCGCTGCCGACGAGCAGGTCGGCCGAAAGCCGCGCCGGGCTCGATGTACCGGCGAACAGCGTGTAGGCGGCGCCGGCCGAACCGGTCCAGCGTTGGTCGTGGTCGAGGTGGATGAAGTGCTGGCTGATCGTGGCCAACTCGTCGGGCTGGAAATTGAACTGCGACGAGATGATGGTTTTTCCGATGGCGCGCGAGTAGGCGAGGTTGCCGTACAGCGAGAGCGGTCCGCGGTCGTAGCTGACCGTGCCCTCGATCCCGTCGACCTGCGCCTTGGCGTAGTTGAACGCGGTCAGGATGATGGGTGCGCCAAACTGGCCCTCGTCGATCAGGTTGCGGGCCTGCTTGTAGTACGCGTCGATGCCGAGGGTGAGGCTCGGCAGCAGCACCTGGCTGGCGCCCACGTCGAAGTAGTTGTCGCGCTCGGCCCGGACGATGCCGTCCTGGCTCACGGCGGCCGCCGCGGTGGTATTGGCGAAGCGGCCGACCGCTGTGCCGGAGACGAGTTCGAACGGTGGTGGGGTGAAGTAGCGCGAGTAGCCGGCATGGAACGTCGTCGTGTCGGTCGGCTTCCAGACGACGTTGACGCGAGGGCTCACCTGGTTCTCGTGCGTGAACTCGTCCACGACATCGAATCTCGCGCCGTAGTTGAGCGTCAGCCGCGGGGTCAGGCGCCATTCGTCTTGCACATAGAGGCCGTATAGCGCGCCCGTTCTGGACGAACTGTCGGCGATCGTCGTCGGCACGTCCGACAGCGGCGCGCCAAGATCATCGGTCTGCAGGACCTCCGACGCCGTTTTCGATACGGCCCGCTCGGAGGTCGCCTGGAACCCGGCGCGCACGGTGTGGTGTTCGCCCAGCCGGACACTCGCATCGGTTTGCACGCCGCTCGACCAGACGGACCGGGCGGCGGTCTGGGCAAGGCCATTGAACAGTAGGTCGCCAACCGGGTCGGGCGAGTAATACAGGCTGGTGTAGCGGGAAAAGGCCGAAACCTGCACGTCGATGGGGTCGAGGTGCTTTTGCAGCGACACGATCGCGAAGTCGGTGATCTCGCGCTGGTGCTGCGTCAGTGACGCGCTGTCGAAGCCGGAGACACCGTTGACCGCCAGCCCCAGGGACGGCGATTGGTTCGGGTTGTTGGGAATCTGGAACACGTCGTTCGACACGCCCGCGACCAGGCTGATGCGCGTGTTCGCGTCGATGATCCCCGAGACGTGCAGCAGCCCGTGCGTCTGATTGCTGAGGTCATGGAGGGCGTTGAAGCCGCTGGTCGGGTTCTCGATGCCGACGCGGGTGTGCAGCAGGTCGCCAGTGACAAAATAGTCGACCGGGCCGGCGCGGCCGCCATAGGAGAAGCTGGGCTGGAACAGGTCGCGCGCGCCGCCGTAGATGGAGATCTCGCCGCCGGGGTCGGTCGTGCCGGATTTGGTCGAGATGTCCACGACGCCCGCCTGCAGGAAGCCGTACTGGGCTGGCAGCGATCCGGTGACGAGGGCGATGGAGTGGGCGAAGCGTGTCTGCAGCGCCTGGCCGAAGACGGACAGGCCTTCGGGCAGTTGCACGCCGTCCAGCCGATACTGCACTTCGTTATGGTCGCCGCGGACGTGGATCTGGCCGAAGCTGTCCTGCGCGACACCGGGCGCCTGCAGCAGGACCTGGTTCAGCGGCACGTTGTCGCCCTGCGGCAGCGTCTCGATCGAGGATCGGCTGAACTCGGTCCGGGTGGCGCCGAGGTTGGGCTGGATCTGGCTGCGCGCGGCATCGAGCCGTCGGGAGACGACGTCGAGGTCGGGCAAAGTCAGATGGATTTCCGGTCCGAGACGGACGGAAACGGGTGCGGGTAGGTCGGCTCCGCTGGCCGGCAGCGCGGCGGCGAGGATCGCCGTTGCAAGGATGATCGAACGGCGTGTCCACATGGTCTTGTCCTTCTCCATATCAGCGTCTCGCACCGGAATGTTGTTATGTTATAACATGCCATGGGTGACAATCGACTGGGCGGCCGGGAAGAGTCGCGCGTGCGGAGCCGGATGCGGCCCGCAATGCCGCGCCGGTCCGTGTTGACCGCTGCGCTGCTGCACGGGATGGCGCTGGCCGGGCTGTGGGCGGCAATGCCGCAGCGCCCGTCGGACCCTGTCGAGCCGACGCCGGTCGCATTCGCCTTGCTGCCGCCGCCCGCCCCGGCCAGCGATCTCGCGCCCGAACCGGGTCTGCCCTCTGCTGCCGGGCCAGGGTCAGAGGCCGCAAACCCACGAGCGCTTCCTGCAGCGCCGCCGCCCAGCCCCGTCGAGCAGACGCCAGAGACGGCCGTCCCGCAATCGCCGGTCGTCGCACCCGCGCCCGTCCGGCGGCCGGACCCGGCGCGCTCACCGCTTCTCCCCGAGCGGTCATGCGGCGCGCAGCTGCCCCGGCGCGTCCAGCCCCGGCGCGTCCAGCCCCGGCGCGTCCGCCCGATCCCGCTGCCGCGCCCGCTGCAGCCCCGGCGCCCGCACCCCAGGCGCTCGCGTCGGCCCCCTCGGCCGATGCCGCCGCGGCGTGGCGTGGCGCGTTGGCGGCCTGGCTGCAGGCGCACAAGACCTACCCGGACGCCGCCCGGCGTGCCGGCATCGAGGGCCGGGCGGTCGTTCGGTTCACGATGGACCGCACCGGCGCAGTGACCGCCGTCGCGCTGCTGCAGGACTCGGGCTCGGCCGAGCTGGACGACGCGGCGGTCGCGTTGCTGCGTGGCGCGCGCCTGCCGCCGCCGCCCGCGACCGACACGATCACGCTGACCTTGCCCATCCGCTACAGCCTGGCCCCGTGAGCCCTTGAACTCGGCGCCGGGGCGGGGCTTGTTGGGCGGCAAACCGGGAGCACTGTCCGATGCCGCAAGCCACCCACGTGACCGCGCTGGCCGATGCCGATGAGGGAAGCTTGCCCGAGGATCTGCGGCCGTATTTCCAGAAGTGCCGCGACAGACTGGGGTTCGTGCCGAACGTGCTGCGCGCGTGGCTGCTGCGGCCGGAGAAGCTGCGCAATTTCATCCGGCTGTATGACGAGTTGATGCTGGGGCCGTCGGGGCTGTCGAAGCTGGAGCGGGAGATGATCGCGGTGGCCGTTTCGGCGCAGAACCGCTGCTATTACTGCCTGGTGGCGCATGGGGCGGCGGTGCGCAAGCTGTCGGGCGACCCGCAGCTGGGAGAGATGATGGCGTTCAATCACCGGGTGGCCGAGCTGCCGCCGCGGCAGCGCGCCATGCTGGATTATGCCGTGCTGCTGACCGAGGCGCCCCACCGCGTGGGCGCGCCCGAGCGGCAAGGGCTGCGGGACGCCGGGTTCGGCGACGCCGACATCTTCGACATCACCGAGGTCGCGGCGTTCTTCAACTACACCAACCGCGTGGCCCACGGCGTCGACATGATGCCGAACGCCGAATACCACGGGATGGGGCGGTAGGCGGCACAAACTGCTCGCCCAACCCTCTCCGCAGGCGGGAGAGGGTTTCGGGAGGTCAGGCTTTCGGCAACAGGCGCTGGACCTCGGCGGTCATGTCCTTCAGCACCTCCTCGGGGGTGGCGCGCTGCTCGACGATGCGGGCTTCGTTGTCGACGATGGTCTGGGTGATGCGGACGCCGTTGCTGCCGGGGAAGGCGAACCAGGGCTGCATGATGGGGATCTGCTCCATCGCCGGGCGGAACAGCGGGTTCTCGCGGTAGAAGGCGCCGAGGTAGCGGTCGTCGTTGAGCGTCAGCGTGTTGCTGGGCACGTAGCCGGTGCCGCGGACCATGATGGTCTGCCCGACCGGCCCGGCGGCGAAGCGCATGAAGTCCCACGCGGCCTGCTGCCGGGCCGAATCCTTGGTGAGCATCACGACGGCGTTGCCGCCGGTGGGCAGCGTGCCGCCCGGCGTGATCACCGGCATCTTCGTCGTGCGCAGGTCGACCGAGGGGCCGATCGACTTCAAGAACTGGCCGATATAGGCGGTCGTGCCCATGATGATGCCGAGCTTGCCGGCGTAGAAGGCCTGGAATGCCGCCTCGGTCGTCAGCGGCGGCATGCGGCCGGCCTTGACCATGCGGTCGAGCAGGGTGAGCGCGTCCAGGCCGGGCTTGCCGAAGTCGACCTTGGTCTCGTCGGCGTTCAGCATGTGGCCGCCGTAGCCATACAGCAGGGCCGAGAACATCCAGTCGTCGCCGGGCCAGCGGTAGTGCATGGAGCTGATGTCGTTGCCAAGGCCGGCGATGCGGGCGGCCAACTCCAGCACGCCCTCCCAGGTGGTTGGAAAATCGTCGGGGTTGCCGCCCGCTTGCCGGACCAAATTGGCGTTGAAGTAGGCGACCGGGTTGCTGGCCGAGAAGGTCAGCCCGACCTGCTTGCCGCCGACCTTGGCGAGGTTGAGGATGCTGTTCGACCAGCCGAGCGTGGCCGGGTTCAACCCTTCGGCAAGCATCGGCCCGATGTCGACGGTGATGCCGCGCTCGGCGAGGAAGCGGAGGCGGTTGAGGCCTTGGAAGCTGATGTCGGGCAGGCCGCCGGTGCTGGCTTGGCGCAGCACGAGCTGGAGCCCGTCCTCGTAGGTCGGCGAGGCCGCGGGGAAGCGGATGGTCGTGCCGGGGTTGGCGCGCTGGAACTCGGCGGCGAGCTTGTCCATGACGTCCTTGAAGAACGCCGGCATGGGGTAGTGCACGACCAGCTCGGTCGTCGCCGCGCGGGCGCCGCGGACGAACGGCGCCGTGAGCGGGGCGGCGATCAGGGTGCGTCGGGTGATCGTCATGGAAGCTCCTTCGGGTTCAACCTTTGAGGCCGGCGGTGGCGACGCCCTGGATGAAGCGGCGCTGGGCCAGCAGGAACGCAATGACCATCGGCGCCGTGGTGACGACGCTGGCAGCCATGAGCGCGCCGATGTCGTTGCCGCCCTCTTCGGCGCGGAAGAACAGGACGCCGAGGGCGGGGGTGGCCATCCGCTCGGTCTGGATCGCGATCAGCGGCCAGAACAGGTCGTTCCAGTGGGCGACGACGCTGAAGGTGGCGAAGGCGGTCGCGGTGGGCCAGGCGTTGGGCAGGATGACCCGCCAGACGATGCCGGGCTCGCTCATGCCGTCGAGCCGGGCGGCGTGGATCAGCTCGTCCGGCAGGGCGCGGAAGGCCTGGCGGAACATGAAGATGGCAAACACCGAGACCGCGAAGGGCGCGGTGAGGGCGACGTAGGTGTCGAGCAGGCCGAGCTTTGCCAGCGCGACATAGAGCGGCAGCGCCGGGACGTGGGCCGGGATCAGCAGGCCGAGCAGGACCAGCGCGAACACCAGGCCGCGGCCCGGCCAGCGCAGCTTCGCAAGCGCGTAGGCGCAAGGGACGGCGAACAGCAATTGCAGCGCCAGCAGCACGGCGCAGACGAGCACGCCGTTGAGCAAGATGCGCGGCAGGGGCACCTGGGTGAGGGCCTTGCGGTAGTTCTCGACGCCGTAGAAGTGCTGTGGCCAGAGGTTCAGCGAGGCCTGGAAGATCTCGCCACCCGGTTTGACCGAGGCGGACAGCATGAAAAGGTAGGGGGCGAGCACGACGAGGCTGAGCAGGCCCAGCAGCGCCAGGCGCGGCAGGTCGGCGATGAGCGGGCGGTCCTTCATCCGTAGTGGACCCGCCGCTCCAACACGCGCGTCTGCAGCAGCACCAGCGCGAGCACCAGGACCAGGAAGACTGTGGTGATGGCGGCCGAATAGCCGATGCGGAAATAGGTGAAGCCCTCCAGATACATGACGTGCAGCAGCACCTCGCTGGCCTTGTTCGGGCCGCCCTGGGTCAGCGCCGCGACGGTGTCGAACACGCGCAGGCAGCGGATGGCGGTGATGGTGACGACGAACAGCGTCGTCGGGCCGAGCATCGGCCAGGTCACGAGCCAGAACCGGTCCCAGGCGCGGGCGGCGCCATCGGTCTGCGCGGCGGCCCGCAGCTCCGGCGGAATGGCCGTCAGCCCGGCCAGGAACAGCACGACGACGGTGCCCAGGTTCTCCCACACGCCGATCGCACAGAGCGAGGCCAACACATGGTCCGAGGAGCCCAGCCAGTTGACCGGCGCGAAGCCGGCCATGCGCAGGAGCTGGTTCACCGGCCCGATGGTGGGGTGCAGCAGGTACTCCCACGCGGTCGCCATCGAGACGAGCAGCGAGACGACGGGCAGGAAGAAGATGGCGCGGAACAGGGCCCGGCCGCGTGTGCCGCCCTCGATCAGCAGCGCGATGGCGAGGCCCAGCCCGACCGAGACCGGCAAGACGGCCGCGACGTAGACGACCGTGTTGTGCAGCGCGATGCGGAAGCCGGGGTCGTCGAGCAGCTCGACGTAGTTGGCCAGGCCGATCCAGCGCAGGGCGGCGGCGCCCAGCTCGTAGTCGGTGAACGACAGGACCAGCACGGATGCGGTGGGCAGGAGCAGCAGGACGGTGAGCGCAACCACGGCCGGGGCGGCCAGGAGCAGGCCGCTGACACGCTCGAGGCTACCTTGGCGGTCGCTCACCTGTGCCGTCCCGTTACAAGGATGGACGCCGGCGCCGCATGGCGGAGGGCCGCGCCGTCCGGCCCGAACAGCAGGGCGGCGGGCCAATCGGTCGTGAAGCGGACGGTGTCGCCGGGGCGCACGGGTTCGGCCTCGGCGACGGTCAGGCGGGCGACGACCGGCGCGGCGCCGGCGCGGGCGTGCAGCAGCACCTCGGCGCCGAGGTATTCGACGTGCGTGACCGTGGCCGGCAGGCTGCCCGAGGGTGACAGGCGCAGCGATTCGGGGCGCAGGCCGAGCGTGACGGCCGTGCCCTCGGCCGCGTCGACCGCGAGCGGCACGCGCAGACCCAGGAGCTGCGGCTGCACGACCAGGGCATCGTCGGCGACGACGGCCGCGAGCGTGTTGATGCGCGGGCTGCCGAGGAATTGCGCCACGGCAAGGGTGGCGGGCCGGTCGTATAGGGCGCGGGGTGGGCCGATCTGCAAAATCTCGCCGCCCAGCATCAGCGCGACCCGGTCCGACATCGTCATGGCCTCGACCTGGTCGTGCGTCACGTACACGGTCGCGACGCCGGCCTGGCGATGCAGCGCCACGATCTCGGTTCGGGTCCGGGCACGCAGCGCGGCGTCAAGGTTGCTGAGCGGTTCATCCATCAGGAACGCCGCCGGCTGACGGACCACGGCGCGGCCGAGTGCCACGCGCTGCCGCTGGCCGCCGCTGAGCTGGCCGGGCCGGCGGTCGAGCAGGTGGCCGATACCCAGCAGTTGGGCGGCACGGGCGACGTCCTCGGCGATGCCGCGGCTTAGCGCGGCCTGGCCGGGCAGGAGCCGGCCGAGCACCGGCATCCGACCCAGTGTGGACAGCCGCCGCATCGCCAGCGGGACGGCCATGTTCTGGGCCACGGTCAAATGCGGGTAGAGCGCGTAGTTCTGGAACACCATCGCCACGTCGCGTGCGGCGGGGCGCAGGGCCGTCACGTCGCGGCCGTTGATCGACACGCAGCCGGCGTCTGCGGCCTCGAGCCCGGCGATGATGCGCAGCAAGGTCGTCTTGCCACAGCCCGAGGGGCCGACGAGGGAAAGGAACTCGCCACTCGCCAGGCTGGCCGACACGCCCTTCAGCACCGGCACGCCGCCGAAGCTCTTGCGGACGCCATCGACGATGATCCCCACGGGTCAGGACGCCGGCGGGTAGGTGAACTCGCGGATATCGTGGATGAACGGACGGTCCATGCCGGGGGGCTGCAGCAGTTCGGTCTCGACCGTGTCGTCGCCGAAGCGGTGCACCAATAGGCCGCAGAGCCGCTCACCGGGCAGGCCGGCCTGTTCCTCCGGGGCGACGATGAAAGCGGCCGAGGGCGCCCAGGCGTAGCGGACGCGGCCGCGCATCGCCTCGTGGTGCACATGCAGATGGCCGGACGCGACGAGGCGGAGGGCGGGGTGGGCCATGATCGAGCGGAGCGGCGCGCGCGCGGCGGGCGGGACGGACCAGTAGTCGAACAGCGTCTCGTCCGGGTCCGCGGCGAAGAACGGCTTATGGATGAACACTGCCAGCCGGCGGTCGCCCAGGGTGGCGAGCGCGTCCGCGATCATCGCGGCCTGGTCCGCCTCCTCGAGGTGTGCACCCATGATCTGGCTATCGAGCCCAAGCAGCCGCCAGTTGTCGTGGTCGAACACCCAGCGGTCCGGGCCCATGGCGGACCGATAGCGTTCGAGCCGGACGTCCGTGACAGGCTGCCGCGGGGCGATGCGGGGGTGGTCGCCGACGTCGTGGTTGCCTGGGACAGCGTGCACGGGGGCAGGCATTCGGGCGAACGAGGCGGCGGCGAGCGCCAGGTCCTCGCCATGGTCGGCGCCATCGAGGCTGACGTCGCCACTGGCGACGACCAAATCGGGACGGACCGCGTCGAGCGCCGTGACGAAGCGGTCGAAGTTGGCGCGGAACAGCTGGGTGCGCGCACCGAGGTGCGGGTCTGAGACTTGGGCGACGGTGAAGGCCATGGCCGGGCGTGTACCGATACTCGATGACAGATCGATGATGAAACGAAGACGGTTTGGTGTCGAGCGCCAGGCGCTGCCGTTCAGGCTGGGGTGTAGCGCCAGACGCTCGCTGGCGGGAGGTTGAGCGGTGTCCAGGCCTCGCGCCGGGCGATCAGACCGTGGCGGCGGGCCGGGAGCGGCGAGGTGACACAGTAGCTGTAGTGCAGGAACCCGCGCCCGGGGGCGACGGCGGCCATCGCGTCGATGAATCGCCGCTGCTCCGGCACTGGCAGCAGCACGAGGGGGATGCCGCACACGACGGTGCCAACCCGGCCCAGGCCGCGCGGCAGCAGGCCGGCCAGCGCGCGGGCGTCGCCCTCGATGACCTGGACGCCGGGCAGGGTCGCGGCGAGATGCCGGGCCATGTCAGGCACGATCTCGACCACGACGATCCGCTCGGCCGGGATGCCGGCTTGCAGCAATGCACGGGTAATGACCCCGGTGCCGGCGCCAAGCTCGACGACGATCTCGTCCGCGGCCCGCCGGACCTGCGCGACGACGCGCTGGCAGAGTGCCGGCGCGCTCGGGATGATGGAGCCCATCTGCAGCGGGTTGGCGATCCAGCGGCGCAGGAACAATGCGGCGGCCGAGCCATGCTGGCTCGCGGGACGCAGGCTGTCCGAGAGATCACGTCCGCTCATGCGTCCTCCGTCCAACCGAACCGGCATAGCCGAGCGGCCGCCCGGTGCCGACCCGGGCCGGCGTGAAGCTTCGATGACAGGCGGGTGCGGCGACCCTGGCCCGGAACATGCAGGGCCGGGCGGACGCCGCCCCGATACGACGGCTTGAACCTGCTGGCGCGACCTGGAATTGTCGCGTCGCCTGCAACGGAGCTTGCCATGCCCCTTCCGATCGCCCGGCGTTCGTTCGCCGCCCTCGCCGCCGCCGCCGCGCTGGCCCATCGCGCCCAAGCTCAAGGGTCTGCAGCCGGGCCGAAAGTGTTGAACGTTGGGACCGGCGGCGCTTTCACGTCGATCGATCCGCACTACCACAACCTGACGCCGAACAACGTCGTGGCGTATCACCTGTTCAATGGGCTGATGACGGCCGGCCCCAGCTTCAACCCCGAGCCGGCGCTCGCGCTGAGCTGGACGGCGATCGACGACCATACGTGGGAGTTCAAGCTGCGCCCCGACGTGGTGTTCAGCGACGGCACGCCGTTCACCGCCGACGACGTGGTGTTCACGTTCGAGCGGGTGCCGCAGGTGCTGAACAGCCCGTCGCCGTTCACGCAGGCGACCAAGCCGGTCGAGCGCCTCGAGATCGTGGACCCGCTCACGATCCGCATGCATACCCGCGCGCCCGAGCCGGTGCTGCCCTTCCTGCTGATGGGGGTGCAGATGATCGGCCGCAAGCACGGGCAGGGCGCCGTCACGGCCGACTACAATTCGGGCAAGGCGGCGATCGGCACCGGCCCATACGTGCTCGAAAGCGTGCTGCTGGGCGACAAGATCGTGTTCAAGCGGAACGACCGGTTCTGGGGGCCGAAGCCCTACTGGGACACCGTGAACTACCGGTTGATCAGCAACGGCGCCTCGCGCACGGCGGCCCTGCAGGCCGGGGACGTCGACATCATCGACCAGGTCAGCACGCGCGACGTGGGCCTGCTGCAGAAGGACCCGAAGCTGACGATCGTCTCACCGGCCGGGCAGCGGCTGATCTACCTGTCGCTGGATACCGAGCGCGAGCCGACGCCGTTCGCGAGGGACACGTCCGGGGCGCCGCTGGCCAAGAATCCACTGAAGGAGTTGAAAGTCCGGCAGGCGCTGTCGATGGCGATCAATCGGAACGGCATCAAGTCGCAAATCATGGACGGGTTCGCGGCGCCGGCCGGCCAGCTGCTGCCCGAGGGTGCCGTAGGCTACACGCCGGACTTGAAGCCGGACCCGTATGACCCGGCCAAGGCGAAGGCGCTGCTGGCGGAGGCCGGGTATCCGCAGGGCTTCCAGTTGACCTTGCACGGGCCGAACGACCGGTATGTCAACGACAGCCAGATCGTCGAGGCGATTGCGCAGATGTGGACGCGGATCGGGGTGAAGACCGCGGTCGAGACCAAGCCGGCGAGCATGTTCTTCAGCGAGATCGCGCGCGACCTGTACACGATCAGCCTGCAGGGCTGGGCGAGCGACACGGGCGAGGCAAGCAGCAGCTTGATCCAGATCTGCGCGTCGTCGAACCCCGAGAAAGGCCGCGGCGCGGTGTTCAAGGCCTCGCACTTCGCGCGGGCCGACATCGATGCGGTGATCGAGGAGAGCCTGGCGACGTTCGACGCGGCCAAGCGCGAGGCGCTGTACGTGAGGGCGGAGAAGATGACGGCGGCCGAGGAAGGCTTCATCCCGCTGCATCATCAGGTGAACATCTGGGCGATGAAGAAGCACTACGCGCTTCGGCCGCGCCAGCAGGAGGGGGTGCGGTCGTACGAGGTGGACTACAACGCGGACGCTTGAACCTCTGTTCTCGCGCCCCCTGCCTTGGGAGAGGACCGGAGAAGGCTGGTCTCAGGCCAGCCGGAGCGCTTCGGCGACGTACGGGTTGGTGCGGCGTTCGGCGCCGATGGTGCTGGCAGGGCCGTGGCCGCAGAGGAACTGCATGTCGTCGGGCAACGGCATGAGCTTGTCGCGGATGGAGCGGAGCAACGCCTGGGTGTCGCCGTAGGGCTGGAAATCGGTGCGGCCGACCGAGCCCTGGAACAGCACGTCACCGACAAGGGCGAGGCGGCGGTCGTGGTTGACGAAGACGACGTGCCCGGGCGTGTGGCCGGGGCAATGCAGAACGTCGAAACGGTGCGGGCCGAGGGCGACGGTGTCGCCCTCGTGTAGCCACGCGTCGGGGCGGACGGCGCGCGCGCCGGCAATGCCGAAGCGGGCCCCGGCGGCGGCGAGGTCGTCGAGCAGGAAGGCGTCGCGCTCGTCGGGGCCATGGAGCGGGGTGCCGGCCAGCGCCTCGCGCAACTCCGCGGCACCCCCGGCGTGGTCGATATGGCCATGGGTCAGCAGGATGCGCTCGACGTGCAGGCCGAGTTCGGCGATGGCGCCGAGGATGTCCGGGACGTCGCCGCCGGGGTCGACCACGAAGGCGGCCTTGGTCTCGTCGTCCCAGACCAGGGTGCAATTCTGCTGCAGCGGGGTGACGGGGATGATGGCCGCCTTCAGTTCGGGCATAGGTGTCGCCTGTCCATGTCTGTGCGAACGGCCTTGCGCCGCCGCCGCGTGCTACGCATCTTTCACGTTGGTAGTTTGACGCTGGGCAAGAGGATTCCAAGGACCGATGGACGGCGGCGGCGACTCGAGACGGATCACGATCCATACGCCGGAGGATTTCGCGGGCATGCGGGCCGCGGGGCGCCTGGCCGCGGCGGCGCTGGACATGATCGTCCCGCATGTGCGCCCGGGCGTCACCACCGCGACCCTGGACAAGCTCTGCCACGACTTCATGCGCGAGCATGGCGGCGTGCCGGCGCCGCTGAACTACCGCGGGTTCCCGAAGTCGATCTGCACGAGCATCAACCACGTGGTCTGCCACGGCATCCCCGGCGACCGGCGGCTGATCGATGGCGACATCCTCAACATCGACGTGACGGTCATCCTGGAGGGCTGGCATGGCGACAGCAGCCGGATGTACGTGGCGGGCACGCCGTCGACCAAGAGCGCGCGGCTGATGGACGTGACGTACGAGGCGCTGATGCGGGGGGTGGCCGCCGTGCGCCCTGGCGCCACGCTGGGCGACATCGGCCATGCGATCCAGAGCTTCGTCGAGGGCAACCGGTTCAGCGTCGTGCGGGACTTCTGCGGCCATGGCATCGGCCGGCGATTCCACGAGGCGCCGAACATCCTGCATTTCGGCAAGCTCGGCGAGGGGCCGGTGCTTCGGCCGGGGATGTTCTTCACCGTCGAGCCGATGGTGAATGCCGGACGGCCGGAGGTGAAGGTGCTCGAGGATGGCTGGACGGCGGTGACGCGCGACCGGACACTGTCGGCGCAGTTCGAACACATGGTGGGCGTGACGGAGGAGGGGTGCGAGGTGTTCACCTACTCGCCCGCCGGGCTCGATCGACCGCCCTATGGATGAGGTGGGCGAGGAGCCGGCAAAGGCGCACGTCCATCTGACGACGCACCGGATCCGGTTCAACGATACCGACAAGCTCGGCCACGTGAACAATGCGGTGTTCGCGGTGATGCTGGAGCAGGGCCGGGCGGAGCTGATGGAGGAGGCCGGGCTGCCGGTCGGCGGCCAGGCGCATGCGGTCGTGATCGTGCGTATGGAGTTGGACTTCGTGGCCGAGATGGCCTGGCCCGGGGAGGTGCGGATCGAGAGCGAGGTCACCCGCCTCGGCGGCCGCTCGTTCCAGCTGCACCAGCATTTGGTCTCGGGTAGCGTGTTGGCGGGCAAGGCGGTGACCGTCCTGGTCGTCATGGACCGGGTCGCCCGCAAGGCGGTCGCGATCGATCCTTGGCGGGACAGCCTCGCGCGCTGGATGGCGCCCGCTTGAGCGACCGCTCCGACGACCTCTTGGGTGTTGTCGGAGCGCCATCCCCGGCCGCCGACCGCGCGCCGTCGCCCATGAGCGCGGAGGGGCATCGCGCCCGGTTGCGGGCGCGCCTGCTGGCGGCTGGGCCGAACGCGGTGGCGGACCACGAGCTGCTGGAGATGATGCTGTTCCTGGCGTTGCCGCGGCGCGACACGAAGCCGATCGCCCGCGCCCTGCTGTCACGGTTCGGCAGCTTCGCCGGCGCCATCAGCGCGCCTGTGGCGGACCTGCGCGCGGTGGATGGCCTGGGTGATGCAGGGATTGCGGCGCTGAAGACGATCCAGGCGGCGGCATTGCGGCTGGCCCGCGCCGAGGTGCCGAAACGGCCGGTGCTGGACGACTGGGCGAAGCTGATGGATTACCTCGGCGTCGTGCTGGGGCGCGAGCGGGTCGAGCAGTTCCGCATCCTGTTCTTCGACAACCGCAACCGGCTGCTGGCCGATGAGGCGCAGTCCCGAGGGACCGTGAATCACACCCCGGTCTATCCGCGCGAGGTCGTCAAGCGCGCGCTGGAGCTGCACGCGACCGCCCTGATCCTGGTCCACAACCACCCGAGCGGCGACCCGGCGCCGTCCCCCGACGATGTCGCGATGACACGGGCGATCGGCGAAGCGGCGCGTCTGCTGGGGGTCGTTGTGCACGACCACGTCATCATCGGCGGCGGCGGCGGCGGGCGCTGGTTCAGCTTCCGGCAGGAGGGGCTTCTCACTTAGCCACCGCGCCCCCTGGCGCGGCGCGTTGTGTGACGGCAAGATGGCGTGGGATGAACAACGAAGCCGACAGCTGCGCCGCCTGGGTGCGCGACGCCGGGCGCCGGGCGCGGGACGCCTCCGCGGTGCTGGCCACCACGCCGGATGCGACACGCAACCTCGGCTTGATGGGCATGGCCGCGGCGCTTCGTGCCGGTGCGCCGGCCGTGCTGGCGGCGAACGACCGGGATGTCGCCGCTTTCCAGGGAAGCGGCGCGTTCCGCGACCGGCTGCTGCTGACGCCCGACCGGCTGGAGGCGGTGGCCGCCGGGCTGGAGGCGATCGCCCACCTGCCGGACCCGCTGGCGCGGACGCTGGCAGCCTGGACCCAGCCGAACGGGCTGCAGTTCCGCCGCGTCGCCGCGCCGATCGGGGTGATCGGGATGATTTACGAGAGCCGGCCCAACGTCGGGGCGGACGCGGCCGGGCTGTGCCTGAAGTCTGGCAATGCCGTGATCCTGCGCGGCGGCTCTGACAGCGCGAGTTCGGCGGCGGCGATCTTGGGCATGCTGCGGGCGGGGCTGCGCGGCGCGGGGCTGCCGGAGGATGCGGTGCAGGCGGCGCCGGGGGCCGACCGGGGCTACGTCGCCGCGATGCTCGGGGCGGCCGGGCTGATCGACCTCATGATCCCGCGCGGCGGCCGGGCCCTGGTGGAACGGGTGCAGCGGGAGGCGCGGGTGCCCGTCTTGGCGCATGCCGAGGGGCTTTGTCACACCTATGTCCATGCCGCGGCTGACCCCGCGATGGCGCGCGCGATCCTGGCGAACGCCAAGATGCGGCGAACCGGCGTGTGCGGCGCGACGGAGACGCTCCTGATCGACGCCGGATGCGCCGCGGCGCAGCTGCCGGGGTTGGTGGACGCGCTTGCGGCGCTCGGGTGCCAGTTCGTGGCCGATGCGCGGGCGCGCGCCATCGTGCCCGGGTTGCCGGCAGCGAGCGAGGAGGATTTCGCGACCGAATGGCTGTCGGCCAAGCTGTCGATCGCGGTGGTGGACGGCGTGGACGCGGCGCTGGCGCATATCGCCCGCTTCGGCAGCGCCCATACCGAGGCGATCGTCACCGAGGATCCGGTGGCGGCGCAGCGCTTTCTGGAGCGGGTGGGCAGCGCGGTCGCGCTGTGGAACGCGAGCACGCAGTTCTGCGACGGCGGGGAGTTCGGGTTCGGCGCCGAGATCGGGATCGCGACCGGGCGGGTGCACGCCCGCGGTCCGGTGGGGGTCGAGCAGTTGACGACGTTCCGCTACGTCGTGACGGGCACGGGCCAGGTGCGCCCCTGACCCCGGTTGCGGCCTGGGCGGCCCGATGCGGGCGCTGACCGGCCGGGTTCCTGACCCGATCCCGGATTGGGGCGACCGGCGGCGGACACGGATCGGCGTGCTCGGCGGGTCGTTCAATCCGGCGCATGCCGGGCACCTGCACGTTGCCCGGCTGGCGTTGCAGCGGCTGCGGTTGGACCAGGTTTGGCTGCTGGTCTCGCCCGGCAACCCGCTCAAGGCCAGTCACGGCATGGCGACGCTGGCGGACCGGCTGGACAGCGCGCGCGGCATCGCCGACGGCCGCCGGATCGTGGCGACGACGATCGAGGCGCGGCTGCATACCCGGTTCACCTACGACACGCTGCGGGCGCTGCGGCTGCGGTTCTCGCGGGCGCGCTTCGTATGGCTGATGGGGGCGGACAACCTCGTGCAGTTGCCGCGATGGCAGCACTGGACCGGGATCGCGGCAACGATGCCGTTCGCCGTGGTGCCGCGGCCGACCTTCAACCAGCGCGCCCTGGCCGGGCAGGCGGCGCACCGGCTGCGTGCCGCGCTGCGGCCATCGCGGGAGGGGCCTCTGCTGGCCGCGCTCGGCAGTCCCGCCTGGACGTTCCTGCCGGCCGAGCAGAACCCGATATCGGCCACCGCGATCCGGGAACTGGGGCAGAGCGAGCCGCGCCTGGCCTGGCCACGGCCAAGCGACCTCCCGGCGATGGACGCACCGCTGGTGTTGCAGCGAGGCCCGGTCCTTGCGACAACGCGGCCGTAGAAGCCCGCCAACCAGGCCCGCCCAACCAGGAGCGTCCCCCCATCGCCAGGAAGCCGACGTCCGACCCTGCCAAGCCGCCCGCCAAGCGTCGATCGCCGAAGCCCGACACGGCGCTGGCCGAAGCAGCCAAGACGCCCGGGACGCCGCGCAAGAAGGCCGCGGCCGCCGGGCCGCGCAGCCGCAAGCCGGTTGCGGCGCCCACGGCCGCAGCCGCGCAGAAGGACCGGCTGGACCGCATGCAGTCGGTGATCGTCGAGAGCCTGGAGGGCGACAAGGCGGAAGAGGTGATCACGCTCGACCTGGCCGGGCGGGCGGCGTTCACCGACCGGATGGTGATCGCGACCGGGCTGGCGGACCGTCAGATCACGGCTATGGCGACGCATCTGGAGGAGAAGCTGGCCGAGGCCGGCATCAAGCGCGTGCAGATCGAGGGCAGCGGCGGCTCGGACTGGGTGCTGATCGACGCGGGCGACATCGTCGTGCACCTGTTCAAGCCGGAGGCGCGCGCGCTGTACGGGCTGGAGAAGATGTGGGGCGCCGACCTGGACGAGCCGGAGACGGTCTAGCCTTTAACGGCGCGGCCGCAGGTCGATCGCAGGGACGGGGTTCGGGTCCTCGTAGGCGTGGCCGGTCCAGACGTAGCGGCCCTTTTCGGTCATCAGATCCGCCATGCCGCGCGTTCTGGTCGTGCCGACGGTGAGGCGTCCGCCCACGCCATCCAGCACGCGCTGCCAGGCGGCGCGCTGCCATAGGTATACCGTGGTGCTGCAGCCTGCGGAGCCGCATTCGCGGGCCGACTGCAGTTGCACGAAAAGGGCCGGGCGGTCGGACGCGGGGCCGAGCGGCGCCGAGCCGGTGAGCACGAGCGGCGCCTCGTTGGCCTGCTTGCCGGCGGCGATGTCCTGAGCGACGAGCTGCCGGGCGGCGGCGTCGAGCGCGGTCCCGGGCCTTGCCGCAAGCACGACGGCCGATCCGCGCGGCTCGGTGGCGGGCGCGGGCGTACGATGGATTGTAGCCGGCGGCGCGGGCGCCGCGGCGAGCAGAAGCAGGACGGGTGAGAGAAACACGGTGCGCATGACGAATCCATCGAGGGGTCTGCTACATACCTCAGGACGGCTGCGGTTCGCTAGACCCGCCGGGCGCCGCCTATGAGGCTGATCGCTGTGGGCAAGCAGCGGGCCGGGCCGGAGGCGGCGCTGTTCGCGCGCTATAACGCCCGGCTGCGCCCGCCGCTCGTGGTCACGGAGATACCGGATGGGCGGGGTGCGCCGCCGGAGATCAAGCGGCGGGAGAGCGAGGGATTGCTGGCGTCGCTCGGGCTGGCGGCGTGGGCCGTGGCGCTCGACCTCGGCGCCCCCTGCCCCGGCAGCGACGGCCTGGCCCGGCTGATGGCGCAGTGGCGCGAGGCAGGGCGGACGCCATGCTTCTTGGTGGGCGGCGCCGAGGGCCTGGATGCGGCGGTGCTGTCGCGGGCGGACCATGTCCTGTCGCTCGGGCCGATGACCTGGCCGCATCTGCTGGTTCGGCCGATGTTGGCGGAGCAGCTGTATCGCGCCCAGGCGATCCTGGCTGGGCACCCGTATCACCGGAGCGAACGGCCGGGGTAGCGCCGCCCGCCTTGCGCCCTCCGAAGCGCCCCGCCATACCTGCCATGAACGAAAGGATCGCCGCATGACAGCCGCCCCGCCCCGCCCCGTCATGCTCGTCATCCTCGACGGATGGGGCTGGCGCGAGGACGATGCGGACAACGCGGTGCGTCAGGCGCGCACACCCACCTTCGATGCCTTGATGCAGGGACCGCACGCGTTCCTGAACACCTCTGGCCTGGATGTGGGGCTTCCGGACGGGCAGATGGGCAACTCCGAGGTCGGGCACCTCAACATCGGCGCCGGGCGGGTGGTCATGCAGGAGCTGCCGCGGATCGGGCAGGCGATCGAGGACGGCAGCCTGGCGCGCAAGCCGGCCCTGCTCGGCCTGATCGAGCGGCTGCGCGCCACCGGCGGCACGTGCCACCTGATGGGCCTGGTGTCGCCCGGCGGCGTCCATGCGCACCAGGACCATGCGGCAGCGCTCGCGCGCATGCTGGCCGAGGCGCGGATCACCACGCGCGTGCACTGCATCACCGACGGGCGCGATACGCCGCCACGGTCCGGCGCCGAGGCGCTGCAGCGCCTGCAGGCGGCGCTGCCGGGCACGGCGCGGATCGGCACGGTCATGGGGCGGTACTACGCCATGGATCGGGACAACCGGTGGGACCGCGTGGAGCGGGCGTACCGGGCGATGGCGGATGGCGAGGGCGCGACCTTCGCCGACGCGGCGAGCGCCATGGACGAGGCCTATGCGAAGGGGGTCACGGACGAGTTCGTGGTGCCGGCGTGCATCGGCGGCTATGGCGGCATCCGAGACGGCGACGCGCTGCTGTGCTTCAACTTCCGCGCCGACCGCATTCGGGAGATCCTGGCCCCGCTGCTAGACCCCGCTTTCGCCGCGTTCAGCCGGCCGCGTCAGATCGCGCTCTCGGCGGCCGTTGGCATGACCCGCTACAGCGACGCGCTGGCGCCCTTCATGCAGGCGGTGTTCGCGCCGCAGACGATGGCGCGCATATTGGGCGAAACGGTGGCCGGTGCCGGACGGCGGCAGTTGCGCATGGCCGAGACGGAGAAGTTCCCGCACGTGACATACTTCCTGAATGGTGGCCGGGAGGAGCCGTATGCGGGCGAGGACCGGATCCTGGTGCCGTCACCCAAGGTCGCGACGTATGACCTGCAGCCGGAGATGTCGGCGCCGGAACTGACGGACAAGGCCGTCGCGGCAGTCGGCGGGGGCGAGTACGACCTGATCGTGCTCAATTACGCAAACCCCGACATGGTCGGCCATACCGGCAAGCTGGACGCGGCGGTGCGGGCGGTGGAGACGGTCGATGCCGGGCTGGGCCGCATCCGGAACGCGGTCGCGGCCACGGGCGGGGCGCTCCTGGTGACGGCCGACCACGGCAATTGCGAGATGATGCGGGATCCGACGACGGGCGGCCCGCACACCGCACACACGACGAACCCGGTGCCGGTGATGCTGGCCATGCCCGGGCCGGTCGGCCTGCGGAACGGGCGGCTGGCGGACCTGGCGCCGACGCTGCTCGCGCTCATGCAGGTCGAGCAGCCCGCCGAGATGACGGGGCGGTCGTTGCTGACGGGTGCGGCGGCCGTTGCGGGCACCGCTCCGGCATAGGGCCGTCCTGCTGGCGGGCCTGGCGTTCGGCCCCGCCGTGACGCCGCCGCCGGCTTTGGCCCGGTCCGCCCGGCCAGGCCCCCCGCAACCGGATGCCAACCCGTCAAGTCCCGGCCGGCCGCCGGCCGTGGACCCGGCGCGGATCGCCGAACGGGCCCGCGAAGCGGCGATGGAGGAGCAGCGGCTGGCGCAACAGCGCGTCGTGGCGGCTGAGCGGCTGCGATCGGTCGAGGCGGAGGTGAGCGACCGAGCTGCGGAGGTCTCTGACCTGGCAGCGCGACGGACGGCGGCCGAGGTGCGCCTGCGCCAGCACGCCGCGGCCCTAGCGCCGCTGCTGCCGCTGATGCAACGGTTGTCGCTCTATCCTGCGGAGACCCTGCTGGCGGTGCCGGCGCCGCCCGAGCGGGCGCTGACCGGGCTGGGCATCCTGCACGGCCTGGCGGCCATGCTGGAGCGGGACGCCACCCGGCTGCGGATCGAGCAGGCCGAGCTGGACGCGAGGGCGCGAGCGCTGGACGAGGCACTGCCGCGGCTCCGGGCCGCGCAGGCGCAGCAGGCCGACCAGTCCGAGATCCTGGACCAGCAACTGGCGACGGCGCACGCCCTGCAGCTCACGTTGTTGCAGCAGGGTGAGCGGGCCGGCGTGGAGGCGCAGCAGCGGGCTGCCGCAGAAGCTGGCCGGGCCGAGAGCTTGCGCACCGTGGTCGGCACGCTCGAGGCGGCGCGGGTGCGGGCGGAGGCGCAGGCGCGGGAGGACGTGGCCCGGGCCGAGCGGCAACGGCAGGACCAGGCGGCGGATGAGGCGCGGCGGCGCCAAGCTGCACTGGCCCGGCCGGCGGGACCGGGGCCGGAGCCCTCGGGCCAGCTCGTGGCTCCGGTGGCGGGGCACGTCGTCCGGGCCTGGGGCGAGGCGACCGAGGCGGGGCCGGCGACCGGCGTCTCGTATCGGGCGGCGCCACAGGCGCGGGTGGTGTCGCCGTGCGAGGGGCGGGTGCGTTTCGCCGGGCCGTTCCGGAGCTTCGGCGCGCTCGCCATCCTGGATTGCGGGGGTGGTTACGCGTTCGTGCTGGCCGGACTCGAGCGGCTGGACGTGGCCGTCGGCGCTGCGGTGCTGGCAGGCGAACCGTTGGGGACGATGCCGGGGTGGGATCCGGCCGGATCGGCAGGCCGGCCCGCACTGTATATCGAGTTGCGGCACGACGGCCAGGCCGTCAACCCGGCCCCCTTCTTGCGAGCCAAGCTCGGGCCATCTTAGGGCGGCGAACCTGACGGCTTGTTAAGTTTGTTACAATGGCTCTGGTGCTACACTTACGACGATTCATGATAGCGTTCGATCATACGGGCCCTGTTGCGGGCATCAAGAGGATGACAAAGGCATGAAGTTCCGTACCGGCTTGCTGATGGGTGCAGTCTTTGCTGCGGGCGTGGCGGCCGGCCCGGTTGCGGGCATGCTGGACCACTCGCTTGCCTGGCCGATCGCCCACGCCAAGGCGCAGGACAGCCGGAATGCCGAGATGTACCGCATGCTGGACCTGTTCAGCGACGTCGTGGAACGGATCCGCGCGGAGTACGTCGAGCCGGTCAATGACCGCGACCTGATCGAGAACGCGATCAACGGCATGCTGACCGGGCTCGACCCGCATAGCAGCTACATGAATGCGAAAAGCTTCCGCGACATGCAGGTACAGACGCGGGGTGAGTTCGGTGGGCTGGGCCTGGAGGTCACTGCCGATAACGGGATCATCAAGGTGGTCAGCCCGATCGACGACACGCCGGCAGCGCGTGCGGGGGTGAAGGCGGGCGACCTGATCACGATGCTGGATGGGCAGAGCGTGCAAGGGCTGACCTTGAACGAAGCCGTCGACAAGATGCGTGGCACGCCGGGCAGCGCGATCAAGCTCACGATCAAGCGCGAGAACATCAACACGCCGATCGAGCTGTCGATGCAGCGCGAGGTAATCCGCATCCAGGTGGTCAAGTCGCATTTGGAGGGGGACGTTGGCTACATCCGGCTGTCGAGCTTCAACGAGCAGACCGACCCCGGGTTGAAGAAGGCCATCGCCGACCTGCGGCGGCAGAACCCGAATCTGAAAGGGTACGTGCTCGACCTGCGCAACAACCCCGGCGGGCTGCTCGATCAGGCCGTGTATGTGAGCGATGACTTCCTGCAGGAAGGCGAGATCGTCAGCACGCGGGCGCGGCATGCGGAGGAGAGCCAGCGCTGGTTCGTCAAGCACGGGGACATCACGGCCGGGCTGCCGCTGGTGGTGATGATCAATGGCGGCTCGGCGTCGGCCAGCGAAATCGTGGCCGGGGCGTTGCAGGACCATCATCGGGCGGTGCTTGTGGGCACGCGCAGCTTCGGCAAGGGGTCCGTGCAGACGGTGATGCCGCTACCGGCCGGGAACGGGGCGATCCGGCTGACGACGGCCCGGTACTATACGCCGTCGGGGCGGAGCATCCAGGGGCTGGGGATCACGCCGGACGTGGAGGTGGCGGCCTCGCGGACCGAGACGCCGCATTTTGGGCCGGAGCGGGAGAGCGACTTGAAGGGTGCGTTGCGGAACCAGGGCGGCACGCCGCCGCCCGCGAACGCCGCGCCGCGGACGGACCTGCCGCCGATTGCGCGCGACATCCCGAAGCTGCCGCCGGAGGGGTTCCCGACGTTCGACCCCGCCAAGCCGGACACGGATTTCCAATTAAAGGAGGCGGTGGCCGTGCTGCAGTCGATGTCGACCCAGCGGCGCGCCTCGCGCTAGCTGCCCCAGGGAAGCGTGGCCGTGCGGCGCGGTTGGCGGCTGCTCGGCGCAGCTTGGGCCGGCATCTTCGTCCTAGCGGCCGCCGGGGTCGGCACGTTGGCCGCGCTCGGGCCGCCGGTGGCGCCGGCGCCGGCTGCCGCCGCGCCCACCGCCTCGGTTCCGGCACCAGCCGCCGCATCGATCCCCCAAGCGCCGCCGCCCGCTTCGCCGCTGGACGCAGCAGCAGCCCCGGCCGGGCCCGCCCCGTCTGTGCCCGCCCCGTCTGCGCCCGCCCCGACCGCGTCCGCCCCGTCTGCCCACGCCACGGCCGCGCCCCCCATTCGCACCACGATCGCGCCGCCGGACCCGGCGCTGCTGGTTCCGGCGACGGCGACCACGCCGGGCCCATTGCCGCGCATCGGCGCCGACGGCCGGGCACCGCGGCAGGTCTATGCGGCGCCGGCCGTGCCCGTGCCGCCGAATGCGGCCCGGGTCGCGCTGCTGATCTCCGGCTTCGGCCTGAGCGAGCGGGAGAGCCGGGCGGCGATCGACCAGTTCCCCTCGCCCGTGAGTTTCGCCGTATCTGCTTATGCGGCCGGCGACGGCCCGCTGCTGGACGGGGCGCGCCAAGCCGGCCATGAGCTGCTCGTCTCGATCCCGATGGAGCCGCTGGGCTATCCGCAATTTGACGAGGGCGCGCGCAGCCTGCGCACCGGGTTGGGCCCGGAGGAGAACCGGCTGAACCTCGCCTGGGCGCTCAGCCGGACGCCGGGGGCTGTGGGGGCAACGGGTGCATCGGACGGGCTACGCGGCGAACGCTTCGCCGACATACCGGCCGCCTACACGCCGGTCCTGGAGGAGGTCGGGCGCCGCGGGCTGCTTTATGTCGACGCCCGGCCTGGCCGGAGTGCGCCGCCCGGCACGCCGGTTCGATCAATCGACGTGGTGCTCGACGAGCAGGTCGGGCGCGCCGAGATCGACGCCAAGCTGGGCGCGCTGGAGCGGACGGCGAAGGAGCGCGGCGGGGCGCTGGGCCTCGCCGGGCCGCTGCGGCCGGCAACGATCGAGCGGATCGCGGCCTGGACGAAGACGCTGGCCGGGCGCGGGCTGGTGCTGGTTCCGGTCAGCGCGCTGGTGAACCCTTGAGCGACTTGCCATATCGGCCCAACGTGGGCGCTGCGTTGTTCAACCGTGAGGGCCGGCTGTTCGTCGCCCGCCGGGCAAACTTTCCGAATGCGGAGGGCGCCCCAGGAGGCTGGCAACTCCCGCAGGGTGGGATCGACGCCGACGAGAACCCGCGCGCGGCGGTGCTGCGCGAGTTGCAGGAGGAGATCGGGACGGCGGACGCCGTCATCCTGGGCGAGCACGACGAATGGCTGACCTATGATCTGCCGCCGGAACTGATCGGCAAGGCGCTCGGCGGCCGGTTCCGCGGCCAGCGGCAACGCTGGTTCGCGCTGCGGTTTCTAGGGCGGGACAGCGATATCCGGCTCGACCTCGATCCGCACATCCGGAGTTCGACGCGTGGCGCTGGGCCGACCTCACCGAACTGCCGGGCCTTGGTCCCGGGTTCAAGCGCCCGATCTACGAGGCGCTTGCCCTGTCATTCGCCCGCTTCGCCGTCCCCGCTTAGCTTTGCCCCATCAAGCAGGCGTTGTTGGCGGGCGTCCTGCGCGATCGACGCGTCGCGCTCGGCCCGGGTGCGGCCGTGCGCCGCCCGGTTCGCGGCAGCCGCGTCGTCCGCGGCGGCCCGCGCACGGGTCCGCTTGATCCGCCGTAGGTTGATGATCTCGGCCATGGGCAAGGTTTGCCATGGCGGCGACGCTGGAGACAAGCGCCCGCCGAGGTGCTCCGCAGATCCGGGTCAGGCCGCCGGGGACCGGGCGAGGATGCGTCCCGCGACGGCGTCGAGCTTGGCAAGCAGCGCCGGGTCGCGCTGGTCGGGCGCCGTGATGAGCGCGTATTCGAGCGAACGGTCGCAGCCGGCCGGGCACGGGCCCCGCTGGGCGCCGAGACCGGGGACGACCGCACGAACAAGGGCGCGGGCCTTCTCGGCGTTCTCGGTCATCACCTTCACGACCGCGTCCACCGTGACCGCCGCGTGTTCGTCGTGCCAGCAGTCGTAGTCCGTCACCATGGCCACGGTCGCGTAGCAGATCTCCGCTTCCCGGGCGAGCTTCGCCTCCGGCATGTTGGTCATGCCGATCACGCTACAGCCCCAGCTCCGATACAGCTCGCTTTCGGCACGGCTCGAGAACTGCGGGCCTTCCATGACAAGGTAGGCGCCGCCTCGGTGGGCGAGCAGGCCCAGCGACGACGCCGAGGCCTGGAGCGCGTCACCCAGCCGCGGGCAGACCGGGTCCGCAACCGAGACGTGAGCGACACAGCCATTGCCGAAGAACGTCTTCTCACGCGCGAAGCTTCGGTCGATGAACTGGTCGACGATGACGAAGTGTCCGGGCGGCAGCTCTTCCTTGAGGCTTCCGACCGCCGAAAGCGACAAAATGTCTGTCACGCTGGCCCGTTTCAACGCGTCGATGTTCGCGCGATAGTTGATGCCCGACGGACTGAACGGATGGCCACGGCCGTGGCGTGGCAGGAACACGCACTGCACACCGTCGAGGCGGCCGAACAGCAACGCGTCGGACGGCTCGCCCCAGGGCGACCCGACCCGGCGCCACTCCTTGTCTTCGAGGCCGGCAATCTCATACAGGCCGGATCCGCCGATGATCCCGATCACCGGCGTGATCACGTCACTCATCGGTCAGTGGACGTCCTTCCACAGCCGCTTCTTCAGCACGTATGTCAGGCCCGTAAGCAACGAGAGGAACAAGACGGCCTTCACGCCCATCCGCTTGCGCGCCTCCATCTCCGGGTCCGAGGCCCAGGTGAGGAATTGGGTGACGTCGGAGGCTTCCTGGTCCAGCGTCGCCTTCGTGCCGTCGGCGTAGGTCACGCGGTCGTCGGTCAGCGGCGGCGGCATCGCCAACAGGCGGCCCGGAAAGTAGACATTGTAGTATTGGCCCGGGAGCACCTTCAGCTCGGCCGGCGGGTCCTTGTAGCCGTTCAGCAAAGCGTGGACATAGTTGGACGTGCCTTCGCGCGCCGCGACGATGAGCGACTGGTCGGGCGGGAGCGCACCACCGTTAGCGGCTCGGGCGGCCTTCTCGTTCGGGAACGGCGCCTTGAACGTGTCAGACGGGGTGCCGGCGCGTTCGTTCGGCTGGCCGTTATCGTCAGTGTCAGGGATCTGCTTGCTGGCTGCGATCGCCTTCACCTGATCCGCGTTGAGACCGATCTCGCTGAGGTTGCGGTAGGACAGCAGGCTCATGGAGTGGCAGCTGGAGCACACCTCGTTATAAACCTGGAACCCGCGCTGCAGCGCCGCGCGGTCATAGGTACCGAACGGGCCATTGAAGCTCCACGCAACCTTGGGCGGCTCCAGCGCTTCCTCGGCCGCCTGCGCGCAGGCAGGGGCCAAGAGAGCAGCCGCTGCGGCCGCGACGAGGAGACCGCGCATCACGGCTTGTCCATCGGCTTGGCCGTCGCCCCGGCCGGCAACGGACCGCCGCCGCCGAAGCCGGGCGGACCGCGCAAGCCCTTCGTCACCGGGTTCGAGATGCTCTCCGGCAGCGGCAGCGGACGCTCGATCCAGCCGATCACCGGCATCAGCACGAGAAAGTGCAGGAAGTAATAGGCCGTCGCGACGCGGCCGAGCACGACCCAGATGCCCTCGGGCGGCTTGCCGCCGACGACGCCGAGCAGGAACACGACGCCGACGAGGATGAACATCAGTTGCCGATAGATCGGCCGGAAGCGCGAACTGCGGACGGGCGACGTGTCCAGCCACGGGATGAAGAACAGCACGACGATCGCCGATCCCATTAGGATGACGCCGCCCAGCTTGTTCGGCACCGAGCGCAGGATTGCGTAGAACGGCAGGAAGTACCACTCCGGCTCGATATGCGCCGGCGTCGATAGCGGGTTGGCCGGGATGTTGTTCGTCGGGTCGCCCAGCAGGGTCGGTGCGAAGAACACGAGCAGCGCGAACACCAGCAGGTAGACGCAGATGCCGATGCTGTCCTTCGTCGTATAGTACGGGTGGAAGGGGATCGTGTCCTGCGGCGTCTTCACGTCGATGCCCAACGGATTGTTCGAGCCGGTGATGTGCAGCGCGACGATGTGCAGGAACACGACGCCGGTGATCATGAACGGCATCAGGTAGTGCAGGGCGAAGAAGCGGTTGAGCGTCGGGTTGTCGACGCTGAAGCCGCCGAGCAGCAACGTGACGATGCTGTCGCCGACGAAGGGGATCGCGGAGAACAGGTTGGTGATGACGGTGGCGCCCCAGAAGCTCATCTGGCCCCACGGCAGCACGTAGCCCATGAACGCCGTCGCCATCATCAGCAACAGGATGACGACGCCGAGCATGAACAGCAGCTCGCGCGGCTTCTTGTAGGACCCGTAATAGAGCGCCCGGAAGATGTGGATATAGACGACGATGAAGAACATCGACGCGCCGGTCGCGTGGATCAGCCGCAGCAGCCAGCCGTAGTTCACGTCGCGCATGATGCGCTGCACGCTCTCGAACGCATGGGCCTTGCTCGGGTCGTAGTTCATCGCCAGGAACACGCCCGTCGCGATCATGATCACCAAGTTGATCATGGCGAGAGCGCCGAAGTTCCAGAAGTAGTTGAAGTTCTTCGGCGTGGGGAACGCCCCGTATTCCTTCTGCATCATCGTGAACAGAGGCATGCGGGTGTCGACCCAGTTGATCACCGGGTTCTTGAATTCGCTTTGATGCAGGCCGGCCATGATGTTCTCTCCTCAGCCGATCTTGACTTTGGTATCGGTCGTGAACGCGTACGGGGGGATAGGCAGGTTCGCGGGCGCCGGCCCATGCCGGACGCGTCCAGACACGTCATACTGGCTGCCATGGCAGGGGCAGAAGTATCCGCCGTAATCGCCGCGCGGATCGGTCGGCTTGTTGCCCAGCGGGACGCAGCCGAGGTGGGTGCAGATGCCGATCGCGACGAGGTATTTCTCATGGCCGGCCTTGACCCGGTCGGTCTCTGGCGCCGGGTCGATCAACTGGCTCATCGGCGTGGCGGCGACCGCCTTGAGTTCTTCGGCCGTGCGAGCACGGACGAAGATCGGCTTGCCGCGCCAGACGACAACGATGCCGGACCCCTCGGCGACGGGCGCCAAGTCCACGTCGACGCTGGACAGCGCGAGCACGTCGCCGGCCGGGTTCATGCTGTCGATGAACGGCCAGGCCAGCGCGCCGACGCCGATCACCACCGAGCTGCCGGTCAGCAGCTTCAGGAAGTCGCGCTTGGTCGGGTCGGCAGCCCCGACGGTGGAGATGGCGTCCCGGACGGTGGCGCTTGCGGTGTCGGCCATTCTGTTCCTCTATCCCTTGCCCACCCGACTGGCGGCTGGACGGCTACCACGTTCAAACGATCGCAGCGCACCATAAAGCGGTCGTTCGACCCCTGCAATCGCGCGCCACAGGCTCTATTCTGGTGCTGGACATTGGATGACCTCAGGATGCCGCAAGCCCTCCCGATACGATCGACCGAGCCGCCGCCGCACGAGGGGCTGAAGCCGGCTGCGCAGGCCTGGTTCGAGAGCCTGCGCGACCAGATCTGCACCGCGTTCGAGGCGATCGAGGCCGAGCAGGACGGGCCGCTCTCGGACCAGCCAGCCGGCCGGTTCGAGCGCAAGCCGTGGTCCCGTCCGGAGGAGGACGCTTCGCTGCACGGCGGCGGCGTGATGAGCGTGATGCGCGGCCGGGTGTTCGAGAAGGTGGGCGTGAACGTCTCGACCGTGTGGGGCGAGTTCAGCCCCGAGTTCCGCAAGTCGATCCCGGGCGCCGCGGAGGACCCACACTTCTGGGCCAGCGGCATCAGCATCGTCTCCCACCCGCAGAGCCCGCTGGTGCCGGCGGCGCACATGAACACGCGGATGCTCGTCACCACGCGCGGCTGGTTCGGCGGCGGCGGCGACCTGACGCCCATGCGGCTCGAGACAGCGGCGGCGCAGGCGGACGCCGCGACCTTCCATGCCGCCTACCGCGACGCCTGCGACCGGCATGCCCATGGCGGGCGCGGGCCCGGCGACTACCCGGCCTACAAGAAATGGTGCGACGAGTACTTCTTCCTGCCGCACCGCAACGAGCCGCGCGGCGCCGGGGGCATCTTCTACGACCACGTGTTCAGCGGTGACGCCGGGGAGGACTTCGCCTTTACCCAAGATGTTGGCCGGGCCTTCCTGACCGCCTACCCGGCCATCGTGCGGGCCCGCATGCGGACGCCTTGGACGGAGGCGGACCGGGCCCACCAACTCGTCCGCCGGGGGCGCTACGTGGAATTCAACCTGCTGCACGATCGCGGAACATTATTCGGCCTTAAAACCGGTGGAAACGTCGACGCCATCCTCATGAGCCTGCCGCCCGCCGTGGGTTGGCCTTGATCACGAACGCACAAGGACACGCTGTCATGCCCTTCCTGGTCCGCCTCGCCGCGCTGCTGCTGCTGATTGCCACCCCGGCCCTCGCCCAATCGACCGCCCGCCCTAGCGGCACGGCGGCGGCACCGGCCCCGGTGATCGCCCCCTCAACGACGCCGACCCCGGCCGTGGGCGAGCGCAAGCCGGTGGGGCTGAACGACGCGCCTGCGGCGAGCGCAGCTTCGGCCAAGGTGGACATCAACGCCGGGTCGGAGGCTCAGCTGGACACGCTGCCGGGCGTGGGCGCGGCACGCGCCAAGGCGATCATCAAGAACCGGCCCTACACGGACTTGGCCGACCTCGTGACGAAGAAGGTGCTCAGCCAGGCCGTGTTCGACGGCGCCAAGGCGCAGATGGCCCTGGCGAACGTCAACACGGCCACGGCCGACGACCTGGCGAAGACGCTGCCCGGCATCGGCAAGGCCCGGTCCGACAAGATCGTCGCCGGCCGACCCTACAAGACGCCGCAAGATCTGGTCACGAAAGGCATCATCACGCAGGACGTGTTCGATAAGGTGAAGGACCTGGTCGTGAGCTGATCCCGTTGTTTACGCAGCGCTGATTGCGGAGATCCGTGGGGCGGCGCCCTAGGCGCCCGGCCGGACGATGGCCAGGACGGCCGAGCCGTAGCGTTCCAGCTTGGAGGCGCCGACGCCGCGCATGTTGCCGAGTTGGGCTAGGCTGGACGGGCGGGCGGCGGCGAGTTCGCGCAGCACGCTGTCGTGGAAGATGACGTAGGGTGGCACGCTTTGCAGCTTGGCTTCGGCCGCACGCCACTGGCGGAGCGCCTCGAAGGTCGGTTCGTCTGCCGCGGCCGATCCCGCGGAGGCGGCCGACGGGGACGAGGACGGGGACGGGCGGCGGGACCGCGCCGGGCGGTCCGGCTCGGCGCGCAGCAGCACGACCGTCTCGCTGCGCAGGATGGGCCGGGCTTCCTCGGTCACGAGCTTTAGGCTGGCATACTCGCCGCTTTCGGTCCGCAGCGCGCCGCGGCTGATCAACTGACGGATGACGCCGCGCCAGAACCCGTCCGAGCGGTCCTTGCCGACGCCCCAGGTGGGCAGGCGGTCATGGCCGTGCTTGGTCACCATCGGCGTGGCCTGGGCGCGGAGCACGCTGACGATGTGCATGGCGCCGAACATTTGGCCGGTGCGGTAGATGGCCGAGAGCACCTTCTGCGCGGCGACCGTGCCATCGAAGGTCGCGACCGGGTTGCGGCAGTTGTCGCAGTGGCCGCAATCGCGCCCGAGGTCCTCGCCGAAGCAGGACAGCAGCGTGCGGGTGCGGCAGGCCGTCGTCTCGGTCAAGGCGATCATCGCCTCGAGCCGTTCGCGCATCACGCGTTGCTGCGCCTCGGGCGCGGCGCTTTGGCTGAGCCAGTGCCGGGCGCGGGCGATGTCCTCGCCGCCGTACAACAGCAGCGTGTCCGAGGGCTCGCCGTCGCGGCCGGCGCGGCCGATCTGCTGATAGTAGGCTTCCGGGCTGTCCGGCATGTCGAGATGGGCCACGAACCGGACGTCCGGCCGGTCGATCCCCATCCCGAACGCGATGGTCGCGACCATGACCACGGGTTCGCCGCTGCGGAACCGTGTCAGCGCGACGCGCTTCTCCATCGCTGCCAGGCCGGCATGAAACGGGGTCGCGGTGATGCCCTTGCCGCGCAGGCGCTCGGCGATGCGCTCGGTCTTGTTGCGGCTGCCGCAATAGACGATGCCGGCCTGCCCCGGATGGCGCGCGACGAGCGCGAGCAGTTCCGCGGTCTCGCCCTCCTTGGGCTGGGCGGAGATGTTGAGGTTCGGGCGATGGAAGCTCGCGGTGAACACGGCGGCACCGGGCATGTCGAGCGCGGCGAGGATGTCGGTCCGGGTGCGCGGGTCGGCCGTGGCGGTCAGGGCGACGCGCGGCACGCCCGGGAAGCGATGGGCGAGTTGGGCCAGGCCGCGGTATTCCGGGCGGAACTCGTGCCCCCAGGCGGAGACGCAATGCGCCTCGTCGATGGCAATGAGCGCGATCCGGCGCCGGGTCAGCCGCTCGAGCGTGCCGGGCATCAGCAGCCGCTCGGGCGACACATACAGCAGGTCGAGCCGGCCGCTGTCGAGCAACGCGGAGGTCTCGCGAAGGATGTCCGGCTCGACCTCGGAGTGCAGCGCGCCGGCCGCGACGCCGAGTTGCCGAAGGGCCGCGACCTGGTCGTCCATCAGCGCAATCAGCGGCGAGACGACGATGGCGGTGCCTGGCAGGCACAGGGCCGGCACTTGGTAGCACAGGCTCTTGCCGCCGCCGGTGGGCATCAGCACCAGGGCGTCGCCGCCGGCCATCACCCGCTCGATGGCGTCCTGTTGCAGGCCGCGGAACTCCGGATAGCCAAAGACACGGCGCAGCACGGCATGGGGCGTGCGGTCCCTGGTGACGAAATTGTCGCCGTGGCGGGCTGCGTCGCTCACGCCGGCGGCTCGGGCCGACGCCGGATCAGCTGCCGAAGCTGACGTCCACGCGCCGGCTCTCGATTCCCGGGTCGGAGTTGGTGCCGCCACGCGGATGCAGCACGATGCGCGAGCGGTCCACGCCGTGGGCGGCGATCGCGTCCGCAACGACCTGAGCGCGCAGCTGCGACAGGGTCCGAGTCGCCGCCGGGCTGCTCACCCGCTGGTCCGCGAACCCCTCGACGACGACGGTGCGGCGCGGGCTGGCGACCGCATCAGCCGAGACCTGGTCGATGACCTGGCGGGCGTCCGCATCGAGGTCGGCGGAGAAGTTGGTGAAGAACACGACGGAGCGGGGCGGCGCATCCACGGCTGCCTTCGGCGCGCAGCCGGCCAGGGCCGCGCCCACCAGCATGGAGCCAGCGGCGGCACGGGCGAGCAGGCGCTTGCGCGGCACGGGTGGAACGGAACGGGGGAGTATGGAGCAGGGGGGCACGGGAGACTCCACGGCAGCCGGAACAAAGGTTCGCGGACAGTCCCTGGTCCGGGCAGCTCCGTCAATCGCTTTGACGGTCAGGCGGCGGCGGCCACGGCTCGCCCGCCACTCAGCCGCCAGATGCGGTCCAGCCGCTCGACGCCGAGCAGACGGTGGACGATGAGTATGACGGTGCGGCCGGCCGCGACCTCGTTGAGGCGGACGAGGAAGGCCCGCTCGGCCGCGTCGTCGAGGCCGGTGGCGGGCTCGTCGAGGATCAGGATCGGTGCCTCGGACAGCAGGGCGCGGGCGAGCGCCACACGGCGGAGCTGCCCGCCGGAGAGGCCTGCCCCCCCCCTCGCCGATCCAGGAGTCGAGCCCGTCGGGCAGCGCACGCACGACGTCATCCAGGCCCGCCTGGGTCAGCGCATGCCACAGCGCGGCGTCGTCGGCCGCCGTGCCCGCGGCGCGGCCGAGCAGAAGGTTCGCGCGCAGGGTGTCCGCGAACACATGGGTCGACTGGCTGAGCCAGGCGAAGCGCGATCGTATGGCCTCGGCCGGGAGGGTTGCGAGGTCGACGCCGCCGAGCAGCACTCGCCCCGAGTCCGGTGCGACGACCTTCAGGGCAAGGGCGGCGAGGGTGGACTTGCCGGAGCCGGACGGGCCGAGGATGGCGACGCGCGAGCCGGCGGGGATATCGATGGTGAGGCCATCGAAGACCGGGGCGCGGCCGGGCCATGCGTAGCGGACCGCGTCGAAGCGGAGGCCGGCGCCACGGGGCAGTGGGGCCGGGCGCGCCGGGTCGGCGGGCTGAAGGCCGGGGGCCTCGGCCGCTGCGACGACGCGGGCCGCGGCCCCGGCGGCGCGGCCGGCCAGGGCGCCGGCCCGGGGCATCGCCGATGCCGCCTCGAACGCCGCCAAGGTCAGCAGCAGCGCGGGCAGCAGGACGGGTGCGGGCAGGTCTGCCATCACGACCAGCAGCACCGCCGCCTGCGCGCAGAGCAGGGCCGCCACCTGGGTCAGTGCTGCAACGCGCGATACACGGCGCTGGGCGGCGAACAATGCCGCCTCCCGCGCCTGGACCAGGGCGAGCATCTGGCCTTCGTTGTTGAACGCGCGGACCTCGCGCATGCCGCCGAGCGTGTCGAGCGCCGCAACAAGCAAGCCGGCTTGCGCCTCGGCCAGGCGCGACCCTTCGGCCAGCGTGGCGCGGGCGGCGATCCCCGGAAAGCCGATCGCGGCCGCGGCGAGCAGCACGGCAACGGCGACGGCCAGTGCCGGCGCCACGGCCCCAAGCACGGCGGCCAGCGCCAGCACGAGCACCACCGTCGCGAACAGGGGCACGACGATCCGGAGGTACAACCCGTCGAGCGCATCCACGTCGCCGACCAGCCGGGCGAGCGCGTCGCCGCGGGCGAGGAAGCCAAGGCCGCCGCCCGAGCGCCGCGCCAGGCCATGGAACATCCAGATCCGCAACGCCGTCAGCGCACGAAAGGTCGCGGCATGCGTCACGAGCCGCTCGAGGTAGCGCAGCACGACCCGGCCTGCGCCGGCAGCCCGCAAGCCGACCATCAGGATGCCGGCCGCGGCGAGCGGGGCGGCGCCGGCGCCAAGCGACACCGCTGCAAGCGCCCCCGCCGACAGCAGCACCATCCCGAGCCCACCGAACAACACCGGCGCCTGCGGCTGCCAGAGCTGCATCACCCGCAACAGCGCGGGCATGTCAGGCAGCTCCTTCGACGGCGGCGGCGTGGCCTTGACCGAGCACGATCCGTCGTCCGCCCAGCGCCATCGCGGCGCTGGAGTGGGCAGCGAGGATGACGGTACGCCCGAGCGCGAGGCGACGCAGGCTTTCGAGCACGTCGGCCTCGGTTGCCGGGTCCAGGTGCGCCGTCGGCTCGTCCATCAACAGCAGCGGCGCGTTCCTCACATAGGCGCGGGCGATCGCGACCCGCTGGGCCTGACCGCCCGACAGGCCGAAACCGCCCTCACCAATCAGGGTGTCGAGCCCCTGCGGCAGGCTGGCGGCGACGTCCTGCAGCCCCGCGGCCAAGGCCGCCTCGTCGATCGCGGCATCGGTCGCATCGAACCGGCCGAAGCGGATGTTCTCCCGCAGGCTGCCGGCAAACAGCATCGGCCGCTGCCCGATCCAGGCGGTCAAGCGCGAGAGGGCGGCGGGTGTCAGGGTCGCGAGATCGGCGCCGTTGACGGTGATCCGGCCAGACTCGGGCTTGATGAAGCCGAGCAACAATTCGATCACGGTCGATTTGCCCGAGCCGGACGGGCCGACCAGCACGGCGGTCTCGTTCGCCGGCACGCGGAAGCTCAGGTGGTCGAGCACCGGGCCGCGCGCCACGTCCCAGGTGTAGCGCACGTCGTCGAACGCGACGGTGATGCCGGAGGCTGCCACGTTGCGGATCGCGACCCGGGCGTCGGCCGTGCCCGGCAGGGGTTCAGCCGGAACGGCTGCAAGGGTGCGGGCGGCGGTGTTGGCCTGGAACCGGTCCTGATATGCGGCTGAGAAGGCCCGGAGCGGCGCGAAGAACTCGGCGACGAGGACCAGGCCGAACACGGCCGTGATCGGATGGAGGGCGCCGGCCCGCCAGGCCGTCCCGGCACGAGCGGCGAGCATGACCAGGACGGCAACCGCTGCGCCGTCGAGAAAGGCCGAGGACAGGAACGCGACACGCAACACCCGCATCGTTCGGCGCGCGAGTTCCTGTGCGGCGGTTTGCAGGCGTGCGGCCTCGGCCTCCGCCTGCCCGGCCAGCACGATGGTGGCGATGCCGCGCACCCGGTCGAGGAAGCGGGACTGCAGCCGCGCCATCGCGGTGAACTGCTGCTGCGACGCGGCAGCGGCGCCGATGCCGGCGAGCGCCATGCCGGCCGGCACGAGCACGCCGCCCGCAGCCAGGGCCGCGGCCGCGACCGGATCGGCCGGCAGCAGGCTGACGAGAACCAGCAGCGGGCCGGCCCAGGCAAGCGTCGCGGCCGGCAGCCAGCGGCCGAAGAACGTATCGAGGTGTTCCACCTGGTCCACCACGGCGGCGACCTGCTCCCCGGCCGGCGGCCCAGCGTGGGGTCCCCGCGCAAACGCCGCGACGAGGAACCCCGTCCTGAGCCGGCGCCGGGCGGCCGAGCCCGAAGCGAACGCCTGCGCCTCGGTCAGCATCGTCAGGCCAGCACGGAGGATGGCCGCAGCACCGAACAAGCCGGCCCAGACGATCGGCTGCCGAAGGGCGCGACCGGCCAGCGCAGGGCCCACCAGATGCGCGAGCGACAGCGCCTGGGCAATCGCACAGGCGGTGCCGGCCAGGCCGAGGGCAACGATCGCAGCGGTGGCGCGCCGGCTCGTGGCCGATTGCGCGCGAAGCCACGCCTTGGAACCGCCGGGACTCCTCATGGGTGCAGTTTAGTCCTGCAAAGCCCGGCGTGCCGTGGCGGCAAGCCAGCCAGACGCGACCGGCAGGATCGCGTCGTTGAAATCGTAGCTGGAGTTGTGCAGCTCGCCGCCAACACGCGCCGGACCGTTGCCGATCCAGGCGAAGGCGCCGGGCCGCTGCTCCAGGTACCAGCCGAAGTCCTCGCCGGCCATGCTGGGGCGCATGTCGCGGCGAACTGGCGCACCGATCGATGCAGCGACGTCGGCCGCGAGTGCGGCCTCGGCGGCGCTGTTGGCGGTCACACACACCCCGTGGCTGATCGTGGCGGACGCGTCGACGTCATAGGTTTTCGCGATGCCGGCGGCGATCGCCTGGATCCGGCCCTCGATCATGTCGCGCACGGACTGGCTATGGGTGCGATAAGTTCCGGCCATACGCACCTGGCTGGGGATCTGGTTCACGGCGGAGCCGCCCTGGACGGTGCCGATCGTGACCACGGCGGTGTCCATCGGATCGACGTTGCGCGCAACGATGGACTGCAGCGCGACCAGCAGGTGACCGGCGGCGAGCATCGGGTCACGCGCTAGATGGGGCATGGCGGCATGGCCGGCATGGCCGTCGAGCACGATCTCGATGCGTGACGCCGCCGCCATCACCGGGCCGTCGTGGACCATGATGTGACCAGCTTCCAGGCCGGGCCAGTTGTGGTAGCCGAAGATGCGCTCCATCGGGAACCGGTCGAACAGACCATCGGCCAGCATCGCCTTCGCGCCACCGCCCCCTTCCTCCGCGGGCTGGAACACGAGGTGGACCGTGCCCGTCCAGCCCTCGTCCCTGGACAGCAGCGCGGCGGCGCCGAGCAGGCTTGCGGTGTGGCCGTCGTGGCCGCAGGCATGCATGACCCCGGGGTTGAGGGATGCGTGGGCCAGGCCGGTCGTCTCGGTGATCGGCAGCGCATCAATGTCGGCGCGCAAGCCGACGCTGCGGTTGGACTGGCCACGGCGCAAGGTCGCGACCACGCCATAACCGCCAACGCCCGCAACGAACGGGACGCCGAGGGTTTGCAGCTGGCTGCAGATGAAGCCGGCAGTCGCGGCTTCGTGGCTGGTCAGCTCCGGATGCTGGTGGAGGTGTTGGCGCCACCGCGTCATTTGGCCGTGCAGTTCGCTGTCCATCCCGATCCCACCTCCGGCCCCCGATGTGCCTCCGGCACACGGTTTCCGCAAGCGGGCGAAGAACGCCCTGGTCAGACGCCGGCGAGAACGGGCGTGTCGGGGCGTTCGCGGCGAAGCTTCATCTGCACGAGATAGCGGGTGCCCTGCCCCTGCTCGACGGCGACCTTGGCGCCGAGCTGGCGGGCGAAGCCGTTGATGAGCTGGATGCCGATGCCGTCGCGGGTCCCGCTGGCGGTTTCCAAGCGGCCAGCCGGCATGCCTATGCCGTCATCCTTGATCTCCAGTTCGATCCCGTCATCGACGGTGCGCAGCGACACGGAGATGGTGCCCCGACGCCCGGCCGGATAAGCGTACTTTATGGCGTTGGTCACCGCCTCGGTCACGATCAACGAGAGCGGCACGGCCTGGTCGCTCGACATCTCCAGCTCCGGCGCCGCGATGTCGAGCATGAGCCGGCCGTTCACCGTCTCGCCCATGGCCTGGAACAACTGGCCGCACAGCTCTAGCAGGAACGTCCGCATGTTGATCGTGTGGAGCTCGCCATGGGCGTAGAGGTGGCGATGCACGGTGGCCAGCGCCCGAACGCGGTCACGCGCTGACTGGAACTCGGCACGCGCCTCGGGCAGCCGGATCCGGCTGGCTTGCAGATTGAGCAGGCTGGCCACGATCTGCAGGTTGTTCTTCACCCGATGGTGGATCTCCTGCATCGCGAGTTCCTGCCGCTGCCGCGCCAGCTTGAGCTGGGCCTCGCGGCGGGTGAGCGTGCGGGTCGCGCGTTTGAAGGTGAGTGCGAGTGCACGGAGCTCGACCGGATGCGACCGCGTGGGCGGGACAACGAATGCGTTGCCAAGCCGCCAATCGTCCGCGGCCCGTTGTAGGGCCCGCAATGGCCTGGTGACGACGAACTCGATTCCGACAAGAGCGGTTGCGAGCCCGACGCCGAACGTCACGAACAGGCGCGGCACGGTGTCGAACCGGCTTGCCACCAAGACGATGGATGGCACGACGGCCAGAGTCACGAGCATGCCCACGCGAAAGGGCAGGGTGGAGACCAGGCCGGTTCGACGCCGTAGGTTGGCCCTGGTCCGGAGGCGTGGCACGCTCTTGCGGAGTCGGTCATTGACGGGGTCAGGAAGGTCAGCCAGCGAAGTGGCGGACCGGTCCGGCATCACTTCTCCTCATCCCCCCGGATCAATCGGAGCAATTCCTCTGGCACGGGCTCGTTCGCGATTTGGTCGAACATCTGGTGCAAGCCCCGGTTTAGCCAAATGTCGAACGCCGGGTCGGTCGGCGCCTTCTTCGGACCTGATGGCGGCTTCATTCACTGATCATTGCCGGATGGCTCATGCCCCTGTGCCAACCATGGCCGGTTTGCCGCAACCCGTGGGTGCGCCATCAGGCAAACCGCCATGGTATTTGGCCAATATGTCAGGACAGCCGGGCCGAACGGGCCTCATCGCCGGCATGGCGTAGCAGGTCCAAGGCGGCACCGGTTGCGGGCAGCTTGGCCTTGCTGTCCCCAAGCAACCAAGCCTCCAACTGGCGGCGAGCCCGGAACACCCGGCTCTTGGCCGTGCCAACCGCACAACCCGTCGCCTCGGCGAGGGCCTCGTAGCTCATGCCGTGGACAACGACCATGACCAGCGCCTCCCGCTGGTCGGCGGGCAAGCGGGTCATTGCCTTGCCAAGTTCCTTCAGCGCAAGCCGGTCCTCATGCGGGGCCTCGGTGGCGAATGTATGCGCCGGCACATCGTCGATGTCGGTCGTGTCGCGGCGCTTGCGGAGATTGGAGATGAAGCGGTTGCGAAGGATGCGGTGCATCCAGGCGGCAAAGTTGGTGCCGGGAATGAAGCTGTTCTGGGCCGAAAGGGCATTGCAGACAGCGTCTTGGACAAGGTCCTCGGCGGCTGTCCGGTTACGGGTCAGCGCAAGCGCCTGAATCCGTAGTTTCGGGACGATGGCGATGACGAGCTGATGGAACGTTGGGCCTTCGTCGATCATGATTGACGTCACCATGTTGCCCTCATTGGTTTCCATATCCGAGCAATGACACAGCCACCGCCGGCGTTGCATCCGATTGCCCGCTGCTCGTTCACGTAAACGCGATGTTGGCGGGCGGCTGCCGCATGCAGCAAGCGAGTGGGCGAGATAGGGTGCCGGGCTTGACGTCCTCTTTGTTGCCTACGGTTCTGCCGTCATCGGTGCGGTCGATGAGTCGATGAGCGGAGCGGAGATGGTCAGAATGATCGTCGCACGTTCCAGACGTACGTCATGGCCGGGCTTGACCCGGCCACCCACACCGGGGATGCACAATCAGTGGAGTTGTATTCCGCGCTGCTCGGGTGTGTTCGCGTGACCGCCGTGCGAGGCCTGTTTGTCGGCAACGGCGTGGGTGGCCGGGTCGAGCCCGGCCATGACGTACTCTCCGTTGCCCACGGTCCTGCTATTACCGGTGCGGTGGATGAACGAGGCGGAGATAGTCAAATGCCCCCCCGCACGTCCAAACGTACGTCATGGCCGGGCTTGACCCGGCCACCCACGCCGGGGGTCCACGATCGGTGGAACGGTATTCGGCGCGGCTCGGGTGCGTTCGCGTCACCGGCGTGCGGGGCCTGATTGGCGGCAGCGGCGTGGGTGGCCGGGTCGAGCCCGGCCATGACGTACTCTTTGTTGGGCCCGCTGCGGTCAGGAGCGGAGATGGTCGAAATGCCCCGTACGTTCCACGAGTCATCTGTCGCTAGATGGACTGCTCGGCGCGTTGTATGGCGAGCGTGAGTGCAACGCGGGCACGTGAAAGGCGGGCCTTCATCGTCCCGACCGGTACGCGGCACACGGCCGCGGCCTCCTCGTGCGTCAGTTCCTGCGCCGCAACCAGGATCAGCGCCTCACGTAGCGTCGGAGACAGCGTCCAGATAAGCCGCTGCAACTCGTTCAGGTCGGTATGGACATCCTGGGCGGGGCTGGCTTGCTCGGATATCTCGACGGACGCTTCCAAGGCGGCCGTCTCGCGCTTCCGCCGCCGGACCTGCTCGTAGAAGGCGTTGCGAAGGATCGTGAAGAGCCACGCCTTGAGGCTCGTCCCCTGCTGGAACTGGTGCAGCGACCCCAGCGCACGCAGCACGGCCTCCTGCACGAGATCGTCGGCAGCGGAGCGGTCCCGCGCGAGAAAGCGTGCAAACGCGCGCAATTCCGGCAGCAAGGCAGCGATTTGGCGGCGCGGCCCGGTTTCGGCTATTGCACCCTCCGCGCCGGGCACTGGCTTGCCGCCCGCCACGCCTATGACGACCCGGTCCCGAGAGACGTGCCGCCAGACCCCGCTTGTGTCATAACCCCGATCAAACTCCCGACCGTCCTATGCCCGATGAGCCACTGACCTATCTTATGACCCGCGAACAACGTGTATCGGAAGGACGTCCATGACCAGCTTGCGTCGCGAAGACCTGATCCGCGCCCTGCCCTATGCGCGCCGGTATGCGCGGGCGCTGACTGGAAGCCAGCCGCGGGGCGACACGCTCGTCGCCGACAGCCTGCGGGAGATCGGCACCATCGACGACGACGGCTTGGACGCGCGGCGCCTTCTGTATCGGACCGTGACCCGGCAATACGAGCTGACGGCGAACGGCAGCCCCTATGCAGGAGGCGAGCTGAGCCAGCGCCAGCGGCAGCTGTTGTTGCTGACATCGCTGGAGGAGGTGCCGGTCGCCGACGCGGCGCCGATCGTGGCCAGCACGGTCGAGGAGGCCGTCCAGCAACTGCAGGCGGCGCGCGACCATCTGCGGAACGGGGCGGCCACGGATGTCCTGATCATCGAGGACGAGCCCGTGATCGCGATGGACATCGAGGAGCTGGTGACGAGTTGCGGTCACCGCGTGGTGGGCGTCGCGTCGACAGAGGCCGAGGCGGTCGAGCTGGCCGAGCAGCATCGGCCAGGGCTGATCCTGGCTGATATCAACCTCGGCGACGGCGGCGACGGCACCTCGGCCGTGGCGCGGATCATGAAGCACCACTACGCGCCCGTGATCTTCGTGACGGCCTATCCGGAGCGGCTGCTGACGGGCGAGGCGGTCGAGCCGGCGTTCGTCATCACCAAGCCGTTCGAGCCGTTGGCGCTGGCGATCGCGACGTATCAAGCCGTCACCGGCGGCGTGCAACTCGGCTGAGGCGGACTCTTGCGCAGCTGATTGGCTCGGCAACTCCCGGCGGTGCCGGACGCTGGAAGGGCACCATTCCGGGGGACCAGAGCGACGTGACGAGCTTGAAATTGGCTGCCGCCCATACCGTGGGCCGGCCGACTCCCCGGATAATGCGAGTGAACGACCCGGCGCCGGCGAGCTGGCCCGACGCGGCCCGACGCGCTGCTGCGAGTGGCTTCGATACCATCCTCGTACCCAGCTGGACGGCGGACAACGCTCTACTGGCCGACGCGGCCGCGGACCTTAAGCTCGGCGTGATGGCCGATGTCGTGCTTGACCGGGTGCCGACCGCGTGGTTGTCCCAAGCGCCGGGCCCGTTCCGCCAGGTGAGCGCGCCGATCACCGATCCGCGCGCACCGGCCCCGCCGGCCGCAGACGCCTTGGCAGCGCTCAGCGAGAGTGCCGACGCGGCCGCCCTGGCGGCGTGGTGGGCGCCCAGGATCGAACGGATGGTCGACTCAGGCCTGACCGGCGTCCGGCTGCTCGGGTTGCAGAACCTGCCAGGCTGGTCCGTGGCGCCCGTGCTGAGCGGGCTGCGGGATGCCTGCCCGGGGGTCGTCCTCTTTGGCTGGACCGCAGGCCTCCCGTGGCCGGTGCTCGAGGCGATCCCGGCGCGGGTGCTGGATCTGGTTGCGTCGTCGCTGGCCTGGTGGGACGGTCATTCTGACTGGCTTTGGCGGGAGATGGAGGTGTTGCGGCGGCTTGGCGCCGTGGTTGCAGAGGGTGGCGCCGACCCGCATCGCCAGGCGATGGCGGCCGTGCTGGCCGAAGGATGGATGGCGGCCGACGGCGCGCCCGGGGCCGAGGCACTGAACCGGTCCCGCGCGGCGTTGGCCGGGCTGCCGTGGTCCCGCCTGGTCTCGCCGGGCGGCGGCCCGGCCTATGCGATCCTACGGACCGATGCGGCGGACCCGCGCCGCGCCACGCGCGCGGCGCTGGCGATGACGGCGCTGTCGGGCGCCGAGTTGCCGGCGGCGGTCGTGCTTTCGGCCGTGCAGGGCGATTTCGGGGCGTTCACCGCGCCGACGGGGGGCACGCTCGAGCCGGAGGCGACAGTGACGCTCGACTCCGGCGGGCTCCGGCTATTTACCAGCGCCGCCCGTCCCGCGGCGGCTCTGCGCGGGCTGGATCGGCAGGGTGCGACTGCGGCAGGAAACGCGGCGCGTGTCGCGATCGAGGCGTGTTCGCCGTGCGTCGAGGGTGGCCAGTTTCCATCGCGGCACATCGTCGGCTCGGAGGTGGTGGTTGAGGCGGACCTGATCGCTGACGGCCACGACAAGGTTGGCGGGGTGCTGCGCTGGCGCACGGCGAACGAGGCTGAGTGGCATGAGGCTCCGCTGACGCCGATGGTGAACGACCGCTGGACGGGTCGTTTTCCGCTCCGTCAACTCGGCCGCCACGAATACGTGCTCGAGGCATGGAAGGACGCGTATGCGACCTTCGTCGACGAGATCGAGAAGAAGTATGCGGCCGGGGTGCCGATCGCGCTCGAGCTGCAGGAGGGGGCGAACCTGGTCAGGGCGGCGGCGGACCGGAGCAGCGGTCCCTTGGCCGCCACGCTCGGCAAGGTCGCGGCCGTGCTGGACGCCGAGGGACCGGACGAGCGGCGGCGAGTGTTGCTCGCGGACACGACGCGGTTGGCGATGGCCCAGGCCGACGACCGTCCGTTACGGGCAACGGCCGGCCCGGTCCCGGTCCAGGCGGAGCGGACGGCCGCCGGCTTTGCGAGCTGGTATGAGGTTTTCCCCCGCTCGATGAGCGACGATCCGTCACGGCACGGCACATTCCGCGACGTGATCCGCCATCTGCCGCGGGTGCAGGCGATGGGGTTCGACGTGCTTTACTTCCCGCCGTTCCACCCGATCGGCAAGGTGAATCGGAAGGGGCCGAACAACACGCTGACGCCCAGCCCGACCGACCCGGGCAGCCCTTACGCGGTGGGCTCGGAGGAGGGTGGGCACGACGCCTTGCACCCCGAACTCGGCAGCTTCGAGGACTTGCAGCACCTCCGCCAGGCCGCTGCGGAGCACGGGATCGAACTGGCGATGGATTTCGCGATCCAGTGCGCCCCGGACCATCCGTGGCTGAAGCAGCACCGGGACTGGTTCGATTGGCGGCCCGATGGGTCCATCAAGTACGCCGAAAACCCGCCGAAGAAGTATCAGGACATCGTCAACGTGGATTTCTACGCGCCCGGCTCGGTCCCGGACCTGTGGGTGTCGCTGGCCGACACCGTGCTGTTCTGGGCCGGGCAAGGCATCCGGCTGTTCCGGGTGGACAATCCGCACACGAAGCCGCTGCCGTTCTGGCATTGGATGATCACCGAGGTACAGGCACGCTTTCCGGATGCCGTGTTCCTCGCCGAGGCGTTCACGCGGCCGAAGGTCATGTACCGGCTGGCGAAGTGTGGCTTCAGCCAGTCGTACACCTACTTCACATGGCGCAACACGAAGGCCGAGTTCGAGCAGTACTTGACCGAGCTGACGGCACCGGCGCCTGGTTCGCCACGGGAGTATTTCCGGCCGCACTTCTTCGTCAATACGCCGGACATCAACCCGGTGCCGCTGCAGACGGCGCCGCGCCAGGGTTTCCTGATCCGCGCCGCGCTGGCCGGCACGCTATCGGGCCTGTGGGGGTTGTACAATGGCTTCGAGTTGTGCGACGCGACCCCGCTGCCGGGCCGCGAAGAATACCTCGACAGCGAAAAGTATCAGATCCGCACCTGGGACTGGAATCGGCCTGGCAACATCGTCCGCGAGATCGGGCAACTGAACGCGATCCGCAAGCGAAACCCGGCATTGCAGACCCATCTGGGTGTCACCTTCCTCCGGGCCGAGAACGACCAGGTGCTGCTGTTCGAGAAGGCGACGCCCGATCGCGGCAACGTCGTCCTGGTCGCCATCAACATGGACCTTGCCGGACCGCAATCCTCGCGCATCGAGATTCCGTTCTGGCGCTGGGCGCCCGAGCCGGCCGCGCTGCTGGCGACCGATCTGCTGACCGACCGGCAGGAGCGTTGGACCGGGCACGAACAGACGGTCATGCTGACCGCCGACCAACCCTTCGCCCTCTGGCGCTTGCGCCCGGAAGCCACCGCATGAACGACATGAGCATCCCTGAGACGACCGCGCGCGCCCTGCCGCCCATCGAGGACAGGCTGTGGTTCAAGGACGCGATCATCTACCAGCTCCACCTCAAGTCCTTCTTCGACGGCAACAACGATGGCGTCGGCGACTTCCAGGGCCTGATCGAGAAGCTCGACTACATCGCCGAGCTGGGCGTGACGGCGATCTGGATGCTGCCGTTCTATCCCTCGCCACGGCGCGACGACGGGTACGACATCGCCGACTACACCGGCGTCCACGGCGATTACGGCACGATCGAGGACGTCGCGCGCTTCATCGCGGCCGCCCATGAGCGCGGCCTGCGCGTGATCACGGAACTCGTGATCAACCACACGAGCGACCAGCATCCGTGGTTCCAGGCGGCGCGGCGTGCACCGGCCGGTAGCCCGGAGCGGGAGATGTATGTCTGGTCCGAGAGTGACGACAAGTATGCGGGCACGCGCATTATATTCCTCGATACCGAGAGCAGCAACTGGACCTGGGACAACGTCGCGAATGCCTACTATTGGCACCGTTTCTATTCGCACCAGCCTGACTTGAACTTCGACAATCCGAAGGTGCTCGAAGAAGTCTTCAAGGTGATGCGTTTCTGGCTCGACCTCGGGGTGGACGGACTTCGGCTCGATGCCGTGCCCTACCTTGTCGAGCGGGAGGGCACCAACAACGAGAACCTCGCCGAGACGCATGCGATCCTTAAACTGATCCGTGCCGAGATCGACGCCTATGCACCTGGCCGCATGCTGCTGGCCGAGGCCAACCAGTGGCCCGAGGACGCCCAGCAGTATTTCGGCGATGGCGACGAGTGCCACATGTCGTTCCACTTCCCGCTGATGCCGCGCATGTACATGGCGATTGCACGGGAAGACCGGTTCCCGATCACCGACATCATGCGCCAGACACCGGCCATCCCGGAGAACTGCCAATGGGCGGTCTTCCTCCGCAACCATGACGAGCTGACGCTCGAGATGGTCACCTCCGGCGAGCGCGACTACCTCTGGAACACCTATGCGGCCGACCGGCGCGCCCGGATCAATCTTGGCATCCGCCGCCGCTTGGCCCCGCTGCTGGAGAACGACCGGCGGCGGATCGAGCTGATGAACGGTCTGTTGCTGTCGATGCCCGGCACGCCCGTGATCTACTATGGCGACGAGATCGGGATGGGCGACAACATCTTCCTCGGCGACCGCGACGGGGTGCGCACGCCGATGCATTGGTCGATGGACCGCAATGGCGGGTTCTCCCGCGCCGAGCCGCAGCGGCTCGTGCTGCCGCCGATCATGGACCCGACCTACGGGTTCCAGGCTGTCAACGTCGAGGCGCAGGCCGGCAACCCGCACAGCTTGCTGAACTGGACGCGGCGAATGCTGGCGGTGCGGTCGCGCCATCGGTCGTTCGGCCGCGGGACGCAGCGGTTTCTGTATCCTGCAAACCGCAAGGTGCTCGCGTTCCTGCGCGAACTGCCAGGCGATGAGGGCGAAAGCATCCTGTGTGTGAGCAACCTGTCGCGCACGGCGCAGGCGGTCGAGCTCGATCTGTCGGCGTTCGCCGGGCGGGTCCCGGTCGACATCGTTGGCGGGTCGGTGTTCCCGCCCGTGGGCCAGCTGACCTATTTGCTGACCTTGCCGCCCTACGGGATGTTCTGGTTCCTCCTGGCGACGGAGAGCGCCTTGCCGACATGGCACAATCCTCCACCGGAGCCGCTTCCGGAGTATGCGACGCTCGTGGTGCGCGGCACGCTGGCCGACATCATCTCGCCGGCGAACCGCTCGATCATCGAGCGCGAGGCGCTGCCCGCTTACCTTCCGAAGCGGCGCTGGTTCGCGTCGAAAGGTGAGACGCTGCATTCGACCCGGATCGTCTATGCCGTCGGCCTGCCCGGGGCGGGCACGGTCGGGTTTGCGGAGGTCGAGGCCGAGCTGCCGGGCCGCAGCGAACGCTACGTGCTGCCGTTCGGCGTGGCCTGGGAGGACGAGGTCTCCGGCGCCCTGCCGCAGCAGTTGGCGCTCACGCGGGTCCGGCAAGGCCCGCGGGTCGGCTATCTCACGGACAGCTTCTCGCTCGATGGCTTAACGACGGGCATGCTGAACGGCCTGCGCGGGGCCACGGTCATCCAACTGCCGGAGGGACAGTTGGAGTTCCGCCCGACGTCACGGATGGACGGCCTGGCGCTGCCCGAGGACTTCGAGATCCGGCGCCTGTCGGCCGAGCAAAGCAATTCGTCCTGGATCGTGGGCGACACGCTGGTGATGAAGCTGGTCCGCCGGGTGTTGGCCGGCGTACATCCGGAAGGCGAGATGACGCGCGTGTTGACGGAGCGGGGCTTCTCGAACACGGCGCCGTTGTTCGGCGAGTTGGTGCGCGTCTCACCCGACGGCACGCCACACACGGTCGCGCTGGCCCAAGGCTTCGTGCGCAACCAGGGTGACGGGTGGGGCTGGACGCTTGAGTATCTGGCCCGCACGGTCGAGGAGGCGGCGATGACCGGCGCCAAGCCGGAATCGGGAACCGAGGAAGAGGCGGCGGACGACGCGCTGGACGCCTACGAGGTGTTCGCGCGCGCCATCGGGACTCGGCTGGCCGAGATGCACGCGGTGCTCTCGCAACCGACCGATGACCCGGCCTTCACGCCCGAACCGGCCGACCGTGCCGCGCTCGATGCCTGGGCCGACGGTGCCATCGAGCAGATCGGCCTGGCGATGGATTTACTGGCGAAGGCATCGGATCTCGACGACGGCAATGCGGCGATGGCGTCGACCCTGCTGTCCCAGCGCGACAGCCTGACCGAGGCCGCGCGCCGATTGGCGCGGGAAGGTGCCGGTGCCCTGCAGACCCGGGTGCATGGCGACTTCCATCTGGGCCAGGTGTTGGTGGTCCAGGGCGACGCCTTCATCATCGATTTCGAGGGTGAGCCGGCCCGTACCATGGAGCAGCGGCGGGCCAAGTCATGTCCGTTGCGCGACGTCGCCGGGCTGTTGCGATCGTTCGACTATGCCGCAGCGGCGGCCGCGCCAGGCCGTGTCGCCGCGTCCGGGACGGCGACCGAGCGCCGGCAGGAGCTGCTGGCGTTGTTCAAGGCCCGCGCGAGCGCCGTGTTCCTGGAGGCATACCGGGCCGTGCTGGCCGAGGCGAACCCACACTGGGTGCCCGCAAGTGCGGAGTCTGCCTTGCTCGACCTGTTCTTGTTGGAAAAGGCGGCCTACGAGATCCGCTACGAGGTCGCGAACCGCCCAACCTGGCTGCACATCCCGCTTGGAGGGTTCTTCGCCATCGCCGAGCGCCTGGTGGGAGATGCCCGATGAGCGCGGTCATGGAACGCCCGCCCACGCAGCGTGACACGTTGGACCGGGGTGCGATCGATGCGATCGTGAACGGGCGGCATGGCGACCCGTTCGCCGTGCTCGGGCCGCATCCGGAGGGCGATGGCATCCGGGTGCGGGCGTTCCTGCCTGGTGCGGACGCCGCCCAACTGGTCGATGCGCGTGGCCAGGGTCTCGGGGCGATGGAGCGCATCCATATGTCGGGCCTCTTCTCCGGCCTGATGGAGCGCCCTGCGGCCTACCGGCTACACGTCCAAACCCACGGCACGACCTATGAGACCGAGGACGCCTTCCGCTTCGGGCCGACGCTCGGGGCGCTCGACCTGCATCTGTTGACGAACGGCGTGCATCGCGATGTGGGTCTCACGTTGGGGGCGCACGAGGCGACCTATGACGGGGTCGCCGGCGTGCGGTTTGCGGTTTGGGCGCCAAACGCGCAGCGTGTGTCGGTCGTGGGCGACTTCAATTTCTGGGATGCGCGCCGCAATCCGATGCGCAAGCACGTTCCCGCCGGCGTGTGGGAGATGTTCGTCCCCGGCGTGAAGCCCGGCGCGATCTACAAGTACGACCTGCTCGGGCCGGATTGGGCGCCCCTGCCGCAAAAGGCCGACCCGGTGGCCTGGGCCGCCGAGCTGCCGCCGGCGACGGGCTCGATCGTCGTTGCCGATGCGCCGTTCCGCTGGACGGACGGAGCGTGGATGGAGCGCCGGGCCGCGGCGCAGAAGCCGGACGCGCCGATCAGCGCCTATGAGGTGCACGCGGCATCATGGCTTCCAGCCGCCGAGAACGGCGCCGCAGGATGGGCGGCGCTGGCCGAGCGGCTGGTGCCGTACTGTGCCGGGATGGGGTTCACGCATCTCGAACTGCTGCCGGTGATGGAGCATCCGTTCGGGGGCTCGTGGGGCTATCAGCCGCTGGGGCAGTATGCGCCGAGCGCGCGGCTTGGCTCGCCGCACGACTTCGCGGCGTTCGTCGACCGCTGCCATGCCATGGGGATCGGCGTGCTGCTCGACTGGGTGCCAGCGCACTTCCCGACCGACGCCCACGGCCTGGCGCGGTTCGACGGCACGCCGCTGTATGAGCACGGCGACCCGCGCGAAGGCTTCCACCGCGACTGGAACACGTACATTTACAATTTGGGCCGGAACGAGGTGCGCGGCTGGATGATCTCGTCCGGGCTGTTCTGGCTGACCCATTACCATGTCGACGGGCTGCGCGTGGATGCGGTGGCCTCGATGCTGTATCGCGACTACAGCCGCGACGCCGGGGACTGGATCCCCAACCAGTATGGCGGGCGCGAGAACCTGGAAAGCGTGGCCTTTTTACAGGAACTGAGCCGGGCAGTGGCGGAGCGGGCACCGGGCGCCGTGCTGATCGCGGAGGAAAGCACGGCGTGGCCGGGTGTGACCAAGCCTGCCGACGAGGGCGGGCTCGGGTTCCACTACAAGTGGAACATGGGCTGGATGCACGACACCCTGCACTACATGCAGGAGGAGCCGGTGTTCCGGCAGTGGCATCATGGCGAGATCACCTTCGGCATGGTGTATGCGTTCAGCGAGAAGTTCATGCTGCCGCTCAGCCATGACGAGGTCGTGTATGGCAAGGGATCGCTGATCCGTAAGATGCCGGGCGACCGGTGGCAGAAGTTCGCCAACCTGCGCGCCTATCTCGGGCTCATGTGGACGCACCCGGGCAAGAAGCTGTTGTTCATGGGTGGGGAGTTCGCGCAGGATCGTGAATGGAACCACGATACCGGGCTGGACTGGCACCTTTTAGACGAGCCGGCCCATGCGGGGATGCAGCGGCTGCTGCGCGACCTCAACGCCGCTTACCGGGGCGTGCCCGCCCTGCACCAGGGGGATTGCGACCCGGCCGGGTTCCGCTGGGTGATCCTCGATGACGCGGCCGACAGCGTCTACGCCTACCTGCGCTTTCCCCTCGATGGGGGCAAGCCGGCGCTGGTCGTGTGCAACTTCACCCCCGTTCCGCGGCACGGCTTCCGCATCGGCGTGCCGCAAGGCGGGGTCTGGACGGAGCGGGTCAACACGGACGCCGATGTCTATGGCGGATCGAACGTCGGCAATAGCGGACGTGTCGAGGCCGAGGCGGTTCCGGCGCACGGCCTGCCCGCTTCGGTAACGCTCGTGCTGCCTCCTCTCGCGACATTGGTGCTGATCCCTGAATGAGCCATTTTCATCACATCCTGCCGTTTGGTGCCGAGATCCAGCCCGATGGGCAGACCCGTTTCCGGCTCTGGGCGCCATCGTCGGAGCGGGTGCAGCTGATCCTGCAGAACCAGCATGTCCCGATGCAGGCGGAGGCCGACGGCTGGCACGTCGCGCGTGTGGAGGCGCCAAGCGGGACAAGCTACAGCTTTCGCCTGGAGGACGGGCTGAACGTGCCGGACCCGGCATCGCGTCGCCAGTGGCACGACGTGCACGGCCCGAGCGTGGTGATCGACCCGAATGGCTACGACTGGCGGCAGGCGGGCTGGATCGGGCGGCCATGGAACGAGGCCGTCATCTACGAGTGTCACGCCGGGCTGATGGGCGGCTTCAAGGGTGTCGAGGCGAAGCTGCCGGAGCTGAAGCGGCTGGGGTTCACGGTCGTCGAGCTGATGCCGATCGCCGACGTCCCGGGAACCCGCAACTGGGGCTATGATGGCGTGCTGCCCTATGCTCCCTCCCCCGCGTTCGGGTCGCCCGATGAGCTGAAGTCGTTGATCGACGCCGCGCACGGCCTCGGGCTGATGATGATGTTGGATGTGGTGTACAACCATTTCGGGCCGGACGGCGCCTACATCCACGCCTATGCCAAGCCTTTCTTCCGGGACGACATCAAGACGCCATGGGGCGCCGCGATCGACTTCCGTCGCCCTCAAGTGCGGGACTATTTCAAGCAGAACGCGCTGTTGTGGCTGAACGAGTATCGGTTCGACGGGCTGCGGTTCGACGCCGTGCACGCCATCAGCGAGGAGGACTTCCTGACGGAGCTGGCCGCCTCGATCCGAAGCGCCACGCCCGGCCGGCACGTCCATCTGGTGCTGGAGCACGAGAACAACCGTGCGGCGCTGCTCCGCACGGATGACGAGCCATTGTTCGACGGGCAGTGGGCCGACGACATGCATCACTGCCTGCACGTGCTTCTGACGGGGGAGAGCGAGGGCTACTACGAGGATTTCCAGGACGCCACCGGGCTGCTCGCGCGTTGCCTGGCAGAGGGCTTCGCCTACCAGGGGCAGGCGTCGCCGCATCTTGGCCGGCCGCGCGGCGAGCCGAGCGGCCACTTGCCGAGCACGGCGTTCGTCGTCTGCCTCCAGAACCACGACCAGATTGGCAACCGGGCCATGGGCGACCGTTTGACGACGCTGGCCCGGCCGGGGGCGCTACGGGCGGCGACAGCGATGCTGCTGCTCTCGCCCTTCATTCCGCTGATGTTCATGGGCGAGGAGTATGCCAGTGCGACGCCGTTCCTATTCTTCACCAGCCACAACGAGGAGCTGGCCGAGCTGATCCGCATCGGCCGGCGCGGCGAGTTCAAGGCGTTCGCGGCGTTCCAGGACGAGGCGAAACGGGCGCAGATCCCGGACCCGAACGCGCCGTCGACGTACGAGGCGTCGCGGCCGGAAGCGACCGACCCCATGCATGCCGACTGGCTGGCGGCGGTGTTGCGGCTGCGGCACGAGCGGATCGTGCCCGGCATCCCAGGCTGCCGCAGTATGGGAGCGGCCGTGCTGGGTCACGGTGCGGTGCGCGGCACATGGCGGCTCGGCACTGGCCAGGTGCTGACCGTGATGATGAACTTGGGCGAGGCGCCGATTTCGGTCGATCCGCCCGGACGTGAGCCGATCTTCGCGACGCCGCATTCCATCCTGGGCACGAACGATACCGTGCTGCCGCCGAACAGCACGGTCGTCCTGCTCGGATGACCACAGCAGACGAGCGCGGGCTTGGCGCCCTGGCGGAGGCCGCCGGGGTCGCGCCCCGATGGCTGGATGTGCACGGCGAATGGCACGAGGTCGCTGACGAGACCCTGCGGGCGGTCCTGCATGCGCTGGGCATCCCGGCCGCGAGCACGAGCCAGATCGAGGAAGGCTTTGCCCAGCTCGGCGCGCTGAGCCGGCAGCTGCCGCCGCTGCTGACGGCGCAGGCGGGCGAGCCGATCCAGGTCGCGGCGCGCGGCCGCTACCGCCTGACACTCGAACATGGCGAGCAGCGGGACGGGATCGCCAAGGACGGCACGCTGGAGGGGATCGACGAGCCGGGTTACCACCGGCTGGAGATCGCGGGCCAAGTCACGACCTTGGCTGTGGCGCCTGCACGCGGATATACGGTGGCCGACGCGGCGCCCGGCCACCGGCCGTGGGCGCTTGCGGTGCAGCTCTATGCCCTGCGCCGCCCGGGCGATGGCGGGCTGGGCGACTTCCGTGCCTTGGCCGACCTCATGAGCTCGGCGGCACGGCACGGGGCCGCAGGGGTCGCGATCAGCCCGGTGCACGCCCAATTCTCGGCCGATCCGGACCGGTTCAGCCCCTATTCGCCTTCGAGCCGGATCCAGCTCAACGTCTTGCACGCGGCGGTCGATCTGCCGCCCGAGGCGGCCGGGTTGGAGGCTGAGGCGCTGGTGGACTGGCCCGCCGCCGCGCGGCACCGGCTCGCTGCGATGCGGACGGCGTATGACCAGGCCTCGCCAGAGACGCGGCACCAATTGGCGGCCTTTCGGGCGCAGGAAGGTGAGGCGCTGCAGACGCACGCGACGTTCGAGGCGCTGCATGCGCGGGAGTCGGCGGCCGGCCGTTGGCATTGGCGAGACTGGGCGCCCTCGCTGCAGGATCCTGGCAGCGCCGCGGTCAGTGACTTCGCCGAAGCCAACGAGCAGGAGATCGGGCTGCACGCGTTCATGCAGTTCCTCGCCGACCGCGGCCTGCGGGCCGCGCAGGATGCGGCGCAGGCGGCAGGGATGCCGATCGGGCTGATCGCCGACCTCGCAGTCGGTGCGGATTCGGGCGGCAGCCATTGCTGGAGCCGGCAGGCGGAAATCCTACCCGGCATGAGCATCGGCGCCCCACCCGACCTGCTGAGCACCCAGGGGCAGAACTGGGGCTTGGCCGCGTTCTCGCCCGCGGGCCTGCGGGCGAACGGCTTCCGGGCCTTCCTCGAGATGCTGCGGGCCGCGATGCGGCACGCGGGCGGGGTGCGGATCGACCATGCGCTCGGCCTCGCCCGGTTGTGGGTGGTGCCCGACGGCGCTTCGGCCCGGGATGGCGCCTATATCGCGTTTCCGCTCGAAGACATGCTGCGGTTGATCAAGCTGGAGTCGTTCCGCAACCGCTCGATCGTGCTTGGGGAGGACCTCGGGACCATACCTGACGGATTCCAGGATCAACTTGCCGCGGCGGGGACGCTCGGGATGCGCGTCCTATGGTTCGAGAAGCGGCACGGGTTGTTCACGGATCCGCGCGGCTGGACCCGTGGGGCGGCGGCGATGACGAGCACGCACGACCTTGCGACGGTCGCGGGCTGGTGGGCCGGGCGTGACTTGGAATGGCGGGGCAAGCTCGGCGTCTCGGGCGATCCGGCGCACCACGCGCGCGAGGAGCAGGACCGTGTGGCAGACCGCCAGGCGCTGTGGGCGGCATTCCAGCACAGCGGTGCCGCGCACGGCCCGGCGCCGGCCCTGGATGCCGGAGACGAGGTGGCCGACGCGGCGGTGCGCCACCTCGCCACGGCAGCCTGCGAGCTTGTGATCCTGCCGATCGAGGACGTGCTGGCGTTGCCCGAGCAGCCGAACCTGCCGGGGACGATGAGCGAGCATCCGAACTGGCGCCGGCGGCTGGACGGCCCGGCCATGAACCTTCTCGACGGGCCCCGCGTTGCCACGCGGCTCTCTCCCCTCGTCCAGGACCGTTCAACCGTATGAAACCGCTTTCGGCGACCGCCCGGCTTCAATTCCACAAAGGGTTCACCCTCGACGACGCGGCAGGGCTGGTGCCGTACTTCTCGAAGCTGGGCATCAGCCACCTGTACGCGTCACCGATCCTGAAGGCCCGCGCCGGCTCGATGCACGGCTACGACATCGTCGACCATGACACGATCAACCCCGAGCTGGGCGGCGAGGAGGCCCTACGGCGCCTGGTGAGTGCGCTGCGCGGCGAGCGGATGGGGCTGATCCTCGACATCGTGCCCAACCACATGGGGGTCGGCGGGAACGACAACGCGTGGTGGCTGGACGTGCTGGAGTGGGGCCGCAGCAGCGTCCATGCGGAGTATTTCGACATCGACTGGGACCCGCCGGACGCGAGCCTGCGCGGCCGGATGCTGGCGCCGTTCTTGGGCAGCCCCTACGGCGACTGCCTGTCCAGCGGCGAGCTGGTGCTGACGTTCGACGGCGCGGATGGACGGCTGTTCGTCGCCTACCACGACCACCGGTTTCCGATCAATCCGCGCGACTACGCCGCGATCCTGCTCACGGTGGGCGGCGCGCTGGAGACGCCGGCGCGGCTGTTCAACGACTTGCCCCCGGTCGGGCGGGGCGGGCGCCGGGCGGCCGCCGAAGCGCGGCAAGAGCTGCTGCAGCCCGCGTACGCCGGGGCGATCGCGGAAGCCATCCAGGAGTATAGCGCCAAGACGGAGGCGGGCCGCGAGCGCCTGCACCGGCTGTTGGACCGGCAGGCCTACCGGCTCGCGTGGTGGCGTGCCGCAACCGACGAGATCAACTGGCGACGGTTCTTCGACGTGAACGGCTTGGCCGGCGTTCGGGTCGAGGTGCCGGAGGTATTCGACGACACGCATCGGACCGTGTTCCGGCTGTATGAGGAAGGCCTGATCGACGGAGTCCGGATCGACCACGTGGATGGATTGGCAAGCCCGCGTGACTATTGCCGCAAGCTGCGCCGCCGGCTCGACGCGATCACGCCCAAGCGGCCGGAGGGCCTGTGCGATCAGCCGGCCGTGCTGTGGATCGAGAAGATCTTGTTCGCGCACGAGCACCTGGCGAAGGACTGGCTGACCGACGGGACGACCGGTTACGACTTCATGAACGACGTCGGTGCCGTCCTGCACGACGGGGCCGGCGAGGCGGCGCTGACGGAGTATTGGACGGCGACGACCGGGCGCCCCGGGGACTTCGAGGTGGAGGCGCAGGCGGCCCGGCGCCAGATCTTGCGCGAGAGCCTCGCAAGCGAACTGTTCAACACGGCCGCCGCGCTGCACCGGGTCGCCCGGCGGGATCTGTCCACCCGCGACTATACGCTGACCGGGATCCGGGGCGTTCTGGTCGAGATTCTGGTCCACTTCCACACCTATCGCATCTATGCCGGGCCGGCCGGCATCTCCGAGCCGGACCGACGGGCGATGGACTGGGCGATGGCGGGTGCGCGCCGGATGGTGCGCACGGCGGACCGCGAATTGCTGGAGCTGGTCGGCCGGCTCGTCACCGGCGAGGGGCTGCGCGAGTGCCCGGCCGGCACGCGGCGGCAGGAGTGGAAGCGCGCGATGGTGCGTTTCCAGCAGCTTTCGGCGCCGACTGCGGCGAAGTCGGTGGAGGACACGGCGTTCTACCGCTACGGCCGGCTCATCTCCCGCAACGAGGTCGGCAGCGAGCCGTCTCAGTTCTCGCTGTCGCCGGCTGGCTTCCATTCCGTGAACAAGGAGCGGCAGAAACGCTTCCCGATGGCGCTGCTCGCGACCGCGACGCACGACCACAAGCGGGGTGAGGACACCCGCATGCGGCTGGCGGTGCTGAGCAGCCTGCCTTCCGAGTGGGAAGCGGCGTCGCAGCGTTGGATGCGGCTGAACGCGCCCCTGAAGCGCGACCTGGATGGCCCGGCCCCGGACGCGGCCGACGAGCTGATGCTGTATCAGACGCTGGTGGGTGCATGGCCGCTCGACCTGGCGGCCGACGACGCAGATGGGTTGGAGGCATTCCGCAGCCGGGTGTCGGCCTGGCTCGAGAAGGCGATGCGGGAGGCGAAGCGGCGCTCGAGCTGGGTGGCGCCGGACGAGGGATATGAGGGCGCGGCCCAGGCGGTGCTGGCCGGCTCGCTCGATCCCACGCGTCCGGTCGCGGGCGAGATCGCGGCGCTGGTGACGCGACTGGCGCCGTATGGCGCGATCGGCAGCCTTTCACAGGCTGTTCTTCGGCTTACCGCGCCGGGTATCCCGGACCTGTATCAGGGAACCGAGTTCTGGGACTTCTCGCTCGTTGATCCGGATAACCGGCGGCCCGTCGACTTTGCGGCCCGGCAGGAGACGCTGCAGGCCCGGATCGGGCCGGCGGAGTTGCTGCGGTCTTGGCACGATGGGCGAGTGAAGCTGTCGGTCATCGATCGGGTGCTGCAGCTGCGCGCCGCCGCGCCGGGGCTGTTCACGGACGGTAGCTACATTCCCCTGAAGGTAGAAGGCGCGAGGGCCGACCATATTCTTGCCTTCGCGCGCGTGCATCAACAGCGGACGGCGATCGTGGTCGCAAGCCGCTGTGCCGGGACGCTCGGGCTGGAGAGCGGCCTGCCGCTGATCGCACCGGCCGAGTGGGAGGAAACCGAAATCCAACTTCCGCGTAACTTCATTGGTCGCCAAGCAACGGACGTGCTCAATGACGAGTGGCATCAGCCATTGACGCCTAGCCTGCAAGCGTCCGCCCTGTTGAGGGCGTTGCCGGTGTCTGTTCTGGAGGTTTCATGAACCGCCTGGTCGTCGTGAGCAATCGAGTGCCGGCACCGTCAGCGGCGGGGGCGCAGGCCGGGGGGTTGGCGGTCGCGTTGGAGTCGCTCATGGAAAGCCGGGGCGGGCTGTGGTTCGGCTGGAGCGGCCGTATCGTCGACAATCCGTCCGACACGCCAAAGCGCCTGGATGCGGGCCAGGTCCGTTTTGCCACGCTCGATCTGAGCAGCGACGAACACGAGCGGTATTACAACGAATTTGCGAACAGCACGCTGTGGCCGCTGCTGCATTCGATGCACGATCTGATGACGTTCGATCGTCGGAACGCGTCGGTGTATCGCGCCGTGAACCAGCGCTTCACCGATTCTCTGGCCCCCTTGCTCATGCCCGGGGACATGATCTGGGTTCACGACTACCACTTGATGTGCATGCCGGCGATGTTGCGTGCCCAAGGCGTCACGGCGCCGATCGGGTTCTTCCTGCACATCCCGTTTCCGTCGCCCGACGTGCTCAACAGCGTGCCGGAAGCGGGTGCCTTGGTGCGTGACCTGTTGGCGTGCGACCTGCTCGGCTTCCAGACGCAGAACGACCTCGACAACTTCGCCGAGGCTGCGGTCCGGTTGAGCGGCGCCAGCCGTTTGCCGGGCGGATCGCTGAAAATGGGTGAGCACGAGGTGCGGCTCGGTGTCTTCCCGGTCGAGATCGAGGCGCGCGAGTTCGCGGGCATCGCGGAGGATGCCTGGCGTTCGGTGCCGGCGGAGCGGTTGCGGCGCAGCCTTGCCGGGCAGCAATTGATCCTTGGCGTCGATCGGATGGACCCGACGAAAGGCCTGCCCCAGCGACTCGCCGGCTACCGCCGGCTGCTTGAGACCCGCGAGCAGTTCCACCGCAGGGTCACGTTCTTGCAGATCGCGGCCGAGAGCCGGAAGGATGTCATCGCGTATCGGGACTTGCGCAACCAAGTGGAGCAGGAGGCAGGCGGCATCAACAGCCTGTTCAGCGAGCCGGATTGGACCCCGCTTCGCCTGATCGCGCGTGCCGGGGCACGGGCGACGATGGCCGGCTACATGCGTGAGGCCAGGGTTGGCCTGGTAACGCCGTTGCGGGACGGGATGAACCTGGTGGCTAAGGAGTTCGTGGCGGCGCAGGACCCGCAAGACCCGGGGGTGCTGGTTTTGTCGCGCTTCGCCGGTGCCGCGCGACAACTCGAGGCGTCGGTCCTGGTCAACCCGTATGATGTCGACGAGGTCGCCGATGCGATCGAGACGGCGTTGACGATACCGCTCTCGGAGCGCAAGGCGCGGTGGCGGGCAAACTGGGCCGCGATCGAGGACGCATCGGCGCTGGGTTGGGGACGGTCGTTCATCGCGGCGCTGCTCCGAGCAGCCGCACGTGGGGCCGAACGGCGCACCGACAGCGAGACGCCGTTGCCGGTCGGTCGGATGCGGTCGGCTCCCGACCTGCGGACGGCTGCGGCCGGGGCGGTCAACAAGACAAACCTGGGCCTCATCTAAGTCACGATCGTTAATACGAGTTATCACGATCGCTTCAACCGTTAACGGACCGTCAACTATCTCTTTCTCAACCTCCTGGAATGGGCTATGCTGTCTCCTCGATAGGAGGCGAGCATGGTTCCAGCGATGACGGGCATCGGCGCATTGATCGAACGCCTGCGGGAATTCGACCGGTTGGCGAACGCGCTGGAGGTGCCGATGTCGGAGCGGCTCGGCATCCTGAACGTGCCTGAAATGGTCTATGTCGACCTTCGCGATGGACAATGGCCGGCGCATGACGCGATCAAGCCGGAGTTTGAACGCCGACTGTCCTATGCATTGCCGTTGATGCGGAAGCTTGCGAGCGCATCGCCGGGACGGGGCGGGGCGTCGCGCAACCCGGGCGTCGGGCTACGCGCCGCCTGACAGTCAAGCAGCGGTGAGAACGAGCCGACCCGTGACCTTGCCATCCCGCAATCGCATGAGGGCGGCATTGGCCTCGGGTTGCGGCACGGTCTCGATCGGAATTGGCGCCACGGCGCCGCTCTGGGCAAGGGCCACCAATTCGCGCAGTTCCTTCGGGTTTCCGACGTAGCTGCCTTGTATCGTGAGGGCACGGGTCGCCATGGTCGGCAGGCTCACGGTGATGTCGCCACCGAATAGCCCGACCTGGATCAGCTTGCCGCCCTTGCGGAGCGCCGCGAAGCCGAATGCGGCGGTGGCCGAGCCGTTCACCAGGTCGATGACGGCAAGGACCGGCCCACCGGCCGCATCGAGAATGTGCTGCGTCACGTTGTCGGCCTTGCCGTCGATGGCCTTCGTGGCGCCCGCATCCAGCGCCGCCTGGCGCTTTATGGGGTCGATGTCGACCGAGATGATCGCCTGGTGGCCGAGCGCGCGCAGGATGCTGATCGCAGCCAGACCGAGGCCGCCGGCGCCCACGAGCACGATCGGCTCTTGCGGGGCAATCGGCATGACCTTGCGGATCGCTGAGTAGACGGTGATGCCGGAGCAGGCGTAGGTGGCGGCGAGCGCCGGGTCGATGGCGCCGGGGTCGACCAGGTGCCGCGGATGCATCGCCAGGACGTGGGTGGCGTAGCCGCCGTTCTGGAACACGCCGATGCTGCGGGCGGCGTTCGGGCACATGTTGTCCTCGTCGGACAGGCAGCGCTCGCAATGGCCGCAACCGACCCAGGGGAACACGATCCGCAGGTCGCCCGGCGCCACGCCGGTCGCGTCCGGCCCGAGCTTCACGACCCGGCCGACGATCTCGTGCCCCATCGCCAGTGGCAACGTGACGCCCCGGTCGGCGAGCGACATGCGCTTGCCGCCGCCCATGTCGTACCACCCTTCCCAGATATGCAGGTCGCTGTGGCAGATGCCGCAATGGGTCACTTCGAGCAGCACTTCCGTCCCTTTGGGCTCGGGCGTGGGCAGGTCCAGCTCCTGCAGGTCTTTCCCGTTCTCGACGACGGCCCAGGCGCGCATGGTCCTACTCCTTGCTGTGGTCCAGGGCGGCCGGGTTGAGCATCCGGATGGGCCTGTGCTGGATGAAGGCGGTGATGTTGTCCTGGGACTGACCGTAGAACGACGCGAAGGCGTCGGTGACGGTGTAGCCGAGATGGGGCGTGAGCGTCGTGTTCGGCGCCGAGCGGATTGGGGCACCGGGCGGCAGCGGCTCGGTGTCGTACACGTCGAGGGCGGCGCTGATGCGGTTCTCATGAAGTGCGATCAGGAGGGCCGCTTCGTCGACGAGCGGGCCGCGCGAGGTGTTGACCAGCAGTGCACCCGGTTTCATGCGCGCCAGTTCGGCAGTGCCGATCATGTGGCGGGAGCGGGGCGAGAGGACGACGTGCAGGCTGACGACGTCGGCGGTCGCGAGCAGGGTGTCGCGGTCGACCAGGGTGGCGCCGCCGGCGGCGGCCGCGTCGGCGGTGAGGTTTGGCGACCAGGCGATGAGCGTCATGCCGAGCGCGAGGCCGTAGCCGCCGACCCGGGCGCCGATCTTGCCGAAGCCGACGATGCCGAGGGTGAGGCCGTCGAGCACCGGCCCGATGCCGACGCCGTGCTGGAAGCGGCCAGCGCGGATCGCGGCGTCGCCCTGGGGAATGCGGCGGATGGCGGCGAGGATGAGGCCGAGGGTGAGCTCGGCGGTGCCGATGGACGACCGGGGGGTGACGGTGTTGCAGACGAGGATGCCGGCGGCGGTCGCGGCGTCGAGGTCCATGGTGGGCGCGCGGCCGCCGGTCTGGGCGATCATGCGCAGCTTCGGCAAGCGCGCGATCAGGCTGGCAGTGAACGCGGTGCGCTCGCGCATCGGGATCAGGATGTCGAAGTCCTGCAGGGCCGCCGCGGCGGCATCTTCGGACGCGAACGGCTCGTGGAAGAACGAGAGCTCGGCGAGCGCCTCGAGCGGGGCCCAGTCGATGGCTTTGCGGGCGACCTGTTGCCAGTCGTCCATGATGGCGATGCGCATCGTTAAGCCTCCCGCGGGCGAGTGAAGCATGGGGAGCGCCGGGGGTCGATGGGCGGGGCTTATCGGCGGGGGCTAACGGCGGCGGGGGTCGAGCGCGTCGCGCAGGCCGTCGCCGACGAGGTTGAAGGCGAGGACGGCGAGGAAGATGGCAGCGCCGGGAAAGATGGCGAGCCAGGGCGCCTGGGTAAGGAAGCGCTGGGCGGAGTTGAGCATGCTGCCCCAGCTTGGCGCCGGGGGCTGCTGGCCGAGCCCAAGAAAGGAAAGGCTGGCCTCGGCGATGATGGCGGTGGCGATGGCCAGGGTGCTCTGGACCAGGATGGGCGGGACGATGTTCGGCGCAACGTGGCGGACGGCGACGCGCCAGGGCGGGTTGCCCAGCGCGCGGGCCGCTTCGACGTATTCGTTGGTCGCCGCATCCATGGTGGCGCCGCGGGCAACGCGGACGAACACCGGGGCGGCAGTGACGCCGATGGCGATCATGGCGTTGGTGAGATTGGGGCCGAGGAACGCGGCCAAGGCGATGGCGAGGATGAGGAAGGGGCAGGCGAGCATCGCGTCGGCGATGCGGCCGATGACGGCGTCGACCCAACCGCCAAGGAATCCAGCGACCAGGCCAACGGGGACGCCGACGCCGCCAGCGATGCCGACCGAGACGAGCCCGGCCAGCAGCGAGGCACGGCTGCCCCAGATGACGCGGGAGAGAACGTCGCGGCCGTTCTCGTCCGTACCCATCCAATGCGCGGCCGACGGCGCCTTGCGGACGAGGGACCAGCTCGTCGCCGCCGGGTCGAACGGCGCGATCCATGGGGCGCCGACGGCGACGGCGATGAGCGCGACCACGACGACGAGGCCGATTACGGCGACGGGTCGGGCGAGGAAGCGGGACCAGGCGAGTGCAGCCGGGCTGCGCGTGGGCGTGGCTCCTGCCCTGCCGGCGCGTCCGACGGCGCCGGGGGCCGGGAGGGAGACGGCGCCGGTCATGCCGTCCTGAGGCGGGGGTTGATGAGCGTGTAGAGCAGGTCGGCGAACAGATTGAGCAGGATGTACAGCGCGGCCGTGACCAGGACGACACCCTGCACCACGGGGTAGTCGCGGTTGAACACGGCGTCGACGACGAGCTTGCCGAAACCGGGGATGCTGAACACCTGCTCCGTCAGGATCGCCCCGGAGAGGAGGGTGCCGAGTTCGAGCGCGCCGAGGGTGACGACGGGGACGAGCGCGTTGCGGAAGGCGTGGCGCAGCACGACGCGGCCTTCGCGCAGGCCCTTGGCCCGGGCGGTGCGGACGTAATCTTGGTCGAGCGCGGTCAGCATCGCGCTGCGGGTGTGGCGCATGAGGATGGCGGCGATGGCGTTGCCGAGCACGAAGGCGGGCATGATGGTGGTGGCGAGCGACTGCCGCCAGTCCTCCGTCAGCGGAACGTAGCCGGACGGTGGCAGCCAGCCGAGCTGAACCGAGACGACGAGGATCAGCATGATCCCGAGCCAGAAGTTCGGCGTCGAGAGCCCGGCGAGGCCGACGAGGTTGGCAAGGTAGTCGAGCGGCCGGTTGCGGAAGACGGCCGAGAGGATGCCCATCGGCACGCCGATCAGGAGCGCGATGACGAAGGCCATGGCGGCAAGCTGAAGCGTCACGGGCAGCTTGGTGGCGACCAGATGGGCCACCGGCTCGCGGATGCGCCAACTGAAGCCGAGGTCCCCGTGCAGGACGTTGCCGATCCAGTGCAGGTACTGGACCGGGATGGAGCGATCGAGCCACAACTCGGCGCGGATCTGGGCCAGCACTTGCGGATCGCCCCGCTCCTCCCCGGCCAGCACCATGGCCGGATCGCCGGGCATGAGCTGCTGAAGTGCGAAAACGAGGACGCTGACCAGCACGATCGTCGGAATGACCTGGAGGATGCGGGAGGCGAGATGGGATCTCATCCGGCGCGAACCGTCATTTGACGATGCTGACGCCCTGGAGGCGGATCATGCCGTCGGGTATGGGGCGGAAGCCTGTGAGCTTGGCCGACATGCCGACCAGGTTCTTTAACTGCCAGATGTACATCAGCGGCAGGTCCTCGGACTCGATCTTCCAGAAGTCGGCGTAGATCGCCGCACGGCCGGGCACGTCGCTGGTGGCCCGCGCCTTCTCCAGCAGCGCATCGGCTTGCTTGCTGGCGTATTTGCCATCGTTCAGCGCGCCGTCCGTATGCAGGAAGCTGAACAGGTTGCCGTCGGGGTCGACCCGGCCGGACCACGCGGTCAGGAACGCCTCGAACTCACCGCGGGCGGTGGTCGCCAACGCCGAGGCGTATTCGGACGCGGTGAGGCGCACGTCGAACCCGGCTTCGGCGGCCATGGACTGGATGACCTCGCCGGCCTGTCGCAGGTCGGGGTTGTTGGGAACGATCAGGTTGACGACGACCGGGGTCGGCAGGCCGGTCTCCTTCAGCAGGGCCTTCGCCTTGGCCACGTCGCGCGGCTGCGGCTGCTGCGCCTTGTCGTAGAACGGGCTGTCGGGCGAGACGGCCTGCGCGGTTGTGGCATAGAGGCCGTTATAGACGACCTGGACCAGCGCATCGCGGTCGATGGAGAGCTGGAGCGCGCGGCGGACCCTGGCGTCGGCGCCGACCGGGGCCTTGGCGGCCGGGCCGTTGCCGACGTTGAACTCGATGGTCTCGTAGCCGAGGCTGTTCGATGTCGCCATCCTCAGCCGCGGATTGGCGGTCACGGCGGGGACATCGGTGGGAACGATGTATTCGGACAGGTCGATGCTGCCCGCCTGCAGGTTGGCGAGGCGGATGGAGCTGTCGGGGATCGGCTGGTAGGTGACCCGGTCGATCTTGATCTCGCCGGCGTTCCAGTATTGCGGGAAGCGTTCGAGCACGATGCGGTCCTGCGGCACGCGCTCGACGAACTTGAACGGTCCGGCGCAGACCGGGTGGAGGCCGAAATCCTTGCCTTCGGCTTCGGCCGCCTTGGGGCTGACGATCATGCCGGAGCGGTCGGTGAGCTGCGCGAGGAAGGGCGAGGACGGCGCCTTCAACACCAGCTTGACCGTGAGGGGGTCGACGACGTCGACATGGTCGAGGGCGCTGATCTCGCTGCGCCGATAGCTGCCGGGCATCGTGAGGTGGCGCATGAGGGAGTATTTGACGGCTTCGGCGTCCATAGTCTCGCCGTCGTGGAACAGCACGCCGGGGCGGAGATGGAGGACGAGCTCGGTCGGCGTGGCCCATTCGTAGCCGAGGGCGAGCATGGGGACCGTCTCGAGCTTCTCGTTGATGTCGAACAGCTTGTCGCAGAGGCCGGCGAAGACGATGCGGCTGACGTAGGTGCGGGCGGTGCTGGGGTCGAGGGTGTCGGGGTCTTCGCGGAGGGCGATGCGGAGCGGGGCTTGGGCATATGCGGCGCCGCTGGCCAGGAGGAGCGTGAGGGCCAGGAGGAGGTTGCGCATACGGTGGGGGCCTCTGTGTGTCCGGTCGGTGCCCAGGTTTGCCGGGTCGGGGGCGTGGGTGCAAGGTTGCCTGCAAGGTCGGGGCCAGCATGGCCATGATGGCAGGCGAGGAGAGCGTTCATGCGCGCGTATCGGATTGCGTCCATTCCGGCGGATGGGATCGGGCCGGAGGTGGTGGAGGCGGCGCTGGAGGTGTTGGCCGCACTTGCCGAGCGCGATGGCGGCTTCCGGCTGGACGTGACGGCGTTCGACTGGGGGTCGGACCGGTATCGGCGGACCGGGGCGTTGATGCCGGCCGACGGGCTGGCGCAGATCCGGGACATGGACGCGATCCTGTTCGGCGCCGTGGGGGCGGCGGACATCCCGGACCACATCACGCTGTGGGGCCTGCGGCTGCCGATCTGCCAGGGGTTCGACCAGTATGCGAACATCCGGCCGACGCGGATCCTGCCGGGGGTGACGAGCCCGCTGCGCAACGTGGGCGCTGCGGACCTGGACTGGCTGATCGTGCGGGAGAACTCGGAGGGCGAGTATTCGGGCAATGGCGGGCGGGCGCACCGGGGCTTGCCGGAGGAGGTCGCGACCGAGACCAGCATCTTCACCCGGCGCGGCGTGGAGCGGATCATGCGGTTCGCGTTCGACGCGGCGCAGAAGCGGCCGCCCAAGCACCTGACCGTGGTCACGAAAAGCAACGCGCAACGGCACGGCATGGTGTTCTGGGACGAGGTGGCGGCGCAGGTGGCAACCGAGTTCCCCGACGTGGCGTGGGACAAGGAACTGGTGGACGCCATGACGACGCGGATGGTGCTGAAGCCGCGCTCGATCGACACGGTGGTGGCGACCAATCTGCATGCGGACATCCTGAGCGACCTGGCGGCGGCGCTGGCCGGGTCGTTGGGGATTGCGCCGACCGGGAATGTGGACCCGGAGCGACGGTTCCCGTCGATGTTCGAGCCGATCCATGGCAGCGCGTTCGACATCACCGGCAAGGGGATCGCGAACCCGGTGGCGACGTTCTGGACGGCGTCGCTAATGCTGGAGCATCTCGGCGAACCCCGGGCCGCAGCGGCGTTGATGGTGGCCGTAGAACAGGTGTGCGGGGCCGGGTTGATGACGCCGGATTTGGGCGGAACAGCGACCACGAAGGAGGTCACGCGGGCCGTTATGGAGGCGGTGCGAGGCGCGAACGGGTGACGCCAAAGGCGCCCGGCCACATATCGTCTTCCCCGGCCGGCGTGCCCTCACCCCGGCCCTCTCCCGCTGGCGGGAGAGGGAGAGGAGGTTAGCGGGACTTCTTGTAGAGCTTGCTGGCGATCTCGAAGATTTCTTCGGGCGCGTAGTCGGGGGCGAAGGCGGGGTAGTGGCCGTTGAGGTTGGGCATCTTGCCGCCTTCCGGGAGGCCGTCGACGACTTCGAGTTCGCCTGGCGGATCACCGGGGAGGGCGACTTCGCCGTTGCCCCAGATGCCGGCGGACTCTTCGTAGTCTTCCGGGCTGAAGCGGTAGAGCAGGCGGTGCTTGCCTTCGGCCAGGTACTTGTCGCACTCGGGAAACTTCGACAGCTCGATGTTCGGCGTGGGCAGCATCTTCTCGATTTGCACGCCGGTTAGGTTCTTCAGCGCGAGCGCGTAGGCGTGGGCGTGAAGCGAGCCGCGGACCAGGAGGTAGCCGCAGACTTCGCGCGCGGTCGGGCTGCTGACCGTCTCGTAGACGCGCGCCTTGTGGATGCGGGCGCCGCATTCGAGGTGGAAATTGTGCAGCAGGTCGATGATCAGGTTGCCGGTGGTGGTGACCATGTCGACATTCCACGACATGGAGTTGCTGTTCACCGGCACGGCGCCGCCGCCATACGACAGGAACGACGCGGCCGAGCGGATGTCCTTCATTTCCCCATACGGCGTCTTGGTGATGTCGGCGCCGGATTTCGGGTTGCCCGGGCCGCCGTTGAGCATAGCGATGCCGTTGCTGACCAGCTCCACATGGCCGATCTCCTCAGCGAAGATGCTGGAAACCAGGCTGTAGAAGGGACGCAGTTCCTTCTTGTTGCGGAAGTTGAAGCTCTGGAACATGTAGTTGCCGAGCGTCGACATCTCGCCGTACTTGCCGCCGAGCAGTTCCTGCAGGGCAGCGCCCTCGTTCGGGTCGGCCTTCTTCGGCTCCGGCAGTTCGGTCAGCAGCTTGTCGATTTTCATGAACATGGCGCGCGCTCCGTTTCTATGCGTCGAAGGCTGAACGGAGCCGGGCGGGGCGGGTTCGGTTGATATTCCCGTGCGGAGACGTCAGCGCCAGGCCAGGAGCAATCCTTCGAGGCGGCCGATGAGCCAGGCGACGGAGAGGCCAAGCACCGAGAGGCACACGATGCCGGCAAGGAGGTTGTCGGTGTCGTAGAGATTGCCGGCCTGCAGCACGAAGGCGCCGATCCCCTGGTCGGCGCCGATCATCTCGGCGGCGACGAGCAGGATGATGGCGATCGCGCTCGTGAGGCGGACGCTGGCGAGGATGGCGGGGAGTATTCCGGGGATGACGACCTTCAGCACGATGGCGGCGCGGGACAAGCCGAATGCCTGGGCCATGCGGATGAGGGAGCGGGGCAGCGCGTCCACGCCGGCGGCCACGGTAAGGACGGTCGGGAAGAACGTCCCGAAGGCGAGTGTGACCACCTTCGAGCCCTCGCCGATGCCGAACCAGATGATGAACAGGGGCACCAGCGCGATCTTGGGGATGGGGAACAGGGCGGAGACGACGGCCAGGCCGGGGGCGCGGGCCAGGGTGCTGAGACCCACGGCAAGGCCGAGCGCGATGCCAGCCGCCGAACCGATCGACCAGCCGATGGCGAGCCGCCGGAGGGAGGCGGCGAGATGGCCCCACAGCTCGCCCGAGGCAATGAGGGCGTAGAGGGCACGGGCGATGGCCAGCGGCGGGGGCAGGAACCGCGTGTCGATCCAGCCGGCGGCGGCCGCGGCTTGCCACGCCAGGACGAGGGCGACGAGGGTGGCGGCGCCGGCGCCGGGGATGGTGCGGGGCGCGAAGCCGCGGGCGCGGAACGGGACGGTGGACCCGGGCGGCGGCAGCTCCGCCCGTGGCCAGGGTTCGTGCGGGCCGGGCCGGAGGTCAGGCATGCGCCGGCTCGCGTTCGGCAGCGGCGGCGTCGTCGCGGATCAGGTCCCACAGGTGTCGTTCGAGGGCGACGAGGTCGGGGTGGGCAGGGTTGCGGGTTGCGAGCGGCTGGTCGATGGGGAGGAGGGCGCGCAGGCGGCCTGGCCGGCGGGACAGGACGGCGACCTGGTGGCCGAGGCGGACGGCCTCGGCCAGGTTGTGGGTGACGTACATAGTGGTGGTGCCGGCCTGGTCGATCAGGCGGGCGAACTCATCCAGCAGCAACATGCGGGTCTGCGCGTCGAGCGCGCTGAGCGGCTCGTCCATCAGCAGGCAGGCGGGGCGTACGGCCAGCGCCCGGGCGATGCCCACGCGTTGCCGCATGCCGCCGGAGAGCTGGCGCGGCCAGGCGCCGGCGAACTCGGTCAAGCCGGTGAGGGCCAGGACCTCTGCGACGCGTTGCGCGCGCGCGGGCCCGGGAAGATGGGCTTCGAGCGGCAGCGCGACGTTGCCGGCGACGGTGCGCCAGGGCAGCAGGGCAAAGTCCTGGAACACGGGGGTGATCGGGTTGAGGCAGTCGGGCGGGATATCGCCGTGGAGGGTGGCCCGGCCGGCCGTGGGCGCGACGAGGCCGGCGGCGATGCCGAGAAGGGTGGACTTGCCGCAGCCGGAGGGTCCGACGATGGCCAGGACCTGGCCGGGGTGGGCGGTGAGGGTGATGGCGTCGAGGACGGCGAGGCGGTCGTAGCGGTGGGAGACGGCTTCGAAGCGGAGGGTGAGGCCGGCGGTGCGCGGGGAGCCGGGGGAGCGTCCGCCCTGCCCGTCCGGCGGGACCGGCCCGGGCGTCATTTCAGGGCGCCGAGGAAGGACGTGTCGATGAGGGTGGCGGGGTCGGGGGCGTTCTTGACGAGGTTCTGGGCTTCGAACCAGTGGAGCTGGGCGGCGACGTCGGCGGTGTCGAGGCGGCCGCCTTCGTCATAGTAGCCGGCGCCGTCGATGATCTTTTCGGCGGCGGCCGGGTCGTTGGTGAAGACGTATTTCTGGATGGCGGGGATGGCGGCGCGGGTGTTGTCGTCGGTGATGGGGTCGCCGGCCGGGTCGAGCCGGAGGAAGGCGGCGCGGTAGTCGTCGACGCCCCGGGCATAGGCGCGGGCGAAGCGGCGCAGGGTGTCGGCATGGTGCTCGACGATGGCGGTGGGGGCGAAGACGGCGGTGATCTGGTAGGGTGCGACGTCGCCGGCCCAGGCGATGATATGCGCCTCGTACGTGTCCTCGAGCGGGCGGGCCTGGGAGGCGATCGCCATCGTCGCATCGACCTGGTTGGTGCGGACGGCTGCGACCATGTTGCCGATCGATTGCAGCGGGCGGAGGGTAACGGTGTGCAGGTCGAAGCCCTCGTGCTCGGCGATGCGGCCGGCCATGTAGTGGAACGAGCTGCCATACTGGGTGATGCCGAGCGTGTGGCCCGGCAGGTCCTTGAGGGTTTTCAGGCCGGCGTCGTAGGCGTGGGTCGAGACCAGGATGGCGGTGCCTTGATAGCCGCGCTGTTCGTGCAGGGCGCCGCCGATGACCTTGAGGCCGCCCCGGCTGGCGAGGCTGAAGAAGCCACCGGTGAGTGCGGTGACGCCGACGTCGATGTCGCCACTGACGGCGGCCGCGGCGATGGGCTGGGCCGATTCGAAGAAGCGGAACTGCGCGTCGAGGCCTTCGGCGGCGAAATAGCCGCGCTCCATCGCAAGGTAGAGCGGGGCCGGGCTGAGGGTGCGGAGGAGGCCGATGCGCAGCGGTTCGGCGGCGCGGGCGGGGACGGCGAGCAGCAGGCAGGCCAGGATCATGGTGATGCGCATCTCGGCCCCCTCCCCCTTCTTGATCCGCCGTTCGTGCCACAGCCGGCGGCGCTTGCACACCCGGCGGGCGGCCCCCATACCCCGCGCATGGCTTCCACTCCGCTGCTGCTGCTGCAAGACATCCATTTGGCGCTGGGTTCGGCGCCCCTGCTGCAGGGGGCGGAGATCGGGGTGGGCGCCGGGGAGCGGATCTGCCTGGTCGGGCGCAACGGGTCGGGCAAGTCGACCTTGCTGAAGATCGCCGCCGGGCTGCTGGCGGCCGATGGCGGGACGCGGTTCCTGCAGCCCGGCACGACGGTGCGGTATCTGCCGCAGGAGCCGGACCTGGCCGGGTTCGCGACGACGCTGGACTATGTCGAGGCCGGGATGGGGCCGGGCGACGACCATTACCGGGCGGCGGCGCTGCTGGACCAGCTCGGCCTGACGGGGGCCGAGGACCCGGCGCATCTTTCCGGCGGGCAGCAGCGCCGGGCGGCGCTCGCGCGGACCCTGGCGCCCTCGCCGGACCTGCTGCTGCTGGACGAGCCGACGAACCACCTGGACCTGCCGGCGATCGAGTGGCTGGAGAGCGAGCTGAAATCCCTCCGCGCGGGCATCGTGCTGATCAGCCATGACCGGCGCCTGCTGGAGACGCTGTCGCGGAGCATCGTCTGGTTGGATGGCGGGGTGACGCGGCGGATCGACCGGGGCTTTGCGCATTTCGAGACGTGGCGGGAGGAGGTCGAGGCGGAGGCGGAGCGGGATCTGCACAAGCTTGGGCGGCAGATCCTGCGGGAGGAGGACTGGCTGCGCTATGGCGTGACGGCGCGGCGGAAGCGCAACGTGCGGCGGCTGGGCGAGCTGGGCGCGCTGCGGCAGAAGAAGCGGGAGGCGGGCGGGGCGGCGGCGACGCTGCGGATGGCGGCGAGCGAGGCGGACCTGTCGGGCAAGCTGGTGGCCGTGGCCGAGCACGTGACGAAGGCGTTCGGCGCCAAGACGGTGGTACGGGACCTGACGATGCGGGTGCAGCGGGGCGACCGGCTGGGGATCATCGGGCCGAACGGCGCCGGCAAGACGACGCTGCTGAACCTGTTGACGGGCAAGGACACGGCGGATGGCGGCGAGGTCCGCGTGGGCACGAGCCTGCACGAGGTGACCTTGGACCAGCAGCGCGCGGCGCTGGACCCGGCAACCACGCTTGCGGATACGCTGACCGGGGGCGGGGGCGACCAGGTCGAGGTGGGCGGCGAGAAGCGGCACGTGATCGGCTACATGAAGGACTTCCTGTTCAAGCCCGAGCAGGCGCGGACGCCGGTGGGGGTGCTGAGCGGCGGGGAGCGGGGGCGGCTGCTGCTGGCCTGCGCGCTGGCGCGGCCAAGCAACTTGATGGTGCTGGACGAGCCGACGAACGACCTCGATCTGGAGACGCTGGATCTGCTGCAGGAGATGCTGGCCGATTACCCGGGTACCGTGCTGCTGGTGAGCCATGACCGCGACTTCCTGGACCGTGTGGTGACGTCGACCCTGGCGGCCGAAGGCGACGGGCGGTGGGTGGAGTATGCCGGGGGCTACAGCGACATGCTGCTGCAGCGGGGCGCGCCGGCCGCCGCCGTGGCCGAGCGGGGGCGTGGCGGCAGCGGATCGAAGCCGGGCGCTGGCAAGGCGGCAGGGAAGAAACTGTCGTTCAAGGACAAGCACGCGCTGGAAACGCTGCCGGGGGAGATTGGGCGGCTGACGAACGTGGTCGCGGTGCAGCAGCGGCGGCTGTCGGATGCGAACCTGTATCGGCGCGACCCGGCGGCGTTCCGGCTGGCGACCGACACGCTGGCCGACGCGCAGGGCAAGCTGGCGGCGGCCGAGGAGCGCTGGTTGGAGCTGGAGCTGATGCGGGAGGCGCTGGGATGAGACGGCTCGTGCTGGGATTGCTGCTGCTCGTCTCGGGGTGCGGGGCGGTGGCGGCGCCGTGCCGCGTGGGGTCGGCGGCGCTGAAGATCGTGCCGCTGGTGGGGCATCTGGCGGCGGCGCCGACGGATGGGTGCGCGGAGGTGATCGACCCGTGACGGACAGTCTGGAACGTGCGGTGGCCGGGCTGGCGCGACGGTATGTGGGGCCGGGCGGGGCGGTGGCGGTGCTGAAGGACGGCGCGGTGCTGGTGCGGCACGCATGGGGGTATGCCAATGCCGAGCGGCGGATCGCGTTCACGCCGTCGACGCTGGTGCGGATGTGCTCGGTGACGAAGCAGTTCACGTGCGGGCTGGTGCTGGACGCGGTGCCGGACGTGTCGGCGCTGGATGGGGCGGTGCGGGCGCGATTGCCGCGGCTGGAGGGGGCGGCGCCGGGTGCGATGCAGCTGTGCCACAACCAGTCGGGGCTGCGGGACTACTGGGCGGTGGCGATGCTCCATGGGGCACCGGCGGAGTCGGCGTTCGGAGATCTGGAGACGGCGCGGGTGATTGGGGGGACACAGTCGTTGCAGTTCCGGCCGGGAACGCGGTTCTCCTACGTTAACCAGAACTTCAGGATCTTGTCGGATGCTCTGGAGGAGCGGACCGGCCGCGGGTTTGCGGAGCTGTTGCGGACGCGGCTTTTCGAGCGGGTGGGGATGGGCAGCGCGTTCCTGGCGGCGGACACGCGGGCGATGCCGGATGGGACGGAGGGGTATGAGGGAAGCCAGGCGGCGGGGTTCCGGCCGGCGGTGAACCGGATCGTGTGGACGGGGGATGCCGGCCTGGGGGCGTCGCTGGACGACATGATCGCGTGGGAGCGGCACATCGACGCGACGCGGGAGGACGCCGGCTCGCTGTATCGGCGGTTGTCGGCCCCGGTGACGTTCGCGGACGGGGCGGAAGCCGGGTACGGGTTCGGGCTGGGGCGGCGGATGGAGCGGGGCCGGGCGGTGACGGGGCATGGCGGCGCGCTGCGGGGCTGGCGGAGCCATCGGCTGCACGCGGTGGCGGACCGGGTTTCGGTGGTTGTGCTGTTCAATCACCCGGGCGATGCGCAGGCGGCGGCGGTGGAGCTGTTCGAGGCGGCGGTGGGCGTGGAGGCGGAGGCGGTTGTGAAGGCGGCTGCGCCGGCGGACTTGCTGGGCGCTTATGTCGAGCCGGAGACGGGGTTGTCGGTGCGGTTGGAGGCGGCCGAGGGGAAGGTGCGGCTACGGTATGGGACATGGCCGGAGATGCTGGCGCCGCAGCCGGACGGAGGCGCCCGCGGGGCGGGAACGGGCGGGACGCGGGTGCGTGTGGATGGGGACGGGGTGTGGATGGACCGGCCGGGCGACAATCAGCGCTCGCGGCTGCAGCCGGTGACGGGGGTGGCGGCGAGCGATGTGTGCGGGCGGTATCGATGCGGGGAGCTGGGGGCGGAGCTGACGGTGGTGGATGCAGGCGGGGCATTGTACGGCGGGTTTTCGGGGGTTTTGGGGGCCGGGCGGATGGAGGCGCTGGATGCGATCGGGGGCGATGTGTGGGCGCTGCCGTGCCCGCGCGCGCTGGACTACGCGCCGCCGGGGGACTGGACGCTGGCGTTTCGGCGGGGAGCGGAGGGGCGGATCGAGGGTGTGCAGGTGGGCTGCTGGCTGGCGCGGGGGCTGGCGTACGAGCGGGTCGGGTGAGAGCCGGCGTTCCCCTTTCGTTAAGCTGAGCGGCTTACAATCCCAGACGAAACAGGGTCTGAGCCGTTCCGGCGGCGTGTGATAGGAACGCGTGCGGTGGTCTGGGGTGGTCAGCGTTGGGAGTCGTGATGCCGAAAGACGGTCCTGGCGGGGGAAGCGACCAAGCCGGACCGTTGCCGGTGCTGTTCACGCATTTCGGGGACCAGTGGATCCGCGGCAGCGAGACCTTGCTGCTGGATTTGCTGACGCATTTAGACCCGGCGCGGATCAAGCCGGTGGTGTGGTGCAACGGGACGGAGATGGCCGAGGCGTGCCGCGCGGCCGGGTTCCCGACGCAGCGGACGGATTTCGCCTACTACTTCGACACGGGGTCACCCCGGTTCAGCCCGCGTGCCTACGCGGCGCTGGTGCGCGAGGGCGTCAGCCTGGCGCGGGCGCATGGCGCGCGCGTGCTGCATGCCAACAGCGCGGCGCCGACGCAGTGGCTGCTGCCGGTGGCGCGCACGGTTCGGCTGCCGCTGCTCAGCCACCTGCACATCGACTACCTGCGCCGCAGCCGCTACGCGCTGCTGATCCACCAAGCCGACCTTATTGTGGGGGTTTCGCGCCAGGTGCTGGACGACCCGCTCCTGGATGGCGTGCCGCCGGCGCGCACCCAGGTCATCTACAACGGGATCGACTTCGCCCGGCTGGACGCCAAACCGGGGTCCGACCTGCGGGCCAGCCTCGGGATCGCGGCCGGCACGGTGCTGATCGGGGCCGTCGGCTCCCTGATCCGGCGCAAGGGGCACGACGTGCTGGTGCGCGCGTTGGGCGAGCTAACGGGCGAGAGGGTGCCGCATTTGCTAGTCGCGAGCGACGGGCCGGAGCGGGAGCCGTTACAGCAGTTGACGGAAGAACTCGGGCTGACGGACCGAGTCCACTTCCTCGGCTATCACGAGCCCATCACCGACCTTTATGCGAGCTGCGACATCATGGCGTTGGCGTCGCGGGCGGATGCGTTCGGCCTGGTGCTGGCAGAGGCTGGATACTCGCGGCGGCCGGTGGTGGCGACACGGGTCGGCGGCATCCCGGAGGTGGTCGTGGACGGGGAAACCGGACTGTTGGTTCCGTCCGACGACGTCGCGGCCTTGACGGATGCATTGGGCCGGCTGACTGCGGATCCAGCCCTGCGATCGCGCATGGGGGATGCGGCGCGGATCCGGGCGGAGACGAAGTTCTCGGTCCAGCGGATGGCGGCAGAGTTCGAGGACGCCTATGAGCGCCTGGCCACTCTCCCTTTGGCGCGACTCGGCTGGGCCGCGGTGCCGTCCCGGGCGCTCCCTTACACGCGCATGTTTCAGCGACGAGTGCCCCAGGCGGTATGAATGTGCGGGCGCTGTTCGTTACCGACCACATCCACCTTCCCCAGGGCGGTGGGGGCGGCGAGCGAAACACGCATGACCTCTGCCTGGCGATGCAAGCGCGTGGCATCGCTGTCGCCGTTGCGTGCAGCTTCAAGATGGACAACTCCCGCCTTGCCTGGAGCAGCCGTTTCCGCCGCGCCCTGCCGCCCCGCGCCGAGTATGTCCGCGACCGGGTATGTGGTTATCCCGTGTTCCGCGGCTGGCATCCCGAGGGCCTGCCCGGCGTCGTTCGCCGCTTCCGCCCGAACGTCGCCGTCGTGCAATCGACCCGGCCCGGCCCGCTGCTTGGCGCGCTGTCGCCCACCGGCGTGCCAGCCATCGTCTATATCCATGAGGTCGAGGACTTGGCGCCCCTCGCCGGGCCGGCCCGGGACGGTGTTCCGTTCCTGGCCAATTCCGAGTTCACCGCCCGGCGGCTGCACGAGCGCTTCGCCATCACGGCCAAGGTGGTCCGTCCGCTGATCGACCCGGCCGCCTACCGGGTGACGGCGCACCAGCCGACCTCCGCGCTGTTCGTCAACACCGTCCCGCGAAAAGGCCTCGAGATCGTGTTGCGGCTGGCCGAAAGCCGGCCAGACATCCCGTTCGACCTCGTCACGAGCTGGATACTCAGGCCCGAGCAGCTCGCCGCCCTATCGGCCCGTGCGAAAGCGGCAGGGAACATCTCGCTACACTCGCCAACCCCCGATATGCGGCCCCACTACGCCCGAACCCGGCTCCTGCTGGCGCCCTCGCAATGGGAGGAAACCTGGGGCCGGGTCGCAACGGAAGCGCAGGTGAACGGTATTCCGGTGTTGGCGAGCGACCGCGGCGGACTGCCGGAGGCGGTGGGACCGGGGGGCGTGCTGTTGTCGGCCGATGCACCGCACGAGGCGTGGCTGGAGGGGTTGGGGCAGCTATGGGACGACGCGGCGGCGTATGGGCGTTGCGCGGCCGCGGGCCTGGCGCATTCCCAGCGCGTGGGGGTGCAGCCGGACGCGGTGGTCGCGGCGTTGTCGCAGGCGCTGACGACCGTGGCGGGCAACCGAGCCCAGGAATTGAGTTGCGCGACGTCATGACCGGCCGGCACTGGCCGAAGCAGCGTCGGCATGGCCGGCGCCGTCCTTGCTGCAACGCTAGTCCCTCGCAGTATGACCGTCCCCGCCTGGCAGAACGACTTGTTCCCGACGACTGTACGAGCGAGCGCGCCGAGCAAGTTCGGCCGTGTGCCGCAGAGGCAGAAACGTCAGGAATCGAACGAACGACCTGATCTCGCGGGGATCGAGGGTAAGCGCCTGAAGCGCGAAACGCACGGCCGCGGCAGGACGCCCGTTCAGGAGGTTGTTGACCGCTAAGTCCTTGTAGACGTCGTAGAGAGCCCAGCGGTACTCGCGGCCGAACGCGCGCAACTGCTTGTCGCGCAGGCCGGCGCGGGGGCCACTCGCAAACCGACTGGTCAGGCGGCCGGCCGAGTACATCATGCTCTCACCGCCGCGGCGGCAAAGATAGGACAGGTTTGGCGCCCGATCAGCCTGAACGGTGGTGGATAGCTTGGCCAGAAACAGCAGATCCTCGCCATAGGTAACGGCCGGGTCGAAGGGCCGGTGCGGGATGACGTCGCGGCGGATCAGGCAGGTGCCGAGGTGCAGGCCGTCGAGGATGATGGAGCGGGTGAGCGCCGGGGCCAATCGGGCCGGGCCGGGATCGTCGCCGAGGGCAAAGCACGTCGCGCCTGGCTGCGTCGGCCCCTGTACACAACCCTTGAAGTGGGCAAAATCCCCGATGATCCACCTTGTACCCGGGCGGCTGGCGAGGAGGGTCATCGCATTCGCAAGCTTGTCGGACGGCCAAAGGTCGTCCGCATCGAGGAAGCCGATCCAAGTTCCGGACGCGTGCGAAAGGCCGATGTTCCGGGCCGCCGCTGGGCCAGCGTTATGGGGCGAACGAAGCACCGTGATGCGGCCCCCGGGGTTGTCGAGGCCGGCGAGTGCCGCGACGGTCTCGGGGTTGGTCGAGGCATCGTCGACGAGAACGACCTCGACGACGTCACCGGACGTCTGGGCGAGGGCGGACGAAACTGCCGCTTTCAACTGCTCGGGACGAGTGTTGTAAACGGGGCAGACGATGCTGACCCGCATCAGCCGACGCCGCGCTCGGACCAGGTCGCGCCCTGTATCGCGCCGATGAGGACGTCACGGAGATTGGCGATGATCGTTGCCGGCTGAATGTCAGGTCGGGCGGCGTGCGCGCGAGCGGCGGCAGCTGCGGCAGCGTGGGCGGCCGGGTCGTCCCATAGGCGGGAGAGCGCAGCGGTCCAGACCTCGGGAGATGCGGTGGCCGGAAGGATGATCCCGCCCGGGCCGATTGCCTGGGGCAGGCCGCCGCGATTGCTCCCGAGGACGGGAATGCCGTTGATCTGTGCTTCGGTCGCGACTCGGCCCCAGGTCTCCTGCCATTGAGACGGGGCCAGCAGGAGCTTCGCGCGGGCATAGAGACGCCGCATGTCCTGCGTGGGTGAGTGAAGGTGAATGTTGCCGGCAGCACGAGCGCGGGCTCGCAACGCGTGCAGCGCATCGGGCTTATGGGTCCAACTCAGAACAAAGTCGAACGGGATGTCGGGGCGTCGCTCGGCAATGGTAAAGGCCAGGTGGACGCCTTTGCGCTCAGTCGTGTTGATGAACAGGACCCGCTCTGGGCGCATCACGGCGCGGTAATGCCGGGCTTCGACCAGCGGAAGGACAACCTTGCTTTGTAACCCGCAGCGTTCGGCAAGTCGGGCCGCGGTAAATGCCGAGTTCGCGATAATGGGTACGTCAGTTCCGCGGAGCGCGGCGAGGTGGTCGATTTCCTCGACCTCGTGAAAGTAAGCGACGATCGGGGTGCCCGAAGGCGCGAGGGCGTCGAGGAGACGTTCAGGGCGGGTGGACTGGAGAATGATGACGTCGGCGCGGAAGCGAAGGAGATTGCCTGCGACGCGCGCGTGGTCCCATCCTCGGAAAACGGGATAGCCGCATACGGTGTCGCGGGCATACTCGCGCCGGGGCGGGAGGCGACGGCGGACACGGCTGGCCCAAAACAGCCACGAGCCGTCGTTTTGGAGGAAGCACGACACTGCGGGCTGATCGCCGAGCGCCTTGAGCGAGAGGCAGAGTTCATGCGTGTTGCGTTCGGCGCCTCCGCCTCCCTGCGGCAGATGCAGGTAATCGGTCACGAAGAGGACACGGAGCGAGCGGCTGGCCGGTGACGCGCGGGGGGGCTGGGCAGCGCCGCCGATATCCGGTCGCCACGCTGTGGGCTGTGTCAGCACGCTCACGCCCAGTGCAGCAGTGTTTGCAGGCGAGCGTCCTTTCGGAGGATGGACAGCAGCCGGGCTTCGGGGCCGGGCGGTCTTCCGGCCACGCGCCAGAGCAGGGCCTGGCACGCGAAGAAGAGCGCGAAGGCGAACAGGCCAAGGAGGCCGCCCGCGAGGAGGGCGGCGGGGCGATCGAGTTCGACGTGCGACCAGGCGCCGGGCAGGAGGCTGAGCGCGGCGCAGGTGGCCGCTATGGATACGGACGCGCGTGCGGCCATGAGGCCGAGCTGGCGAAACTCCTGGTTGCCGGCCGCGCGGAGCTGCCAGAGGAACACCGACGTTTCGGCGGCAACGACCAGGACCGAGCTGAGCGCGATGAACGGCAGATCGCGTGTGTCGCGGACGGTGAGGATGACGGCGACCTTGAGGGCGGCCGCCAGGGCATGGCTGGCGAAGACGCGGCTGACCTTGCCTTGGGCGGAGAGGACGCTGGCGCAGACGTAGCTGAAGGGTGAGAACATGCACATCCAGGCGAGGACGGCGATGATGGGCCGGGCGGCCTCCCATTTCGGGCCGAGCAGGCCGGTGACCAGGAAGCCGGAGCAGGCCGACACGCCGATCGAGAACGGGATGGTCAGCAGGGCGAGCGCGCCGGCGACCGAGAGCCCCATGGCGACGGGTTCGGAGCCGCTGCGGCTGGCGAGGGCGAACCCGGGGAACAGCGCGGCGCTGGCAGGCTCGAGCAGTTCGCTGATCGGGAGGAAGGCGATGTCGCAGGCGAGCATGAACAGGCCGAGGCCGGCGACGCCGAGGACCGGGCCGAGGAGGAACGGGTCGGTGCGAGCGAGCACCATGATGGCGAGGCTGCCGGCCCAGGTCCAGAACGAGAAGTGGAGCAAATATCGCCAGCCCTGGAGGCCGAAGCCGGGGCGATGGGGGGAGAGCATGTACGTCATGGCAACGCCCGCGAGGCGGCTGACCACGCTGCCGACGATGAGCGCCCAGTAGGAGCGGAGCAGGACGGCGAGCGCGGTGGTGACGACGAAGCCGAGCACGCGAGGGGCCGCCTGCATAAGAAACTGGCGGCGAAAATCGAGTGAGCGGCTGAAGGCGACGATGCCGACGTTCTCGAAACCGGAGACGAATGAGAGTGCGGCGAGCACGACCAAGACGGGCTGCAGCCGGGGTTCGCCAAACAGGCTGTCCGAGAACAGGCTCATGCCGGCGATGAGGGTGGCGGTGAGGGTGGCGCGCGCGACCTGGAAGGTGAAGGCGGTGTCGTAGTAGTCGCGGCGTTCGTCGGGGAGGCGGACGAGGGCGTCGCGGACGCCGAGCTGGGACATGCTGTCGATGGCGCCGGTGATGGCGGACGCCATGGCGACGATGCCGAAATCGGCGGGGACGAGCAGGCCGGCCAGGACGAGGATGCTGACGAATCCGAGGGACCGGGTGACGACGCGCCAGGCCATCATCCATCCGGCGCCGCGGACGACGCGGGCGGTGATCGAGGGGCCGCCCTGGTTCATTGGGCGTCGCGCGCGACGTTGGCGACGACCTCGAGATAGGCACGGCCATAGCGGAGATCGGGCTCGAGGTGGTTGCCTTCGGCCCACTCGTTCCAGGATTTGAGGAAGACGAGGCGCTGATCGGCGGGCTTGCCGGCAATGCTGGACAGGGCGGCGCGGAGGAGGCGGTCGAAGATGGCCGGGTCGGGGTTGCGGAGCACGACGCCGCGGGCGCCGGAGCGGGGGGTGTTGTCCCAGGCGTGGACGACGCAGGGGTAGGAGTCGAGGCCGGAGACGGGAGCGCTCATGTTGCGCTGCGCCCAATCGGCGAACTCCTCGATGGTGGGCAGGCCGCGGCGGACGCGGATTTGCTCCAGGATCCATCTCTTGGGCTCGCGCTTGGATGTCCAGGTGCGCAGGCGGATTCTTGGCGGCTTGATAACGGCGTCGTAGCCCATGGCGATGAGCTCCGGACCGGGCACGGTGGTCTCGTAGCCGGCGATATAGAGGCCACCCAGCCCGGCCTCCTCGGCCATGCGGCGCCACTGCGCGAGGGCGGCGGGGGCATCGGGGATCTCGTGCGGCTTGTAGACAATGAAGAGCGGCTTGCCTTGGACACGCATATAGCGGGGGTCGGCGAAAGCGGGGCGGAGGGTTTCGAAATGGGCGGCGTGATCGGCCGGGCCCGGGTAGGTCTGGTCGAGCAGGATGCGGTTGGGGCTGCCGTGCCAGATGCCGGACCAGGTCTCGTTGGCCCAGCAGAGGCAGAAGGGGTAGTCGGGCGCGCCAGAGGCGAGGACTTCGTCGAAGGGGCGTTGAAGGATGCGGCGGCCGGCGAACCAGTAATGGTAGTAGCAGAAGCCCTCGATGCCGTAGTCGCGGGCGAGTTCGGCCTGCTGTTGCCGGGTTTCGGCGACGCGCAGGTCGTAGAAGCCGAGATCGGCCGGAACGTGGGGCTGGTCGTGGCCGGCGAAGAGGGGTTTGGCGCGGGCGGTGTTGGTCCATTCGGTGAATCCCTTTCCCCACCATTCGTCGTTTTCGGGGGTGGGGTGGAATTGCGGGAGGTAGAACGCGATCAAGCGCGCCATGTCAAACCTACTGAGACCGAAAGCAGAGTATCAATAATTAGATGTATATCGCTAAGTATCTCAATTTCTGGACAGGACTTTGACTGCGCTTACTGCACATTAAGGGTGCCGAAGCATCTCTCTGCAAGACATAAGTTATCTGGCTTCAAGCGGCGCTTGCGCCGTGCGGCAGTGGGCCGTGGTTCAGCGGCTGGCGGGCTTGCGCCGGAACGCGATCCACAGGCGACCAAGCCGCGGTTCGCCGGCGATCAGGTCGGCGATGCGACGCTCTGGACCGGGCGGGCGACCGGCAATCCGCCAGAGCACGGCCTGACAGACAAAGAAGACGAGAAAGGTCAGCGCGCCAATGAGGCCGCCGGCGACCAGGGCCGGGAGGCGGGCGAGCTCGACGATGGACCAGGTTCCGGGCAAGGGGGCCAGCACGGCAAGGGTGATGGCGAGCGAGGGGATGAGGCGCAGGCCGGTCATCGCGAGCTGCCGCAGTTCACGATTGCCGGCCGACCATAGCTGCCAGATGAACATCAGCGATTCGAGGGCGATGATGGCGACCATCACCATGGCGACGGCGTGGAGGTCGTGCGTCCAGCGGACCGCGAGGATTCCGACCACCTTGAGCCCGGCGGCGACGGCGTGGCTGGCGACGACTTGCCGGACGTGTCCCTGGGCGGACAGGGCCGTCACTGTGACCCAACTGAAGGGCAGGAACATGCACGACCAGGCGAGGACGGCGATCAGCGGCTGCGCGGCGGTCCACTCCGGTCCGAGCAGCCCGATGACGAGGTAACCGGAGCAAGCCGAGATCCCGGCTGAAAAGGGAACAGTGATGAGGGCAAGGGCGCCTGCGACGGACAGCCCCATATGCGCCGGGGCGGCGCCGCTGCGGCGCGCGAGCGCGAAACCGGGGAACAATGCGACGCAGGCCGGTTCGAGCAACTCCGTGACGGGCAGGGCGGCAATTTCGTTGGCCAAAACGTAGAGGCCGAAGGCGGCGGTGCCCAGCACAGGGGCCAAGAGGAACGAGTCCGCGCGCACGAGGACGACGAGCACAATCCCGCCCAGCCAGGTCCAGAACGAGAAGTGGACGAGGTAGCGCCAGCCGGCGATGCCGAAGCGGGGGCGGTGGGGGGAAACGACGTAGGTGGCCAGAACGCCGCCCAGCTTGGCGATGACGCTCCCGGCGACCAGCGCCCAGTAGGAGTGGAGCAGGATGGCCATGGCCGTCGTGGTAAAGAAGCCAGCCAGGCGCGGGCCGGCCTGCAGGAGGAACAGGACCCGGAAATCGAGCGCGCGGCTGAAGGCGACGACACCGATGTTCTCGAACCCGGAGACGGCGGTGAGTCCGGCCAGTATGAGCAGGATGTTGGTGACACGGGGCTCCGCCATGTAGGTGGCGGCATAGCCGGAGAAGGCTGCGATGAGGGCGCCGGTCACGAGGCCACGGACGACCTGGATGGTGAACGCCGTATCGTAGTAGTCGCGACGTTCGTCCTGCAGCCGCACGAGGGCGTCGCGAACGCCGAGTTGGGACAGACCCTCGACCGCACCGGAGACGGCGGTCGCGACCGCGACGATGCCGAAATCCGCAGGGATGAGCAGGTTGGCGAGGATAAGGACGCTGATGAAGCCCAAGGCGCGGCTGATGACGCGCCAGCCCACCATCCATTGCGCGCCGCGGGCGACGCGCGCCGTGATGGAGCGGACCGGGGTGGCCTGTTCGTTCACGCCGCAGCCACGGGCGTGACGCCGATCAGTGCTGAGGCGCGGCTGGCGACAGGAAGTGGCGCAGCCGACCGCGGTCGAGCGAGACCTGGATCAGCTTGTCGACCCAAACCTCGGGCGGGGACGTCATCCGGGCGATGCGGAACGCGAGCTCGCCCGTGATCGCCCGGCGCCACAGCCAACGGGGCGCACCGAACACCCGGGTGCCCACGTGGCTCTCCTGGCCTTCCCACACGACCGTCCGGCCGAGCGCTTCGTACCACCAGCGGATATACTGTTGGGTTTGGCGCTTTGGACTGATCATGTGATTGACGCTTGATGTGGGTACCCAGCGGCCACTGTGGCCGGCGGCCACCATTTCTTTGTAAGACGTCGTCTCTTCGCCGAAGTAGACTTTGCCGGGGCCGCGGCGGGGATCGAACGGGAACTTCCGTTGCACCTCGGTCCGGACGGCACAGTTGGCACCGTAAGGCACGTGGTTGTGGTCTGTCGAGAGCGGGATCGGGTCGTCGCCCATATCCCGGATGGCGAGCAAGGCATGGATGCTGCCTGCGACTTGTTCGAACCAGTCGGTCACTGGAGGCTCAAGGACGGGAATGATGCGGCCGGCAAACAGGTCGGCCTCGGGCCAGGCCCGGAAGGTGTCAACATAGGCTGCAAGCCAGTCCGGATGAACGACCGTGTCGTCATCGGTGCCGACCATGTACTCACCGCCGGCCCCGGCGGCGGCGGAGTTGCGGGCGTTGGCCACGCCGGGCTGCGGCTCGGACTGCATGCGGATGGGCAGACGCCCGACGAAGGATTGGACGACGTCGGCGGTGGCGTCGGTGCTGCCGTTGTCGGTGATCAGCAACTCCCATTCGCAATCGACCCGGCGGGCCTGCTCGATCGAGCTCAGGGTTCGCGCGAGGGAAGCCGCGCGATTGCGGGTGCAAATCGAGACTGTGACGAACATCGGCGCTCCAATCGCATCGCAGCGGCAGGCGCGTCCCACGGACGCAACTCAAACATGATACCACTGGCTTACTTTTGGGATAACGCCGAAATGGTGAAGACTTGATCTAAATGTAGACCGTTTGTCGGGCGAGGGCCCAACCAAGACCGCTTCGCCGTGCGGGGTTTCGGCGGTCGCTTGCTGCGGGAACACCTCGGACGGGAGCGTGAGTGCCGGCGCCCCGGGCAGCTTAGAGCGGGCGCGCCGTACACATCATCGTGCGGCCGGGCTGCGCAGCGCGATGGCGGAACTCGCGCAGGCGTCCCCAGTCGAGAGACACGTTCACGAGTTGGAGAGCCCAGTCTTCCGGCGGCTGCGTGACCTGGGCGAGGCGGAAGCGGATCTCCCGGGTCAGTGCGCGTCGCCAGAGCCAACGCGGGGCGCCGAACCAGACGACACCCTCGAGCTGATCCTGCCCGTCCCAGATCAAGGTTCGGCCGAGCAGCTCGTACCACCACCGGATGTATGCGATTGTCTGCCGGCTGGAGCTGATCCGGTGCTCGACCTTCGAGGCGGGCACCCAGCGGGCCTGGTGCCCGGCCTTCATCATCGCGAGGAACGACGTCGTCTCCTCGCCGAGGTAGGTCTGGCCGGGACCGCGGCGCGTATCGAACGGGAACGAGCGCTGCACTGCGGTCCGGACGGCACAGTTCGCGCCGTAGGGCACGAAATCCAGTTCGACCGGCAGGATCATCGGCTGTTCCCCGAGGTCCCGGATGGCAAGCGGGCCGCCGAAATGGTGGGCGACCCGCTCGAACCAGGGCACCTTCGGCTCTTCGAAAACGGGGATGATATGGCCGCCGAACAGGTCGGCCTGCGGATACGACCGGAAGGTGTCCACGTAGGCCGCCAACCACTCGTGGCCGACGATTGTATCGTCATCCGTCGTGACGAGGTATTCGCCCCGAGCGCGCAGGGCAGCCGCGTTGCGGGCGTGCGCGACACCCGGCGTCGGCTCGGTTTGCCAGCGGACGGGCAGCCGGCCAGTGAAGCTCTCGACCAGAGCGAGCGTCTCGTCGGTGCTGCCATTGTCGGTGACGAGCAACTCCCATTCGCAATCGATCGGCCTTGCCCGTTCGATCGACGCCAGCGTGGCGGCGAGGGTCGCGGCCCGATTGCGGGTGCAGATCGAGACGGTGATCAGCACGCTGGAACGCTCCGCTCCCCTAGTGCGGCTTCCTGCAGGCCTGGCCGGCCCAGCGCGGCGGCCAGCGTGGGATCCCTCACCATGACGCAGTCGAATTCGAAGGCCCTCAGGTTATTGTCTTGCGCTACCAGGAACAGGTTGCTGACGGCGAAACCGTGCCCAGACAGGAAGTCAATATCATCGTTCCAGAACGTGCCCTGGCTGTAGAGAAGCTTGAGAGATACTTCCGTCTGCAACGCGGCGATCTGGCGAAGCACGTTCGACGCGCCTTTGACGATCTCGCGCTGGAAGCCTTGTGCATCGAGCTTGAGGTAAGTCCGGCCCAGGTCGGGGAGAGAACCCATGGCACCGTCCAGCGTCTTGACTTCGACATCGATCGTGCGGACGACGGTATTGCCGTCTTGCTCGAACGTTCCGCCCTGCTGGGCCGATGGTTCGTAGAACGAGTTGAAGCAGGGATTGCGCATGACGTTGAACCGGCCGCGCCCCGGTGCGGCGCCGAGAGCGACCGGGTAGACGGTCCAGTTCTGGTCTTGGCGGGCGCGAACGGCAAGCTGGGCCGCGAGCGCAGGGTCCGGTTCGAACGAGTGGATGGACCCGGAGAAGCCGACCTGGTTGCGCAACAGATCTCTGAACTGGCCCTCGTTGGCGCCGACGTCGACCACGGACGTGATGTCGAGCTGATGGAAGACGCGCTTAAGGTAAGATACGAACGCCAGCTCCGGGAGTCGCCACTGTGGAACGACCTCGAGCTTGAACGCATGGGCCGCGGACTGGACGAGGCGCTTGAGCACAGGAACCCTCCCTCGCCGGTTCGTAGTTCCATTCATGCGACATCGTCAACGATTTCGAGAATGGCGACGCGGCAGTCTGCCGGCCGCGCCGAAAGCGTGGCCTACAACCCAATCCGCAGCTTCGCCCCGATCTCCCCGATGACGCCTCGCCGGAAGGACAGGACGCAGATGACGAAGATGACGCCCTGGGTGACGGTGACCCAGGAGCCGAACTGGGCGAGATAGTTCTCCAACAGCTGGATGATGGTCGCGCCGACGACCGGGCCGAAGATGGTGCCCATGCCGCCCAGCAGCGTCATCAGCACGACGTCGCCGGAGGTGGAGTTCTGAATGTCGGTCAGCGTCGCGATGCCGAACACGAGCGACTTCATGCCCCCGGCGATCCCGGCGATGAAGCAGGACAGCACGAAGGCGATCAGCTTGTAGTCGTTGGTGCGGTAGCCGAGCGAGGTCGCGCGGGGCTCGTTCTCGCGGATCGCCTTCAGCACCTGGCCGAACGGCGAGTGGACGACGCGGTGGATCAGCAGGAAGCCAACGACGAACACGACCGCGACCAGGACGTACATCGCCATGTCCGGGCGAAGCGACACCAGGCCGAACAGGGCGCCGCGGGGGACTTGCTGGATGCCGTCCTCGCCCCCGGTGAACGGCGCCTGCAACGCCACGAAGTAGGCCATCTGGCCCAGCGCCAGGGTGATCATGGCGAAGTAGATCCCCTGCCGGCGGATCGCGAGCGCCCCGAACAGCAGGCCGAGGGCGGCGCCGGTGACGCCGCCGAGCAGGATGGCGAGCTCGGGCGAGAGGGCCAGGTGCTTGGCCGTCCAGGCGGTCACGTAGGCGCCCATGCCGAAGAATGCCGCGTGGCCGAAGCTCAGCAGGCCCACGTAGCCGATGAGCAGGTTGAACGCGCAGGCGAACAACGCGAAGCACATCACCTTCATCAGCAGGACCGGGTAGACGAACAGCGGGCACACCACGATCAGCGCCAGCAGCAGCAGGAACGCGCTCGCCTGGGCCGTGGTGAAGCCGAGGAACCGGAACGGCCGTGCGGCGGCGGGGACGGGGCCAGTGACGGACACGCTCATGTCAGGCGGCCTTTCCGAACAGCCCGGCGGGCCGGGCCAGCAGCACAATGACCATGACGACGAAGATGACGGTCGCGGACGCCTGGGGATAGTACACCTTCGTCAAGCCCTCGACGATGCCCAGGCCGAAGCCGGTGACGATGCTGCCGAGGATGCTGCCCATGCCGCCGATGACCACCACCGCGAAAACGACGATGATGAAGTTGGAGCCCATGTTCGGGTTGACCGAGTAGATCGGTGCCGCCAGCACCCCGGCGAAGGCGGCGAGCGCCACGCCGCCGGCGTAAGTGAGGCTGATCATGCGCGGCACGTTGACGCCGAAGGCCTGCACCAGGCCCGGGTTCTCGGTCGCGGCGCGCAGGCGGGAGCCGAGCGACGTCTTCTCGATGATGAGCCAGGTTCCGAGGCAGACCACGGCGGCGGCGACCACCACCCAGCCGCGATAGAAGGGCATGAACATGATCGGGTTGGAGAAGATGCTGATCTGCGTGCCGCCCGTCAGCTCGGCCGGGATCTTGTAGGGCATGCCGGAGCTGCCGAACGCGTTGCGGGCCAGCCCCTCGAAGATCAGCGCAAGGCCGAAGGTGAGCAGCAAGCCATACAGGTGATCGAGCTTGTAGAGCCGGCTGATGATGGTCCGCTCCAGCAGCAGGCCGAACGCGCCGACGACGATCGGCGCGATGAACAGCGCCGGCCAGTAGCCGAGGCTGAGCCAGTCGGGCACGGCCAGGCCCGGGGAGATCATGCCCAGCCAGGTGTTCGGCGTCAGCATCATCCAGGCGGCAAAGGCGCCGAGCATGAACAGCGCGCCATGGGCGAAGTTGATGATGTTCAGCATGCCGAAGATGATGGCCAGGCCAAGCGACAGCAGCGCATAGAACGCGCCGTTGATGAGGCCCAGGAGCAATTGCCCGAACAGCAACTGCCCCGGCACGCCGAACACGGTGAACATGGCCGGGCTTACGCCTTCACCAGCGGACAGCCACCGGCCGAGAGCGGCTTCCATGCCTCGCCCGACGGGGTCTCGACGATCATCTTGTAGTAGTCCCACGGGTACTTGCTTTCGGACGGCTTCTTGACCTGGAACAGGTAAGACGGCGTGAGCGCCATCCCGTCCTCGCGAATGGTCGTGGTGCCGAACGCGTCGTCCTCGGCGGGCATGGATTTCATCTTGGCGACGACCGTTGCGCCGTCCCCGGCCTTGTCGGCACCGAGCGACTTCACGGCCTTCAGGAAGTGCAGTGCGCCGGAGTAGGCGCCGGCGTTGTTCATGTTGGGGCTCACGCCGGGCATGAAGGCCTGGAAGCGCTTGGTGAAGCCGCGCGTGCGGTCACTGAGGTCCCAGTAGAAGCTCTCCGTCAGGAACAGGTTCTGCGCGGCCTCGAGGCCAAGGCCATGGACGTCGTTGATGTACATCAGCAGTGCGGCAACCTTCATCTTCTCCGTCAGGCCGAATTCGGCGGCCTGCTTGATGGAGTTGACGGTGTCGGCGCCCGCATTGGCGAGCCCGAGGACGTTGGCGCCGCTCGACTGGGCGGAGATGAGGAACGAGGAGAAGTCGGTGGTGCCCGGGAACGGGTAGGGCGAGGCGCCCGCGACGGTGCCGCCGGCGGCGGTGACGAACTGCGTCGTGTCGCGCTGCAGCTGCTGGCCGAAGACGTAGTCCGCGGTGACGAAATACCATTTGTTGCCGCCAGCCTTGACCATGGCGCCGCCGGTGCTGCGGGCGAGCATGTAGGTGTCGTAGGACCAGTGGATGGTGACGGGGGTGCACTGCACGCCGGTGAGGTCGGAGGTGGCGGCGCCGTTGTTGATGTAGACCTTGTTCTTCTCGCGGCAGACACCGTTGACAGCCAGCGCGACGGAGCTGGTGGGGACGTCGAGGATGACGTCGACGCCGTCGCGGTCGAACCATTGGCGGGCGATGCCGACGCCGATGTCGGGCTTGTTCTGGTGGTCGGCGCTGACGACCTCGACCTTGAAGTCGGCGCCGAACTCGGCGACGGCCTGCTTGACGGCGGCGACGGAGTTCATGCCGCCGATGTCGCGGTAAGGGCCCGGACTGGTCGTTGAGCACGCCGAGCTTGACGACGGGAGCTTGGGCGCGGGCGCGGCGGACGCCGGCGAGGGTGCCGAGGACGGCAGTGGCGCCGAGGGCGGCCGGGGCGCTGAGGAGGGTGCGGCGGGTGGTCATGGGGCGGTCTTTCGCGTTCGAGGCTCGGCGGTGGATCAGGCTTTGGCGAGGGCGCAGCCGCCCTTGTCGAGCGGGCGGAACGCCTGGTCGGCCGGAGTGGAGGCGACCGCCTTGTAATAGTCCCACGGCCCCTTGCTCTCGGCGGGGGACTTCACTTCCCACAGGTACGAGGGATGCAGCTTGCGGCCGTCGACGCGGATGCTGCCTTGGCCGAAGCAGTCGTCGTCGGTGGGCATCGCCTTCATGCGGGCCACGGTGGCGGCGCCGTCGGCCTTGACGGCGGCGCCCATCTCGGCGGCGGTCTTGAGGTAGTGGGTGACGCTCGAATAGACGCCGGCATGGACCATGGTGGGGCGGCGATCCGGCGCGCGGGGTTTGAGCCGGGCGCTGAAGGCGCGGGCGCGGTCGTTCATGTCCCAGTAGAAGCTGTCCGTGAGCGCGATGCCCTTGGCGACCTCGAGCCCGAGGGAGTGAACGTCGCTGATGAACAGCAGCAGCCCGGCCAGCGTCATCTTCACGCCGAATTCCTGCGCCTGCTTGATGGTGTTGATCGTGTCGGTGCCGGCATTGGCGATGCCGAGGACCTTGGCGCCGGATGCCTGCGCCTGGAGCAGGAGCGAGGAGAAGTCCGTCGTGCCGGGGAACGGGTATTTGACGCCGCCGACGACCTTGCCGCCCGCCGCCTCGATGAAGCCGGTGGTGTCGCGCTGCAGCGCGGCGCCGAAGGCGTAGTCGGCGGTGATGAAGAACCAGGAATCGCCGCCGGCCTTGGCGAGCGCGCCGCCGGTGGACTTGGCGAGCATGTAGGTGTCGTAGGCCCAATGGATCGTGTTGGCGTTGCACTGCGCGGCGGTGAGGTCCGAGGTCGCGGCGCCGGAGTTGAGGTAGACGCGGTTCTTGTCCTTCGCCACCCCGGACACGGCGAGGGCCACGGCGGAGTTGGCGACCTCGACGATGCAGTCCACGCCCTGGTCGAACCACTGGCGGGCGATGCCGGCGCCGATGTCGGGCTTGTTCTGGTGGTCGGCCTGCAGCAGCTCGACCGCGGCGGGCTTGCCGGCGGCGGCGAAGTCATCGATGGCGAGCTGGGCGGCCTTCACGGCAAGCGGGCCGGCAAGATCCTGGTACGGGCCGGACAGGTCGGTCAGCACGCCAATGCGCAACGGCGCGGCGCCTTGGGCCCGGACCGGACGGATCAGCGGAACGGCGGCGGCGGTGCCGATAAGGGCGCGGCGGGAGAGCGGCATGGGGTGTTCCTAACTCAAGTGACCGGCTAGACGCCGAGGTAGTCGTGCAGCTTGTCCATGTTGGCGGCGAGGTCGGCGTTGGGGATCATGTCGATGACCCTGCCGTGCTCCATCACGTAGTGGCGGTCGGCCACGGTCGCGGCGAAGCGGAAGTTCTGCTCCACCAGCAGGACGGTGAAGCCGCGCGACTTGATCTCGCGGATCGTGTGGCCGATCTGCTGGATGATGACCGGCGCCAGCCCCTCGGTCGGCTCGTCCAGCAGCAGCAGGCGCGCCCCGGTGCGCAGGATGCGGCCGATGGCGAGCATCTGCTGCTCGCCGCCCGAGAGCTTCGTGCCTTGGCTGCCGGCGCGCTCGCGCAAGTTGGGGAACAGGGTATGGATCTCCGAGACCGACATGCCGCCCGGGGCGATGATGGGCGGCAGCATCAGGTTCTCGGTCACGTTCAGGCTGGCGAAGATGCCGCGCTCCTCGGGGCAGAAGGCGATCCCCGCACGGGCGACGTGGTCCGGCGACATGCGCGCGGTCTCCTGGCCGCGGAAGCGGATGCTGCCCTCGCGGCGCGGCACCAGCCCCATGATGGACTTCATCGTGGTCGTCTTGCCGGCGCCGTTGCGCCCGAGCAGGGTCACCACCTCGCCCTCGTGCACGGCGAAGTCGACCCCGTGCAAAACGTGGCTCTCGCCATACCAGGCGTTCAGCCCGTCGATCTGCAGCATCGGGGCGCCCATCGCCGGCGCGTCACGCATGGACGAGCTCCGGTTCCGGCGCACCGAGGTAGGCGGCGACGACGTCTGGGTTCTTGCTCACGCTGGCGTAGTCGCCCTCGGCTAGGATCTGGCCGCGCGCGAGCACGGTGATGCGGTCGCACAGGCCCTCGACGACGCTCAGGTTGTGCTCGACCATCAGGATGGTACGGCCGGTGCGGATGCGGCGGATCAGCGCCACGACGCGGTCCACGTCCTCGTGCGTCATGCCCGCGGTCGGCTCGTCCAGAAGCATCATCTCGGGCTCGAGCGCGAGGGTCGTGGCGATCTCCAGCGCGCGCTTGCGGCCATAGGACAGAAGCGCCGCCGTGGTCTCGATGTATTCTTCGAGACCGACATCGACCAGGAGGTCGCGCGCCCGATCGTCGTAGCGGTGCAGCAGGGTGTCGGATCGCCAGAAATCGAACGAGGCGCCGCGCTGGCGCTGGAGCGCAAGGCGCACGTTCTCGAGGGCTGTGAGGTGGGGAAAGACGGCCGAGATCTGGAACGAGCGTACCAGGCCCAGGCGGGCGACGGCGGCCGGTTTCAACCCGGTGATGTCGGCACCCTTGTAGTTGATTGTGCCCCGGGTGGGCTGCAGGAACTTGGTGAGGAGGTTGAAGCAGGTCGTCTTGCCGGCGCCGTTGGGGCCGATCAGGGCATGGATCGTGCCTTGCTGCACTTGCAGGTTCACGTCCTTGACCGCGACGAACCCCCGAAACTCGCGCGTGAGCCCCGACGTCTCCAGGATGGTGTTGGTCACCCCGGCCCCCCTGTTTTTGTCATGCATGACTTGCTCTGCTGGATTGCATATCGCACGGGAGGGCGCAAGATTGCTCCATCATTCGGGCGTGAGATGACCGTGCGGGCACCGCTGAAGCTTCGGACCCTGCTCTTTGCGCCAGGCGACAGCGCCCGCAAGGCCGAAAAGGCGCTGGCCTCTGCCGCCGATGGCGTGATCCTGGACCTGGAGGACAGCGTGGCGCCGGCGCAGAAGGCGGCGGCCCGGGCCATGGTGGCCGAGCTGTTGCCGACCGTCGAGCGCCCTGGGGTGCTGGTCCGGATCAACCCGCGCGGGACCGCCGGTTACCTGCCCGATCTTGCGGCCATCGTGCCGGGCCGGCCAAGGGCGGTGATGCTGCCGAAGTGCGGCGGCGTGCAGGACCTGATCGCACTCGACCACCATCTCGAGGCGCTCGAGACGGCTGCTGGCGTGGAGGTAGGTTCGATCGGAGTGGTGCCGATCGTGACGGAGACGGCTGCTTCGGTGCTGGCGATGGACTATCGCGGCGCGCCGGAGCGGTTGCTTGCGATATGTTTCGGGGCGGAGGACCTGTCGGCGGATCTGGGTGTGGTGGTGCGGGTGTCGGGCGGCTACAGCGCGGCGGTTAGGGCGGCGCGGGCCTGGACGCTGCTGGCCGCCGCCGCGGCCGGGGTTGCGGCGGTGGACACGCCGTGGCCGGACCCGCGCGACCCAGCGGGGCTGGCGGCCGAGGCAGAGGCCGGCGCGCGGGACGGGTTCGCGGGCAAACTGTGCATCCATCCGGACCAGGTGGACGCGGTGGCAGCAGCCTTCACCCCAGGGGCGGCGCAAGTGCGCTGGGCCGCCGCCGTGCGGGACGGGTTCGCCGCCCGGCCCGGCGCCGGCGTGTTCGTGTTGGATGGCAAGATGATCGACCGGCCGCACCTGGTATTGGCCGAGCGGATCCTGGCCGCGTCCGGCTGACGGCGTGGGCTTGGGGGCCCGGCCCTCGTAGGAGTGGCATAGAACCACCATGTGCGGTCCATGCCTGAGGATATCCCTGACGACGTCCTGATCGCCCGCGCAGCCGGAGGCGACCGGGCCGCGTTCGACGTGCTGAGCGGCCGCTATGGCCTGCGCCTGCGCCGGGCGGCGATGCGCGTCCTGGACGACCCGGCGCTCGCCGAGGACGTGGCACAGGACGCGCTGCTGCGCGCCTGGACCAAGGCGGCAAGCTATCGCCCGGAGCAGGCGGCGGTAGGGACTTGGTTGCACCGGATCGCGGTGAATGCGGCGATCGACCGCCTACGGTCGATGCGGCCGAGTACCGAAGTGCCAGAGGACCTGGCGGATGCCGGACCGACTGCCGAGCTGGCTTTGGCCGGCCGGCAGCGCCAGGCGCTGTTGCGCGACGCGATCGCCAGCCTGCCGGAGCGGCAGCGCGCGGCGATCGCGTTGACCTATGGCGAGGGCTGGTCCGGTCAGCGGGCGGCCGATGCGCTGCGCGTCTCCGCCCGCGCGCTGGAGGGCTTGCTGCATCGCAGCCGGAAGGCGCTGCGGGCCTACATGGACGCGCGTGATGGCTAGGCTCGCCGCGCGTCGGAGCGTGAACCCGTGATCTGGATGACGCCGCGGCGGTTCGCGTGGGCGCTGCAGGCGCGCGGGCCAGGCATCGCCGAGTGGCCGATGCGCGAGCGCGTGGCCGCGCTCTGCTTGTTGCGGCGCAATTCGGCCGCGCGCGATCTGCTGGCCGAGACGTTGGCGGCGGAGGATGCCCCGCTATTCGATGCGGTCGCGCTGGCGCGGGTGACATGCCCGGTCAGCCGAGCATTGGCGCCTCTCACGCCCTTGATGCGGCAGGTGCGCTGGGGCGCGTTGGCGGCCTGCGTCGCCGCGGGGCTCGCGTTGGGCGCACTGTCGACCGAAAGCGAGGTCGTCGGCGACCTGCTGCCGGTGCTGCATCCGACCATGCCTGCGACGGTGCTGGCCGCGCTCGAGCCGTGACGCGCGGGGCTTGAGGCATCGATGAGGGTCCGTTTGCTGGAGCCCTGGCGGTCGCGGCTGCTCTGGCTGTCGCTCGGGTTCAACCTGTTCGCGCTGCCGGCGATCCTGGCGCCACTCGTGATCGGCCCGCATCATGCCCATCCGCCGGGTCCGCCAGGGTTCGAGAACCTGGTGCAGCGCATCGCCGAACGGCTGGATTCCGGCGATGCGGCGGCGTTCAAGGCGGCAATGGGGAAGGAGAAGCCCTGGTACGAACTCGGGCGGCAGAAGGTGGACGAGGCGCGCGAGGGCGTCGCGCAGGCCGTGGCGCACGAGCCGTATGACCCGGCGGCCGCCAGCGCGGCGCTGCAGGCCATGCAGGAGCAGATGCGGATCAGCGGAACCCGGTTCGACGAGAGCCTGGCGATGGCGGTCGGCACGCTGACCACGTCAGGGCGGGCGCGGCTGGCAGAGAGCCTGCGGCAGCGCCGGCCATGACCGCGGCGCCGATCATGACAGCGGCGGTGCCAAGCCGGCGGGGCGTGCTGCTCGGCTCGCTCACCGCTCTCGCGACGGGGATGGCTGGTTGCGATCTCGGCCCGGACTATACGCGGCCGGCGCTGGACGTGCCGGCCGCATTCCAGGCGACAGCCGCTTCGGCCCAGGCCGCGTGGCCGGCGCCGGACTGGTGGCGGGCATTCCAGTCGTACGAACTGGACGCGCTGATCGAGCGGGCGCGGCAGTACAACAACGACCTGATCGCCGCAGCGGCCCGGGTCGTGCAGGCCGACGCCCAGGTGCGGATCAACGGGGCGCCGCTGCTCCCGAGTCTTACCGGCACGGCCAATTACGACTACCAGCGCAGCGGCACCGGCGGACGCAGCGGCTCCAGCTCCTTCGGGCTCGGCAGCACGGGCGGCCGTGGCAGCCATTACACCGATAGCCGGTCCTACAGCCTGGGCCTGCAGGTAAGCTACGAGGCCGATTTCTGGGGCAAGAACCGGGCGCTGTATGAGTCCGCGCAGGCCCAGGCGCTGGCGAACCGGTTCGACCAGGAGACGGTGGCGCTGACGGTCGTGAGCTCGGTCGCGACGACCTACTTCAACATGCTGTCGGGGCAGGACCGGCTCGGCATCGCGCACCGCAACCTTGCCGATGCGGAGCGCATCCTAGGCGCCTATCGGGCGCGGCTTGCGGCGGGCACGGCCAACGCGCTGGACGTATCGCAGCAGGAGGCGCTGGTCGCCGGCTTGCGGGCGAACATCCCGGCGTTCGAGAACACGATCGCGCAACAGCGGATCGCACTCGGGATCCTGGTCGGCACGCCCCCGGAGCGGGTGAACCCGGCGGGCGGGTCCTTGAACGACGTGGCCGTGCCGACGGTGGCGCCGGGCCTGCCGAGCGAGTTGCTGCTGCGGCGGCCGGACGTGGCCTACGCGGAGGCGCTGCTGGTGGCAGCCAACGCAAGTATCCGGGCCGCGCGGGCGGCATTCTTCCCCGACGTGACGCTGACCGCTTCGGGCGGGCTGACGAGTGCCGCGCTGAGCGCGTTGACCGGGCCGGGCACGCTGGTCGCCTCGCTGGCGGCGGCCCTGGCGCAGCCCATCTTCGATAACGGGCTGCGGCGCGGGCAGCTGGAGCAGGCGAAGGGCCGGTATCTCGAACTTGCGTCCGACTACGGCAAATCGATCCTGCAAAGCTTCACCGATACGGAGCAGGCGCTGGCCGCGGTCCAATATACGACCGAGCAGGAGGGGCTGGAGCGTGAAGCGGTGCGGGTTGCGCAGCGTTCGGCCGACATCGCCCGGCAGCAGCTGGAGGCGGGGACGATCGACGTCATCACGTCGTTGAACACGCAGCAGACGCTGTTCAACGATCTGGACACGCTGGCGCAGGTACGGCTGACGCGGTTCCTGGGCTTCATCAACTTGTTCAAGGCGCTGGGTGGCGGCTTTCAGGTAGGACCGATCGCATGAAACGGCTTTTGGTGATCCTGATCCTGCTGGGTGCGGCTGGCGGCGCGGGGTGGTGGTGGTACACGACCCATATCGCGACTGGGACCGATACGACGACGGCCGAAGCCGGTCGCGGACGGGGCGGCGCGGGTGGCCGCGGCCGGCGGACCGGGCCGGACCCGGACCAGCCGGTGCCCGTCACCGCGGCGCGGGTGGAAACGAAGGACGTGCCCATCTACCTCGACGGGCTTGGGACGGTGCAGGCCTTCAACACCGTCAACGTCCGCGCGATGATCGATGGCCCGTTGCAGGAAGTGCGGTTCCGCGAAGGCCAGGACGTGCGCGCGGGCGACGTGCTGGCGCGGATCGACCCGCGGCCCTACCAGGCAAGCCTGGACAGCGCCGCCGCCAAGAAGCAGCAGGACGAGGCGACGCTCGCGAACAACCGGCTGGACTTCGCCCGCTATACGAAGCTGTCGCCCACGCTCGGCAGCAGCCAGCAGCAGCTCGATACCTCTAGGTACCAGGTCGCGACGCAGGAGGCGATCGTGCGCGGCGATCAGGCAGCGATCGACACGGCGCGGACCAACCTCAGCTACACGACGATCCTGGCGCCGATCGACGGGCGGATCGGCATCCGCCAGGTGGACGTGGGCAACATCGTGCACACGAGCGACACGACGGCGATGGCGGTGATCACGCAGTTGAAGCCGATCTCGGTGGTGTTCACTCTGCCGCAGCAGGCGTTGGGCGCGGTCTCGTCGGCCATGGCGTCGGGAATGCCCGAGGTGCTGGCATCGTCCGGCGCCGATGCGGCGCGGCTGCTGGACCGCGGGCAGCTCGCGGTGCTGGACAACCAGGTGGACGCGGCGACAGGCACAATCAAGCTGAAGGCGACGTTCCCGAACGAGCAGCTGCGGCTATGGCCCGGCGGGTTCGTGAACGTCCGCATCCTGGTCGACACGGCCCGCGCGGCGGTCACGGTGCCGACGGCGGCGGTGCAGCGCGGCCCGCGCGGGCCGTATGCCTTCATCATCAACGCCGACCTGTCGGTGAAGCGACAGCCGATCAAGACCGGGCACGAGGACGAGACGACGACGATCGTGACCGCTGGGCTGGTCCCCGGTGACCAGGTGGTGACGGACGGGGCGCAGCGGCTGAGCGAGACGTCCAAGGTGGCGATCGCCGGGCCTGACGGGAACGCGCCGGATGCGGCGCCGCGGGAGCGGACTGCCCCCGGCACCGCGCAGCGGCGGACCCGCACGGCCGGATGACCATCTCCGCGCCCTTCATCGACCGCCTTGGTTGCGGCAGGGCGACGACAACCAACAACGCGCTCTTTGAACGGGCGGTGGTCGTTTGAACATCTCCGCGCCCTTCATTGCGCGGCCGATCGCCACTTGGCTGCTGGCGATCGCGGTCGTGCTGGCGGGGGCGCTGGGGTATCGCGCCTTGCCGGTCTCGGCGCTGCCCACCGTCGACTTCCCGACCATCCAGGTCACGACACAGCTGCCGGGCGCCGGACCGGACACGGTGGCGACCTTGATCACGGCGTCGCTGGAGCGGCAGTTCGGGCAGATCACCGGCCTGGCCAGCATGACGAGCACCAGCAGCGAGGGCACCAGCCAGATCACCCTTCAGTTCAACCTGAACCGGCAGATGGACAGCGCCGCGCAGGACGTCCAGGCGGCGATCAACGCCGCGGCCGGCACGCTTCCGACCACCCTGCCCTACCCGCCCGTCTACGCGAAGGTGAACCCGGCCGACGCGCCGATCATCAGCCTGGCGCTGACGTCGGACGCGATCACCATCGACCGGGTCAGCGACGCCGCAGACACGCTGCTGCAGCCGAAGCTCAGCCAGATCGACGGCGTGGGCAAGGTGACGGTGCAGGGTGGGCAGCGCCCGGCGGTTCGGGTGCGGATCGACCCGGCCCGGGTCGCGGCCTACCAGCTCAGCCTCGAGGACGTGCGCAACGCGGTCGCGGCGGCCAACGTGAACGGCGCCAAGGGCGGGTTCGATGGGGCCCGCCAGGCGCTGGCGATCGGCGCCAACGATCAATTCTGTCGCCGGACGCCTATCGCAACCTGGTGATCGCCTTCCGCGACGGTGCGCCGGTTCGGCTGTCGGACATCGGCGCCGTCGTCGGCGGGGTGGAGAACGACCGCGTCGCCGGCTGGTACGACGGCCGCCCCGCCGTGGTGCTGGACATCCAGCGGCAGCCGGGCGCCAACATCGTCAGCACCGTGGCCGCGATCAAGGAGGCGCTCCCGGCGTTGCAGCGGGCGATCCCGGCCGCGGTCCGGATGCAGGTCGTGACCGACCGGACGGAGACGATCCGCGCCTCGGTCGACGACGTGCAGCTCACGCTCGCGCTGTCGATCGGGCTGGTGGTGTTCGTGATTTACCTGTTCCTGCGCAGCGCACGGGCGACGATCATCCCGGCGGTGGCGCTGCCGCTGTCGCTGGTCGGAACGTTCGGGGTGATGGCGCTGCTGGGCTACAGCCTCGACAACCTCAGCCTGATGGCGTTGACGGTCGCGACCGGGTTCGTGGTCGACGATGCGATCGTGATGATCGAGAACATCGTCCGCTATATCGAGGACGGGGTTCCGCCGCTGGAGGCCGCCTATAAGGGCGCCGCGCAGATCGGGTTCACGATCGTGAGCCTCACCATCAGCCTGATCGCGGTGTTCATCCCGCTGCTGTTCATGACCGGGGTGGTCGGGCGGCTGTTCAACGAGTTCGCCGTCGTCCTGAGCACGTCCGTGATCGTCTCGGCGGTCGTGTCCCTGACATTGACCCCGATGATGTGCGGCCGGCTGCTGCGGGCCGATTCGAAGCCGAGCTGGCTGACGGCGTGGTTCGAGCACGGGTTCCTCGCCTCGCAACGCGTCTATGGGCGCACGCTGCGGGTCGCGTTGCGGTTTCAGGGGCTGACCTTGCTGCTCGCGGTGGGCACGCTCGCGGGGACCGTGCTGCTTTACATGGTCATCCCCAAGGGCTTCCTGCCGCAGCAGGACACCGGGGTCATCATCGCGGTGACGGAGGCGGCGCAGAGCGCGTCGATCCCGCGCATGTCGGTGCTGCAGCAGCAGATGGCGGCGATCGCCCGGCGCGACCCTGCGGTCGCGGGGGTCGCAAGCTTCGTCGGCGCGGGCGCCATCAACGCGACGCCCAACACCGGGCGGCTCACGATCGCGCTGAAGCCGCGGACCCAGCGCGACCCGGCCCCGGCGGTGATCGCCCGGCTGGAACAGGCGATGGGCGGCATCCCCGGCATGTCGGTGTTCATGCAGCCGGTGCAGGACATCCAGATCGGCGCACGGATCAGCCGCACCCAATACCAATACACGCTGCTCGACACCGACGCGCAGGAGCTCGCGACCTGGGCGCCGCGGCTGGTGACACAGTTGAAGACCATGCCGGACATCCAGGACGTGACGACGGACCAGCAGCCGGACGGCTTCGCGGTGCGGGTGCAGGTCGACCGCGATGCGGCGATGCGGCTGGGTGTGACGATGCAGTCGGTGCAGGACACGCTGAACGACGCGTTCGGCCAACGGCAGATCAGCACGATCTTCAGCCAGTCGAACCAGTATCGCGTCGTGCTGGAGGCGACGCCCGACTGGCAGGCCAACCCGGATTCGCTGCTGCGCCTTCGCGTGCCGGTGACGAACCTCAGCACCGGCAGCCTGGCCGCCGGGTCGAACGCCAACGGAACGTCGACGACGGCGGTGACGACGACCCCCTCGCCCCAGGTGCCGCTCTCGGCGATTGCGCGGATCATCCGCGAGACGGCGCCACTGGCGGTGACGCACCAGGCGCAGTTCCCGTCGGTCACGATCAGCTTCAACCTGGCCGAGGGGTCGAGCCTGAGCCACGCGGTGGCCGAGGTCGCGCAGGCCGAGCAGGAGATGGGCCTCCCCGGCACCGTGACGGGCAGCTACTCCGGCGACGCGGCGGAGTTCCAGACGAGCCTGGCGAGCGAGCCGTGGCTGATCCTGGCGGCGGTCGTGGTGATCTACATCGTGCTGGGCGTGCTGTACGAGAGCACGATCCATCCGATCACGATCCTGTCCACGCTGCCTTCGGCGGGGATCGGGGCCCTGTTGGCGCTGATGTTCGCGGGACAAGACCTGAGCCTGGTAGCGCTGGTGGGGATCGTGCTGCTGATGGGGATCGTGAAGAAGAACGCGATCATCCTGATCGACTTCGCGCTGGAGGGTGAGCGGCTGCGCGGACTCTCCCCCCGCCAGGCGATCGAGGAGGCCTGCGCCCTGCGCTACCGGCCGATCATGATGACCACGGCGGCCGCGCTTCTGGGCGCCCTGCCGCTGATGCTGGAGCACGGCACCGGCTCGGAACTGCGCTACCCGCTGGGCCTGACCATCGTCGGCGGCCTGCTATTGAGCCAGGTGCTCACGCTATACACGACGCCGGTCATCTACCTGTTCTTCGAACGCACCCGGCTGCGGTTCACGCGGGTACGCCCGGTGGCGGCAGAGTGACGGCGGGGTGCGTCATGGCCGGGTTTGAGCCGGCCACCCACGATCACGCGAACTCACCCGAGCAGTGTCGGATACAGATCCACCCACCCCGGGTTGCACCCGAGGATGAGTTGGACCTTCCAACTCCGCCGCCAGTGCTTCATCGTTCGCTCCCGCTGGATCGCCGTGGTCACCGCCCCATGCTCCTCAAACCAGACGAGCCGGGTCAAGCCGTAGGTCGTCGTGAACCCAGGGACGATGGCCTTCCGATGTTGTCCGGCACGGCATACCAGATCTGTCGTGACGCCGACGTAGAGCGTGCCATTTGGCCGGTTGGTCATGAGGTAGACCCACGCTCTCTTCATCCCCATGGCCTCCAAGCGATCCCCGGCGTGGGTGGCCGGGTCGAGCCCGGCCATGACGTACCTTTGGCGAACATCTCCGCTTCGTTCATCGACCGCACCGGGGTCAACAACAAGTACGTCATGGCCGGGCTTGACCCGGCCACCCACGCCGTTGCCGCCAAACAGGCCTCGCACGCCGCCGGTCACGCGAACGCATCCGAGCAGCGCGAAGTACAACTTCACCGATCGGTCATCCCCGGCGTGGGTGGCCGGGTCGAGCCGGCCATGACGTGCCTTTGGTGATGTCGATAGTCGAATGAACATCTCCGCTCCCTTCATCCGCCGGCCCGTCGCCACGTTCCTGCTCGCGTTGGGATTGATGCTGTCGGGCGTCGTGGCGGTGCGGTTCTTGCCGGTGGCGCCGTTGCCGAGCGTGGACATCCCGACGATCGTGGTGTTCGCGGCGCGGCCGGGGGCGGACCCGGAGACGATGGCGGCGAGCATCGCGGCGCCGCTGGAGCGGCGGCTGGGCGAGATCCCCGGCGTCACCGAGATCACCAGCACCAGCAGCATCGGCAGCACGTCGATCGTGATCCAGTTCGACATCGACCGGCCGATCGAGGGGGCGGCGGACGACGTGCAGGCCGCCATCAACGCGGCCTACATCGACCTGCCGAGCGACCTGCCGACCCGGCCGTACTATCGCAAGTTCAATCCGGCCGAGGCGCCCATTCTGACGCTGTCGTTGACGAGCGACACGCTGAGCACCAGCCAGGTCTATGACGCGGCCGACACGATCCTCGGGCAGCGCCTGAGCCAGGTGGACGGCGTCAGCCAGGTGACGGTGAACGGGGCCGAGAAGCCGGCGGTGCGCGTGCGCGTGAACCCGGCCGCGCTGCGGGCGGCGGGGCTGAGCACGCAGGACGTGTTCAACACCATCCGCAACGGCAACGTGAACGGCCCGATCGGCGGCTTCTCCGGGCCGGAGCGGGCCGAGACGCTGGAGCTGAACGGCCAGATCACCCAGGCGTCCGACTACGCATCGCTGGTGCTGAAGTCGAGCAACGGCGCCATCGTCCGGCTGGGCGACGTGGCGGAGGTGATCAACGGGGTCGCCAACTCCCGCCTGGCCGCGTGGGAGGGCAAGCATCCGGCGATCCTGCTGACGATTACCAAGACGGCCGGCGCCAACGTGATCGACACCGTCGACCGGATCCGCGCGGTGCTGCCGCAGCTGCTCAGCTGGCTGCCGCCGGACATCCACGTGAGCACGATCAGCGATCGCACCGCGACGATCCGGGCCAGCGTGAACGACGTGGAGGTGACGCTCGGGATCAGCATTACGCTGGTGCTGATGGTGGTGGCGCTGTTCATGCGGCGCCTCGTGCCGACCCTGGCGGCGGCGGTGACGGTGCCGCTGAGCCTGTCGGGGACGCTGGCGGCGATGTACCTGCTGGGCTTCAGCCTGAACAACTTCAGCCTGATGGCGCTGACGATCTCGGTCGGCTTCGTCGTCGACGACGCGATCGTCATGATCGAGAACGTGCACCGGCACCAGGAGATGGGCCAGGCACTTGGGATCACGCGGCTGCAGGCGGCGCTGGCCGGGGCGCGGCAGATCGGCTTCACGGTGATCTCGATCAGCATCAGCCTGGTCGCCGTGTTCATCCCGATCCTGTTCATGGGCGGCATTCTCGGCAAGCTGTTCCACGAGTTCGCGATGGTGCTGACGGTGGCGATCGCGACGTCGGCGGTCGTCTCGCTCACGCTGACGCCGATGATGTGCGGCGTGTTCGGCGCCGGGCGGGCGCCCTCGGGCGTGTGGGGCTGGATCGACGGCCGGGTCGAGCGGGGGTTCGCGGCGACCCAGGCCTTCTATGGGCGCACGCTGGGCTGGGCGCTGCGGCACCGGCGGCTGATGCTGCTGGTGACGCTCGGGCTGGTGGCGGGCACGGTCGAGCTGTACCGGGTGGTGCCCAAGGGCTTCCTGCCGATCCAGGACACCGGGCTGCTGCAAGGGAGCACGCTGGCGGCGCCGGACGTGAGCTTCGCGGGCATGGTGGAGCGGCAGAAGCGCGTGGTCGACGTGCTGCTGGCCGACCCGGCGGTGGCGAGCGTGGGCAGCACGGTCGGCGTCACGTCAGGGTTCAGCACGGCCAATCGCGGGCAACTGACGGTGGCGCTGAAGCCCATGGCCGAGCGGCGCATCGGCAGCGAGGAGGTGATCGCCCGGCTGCGCCCGGCGCTGACCCAGATGGCGGGGATCCAGACGTTCATGTACTCGGCGCAGGACCTGCGCGGCGGTGGCCGGTCGGGCGGCGCGCAGTTCCAGTTCGTGCTGCTGGACCAGGACCTGGCGGAGCTGCGGGAGTGGACCATCAAGCTCGAGGCGGCGCTGCAGGGTGTCGCCGGGATCGAGGACGTGAACAGCGACCAGGACCGGCCCGCTCCCCAGGCCGACGTGCGGATCGACCGCGACCAGGCCGCCCGCCTCGGCGTCAGCGTCAACGCGGTGGACACGGCTCTGAACAACGCGTTCAGCCAGCGGCAGATGTCGATCATCTACACACAGCGGAACCAGTACCGGGTCGTGCTGGAGACCCTGCCCGGGCTGCAGACGGACCCGTCCAAGCTGGACCACATCTACGTGCCAGGGCGCGGTTCGACCCAGGTGCCGATCTCGGCCGTGACGACCATGACGCTCGACACCGCGCCGCTCGCCGTGCGCCATCAGGGGCAGTTCCCGGCGTCGAGCATCAGCTTCAACCTCAAGCCCGGCACGTCGCAGGGCGACGCGATCGCGTTGGTGCAGCAGAAGGCGCTGGAACTGCGGATGCCGGAGGGGGTGAGGACCGAGTTCGCGGGCAACGCGCAGTTCCTGCAGAAGTCGCTCTCCACCCAGCCGATGCTGATCGGCGCGGCGATCGTGACGATCTACATCGTCCTGGGCGTGCTCTACGAAAGCTGGCTGCACCCGCTGACGATCCTGTCGACGCTGCCGTCGGCGGGGATGGGAGCGATCCTGGCGGTGCTGGCCACCGGGTCGGAGCTGAGCGTGCTGGCGATCATCGGCATCGTGCTGCTGATGGGGATCGTGAAGAAGAACGCGATCATGCTGGTCGACTTCGCGCTGGAGGCGGAGCGGGAGCGCGGGCTGGCGCCCGAGCCGGCGATCCTGGAGGCGTGCATCGAGCGGTTCCGGCCGATCATCATGACGACCTTGGCGGCCTTGCTGGGCGCGGTGCCGCTGGCTGTCGCGAGCGGTGTCGGGTCGGAGTTCCGGCGGCCGCTGGGGGTGGCGATCGTGGGCGGGCTGATCGTGTCACAGCTGCTGACGCTGTACACGACACCCGTGGTCTACCTGGCGCTGGAACGGCTGGCGCGAGGCCGTCGGGAGCGGATCGTGGTGCAGGGCGTGGCGCCCGGCGTGGCCGCGGAATGATCAAGCGGTGGGCCGAGGCCCACCGCCATCAGGCTGTCACTCCGCCGGGGCGAGTTGCGGCGAGAGCTGGGTTTCGACCAGGGCGGCAAAGCGGCCGCGCATGCGGATCAGTTCGTCGAAGCTGCCGTGCTCCACCACGCGGCCGTTGTCGAACACCAGGATGACGTCTGCGTCGCGCACGGTGCTGAGGCGGTGGGCGATGATGAACGTCGTCCGTCCCTTCATCAGCGTCTGCATCGCGCGCGACACCCGGGCCTCGGTCGCCGCGTCGAGGGCGGAGGTGGCCTCGTCCAGGATGAGGATCGGCGGGTCCTTCAGCAGGGCGCGGGCGATGGCAAGCCGCTGGCGCTGGCCACCGGACAGGGTCGAGCCGCGCTCGCCGACGACGGTGTCGTAGCCGCCGGGCTGGCGGACGATGAACTCGTGCGCGTCGGCCAGGCGGCAGGCGTGCTCGAGCTCCTCGTCGCTGGCGTTCGGGCGGCCGATGCGCAGGTTCTCGCGGATCGACCGGTTGAACAGCATACTCTCCTGGAAGACGACGCCGATCGAGCGGCGCAGGCTTTCGAGGCTCACGTCACGCAGGTCTTCGCCGTCGATCAGGATGCGGCCGCCGCTCGGGTCCCACAGGCGTTGCAGCAGGTTCATCGCGGTGCTCTTGCCGGCGCCGGTCTGGCCGACGAGGGCGATCGACATGCCGGGCCGGGCCGTGAACGAGACGTCGGACAGGATATTGGGGCCACCGGGATAGGCGAAGCTCACCTCCTCGAACGTGACCTCGCCGGCGGACGCGGCGAGGTCCTTGGCATGGGCGACCTCGGGCACCGAGCTCTTGGCGTCCAGCACGGCGAAGAAATCCTCGAGCACCGGAAGCTGGAAGAACACCTTGGACGCGAACTGGATTCCGCTTTCCAGGCGGCCGATCAGCAGGGTGGCGAAACCCATGAAGCTGACGATCTCGCCGACGCTCGCCTGACCCTGGATGTGCAGGAGGGTGCCGATCACGACGATGGAGATGACGGCGAGCGTGCTCGCGCCGCGGGTGAGCACGTTGACGACCGCCCACCAGTTCAGGACGGGAAATTGGTTGCGCATGACGTCGTCGATGATCTGGCCGAACATCCGCCGCTCGGCCGAAAGCCGGGTGAAGGATTGCACCACCATCACGTTGGCGAGCGTGTCCTGTGCGGTGCCGGCCAGGTTATTCTGGAAGTACTCGACCCTGCGCTGCCCGGCCTCCGTCTTGCGGACGACCAGGACGGTGAGGACGACGAACAGCACGACGAGCACCACGAGGGTCGAGGCAAGGCGCCAGTTCATGAAGAACGTGATCGGCAACAGGACGCCGACGGCAACGTAGGTCGAGAGCTGGTCGCGGAAGAACACCAGCCACAGCCCGAACAGGCTGTCGGCACCGCCAAGCATGACCTTCATCAAACGGCCGGAGTGGATGTCGCCGTGGAAGGACAGCGGCAGCGAGAGGACGTGGCTGAAGTATCGGCTCATCATGCTGAGGCGGTTACGGTGGGCCATCCGCTCGGCGTGGAGCGCAGTCCCGATATTGGCAGCGATCGCGGCGGCGCCGACGGCGAACCAGACGCCGAGCAACTGGGCGGCCTGCGTCCAAAGATCGTCCGAAGCGAGGCGGTCGGATTGCGAGAGCAAGCCGATCACACGGCCGAACAGCACCGGGTCGAGGAATTGCAGGCCGGCGACGATGACGTTCGCGACGCCGAGCGTGATGGCGAGCCGTTTGTCGTTGCCGAGCGAGCCGAGCACCCGGCCGTAGATCTTGAAAAACCGCATGGCGCCAACCTTTGGGAAAGCAGTGTCGATGCAGTGACCTACGCGCGGATCGCGGCAGGATCAGGGCACGATCCCGGCTGGACGGTGACGCATGCGGCTTGCCACCGCGATGGCCGGGCCGGGCGTGATGAAGGTCCGCGCTGCAACTGTGCCGTGAAGTTCGGATCGGTTGCTAAGGGCTTGTTAAGTCATCACCGATATTCTTGCGCGATACACGGCAGGTTGATCTTGATGCGATTGAATCGAACCGGAACAGCGTGCATGCCATTTCGCCATGCGATCGTTCAGCGCCGTAGGACGGGGCCGGCCGGCATCCGGTGCGGTATCGCGCGCCGTCCTTGGGCACGGTCCTGAGGCGTGGCGCTGATGACTGGCCTGATTGCCTTGCTGTTGTGCATGGGCATCGCCCTATCCTGGGCGGCCCGGTCCCGCCCTGGCGCACGGTGGCTGCTGCGTTTGAGTGGAGCCTTGCTGATCCTGGCGCTCTCCCTGCTTGGGATCATGCTGCCCGGGGCGATGCGTTTCGCCATCGGCGACTGAACTCAGAGCAGAAGCGTTACCCGGCCATGTCGAAGGGCGGCGTCAGACCGTCGGGGAGGGGCGAGACGAAGGGCGTTGCCGCGAGACGGGCCTGGTGCTCGGCTTTCGCAGCCGCCAGCAGCACCGGGCTTTGCAGGACGTCGACGGCGGTGCCGGCCATCGCCTTGGCCGCATGGACCATGCCCTTGTGCGCGAGCGGGCTCTTGCCCTGGGCCGTCAGCTGCCAGGAGTGGCCCGGCGTGCCGATGGCGTAAGTCGCACCCCGCATCTGAACGGTCGGCACCGCCCAACTCACGTCGCCCACGTCCGTGCTGCCCACGGTGCGGGCGCCGCGCGCCTCCAGCGGCACAATCCCGTCGGCCAGCGGCGCGTCGCCGAGCGGCAGCCCCACGCGGCGGAAGGCGCTGGCGATGTCGTCCGGCCGCACGGTCGCGCGGATGGCCTCGGCAAAGGCGCGGTCCTCGGCATCGAAGGGCGGCGGGCCGAGGCGCTGCAAGCCGTCGAATAGGGCTCGTTCGAGCGGGGCGTTGCCGAGTAGGTTGCTCATGCCCGACAGGACCTGGATGTCGACCCGCGTCTGCGTCATCAGCGCGGCGCCGCGGGCGACGTCATCGACCCGGGCGGCAAGGCCCTTGAGGTCGGCTAACTCGGCGGCGCGGATGATGTAGCGGGACTTGGCCGTGGACTGGACGACGTTGGGGGCGATGCCGCCAGCGTCGAGCGTCGCGTAGTGAATGCGCGCGTCGTCGGGCGTGTGTTCGCGCAGGTAGTTGACGCCCACGTTCATGAGCTCGACGGCGTCGAGCGCGCTGCGGCCCAGCTCCGGGCTGGCGGCGGCGTGGCTGGCGCGGCCGGTGAACGTGTAGTCGACCTGCAGGACGGCAAGCGAATAGGCCTCGTTGACCGCGGCGAACGGGGCCGGGTGCCAGGAGATGGCGACGTCGACGTCGTCGAACACGCCGTCGCGGACCATGAACGTCTTTGCGGCGCCGCCTTCCTCGGCCGGGCAGCCGTAATAGCGGACGCGGCCCTCGATGCCCTGCTCGGCCAGCCAGTCCTTCACGGCGACGGCGGCGAGCATGGCGCCGGCGCCGAGCAGGTTGTGGCCGCAGCCGTGCCCGGCGCCGTCGCCCGGAAGCGGCCGGTGCTCGGCGATGCCGGCCTCGTTACTCAGGCCGGGCAAGGCGTCGTACTCGCCCAGGATCGCGATGACCGGGCCGCCCTGCCCTGCCTCGCCCATCAGGGCGGTGGGGATGCCGGAGAGGCCTTCGCTGACACGAAAGCCCTTGTCGCGGAGCATGGCGGCGTGTTCGGCGGCGGAGCGGCGTTCGTGGAAGTTCAGCTCGGGCATGCCCCAGACGCGATCGCTGAGGGCGACGAGGTCGTCCTGGTGGGTGTCGACGAGCTGCCAGATCCGGTCGGTGTTCTGCATGCCGGAGAGGCTAAGCCGTTGGACGGATTTGACCAGCCCTATCGAGAAAGCGAACGCGGCGGCGCCGTGGTCCAGATCGCGTCGAGCGCCTCACCCCCCGGCGACGTAGGCCTTCAGGCTGTCGGCTTCGTGCGCGAGCTGGTCGAGGCGGCGTTTGACGACGTCGCCGATGCTGACGATGCCGACCAGGTGCCCGCCGTCCAGCACCGGCAGGTGGCGCACGCGGCGGTTGGTCATCTGCTCCAGCGCTGCCAGGCAGCTGGTTTGTGGGGTTGTCGTGTGCAGCGCCTGGGTCATGAGCTGGGCGGCGGTCATGGTCATCGTGGCCGCGCCATGCTTTGGCAGGGCGCGGACGATGTCGCGCTCGCTGAGGATGCCCAGGACCTGGTCGGCCATGTCCATCACCAGGATGGCGCCGATACGCTTCTCGCCGAGCCGGGCCGCGACCTCGGCGATCGTTGCTGTGGGCGGCACGCGTGCAACGTCGTTACCCTTGTCCTTCAGGATGGCGGCGATCGTCATGACGGTTCTCCCCTTCCGTGGTGTCGCCCTTCTGACGGGGCCAAACAGGCAGGCTGCGCCCACCGCTGCCGCCGCTGCAACAGGTCGGTTCGCACCCGCACAATCGTGAAGAGCCGCGACGGTCAACCGTCGGCCGCGGCGGGCTCCGGCATGGCGCGGACACGGGAGACGCGGCGCCCGTCCATCTCGACCACCTCGAAGCGCCAGCCGGCGAAGACGATCCGGTCGCCCGCCTTGGGCACGCGCCGCAGCAGCGCGAGCAGCAGCCCACCCAACGTGTGATAGCTGCCTTCGGAGGGCAGGTCCGGCAGTTCGAGCCGGGCCTTGATCTCGTCGACCGGCATGGCGCCGTCCAGCAGCAGCGGCCCGGCGGTCGCGTCCGGGGCCGAGGGGTCGGGCTTCGGGCCTCGCGCCTCGCCCACGATCGCCTCCAGCACGTCGGCCGCGGTGACGACGCCCTCGAAGCTGCCATACTCGTCCATCACGAGCGTGAGGCCGACCGTGTCGCCCTTGAGGCGTTCCAAGGCGTCCAGCGCGGTTGCGGTGTCCGGGATCACCATCGGCTTCTGCAGCACGGCGGAGATCGACAGGTCGCCGCCGGCCAGCAGCCGGTCGAGCAGGAGCTTTGCCTGCACGATGCCGACGACGTTGTCGATGGCGCCCTCGCAGACGACGAAGCGGCTGTGCGGGGCCGCGCGCAGGGTGGCGACGATGTCGGCCTTCGGGTCGGTGCGGTCGATCCAGGCCAATTCGTTGCGCGGCGTCATGATCGCGCGCACCGGCTTGTCGGCCAGGCGGAGCAGGCGCTCGATCATATCGCGCTCCTCGGTCTCGAGCACACCCTCCTGGGCGCCTTCGGCCAGCACGGCGCGCAGCTCCTCCTCGGTCACGCCGGGGCGCTCGTCGACGTGGGCGCCGAACAGCCGGAGCACGAGGCTCGAGGACTTGCCGAGCACCCAGACGATCGGCGCGCCGACCCAGGCAAGCCAGGAGAGCGGACCGGCGATCGCAGCCGACACCCGTTCGGGCTCACGGAGCGCGAGTTGCTTTGGGACCAGTTCGCCGACGACGAGGGTCAGGTAGCTGGTCAGCACCACGACGATCGCTAGGCCCAGGGAGCCGGCGAAGGGCGCCAGCGCGGGGAAAGTCGCGAACCAGGCGCTCAGCCGGCCGCTGATCCTGGCGCCGCCGAACACCCCGGCGAGCACGCTGACGAGGGTGATGCCGATCTGCACCGCCGGCAGAAAGCGCTGCGGGTCCTCCGACAGGATCCGGGCAGTGGCGGCGCCCTTCACGCCCTGCCGCTCCAGCACCATCAGCCGGGCGCGGCGGACCGAAACCAGCGCCAGTTCGCTCAGTGCGAACACGCCGTTGAGGACGACCAGCAGGAGGACGGTGAAGAGTTCGAAGCCGAGGCCCATGCCGGGTTCATACAACGGCTGCGGCGCGAATGGCACCGCGGCCGGGCGTTTCCTCGAGCGGCAAGTTGTTCTAACCAGGAGCCATGCGGTCCGTGCCCTTGCTCGCCATCATCCTCGGCCTTGCCGGGCTGATCCCGTTCGTGGGCGCCAGCCTGGGGGCGGTGAGCCAGGACGACGAGTGGCGGCGGCTGTCGATGCTCGGCCTGCAGGCCTATGCGGCCGTGATCCTGGCGTTCCTGGGCGGCGTGCATTGGGGGATCGGGCTTCAGGCCGGCAGCGGGCAGACGGTGTATGCGCAGCGGGCGCGGTTCGGGCTGGGCGTGGTGCCGTCGCTGGTCGGGTGGGGTGGGCTGCTGGTCACGTTCATCGGCCTGCCGCTGGCGGGGCTGGCGATCGAGGCCGCCGGGTTCGTCGGGCTGACGATCGTCGAGGCCCGCGCGTCGCAGCGCAACCTGGTGCCGCGCGGCTACATGCTGTTGCGCTGGGCGTTGTCGATCGGGGTGATCATCTGCCTCGTGTCGGTGCTGATCGTGTCGGCGTTCAACGGACACATCGTGTTCTAGAAAACCGGCAGGTTCGGCAGCGGGGCGTGGAACCACTTCTCCCACAGCGCCGAGAGTTCGCCGTTGTTCTTGGTGAAGTAGACGAAGGTATTGACCCAGCGGAGCAGGTTGAACTGGTCGGCGCGCATGGTGATGCCGTTGGGCTGCTGCAGCAGGACGAACTTCTTCTCGATCGGGGCGTCCGGGTTGGCCTTCATGACGGCGTCGAAGGTGATGCCGGTCTCGGCCATGGCGTCGATCTGGCCCGTCAGCAGCGCCTGATAGACGCTGGGCGTGTCATCGAAGCGGAACATGCGGGCGCTGGTGCCGAGGGCGGCGCTGAGGATGACGTCCTGGACGGCCCCGCGGGGGACGCCGACGCGCAGGCCCTTGAGGTCGTCGATCTTGGCGATCGCCTTGCCCTTTGGGCCATAGACGGTGTTCTCGATCGCGCTGTAGGGGATGCTGAACAGCACCTGCTTGGCGCGCTCGGGCGTGATGCCGAAGGTCGCGACGATGAGGTCGACCTTGCCGGTGACAAGGAACGGCAGGCGGTTCGACGCGGTCACCTGCACCAGGTTGACCTTCACGCCCATGTACTTGCCCAGCAGGGTGGCGACCTCGACGTCGTATCCGTCGGGCTGCTGCTTGTCGTTCAGCAAGCCGAAGGGCGGCAAGTCGATCAGCACGCCGATGTTGATCGTGCCGCGCTTGGTGATCTCGTCGACGGTCTGCGCGTGCACGCGGCCGGCGAGCACCACGCCCAGCGCCAGAGCGATCAGAGCCAGCGCCAGATATCGTAGCGTCCGCATGATGGTCATTCGATCGCAACCCCCCGAGGTCATCGTTTGTAGGCGGCGCCCAACCGGCGTTCGAGCCGGCGGCTGAGCACCGTCAGCGGGAAGCAAAGCAAGAAATAGATCGCCGCGACAGCCCCGAAGATGGGGAATGGCCGAAAGGTGGCGTTGTTGAGCAGTTGCCCGGCCCGGGTCAGCTCGACAAACCCCACGACGGCGGTGAGCGAGGTGCTTTTCACCAGGTTCACCAGGAACCCGACCGTGGGCGCCGTGGCCACGCGAAGGGCTTGCGGCACCACGACGCGCAGCATGCGCGGGCCGTAATGCAGGCCGAGCGCCCGTGCGGCCTCGCTCTGGCCGGCCGGCACGGCCTGGAGCGAACCGCGCCAGATCTCGCCGAGGAAGGCGCCGGCATTGAGGCTGAGGCCGATCGCGGCACTGATCAGCGGATCGAGGGCGACGCCGAGCATGTCGCTGCCGAAGAACACGAGGAAGAGCTGCAGCAGCAGCGGCGTGCCCTGGAACAGCCGGATGTAGCCGATCGCGAACCAGCGCAGCCACCGGCGGTCCGACACGCGCATGAGCGCGATGGCGCCGCCGACGAGGCCGCCGCCGGCGAAGGCCAGGGCGGAAAGCAGGACGGTCCAGCGCGCCGCGAGCGGCAGGAACTCGAGGTCGCCCCAGGTGAGCGGTCTCACGTGAGCGGCCTCATCGGGCCGGCACCCGGGCAAAGGCGAACCGCTCGATGGCGGCGAAGGCGCCGCTGAACAGCATCGATAGGGCGAAGTAGATGACCATCGCGGCGATGTAGGCCTCGAAGCTGCGGAAGGTGCGCGACGAGATGTCCTGCGTCGCGGCGGTCAGCTCGTCGGCGGAGATGAACGACAGGATGGAGCTGTTGAGCATCAGCAGGATGAACTGGCTGCCGAGCGGCGGCACGACGGCGCGCAGCGCCTGGGGCAGCACCACCAGGCGGAAGGTCTGCAACCGATGCAGGCCCAGCGCACGCGACGCCTCGCTTTGGCCATGGCCGATGCTCTCGAGCCCGGCGCGGATGATCTCGATCGTGTAGGCGCTGCCGTTGAGCACCATGGCGAGGACGGCGCAGATGTCTGTGTCGAGCCGGATATGAAGGGCGGGCAGGCCGAAGAACAGGAAGAAGACCTGAACCAGGAAGGGCGTGTTGCGGATGACCTCGACATAGCCGGCGATGACGGCCTGGAGCCAGCGCGGCCCGCCGGTGCGGCCGAGCGCGCCGAAGACGGCGACGACGAGGCTGAGTACCATCGAGATGGCGGACAGCTCGATGGTGAGCACCGTGCCCTGGAGCAGCTCGTCGCGAGCGGCCCAGATGTCCTCGAAGTGGAACGCGTAGCTCATCTTCGTTTCGTTGCCTCCCATGTCCCCCATAGCATCATGCGGACGGGTGGGTAGCGTCACCCGCGAAGCAAACCGCTCCCGGCGTGGTCAATTCGTGTTTGGGGGTGGGTCAGGCGTTGCCGACGTTCACCCTACTTTTTCCGCAAGCGGGAAAGGAGGCGGCTGTGCAGAGAGGTGTCCGGTCAGGATGCGAGCAGTTGCTGCACCGCGGTTTGTAGGCCGGTCAGGCGGGGGCGGGCGGAGCGGGCGGACCAGAGGACGCTGCGGACTTGGGCGACGGCGTGGGGGAAGGTGGCGTTGACGACGACGTGGTCGAATTCGTGCCAGTGGGCGATCTCGTCGCGGGCGGCTTCCATGCGGCGGGCGATTTCGGCTTCGGAGTCGCCCTTACGTTCGCGGAGGCGGGCTTGAAGCGCCTGCAGGGAAGGGGGGAGGATGAACACGCTGACGGTGTCTTGGGGCAGAGCGGCGCGGATGAGGCGGTGGCCTTGCCAGTCGATGTCGAAGGCGACGTCTCGGCCGGCGGCCAGGGCGGCCTCGACCGGGGCGCGAGGGGTGCCGTAGGAGCGGCCGAACACGGTCGCCCATTCCAGCATGGCGCCGCCGGCGACAATGCGGTCGAAGCCGGGCTGGTCGGTGAAATGGTAGTGGACGCCGTCCTGCTCGCCGGGGCGGGGCGCGCGCGTGGTGGCGCTGACGGACAGGCTCAGCTCCGGCTCGTCGGCGAGGAGCGCCCGCAGGATGCTGCTTTTTCCGGCGCCCGATGGCGCCGAGAGAACGAGGCAGACGCCGCGGCGTGCCGGAACGAGCAGCGTTTCATTCGACATTCTGCACCTGCTCGCGCATCTGCTCGATGACGGCCTTCAGCTTCAGCCCGGTTGCGGTGAGCGGGACGGAGGCGGACTTGCTGCACAGCGTGTTGGTTTCGCGTACGAACTCCTGCACCAGGAAGTCGAAGCGGCGGCCCACGCCGGCCCCTTCGGCCAGGAGCTGCCGGGCGGCGTCGATATGGGCGGCGAGCCGGTCCAGCTCCTCCCTGACGTCGGCGCGGGTCGCGAGCACGGCGACCTCCTGGGCAACCCGCTGTGCATCGAGGCCGGGCTGGTCGTGCAGCAGGGCGCGGAGGCTGTCGAGCATGCGGTCGCGCTGCCGGCGCGGCTGGTCGGCGGCTTCACGCTCCGCCTGCTGGTGCAGTGCGGCGATGCTGTCCAACTGCGCCACGAGCAGGTTGGCGAGCCGGGCCCCCTCCTCCTGCCGGGCCGAGGCGAGGCCGGCGAGCGCCTCGGCGAAGCCGGCCCGCGCCGCCGACAGCGCCGTCTCGCTCACGCCCTCCTCGGTCGCGGTCGGCGGGCGCAGCACCCCGGGCATGGCGAGCAACGCTTCGGCCCGGGGCGGGGACGCACCGGGGATGCGGGCGGCGACCGCCAGCGCGAGGTGCAGCAACTCGTCGAGCACGGCCGGGTCGATCACCAGGCGCTGCCGCTCCTCGCGCTTGATCGTGAGGGCGGCGCCCACGTTGCCGCGGCGCAACACTTGCCCGGCCTGGTCGCGCAGCGCCGGCTCCAGCGCGTCGAATCCCGGGGGGAGCCGGATCTTCAGGTCCAGGCCGCGGCCGTTCACGCTGCGCAGCTCCCACGCCCAGGCGAGGCCGGCCGCGCTCCCTTCCGTCCGCGCGAACCCGGTCATCGATGCGAGGGGAGTCGGGACGCCGGACATGGGGCCTCAGTTCTGCACGGGGTGGGTCTGCAGTTGCAGCCGCTGGCGCTCGACGTCGCGCCAGTGGGCGACGTTGCGGAGGTGCTCGGCCTCGGTCCTGGCGAAGACGTGGCCGCCCTCGCCGTCGGCGACGAAAAACAGCTCGTCCGTCGGCCACGGCTGGGTGACGGCCTTGAGCGAGGCGAGGCCGGGCATGCCGATCGGGCCGGGCGGCAGGCCGGCGATGCGGTAGGTATTGTAGGGGTCGTCGCGGTCCAGCTCGGCCCGGGTCAGGCCGTGGTCCAGCACCCCGGCACCGCCGCTAGCGCCGTAGATGACGGTCGGGTCGGACTGCAGCTTCATGCCGCGGCGCAGGCGGTTGAGGAACACGGCGGCGACGCGGGGCCGCTCGTCGGCGTGGCTCGTCTCGCGCTCGACGATGCTGGCCAGGATCAGGGCATCCTGCGGGGACGCGAGCGGCGCGCTGGCGAGGGTGCGGCTGTCCCAGGCGGCCGCGAGCGCGCGGTCCATCGCCTTCTTGGCGCGCTCGGCGATCGCGGCGCGGCTGGCGTTCAGCTCATAGAGGTAGGTTTCGGGAAGCAGGCTGCCTTCCTCCGGTACGGGCGGGTCACCCTGCATGGCGGGCGCGGCGGCGAGCAGCTCCGCGACCTGGGCGGCGGTGACGCCCTCGGCGATCGTCAGCCGGTGCTGGACGGGCTTGCCGAAACGCAGGATCGCCAGCACGTCGTGCAGGCTCGAATGTGCGGGAAATGCCAGTTCCGCGCTGCGCAAGGGGCCATCGCGGCGGGTGACGAGAGCGGCGAGGGTCAGGGCTGTCGGGTTGCCGACCACGCCCTCCTGCCGCATCAGTCCGGCGATCTGCTCGATGCTGCCGCGCGGCACGACGATGGCCTTCGAAGCGTGCAGCGGCCCGGGCGCGTCATACAGGTGCAGCGTCAGCCAGCCGGCGCCCGCCACGATCAGCACCGTGGCGACCAGGACGCCGACGATCCGGATCAGCACGGCCGCTCAGCCGGACGCGGCGCGGACCCGGGCCGGGTCGCGCCGGCACAGGTCAGGCAGCGCGCCGGAACAGGATGCTCGCATTGGTGCCACCGAAGCCGAAGCTATTGGACAGCGCGATGTCGACCCGGCGCTCCTGCGCCTGCAAGGGCACGCGGTCGATCATGCTGTCGCGGCTCGGGTTGACGAGGTTGAGGGTGGGCGGCACGACGCCGTCGCGGATCGCCAGCAGCGAGAACAGCGCCTCGATGGCGCCGGCAGCGCCGAGCAGGTGGCCAGTGGCCGACTTGGTGGACGACATGGCAACCGTCTTGGCGTCGTCGCCGAAGAAGCGCTCGACCGCTTCCAGTTCCAGGTCGTCGCCCAGCGGCGTGCTGGTGCCGTGGGCGTTGATGTATTGGACGTCGGCCGGCTGCAGGCCCCCGTTGCGGAAGGCGGCGCGCATGGCGCGGAAGGCGCCGTCATGGCCCTCGGCCGGGGCGGTGATGTGATGGGCGTCGCCGGACATGCCGTAGCCGGCGACCTCGCCATAGATCTTGGCCCCGCGGGCCTTTGCATGCTCGATCTCTTCGAGCACGACGACGCCGGCGCCCTCGCCCATGACGAAGCCGTCCCGGTCCCGGTCCCAGGGGCGCGATGCCTCGGGCGGGCGGTCGTTGAAGGCGGTGGACAAGGCGCGGCTGGCGCAGAAGCCGGCGATGCCGACGGGGTTCACCGCGCCCTCCGCCCCACCGGCGACCATGACCTCGGCGTCGCCTAGCATGATCAACCGGGCGGCATCGCCGATGGCGTGCACGCCGGTGGCGCAGGCGGTGACGGCGGAGTGGTTCGGTCCCTTGAAGCCATACTTGATCGACACCCAGCCCGAGGCGAGGTTGATCAGCGCCGAGGGGATGAAGAACGGCGACAGGCGCCGGGCCTTTCCCTGGGAGACCAGGACGGACGCCTCGTAGATGGTGCCGAGGCCGCCGATGCCGGAGCCGATCATGACGCCCGTCTCGCAACGCGCGTCCTCGTCGGGCGGGACCCAGCCGCTATCCTCGACCGCCTCGGTCGCTGCGACCATCGCCAGATGGATGAAGCGGTCCATCTTCTTCTGGTCCTTGATCGGCACCCATTCGGCCAGGTCGAGTCCGCCCTCGGCCCGGGTGCCCTGCGGCACCATGCCGGCGATCTTGGCCGTCAACTCGGCGGTGTCGAAGCGCTGGATCGCGGTGATCCCGCTCTCGGCGTTGACCAGGCGACTCCAGACATGCTCCACGCCAACGCCAAGGGGACAGGCGATGCCCATCCCCGTGATGACGACCCGGCGCGGCCCACGCCCGTCGAACATCATGCCCCCAGCCTCTTCAAGGGTCAGACCCTATTCGGCCTTCTGCTTCTCGATGAAGTCGATCGCGTCCTTGACGGTGCTGATCTTCTCGGCGGCGTCTTCCGGGATCTCGACGCCGAACGCCTCCTCGAAGGCCATGACCAGCTCCACCGTGTCGAGGCTGTCGGCGCCCAGGTCGTCGATGAACGAGGCCTCGGGCGTGACCTTGCTCTCTTCAACGCCGAGGTGTTCCACCACGATCTTCTTAACTTTGTCGCCGATCTCGCTCATGATGTTCCTCGATGTTCCTGGCTAATCCGTGCCGCCCTGCCGGGGGCGACTGCCGGCCCCGTCCAGAAGCGCGGCGCATACCATGGTTAAGCGCGGGCCGCCAAGGCGCGGCGGGAGAACGCGATGCCGGCGGTCATCCGACGCGCTTGGCAAATTCTGAGCCAAACGCTCATACCATCGCCATCCCGCCGTTGACGTGGACCGTGGTGCCCGTGACCCAAGCGGCCTCGTCGGACGCGAGCCAGACCACGGCCGCCGCGATGTCGGCCGGCTGGCCCATGCGGCCGAGCGGGATGGCGCCGATCAGGCGGGCCTTCTGCTCGGCCGGCAGTCCCTCCGTCATCGCCGTCTCGACGAAGCCGGGGGCGACCACGTTGACGGTTATCCCGCGGCTGCCGACCTCCTGGGCGAGCGACTTGGTCATGCCCACCAGGCCGGCCTTCGCGGCGGCATAGTTCGCCTGCCCGCCATTGCCGGTGGTGCCGACGACGCTGCCGATACCGACGATGCGGCCGGCCCTGCGGCGCAGCATGCCGCGCAGGGCCGCGCGCGCCAGGCGGAACGGCGCCGAGAGATCCACGTCGAGCACGGTCGCCCAGTCGTCGTCCTTCATGCGCAGCGCGAGGCCGTCCTTCGTCATGCCGGCATTGTTGACCAGGATATGGAGTGGGCCTGCGGCCTGCTCGGCCGCGGCGATCAGGGCGTCCGCGGCGGCCGGGTCACGCAGGTCGGCGGGGCAGACATGCGAACGGCCATCCAGCTCGGCCGCGAGCGCCTCGAGCGGGGCAAGGCGGGTGCCGCTGAGCACGACCGTGGCGCCCTGGGCGTGGAGCGCGCGCGCAATGGCGGCGCCGATGCCGCCCGAGGCGCCGGTGACCAGTGCCGCCTTGCCGTCCAGCCGGAACATCAGAGGGCCTTCAATGCTGTCTCGATCTCGGCCGGCGTGCCAGCCGACGTCGCCGCGGCGTCCGGCACCACCCGCCGCACCAGGCCGGAGAGGACCTTGCCCGCGCCCAACTCGACGAAGCTGTCGACGCCCATCGCCACCGCGGCCAGCAGGCATTCACGCCAGCGGACGGTTCCGGTGACCTGGCGGACCAGCAGGTCCCGGATGTCGTCGGGCGCCACGGCGCGCTCGGCGGTGACGTTGGCAACGAGCGGCACGACCGGGGGGCGGATCGTCGCGTCGCCGAGCGCCTCACGCATGGCGTCGGCCGCGGGCGCCATCAGCGCGCAGTGGAACGGGGCCGAGACCGGCAGCAGCATCGCGCGGCGCACGCCCTGCGCCTTGGCCAGCGCCACGGCCCGCTCGACCGCGGCGCGGTGCCCGCTGATCACGACTTGGCCGCCGCCGTTGTCGTTCGCCGCCTCCACCACTTGCTGCTCCGTGGTCCCGTCCTCGTGCAGCAACGGCGCGGCCTCGCGGCAGAGCGCGGCGGCCTGATCCAGCTCGACCCCTAGCAGCGCGGCCATCGCGCCTTCGCCGAAGGGGACGGCACGCTGCATCGCGTTGCCGCGAAGGCGGAGCAGGCGGGCGGTCTCGGCGACGGTCATGGCGCCGGCGGCGGCGAGCGCGCTGTATTCGCCAAGCGAGTGCCCGGCGACAAGCACGGCCTTGTCCTCGAGCTTGAAGCCGCCCTCCGTCTCGATCACCCGCAGCACGGCCAGCGACATGGCCATCAGCGCCGGCTGGGTGTTCTCCGTCAGCATCAGGTCTTCGCCCGGGCCTTCGAACATCAGCTTGCTGAGCTTCTGCTTCAGCACTTCGTCGACCTCGCCGAACACCTCGCGGGCCGGCGCGAAAGCGGCGGCGAGATCGCGGCCCATGCCGACGACCTGGCTGCCCTGGCCCGGGAAAATGAACGCGTGGACCGGCATGGGGTGGATGGTTCCTGGTGTGGCACGCCGGTCAGGGCAAGGATTGCGGCCCTGCCCTGACCAGCGCGGCGGCTAATGGCCTCGCGGCCGAACCGTGTCAACTTTGCGGCACGTCGTCCCACGCCGGGGTCGCAGTCGCGCAATCGCTTGTCCCTGCGGCCGCCTCGGTTGTAACGTTGTCGTCATACCGCACCTGGCGAGAGGGTGCTGGCCGAGAGGTGCCGCATGTGCCGCTTCCTCGCCTATCAGGGCGAGCCGATCCTGCTCGAAACGCTCGTCACGGCGCCTTGCCACAGCCTGATCCATCAGTCGCTGCATGCCGAGGAGGGCAAGACCGAGACCAACGGCGACGGGTTCGGGCTGGGCTGGTACGGCGAGCGCGACACGCCCGGCCTGTACCGGGAGGTGCGGCCGGCCTGGTCGGACGAGAACCTGCGCAGCCTGGCGGCGCAGATCCGCAGCCGGACGTTCTTCGCCCATGTGCGGGCGGCAACCGGGACGGCGACGAGCCGGGCCAACTGCCATCCGTTCGCGCATGGCCGATTCCTGTTCATGCACAACGGGCAGGTGGGCGGGTGGCCGGTGGTGCGGCGCCGGGTGGAGGCGCTGATCCCCGACGCGCTGTATCCGGCGCGGACCGGCACGACCGACAGCGAGGCGATCTTTTTGGCGGCGATGGCGCGCGGGCTGGAGCAGGACCCGGTCGCGGCGATCTGCGGCACGCTGGCGGACGTGCGGGCGATCATGACGGCGGCGGGCGTGGCGGCGCCGCTGCGGTTCACGGCGACGGTGACCGACGGCGAGACGCTTTGGGCGTTTCGCTGGGCCTGCGACGCGCGGCCGGCGACGCTGTATTACCGACAGGACGCGGGCGGACTGCGGCTGGTGAGCGAACCGATCGACGGGCAGCGGGCCGGCTGGACGGAGGTGCCGCGCGGCACGACGCTGGTGTCGCGCCGGGGCGAGGCGCCGCGGCTGGAGCGCACGATGCCGGAGATGGCGCGCGCGGCGTAGCGGGGCCGCGCCTTGCCGGATTCTTGAAATCCAACTACAAAGCCGTTGATGTTGCCGATCCGTTTACTTCGATACGTCTGCGACCCGGTTGTTGCTGTAGTTCTACTTTCGGCTTTATTCGCCGGGATCATTGTCAGTGTCCCGACGCCGCACGACTTGCTCGTCGCGAATGCGGACACATTACTTCCTGCAGCTTACGCGCAAAACCTTCTTCACCGCCCCGACACGATTGCAGCATTTCAACTGCCGCGCGTCCCGAGTTTCTTGCCCGACATGGCGCTTTATGTCGCACTTTTCGCGATCATGCCGTCATGGCAGTCGGCCGCGCTCGCCTACGCGATCGTGTCGTTCGTGTCGCTGGTTCTGGTTGGCGGGGCGGTGGTCAGCCAAGTCGCCAAGGTTGGTTGGCGAGCAGCATCGGGAGCAATACTCGGCGTATCAGCGATTGCCATGCTGTCGCTCGTATGGCTTCACGCATACGTTGGTGCGTTCTTCTATATCTTGGTTCCTGTCGCCCACTCTGGTTCGCTCACGATGTCACTCGTGGGTCTGTTGGCGACAAAGCGCCTGCTGGAGCGATGGTCATTTTTACTTGCGACGGCTCTATTCATTCTTTCGGCAGCGTGTATGTTGTCCGACAAGCTGTTTTTTGGCTCGTTCTTCGCGCCACTCGTCGGCGCGCTCGTTGTCGTCTTCATGCTTCAGCCCGGGCGCGGAAGGCGCTGCCTCACGGTTCTGGCCATCGCCGGACTGGGCTGTGCCGTAGGCGACATAGCAAGCCGGGTGTTGTTCTCCAACTGGCTCCTTCGAGAGCCTGATTTTCCGATAGCGTCAATCAGCCTGCCTCTCCTGCGCGAAATGTCCCGTGATGGTTATGTGCAGGTAGAGCTGATCTTGGCGGCCATCGTCGCGATCGTTCCACTCGCCTTGCGGCGCCGCGACAGCACCGATTGGTTCTGGTGGGCAGTCGGCGCGAGCACGATGGTTGGCTTCTTCATTCTATTGCCCTTCTTGTACGCGGACCAGACTGCGACCCGGTATATGCAGCCTGTGTGGTGGTGGGCGGTTGTCGTGCTCACGTCCGTGGCCGTCCGAACGTCACTGCGGATCACGCTCCTTGGTACGGGCGCAGTGGTTACCCTCTGGGCGGTAGGGTTGAGCCTGGCAGGACACGATCTTGCTGATCCCGGCGTCATACTCGCTGCGCGCTCCCCCATCGCGGAGTGTCTCAGGCCGCTTCGAGAGAAGGACTTGATCCATGCGGGTATCGCCCAGTATTGGCTCGCGAGACCGATCGAAGTCGCGAGCGATTGGACGATCCAAGTCGAGCAAGTGGTCGATATAGGCCGCGTGTTCGTTTGGGGAAACAATCCGACATACTACAACGTCGATCTACTCGAAGAAAACAAGCCCACACTCTTCGACTTTGTCGTAATGAAGAATCTGTCTCCGTCTGACATGCTCGGCCGATTTGGCCAGCCAGATGAGGTCATCAACTGCCCGGAAACCGAGGTCTGGCTCTATCATACGCCGGGCGGCATCCGCACGCGGATCGGGAGTATCGGGCTCGCCAATCAGCGAGAAGGCATCTTGACCGACGCCGCCTGTTTTGCGTCTCGCGACTTCATCACTCATTCAGGGTTGCTTCCCGAAACGGGATTGGCAGTTCCTGACGGGGCCTTCCCCCACGACATCACGACCTGGGGTCCATACGTGCGGCTTCGCGCCGGGACGTGGCTGTTCCGTTTCGTGTATCGCCTCGATGGGTCGGCGCCTGGCATCCGGGACTGGGACCTCGCGGCTGACCAAGGCCAAACCGTCCTACAAGCGGGTTCGCTTTCCCCGGGTGGACCGGAGCGGATGACGAAGGATGTCTTGGTCACGGTCACTCGCGACACCTCGCCCATCGAACTTCGCACGATGCTGCAGCCAACCGACCACATTCAGATCGAGAGCCTGAGCGTCGCCCGCGCCGGGCTCTCCGCGCCAGCCTGTCAAGGTTAGCGCGCGCGGCCCGTTCAGCAAACGTTGCCAAAGCCGGCGACGCGCCGCCATAGTCGGGAACATCCTCACGAAAGCGGGAGCCCGAGACGCATGAAGTCGAGCCGGATGACGACCTGGATCCTGATCGCCATGGTGCTCGGCATCGCGTCGGGCGCGTTGGTGCATACCGAATTCACCGACCCGGCGGCGCAGAAGGCGATCGCCAGCTACGTGTCGATCGGCAGCGTGATCTTTCTCCGGCTGATCAAGATGATCATCGGGCCGTTGGTCTTCTCCACGCTGGTGGTGGGGATCGGGCACATGAGCGACGCGGGCGCGGTAGGCCGCGTGGGCGGCAAGGCAATGATTTGGTTCGTCAGCGCGTCGCTGGTGTCGCTCACGCTGGGGCTCGTGCTCGTCAACCTGTTCCAGCCTGGCGCCGGCGTGCACCGGGTCGCGGCCGGGGTCGCCTCGGGCATCGATGCCCATGCGATGACGCTCGACGGATTCGTCAAGCACGTGTTCCCCGACTCCGCGGTGAGGCCGCTGGTCGATAACGAGATCCTGCAAATCGTGGTGTTCGCCATCTTCTTCGGCGTCGCCTGCGCCTCCATGGGCAGCAAGGCGAAGCTGGTGCTGATGGCGACGGAGGGGCTGTCGCACATCATCCTGCGCGTGACCGGGTACGTGATGAAGCTGGCGCCGCTGGCCGTGTTCTGCGCGATGACGGCGACCATCGCGACGAACGGCCTCGGGATCCTCGTCAGTTACGCCAAGTTCATGGGCGAATTCTATATCGGGCTCGTGCTGCTCTGGGGCCTGCTGGTGCTGGTCGGCTTCGCCATCCTCGGCCCGGCGGTCCGGCGCTTGATCAGCCTGGTGCGTGAGCCGTTCCTGCTGGCGTTCTCGACCGCTAGCTCCGAGGCGGCGTACCCGAAGATGCTGGAGCAGCTCGGGAAATTCCCGATCTCGAGCAAGATCAGCTCGTTCGTGCTGCCGCTCGGCTACTCGTTCAACCTCGACGGCACGATGATGTATTGCACCTTCGCGAGCATCTTCATCGCCCAGGCGTACGACATCCCGCTCTCCTTGGGCACGCAGGTTGCGATGCTGCTAACCTTGATGCTCACCAGCAAGGGCGTGGCCGGCGTGCCCCGCGCCTCGCTGGTGGTGATCGCGGCGACGCTGTCGCAGTTCAGCCTGCCTGAGGAAGGGCTGCTGTTAATCCTCGGGATCGACACGTTCCTCGACATGGGGCGGTCGGCGACGAACGTGATCGGCAACTCGCTCGCGACGGCGGTGGTGGCGAAGTGGGAAGGGCAGCTGGTCCAGGACGCCGAGGACCGGAGCGTGATCGACGACATGGAGCCGCAACCGGCATGATGGGCCGGGCCGCGACGGCGGCGCTGCTGTGGGCCGGCTTCGCCGGGATGCCCGCGATGGCCCAGGACGGGGCGGTGCTGAGTGGAACGCTGAAGACGGTGTACGACCGTGGGACCATTCTTCTGGGCCTGCGAGAGAACGTCGTTCCATTCTCGTTTGCGAACCGGGCCGGGCAGCCGGTGGGATTCTCGGTCGACCTTTGCCATGGCATCGCGCAGGACGTGGCCGCGGCGCTTGGCCAGGACCTGCTGGAGCCGGACGCGCCCACCTGGGAGCGCGGCATCCGCATCGCCTATGTGCCGGTTACGGCGGCCGCCCGGCTCCCGATGGTGACGTCCGGCCAAATCGACCTGGAGTGTGGATCGACGACGGCCACAGACGAGCGGGCGCGGACGGTGGCGTTCTCGCCGGTGTTCTTCCTGGCCGGGACGAAGCTGCTGGTGCGCGCCGATAGCCCGGCCACGTCATACCCTGACCTGGCCGGGAAGGCGGTGGCCGTCGCATCGGGTACGACCAATGCCGAGGTGGTTCGCCGGCTCTCGACGACGCCGGCACTGCGCGTGGCCGAGGTGCCGAGCGTGGACGCCGGGTTCGAGGCCTTGGCGACGGGCCGGGCGGACGCGCTGGCGTCCGATGACATCCTGCTCGCTGGGGCCGTGCTCAACCACACTGGCGCAGGCAGCTTCAGGATCGTCGGCGACTTCCTGTCGTTCGAGCCGTATGCGGTGATGTTCCGGCGGGACGACCCGGCCTTTTCCGACATCGTGCGGCGCAGCTTTGGCCGGATGGCAGAAGCCGGCACGTTGCGCTCGCTCTACGATCGATGGCTGACGGGTCCGCTGCCCAACGGACAGACGTTCAACCTGCCGATCAGCACGCGGCTGGAGGAGATGTATCGGGGCCTGGGCCAGTCCGATTGATCATGGCCGTGCACGCCATCGGCGTCAGCTGCCAGTATCCACCGCCCAGCGGCGGTTCGCGTTGACGGCACGGACCCTCACCCAACCCTCTCCCAGCGGGAGAGGGCTTCCGGGCGAGGGTCTTGGCGTTAGCGGATCAGGCCGTTGAAGCCATTCGGCGTGAACCCGCCGCCGACGCCCAACGCGCCGGTGTTGTAGACGATGTTCAGCACTTGCGACGTGGTGCGCCGGAACGCCAACGACTCGACGTCCGCCGCGACCGCGTTGTAGCTGAGGCCGGGGATGATGATGCCCTGCTCGTTGCCGCCGCCCGCCGCGGCACGCAGCGCCGAGATCGCGTTCGCGGCCACACCGGCACCGATGTTGGCAAGCAGCGTCCGGATGCTGCCCGCGTGGTAGGCCTCGATCGCCAGGATCGACGCCGCAGCTTGTAGGTAGGTCTTGTTGCTGATCAGCGTCGCTGCGCCGTTATAGGCGGTGACACCCACATCCTCGAAGACGAATGCGCCGAGCAGGAACGCGACATCGCCGCTGAACGGGTTGAAGCCCTGCCCGGACACGACCAGCCCGGCCTCGACCGCCAACGCGTTGAACGAGTTCGTGAAGTCGATCGCCGGACGGGCGACTGCCGCACTGCCCAGCGCAGCCCGGAGGAACCGCACATGCGTCTGCTCGTCGACCGTAAGCCGCTGCGCATAAGCCTGGATGGCGGGGCTCACGAACGGCACTTGCGACCCGCCGGTCACGGCGCCGAGGGTTCCGACACCGCTGATATCGGCGGCAGCGAGGCCCTGGCCGGTGAAGGCGCGCAGGTAGTATTCCGCCTCGATGTATTCGAGGTTGAGGGCGAAGTTAAGCACGTCCGAGTCCGTCACCGTCTGCGCCTGCGCCGGCACTGTCGCTGCGGTCAGGCCAGTGGCGGCCAGTGCGCCGAGGGCGACGGCGCCAGCAGCGCCGGTGCCGATACGGCTGAACACGCCGCGGCGCTCGATCCCCGGTGCTGACGGACTGGCGTCCGTCGTCGGCGTTTCGGCGTGGTCGAGTATGTCGGTCATTGTGGAAGCCTCCCTTGGCTGAGCGTCGGATGAGGCGCGCCGGGAATACGGCGCGTGTCCGAGATACGCCCGGTCGCGGGAGGTTTACGCGATCCGGGCCGCGCTGGATGCGGGGCGGCCAAACAAATCATCTCACGGCCGATCACGTTTCTGCCGACCGGCTGGCGCGAAGAAACGGGGCGCGCGCGGCCGCCGGGATCTCACGTTCGGGATCGTGGCGCGGGGGCCTGGGCTTGCTTTCTGGCGGGATCGGCGTATAGCGCCGCCTTCCCTGCTGGGGTGGCGGCATCCGCCCCGGCTATGCCCGTGCCTCAATCCCGAGGTCCAGGGCCGAGATCAGCCATAGGGGTATCCATGCCGCTGTATGAATGCGTGTTCATCGCACGCAACGACGTCACGCAACAACAGGTCGAGGCTGTGGCCGACACGATCGGCACTGATATCGAGGCCGATGGCGGTGCCGTCCAGAAACGTGAATATTGGGGGCTGCGAAGCCTGGCCTACCGGGTCAAGAAGAACCGGAAGGGCCATTACATGCTGCTCGGCCTCGATGCGAAGCCCGCCTTCATCACCGAGATGGAGCGGCGGCTCAGCCTCAATGAGGACGTGCTGCGCTTCATGACGCTGCGTGTCGAAGCGATCAGCGAGGAGCCGAGCGCGATCCTGTCGCGGAAGTCCGACGATCGGGAGCGGAGCTTCCGCGGGCCGAAACCGGCCGGGCGGTTCGAGAGCGGCCGCAAGCGCGGCTTCGACGACCGCGAGGAATTCCGTGCACGCGACCCGCAAGAGTTCAACCCCGGCCGCGACGGCGGGGAGGAGTAGGCTATGTCAGACCGTAACGACCGGGGTGCAGACCGGGGCGCCGAGCGTGGCGCCTCTGGAAGTGACGACGACCGCCGCGGCGGTGCCGCCGCCGGGGGCGCGCGCCGCCCGTTCAACCGCCGCCGCAAGAGCTGTCCGTTCAGTGGCCCGAACGCGCCGAAGATCGACTACAAGGACGTGCGGCTGCTGTCGCGCTTCCTGAGCGAGCGCGGCAAGATCGTGCCGAGCCGGATCACGGCCGTCAGTGCCAAGAAGCAGCGCGATCTGGCGAACGCGATCAAGCGCGCCCGCTTCCTCGCCCTGCTCCCGTATGTCGTGGCCTGAGGAGCAGCACCATGGCCGCCATTGAACTGATCCTGCTGCAGCGGATCGAAAAGTTGGGCCAGATGGGCGACGTCGTCCGCGTCAAGCCCGGCTATGCCCGCAACTTCCTGTTGCCGCAGAAGAAGGCGCTGCGGGCGAACAAGGCCAACCGCGAGACGTTCGCGACCCAGCGTGCCCAGCTGGAGGCGCAGAATCTCAAGCGCCGCGAAGAGGCCGAGCGCCTATCGGAGCGGATGGCCGGGCTGCAGGTGTTCATCATCCGCCAGGCCGGCGAGAGCGGCAGCCTGTATGGCTCGGTCTCGGCGCGCGACATCGCCGATGGGTGCACCGAAGCCGGCATGACCACGGGCCGCAACCAAGTCATCCTGGAGCAGCCGATCAAGACGCTCGGCCTGACGACGGTCCGTGTCGTGCTGCATCCGGAGGTGAGCCTGCCGGTCACGGTAAACGTGGCCCGGTCGACCGAGGAGGCGGAGAAGCAGGCGCGCGGCGAGCAGGTGGGCCAGGCGGCGGAAGAGGACGTGGAGCAGGAGAGCGACCTGGAGCTGGGCGCTGCGTTGGCCGAAGCCGGCGGCGACCGGGACCGCGACCGCGAGTAGTCGCGCGCCGCCGCCGGGACGGCCTACCTGGAGGCCTCCTTCAGCTTGTCCTCGAGGATGACGAGGTCGCCTTGCGCCTTTGCCAGCCGGCGCGGGTCGTGGGCAGCTTGGGCGAGCTGGACCCGCCGGGTCATTCGATCCCGCGCCTCGTCTGGCCGCCCGGTCTCGAAGGCGAGCACGCCGAGCTGGAAGAGGGCGCTGTCCATGTGAGGTTCGTCCTTGGCCTTCGTGGCGATGGCGAGCAGACGCTCCAGCGTCGCTTGGGCGCCGGCAAGGTCCTTTAGCTGATATTGGTTCTGAGCCAGGTTGTTGAGGACGGTTGCAAGCTTCGGGCTGTCGGCGCCGGCCAGCTTGGCTTCGCCGGCCAATGTGGCCTCGTTCAGGCTCCGGGCCTCTGTATACTGCTCGGCCTCATGCAGGCAGAAGCCGAGCTTCTCCTGCATGCCGAACCGCTGGGCTGGCGTGACATCCGGGTCGGCGTCGACCAGCGCCAGGGCGCGCCGGTACTCGTCGATCGCGCGGTCGTACTCCTCGGCATCCTCGGCCATGGAGGCCATGTCGTAATGCACGTGCAGCCGTTCGGATTGCGTGAGGAACGGGTGCGCGGCATCGATCTGGACCGCCGACTGGTCGTGCTGCACCGCCTCATCGAACCGCTCGGCTTTCTGGAGCACGAAGCCGCGAAGGAATTCGAGGCGGCCGCGTTCGGCACTGCCGGGCGCCGCATCGGGCTCCAGGCCGTCGAGCTGGGCGAGGGTGGCGCTGACGCTGAAGCGGAGCGCCGGGTCCTGCAGCTTGTCCTGCAATGCCGCGAGCCGCGCCGATACCGTGGACTGTATCGTGGACTCGACCGTGGACTGGGCGCGAAGGGGTGCGATCACGGCCGACGCCGCGAAAAGCGGCATCGCGGCCAACACGCCGACCGAAAGGATGCGCGCAATCCGCCGCCGCCGAGCCACACGCGTCTCCCTCCTTCGTCCGTCTGATTATCGGCGGACGGGCTGGTAAGTTGCACGTCGGGCGAGCGGCTTAGAATCGACCCCCGTTATCCTTGTTCATCCACAGGCGGCCGAGCCCGAATTCGGCGCCGCTTGATGCAGGGCTGGCCTATGCTGGCAGCCTCATGAACACCATAGACACCCCTCACTCGGCCCTCCTCGGCATCAGCCAGCGCCTGCCGCCCTCGAACGACCGGGCGGAGATGGCTCTGCTCGGCGCGTTGCTGGCGAACAACAAGGCATACGAGCGGGTTGCCGAATTCCTGGCCGCCGAGCATTTCGCCGACCCGGTGCACGGCCGCATCTACGAGGCGATCCGGCGGCGGGTCGAGGCTGGGCAGCTGGCCGACGCGGTGACGCTGAAGGCCGAGTTCGAGCATTCGGGCGCGCTCGACGAGGTGGGCGGCACCGCCTATTTCGGCCAACTGCTGACGGCGATGGTCGGCATCATCAATGCGGGCGAGTACGGCCGGGCGATCCATGACACGTGGCTCCGACGCCAGTTGATCGAGATCGGCGAGGTGGTCGTCAATAACGCGTTCGGCACGGACCAGCCGTTGGAGGGCCGCGAGCAGATCGAATTCGCCGAGAGCCAGTTGTTCAACCTCGCGACGAATGGCGCGGCCGAGGGTGGGTTCGTGACGTTCGAGCGGGCGCTGACGGAGGCGATCCGCGGCGCCGAGCGTGCGTTCCAGCAGGCGGGGCACGTCAGCGGGCTGTCGACCGGGCTGCGCGACCTCGACAAGAAGACAGGCGGGCTGCACCCGAGCGACCTGATGATCCTCGCGGGGCGCCCGGGCATGGGAAAGTCGGCGCTGGCGACCAAGATCGCCTACGGCGCCGCCAAGGCGCTGCAACGGAATGCGCAGGCCGACGACCCGGACAAGCAGCCCGAGGGGTCGGTCGCGATCTTCTCGCTGGAGATGAGCAGCGAGCAGCTGGCGACGCGCCTGCTGGCCGAGGAGGCGCGGGTCTCGGCCGACCGCATCCGGCGGGGGGACATCGGGCAGCGCGACTTCGACCGGTTCGTTCAGGTCAGCCGGGAGATCGCGGGGCTGCCGCTGCACCTGGACGATACGCCGGCCATCACGCTCTCGGCGTTGCGGACCCGGTGCCGGCGGTTGAAGCGGCAGAAGGGGCTGAGCTTGGTGGTGGTCGACTACCTGCAACTGATGCGGCCCAGCGTGGGCACCAAGCCCGAGAGCCGGGTGCTCGAGATCAGCCAGATCACGCAGGGGCTGAAGGCGATCGCGAAGGAGATGGAGGTGCCGGTGCTGGCGCTGTCGCAGTTGTCGCGCGCGGTCGAGAGCCGGGAGGACAAGCGGCCGCAGTTGAGCGACCTGCGCGAGTCCGGCACGATCGAGCAGGACGCGGACATGGTGCTGTTCATCTATCGCGACGAATACTACTTGCAGCAGCGGGCGCCGAAGCAGATGGCGTTCGACAGCGAGGACAAGTTTCAGTCGGCGCTGGACAAGTGGCAGCGCGACATGGAGGCGGTGCACAACAAGGCGGAGATCCTGATCGAGAAGCAGCGCCATGGCCCGACCGGAATGATCCCGGTACTATTTGAAGGCGAGTTCACGCGATTCGCCGACCTCGACGTGGCCCATGACGACGGGCGTGGACAGGACGGGCGTCGACAAGACGGGCGTGGACAAGACGGGCGTGGACAAGACCGGCACCGATGACGCCGGTCGCCGAACTGACGGTCGATCTGGGTGCGGTCGCGGCAAACTGGCAGGCGCTGCGGCAGGCGCCGGCGGCCGGGTCAGGCGCGATAGGTGCCGTGCTGAAGGCGGACGGCTATGGCAGCGGGGCGGTGCGGGTCGCCGAGGCGCTGCACGGCGCCGGGTGCCGGCACTTCTTCACCGCCCACCTGGCCGAGGCGTTGGAGATCCGCACCCATGTGCCCGGTGCGATGCTGGCGGTGCTCAACGGGCTCTGGCCCGGGGATGCGGCGACCTACGTCGCGCAGGATATCCGGCCCGTCCTGGGGTCCTTGGCCGAAATCGACGACTGGGCCGCGGCGGCGCGCGCGGAGGGGCGCCCGTTGCCGGCGCTGATCCATGTCGACACGGGGATGAACCGGCTCGGGCTCTCGCGCGCCGAGGTCGACGTCCTGGCCCAAGACGCGTCCCGCCTGGACGGCATTGCGATCGACTTCGTGATGACGCATCTGGTCTCGGCCGAGATCGCCGATGACCCGGCCAACGGCCGCCAGCGCGCCGCGTTCGAGCAGGCCTGCGCCCGGCTGCCGCTGGCGCCGCGCAGCCTCGCCAACTCCTCGGGCCTGTTTCTTGGGCCGGGCTTCGCGTCCGACCTCGCGCGGCCGGGCGCGGCCCTCTATGGCATCAATCCCACCCCTGGGCGGCCGAACCCCATGCGCGCGGTCGTCGGCCTGCGGGCCGCGATCCTGCAGGTGCGCGACGTGCCGACGGGCGAGGCGGTGGGGTATAACGGCCAGTGGACGGCCACCCGGCCCAGCCGGATCGCGACCGTGTCGGTCGGGTACGCGGATGGGTTCTTGCGCAGCCTCGGCAACGCGGCCGTCGCCTCCTTTGACGGCAGGCCCGTCCCGCTGGTAGGCCGTGTGTCCATGGACCTGACCACCTTCGACGTGACCGACGCGCCCGGCGCCCAAGCCGGCGCGTGGCTGGAGCTGATCGGGCCGCATGTCCCGGTCGACGTCGTTGCGGAACGGGCGGGGACGAACGCCTACGAGATCCTGACCAGCCTCGGCCCGCGCTACGCCCGGACCTACCTGGCGGCATGATCGACCCGCTGGACGTGGCCGCCACCGTTGGCCGGGGCACGCTGGGCGCCGTCCGCAGCACCGGGGCGGTGGCGCTGTTCGGGGCGAGTGGATTGTCGCATCTGCTGCGGCCGCCGTTCTACGGCCGGATGTTCCTGCAGGCGTTTGTGGAGTTCGCCTTTTTCAGCCTGCCGGTCGTGGCGCTGACGGCGGTCTTCTCCGGCATGGTCATCGCATTGCAGAGCTACACGGGGTTCGCGCGGTTCAACGCGGAGAGTGCGACGGCGAGCGTGGTCGTGCTGTCGGTGGTGCGGGAGCTGGGGCCGGTGCTCGCGGGGCTGATGGTCGCGGGCCGGGTGGGGGCGGCGATGGCGGCCGAGCTGGGGACGATGCGGGTGACAGACCAGATCGACGCGCTGGGCACGCTGTCGACGAACCCGATGAAGTATCTGATCGCGCCGCGGCTGCTGGCCGGGCTGCTCGCGTTGCCGCTGCTGGTGCTGGTGGCCGACGTGCTGGGCGTGGGCGGTGGTTTCCTGGTCGCGACGGTGAAGCTGGGGTTCACGGCGCCGGCCTATATCCATGCGACGATCGACATACTGCAGTGGAACGACGTAATCGCCGGGCTGGCGAAGGCGTGCGTGTTCGGGTTCATCGTGGCGCTGATGGGGTGTTTCCACGGCTACAACAGCCGGGGCGGCGCCGAGGGCGTCGGGGCGGCGACGACGAATGCGGTGGTCACGGCGAGCATCATGATCCTGGCGTTCGACTACGTGCTGACCGAGCTGTTCTTCGCCCGATGAGCCTCGCACCCGGCACGCCGAAGATCCGCATCCGCGGCCTGCGCAAGGCGTTCGGCGCCAAGCAGGTGCTGGACGGCATCGACCTCGACGTGGGCGCGGGGACGTCGATGGTGGTGATCGGCGGTTCGGGCAGCGGGAAGTCGGTGCTGCTGAAGTGCATCCTGGGCCTGATCGAGCCGGATGCCGGGACGATCGAGCTGGATGGGCGGGACGTGTTGACGCTGTCGCGGGTAGAGGCCGAGCAGGCGCGCGCCGCGATCGGCATGTTGTTCCAGGGCGGTGCGCTGTTCGACAGCCTGCCGGTTTGGGAGAACGTGGCGTTCGGGCTGCTGGCCCGGCGCGTCGTCGGCCGGGCCGAGGCGCGGGCCCGGGCCGGCACCGTGCTGGCGCAGGTCGGGCTGGATCCCAGCGTGGGCGACCTGTCGCCGGCCGAGCTGTCGGGCGGGATGCAGAAGCGGGTGGGGCTGGCGCGGGCGATCGCGGGGCAGCCGGATATCCTGTTCTTCGACGAGCCGACCACGGGGCTGGACCCGATCATGGGCGCGGTGATCGACGGACTGATCGTCGATTGCGTGCGGCGGCTGGGGAGCACGGCGATCGCCATCACGCACGACATGGCGAGTGCGACCCGCATCGGCGACCGGGCGGCGATGCTGTTCCAGGGCAAGCTGGTGTGGCAGGGCGCGGCGGCCGATCTGATGACGAGCGGCAACCCGATGGTGGACCAGTTCACCCACGGGCGGCGCGTGGGTCCTATCCAGATGGAGCTGCGGCGCTAAAGTCAGCGAACTCCATCGATTTGAAGCGTCGGGGAGAGGTGGTATCGTCTAACCATGAACACTGTTTGGCGACGCCCGAAACCGGATGAGGAAATCGCCAAAATCCAGGAGATTGTCGACCGGCACGCCTTCCCGCCGTTCCTGACCGGCTACGATGTCCGGCTTGGAGAGTTCGACGGTGAGCCGGCCTTGTGGGTTGAATTCAAATTAGCTGACGATATTACGACAGCGACTCCAGAGTATAAATCTAAGCTGTCTGCCATCATTGAATTACAGGCCAAAATCAGGCAGGATTTGCTCGACGCATTCGACGACCGTTACCCCTACTTTCGCCTGAAAGTTAATCAGATGCCGCAAACATCCAGTCCGTGATCGAGGCTCGACAACTGCAACATTTGGCCGCCGAACTGCTCTCGCGTCCTCAAATATCGGAAGAGCGCGTTCGTACGGCGGTTTCACTGATCTACTACGGCTTTTTCCACCACTTGACCGGCGCTGCCGCAGCCGTGTTCGATCAAGGCGAACCGGGTGGCCGAGCACTCGCCGCACAGGTGACGCGCGCGTTCTCCCACAGCACGCTGCAGAAGGTTTGCAAGACGTATCGACGGTCGCGGCAGCAAAGCTTCCCGCCGCCGCTCGACGGGCTTCACCTTTTTCCGCCAGACGAGCGCTTATTCGTCATCGCCGACGCGTTTGTCACGCTGCAGGAAGCGCGCGAGATTGCGGATTATGATCTGCAGGCGACACTGAGTCAGCCGGACGCGCTTGCATTGCTGGAACAGGCCGAGTTCGCATACTGGAAGCTTGAGGAGATACGCCGCCTGCCCGAGACACGGATCTTCCTAGCCGCTTTGCTTGTCGCTGACCGCTGGACCCGGCGTGTCTAAAGCCGTCGCCCGGTACGTGTGCCAGTCTTGCGGCGCCGTCTATTCGAAATGGGCCGGGCGGTGCGACGCGTGTGCCGAGTGGAACACGTTGGTGGAGGAGGCGATCGAGGCGCGGCCGGGAGCGCCGGCGGCGAGTGGCAAGGCGGGCGTCGGCCGGCGGGTGGCTTTCGTGGGGCTGCAGGGTAGCGCCGAGCCGCCGGCGCGGGCGCAGGCGGGGATCGCGGAGCTCGACCGGGTCTTGGGCGGCGGGTTCGTGCCGGCATCCGTCGTCCTGGTGGGGGGTGATCCCGGCATCGGCAAGTCCACCCTGATGCTGCAGGCTGCGGCCCGGCTGGCCCGCTCGGGCGGCAAGGTGATGTATATCTCGGGCGAGGAGTCGATCGACCAGGTGCGCCTGCGGGCCCGCCGGCTCGGCCTGGTCGACGCGCCGCTGCAGCTTGCGGCGGCGATCAACGTGCGTGACATCGCGTCCACGCTCGAGGCCGAGCCGGACCTCACGCTGGTGATCATCGACTCGATCCAGACCATGTGGCTCGACACGATCGAGAGCGCGCCCGGGACGGTGGGCCAGGTGCGGGCGACCAGCTTCGAGCTGATCCGGCTGGCCAAGTCGCGCGGGTTCGCGCTGGTGCTGGTGGGCCACGTCACGAAGGAAGGGTCGATCGCCGGGCCGCGCGTGCTGGAGCACATGGTCGACGCGGTGCTGTATTTCGAAGGCGACCGCGGTCACCAGTTCCGCATCCTGCGGGCGGTGAAGAACCGGTTCGGCGCCACCGACGAGATCGGTGTGTTCGAGATGACGGAAGCGGGGCTGGCCGAGGTGCCGAACCCGTCGGCGCTGTTCCTGGCGGAGCGGCGCGGCAACATCGCCGGGTCGGCGGTGTTCGCGGGACTGGAAGGGACCCGCCCGGTGCTGCTGGAGGTGCAGGCGCTGCTGGCGCCCAACAGCGGCGGCTCGCCGCGCCGCTCGGTCGTGGGATGGGACAGCGGCCGGCTGTCGATGCTGCTGGCGGTGCTGGAGTCGCGGGCCGGGCTGCGGCTGGCCGGGTCCGACGTGTATCTGAACGTGGCGGGCGGGTTGCGGGTGAACGAGCCGGCGGCGGACCTGGCGGTCGCGGCCGCGCTGGTGTCGGCCGCAACCGAGACGCCGACCAGCGCCGGGATGGTGTATTTCGGCGAGGTCGGGCTCTCGGGCGAAATCCGCCAGGTGGCGCAGGCGGATGCACGGCTGAAGGAGGCGCAGAAACTAGGGTTCGAGGCGGCGACCCTGCCGCGCCGGGTCGCGCGAGGCGGCCGCAAGCCCGCAGCGCCGGAGGGCCTCCGGCTGGACGAGTTGGGGCACGTGACCGACCTCGTCGCCGGCTTTACCGGACGCAAGGCTGCCGGCCCGGCGGCTGTCATAGAATAGCCGCCGTTTACCCGGGCCTCCGGCGCGCCTATATGCCGTGCGATGGGCCGGACCGCTGAATGAACTGGGTGGACCTCGTGGTCCTGGCAGTGCTCGCGCTGTCTGGCCTGCTCGCATTCATGCGCGGCCTGGTGCGCGAGGTTTTGGGCCTGGGCGCCTGGGTGATCGCGGGCATCGTCGCGAGCCCCTACGGGGTGTTCCCGACGGTGCAGCCCTGGGTCCGCCAGCAATTCGCCGACCCGACGACAGCCGATCTGGTTGCGTTCGGGGGCGTGTTCCTGATCACGCTCGTGGTCCTGTGGGCGATCGCTTCCGCGCTGGGCGCAGCCGTCCGCGGCAGCGTGCTGGGCGGGCTGGATCGCACCCTGGGCCTTGTCTATGGCCTGGCACGCGGCGCCGTGCTGGTTGCAGCGCTGTACATCCTGGTCGGGATCGCGATTCCGGCCGAGCAATGGCCGGCCCCGGTGGTGCAAGCCCGCGCGTTGCCGCTGGTGCACCAGGGCGCGCAGTGGCTGGCGGGGCAGATGCCGGCCAATTACCGCCCGGCCGTCGTTGCGCCACCTGCCGGGCCCACCACGACGGCCGAACAGCTGATGACGCCCCACGCGGCCGGGCTTGCCCGCGGCCCGCGCATCTCGCGCGAGGAGGAGCCAACCGATGGACGACACGCCGTTCGATGATGACACGCTGCACGAGGAGTGCGGCGTGTTCGGCGTCTGGGGGGTGGCCGACGCGGCCGCGGTCACGGCGTTGGGGCTGCACGCGTTGCAGCACCGGGGGCAGGAGGCGACCGGCATCGTCGCCTATGACGGCACGCGGTTCCATATCCATCGCGGCCTCGGCCTGGTCGGCGACAATTTCGGCCAGGCGAAGGTCATCGCGTCCCTGCCCGGCTCCAATGCCGTGGGCCATAACCGGTATGCGACGACCGGCGACACCATCCTACGCAACGTCCAGCCGCTCTATGCCGACTTCGTGTTCGGCGGGTTTGCGGTCGCCCATAACGGCAACCTGACCAACGCGAACGCCCTGCACAAGGCGCTGGTGCGGCGGGGCTGCCTGTTCCAAAGCACGACGGACAGCGAGGTCTTCATCCACCTGATCGCCATCAGCCTGTATTCGACGGTGGTGGACCGGCTGATCGACGCGCTGAAGCAGGTCGTCGGCGCCTACTCGCTCGTGGCGCTGTCCAACGAGGCGCTGCTCGGCGTGCGCGACCCGCTCGGGGTGCGGCCGCTCATCCTGGGGCGGATCGGCAACTCCGGGACCGGGGGCTGGGTGCTCGCGTCGGAGACGTGCGCCCTCGATATCGTGGGCGCCGAGTTCGTCCGGGACGTGGAGCCGGGCGAGATCGTCATCATCGACGACCGCGGGGTGCGCAGCATCAAGCCATTTGGCGCCAGCAAGAGCCGGTTCTGCGTGTTCGAATACATCTACTTCGCCCGGCCCGACTCGGTGATGGAGGGCACGCCCGTTTATGCGGCGCGCAAGAGCATCGGGGCCGAGCTGGCGCGGGAAAGCCACGTCGATGCGGACATCATCGTGCCCGTACCCGATAGCGGCGTGCCGTCAGCAATGGGCTACAGCAGCCAGAGCGGCATCCCGTTCGAGCTGGGGATCATCCGCAACCACTATGTCGGCCGCACCTTCATCGAGCCGACGGACAGCATCCGCAACCTGGGCGTGAAGCTGAAGCACTCCGCCAACCGCGCAGCGCTGGAGGGCAAGCGCGTGGTGCTGGTGGATGACAGCATCGTGCGCGGCACCACGAGCCGAAAGATCGTGGAGATGGTGCGCGCGGCCGGCGCGGCGGAGGTACACATGCGGATCTCGTCGCCGCCGACGACGCATTCATGCTTCTACGGCATCGATACGCCGGAGCGCAGCAAGCTGCTCGCGGCCCGGCACAACATCGAGCAGATGGCGACCCTGATCGGCGCCGACAGCCTGGCGTTCATCTCGCTCGACGGCCTGTACCGGGCACTCGGCAAACCCGGGCGCGACGCCGCCAAACCGCAATTCTGCGATGCATGCTTCACCGGGGAATACCCGATCCCGCTCGACGACATGAGCGACAACGCGGACCGGCAGCTCAGCCTGCTGACCGAAGCCTAGTGGCCCGCACGCTCGAGGGAGCGGTGGCGCTGGTCACGGGTGCCAGCCGCGGCATCGGCCAGGCAGCGGCGATCGAGCTGGGCCGGCGCGGGGCGCATGTCGTGCTGGTGGCCCGCACGCAGGGCGGGTTGGAGGACACGGACGACGCGATCCGGGCGGCGGGCGGCGTGGCGACGCTACTGCCGCAGGACCTGATGGATGGCGCGGCGCTGGACCGGATCGGGCCAAGCTTGGCACAGCGGTTCGGGCGCCTGGACATGCTGGTGCATGCGGCCGGGGTGCTGGGTAAGCTGACCCCGGTGGGTCATATCACGGAGAAAGACTGGAGCACGGTCGTCGGCGTGAACCTCAACGCGGCGTGGCGGCTGATCCGCACCACGGACCCGCTGCTGCGCGCGGCGCCGGCGGGGCGGGCGGTCTTCCTCGGCGACCGCCGGGCGCAGGAACCGTGGGCATACTGGGGCGCCTATGGCGCGACGAAGGCCGCGATGGAATACCTGGTGCGGACATGGGCGCACGAGTTGGAGACGATGGGGGTGCGGGTCACCCTGTTCGACCCCGGGCCGGTTGCGGGCCGGTTCCACGGGGGCGCCTATCCGGGGATCGACCCCACGACGCTCCGGCAGCCGGCCGACGTGGCGGGCGCGATCGCCGACCTGTGCGAACCCGGCGAGATCCGGACCGGGATCAGCACCGGACCGGGAACGTCCAGCGCGCCGCATTCTCTTCGGCCAGGCTGACGAACGCCCGCACGGCGCCCGACAGCAGCCGCGAGGTCGGGAACACCGCGCGGATCGGAACGGGCTGCGGGGCGTAGGCAGGCAATACCTCGACCAGGGCGCCCGAGCTCAGCGCCGCATGGACCTGATAGGACAGGGCGGCGGTGATGCCGCCACCACTCAGCGCGTGGGCGATGGCGACGTCACCGCTATCGGTGGTCAGGCGGGGTTGGACGTCGATCGCGACACGGGCATCGCCGGGTCGTTGCCGCAACCAGGTGGTCATCGGCGCCATGGCGCGGAAAGCGATCACGTGGTGGCGCCCCAGATCGGCGGGCCGTTCCGGCGTTCCATTCGCCCGCAGGTAGTCCGGGCTTGCGACCAGCACGCGGCGGGTCTGTCCAAGACGCCGCGCGATCAGCCCTGACGCGGCAAGCTCACCAATCCGGACCGCGACGTCGACGCCATCCTCGACCAGGTTCGCGAACCGATCCGAAAGCTGCAGGTCGACACTGACGCCGGCATAAGCGCCGAGGAGCCGGGACACGATCGGCGCCACATGCATGCGTCCGAACAGCAACGGCGCGGCGACGACCAACGTGCCGTGCGGCGCGGCCGTTTCGTCCTGCGCCGAGCGCTCGGCCTCGTCGATTTCGGCGAGGATGCGCCGGGTCCGTTCCAGGAAGCGCGTGCCTGCATCAGTCAGACGCACCGACCGGGTCGTGCGTTGCAGGAGGCGGACGCCGAGACGCTGTTCCAGGGCCGCGACCTGGCGCGTCACCACGGATGCGGACACCCCGAGCCGTCGCGCCGCCGCGGCAAAGCCGTTCAGGTCGCACACGGCCATGAAGGCGCGCATGGCATCGATGCGATCGGCCATGGACCATTGCTGAATGTGCAGCAATGAATTGTCAACTGGCTGGATTATAGGTCTATCCGGGAAGGCCTACGTCCTCCCAACGGCTCGCGGCCGAGCGCGCCGCAAGCCAGACGGAGAACAGTCATGCCAAACCTGCCATCGAGCGACGTCGCGTTCACACAGGCCGTCAAGGCCGTGCAGTCCCGGCGACACTCCCGCGGCAGCTATGCCCGAATGGAGGAGCGCGGCGGCTTCCGCACCGGCGTCACGCCCGAGTTGGCCGCGTTCCTGACCGATGTCGATACGGCCTACCTGGCGACGGCCAACGCCGACGGACAGCCTTACGCACAGCATCGGGGCGGCCCCAAGGGCTTCATCCGCGTTGTCGACGGGACGACGATCGGCTTTGCCGACTATGCCGGCAACCGACAATACGTGACGACGGGCAATTTGAGCGAGAACGACCGGGCGTTCCTGTTCCTGATGGACTACGCGCACCGCCGCCGGGTCAAGCTATGGGGCCGGGCCCGCGTGGTGGAGGGAGACTCAGAGCTGATGGCCCGGCTGATGCCTGCCGGCTATTCGGCCCGTCCGGAACAGGTGGTGCTGTTCGACGTCGAGGCCTGGGATGTGAATTGCCCGCAGCACATCCCACAGAAGCTCGACGCCGCGGATGTGGCGACGGCGCTCGCCGGCCTGCAGCAGAGGCTGGAGGCCGCCGAGGCCGAGGCCGTCCGCCTGCGCGCCACGCTTGCCCGGCTCGAGCAGCACCCTGGAGACCACCGGTGAGCAACGAACCCGTGGCGACCGCCTCCCCCGCGATCGGTCCCACCTCGGTCCGGCCACCCTTCACGGCCGAGACCGCCGCGCGAAAGGCGCGTATGGCGGAGGACGCCTGGAACACGCGCGACCCGCAGCGCGTGTCGCTTGCCTACACGGAGGACAGCACGTGGCGGAACCGCTCGGAGTTCCTGGCGGGCCGCCCGGCCATCGTTGCGTTCCTAACCCGCAAGTGGGCGCAAGAGCTGGACTACCGGCTGATCAAGGAGGTCTGGGCCTTCACCGGCGACCGGATCGCCGCGCGCTTCGCCTATGAGTGGCACGACGCGGACGGCAGCTGGTTCCGCAGCCATGGCAACGAGCAATGGGCGTTCGACGCGCACGGACTGATGCACCGGCGCGAGGCCAGCATCAACGATGTGCCGATCGCCGACACGGACCGGCTGTTCCGCTGGGCGCTCGGGCCGCGCCCGGCGGAGCACCCGGGGCTGTCCGAGCTTGGCCTGTGAGGGCCTACTCCGCCGCCTTGCGGAACGGCTGCGTTTCGGCATCGGCCTCGACCCGCTCCAGCGACGCATCGTGCTGCAGCGAGAGCGCGACCAGCATCGACAGGAACACCGTCGCCGCGACGACCAGCAGGCCGATCGAGTAGCTCCCGGTCGCGTCCTTCATCTTGCCCATCACGAACGGCCCGGCGAAGCCGGACAGGTTGCCGATGGAGTTGATGATCGCGATCCCGCCGGCTGCCGCCGTGCCGGTCAGGAACGTCGTCGGCAACGTCCAGAACACCGGCAGCACGGCGAACACGCCGAAGCCGCTGATCGACAACGCGACCATCTTGCCCGTCGGGTCGTCGATCAGGGTGGAGGCGGCGATCCCCATGCCGGCGACCAGCGCGGCCAGGGCCGTATGCTCCCGCCGCTCCCCGGTGCGGTCCGAATGGCGGCCCCAATACACCATCCCGATCGTTCCCACGACGTAGGGGATCGCTGTGACGAGGCCGGTCATGCCGAAACTGAGGCCGAAGTCGCGCACGATCTGCGGCAGGAAGAAGCCGAGGCTGTAGTTGGACGCGACCGCGCCGAAGTAGACGAACGCCAGCAGCAGGACCCGGGTGTCGCCCAGCGCCTGGAGGGTGGAGAAGTGCTTGGCCGTGACACGGGCGTCGTTCTCGGCCTTCAACTGCCGGGCAAGCCAGCTGCGCTGCTCAGGGCGAAGCCACATCGCGAGATCCGGCCGGTCCGTCAGATAGAAGAACACGACGACCGCCAGGATCAGCGCGGGCACCGCCTCGATGATGAACAGCCATTGCCAGCCCATCATCCCGGACAACCCGCCTAGGTTCAGCAGCTGGCCGGAGATCGGCGCCCCGATGACCGAGCTCAGCGGGATCGCGGCCATGAAGTAGCCGATGATCCGGCCGCGATAGAGCGACGGGAACCACAGCGTGAGATAGAAGATGATGCCGGGGAAGAAGCCCGCCTCGGCGATGCCGAGCAAGATCCGGATGGTGTAGAACACCGTCGTGCTGGAGAAGCCCGTGGCCGCCGCGATCTGCGGGATGAAGGCCATCAACCCGGACAATAGACCCCAGGAGAACATGATCCGCGCGATCCACTTGCGCGCGCCGAACCGCTCGAGGAACAGATTCGAGGGGACCTCGAAGATGAAGTAGCTGAGGAAGAAGATGCCCGCGCCGATGCCGAACTCGGTCGAGGTGAGTCCGAGGTCCTTGTTCATCGTCAGTGCGGCGAAGCCGACGTTCACGCGATCGAGATAGGCCACGAAGTAGCAGACGATCAGGAACGGGACCAAGCGGATGGTCACCCGGCGGATCGTTTCAGCTTCGAGGTCCATCGGACGGGGCTCCCTGGCGCATCCGGCTTTGCGCCGGCTTTCAAACGTGAAACTCACGTGACCGGGCGTGGAATGCAAGCTGGATTTTGGACTCGAGCGCGGTTTCGGGGAGGCCGTGGTCAGCGCTCGGCCAATGCCTTCAGCAACTCGGGCCTCCTCATCTTCGAACGGCCAGCGATGCCCCGGTCGGCGGCGAGTTGCTTCAGCCTGGCCACCGGCAGGTCGGCCAGGTGTTCGCCGCGGTCTTGGGCGGTCTTGGCGGCGATGTCGGCGGGCTGGGGCGAGAACTGGCGGCCCTTGCGCAAATCGGCGCGCTTCTTGGCTGTGGTTCGGCGGTACTCATCGTCGGTCAGGTGCTCGCGGGCAGCCTTCGGCAGGTATCGCTCGCCCGTCTCCAGGCTTTGCTTGCCCGACTTCGTGCCCCACTCCTCGTGCGTCCATTGTGCGAGGTGGTTGTCGGGCGCTTTCTTGCCCTTGTAGCCTCCGCCGGCCTTCTTGTATTCGGCGACGGCCAGCTGCGCCTTGCGGGCGGACCATTGGCCGGCTTGCCCGCCCTTGTCGCCCTTCGTGACCTCGTCCTTGACCTTGTCCCATAATGCGGGGTCGGTCCGCTCCGCCGTTCCAGCCATCGCGCCCTCGCTGCCACACTCGACGCGAGCGCAACGCCAGGCCGACGATGGCGGTTGCGCGGCGGGCGGGACGGGGGTTCGATGGTTGGATGACCATCCTCGTGACCGGCGCGGCCGGGTTCGTCGGACTGAACGTGGTCGAGCACCTGCTTCGGGCCGGCCGGGCGGTGATCGGGTTCGATCTGCTGCCGTTGCCGCCGCGGGCGGCGCAGGTGTTCGCGGCGCTGCCCGGGCGGTTGAGCATGGTGGCCGGGACCGTGCTGTCGGCCACGGAGCTCGACGCGGCATTCGCCTTGGAGCCCGTCGAGGCCGTGATCCACGCGGCCGTGGTCACGGCAGGGGCCGAGCGGGAGCGCCGCGATCCGGAGGGGATCGTTGCGGTGAACGTGCAGGGCGCCGTCGCGACCCTGGCCGCGGCGGGGCGGCATGGCGTGCCGCGCTTCGTCTATCCCAGCTCGGGCGCCGTGTATGGCACCGCCGCCAGGGACATTCCGGTCATTCCCGAGGACCTCCCGCCCCGGCCGGTGATGATCTACGGCATGACGAAGCTCGCCTGCGAGATCATGCTGCCGCGCATCGCCGAGGTGCAGGGGACGCGGCTGGTGGTGGCGCGGCTGGCGAGCGTGTTCGGACCATGGGAGTACGCGACGGGCGTGCGCGACACGCTTTCGCCGATGCTCGGCGCGCTCATGCTGGCGCGGGCTGGGCAGGAAGCGGTGCTGAACCGGCCGGGCTTGGGTGACTTCTGCTATGCGCGCGATATCGCGGCCGGGCTGGTGGCCCTGGCCGATGCGGCCGCGCCCGGCCAGTTGACCTATAATCTGGGCAGCGGCGTCGCCCAGTCGGCGGCGGACTGGTGCGCGGCGCTGGCGGGCATCGTGCCCGGGTTCACTTGGCGCCTAGCCGGGCCGGGCGAGGCGCCGAACACCGTCAGCCACGTCGCGTTCGATCGCGGGGCGTTCGACATCGGTGCGATCCGGCGCGACACCGGGTTCGTGCCGCGGTATCCGTTCGCGGCCGCGGCGGCGGACTATGCAACATGGGACTTCGCCGGCGACTGATCGGCGGCGCCTCGGCTTTCCCTGGCTGTCGCAAACCCCATATAGTTCGGCGAACGATTCCAGAACGGAGTCGCGCCGACCGACGGCCCACCGGGCTCAGAACACTTCCGAGAAGGCTCCCCTGCATGTCCGGCTATATCCGCGTCCGTGGCGCGCGCGAGCACAACCTGAAGAACATCGACGTGGACATCCCGCGCGATTCGCTGACGGTCATCACCGGGCTGTCAGGGTCGGGCAAGTCGTCGCTGGCGTTCGACACGATCTACGCCGAGGGCCAGCGCCGGTATGTCGAAAGCCTGTCGGCCTATGCCCGCCAGTTCCTGGAGTTGATGGGCAAGCCGGACGTGGACAGCATCGAGGGCCTGTCGCCGGCGATCTCGATCGAGCAGAAGACGACCAGCCGCAACCCGCGCTCGACCGTCGGCACCGTTACCGAGATCCATGACTACATGCGGCTGTTGTGGGCGCGCGCCGGGATTCCCTACTCTCCGGTGACAGGCGAGCCGATCGAGGCGCAGACCGTCAGCCAGATGGTGGACCGGGTGCTGGCAATGCCGGAGGGCACGCGGTTGTTGCTGCTGGCGCCGGTCATCCGCGACCGCAAGGGCGAGTATCGCAAGGAGCTGGCGGACCTGCAGCGCCGTGGCTTCACGCGGGCGAAGGTGGACGGCACGCTGTACGAGATCGGCGACGTGCCGGCGCTGAACCGCAAGACCAAGCACACGGTCGAGGCGGTGGTAGACCGCGTCGTGGTCAAGGAGGGGATCCAGGCGCGGCTGGCCGATTCGTTCGAGAGCGCGCTGGCGATGGCCGACGGCGTCGTCTATGCCGAGGACGCCGACAGCGGCGCGCGCACGGTGTTCTCGTCCCGCTTCGCCTGCCCGGTCAGCGGCTTCACGATCGAGGAGATCGAGCCGCGGCTGTTCTCGTTCAACTCGCCGCATGGCGCCTGCCCGGCGTGCGACGGCCTGGGCCTGGAGCGCTTCTTCGACCCGGCGCTGATCGTGCCGGACGAGCGGGCGAGCCTGGCCGACGGGGCCGTGGCGCCCTGGGCCGGTGCCACCACCCCATATTACGACCAGACACTCCAGGGGCTCGCGAAGCACTACAAGCAGACCACCCGCACGCCTTGGCAGGATCTGCCGCAGACCATGCGTGACGGGGTGCTGTTCGGCACCGGGGCCACGCCGGTGACGCTCACCTACAAGGACGGCATCCGCGCCTATGCGGTCGAGAAACCGTTTGAGGGCGTGGTGAAGAACCTCGAGCGGCGGCTGCGCGAGACGGACAGCGCGTGGGTGCGAGAGGAGCTGAACCGGTATCAGGCCGAAAAGCCCTGCGCTGTGTGCGACGGCGCCCGGCTCCGCCCGGAGGCGCTGGCCGTTCGCGTCGCCGGGCTGAACATCGCCCAGGCCAGCGAGCTGTCGATCCGGCGCGCGCATGCGTGGTTCACCACCGTGGCCGCGCAGCTCACGCCGCAGCGGCTGGAGATCGCGCGGCGGATCCTTCGCGAGATCGAGGACCGGTTGCAGTTCCTGGTCGATGTCGGGCTCGACTACCTCACCCTCGCCCGGGGCAGCACGACGCTGTCGGGGGGCGAGAGCCAGCGGATCCGGCTGGCGAGCCAGATCGGCTCCGGCCTGACCGGCGTGCTGTACGTGCTGGACGAGCCCAGCATCGGCCTGCACCAGCGCGACAACGAGCGGCTGCTGGCGACGCTGCGGCGGCTGAAGGCGTTGGGCAACACCGTGCTGGTGGTGGAGCACGACGAGGACGCGATCCGCGCCGCCGACCACCTGATCGACATCGGGCCTGCAGCCGGGGTCGCGGGCGGGCACATCATCGCGCAGGGCACGCCGGCCGAGGTGATGGCGAACCCGGCCAGCATCACCGGCGCCTACCTGTCGGGCCGGACCTTCATCCCGGTGCCGGCGCGGCGGGCGATCGACGCCAAACGGGTCATTCGCGTGGTGGGCGCGCGTGCCAACAACCTGCGTGGCGTCACGGCCGAAATCCCGCTCGGCGTGCTGACGGCGGTGACGGGCGTGAGCGGCGGGGGCAAGAGCACGCTGGTGGTTGACACCTTGTACAAGGCGGCCAGCCGGCGGCTGATGGGCTCCGGCGAGGTCCCGGCAGCGCACGACCGGATCGAGGGGCTAGAGCTGCTCGACAAGATCATCGACATCGACCAGTCGCCGATCGGGCGCACCCCGCGTTCGAACCCGGCCACCTACACCGACCTGTTCGCGCCCATCCGCGACTGGTTCGCCGAGCTGCCGGAGTCGCGCGCGCGCGGCTACAAGTCCGGCCGGTTCTCGTTCAACGTCAAGGGGGGGCGCTGCGAGGCGTGCCAGGGCGACGGCGTGCTGAAGATAGAGATGCATTTCCTGCCGGACGTGTTCGTGACCTGCGACACGTGCAAGGGCGCCCGCTACAACCGGGAGACGCTCGATATCAAGTTCCGCGGCAAGTCGGTCGCCGACGTGCTCGCCATGACGGTCGACGAAGCCGTTCCGTTCTTCAGTGCGCAGACGCGGATCAACGACCGGCTGTCGATCCTGCAGAAGGTCGGGCTTGGCTACATCTCGCTCGGCCAGCAAGCCACGACGCTGAGCGGCGGTGAGGCGCAGCGGATCAAGCTGAGCAAGGAACTCGCCAAGCGCGCCACCGGGCGAACCTTGTATATCCTGGACGAGCCGACGACCGGCCTTCACTTCGAGGACGTCCGCAAGCTGCTCGAGGTACTCCACGCCCTGGTCGACAACGGGAACACCGTCGTTGTGATCGAGCACAACCTCGAGGTGATCAAGACGGCCGACTGGGTGTTGGACTTGGGCCCGGAAGGGGGTGAAGGCGGAGGGCAGATCGTTGCCGCCGGCCCGCCCGAGGCGATCGCCAGCGCGCCGGCCAGCCACACCGGCCGCTTCCTTCGGCCGCTGCTGATGCCACAGATGGTCAAACGGACGGCATGAGCTAAGGCCGTTATATCATCGTCAAAAAGTTGATTAGAACGTAAAATAATCTGACACATCGGCGGGGCACGGAACGCACTTGCGTTCATTATCAGCAGCTTAGGTGCGTGGCACGGAATGTGAATATACCCTTAACGACAGAGCCCGATCCTCGGGCATTCTCGCGAAGGAGCCCTCCGATGATCCGTCCTGCCACTCTCCTGCTTGCTGGCGCCGCGCTGCTCAGTGTGGCAACCGTTGCGAACGCCGTTCCGGTTTACCAGGCTGGAACCTACGGTCCCGGCACGACGCCCTTCACGTCGGGGCCGATTAGCTTTGCAGGGTTCGACACCTCGCTCGGGACGCTGAACTCGGTCGAGTTCAACATCAACAACCAGCGGTCGATCTACACCGCCAGCGACACGAACAGCGGCACGTCGACGCTGAACGATGTCGAGGTGATCCGGACGCTGATCACCATCAGCGCCAAGCCCGGCACGCCGGCCGCGCTGGCGGGGTTGGCATTCGGCACGCCGGTCGAGACGTTCACGTTCAGCAACCTCGGCCCAAACCAGACGCAGATCGCCTCGCCCGTTATACAGGGAAGCAGCAACGCGACCTATTTCCTCCCGAGCACTGCCATTCAGCAGTTCGAGAGCGGCGGCTTCTCGGTGACGGCGATCGGCTCGTCGATCTCGTACCTGCAAGGTTATGGCAGCACGACGAACACGGTGACAGCCAACGGCGTGCTGAGCCTCGAATACGACTACACGCCCACAGTGCGGCAGTTCGCCGCAGTGCCGGAGCCGGCGTCCATGGCGCTGCTCGGCGCCGGGCTCGTCGGCGCATCGCTGATCCGTCGCCGCACGTAAGGCGGCGGCCAAGAGTCTCGGGAAGGGCGCTGCCGTGGCAGCGCCCTTTTTCGTTTGCGTCAGAGTGATCGCTCGAACGGGCCGGCATCGAAACCAGACAGAGATCGATACATGCTGACCGTCATCAGTATCGGTTAAGTTCCTTTAGAGCGGTGACTGTAAGATTTCTGGACATGCCGCAAGTCACCCGTGACGTCATACTATTAAGATCAGTCCACTAGCGAAGTGGCACAAGTCTTGATTGGCAGTTCCTGCATCCCGGCTGCAGCCATCAGCCATTTGTCAGGAGAATTCATCGATGCGTAGTCTCATCGCCCTTCTCGCCGCCGGCAGCATCATCGGCACGACGGCGGCCGCCCGTGCGGCCGTCCTCACCCAAACCCATACCTACGGCCCACAGCTGACGGACTTCAGCCTGCCCGCCACGTTCAACCTGTTCAACAGCACGCTCGGGACGCTGAACGACGTCACGTTCAGCGACAGCTACGGGTTCACGTCCACGATTACGCTATCGAACAACGGGTCGCCGTCGAATGGCGTGGTCAAGAGCGAGTCGCTCCTCGGCCTCAGCTCCGGCAATGCCGCCATCAACGCCGTGATCGCGAACCAGGTCGACACGAACGGCGCGGCCGCCGGCGGCGTCGTATCGGCGGCGTTCGACATCCTCGGCAAGGGTTACAGCTACGTAAACTTCACCGGCGTTGCGTCGCCCGCCAGCAACGGCACGACCCAGTCCGCATCGGCGGTCGATACCACGAGCGCCGACCTTCAGGCGTTCCAGGCGGCGGGCGGGGGCACCTTCACCGTCGGCGCCACCACCTTCACCGTGACCGACCTCAGCAACACCGGCGGCAACACCAGCGCCACGCAGAGCACGATCGGCACGGCGGCGTTCTCGATCACCTACGACTACACCGCCGCCCCTCCTCCGGTGGCGACCATTCCGGAGCCCGCGGCGCTGGCCATCTTCGGAGCCGGGCTGCTCGTGATCGGGGTGTCGCGCCGGCGCTTCACGTAGCAGAAACGGGCCGAAGCGGGGTGCCCGGTCAGACCCGGCCGACGAGGCCCCTGATTGCCACGGCCAAGCGGTCCGTGGCCGGGCGGCCTCTGGCCGAGCCGCCGGACACGCTGGCCCGGCGCAGGTCGCGGCGGGCGAATACGACGGGCAGCGCGGCGGCGACTGCGGCCCGCGGCACCGCCACGCGTTCGGCGGCCCAGGCCGCTGCGATGGTGCGCAACCGCTCGCGCACAGGATCGAGCCCCGGCCCGTGCGGGTCGGCGATCACGGCGCCCTCGCTCAGGCCGGCGGCACGGACCAGGTCGAGCGGCAGCAGGCAGCGCCCTTGCCGGGCATGGGCCGGCACGCTCCGCAGCACACCCGCGACACCGAAGGCCGCCCCCCACCGGCGCATCCGTTCGGCGTCGGCCATCCCGAGCACATTGCCCGCGGCGACCATCAGACCGCCGGCCGCGCCGAGGATGTAGGCCTGGAACGCATCCAGCGTCTCGATCGGCTCCGCCTCCGCCTCCCGCGCCGTCACGAGTTCCTCGAGGTCCGATACCGACAGCATGCCGGCGCCGACCGCCGTCGAGACCGCCCCGGCCACATCGTGGCCACCCAGCGCAGCGCGGGGCCGCACGCCCTCCACCACCTCTCGCCACCACTGCAGGCGGATCAACGCGGCCATCGGTTCCCGCACCGTCTCGCGCGCCCGTGCCAGTTCGTGGTTGAACGTGTAAAGGGTGAACAGCGCGTCCCTCCGGGCGGGCGGCGCAAACAGCGCCGTCAGATACCGGTCAGGATCATGCCGGCGGACTGACGCGCCCATCGCCGAAAGCCGGCCATCCGCGTCCATCGCCATCAGATGTCGGCGACCGCTGCCGCTTGCAGCCGCCGCGCGCTTGACGCTCGCCCGGCCCCGCGCCCACTCTGCGGCCGCCCCGAGACCCGGTTCACGAGCCAGCAGGAGCTTCCATGGCCTTCGATCTTCCCAACCTTCCGTATTCGCATGGCGCGCTCGCCGCCCAAGGCATGCAGCAGGAAACGCTGGAACTGCATCACGACAAGCACCACCAGGCCTATGTCACCGCACTGAACGGTTTCGTGGAAAAGACGCCCGAGCTGCAAGGCAAGTCGCTCGAAGACATCATCCATCTGTCCTACAACAAGCCCGACATGGCGCCGGTGTTCAACAATGCCGGGCAGCATTGGAACCACATCCTGTTCTGGGAGAACATGTCCCCGACCGGCGGCGCGATCCCGGGCAGCCTGGAGAGCAAGATCACGGCCGATTTCGGCGGTGTCCAGGCATTCAAGGACGCGTTCAAGGCGGCCGCCGTCGGCCAATTCGGCAGCGGCTGGGCCTGGCTGGTGCAAGGCGCCGACGGCAAGCTGAAGGTGACCAAGACGCCGAACGGCAGCAACCCGCTGGCGACCGGCGAAGGCACCGCGCTGCTCGGCTGCGACGTGTGGGAGCACAGCTACTACCTGGACTTCCGCAATCGCCGGCCGGACTATGTCAGCAACTGGCTCGACAAGATCGCCAACTACGAATACGCGGCCAGCAAGATGAAGTAGCGCGGGGACGGCCGGGCCAGTCCCGGCCACTCCTGTGCGATCGCCGGCTACTTCACGTCGTTGGCCACGACCGGCTTGATGACCGTGCTGATGGTGTCCCGCAAAACCGTGACGCGCACGTTCGGAGCGATCTCGACATCGATCTCGTCGGACCCGTCCTTCACGCGCTGCACAACGCCCAGGATGCCGCCTGCGGTCACGATCCGGTCGCCCCGGCGCAGTGCGGTCAGCATGACCTTCATCTCCTTCGCGCGGGTTTGCTGCGGCCGGATCAGCAGGAAGTAGAAGACGCCGAAGATCAGCAGCAGCGGCGCGAACTGCGTAACGGACGCCAGCACCCCGGAGGCGTCCTGGGCATAGGCGGGCGAGATGAACATCGACATTCCTTGGGTTGCCGCGGCGGAGGCCGGACCATAGTTTCACGCGGCCCCCCGTCAAGCGCGCCCCTTGCCCCCGAGAACCATGCCCGACCTGTCGCTCGCCCCTCTCCTCTCCCGTATTGCCGACGCGATCGAGCGGCTGGCCCCGCCTAAGTGGACGGCGCCGGATCTTTCGGCCGCGGACGCGTTCGTCTGGCATCCGGCCCCGCCCGCGCTCGCGCCGGTGCTCCAGGTCAACCGGGTCGATATCGGCCTGTTGCGAGGCGTCGAGCGCCAGAAGCGACTCCTGCTCGACAACACGCTGCGCTTCGCCGCCGGGCTGCCGGCCAACAACGCCATGCTGTGGGGCGCCCGCGGGATGGGGAAGTCCTCGCTGGTGAAGGCCGCCCATGCTGCCGCCAACGCGCACCACCCCGGCAGCCTCGCGCTGATCGAGATCCACCGGGAGGATATCCGCAGCTTGCCGGAACTGCTGAACCTGCTTCGGCCGCACGCGCGCCGGTGCCTGATCCTTTGCGACGACCTGTCGTTCGAAAAGGAGGACGCCGACTACAAGGCGCTGAAATCCGTGCTCGATGGCGGGATCGAGGGCCGTCCGGCGAACGTGCTGTTCTACGCGACCAGCAACCGCCGCCACCTGATGCCGCGCGACATGATCGATAACGAGCGCTCGACCGCGATCAACCCGGGCGAGGCGGTCGAGGAGAAGGTGTCGCTGTCCGACCGCTTCGGCCTGTGGATCGGGTTCCACAACTGCGACCAAGACTCCTATTTTGCCATGGTGGACGGCTACGCCGACAGCCTCGCCTTGACCGTCGGGCGCGAGGTGCTGCATGCGCAAGCGGTCGAGTGGGCCGTCACGCGCGGCGCCCGCTCCGGCCGGGTCGCGTGGCAATTCATCCAGGATCTCGCGGGTCGGCTCGGGGCCGAATCGCTGGACGACGTCAAGGAGGTTCGCTGATGACCGACCCCGCTGCAATGACCGGTCCCGGCCACGACAGCCGGCCGATCGGTGACAGGGTCGTCACTGCCCTGAGCGACGGGCGGTTCGAGACGACGCCCGGCAACGTCCTGCTCGGCATCGGCGCCGAAGAGGCGGGCGCGCTGATCGCACAGGCAGGCCGCGGCCCGGACCTGCGCATCCAGATCAACGCCTATCTGGTCCAAGGTGGCGGGCGCACGATCCTGATCGACACCGGCACGGGCGGGCGCATGGGCCCCACCGCTGGGCAGCTATTGGACAACCTTGCCGCGGCCGGCGTCGCACCGGATCAGGTCGACACGATCCTGATCACCCATTTCCATGGCGACCACACGGGCGGGCTGCTCACCGCGGACGACCAGGCTGCGTTCCCCCGCGCGGAGCTGCTGGTGCCTGCGGAGGAGGCCGCATACTGGTTGGACGCCGCCGAGGAGGCGGCAGCGCCGGACGCCAAGCGCCCCGCCTTCGCCGCCGCCCGTGCTGCGTCCGCCCCGTATCGCAGCCGGATGCGCATGATCGGAAACGAGGCTTCACCGGGCATCGTGCGCGTGCCGCTGCCCGGTCATACGCCGGGCCATAGCGGCTACCTCATTGCCGACACCCTGCTGATCTGGGGCGACATCATGCACGCGCCCGACGTGCAGGCGCCGCGGCCCGACGTCGGTGTCGGCTACGACGTCGACCCGGTCTTGGCCGCCCGGACCCGGCACGACATCCTCGCCCGCGCCGCCGCCGAACGGCTGTTGGTCGCTGGGATGCATCTGCACTTCCCGGGCTTCAGCAGGATCGCGCGCTCGGGCCAGGGTTATACCATCACGCCCGAAGTCTAGCCGCCCCTGTCGCAGGCCGGGCATCAGGCCGGCTTGGGGCTATGTGCCCGGCCAGCCGCAGGTCCGGCGTGGTGAGCCGGACTGCGATGGGGCGGTGATCCGAGGTGCTGCGGTGGAGCGCATGGACCGGCCCGCAGACAAGCCCGCGGATGAGGCAGCGGTCGAGCCGGAGCGGGACGACGTCGCCGGCGCGGTGCGTCGGTTCGCGCGGGCCGACGTCGCGGAAGCCCGGCAGCAGGCAGGGACCGACGAGGTTGAAGTCACCGAGCACGGCCGCATGGGCGGGCAAGTGCCGGGCCACCCGCCGCAACTGGCGCCGGTTCAGCACCTGCCCGTGCGACAGGTGGACGTTGGCGACCGAGAACGGGCCGAGGTCGATGACCTGGGAGACGCGCCGGAACATGGCGCCGGGCTGCAGGTCGATGACCGTTGCGGCCGAGATCGGCGCGCGGCTCCAGTAGGCCAGGCCGTGGATGCGGCCCGGCTGGAGCACCCGCTCGTAGTTGCCGCCGACGATCTGCGGCAATGCATCGATCCGGCCGGTGGCTTCCTGCATCAGCAGCAGGTCAGGGCGTTCGTGACGGACGAGATGGACGACGTCGTCGAGGGCGGCGCCCACGAGGCGGAGCAGGTTCCAGCTGACGATCTTGAACATGGAGGCCTTCGTGATGGCGGCCGCGCCAAGCGTCCCGGCGCCATGGCGGTCCGTAACGGCACGGCCACAAGGAGCGTGACCGAGCCGGCCACGCTCCCGATCGTCCCGTGAAGGCGAGGGACGGCTACTTCGTGGTGGTTCCGCCCACCCGGCCCTGCGGCACCGGCGACGGATAGGCCATGTTGCCCGTATCGGGCGTGCGGGCGCCACTGGCGCTGGTGCCGACGTTGCCTTGGGGCACCGGCGCGGGATAGGCCATGTTGCCCGTGTCGGTCGGCGCGCGCGAGGCGCCGGGCGAGGTCGTCGTGATGTTGCCCTGCGGCAGCGGGGCCGGGTAGGCCATGTTGCCCGTGTCGGTCGGGGCACGGGATGTCTGCGCCACGGCGGCGCCGGCGGTCGCGAGCGCCAGGGCGGCGGCGAAGACGAAGGCAATGCGTTGCATAAGGAACTCTCCCCAAAGGTCGGTGTCGCCAGGTTCGGCGAGACGCCGCCGCACCCTGCCACAGCACGGCGGATTGCGGAACCTGGAACGTTCGGCAGCCGGTGCCGCCATTCCCTTCGGTCCGAGGAGGCCGGGTGTTACCCTCGGTGCCCATCGGAGGACCGCCTGGTCGATCGCGAGGGGGCGCATCGGGCCGGCCCTGATATACACGCTGCATGGCGCCGCCGATCGACCCCCGTTCCCTGGAAGTGTTCTACTGGGTGGTGCAGCTGGGCGGCTTCCGGCGTGCCGCGGAGAAGCTGGCGACCACGCAACCGGCCGTGTCGGCGCGGGTGTCCGGGCTGGAGGCCGCGATCGGCGCGCGCGTGTTGGAGCGTGGCCAGAGACGGCGGCCAAGCCTGACGCCGGAGGGCGTCGCCTTGCTCGGCTATGCGGAGCGGCTGCTGGCACTTCAGGCCGAAATGCAGGCGGCGTTCACCGGGCCGCCGCAGTTGCAGGGCACGGTCCGGCTGGGCGTGGCGGAGACGATCGTGCACACTTGGTTGTCGGCGCTGCTCGCGCGGCTCAACGGCGCGTATCCGCGGCTCGTGCCGGACATCGTCGTCGATGTCAGCGCCGGGTTGCGGGCGGCCTTGCTGGCCGGGGAGGTTGACGTCGCGTTGCTGCTGGGCCCGGTTGCGGCACCGGGGATCGTGGACATGCCGCTGTGCACGTATCCGCTGGCGTGGGTGGCGTCGCAGGCGCTGCAGCTCGGGCCGGGGCCGCCGAGCCTCGAGACGCTGGCCCGAGTGCCGATCATCACCTATGCGCGGCAGACCGCACCCTACCGGCATGTGCGCGAGCTATTCGCTGGCGGTCCGCCGGTGCGGCTGTTCGCCAACGCGTCGCTCTCGTCGATCGTCCGGCTGGTGCTGGACGGGATCGGGGCCGGGGTGATCGCGCCGGCAGCGATCCGGTCCGAGATCGACCGGGGCGCCCTGCGCGTGCTGGAGGGTGCGCCTCCCTTGCGGCCGCTGCACTTCACGGCGAGTTGGCGGGAGGGACCGGGGAGTGCTGCGGCCGCCACGGTCGCGCGGATTGCCGTCGCCGTCGCCGCCCATCATAGCGCGGCGTCAGCAAGCAACGAAGCGGCCGCACCGCGCCCATGACAGCGGGCCGCCCTGCCACTACAACGTCGCGCATGCGTGCCGCACCGATCCTGTTCGCCCTGATCGTCCTGACAGGCTGCGGCACGCTGCCGCAGCCGTTCTACGGCAACCCCGGGGTCAATGGCGCGCGACTGGCGCAGCCGCCGCCGTCGCGCCTCGCCGTGCTCGACCCGGCGCAGTCGTTACTGCCGGACGACGCCGCCGCACGCTGGGCCCATGCCGTCGCCGACGCCTTGCTGCAGCAGGAAGTCCCGGCCGAGGTGCGGACCAGTTCGGGGCCGGACTGGTCGGTCGTGCTGGCGGCCGAGGTGCGCGGCAACGACGTCGTGCCGAGCTATACCGTGCGCGACCCGGCGGGTGCCGCACAGGGCAGCAGCGAGGGCGCGGCGATCCCTGCGCGCGCCTGGGCCGCGGCGGCACCGGCAACGCTGAAGGCGGCGGGCGACCAGGCCGCCCCGGTCATCGCCACGCTGCTCGCCCGGATCGAGGCGGCGCGGCGGCAATCCGACCCGAACTCCTTGCTGAACCGGCCCGCCCGCATCTTCGTGGGCGCCGTGACGGGGGCGCCGGGCGACGGCGCCCGCAGCCTGCCGAATCAACTGCGGTTGAAGCTGGGCGCGCTGGGCATGGTCGTCCAGGACACGCCCGCCCACGCCGATTACGAGGTGCACGCCGAAATGCAGGCCGCCCGCGGGGCCAACAACTCGGTGCGGATCGAGCTGCAGTGGATCGTGGACGACGCGGCCGGCGAGCGGGGCCGCATCGTCCAGGTGAACGAAGTGGACCCGCGCTCCATCAATCCATACTGGGGGGATACGGCGGTGGCCGTGACGACGGAGGCGGCGGGCGGGATCAAGCAGGTCATCGCGAACGCAAACAAGCCTCGCGTGCCGATCGACGATGCGAAGGCGCCGGCCCCGGGAACCTGACGGCCTACCGGTTCCAATTCCGTGCGATCCGTCCTAAGAACCGGGTCATTGCCAGGTCGCGCATCGTCGTGAGAAAGACCGTTCGGTGACATCTGCGGCGTGAGGCCAAGCCCTGTGAAGCACAGCCCTTGAAGATCGTCGCGTGCAACAGCAACCGACCGTTGGCCGAGGCGGTGGCCGACGCCCTCCATCTCCCGCTCGCGCAGGCCAGCATCCGGCGCTTCGCAGACCAGGAGGTGTTCGTCGAAATCCACGAAAACGTCCGCGGCGAGGACGTGTTCGTGATCCAGAGCACCTCGGCCCCGTGCAACGACCACCTGATGGAGTTGCTGATCACGCTCGATGCGCTGCGCCGCTCCTCGGCCCGGCGGATCACGGCGGTGATCCCCTATTTCGGGTATGCGCGACAGGACCGGAAGGCAGGCCCGCGGACGCCGATCAGCGCGAAGCTGGTCGCGAACCTGATCACCGAGGCGGGGGCGAACCGGGTGCTGACGATGGATCTGCACGCCGGGCAGATCCAGGGCTTCTTCGATATCCCGGTCGATAACCTCTATGCCGGGCCGCTGTTCAGCCGCGACATCCAGACGCGGTTTGCGAACCAGGAGATCATGATCGTCTCGCCGGACGTGGGCGGGGTGGCGCGGGCGCGGCAGATCGCGTCGCGGCTGGATTGCGACCTGGCCATCATCGACAAGCGCCGCGAGAAGGCGGGCGTGAGCGAGGTGATGAACGTGATCGGCGACGTGGCCGGGAAGGCCTGCATCCTGGTCGACGACCTGGTCGACAGCGGCGGGACGCTATGCAATGCGGCGGCGGCGCTGACGGCGCGTGGCGCCAACTCGGCAAGCGTGTATGTCACCCATGGCGTGCTGTCGGGCAACGCGGTGCAGCGCATTTCGGCGTCGCAGATCGAGAGCATGACGATGACCGACAGCATCCTGGCGACGGACGCGGCGCGGCAGGCGCCCAACATCCGGCAGTTCACGATCGCGCCGATCCTGGCCGAAGCCATGCAGCGTATTTCCGACGAAACGTCTGTCAGCTCGCTGTTCGACTGATCCCTACCGACCCACCAAGGACTGAACCCATGAAGCTGTACTATTCGCCCGGCGCCTGCTCGATCGGCATCCATGTCGTGCTCGAGGAAATCGGCAAGCCTTACGAGCTGGTGAAGATGGACCTGAAGGGCGGCGAGCAACATCGCCCGCCGTTCAGCGACCTGAACCCGAAGGGCAAGGTGCCGACCCTGCAGCGCGACGACGGATCGATCCTGACCGAGTTTCCGGTGATCGCGCACTGGCTGGGGGAGACCAACCCGCAGGCGAACCTGCTGCCTGCCGACAAGGAAGCGGCGCTGCGGGCGGCCGAGGCGATGGACTACGCGGTGGCGACGGTCCACATGCAGGCCTATTCCCGCCTGTTCCGCCCGGCTGGTTACGCGAAAGCCGAGGCCGACTACGACGAGGTTAAGGCGCAGGGCAAGGCGATGGTCGAGAAAGGTTATGGCATCCTCGCCCACGCGCTCGGCAGCCACGAGTATATCGGCGGCACGTACAGCGTCGCTGACAGCGCCTTGTTTTATGTGAGTTTCTGGGGCGCGAAGCGGATGAACATCGCCCTGCCCGGCCCGCTGCAGGCCCATTTCGATCGCATGATGGCCCGGCCCGCCGTGCAGGCGGTGCTGGCCCAGGAAGGCTTCGCCTAGGTGCTGGCCGCCATCGCGTTCTGGTTCCTGCGCCACGGCGAGACCGACTGGAACGCGCAGGGATTGAGCCAGGGCAACGTCGACATCCCGTTGAACCCGGTCGGCGTGGCCCAGGCACGGGCCGCCGCGGCGCTGCTGGCCAATCGCGGCATCCGCAGCATCGTCAGCTCGCCGCTGTCGCGCGCCCACGACACCGCGCTGATGGCAGCCCAGGTGGTGGACCGGCCGATCCTGCTGGACCCGGAGCTGAAGGAGAACTCCTTCGGCGTCATGGAGGGGCAGCTCATGGCGGAGTGGTTCAACGACTGGGTGGACGGCACGAACACGCCGGAGGGGGCGGAGCCGTTCGTGGACCTGCGCGCCCGGGCGGTCCGCGCGATCAACCGCGCGCTGGAGAACGAGAGCCCGGTGCTGGTGGTCGCGCATGGGGCGCTGTTCCGCGCGTTGCGGGCGGAGATGAACCTGCCGCCGAACGTGCGGACACCGAATGCGGTGCCGCTGTTCTGCGAGCCGGGCCGGACGCCGCAGGACCCGTGGACGTTGACGCCGGCCACTTCGTGATCGATGGGTCGCGCCCATCCCACGCGAACCCTGTCGTAACGCCCTTGTCCTTATAAGCCCATGCGCGAGAAGAAGGCCGTGATTTCGGTTGCGGCGCGGGGTGGGTCTTCGCGGTGGGGGAAGTGGCCGACGCCGGGGAACATCGCGAGGTCGAGGTTCGGGAAGGTCTCGGCGAGGCGGTCGGTCCAGGCGTAGGGGAAGAGTGGGTCGAACTCGGCCCAGCGGACGCAGGTGGGCAGGGGGATGGGCGGCAGGACGGGGACGCGGCCCTGCATCATGTCGATGCGGCCCGGCTGGGCGGCGCGGTAATAGTCGAAGCCGCCCTTGATGTTGCCGGGCTTGAGAAAGTTGGCGACGAACCGGTCGATCACCGGGCCGTCGAAGGCGTCGGTGCGGTGGGCCCAGTGGCGGATAATGCCTTCGAAGTAGATGCGGCAGGCGGCGGGTGTGCTTTCCAGCAGGGCCACCGCGAGGTCGAGCTGGTGGAAGGACTGATACCAGATCTCGGCCAGCCGATCGGGCGTGCCCATGCGGGCGCCGATCCCGGGATAGACGAAATCGAAGAAGAACAGGCCGGTCAGCCGATCGGGGGCCGTGCGCGCCATGGCCTGCATGATTGCGCCGCCGACATCATGCCCGACCAGGCCCGCCCGGGGGACGCCCATCGCGGACAGGAGCGCCAGCAGGTCGTCGGCATGGTCCTGCGCGCCCCAGGCCCCGGGGGGCTTGTCGCTGTCGCCGAAGCCGCGCAGGTCGGGCGCGATGACGGTGAAGCGTGCCGCGAGCAGGCGCATGACCGGTTCCCAGGTCCACCAGAACTCGGGCCAGCCGTGGATCAGCAGGAGCGGCGGGCCGCTGCCGAGCGAGGCGACGTGGAGTGCGGCGTCCCGGACGCGGAGGGTCTGGTGATGGACCTCGCCCATGGCTCAGGCCGGCTCGACCGGCAGATTGTCCAGCAGCCGCACGGCGCCGAGCCGGGCGCAGGCGATCAGGCGGGCGCCCGGCGCGGCGGCAACGATCGGGTGCAGGGTGGGACCGTCGACGAGGGCAAGGTATTCAGGGACGAAGCCCTTGACCGCAAGCGCGGAGATGCCGTCCTCGATGGCGCCTGGGCGGCTGCGGCGGAGGCCGTCAGCGACCTCGGCCAGGACGCGATGGAGGGCCGGGGCGACGGCGCGGTCGGCCTCCGAGAGGAAACGATTGCGCGACGAGAGGGCAAGGCCGTCGGTCTCGCGGACGGTCGGGACGGGCAGGATGCGGATCGGCCAGTCCAGGTCGATGGTCATCTGCCGGACGACCTGCAGCTGCTGCCAATCCTTCTCCCCAAAGGCGGCCAGATCGGCGCCGGTCTGATGGAAGAGCTTGGCGACGACGGTGGCGACGCCGCGAAAGTGGCCGGGCCGGGCGGCGGCTTCGAACCCCTCGGCCGGGCCGCCGCGCTCGTCGCCCCCGACCTCGACCGTGGTGCAGGCCCCGGCGGGATACATCAGCGCGGGGGTCGGCAGCCAGGCGACATCGCACCCGGCGGCGTCCAGCGCGGCGAGATCCGTGTGCTCGGTGCGCGGGTATCGGTTGAGGTCCTTGGGGTCGGCGAACTGCAGCGGGTTGACGAAGATCGAGGCGACGGTGCTGCGGCCTCCGGCGGCGCGGCCGGCGTCGATCAGGGCCAGGTGGCCGGCGTGCAGCGCTCCCATGGTGGGCACGAGCGCCAAGGGTCGAGGACGGTCGGCGAGGGCGTCGCGCAAGGCAGCGAGCGTTCGCGCGACGATCACGGGCGGCGTCCGGCCCCGCGTGCGGCCAGCATGAGCGCCTTCATCCGCGCGACGACCCCAGGGAGACCGTCCATGACCGACTGGCCGACCAGGAAATGGCCGATGTTGAGCTCGGCGATTTCCGGCAAGGCGGCGACGGCCTGGACGTTCGCGTAGGTGAGGCCGTGGCCGGCGTGCGGCTCGATGCCGAGCCGGGCCAGGTGACGGGCGCCCTCGGCCAGGCGGGCAAGCTCGCCGTCGCGGCCCTCGGCGTAGGCGCCGGTATGCAGCTCGACGACAGGGGCGCCAAGGGCGGCGGCGGCCTCGAGCTGGCGGGGATCCGGGTCGAGGAACAGGCTCACGCGGATGCCGGCCGCGGCGAGGGCGGCGACTTTCGGGCGGAGCGCTTCGCGCTGCCCGGCGGCATCGAGGCCGCCCTCGGTCGTGACCTCCGTGCGCTTCTCCGGCACCAGGCAGCAGGCGGCCGGCCGGTGGGCGACGGCGATGGCGATCATCTCGTCGGTCGCGGCCATTTCGAGGTTCAGGCGAATCTCGGGCGCGGCGGCGATCCGGTCCAGGTCATCGTCGCGGATGTGGCGGCGATCCTCACGCAGGTGGATGGTGATGCCGTCGGCGCCGGCGCCGATGGCGACGAGGGCGGCGGCGAACGGGTCCGGGTGCTCGCCGCCGCGGGCGTTGCGGATGGTGGCGACGTGGTCGACGTTGACGCCCAGGCGGATCATGCGGGCACCCGCGCGGCGCTCATCTCGGCCGCCATCGTCAGTGCGGCGATGAGGCTGGATGGGTCAGCGATCCCCTGCCCCGCGATGTCGAAGGCGGTGCCGTGGTCCGGCGAGGTGCGGACGATCGGCAGGCCCAAAGTGATGTTGACCCCGCTTGCCATGTCGAGCGTCTTCAACGGGATGAGCGCCTGATCGTGATACATGCACAGGGCGACGTCGTACGTGGCGCGGGCGGCGGGAGTGAACATGGTGTCGGGCGGGAATGGGCCGCGCACGTCGATGCCGTCGGCCCGGAGCGCGTCGATGGCCGGCTGGATGAGCGTCGACTCCTCGGTGCCCATGGTGCCGCCCTCGCCCGCATGCGGGTTGAGGCCGGCGATTGCGAGCCGTGGGGCGGCGATGCCGGATTGGCGGAGCGCTGCGGCGACGATGCGGGCGGTATCGACGATGAGCCGGGTCGAGAGCAGGTCCAGCGCGGCGCGGAGGCCGAGGTGGACGGTGACGGGCACGACCCGAAGGAAGGTGTTGGCGAGCATCATCACCGGAAGGTCGCAGCCGGTCAGCGCACCGAGGAACTCGGTGTGGCCGGGGTAGCGGAAGCCGGCGTCGTAGAGGACGCTCTTGGCGATGGGATTGGTCACGATGGCGGCGGCGTCGCCGGCCTGGACCAGGCGCACCGCGCGCTCGATGCTGGCAATGGTCGCGGGGGCGTTGGCCGGGTCGGGGTGGCCGGGGCGGCTCGGCGCCTCCAGCGGTTGGGCGAGGACGGGCAGGGCGTGGGGGAAAACGGCGGCGGCCTCGGCGGCCGAGGAGACCGGCTGGACGGGGATGTCGTGGGCGGCGAGGCGGCCCGGGTCGTCGACGGCGAAGAAGGTGGGGCCGCGGTCGCGCAGGGCGGACCAGGCTTTGGCGGTGATCTCGCCGCCGATGCCGGCCGGGTCGCCCATGGTGAGGGCCAGGATCATCGGGCCGGCTCCGCGCCCGCCAACTCAGGCGACCGGCGCTGATGCGGTGAGGAAGACCGGCTCGCACCGCACGGGGAAGTTCACGGAATTGGCGATGAAGCAGCGGTCGTGTGCCGGGCCGTGCAGCGCCTGCGCCTTGGCGAGATCGGCATCGGGCAGGAGCGTGATCTCCGGCTGCAGCACCACTTCGGAGAAGCGGCCACCGCCTTTGGCGTCCTCGATCATCACGCCCTCGGCGCAGTCCTGGTAAGCCATGACGGCGATCCCCTCGGTCGAGCAGAGATGGAGATACCAGAGCATGTGGCAGGTGCTGAGCGAGGCGACGAGCATCTCTTCGGGGTTGTAGCGGCCCGGATCACCGCGGAACGCCGGATCCGAGGAGCCGAGGATGGTCGGCTTGCCCGCGACCGCGATGTCGTGCGCCCGCTCGTAGGTGCGGTAGGCGGACGTGCCGGGGCCGGTGTTGCCGGTCCAGGTGACGGTCACGGTGTAAGCGTGGTCGCGGGGCGCGTCGATCGACATGGTCAGCGGGCGGTTATCGAGAGACGGGCGCTAGATGTGGATGGCCCGGCCCTCGACGGCCAGGGCAGCTTCCTTGACCGCCTCCGACAGGCTCGGGTGGGCGTGGCAGATGCGGGCGACGTCCTCGCTGCTGGCGCCGAACTCCATCGCGGTCGCGAGTTCGGCGATCAGCGTGCCGGCATCGGGGCCGATGATGTGGGCGCCGAGGATGCGGTCGGTCTCGGTATCGGCGAGGATCTTCACGAAGCCATCGGTCGAGCCCATGGCGCGCGCCCGGCCATTGGCCGTGAACGGGAACTTGCCCACCCGGTACTTGGCGCCGGACTGCTTCAACGCGTCCTCCGTAAGGCCGATGCTGGCCACTTCCGGCCAGGTATACACAACGCCGGGGATCACTCCATAGTTCACGTGCCCGGCCTGGCCGACGAGGCATTCGGCCAGGGCCATGCCTTCCTCCTCGGCCTTATGGGCCAGCATCGGCCCGGCAATCACGTCGCCGATGGCGTAGATGCCGGGCACGTTGGTAGCCCAGTGCGGGTCGACGACCACGCGGCCGCGGTCATCGAGCGCGACGCCGGCCTCCGCCAGGCCGAGGCCATCGGTGAAGGCGCGGCGGCCGATCGCGACCAGGACGACGTCGGCCTCGATCGTCTCGGCGGCGCCGCCCTTGGCCGGCTCGACGGTCAGCTTGACCGTGTCGCCGGCCGTCTCGGCGCCGGTCACCTTGGTCGAGAGGCGGAACGTCATGCCCTGCTTGCCGAGCGTGCGCTCGAACTGCTTGCCGACCTCGGCGTCCATGCCGGGCACCAGGCGGTCGAGGTATTCGACGACCGTGACCTTGGACCCGAGGCGGAGCCAGACGCTGCCCAGCTCCAGCCCGATATAGCCGCCGCCGATGACGATCAGGTGGCCCGGCACCTGGTCCAGCTCGAGCGCGCCGGTGCTGCTGACGATCCGCTTCTCGTCGACGTCGACGCCCGGCAGCGGGATGCTCTCGGAGCCGGTCGCGATGACGATGCTCTTGGCGCCGTAGGCGGTGCCGTCGACGTCGACCGTGCCCGGTGCGGTGACACGCGCGGTGCCCTTGAGCCAGGTGACCTTGTTCTTCTTGAACAGGAATTCGACGCCCTTGACGTTGGCGGTGACGACCTCGCCCTTGCGGGCCTGCATGCGCCCTAGGTCGAGCGTGATGCCCGAGACGTTGATGCCGTGGTCCTTGTAGTGGTGGGAGACCTCGTCGAAGTTCTCGCTCGACTGCAGCAGGGCCTTGCTGGGGATACAGCCGATGTTGAGGCAGGTCCCGCCGAGGGTGGCGCGCTTCTCGACGCAGGCGACACGCAGGCCGAGCTGGGCCGCGCGGATCGCGCAGACGTAGCCGCCCGGGCCGCCGCCGATGACGATGACGTCGAACGAGGTGCTGTCAGACACGGCGGACTCCTATCGTCACAGGCCCAGCAACAGGCGGCGCGGGTCCTCGACGCCTTCCTTGACGCGGACCAGAAAGCTGACCGCCTCCTTGCCGTCGACGATGCGGTGGTCGTACGACAGAGCCAGATACATCATGGGCCGGATCTCGACCTTGCCTGCAACGGCAATGGGGCGGTCCTGGATCTTGTGCATGCCGAGGATGCCGGATTGCGGCGCGTTCAGGATCGGCGTGCTCATCAGGCTGCCGTAGACGCCGCCATTGGTGATGGTGAAAGTACCGCCCGACAGCTCGTCGACCTTCAACTGCCCGTCGCGGGCGCGGCGGCCGAAGGAGCCGATGGCGCCCTCGATCTCGGCGAAGCCCATCGTGTCGGCGTGGCGAATGACGGGGACGACGAGGCCGTTCGGGCCGCCGACGGCGATGCCCATGTGGACGAAGTGCTTGTAGACGACGTCGTCGCCGTCGATCTCGGCGTTGACGGCCGGGAACTCCTGCAGGGCGGCGACGCAGGCGCGGACGAAGAAGGACATGAAGCCCAGGCGCACGCCCTTGTTCTTCTTTTCGAACGCGTCCTTGTACTCGGCGCGGAGCGCCATCGCGGCCGACATGTCCACCTCGTTGAAGGTTGTGAGCATGGCGGCGTTGTTCTGCGCCTCCTTGAGGCGCTGGGCGATCGTGCGGCGCAGCCGGGTCATCTTGACCCGCTCCTCGCCCTCGTTGGTGTCGCGGGCGGGTTTCGGGGCGGCCACGGCGGGGGTGGGGGCGGGGCGGTCGATGAAGGCGAGCACGTCGCCCTTGGTGACCCGGCCGTCCTTGCCGGTGCCGGGCACCGCGTCCGAGGCGAGCTTATGCTCCTCCATCATCTTGGCCGCCGACGGCATGGCTGGGTAGACGGGGGTCGAGGACGGGACCGGAACGTGGGCGCCGGCCGCGACGTCGGCGGGCGGGGTGGCGGGGCGGGAGACCGGGCCGCGCGGGACGGGCGGCGGGTTGACGCCGGCGCTGGGCTTGGCGGCGGGGGCAGGCGCCGATGCGGGCGCTGGCGCCTTGGCCGGAGCGGAGCCGGCCGCTTCGAGTAGGGCCAGGGTGGCGCCCACCTCGACCTCGGCGCCTTCTTGGGCCTGGATTTCACCCAGCGTGCCGGCCGAGGGCGCCGGGACCTCCACCGTGACCTTGTCGGTCTCCAGCTCCACCAACGGTTCGTCGACGGCGACCGCCTCCCCCGCCTTCTTCAACCATCGTGCGACGGTGGCGGTGGTGACGCTCTCGCCCAGCGTCGGAACCTTGATCTCGGTGGCCATGTGCTCGTCCTATTCTTCAAACCCGGGTCAGCAGCCCGGTTGACCCACGCGCATCAGTTCAGGCCGAGCGCTTCGTGCACCAGCCGCTGCTGCTGCTGCGCGTGCACCTTCGCCTGGCCGGTGGCGGGGCTGGCGGCCTCGTCGCGGCCCACGTAGATGGGGCGCGCGGCGGGGTGGCCCAGTTCGGTCAGCACCGCCTCGATCCGGCGGTCGACGAAGCTCCAGGCGCCGTTGTTCATCGGCTCCTCCTGGCACCAGACGACCTCCGCATCCGGATAGGCCGCCAAGGTCCGGCCCAGCGTCTTGGCCGGGAACGGGTAGATCTGCTCGAGCCGGACCAGTGCCACGTCGGTCACGCCCTTGTCGCGGCGTTCCTGCCACAGGTCGTAATAGACCTTGCCGGTGCTGATCACGACGCGCTTGACCGCGCCCGGATCGGCGTCCGTATCGGGGATGACGAACTGAAAGCGGCTGCCGTCGGCCATGTCCGCGAGCGGGCTGACGGCCAGCTTGTGCCGGAGCAGGCTTTTCGGGGTCATGATGACCAACGGCTTGCGGAAGTTGCGCTTCAGCTGCCGGCGCAGGGCGTGGAAGTAGTTGGCCGGCGTGGTGAGATTGCAGACCGCCATGTTGCGCTCGGCGCAAAGCTGGAGATAGCGCTCCAGGCGGGCGCTGCTGTGCTCGGGCCCCTGCCCTTCATGGCCATGCGGCAGCAGCAGGGTCAGGCCACTCATACGCAGCCACTTCGTCTCCCCGCTGGCGAGAAACTGGTCGATGATGACCTGGGCTCCATTGGCGAAGTCGCCGAACTGCGCCTCCCACAAGACCAGCGTCTTCGGGTCGGCCAGCGTGTAGCCGTACTCGAACCCCAGCACGCCCTGTTCGCTCAGGAGCGAGTTGAAGATGTCGATCTTGGCCTGGTCCGGGGCAATGTTATTGAGTGGGACATATTCGTGCTGGTTCGTCTGGTCGATCAGCACGGCGTGGCGCTGGCTGAACGTGCCGCGTTGGCAATCCTCGCCCGAGAGCCGTACGCGGTTGCCGTCCAGCAGCAGGCCGCCGAAGGCGAGCGCCTCGCCGGTCGACCAGTCGATCCCCTGCCCGCTCTCGATCATCGCGCGCTTGGCCTCGAGCTGGCGCGCGATCTTGCCGTTCAGGTCGAAGTTTTCGGGCGGCGCCGCCAAGGCATGGCCAACCAGCCGCAGACGGTCGAGCGACATGGCCGTCGCGCATTCCGACTGCTCATCGGCGGTGTCGCTCTGCTTCAGGCCGGACCAGTGGCCCTCCAGCCAGTCGGCCTTGTTCGGCTTATAGGTCTGTGCGGCCTGGTAGGCGCCCTCGAGCGTCGCCTGGAACTCGTCCCAGAGCGCCTTGCCCTCATTGGCAGGGACGGTCCCTTCGGCAGCGAGCCGCTCGGCATACAGGGTGCGGATCGTGGGGCGGGCCTTGATCGCGCGATACATGATCGGCTGGGTGAAGGCCGGTTCGTCCGTCTCGTTGTGGCCATGGCGACGGTAGCAGACGATGTCGAGCACGAAATCGGTGCCGAACTGCATGCGGAACTCGGCGGCCAAGCGGGCGCAGAACACCACCGCCTCCGGCTCGTCGCCGTTCACGTGAAGGATGGGGCACTGCACGGATTTGGCGATGTCGGTGCAATAAAGACCCGAATAGGCGTGCGCCGGGACGGTCGTGAAGCCGATCTGGTTGTTCACGACGACGTGCACCGTGCCGCCGGTGCGATAACCGATGAGCTGGCTCATCGCTAGCGTCTCGTAGACCAGGCCCTGGCCGGCGAAGGCGGCGTCGCCGTGCATGAGGATGCCCATCACGCTGCGCCGGCCACCCGTGTCGCCCGCCTCGTCCTGGCGTGCGCGGACCTTACCCACCACGACCGGGTCGACCGCCTCGAGGTGCGACGGGTTCGGCTGCAGACTGATGTGCACGTTATGCCCGGCGATCTCGACGTCCGTGCTGGTGCCGAGGTGGTACTTCACGTCACCCGAGCCCTGGACGTCATCAGGCTTGAAGCTCTCGCCGCCGAACTCGCTGAAGATCGCGGTGAACGGCTTGCGGACGATGTTGACGAGGGTGTTGAGGCGGCCGCGGTGCGGCATGCCGATGACGACCTCGCTCGACCCGCCCCCCTCACCAGGCCAGCGCGCCGCGGTCTCGATGATGGCGTGCAGGGCGGCGATCGTGACCTCGCCGCCTTCCAGGCCGAACCGCTTGGTGCCGACGTAGCGCTTCTGGCAGAACGCCTCGAAGCCCTCGGCCTCGGTCAGTTGGCGCAGGATGGCCCGCTTGGTGTCGGCGTCGATGCCCTGGGCCCAGGGCGCGCCCTCGATCCGGCGCTGGATCCAGGTCTTCTGGTCCGGGTCCTGGATATGCATGAACTCGACGCCGATCGGGCCGCAGTAGCTGGCGCGGACGATGGCGACGATCTCGCGCACCGTCGCGGTCTCGCGGCCAAGCACGCCGTCGATGAAGATGGGACGGTCGAGGTCGCCGGCACCGAAGCCGTAGGCGGCCGGGTCGAGCTCGGGGTGGGATTTCGGGACCTGCAAGCCGAGCGGGTCGAGCTTCGCCTCGAGATGCCCGCGAACGCGGTAGGCGCGGATCAGCATCAGCGCGCGGAGGCTATCGAGTGCCGCGGCGCGGACCTGCTCCGGCGACGCACCGGCGGTCGCGGCCGGGGCGGCGACCTTGGGCTCTTTCGCGGCAACGGAAGGCTCGGCCACGGAGAAGTTCTTGGGCGCCCAGGAGGCACCGGACGCGTCCTCCAGCACGGCGCGCGCTTCGTCGTTCAATGCGGCGAACAGATCCTGGAAACTAGGGTCGACACTGCCCGGATCCGTCGCCCAGCGCGCATACAGGTCGGCGATGAATGCGGCGTTGGCCCCGTTGAAGGCGGAGGCGATCATATCGAAACCGGGCATGAGTCTTCCTAGCGGACGTCTTTACTCATCAGCGATGTGGTTACGGGCGTCTTTCGACGCACCCCGACTAGCCCAGCGGAAAACGCATGGCTCCGGGCAGAGCGCCTCGTCCGGCTGCAGCGATGACAGACCGGGCACAAAGGCACCCCTACCCAACGAGCTTGCGGCTGGCGTCGATCAGTTCCTGGACAGCGGCGCAGGACTTGTCGAAGGCGGCCTGCTCGGCCGCGTCGAGCTTGATCTCGACGATGCGCTCAACCCCGCCGGCGCCGATCACGACGGGCACACCGACATACAGGTCCTTAACGCCATACTGGCCGGTGAGGTGGGCGGCGGCGGGCAGCACGCGCTTCTTGTCCTTCAGGAAGCTCTCGGCCATCGCGATCGCGCTGGCGGCCGGGGCATAGAAGGCGCTGCCGCGTTCCAGCAGCTTGACGATCTCTCCGCCGCCATTGGCGGTGCGCTTGACGATCGCGTCGACCTTCTCCTGGGTCGTCCAGCCCATGGCGATGAGGTCGGGGACCGGGATGCCGGCGACGGTGCTGTAGCGGACCAGCGGGACCATGGTGTCGCCGTGGCCGCCGAGCACGAAGGCAGTCACATCCTCGACCGACACGTTGAACTCGTGCGCGAGGAACAGGCGGAAGCGCGAGCTGTCGAGCACGCCGGCCATGCCGACGACCATGTGCGGCGGCAGGCCAGACTTTTGCTGCATCACCCACACCATCGCGTCGAGCGGGTTGGTGATGACGATGACGAAGGCGCCGGGGCAATGCTCCTTGATGCCGGCGGCAACGGAGGCGATGACTTCCGCGTTCTTGGCCACCAAGTCGTCCCGGCTCATGCCCGGCATGCGCGGGAACCCGGCGGTAACGATGACGACGTCGCTGCCGGCGATCGCGGCATAGTCGCTGCCGCCGCTCATGTAGCTGTCGAAGCCGTCGACAGGCCCTGACTGCATCAGGTCGAGCGCCTTGCCGGCCGCCACGCCGCCGAACACGTCGAACAGCGCAACGTCGCCCAGCTCCTTCAGCCCGATCAGATGGGCGAGCGTGCCGCCGATGTTGCCAGCGCCGACCAGGGCGATCTTGTTGCGAGCCATGCTGCGTTCCCGTGCGTGCGGTCCGGGGGAAAGGGCCAGCCATCAGCCGGCGCCGGGCGGGCGCACCCGGGCGCCCGGAAGGTGCCGGGGCTGTTACCCCATCGGTCCCGGTGCGGCAAGCGCGGGCGCCCGTCGACAATTGTTGCGCCCGTGCCATATCGCTGGAATGCCCGACGAACCGACCTTCACCGCGCATCATTTCGAGGCGTTCATCACGCCGCATCGCAGCCTCGGGCCGGCGGGGCTGCGCCGGCTGATCGCCTTCATCCTGACCGTGAGCGGCGTGGTCAGCACCGGGCTATGGCTGATCGGGGCGTGGCCGGTGATTGGGTTCAACGGGGCGGAGATCACGTTGGCCATCGTGTTGCTGCGCCGCAACGCGCGCGAGCGCAACACGAGCGAACGGCTGCTGCTGTCGGCCGATGGGCTGCGGGTGATCCGGACCGATCCGGCCGGCCGGGTGAGCGAGCGGCGGCTGGCCGGGGCATGGTTGAACGCGGTGCTGCAGGAGCGGGCCGGGCGAGCGCCGGCATTGCTGCTGGTCGAGCGGGGCCGGCAGTTGGAGGTGGGCGCAGAGCTGGGCGAGAGCGAGAAGCGCAGCCTGGCCGAGGCGTTGCGCGCGGCGCTGCAGGCGCAGCGCAGCCCACGGTTCGACAACCCGCAACTGCAGTCCGAGGCGGCGTCCTAGTCGCAGGCGGGATTGCGCCGGGCGGGGTCCGCCCGCACCTTGGCCCGGCATGCTGACGATCGACGAGCTGACAATCACCATCGCCGGACGCACGGTCGTCGAGGGCGCCAGCCTTAGCCTCGGCAGTGGGGAGACGCTGGCGATCGTCGGCGAAAGCGGGTCTGGCAAGTCATTGACGGCGTTGTCGATCCTGCGCCTGCTGCCCCCCGGGGCGCAGGCGGCCGGGCGGGTGATGCTGGATGGCCTGTCGATGCTCGACGCTCCGGAGGCCGCATTGCGGCGCGCGCGGGGCGGCGTGGCCGGGATGATCTTCCAAGAGCCGATGACGAGCCTGAACCCGCTGCACCGGGTGGGCCGGCAGGTGGCCGAGGCAATGACCCTACATGGGCGCCGGGCCGATCCACGGACGGTGACCGCGTTGCTTGCGCAGGTCGGCTTCGCGGATGCCGAAACGCGGCTTGAGGCGTTTCCGCACCAGCTCAGCGGTGGGCAGCGGCAGCGGGTGATGATCGCGATGGCGCTGGCGAACGACCCGAAGCTGCTGATCGCCGACGAGCCGACGACGGCGTTGGATGTCACGATCCAGGCAGGGATCCTGGCGCTGCTGGCGGCCGAGCGGCGCCGCCGCGGGCTGGCGCTGCTGCTGATCAGCCATGACCTGAACGTCGTGCGCCGGGTGGCGGACCGGGTCGCAGTGATGAAGGACGGGCGCATCGTCGAGCAGGGCGCCGCGGCGGATGTGTTTGCACGGCCACGGCATCCTTATACGCGCATGCTGCTCGACTCCGAGCCGCGCGGCGCTCCGGCAGCGGTTCCGGACGGCGCGGGGGATGACGATGCACAGACGGCGGCGCGGCTGCACGATCTGCGGGTGGACTTCCCGGTCCGCCGCGGTTTGCTGCGCCGGGTGGTCCGGCATGTGCGCGCGGTCGATGGCGTGAGCCTGGACATCAGGCGGGGCGAGACGCTGGGACTGGTGGGGGAAAGCGGGTCGGGCAAAAGCACGGTCGGGTTCGCGCTGCTCAAGCTACAGCCGGCGCTGGGTCGGGTGGTGGTGCTCGGGCACGACGTGTCCGCCTGGACCGAGGCGCGGGTGCGGCCGCTGCGGCGGCGGATGCAGATCGTGTTCCAGGACCCGTTCGGCAGCCTGGACCCGCGCATGTCGGTGGGGACGATCGTCGCCGAAGGATTGCGCGTGCACGAGCGCGGGGCGGCCGGACCCCTGGCCGTGCGTGTGCAGGCGGCGCTGCAGGAGGTCGGACTGCCCGCGGACGCCGCGGACCGCTACCCGCACGAGTTCAGCGGCGGCCAGCGGCAGCGCATCGCGATCGCCCGCGCGATGGTGCTGAAGCCCGAACTGGTGGTGCTGGACGAGCCGACCTCGGCGCTCGACCGTTCGGTCCAGGGCCAGGTGATCGAGCTGCTTCGGGGCCTGCAGGCGCGGCACGGGCTGGCGTATCTGTTCATCAGCCATGACCTTGCTGTGATACGCGCGATGTCGCACCGGGTCGCGGTGATGCAGGCCGGCCGGATCGTGGAGCAAGGCCCGGCCGAGGCGATCTTCGCGGCCCCGCAGACAACCTATACGGCGGCACTGATGGCGGCCGCCTTCCCGGACCGCGGCTAGAGCCCAATCCGATCGGAGTGGATCGGATTGGGCTCTAGCTTTTCAGTGATGCGAGCATCTTATCCGACGGGTGACCCCGATTGGTCGGACGATGCTCTAGCACGGCAAGCTTGCACAACCGCGCCGCCGGGAACATCTATGCCGCTTGTGCCACACCCGGCGCCCCGGACCCAAAGCAGGACACCGACGATGGATACCCTGATCGGCCAGAAGCCCAGGCAGCCACAGCCGCAGCCCCGTTTGCAGCCGCATGACTCGGCCGATGCGCCGGTGCGCCCCGCGGAGGGCGGTGGCGACATGATCATGGACGGCACGCAGGCGACGTTCATGGCCGAGGTGATCGAGGCATCGCGCCGTTTGCCGGTGCTGGTGGACTTTTGGGCGACGTGGTGCGGACCTTGCAAGCAGCTCACGCCGACGCTCGAGAAGGTGGTGCGGGCGGCCGGCGGGCGCGTGAAGCTGGTGAAGATCGACATCGACCAGAACCGGGCACTGGTGCAGCAGTTGGCGCAGCTCGGTCTGCCGATGCAGTCGGTGCCGACAGTCGCGGCGTTCTGGCAGGGCCAGATCGCCGATGTATTCCAGGGCGCGCTGCCCGAGAGCGAGGTCAAGCGCGTGGTGGAGGCGCTGCTGAAGCTGACGGGCGGCGCGATGCCCGCGACCGAGATGCTGGCGGCCGCCAAGGCCGCGTTCGAGACGGGTGAGTTCGAGCAGGCCGGCGGCCTTTACAGCGCCCTTCTGCAGGAGGACGAGTCGAGCCCCGATGCTTGGGCCGGGCTGATCCGCACCTTGATGGCGATGGGAGACGAGGACCAGGCCGCCGATGCGCTGGAGCAGGTGCCGGAGGCACTGCGCGAGCATGCCGAGATCGTCGGCGCCCGCAGTGCGCTGACGTTGGCGAAGGAGGGACGGGCGGCCGCGGCCGGGCTGCAGCAGCTAGAGGCCGCGCTTGCGGCCGACCCCGACGACCACCAGGCACGGTATGATCTCGCGACCGCGCTCAACGCCACGGGCAAGCGCGAGGAGGCGGCGGCGGCGCTGATCGAGATCGTGCGGCGCGACCGCGCGTGGAACGACGACGGTGCCCGCCTGCAGCTGCTGAAGTTCTTCGAGGCGTGGGGCCTGAGCGACCCGTCGACGCTCGCGGCGCGGCGCAAGCTGTCCGCGCTGCTGTTCCGCTGACCGCGATGCCGGCGACGATCGATGAACTGCCGGCCGAGTTCGCGGTGTTCCCGCTTGGCGGCGCGCTGTTGCTGCCCGGCGGCAAGCTGCCGTTGAACATCTTCGAGAAGCGCTACCTGCGAATGGTCGACGATGCGCTCGCGGATGGCCGGGTGATCGGGATGATCCAGCCGGACGAAAGCCGGCGCGACGGGCCGAGCGGGCCGGCGCTGTACCGTGTCGGCTGCCTCGGCCGCCTGTCGTCGTTCAGCGAGACCGACGATGGCCGCTACCTGGTCACGCTGACGGGGCTGATCCGGTTCTCGGTGCAGGTCGAGCTGGAGGTGGTTCGAGGCTACCGCCGGGTGCGGGCCGACCTGGCGCGGTTCGGGCTGGACTTGGATGAGCCGGAGGCGGCGGTGGTCGACCGCGCCGGCCTGCTGGTAGCGTTGCGCGCATACTTCCAGGCGCATGGGTTCGATGCCAACTGGGACGCCATCGAGGAGATGCCGAACCAGGCGCTGGTGAACACGCTGTCGATGGTGTGCCCGTTCGAGCCGCCGGAGAAGCAGGCGCTCCTGGAGGCGGCGACGGGGGTGGATCGGGCCGATACCCTGCTGACGCTGTTGAAGATGGGCGCGCACACGTCGGACCTGGGCCAGGCCGGGCGCCGGGCGACCTGAGCGTCCGGTGAGCGATCCGGCAACGCCCTCGCCCCCGCCGGCGATCGATCCGCGCTTGCTGGAGGTGCTGGTCTGCCCGGTCACGCGTGGACCGCTGCGTTGGGATGCGGCCGCGCAAGAGCTGATCAGCCTGTCGGCGCGGCTTGCCTATCCGGTGCGGGACGGCATCCCGATCATGTTGCCGGACGAGGCGCGGTCGATCGATGAATGACGGTCCGCCCATCGCGGGGCGATCGGCGCCGCAGCCGCTCGAGATCCGCATCCGGCGGGCGACGCGGCGCCTGGAGGTGGACTTCGACGACGGGCTGCGCGCCATGCTTCCGGCCGAGTACCTCCGCGTCGAGAGCCCAAGTGCAGAGGTGCAGGGGCACGGTCCCAACGAACGCAAGACGGTTGCGGGCAAGGCGCTGGTCAACCTGGCCGGAGCGGATCCGATCGGCCACTACGCCGTGCGGCTCCGCTTCTCCGACGGCCACGACTCCGGTATCTTCACCTGGGCCTACCTCCACCAACTCGCGCGCGAGCATGAGAGCCGGTGGCAGGCCTACCTCGAAGCGCTTGCCGCGAAGGGCCTGACACGTGACCCGTAATCGCCGGACCGCTGCATGAGCGGGTTCAACGACGATCTTTACATGGCCGAGCAGGGCGTGCTGTCGGGGGCAGCGAGCACCAATGCGGTCGCGTCGCTCCAGGCCGGGCATCCGTTCAGCCTGTTGCTGGCCGAAGACGACCAGCAGCGCGCGGCCGCGCTCGAGACGCTGCTCGACACCATCGCCGACCCGTCCACGCGGTTCGCCCGCGTGACGAACCCGTTGCGGGCCCGGTTGACGCTGGAGCGGCTGCTGATCCAGGTGATCCAGGGGCCGGTTGATCCGTATGCGGCGCCGGTGTCGCTCGTGCGGCAGATCGCGGCGCGGCGGCAAGACGAGATGCGGGTGGTGCTGGTGATCGAGCGGGCGGAGACGCTGCACCCGGAGGTGCTGCGGTTCCTCGGTCAGACGGCGGCGACGTTCCCGGACGCCGACCCGCAGCTACAGGTCCTGTTCGTCGGCCGGCCCGCCTTCCGGGCCCTGCTCGACGATCCGGATTCCGGGTTCGACGAGCAGACGGTCCGCTTGGAGCAGTATCGGCCGGCAGCACCCGAGCCGGTGTTCACGCCGGCACCCGAGGCAGGCGGCGCCCTGCCGCAACGGCCGCTGCAACTGGTGGACAACAGGCTGCGGACGCAGCTTCGCGACATCTGGGGCCGGGGCTTGCTGACCCGGCTGTCGATCCTGGGCGGGATCGTGATCGGAATCGGCGCCATCACGTTCGCCCTCATGCTGGCACTGACCGCACCGCCGGACGTGGCTGCGATCGATTCCGTCTCCTCGCTTGCGGAGATGCCCGAGCCCGGCGCGGGCGATCCCGACCCGCCAGTGCTGCAGGCCGGCCCGGCCCCGGATGAGACGACAGCGGCGCTACGACGGGAGTTCGAGGCCTACCTGATCGCGTCCGGCAAGACGATCGATGGATCGACCTCGGCCCAGAAGCGGGCGGTCTATAGCGAGTTCCTGGTCTGGCGGGCCCGGACGCGGCCAAACCGGCCCGCCCAGTAGCGCCTCGACTCGGTTGTCTGCGGCTACTTCGGCGCGACCTCGAACCGGCCGTTCTGCATCGCGAGCACGACCACGCCTTCCGTGCTGGCCGGGTCGCGGCCGGGGGTGAAGGTGAACGGGCCCATCACGCCGTCGTAGCTGGTCTTGAGCAGCGCCTCCTTGACCTTTTCCGGTTCCGCGGCGCCCGCCCGCTCGATCGCGGCGGCGACGATGTGCATGCAGTCATAGGCCTGGGCGGCGAACTGGTCGGGGTCGCGGCCATATTTCGCGCGGTAGGTCTTCACGAACGCCTCGTTCGTCGCGTCGGCCTTGCCGATGAACCAGGGGCTGCCGACGATTAACCCGTCGGATGCGGGTCCGGCGATTTCGCCGAGCTTGGGCGAGTTGCTGCCGTTGCCGCCGACGAACACCGTCTCCTTGCCGAAGCCGAGCTGGCGCGCCTGCAGCAGCACGCCCGACACCGGCTCGACCAGCGCCGAAATGCCGACCGCGTCCGGCTTGAGGCCCTTGATCTTGGTCAGCTGGGCGCTGAAATCGGTATCCTTGTTGCCGAACGTCTCGATCGTCAGGACCTTGAGCCCGGCCTGCTCGGCCGCCGCCTTCATCGTGTCGAAGCCGGATTTGCTGAACGCATCGTCGTTGGCATACATCAGCGCCATCGACTTGACGCCGTGGGCCTTGGCGTAGGCGAGCGTGACGGGGATGACGTCGCTCTCGGGCAGGCTGGTGCGGAAGACGTAATCGCCGATCTGGGTAATGCCCGCCGCGGTCGTGGACGTGCCGATGATGGGGATGCTGCGGCCGTTCACGACGGGGCCGACGGCGAACATCTCGTTCGACAGGGTGGGCCCGATCACGGTCACGACGTGATCGCGCCCGACCAGCTTGCGGGCGGCGTTGATCGCCTGGTCCTTGTTGCCGGCACTGTCCTCGACCGTGAGCTCGATCTTGCGGCCGCCCAGCACACCTTTCTCGTTCACTTCGGCCAATGCCAGCTCGAGCCCGGCCTTGATGGACGTGCCATAGGCCGCATTCGGGCCACTCAGGATTTCGACTGCCCCCACCTGTACGGGCCCGGACGACTGTGCCCGCGCGGGTTTGGCAGCAAGGGAGAGCGGGGCAAGCAAAGTGGCGGCAAGCAACGTCCTGCGAAACATCCGTTTCCCCTGTCGATTGATTTGCCCGGACCCTAGCCCACTTGCTCCGAGCCTTCCAGAGAGGCGGGCGGGGGTTCCGCCGCGGCCCCTCCGCCACCCTCGGGGCATTGACAAACTCGCACCGGGGCGAGCCTTCAGCGCGCCATGAAGCTCCGCGTCGCAACCTGGAACATCAACTCGCTCCGCCTGCGGCTGCCGCTGCTGGAGCACCTGCGCGACGCGCTCGACCCGGACGTCATCTGCCTCCAGGAAACGAAGGTACCCGACTCGCTGTTTCCCGGGGACGATGGGCCGGAGGGGGGCCTAGCCCGGCTCGGCTACCCGCATGTCGTGCGGCGCGGCATGAAGGGCTACAACGGCGTCGCCATCTTGTCGCGTCTGCCGATCGAGCCCGACGACCTGGCGCCGGACTGGTGCGACAAGGGCGACTGCCGTCACCTGGCGGTCCGGCTGCAATCCCCCACCGGACCGCTCGAGCTGCACGACTTCTACGTGCCCGCCGGCGGCGACGTGCCCGACCCGGCGCTGAACCCGAAATTCGCGCACAAGCTCGCGTTCGTGCAACAGGCCACGATGTGGTTCACCGCGCGGGCGGCCCGCCGCTGCATCCTGGTTGGGGATCTGAACATCGCACCGCTGGAACAGGATGTCTGGAGCCACCGGCAGTTGCTCAAGGTGGTCAGCCATACGCCCGTCGAGGTCGCCGCCATGCAGGCTTGGCTGCAGTCCGGCTTCATCGATGCGATGCGGCATTTCGTGCCCGCCGACCAGAAGCTCTACACGTGGTGGTCGTATCGCAACCGCGACTGGAAGGTCGCTAACCGCGGGCGCCGGCTGGACCATGTCTGGGTGACGCCGGACCTGGTGCCAGCGCTGAGGGACGTGACGGTTCTGACGGACGCGCGGGATTGGACCCGGGGATCGGACCATGTCCCGGTTTGCGTTGAACTGGAGGTATGACGACGCAACCCGGTCAGCGTCAGGCGATAACGACACCCATCGGATCGAGGCGGTAGCCGCCACCCTCGGTAACGAGCAGGCGGGCATTGCCGGGGTCCGGTTCGATCTTTTGCCTGAGCCGATAGATGTGGGTTTCGAGCGTGTGGGTTGTGACGTTGGCGTTGTAGCCCCACACCTCGTTCAGCAACACCTGCCGGGCGACCGGGCGCGTGCCGGCGCGGTAGAGGAACTTCAGGATCGCAGCCTCCTTTTCCGTCAGCCGGATGCGGCGGTTCTTGACTGGCTCCTGCAGCAGCTTCGCGCTGGGCCGGAAGGTGTATGGGCCGATCGTGAACACCGCATCCTCGGAATTTTCGAAGATGCGCACCTGTGCCCGCAGCCGTGCCAGCAGTTCCGCCAGCCGGAACGGCTTGGCGATGTAGTCGTTGGCGCCGGCGTCGAGCCCTCGCACGACGTCGCTTTCGTCATCCGAGCCGGTCAGCATGATGATGGGCATGCGCAGCCCGGCCTTCCGCAGGCTTGCGCACAAATCCCGCCCGTCGCCGTCGGGCAAGGTGACGTCGAGGATCAGCGCGTCGAACCGGGCATCCCGGGCGGTGACCATGGCCTCCGCCTCGCTGATTGTGCCGGCCTCGGCGGCGGAGAACTCACCATCGACCTCGAGCTGCTCGACCAGCGTCTCGCGCAGCGTCGCGTCGTCGTCGATGATCAGGATGGGACGATCGCCCGGCATTCAAACCCCTTTTGCCAACTAGACCTGCGTGAGGCCCCTGTCTGCCCTCAACCACATAGACAGCAATTCGTGATGGGGCATCTTGCCTTGAACAACGCGCGGCCTGGGGAGTTCGGCTTCGCTCTCGACACACTTTCTCGTGAGCTTCTGTTCGCCGCCCCCTGCTCGCCCGCTTTGCGAAGCGTTGCCGGCGGCGCATAAGGACGGGTCAATGCCGCCCGACCTCAATGACCCGGTCCTGCCCGGGCCGCCAACCCTTGGCACGAGCCGATTGCGCGCCGTGCACCGGGCGGCCGGGGAGTTGCGGAGAGGCACGCCCGTCGTGCTGCTGGGGCAGGTGCCGCTGGTGATCTTGGCTGCCGAGACCGCCGGGGCGGCGGGCCTGGCCGATGTCGCGGCGCTCGGGGCGGCGCCCCCGGTGCTTCTGCTTGCCCCCACCCGGGCGGCGGCGGTGCTGGGGCGCGGGATGCCCCCAGGCGACGTGGTGGCGTTCGCCGCAGACGGGCTGGCCGAACCCGCTTTGCTGCTCGGGCTCGCCGATCCGACCGCGGCGCAACTGTTGACGGAGCCGCCGCGACCCGCCTCCGTCCCCGCCCTGGCGTCGGCGGCGCTGGCTTTGGCCAAGATCGGGCGCTTGCTGCCGGCCGTTTTGGCCGCACCGCTCCGGGCCGGCCCATCGCCGACACCGACAAGCCGCGGCCTGTGGTCGGTCGACGCGAGCGATGTGCTGTCCCACCCCGACCGGGAAGCGGCGGGGCTGGTGCGGGTCGCCGAGGCACGCGTCCCGCTTGCTGATGCGCCGGATGCGCGGATCGTCGCATTCCGGGCGCCGGATGCGGGCATCGAGCACCTCGCGATCCTGGTCGGCCGCCCGGAGCAGGCCGGTCCGCAGCCGCCGCTGGCCCGCTTGCACTCCGAGTGTTTCACTGGCGACCTGCTGGGAAGCCTTCGCTGCGATTGCGGGCCGCAGCTGAATGCGGCGCTGCGGCGGATGGGCCAGGAGGGCGCGGGCGTGCTGCTCTATTTGGCCCAGGAAGGCCGCGGCATCGGCCTGGTGAACAAGTTGCGCGCCTATGCGATGCAGGACCGGGGGTTGGACACCCTGGACGCCAATCGTGCCCTGGGCTGGGGCGCCGACGAGCGGAACTTCCTCGTCGCGGCGACCATGCTGACGGCACTGGGAGTCGGCCCGGTCCGGCTGTTGACCAACAACCCGGCCAAGATCGCTGGGCTGATCGCCTGCGGCATCGATGTCGCCGGGCGCGAGCCGCTGGTGATCGCACCCAACGGGGTCAATGACCATTACCTTGCCACCAAGGCGCGCCGCTTCGGCCACCTGCGGGAGTAGCGGCATGGCACGACGCTTGCTGATCATCGCAGCATGATCCTCCCGACCCCTGGCGCCGATCCTGCCTCCCGCCTGTTTGGGTACGCGACGCCGCCTGACGGGGCCGGGCCGATCGGGCCGGACCAGCTTTGGCCGACGGCCGTCACCCCCTCGGATGAGGAGATGCGGCATGCGATGAACCCCCTGCAGTATGTGCCGGTGGTCGGCACGATCTACCGCCTGGTGACGGGCGAGCAACTTCCCACCACGGCGAAGGTGCTGGGCGCTGTTGCGACCGGCGGCCCGCTGGGCGGGTTGCTTTGCGGGTTCATGGGGCTGGTGGAGGGATTGATCTCCATGGGCCCCGACCTGTCGCGGCCAAGCGTGCCGGCCGGCATGTCCGCGACCGGGTCCGAGGTCGCGATGGCCCCCGTGACGCCGGGCACGCTGGAGCCAGGCGCCTACACGACATTGGCCACGACGACACCGGAATGGATGCAGTCCCCCACGCTATTGGCCGAGCCGGGCCGTGGGGCGGCGAGCTATCAGCAGGCGTCGATCGAGTGGCAGCGGTCCCAGGCGCTCGAGAAGGGTCTTGCGTGACCACCGCGATCGTGGCCGGGGACGGGCTGCTACATCATGCGGGCCGGCGCTATCGGGTGGCGCTCGGCCGGGCCGGCATCAACTCGAACAAGGTCGAGGAGACGAGGCGACGCCAGCGGGGCTGCTGCCCGTGCGCCGCGTGCTGTATCGCGCCGACCGACTGCCCCGGCCGCGTGCGGACGTGCCGGTTATGCCGCTGGCCCCACAGGATGGCTGGTGCGACGACGCCGACGACGCGGCCTACAACAAGCCGGTGCCGCTGCCGTATCCCGGCCGGCACGAAATATTGTGGCGGGCGGACGCGATCTATGACTTGGTCGGCGTGCTCGGCTGGAATGACGCGCCGGTCGTCAAAGGCCGGGGCAGCGCCATCTTCCTGCATGTCGCGCGGCCGGACTATGCGCCGACCGAGGGGTGCATCGCGCTGTCCCAGGCCGACCTACACAGCCTGTTCGCGGGCGGCCTGACCGAGATCGACGTGCACATCTAACGTGGCCGGGTGCCGCCTGGGCACGATGACGTCACCGGGTCGCCGGGCGAACGCGCCGCAGCAGCAGCCGCACGCTGCCGGGATTGAGGACGTGAGGATGCGCCGCTGCCAGGATCAGGTGCCGCAGCGAGGGTTGGTTGAGCCAAAACGGGAACTCGCGCCGGATGACGCCGCCAGCCTCGCCACTGCCGCGCCCGGTGATCACCTCGACGCAGCGAACGCCTTCGAACACGGAGGCGTGCAGGAAGTGCTCCAGCGCGGTATGCGCCCGTTGCGCCGTCTGGCCGTGCAGGTCGAGCGTGCGAGTGGCAGCCAGCTTGCCGGTACGGAACCGGGTCCATGTCGCGCGGTCGACCCCGCCGGGCGTGCTGCCGACGACGACCGGCGCCGCCGCGGGCCGTTTCGGCCGGACGACCGGCGCGTCGGTCCGCGCAGGCGTTTTGGGTGGGACCGGGCCCGGGCGGTCCACCGGCTGCTCGGGGCGGGCAACCCCCGGCAGCCGGGCCACGAGCTGCGCGTAGCTGGCCCAGGCCGCGCGATCCGTTTCGGTCAGGGCCCTCGCGCGGCGCACGGCCGGTCAGAGCGCGGCCGCGTCGTCGTCGATCAGCACGACGTGCAGCCGCCGTGGGCCGTGCGCCCCCAGTTCGAGCGTCTGTTCGATGTCGGCCGAGCGCGACGGCCCCGTCACCAGCATGACGTTGCGGGGCATGAAGCCACCGGAGGGCTGGTCAGGGTGCTCGCGCCGCAGCAGATCCCAAGCGTCCTCGTATGCGCCGACCACACGCGTCGCGCGAAGCACGGCGATCGCGGTATCCGGCAGGAGGTTTACCGTCGTGGGCCGCTCCGCAGCGCTCGGCAGCATGAGCGTCCCCGTTTCGGCAACCGCCGCGAACACCTGCTGCACGCTCACCATGTCGGTCGCGTGCGCCCGGCCCTCGCGGATCGTCAGCAGCGGACGGTCGCCCCAGGGCATCGCCTGCAATTGAGGGTGCGGCGCCATGACCAGCTCGCTCGGCAAGTTTTGGCTGGCGAGGTACTCGGCAACAGCGCCGGGCACGCCGGCCGCGTCCGGCACGCGGGCGACGGTGCCGAACTCCTTCTCGACGTTGCGGATGAGCAGCAGGATCTGCTCGGGTCGGGAGACCTGGCTACGAATCGGGATCAGGTGGCGCGGCGGGCGGGCAAGCCGGCCACGAAGCATCGCCTGCTGGTCGGACGGCAGCTCGCCCCGCTTCAGGCCGCGCCGGATGCCGCCGAGGATCGCCTCGCGGCTCATCGGGCCGCCCGCTGCTGCTTCGCGTATCGGGCGAAGAAGGTATCGCCTTCAGGGGCCGGCAGGTCGCGGCCGGCGGTCCAGCCGCCAGCCAACGGCAGCCGGGCGAAGCGCCCGCGTTTCCGCCCCAGAAGGCCGAGCACCCCGGCCCCGATCCGCGTCGCGAGCCGGTACAGGCCGGGCCGGCGCGCCACATAGCCCCACAATCCGAGGTTGGTGCGGATGCCGCTGGGCTGCAGGTGCCGCTCGAACTCCCGCTCGCGCCAGTGCCGCATCAGCTTCGGCAGCGGGATCTTCACCGGGCAGACGCTCTCGCACTTGCCGCAGAAGGTGCTCGCATTCGGCAGGTGCCCAGCCTTGTCGACGCCGATCAGGCTGGGCGTGAGCACGCTCCCCATCGGGCCGGGGTAGACCCAGCCATAGGCGTGGCCCCCGACGGCACCATAGACCGGGCAGTGGTTCATGCAGGCGGCGCAGCGGATGCAGCGCAGCATCTCCTGGAACTCGGTCCCCATCATGGCCGAGCGGCCGCCGTCGATCAGCACGACGTGGTACTCCTCGGGGCCATCGAGGTCCCCGGGCCGGCGCGCACCGGTGCTGAAGGTGGTGTAGACCGAGAAGTCCTGCCCGGTGGCGGAGCGGGCGAGCACGCGCAACAGGCTGGTCGCGTCCTCCAGGGTCGGGATGCACTTCTCGATGCTGGCCAGCGCGACGTGCACCCGCGGCAAGGTCTGCGTCAGGTCGCCGTTGCCCTCGTTGGTGACGATGACGCTGCTGCCGGTCTCGGCGATCAGGAAGTTGGCGCCGGTGATGCCGACATCGGCGGCCAGGAACTTCTCCCGCAGGCGGCCGCGCGCCTCGGTCAGGATGTCGCGGCGTTCGTTGAACACGCGGTCGGCCGGGAGGTCGGTGTGCGACAGGCGGAACTGCGCCTCCCAGTCCTCCCGGTTGAGATGGAAGGCCGGTGCGATGATGTGGCTGGGCGTCTCGTCGCGGAGCTGGATGATGTACTCGCCAAGATCGGTCTCGACCGGCGTGATCCCGTGCGCCGAGAGGTGGGCATTGATCCCGAGCTCCTCGGAGATCATCGACTTGCCCTTGGTCACGGTGCGGGCGCCGGCCTTGCGGCAGATGTCGAGCACCGCGGCGCGCGCCTCGTCGGGCGTGCTGCACCAGTGGACCTGGCCGCCATTGGCCTCCACGTTGCGGGCAAATTCCTCGAGATAGAAGTCGAGGTTGGCGAGGGCGTGGTTCTTGATGTCGCGCGCGATATCGCGCAGACGCTCGAACTCGGGCAGGTTGGCGACGGCAGCGGTGCGCCGTGCCATGAACTGCGGCTTGCTGAACTTGAGCGCCTTCTGCAGCCCGGCATCGGCCAGGGCGCGGCGGCTGTTCTGCTTGAACTCGGGCGAGGTGGTGAGCATGACGGTCTCCCTGCCGCTCATGTAGTGCGGTTTCCCCGGGCAGCCTAGGCGGGGCCAGCCTAGGCGGGGGCAGCCTAGGCGGGGGGCAGCCTAGCGCCGGGACTCGCCGATGGGCGCCACCTCGTTGGTGATGCCAGCGAGCACTTCGGCGACGTGCCTTACCCGGATGGCCTTGCCCTCACGGGACAGGCGGCCGGCCATGTTCAGCAGGCATCCGAGATCGCCGGCCAGCAGCGTGTCCGCCCCGGTCGCGGCGATGTCAGCCACCTTGTCCGATACCATGCGGGTCGAGATGTCTGGGTACTTCACGCAGAAGGTGCCGCCGAAGCCGCAACAGACGTCCGGGTCCGTCATCTCGCGCAACTCGAGCCCCTGCACGCTGGCAAGCAGGGCGCGGGGCTGCGCCTTGATGCCCAGCTCGCGCAAGCCCGAGCAACTGTCGTGGTAGGTGGCAACCCCGTCATAGGCTGCGGCGACGGTCTCCACGTGCATCACGTCGGTCAGGAATTGAACCAGCTCGTAGGTCTTGGCGCCCAACGCCTCGGCGCGGGCGAGCAGGTTCGGGTCATCGTCGAACAGCGCGGGGAAATGGTGCGCGATCATGCCGCCGCACGATCCCGAGGGCACCACGACATAGTCGAACCCGGCGAAGGCGTCGACGACGCCGCGGGCCAGGTCGCGCGCGGTGCGGCGGTCGCCGCTGTTATAGGCGGGCTGTCCGCAGCAAGTCTGTGCGAGCGGCACCTCGACGTCGCAGCCGGCCTGTTCCAACAACCTGATCGCGGCGAAGCCGACGGACGGGCGATGCAGGTCGACCAGGCAGGTGACGAACAGGGCGACGCGGGGACGGGGTGCAGACATGCGCTCGATATAGGCAGGCCTGCGGCGAATACGAAACCAGCGCTGCGGTCTCGCACTACTCGCGGCGGCCAGCGGCCTTTTACAGTGGCAGAGGACGTTAGAGCGCGACCAGGAGCCGCGCTTCGGCGGTTGCGACGTATTCTGGATCGATCTCGATCCCGATCCCCTTGCAGCCCTCCTCGGCGGCGGCGAGCAGGGTCGTACCGGCGCCGCAGAACGGGTCGAGCACGGTGGCCCCGGGCACGCCGTGCAGCCGGATGCACCAGCGCGGCAGGTCGAGTGGAAAGGTGCCGGGATGGCCGAACTTCTGGGCGCGGTTCTGCACGGTTTCATAGGGGATGAACCACGTGTCGCCGCGGCAGCGCCGGTCCTGTGCGTGGCCGCGGCGGGCGATGTTGCTCTTGTCCTTGAACGGCACCCCGATCGCCAGGCGGTCGAGCTGCACGCTGCCGGTGTGCGTGAGGTGAAAGATGTGCTCATGGTTGCGGTGTAGGAAACGCTCGCCCGGCACCGGCTTGAAGTGGCCGACGCTGTCGTCGGCCAATGCGATCGATTTGACCCAGGTGATGTGGTTCTGAAGCGAGAAAAGCGGCCGCAGGCGAACGATCACCTCGAACGGGAGCCAGGGCTGGGTGGACGAACCGGCGACGTTCAGGAAGAACGACCCGTCAGGCCGCAGCACGCGGCGCAGTTCGGTCGCGACCTGGACCATCCAGTCGAGATAGTCGCCTTCCTCGCGCCGGTCGCCATAGACGTTATAGGCAATCCCGAGATTGTACGGCGGCGACGTGACGATGACGTCGACCGTGGCGTCACCCATGCCGGCCAGGACCTCGAGGCAGTCGCCATGCAGGATCCGCTGCGAGGCTTGGATGGCGGTGGACACGACGGGACTTAGCCGGTCCGCGCCGCCGTCAGCCGCCAGGCCGGGTCGGGCTGCGACAGGTCACGGGTGAATGTCCAGAGATCCGTGATCTCGGCGACCGCGTCGGCTCCGGCGACGGGTCGGCCGTCCTTGCCCAACGTCTCGGCGATCTGGTCCGAGACGACCCGGACGGTGACGTGCGCGATCGTGCCATCGAGCGCGGCATCCTCGATGCTCACGTGCTCGACACTGCGGATTTCGCTGCGCTGCGTTTCCCCGGCTGCCTCGCGCGCGGCGATCGCGGTTTCGAAGCTGCGGTAGGTGTCGTCGCCGAGCAGGGCGCGGAGCTGCACGCGGTCCCCGGCCGCGAACCCGGCAACGATCAGCCGGAATGCCGCCTCGGCGCCACCGAGGAAGCGCTGTGCGTCGAACGTGCGATCGACCGTCTGCATGCGGGCGAGCGTGAGACCGGCGGGACTGCCGGCGTCTGGCAGCGCCCGGGCGGCGGCGACAGGACGGGTTTCGGCGGGCGCCGCGGGCCGGGCGCCACGAGGATCGGCGGCGGGCGCGGCTGTGCGTTCGGGCTGTGACGGGCGCTCGAATCCAGTGCGCCGCCCGAGAATCCCGCGCAGGCGCAGCACCAAGAAGGCCGCGATCATGCCGAACAAAACCAGGTCGATTGGAAACCCGCCGCTCATCTGCAAAGTCCTCGAACGTCTCGACACACATAGGCGAGGCACTGCGACTAAACAATGAAGCCGGCTTGCCGGGGGTGTGCGGAGATGGTTAAGCGGCGGTCATGATCCTGCTCCGTCATGGCCAAAGCGAGTTCAACCTTCTGTTTACCGAGACACGCCAGGATCCGGGTATCCCGGACCCTCTCCTGACGCCGCTGGGGCACGAGCAGGCCGCGGCGGCGGCCGAGGCGCTCGCGGCCGCAGGAATCCGGCGCATCATCGCGTCCCCATACACACGGGCGCTGCAGACGGCGGCCCCGATCGCCCGGCGGCTGGGGTTGCCGGTGCTGGTGAACCCGGTGGTCCGTGAGCGCTACGCCTTCACCTGCGACGTCGGGAGCCCCCGGGCCGAGCTGGCCCGAGCCTGGCCCGGGCACGATTTCTCGACCATCGAGGAGGTTTGGTGGCCGCAGAGGGATGAACCGGCAGATGCGGTGCTGGCGCGTGCCGCCCTGTTCCGATCCGAGATGTCCGCGCTGCCAGACTGGTCGGAGACGCTGGTGGTGTGCCACTGGGGGTTCATCATGTCGCTGACGGGTTTGTCGGTTCAGAACGGGCATTGGCTTCGCTTCGACCCTACCGCCGTGCCGCCTGCAAAGGTCACCTGGCGGCACCACTAGCCGCACGCATTCGCCCGCATCGGGCGGCGGGAGAAACCCGGCTGTTCCTAGGCAGGATCGGCCGGGTGGTCGAAGGAGCTGGATCAGGCCTCGCTCGCCCATGAGCACCGGGTCGGCGACGGCCGGCATCGATCGTTCGTGGCGCTGCTGGTCTGGCCTGCCAGTCGCGCGATACTAGGCGGCACGAACGCACCCCAAGCTCGGACCGCTACGGCGTGCGGGTTGCCAGCGTGCTGAGCAGCTTCTCAGCGTCCGCCCGCTCGGGGAAGCGATCGTCTCGGGCGAGTGCGGCGCGCAGGATCGGCGCCGCTTCGGCACCCATCCCGTTGGCCTGCAGTGCTGCCGCGAGGTGGTACTGGACGGCCGGATCGGTCGCCATCACGGACCCGGCTTGCCGCAGCAACGGCAGCGCGGCCCCGTTCTCATGCTCCTGCAGCAGGATCCAGCCGAGCGTATCTGCGGAGTCGGCGCCAGCACCCTGGAGATAGGCCTTTTGCGCCGTGGCGCGGGCCCGCTTGTCGCCAAGTTGCTGATACGTCCAGGCCAAGTTGTTCAGGGCCGCCGGGTCGTCCGGAACCATCGCCAGAAGGGCTTCGAGGTGCGACTGCGCTTCGGGCAGCTTCCCGGAACTAATCTCCAGCTTGGCCAGGCTGCTCAGCACGGCCGGCGTGTTGGGTGCTTTCGCGATCCAGTCCCGCAGCAGCCTCACCGCTTCGTCGGGCTGGCTGCTCGCCGAGAGGGCGGCGACTGCCCGCAGCAAGGGCGGGACCGATGGTTCGACCTTGTATTCGTCGAGGTAGGCGCGCGCGGCGGCGCTGAAGCGCCGGGCCCGCATCAGCGCATCACCCTTGAGCAGGGTGGAGTAGGGCAGGTGGGCAGGGTCGCTGCGCAGATCGCCGGCCAGCTTCAAGCCGGCATCGAGGCCTTGCGTCTGCGCCTCCAACTCGACCAGTGTCGAGAGAAAGCGACTGTTGCGCGGGGCAATGCCGAGGCCGGTCCGCAATTCGGCTTTCGCGGCCTCGAACTCCCGCTGGCGCAGGAGCACGTCGATCAGCGCGATGCGGTCGACGATGTCGGACGGCGTCGCCTGCAGCACGCCGCGGAAGCTGGATTTCGCATCGTCCGTCAGCCCGGCTGCCGCTTGTGCGCGGCCAAGCGCTGCCAGCAACACGGGCGGCAGCACGCCGTTGGTGCGCGTGGCCTGCACCGTCTCGACCGCGCGCTGGGGGTCGCCGGCGAGGATCAACGCATCGGACAAGGTCGCCGTGAACCCCACCTGGTGCGGATCGGTCGCGTGCGCTGCCGTCAGGATGGCGATGACACGGTCCATCTGCCGCTGTTGCACGAGCAGTGGCACGTAGCTGTTGAGCGTCGGCACGTCGGCCGGGTCCTTGGCCAGGATTTCGGCCATGGCCTGCATCCCATCGAGCCGGTTCCCTTGCTGGACCATGACGCGGGCCACGTTGAGCTTGGCCTGCAACGAGTCGGGAAAGCGCTTCAGGGTGTCGGCAAAGGCGGTGCGGGCCGCCTCGAGGTTGTTGCGGCGGATTTCAACCATCCCGGTCAGCAAGCCGACCTGCTGCGTGTCGCCGACCTGCGCCTTCAGCCGAGCGAGGGCCTGTTCGGCCTTTGGCAGATCGTTTTGGCCGAGGGCGGCCGAGACCAGCGCCTCGCCCGCGAGTGGCTGGGTCGGTGCGATCTCGAGCGTGTGGGCCAGCGTTCCGGCCGCATCCGCGTTGTTGCCGGCCTGGATCTGCGCCATCCCCAGGTGCGTGAGGATGCCCGCGTCGTCGGGCGCCAGCTGCAATGCCTGGGTGAAGGCGGCCAGTGCCGCGGGCGTGTTGCCAAGGTTCGCCTGCGCGCTCCCGAGCAGATCGTAGAGGCCGGCGTCGCGCATGCCCGCGGCGAGCGCGGCATTCAGGACGGTCACCGCATGGTCGGAGGCGCGCACGGCCATGTCGCTGCGGGCCGCGAGCCGGACGCCGTCGGGGTCCTTGGGCACGAGGACGTTGTAGCGCCGGGCCAGGTTGTCCGCAGTCTCCGCTTGGCCGAGGTCGGCCGCGATCAGCGCCTTGTAGTAGAGTGCGGGTGGGAACCGCCCGGTGACCTGGTCCAGCTGGTTCAGCGCGACCGAGGCGTCCTGGTAGCGGCCCTTCCGGGCCAGGAGGATGCCCTTGAGGTAGACCGCCTCCATGAAGCGCGGCTGCACGTCCAGGACGGCGTCGACGTCCACCTTCGCCTTGTCGTCCTGGCCCGCGAACAGGAGTTCCGTCGCGTGCCGGATATGCGCCATCGCCGACCACGGCGCCGACGCGACGGCGCGGCCCGACAACTCGAGCGCGGCGGCATGATCGCCCCGTGCGGTGACGATCTGCTGCTTCATCAGCAGCGCGTCGATCTGGCCCGGGTCGCGCTGCAGCACTGCGTCCATCTGCGCTTCGGCCTGTGCGTACTCTTCATGCGCGGCTGACAGCCGGGCCGAGGTGAGCATGGCCATGATGCTGTCCGGTGCCACCCGGCGAGAGGTCTCGAGGGTTGCGGTGGCTGCGTTCACGTCGCCCAGCCCGAGCTGTGCGATGGCCCGCCGGTATCCGAATGCGGCCGTGTCGTCGGGGGTCGCGCCGGCGGCGGGGACTTGCTTGAGCGTTTCGTCGTTCTGGCCCTGGGCAAGCAGCGCGTCGGCAAGCTGCGGAACGACGACCGACCGGTCGGCGCCGACCGCCCGGGCGATGCGGAACTCCTTCTCGGCGGCGACCGGATCGGCCAGGTGCATCTGCAGCTCGCCCAGGCGGAGATGCAGGCCAGGGTCGCGTGGGCTGTTGCGCAACGCGTTGCGCAGCTCGACCGCGGCCGCGCGCAGGTTGCCCTGCTTGGCAAACTGGTCGGCCCGGTAGCTCGGATCGGCGTTGCGCCGCATGAAGTAGATGCCGCCGCCAGACGCCGCCGCCAACAACGCCGCGGCGGCAATGCCGCCGATGACGAGCCGCCGACGCCGCGGCGCGAACGTCGGAACGGCGCCGACCAGGCGTGTCATCGCGGCATCTCCCATCGGCTAGGCACCTATGGCATCGGGCAGCATCGGTGCGCGCGGGCCCCGCCGCATCCAGGCCAGCCCGCCAAGCGCCATGAGCAGCACCGCCCAGGTCGCCGGCTCCGGGGCGGCGACGAGCACGACGCCGTCGAGCAGGGAGAATGGCGGCGTTCCGGTCGGCGTGCCCATCGCGAGGAACGACAAGGTTTGCGTCGCCGACGTCGCGACGAAGGTGAAGGTTTGCTGCATCCAGGGTGTGAACCCTTGGCTCGGGTTGTTCACGACGGCCGTGTTGAACGTCTGACCGCCGAACGTGACGCCCCACGCCTCGGTGGTCGCGCCCGTGAAGCTTTGTTGCTGGCCGGCTGCCCACCAGAACGTCAGCTTGTAGGCCTGCCCCACGCCAAGCCCGTTGACCGTCTGGCTGATCGCGCCCTGCTGATAGGCGCCATCCGACCCGATGTAGTTCCCGCCGGTCGGGCTGGTCGCGGTCAGCCCGTTCTTGACCCCGCCGCCGCCGACGCCGGGGCCCCAAAGGTTGAGCGTGTTGCCATACTCGGTCGATAGGCTGCCAGTCGTGTCCGCCGAGCCGGGCGTGAACAGGAAGGTGTAGCCAGCGTTCACCCAGCCGCTGTAGACGCCGCCCGTGGTGCTGCCGAGGAGCGAGCCGGTCGGGTCGTTCGGTGATTGGACCTGCGCGGCGACGGGACTCGAGAAGGTTTCGAAGTCGCCGTTGACCAGCAGGTTCGGCGCAGCCTTGGCGGCCGGCGTCACTGCGAGCAACGTGGATACGATCAATCCGAACATCCCGACCCGCATGAAAAGCCCCCGGCGATTGCCTGTGAGTGGAAGAACTCACCGCGGCCGGGGGTAAAGTGGCGCAGAAATGCTTTCAAGTTAGTAAACGTCGGCAAAAGACACCCGGCTCCCGGACTTTGCCGAGAGCCGGATCGACCGTTTGGACTGTCAGGCCGTCAGCTTCGCCGGCGCCCGTCGGTCGCGCCGCCACACGTGGCCAACGATCGTCAGCCCGGCCAGGGCCGCCACCAGGGCGGCCCATGTCGCCGGCTCCGGCACGGCGGAGGCGATGAGGCTGACGTTCGATAGCAGCGCGAACGGGGGTGCACCGCTCGGCGTGCCGGTCGCGACGAAGTCGAGTACCTGGCTGGCCGATTGCGCGGTGAACACGAAGCTTTGCTGAACCCAAGGGGTGAAGCCGCGGGCCGCATCCGTGATCGTCGGTGTCGAGACCGTCGACCCACCGAACGACACGTTGAAGCCCTCCGTCGTGACGACGGCACTCTGCGGGCCCTGGTTCTGCTCGGCCCCAGCGTAGGAGAACGTCAGCACGTATTGCGTGCCCTTGGAAAGGCCCGTGATCGTCTGCGACAGGTCATCGGGCGTTTGATAGACCGGGTCGATCGCCAGGAAGTTGCCACCGCCCGGGACCGCACTGAACGTCGTGTTGGGCGACGAGACGCCGCCCGACGTCGTGCTCGAGACGCCGGTGCCGGGACCCCAAAGGACCGTGCTCGGGTAACTCTGGAACGTCTGTGCTCCACCGGTGTAGGCGGCGCTGCCCTGCGTGTACACGAAGGAATACCCGACGCTGCCCCAGCCTGCGAGCACGGTGCCCTGTCCGCCCGTCGAGGACGATTTCAGCTCCTCGTTCGCACCGCCGGAGGTGAACCCGGTGAAGTCCCCATTCTGGACGAGGTTCGTCGCCGCGTTCGCCGTCGGTACGGCCGCGCAGAGGGCGAGTGCCGCCATGCCAAGTACACCGATCACGCGCCTAGTCATGTTAAGCCTCCGATTAACGATTGCCGCCGTGGAATGACGATGGATTATCGCTGGAGGAATTACACAACGAAACGTTTAGGCGCAACGACGATTCGCACCAATGCTTAACTTCTTCAGACGAAACGAGACGCCAAGAGCCCTGGCGTAAGATAAGCCTTAACCTCGCCGGCGCGCGTCATGCAGCTTAACAAAACGTCAATCTGCAACAGGCGCCGGGGCCTAGATCACCTGAGCGGCGGCATAGGCCCCGAGCACGTCGGACGGCGCGCCGTCCGCGCGGACCCGGCCCTTGTCCATCCAGACCACGCGCGTGCTCCAGTCCTGGATGATCGTCGCGTTGTGCGACGACAGCACCAGGATCTCGGCCCCGCGCACCATGTCCTCCAGCCTGAGCCGGGCCCGCTCCATGAACACCGCATCCCCGGCCAGGAACCACTCGTCCATCAACAGCACTTGCGGCCGGATCGCCGTCGCCAAGGCGAAGCCCAGGCGCACGACCATGCCCGAACTGTAGAACCGCAACGGCAGGTCCAGGAACTCCGCCAGCTCGGCAAAGGCCTGCACGTCATCCTCGAGCCGGCGAATGGCCGGCTGCTCCAGTCCGTTCATCAACCCGCGCAGGACGATGTTCTCGCGCCCGGTCATCTCCGGGTTCATGCCGAGGTTCGGGTCGAGCAGGGCGCCGATGCTGCCCTGGACGCGCACGCTCCCGACCGCCGGTTCGTAGATGCCCGCAAGGGTGCGCAGCAGCGTCGTCTTGCCCGCGCCGTTATGGCCGATCAGCCCGAGCCGCTCCCCGCTGTCGAGGCGGAGCGAGACGTCGCGCAGGGCCTGCACGACGATGCGGTGGCGCGCGTCCTCCTGCAGCCGCCCGCTCGCGACGGCGAACACCGTCCGCTTCAGGCTGCGGCTGTTCGCGTGATAGATCGGGAACTCCACGTCGACCCCGCGCACGTCGATCGAGGCCATGCTCGGAGACTAGACCCAGAACGCCAGGCGTCCGCGGACTCGGACGAACACGGCCCAGGATAGCCCGACCAGCATCGCGCTATAGCCAAGCGCCGAGACCCACACGACCGCGTCGGGCATGAAGCCGAACAGCGGCGCCCGCACGATCTCGAGCAGGCTGTAGAACGGATTCAGCGGCAGCAGCGCGCGCTGCACGCCGGTCAGCAGCTCCGGCTTCCAGATGATCGGGCTGACGAAGAACGCGATCTGCATGACGCTGCCGACGATCGGCGGGATGTCGCGGAACCGGGCGCAGACGGCGCCAAGCAGCAGGCAGACGGCCATGCCATCGACCAGCCAGACCGCAACCCCGGGGACGACGCCGACCGCACGCCAGCCGGGCCAAACGTCGAAATAGGCATAAACCGCGATGATCACGACGACGTTGTGGAGCAAGGTGAGCGTGTTGCGGACGACGACGCGGGCCGCATACAACGTGAACGGCATCCGCACGGCGCGGATCATGCCCTCGCCGCCCGTAAAGCAGGTGCAGGCGTCGCCGACGAGCGCGCCGAGCCCGTTCCACAATACCAGCGACAGCGCCAGATATGGCAAGTAGTCGTGCAACTGCATCTTGAACAGCGCCGAGTATAGTACGCCGAGCGCGGCCACCATCACCGCCGTCGACAAGGTGAGCCAGAACGGCCCGAGCATCGAGCCGCGATAGCGCAGCCGGATATCGAACCAGCCGAGCGCCGCGGCAAGCCGCCAAAGGCGCCCGGCCCCGACCACGTCGCCCGCCGCCTGACCCTGCCGCGCGCCCCAGGTAAGGTCCGAGCGGAGTTCCAGTTCCGCCGCGGGCGGCGGCATCGAGGCGGTTTGCATGGCGGTCATGGGCGGTGCGGGCAGTAGCCGATCCCTGCAGGCATCGCAACCGGCGCAGGCGGCTGGCGCAGGCGGCTGGCGCAGGCGATTGGGCCAGGCGATCGGCGCTGTCGCCCAACGGCCACGGCCAGGCGAAATCCGTCTCCGCTGACGCGCAAAGGCGGTTGTAGAAGATTCGGTGTTGCGATAAGGCGTTGGTCGAGGTTCCTCCCGAGGCGCCTGAGCGGCGGGGTCCAACCCGCCGCGCCGAAGTCACGACAGTGGCGGCGACCTCCTGACCGGTGGCGCCGTCCTTGCCCCGGTCGCATTGCGGCCTTCGGCCCCGTCCGGGCCGGCAATACCCAGGAGGTCCCGTTTTGACGGTTCGCCGCTCCTCCACCGCCATGGTGCGCTTCGGCGCGAACCTCGCCTGTTGCGCGGCCGCCGCTGCCCTGCTGAGCGCCTGCGCCAGCCAGCCACGGATTTCCGCCCAACAGGAATCGACGCTCTACCGCTCCCACGCCGGCCGCAGCTACACCCCGCCCGGGCCGCCGAGCGATCCCTGGGGGCCCTACATACACGAGGCCGCCGCGAAGTTCGACGTGCCCGACCGTTGGATCCGCGAGGTGATGCGGCAAGAATCCGGCGGCAAGCTGTATCATGGCGGCAGCCTGGTGACGTCCGGCGCCGGCGCGATGGGCCTGATGCAGGTGATGCCCGCAACCTACGACGACATCCGCAACCGCTACCCCGAGTTGGGCGACGACCCGTACGACCCGCACAACAACATCCTGGCCGGCACGGCCTACATTCGCGAGATGTACGACATCTATGGGTCGCCGGCGTTCCTGGCGGCGTACAATGCCGGACCCGGGCGGCTCGACGACTATCTGACCAGCAACCGGACGCTGCCGGAAGAGACACGGCGCTACGTCGCGGCAATCGGGCCCCGCATCGCCGGGTCCGAGCCGCGGACGCCGTCGCCGGGCCAGCAATATGCGGCGAACGCGACGCCCTTCACGCTGCCGGACAGCAGCCGCTACTCGGTCGCAAGCCGTTACAGCGCGCCGGCCGAGACGCCGATCCGCCTCGCCGCCCCGGTGCAGGTCGCGGCCGCGACACCCATTCAGCTCAGCCCGCAGCCCGAGCTGCCGCCAATGCCGGTGCCGATCCAGGTGGCGACGCCAGGGCCGGAAGGGCCGCACGCCCCCTACATCGTGCTGCGCCCGCAACCGGTCGAGGTCGCGGAGGCGCCCGAGCCGGCGCCGCGGCCCGCGCCCGTGGTCGTTGCCGCCGCGCCGCCGCCGTTTCGGCCGGCCTATTTGCCCGCTGGGCGCGCGATGCAATTCGCCCAAATTCCGGAGCCGCCGCGGCCGGTCTTCTTCACCCCGCGTGAGCCGGCGCGGACACAGCAGCAGCTTGCCGCCGCGGCCCTCGTCCCGGTCGCGCCGCGCACGGGCGGGTTCTCGCTGTTCAGCCCCGCCAATGCCGAGCCGATCGGCGTCCACCACGGCGGCACCGGGGCAGGCAATTGGGCGGTGCAGGTCGGCGCCTTCGCCAACGAAGGGCTTGCGTCATCGGCGACGATCTCCGCCCGCGACCATGCGCACGAGGTGCTCGCCAGCGCCCGCCCGAGCGTCACCCCGGTGCGCGAGCCGCATGGCGTGCTGTATCGCGCGCGCCTGACCGGCCTGTCGCGCGACTCCGCCGCCCAGGCCTGCGAGCGGCTGGCCCGGGCGCGCACGAACTGCGTGGTCGTCAGCCCGGACGCCGCATCCTAGCGTCCGCCGGCCGACCCCGGCCTGGGATAGATGGTCCGGCCGGGGTAGCCGTGGAATAGGCCGCGCCATGCCGCACGCGCTGACCCCCGTCGAGTTCTTCGAACTCATCCTGCTGCTGATGGCGGTCGTGCTGCCGCTGGAGCTCCTTGCCCGGCGGCTGCACCTGCCGCCCGCGGCGGCGCTGATCGTCGGCGGGATGGCCCTGGCACTCATACCCGGCCGGCACGATGTGGAGCTGGATCCGGACCTGACGCTGGTGTTGTTCCTGCCGCCGCTGCTGCTCGCGAGCGCATGGTTCACGGTCTGGCGCGACTTCAGGGCCAACCTGCGGATCATCCTGCAGCTCGCCGTGGGCGCCGTCGCGTTCACGACCGCGATGGTCGGCATCGTCGCGCATTGGCTGGTGCCCGCCCTGCCATGGGCGGCGTGCTTCGCGCTGGGCGCCATCGTGTCGCCGCCCGACGCGGTGGCGGCAAAGGCCGTGCTGCAGCGGGTCCGCCTACCCCCTCGGATGACGGTCTTGCTGGAAGGCGAGAGCCTGGTCAACGACGCATCCGGCCTCGTGCTGTTCCGCTTCGCGGTCGCGGCGGCACTGACCGGCACGTTCAGTGCGCGGGACGCTGCGGTCAGCTTCGTCGTGCTGTCGGTGGGCGGCGTCGTCGCCGGCATCGTGATCGGCGCGGCCGCGATCCAGCTGCTGTCGAAGCTGCGGGACGTTCACATGACCGTCGTCGGCAGCCTATTGACAGCGTGGGCCGCGTACATCGGGGCGGAGGCAATCGGCGTTTCGGGGGTCCTGGCCACGGTGGCGGCCGGGCTGGTCATGGGGTGGCAGCAACACGAGACGGTGTCGGCCGGCGCCCGGGTGCACGCGCGGGCGGTGTGGGACGTCGTGGTGTTCGTGCTCGAATCACTGATCTTCGTCCTGATCGGCCTGTCGCTCCGGAGCATCCTGGGGCGGCTCGGCAACGAGGTCGGCGGCTTCGGATCGATCGTGGTGCCGATCACGGGGATCGTCAGTGCGGTCATCGTTTCCCGTTTCGTCTGGATCTTTCCCGCCACGTACGTGCCGCGCTGGCTGTTCGCCGGGTTGCGGCGGCGCGATCCGATCCCGCACGTCGTCATCCCGACCATCATGAGCTGGGCCGGGATGCGGGGCGTCGTCAGCCTGGCCGCGGCACTCGCCTTGCCCGAGGCCATGCCGGGCCGCGACTTCATCCTGGTGACGACGTTCGTTGTCATCCTCGTGACCGTGCTGGGCCAAGGCGCGACTTTGGCGCCGCTGATCCGCGTGCTGCGGCCCGACCGTTTCCATCTTTCCTCGGAGCCGGCGATGTCGGAACCGGCGGCCCGGGCCCGCGTGGCCCGGGCCCAACTCGAAGCGGTGGAGGGCCGGGCAGTCGCAGAGGACGGCACGGTCCTGCACCCTCGTTTGCTGGAGCAGTATCGGTTCCGCGCATTGGCGTCGGAGAACTACAACGCGGCGGCCGGCAAGCTGTCCGGGGCACGGAACGACCACTTCGATATCGTCCTCTCGGCAATTGCCGCGGGCCGGACCGAGCTGATCGCGCTGCACCGAGCCGGAACCATCCACGACAGCGTGCTGCATGCGCTCGAGCAGGAGCTGGACCTCGAGGAACTGGCGGCCCGGCGGCATCGTGGCGACGCTGCAGAATGAGGCGCTCTGTCAGCTCGGTGCAGGCGCGACCGCCGCCGCGTCTCAGGAATATTGCCTAGTACACCTTTTTGTAAGGAGTTGCATCCATTCGTCGGTTGCAACCCGATCAATGACGTGGGCATCCAGCCCGGATGCCGAACGTCGGGGGTGCCATCTTGCTCGACACGCGTTCTCATGACGACACCAGCCAAGCCATCCGGCCGCAAAGCAAGCCCGAGATTGCTGCGCTTGCCGACCGCGGCCTGATCCATCGAGCGGTCGCGCAGGCGCTGCGGAACCGTTCATCACCCGTTGACGACGCCGTCATCGCCGGGGTGACCGCAAACCTCGAGCGCATCCTGCAGCGGGTCGGCGTGACCGTCTACGTGGCGCGCGTAACGGACGAGGGGCAGGAGAACGAGGCCCAGCGCTCGTAAGCACACGGTCGGTCGCGTCAGTCGTCGGCCGGTGAGCCGCGCAAGCGCTTGACGGCGCCACGCATGACCTTGGCCTCGACCCGCTTCCGGCGGGCCGAGTGGGTCGGCGCCGTCGCGATCCGGCGGGGTGTACGAATGGCCGCCGCACGTAGGAGTTCGACGACCCGCTCCAGCGCGTCCTGCCGGTTGCGGTCCTGCGACCGGTGCCGTTGCGCAGTCAGGACCAGGACGCCGTCCGCGGTCACGCGGGAGCCGCCAAGCCGCTCGACCCGGCGGCGCAGGCTTTCGGGCAGGGAGCCGTCCCGGCGGAGGTCCAGCCTGACCTGCACCGCGGTCGACACCTTGTTGACGTTCTGACCGCCAGGACCGGACGCGCGCATGAAGCTTTCCTGCAGCTCCCGCCGATCGAATGCGATCCCGGGGGCGATCGGGACAAAGGGGGACCCGTCCTCGACCATCGCGGCTGCCGTTCCTGGGAGGTGAATTGGGGCGGAAGGATTCGAACCTTCGGATGGCGGATTCAAAGTCCGCTGCCTTACCGCTTGGCGACGCCCCAGCCGAGCCTGTTCCATAACGGGCCGACCCCGTCCGCGTAAAGCCTCAGCCGCCGGCGGCCCCGCCCCAGGCCCACCAGCCCGGGGGTGCGCCCACCGCGGCGCGGGCCGCCATCGCCGGGTCGGCGAACAAGCCATAGCAGGTCGCGCCCGAGCCGCTCATCCGTGCCAAGAGGCAGCCTGGCCGGTCCGCAAGCCAGGCGAGCACGGCGACGATCGCCGGGCAGAGCTGGGCGGCCGGGGCCTCGAGATCGTTCCGGAGCAGCCGCACGTCGTCGGCCATCGCGGCCGCCGAGGGCCATGCCACCGGCAGGCGCGCCGGATCGCTGAACCCGCCTGCCCGTGCGGCGAACACCGCCGGGGTGGACACGGCGACGCGGGGGTTCACCAGCACCATCCCGCAGGACGGGATCAAGGGCGCGGGGCTCAGCACCTCGCCGACGCCTTCCATTCGTGCCGGGCGCGAGTGCAGGCATACCGGCACGTCGGCGCCGATCCGGGCCGCAACCGCCATCAGTGCATCGGGGGAAAGGGACACGCCCCAGAGCCGGGCCAAAGCCCGGAGCGTGGCCGCGGCATCGGCCGAGCCGCCACCGATGCCGCTGGCGACCGGCAGGGTCTTGGTCAATGTGATCGCCGCGCGGCAGCCGACCCCTGCCGCGGACGCAAGGGCGCGTGCGGCCTGTGACACCAGGTTGGCGGCACCGCCATCGAGCCCGGCGCCGAACGGGCCGTGGATGCGAAGCGAGAGGGCCGGCGCGGTTCGGACCAGGATGCTGTCGCCGATGGCGGGAAAGACAGCCAGGCTGTCCAGCAGGTGGTAGCCATCGGACCGGCGTCCGACGACATGCAGGTATAGGTTCACCTTGGCCCGGGCCGGCTCCTCGATCGACGCTCGGCCTGGAGCCGCCGCGCCAGGCGCGGGCGGGGCGGGCACCGTCAGCGAAGTGTCGGCCCTGGCCCGGCCGCCTGGGCGGGGGGCCGGGCCCCCGGCAGCGACGCGAGCCGGCCGTTGATCCGTTCGGCGTCCTCCGGGTCGGGCTTCAGGGTCAGCGCCCGCCGCCACTGGAACTCGGCTTCACGCCAGCGGCCGACGGCGGCCATCGCATCGCCCAGGTGGCCGTTGATGACCGCGTCCTCCGGCTGCAGCTCGACAGCGTGCTGCAGGTTCTTCAACGCGCCCGGCGCGTCGCCGGAGCGGAGCTGCACCCAGCCGAGGCTGTCGACGAAGGAGCCGTCATTGGGCCGTTGCTGCACCGCGCGCTCGATCATGGCCCGGGCCTCGGCCAGGTGCTGGCCCCGCTCCGTCCAGGCGTAGCCGAGGTAGTTGAGGACGTTCGGCTGCTCGGGTGCGAGCTGGAGCGCGTATTGGAAATCGGCCTCGGCATGCGACCAGTCGCCCGCACGCTCGAACGCAATGCCGCGCTGGTAGAACAGGGGCCAATTGCCTCGGCTCGGAGTCCCAACGCGGGCAATGGCGCGGTCGAGCACGGTCGCCGCCTCGGGGCTGCGTGCGCCGCGTTGCAGGATGTCGGCCTCGGCCGCCAAGGGCTCCGGCCGCTCCGGATAGGCGCGCGCCAAGTCCTCGAGCAGGTCGACAGCCGTGCCGGTCTGGCCCAAATTGTCCTGCAGCGCGGCTTCGCGCAGCCGCACCACCGCCAGAAGCGGATCGTCCGGCGAAACGGCCTCCAAGGTCGCCAGGGCTTGACGAGGCCGCCGGTTGCCGGCCTGGATCTCGGCAAGCAACAGACGAGCCGATGCGAAGTCCGGCCGCACGCGGAGTGCTAGGCGCAGCAGGATCTGCGCGCTGTCGACGGCATTCTGCTGCCGAAGCGTTGCCGCCAGAGCGAGATAGGTTTCCGCGATCCCGTCCGTCGCGTTGCGGACCGGCCGGGTGGACACGTCCGCCTCGAGCGCCAGCCGCGAGAGGCTCAGCTCCCCGGGCCCGGCCGCGATGGCGCGGATGATCTGCTGGGCCTCGTTCACGTAGCCGGTGCGCGCCTGCCACGAGGCGAGCACGACGCCGAGCCGCAGGTTCGGTGGGCCGTACTCGGCCTGCGCGAGTGCATAGTAGCGCGCCGCGAGGTCGGTCTGTCCGCCCAGGTCGGCCATCATCGCGGCATGTAGCGCCATCACCCCGCGCAGCCGCCCGGCCTCGGTGTAAGGCTGCAGCGTCGCCAGCGCCGCGGCGGTGCGGGCCGCGCCCTGCTCCGCCCAAGCGGTGAGCAAGGGCCGAAGGACCTGGTTCAGGCCCTGCGGCGGCAGCGCGGCATAGCGTGCTTCCGCATCGGCCCACCGCCCCTCCTTGGCGGCCTCGTCGGCCAGGACGAGTTGAGCGACCGGATCGTCAGGCAGGCCGGCCGCCAGCCGCACCGCCTCGGTCCGGCCTGCGAGGACCGAGGCCAGAAACGCCTCACCCGCGACCTCCGGCAGCCCGCTCTGCCGTGCCGCTACCTCCAGATGCTCGGCGGCGGTATCCAGATCCGAATGCTGGGCGGCGAACTTGCCCGTCAAGTAGTTGGCGATCGCGCCCGACGATTGGAAGCTCGTGTTGGTGGCGGCGTCGTCCAGGCCGAAGTCGTTTGCAGCGCAACCTGAAAGCGTCGAGAGCACCAGAAGGGCGGCGCGGCTGCGGCGCATCGAGAACCGGACGACGCTCATGGCGCCGGCCTCACATGCCGCTCGGGTAGTTGGGACCGCCGGCGCCTTCAGGGACTTGCCAGTCGATGTTCTGGGTCGGGTCCTTGATGTCGCATGTCTTGCAGTGGACGCAGTTCTGGGCGTTGATCTGCAAGCGGGGCGCCCCCTGTTCGACGCCGACCGCCTCGTAGACACCGGCCGGGCAGTAGCGGCTCTCCGGGCTGGCATAGGTCTGCCAGTTCACCCCTTGCCACCGGTCCGGCTCCTTCAGGCGAAGGTGGACGGGCTGGTTCTCCTCGTGGTTGGTGTTGCTGATGAACACCGACGAGAGCCGGTCGAACGTGAGCACGCCATCGGGCTTCGGGTACTCGATCTTCGGCGCTGCGGTCGCCTTGGCCAGCGATTCATGGTCCGCGTGGGCGTGCTTGAATGTCCAGGGTGCGCGACCGCGCAGGACGTAGGTGTCGATCGCCGAGTAGGCGATGCCGCCGTAGAGCCCGTATCGTGCAAAGGCCGGCCGGATGTTGCGCGCGCCCTTCAGCTCGGCGGCGAGCCAGCTTGCCTCGAACTTCTCGGTGAACGACGCCGGCTCGGCAGGCTTGTTCCCGGCCAGCGCTTCGGCGATCGCCTCCGCGGCCAGCATGCCGGACTTCATCGCCGCATGCGTGCCCTTGATCTTCGGCACGTTCAGGAAGCCGGCCGCGTCGCCCACCAATGCGCCGCCCGGGAAGGTCAGCTTCGGGATCGACTGGTAGCCGCCCTCGCTCAGGGCCCGGGCGCCGTAGCTGATCCGGCGCCCGCCCTCGAAATGCTTTCGCATCGCCGGGTGCGTCTTGAAGCGCTGCATCTCGTCGAACGGCGACAGCCACGGGTTCCGGTAATCGAGGCCGACGACGAACCCGTACGAGACGAGGTTGTTGCCGAAGTGATAGAGCCAGGATCCGCCATAGGTGCGCGTGTCGAGCGGCCAGCCGGTCGTGTGCTCGATGAGCCCGGGCTGATGCCGCTCGGCGGGGATCTCCCACAATTCCTTGATGCCGAGAGCGTAGGTTTGCGGCGAGACGCCGTCGCGCAGCTGGTAATGCGACATGACCTGCTTCGTCAGGCTGCCGCGGCAGCCCTCGGCGAACAAGGTGTAGGTGGCCCGCAGCTCCATGCCGGGCTGATGGTTGGCCCCGGGCTTGCCCTCCTTGTCGATGCCCATGTCGCCTGTGGCGACCCCGACCACGCGCCCGTCCTCGATCAGGATCTCGGCTGCGGCGAACCCGGGGTAGATCTCGACCCCTTGCCCTTCCGCCTGCTGCCCGAGCCAGCGGACGACGTCGCCCAGGCTAACGATGTAGTTGCCAGCGTTGTGCATCTGCGGCGGCGTCGGCAGGCGCACGCTCGTGCGGGCGGTCAGGAACAGGAAACGGTCCTCGCCGGCCGGGGTGAGGAGCGGCGCGCCGAGGGCTTTCCAGTCGGGCAGCAGCTCATCGAGCGCTCGGGTTTCAATCACTGCGCCGCTCAGGATATGCGCGCCGACCTCGCCACCCTTCTCGACCACGCAGACCGAAGCGTCCGGCGCCAGCTGCTTCAGACGGATGGCGGCGGACAGACCGGCAGGGCCAGCCCCCACGACCACCACATCGAACTCCATCGCCTCGCGCTCAGACATCCACGCCTCCAACCACATCCCTAAGGTAGGGTCTTTCACGGGTTGCGCAAAACCCCGGCCCCGAACAACTCTGTGCCGCAGCGTGGTCGCCCCACGCCATCCCGCCTGCACCCAACCGGAGCCATTGCCGTGCTGGACGACCTCGAAGCGCTTCGCATTCAACTCGAGTGGGGCGTGGACGAATGCCTGCTCGATGCGCCGCTCGACCGGTTCGCCACGGTCACCACGGTCGCTCCGCCGCGCGTGCCCGCGCCGAGGACCGCGGCGCGTCCGGCGATGGCAGCGGCGGATTTGGCGCGGCAGGTCGCCGCGGCTGCGCCCGACCTCCGCGCGCTCCATGCCGCCATGGATGCATTCGACGCCTGTGCGCTGCGGCACACCGCCTCGACGACGGTGGCCCCGTCCGGCGATGCAGCCGCCGGGCTGGTGCTGATCGGGGAGGCGCCCGGCCCGGACGACGACCGCGCCGGAGAGGCATTCAGCGGCGCGGCCGGCGCCGCGATGGACCGGGTTCTTGGCAGTGCCGGGTTCAGTCGTGCCGATCTGCTGCTTGCGCTGATGGTCCCGTGGCGCCCGCCGGGCGGCCGGGCGGTGAACGAAAGCGAGCTGGCGGCGTGCCTGCCATTCCTGCATCGCATGCTCGTCATGGTCCGCCCGCGGCGGATCGTGCTGATGGGGGCCGGGCCCCATCGCGCCTTCGCAGCGGGAGGCAGCACGTTGCGGAAGGACCGGGGCACGTGGGCCAGCATCGCCATCCCGGGGCTCGAACCCCTGCCCGCGCTGACCATGCTGGCGCCGGATGCGTGGATGTCCAGCCCGGTCAACAAGCAGGCCACCTGGACGGACATGCTCAACTTGCGTGCAGCAGTGAACAACGCGGCGTAGCGTGTTAACCAGTTTGCTCGCGTTTGCGTGCGTTGCGCTCAGGGGCGTGCCCCTGTAGCCAGCACGCCGATGCGAGGGAACCCCCACGCGCGGCCCCGCTTTTCCGCCACGGCATTCCTGGCCGGAGCAGCATTTCTTGCCACGGCCGCAGCGCCCGCCTTCTCGCCCGCCCGGGCGCAGGAGGCTACAGATGATATCGCGATGGCGATCCCGCGGTTGTCGCCGCAAGCGGCCGGCGCAGGCGTGGCCTTGCCGCGGCCGCTGTCCAGCGACGCCGCGAACCAGGTTCGGGCCGCGTTCAAGGATGCCTCGGCCGACGTCGACGGACTCGCCGGCAGCCCGGTGCTCGGGCATATCCTGGCCGAGCGCATCCTGTCCGCTCCACAGCACGCGACCGTCGAGCAGCTGCGCGAGTGGCTCAGCCGCTTCGGCACCCTGCCCGACAGTCCGGCGGTCTATGCGGTGCTCTGCGCGAAGCTGCCGCGTCCAGCCATGGCGCCGCCAGCCCCGGTGCTGGCGCCATTCGTCGCGGCGCCGTTCGGCGACGACATTGAGACATCCGACAGCCTGCTGCCGCGCAACCATGGGTTGGACCGCGGCGTGCGCGATGCCGCGCGCGCCGGGCTGTTCGACCGGGCGTTGCACCTGGTGGGCCATACGAAGGGTCTCAGCGCTGGCTACGGGGCCCTGCTCCGGGCGGAGATCGCGCGGGCGATGTTCAGCCAGGGCCACGATCAGTCTGCGCTGGCCCTGGCCGAGGCTGCGACACAGCAGGCGCGCGGCACCGTCGGGCTGGCGCCCTGGGTGGGCGGCCTGGCAGCGTTCCGGTTGGGCCGCTTCGAACTCGCGCGCACCCTGTTCGATGCGGCCTATCGCTCCCCGCTGATTGCGCCGGGCCAGCGCGCGGGGGCGGCGTTTTGGGCTGCCCGCACCAACCTGGTGACGCGCGGTGACCATGGCCCTTGGATGTATCGCGCGGCCAAGGATGGACGCACGTTCTACGGTTTGCTCGCCCGGCGGGAGCTCGGACAGCCGATCCGTCTGGCGACGCCGTTCGACCGCGATACCCTGGCCGAAGCGGACGTCGAAGCGATCCTGGCATCCGGGAGGGGGTTGCGGGCGCTGGCGCTGTTGCAGGTGGACCAGCCGGTCCGTGCGGCCGCCGAACTGCGTCAGTTGTTCACCGAGACCCGCGACCAGCCTGGCTTCGGGCGGTCGATCCTGCTGGTTGCGCGTGCGGCGGGGTTGCAGGAGCTGGCCAGCCAGCTTGGTGCGGTCATGCAGCCGGCGGCGGTCCACCTGCCGCAGTCGCGTCTGCGCCCTGCCGGTGGGTTCAAGATCGATCCAGCGCTGGTCTATGCGCTCACCCGGCTCGAATCCAACTTCGACGCCGCAGCGGTGTCGCGGTCGGGCGCTCGAGGACTGATGCAGCTCATGCCCGTCACGGCCAAGTTCGTTATGGCCGGAACCGGGCTCGCGCCCAGGCTGCACGATCCCGCTGCGAACCTGGACGTCGGCCAGCGCTATCTGTTGCACCTGGCGCAACTGGACGGGGTCGGGGACGACCTGATCCGACTGCTGGCAAGCTACAATGCAGGGCCAGGCAACTTTGCCCACTGGCTCGAGACAATGCAGGAAGAGGCCGACCCGCTGCTGTTCATCGAGTCGTTGCCGGGTGAGGAGACGCGGGCCTACGTGCCCCGCGCGCTCGCGTATAGCTGGTTGTATGCGGCGCAACTTGGGCTACCCTCCCCCAGCCTGGACGAGCTGTCGGCCGGACGTTGGCCCAAGCTGGATGGCCCGCCACAACTCCTTTCGGCCCGGCACGACTTCGCCGCGCGGCTGCACTGACCCGGCAGCGGCTGCGCGCGGGTTGCAACGGAGGCCCGTATGCCGATCGATGAGAGCCGCACATTCATTCCGGTCACCATCGCGGTCCTCACCGTGTCCGACACGCGAACCCTGGCCGATGACCGCAGCGGCGATACTCTCACGGCACGGATAGGATCGAGCGGCCACGTGGTCGGGCCGCGGGCGATCGTAAAGGATGATGCGGACCTGATCGTGAAGCATCTCCGGGCCTGGATCGCCGACCCGGCCGTGGACGCCATCGTGAGCACGGGTGGAACCGGGATCACCGGCCGTGACGTGACGCCGGAAGCGTTCGACCGCGTGCTTGAGAAGCGCATGGAGGGCTTCGGCGAGCTGTTCCGCATGCTCAGTTACCAGAAGATCGGGACGTCGACGATGCAGTCCCGCGCGGTGGCGGGGGTGGCCTCCGGCACGCTGCTATTCGCTCTGCCGGGCAGCACCGGGGCGGTGAAGGACGCGTGGGACGACATCCTGCGGTGGCAGCTCGATGCGCGGCACCGCCCCTGCAACCTCGTCGAGCTCATGCCGCGCCTGCAGGAGCACCTGCGCGCCGCGACGTAACGCCGGTCTCCCTCGGCCACACCTCAATCCGATCGTTCGTGCTTCGTTCTTGACAGGTCGGCGTCAGGTGCGCATTGTGAGTCAGAACGGACAGGGAACGCCAGCGATGCCCGACGGATCGTTTCTGACGACGCACCAAGACCGAGAGGCGCTCGCCGCGTTCCGTGACGCCGGCGCGCCGGAACCGCCACCCGGGGCTGACATGCCCAGCCTGGCCCGCCGTGGCCGTGGAGCGGTCAGCAACCCCGGGTCCCGTTACGACCGTCAGACGAGCGCCCGGGTCGATGACGGCTGGTCATTCCTGACCGGCGAGGAGCCGATGCTTCCGCCGCTCCCGACAACGTTGGAACGTGATGCCTCCCGCTCGGCGATCGCTTGGAATGACAGCCCGGATATCGGCTTCGACCGGGCGGTGAACCCCTACCGGGGGTGCGAGCACGGTTGTATCTACTGCTACGCGCGCCCGAGCCACGCGTATCTCGGCTACTCGCCTGGCCTGGATTTCGAGACGCGGCTGACGTTCAAGCCCGGCGTTGCCACGTTGCTGGAAAAGGAGCTCAGCAAGCCGGGATACACGGCCAAGACCCTCGCGCTCGGCTCGAACACGGACCCGTATCAGCCCGTCGAGCGCACGATGCGGCTGACCCGGTCGGTGCTCGAGGTGCTGGAGCGCTTCCAGCATCCGGTCAGCATCGTGACGAAGTCCGCCAGCGTCGTCAGCGACACCGACATACTTCGCCGGCTCGCCGAGAAGAACCTCGTTCGGGTGTGGCTGTCGATCACGACGCTCGACCCGGCTCTGGCCCGCATCATGGAGCCGCGCGCCAGCACGCCGGCACGCCGGCTGCAGACCGTGCGGACGCTGAGCGAGGCGGGCATCCCCGCCGCGGTCCTGGCCGCCCCGATGATACCCGGCTTGAACGACGCCGAGTTGGAGCGGATCATGGAGGCAGCGCATTCGGCCGGCGCGACCCACGCCGGCTATGTCCTGCTCCGGTTGCCGCTCGAGCTCCGGGACATGTTCACGGCCTGGTTGAACGAGCACATGCCCGACCGGGCCCGGCGCATCCTGAGCCTTATCCGCGAGACACGGGCGGGCGCGCTGAACGACAGCACCTTCGGGAGCCGCTTCACGGGTCAGGGCGTCTATGCCGACCTGCTGGCCCGCCGGTTCGACCGTGCCCGCAAGCAGTTCGGCTTCGCCGGCCGGGAGATGCTGGACGCCACGCTGTTCCGCGTGCCGGGCCGCGCGGACCAGCTATCGCTGCTTTAGCCGGCGCCAGCCCGCACGGCTCAGATAGGCCGGCTCGCCCGCCGCCAACGTCGCGATGACGGCGCCCGATCCCGGGTCGACCAGCACGAGGTCGGCGCGCATCCCTGCCGCGATCCGGCCCCGGTCCGGCAGCCCCGCCGCCATTGCGGGGGCGCTGCTGACCAACGCCCATGCGCCCGAAAGGCCTAGCGGACCCTTGGCGAGGCGCAGGGCGGCCTGCGCCATCGCCGGGTAGTAGTAATCGCTGACGAGCACCGAGCAGAGCTCCAACTCCGCCATCGCCGCCGCCGACGCCCAGCCCAGGTGCGAGCCGCCGCGCACGACGTTGGGGCAACCCATCACGACGGCCTCGTCATGGTCGCGGGCGTCCCTCGCCACCAGCTCGGCCATCGGGAACTCGCAGATGCTGGCGCCCAGGCCACGGTAGCGCGCCCGGCTGGCGGGCGTGTCGTCGTCGTGGCTCGCCATCGGCAGGCCGGCAGTCCGCGCCGCATCCGCCAGCCGCGCCGCCGCGGCCGGCACGTCCGCGTCGCATGCGATCGCCTGCTCGGCCAACGCCCGGAAGGCCTCGACGTCCATCATTGCCCGCTCGCTGTACTTCGCCGCGCCTGCGGCGGTGTCCAGCTTGCGCAGGATGGAGGGCGTGTGGTCGTTGAAGCTGACCAAATGAACACGGCCGGCCGCGACGTCGGCCAGGGCCATCTCGAGCGCACCAAGGTTGTGCAGCTCCCAGCGCATGTGAACCCGCATGTCGCAGGACCCGTCATGGGCAGCCAACGCATCCAACAGGGCGCGCCACGCGGCAGGGCTACGCAGGCCGGGCTCCCAGGACAACGTCACGGCATGGAACGCGGTGGTGATCCCGTTCGCGAGCAGCTGCGCCTCGGTATCGGCCAGGGCCATACCCGGGTCGAACGCGACGCCGGGCCGGGGCTGCACCTGCCGCTCGAACGCGTCGCCGTGCAGGTCGACGATCCCCGGCAGCACCCACAAGCCGCGTGCGTCGATCGCCAGCCCGGCGCCTCTGTCCCCAGGTGCAATGATGCCATCTTCGAGCGTCAACGAGCCTTCCGTCAGGCCACCCTCCAGGAGGACTTCGCCCCCCTCGATCCGCAACGCCATCGCTCCGCCTCCGCTCATCGGCCGTGTCTACCCGCAACCGCGCGTCGCTTGCGAATCGGCGGCGACCCCGCCTAACCAGGGTCATGGTCCACCTGATGAAACTCGCCGTCGGCGTCCGCGACATCGCCCACCTGCGCGAGCTGCAGGTCAGCCGGGCCATGTCTCGCCCGCCGTTGCGGCACCAGACCCGCAACACGCCGCGCCGCGCCGGCGAGATCACGGACGGCGGCAGCATCTACTGGGTGATCGCCGGCACGTTGCTGGCGCGGCAACGCGTGCTCGACGTGATCTCGGATCGCTGGGACGACGAGACGCGCTGCGCCGGGCTGGTTCTCGACCCGGCTCTGATCCAGGTGGAGGGGCGTCCGGTGAAGGCGTTCCAAGGCTGGCGCTACCTGGAGCCGGACCACGCGCCGCCAGATGTCACGGCGCGCGATCTGGACCCGCTCACGATGCCGCCCGCCTTGCGCAACCAGCTTCGGACGTTGTGCCTCATCTAGGGTTCAGAGCAGCCGGACCAGCCGGTCCCATTCGTTGACGCTGAGCGTCTCGGCCCGGCGCATCGGGTCGATGCCGGCCCGGTCCAGCAGGGTCTCGCCCCCAAGCGTCCGCAGGCTGCCGCGCAGCATCTTGCGCCGTTGCCCGAACGCGGCTGCCGTCAGCCGCTCCATCGCGCCGAACAGATCGGCCGGCGGTTGCTCGGGGTGCGGCTGCAATCCCACCACGGCCGACCACACTTTCGGCGGCGGGGCGAACGCGCCTGGCGGCAACCGCAGCAGCAAGGTCGCGCGGCACGTCCATTGCGCGAGCACGCTCAGCCGGCCATACGCCTCCGTATCGGCCGGGGCGCAAATCCGCTCGGCCACCTCGAGCTGGAACATCAGCGTCATGCGTTCCCAAGCGGCCGCCTGGCGCAGCCAGCCGACCAACAAGGGCGTCGCGACGTTGTAGGGCAGGTTGGCCGCAAGAACCCGCGGCGCGGGCACCAGCGTGGCCAGGTCGAGCCGGGTCGCATCCGCCTCCCGCACGTCGAGCCGGCCGGGGTAGGCGTCCTGCAACTCCGCCAACGCCGCGATGGCGCGGCGGTCGAGCTCGACCGCCAGTACGTCCGTGGCGGCACTTTCCAGCAATGCCCGCGTCAGGCCGCCCGGGCCGGGACCGACCTCCACCACATGGCGCCCCTCCATATGGCCGGCCTGCTGGACGATGCGGCCGATCAGCCCGGGGTCGAGCAGGAAGTGCTGGCCCAGCGATCTGCGCGCATCCAGTCCGTGCCGCGCAATCACGCACTTCAACGGCGGCAGGTCGGCCATTGCCCGTCGTCACACCCCGCCCTCCGCGTGTCAACGTCAGCCGGGCCAGCGCCAGTCCCGCACCTCGGGCATATCCTCCCCGTGCTGTCGGACATAGGCGTGGTGATCGACCAGGCGGTCGCGCAGGTGCTGGACCGTGTGCGCGGACACGTCGGTCATGCGCGGCACCCGCGCAATCGCGGCCATGGCGATCGTGTAGCGGTCGATCCCGTTCAGCACCGTCATGTCGAACGGCGTCGTGGTGGTGCCTTCCTCGTTGAAGCCGTGCACATGGAATCGCGCTGCGCAGGACCGGCCATGGATCAGCCGGTGCACGACCCAGGGATAGCCGTGGAAGTTGAAGATCACGGGCTTGTCCGTGGTGAACAGGCTGTCGAACACGCTGTCGGCCAGCCCATGCGGGTGCTCGCCAACCGGCTGCAGCGCCATCAGGTCGACCACGTTGACGACCCGGACACGCAGGTCGGGCAGATGGGTCCGGAGGATATCGACCGCGGCCAGCGTCTCCATCGTCGGCACGTCGCCGGCGCAGGCCATCACGACGTCCGGGACGGCGCCATGATCGTTGCTGGCCCACTCCCACAGGCCGGCGCCGGCCGCGCAATGCCGCACGGCCGCTTCCATCGACAGCCATTGCGGCGCCGGCTGCTTGCCCGCGACGATCACGTTCACGTAGTCGCGGCTGCGCAGGCAGTGGTCGGCCACGCTCAGCAAGGTATTGGCGTCGGGCGGTAGATAGATGCGGACGACGGACGCCTTCTTGTTGGCGACGTGGCCCAGAAAACCAGGGTCCTGGTGGCTGAAGCCATTATGGTCCTGCCGCCAGACGTGACTGGTCAGCAGATAGTTGAGGCTCGCGACCGGCCGGCGCCACGGGATACGCTGGCACGCCTCCAGCCACTTCGCGTGCTGATTGAACATGCTGTCGATGATGTGGATGAACGCCTCGTAGCAGCTGAACAGCCCGTGCCGGCCCGTCAGCAGGTAGCCCTCGAGCCAACCCTGGCAGCAATGCTCGCTGAGGATCTCCATCACGCGGCCGCCGGGTCCGACGTCCTCGTCGGTTGGATACAGCTCGCCCATGCTTTCGCGGGGCGTCACCTCGAACACCGATTGCAGGCGGTTGCTGGTGGTCTCGTCCGGGCCGAACAGCCGGAACGTGCGCATGTTCTGGCGCATGACGTCGCGCAGCCATCCGCCCATGACGTGCGTCGCCTCGCCGTCCGTCTGGCCTGGCACACGCACCTCGACGGCGTAGGCGCGGAAGTCCGGCACCTCGAGGTCACGCAGCAGCAGCCCGCCATTCGCGTGCGGGTTCATACCCATCCGCCGTGGCCCGGCCGGGGCTTGGTCGAGGATGGCGGCGACGGGATGGCCCTGCTCGTCGAACAGCTCCTCCGGGCGATAGCTGTGCATCCACTGCTCGAGCTGGCGCAGCCGTTCGGGATGGTCGGCCAGCTTGTCGAGCGGAACCTGGTGGGCGCGCCAGGTCCCTTCGACCGGCTTGCCGTCGACCGCCTTGGGGCCGGTCCAGCCTTTCGGGGTGCGCAGGATGATCATCGGCCAGGCCGGGCGGGACCCGTCGGCCGCCGCCTGGATCGCGGCGATCCGGTCCAGCGCCGTATCCAGCGCATGTGCCATGGCCCGGTGCATGGGCTCCGGCTCATGGCCCGAGACGATGACCGGGTCCCAGCCATAGCCGCGGAACAGCGAGAGCAGCTCCTCCTCGGGGATGCGGGCGAGCACGGTGGGGCCGGCGATCTTGTAGCCGTTCAGATGCAGGATGGGCAGCACGGCGCCATCGCGTCCGGGCTGCAGGAACTTCGTGCAGTGCCAGCTCGTCGCCGCCGCGCCCGTCTCGGCCTCGCCATCGCCGACGACGCAGGTGGCGACCAGGCCCGGATTGTCGAACACGGCGCCCGCGGCATGGAGCAGGGAGTAGCCGAGCTCCCCACCCTCGTTGATGCTGCCGGGCACGCTGGGCGCATCGTGGCTCGGGATGCCGCCGGGGAAGCTGAACTGGCGGAACAGCCGCCGCATCCCCTCCAGATTGCGGGGCACGTTCGGGATCAGCTCGGAGTAGCTGCCCTCCAGCCACGCGCTGGCGACCATGCCCGGGCCGCCATGGCCCGGCCCGCAGACATAGATCATGTCGAGGTCGCGGGCGCGGATCACGCGGTTGAGGTGGGCATAGATGAAGTTCAGCCCCGGCGTGGTGCCCCAATGGCCGAGCAGGCGCGGCTTGACCTGTTCGATGGTCAGCGGCTCGGTCAGCAAGGGGTTGTCGCCCATCAGGTAGATCTGGCCAACCGAGAGGTAGTTGGCCGCCCGCCACCACAGGTCCAGGCCTTGGATGGTCGCGATATCCATGGGCGCGCTCCGATCGATGGTGTGCGAGAGGCTTGGCACGGGCGGCGCCACGACCGCTATCGCCTTCACGGCGTTGTGAGACGGGGCTGCTTGGCGAATGCCGGGCCGCACCGGCCGCTGGCGCCCCAAGTGATGGGAGCCGAACACGCAGACCCGTGATAACGATGTCGCTGCTTGCCGCGGGCCGACCGGGGCATCGACGGCCGGATAAGCCGGATACGAAGGAGACGCGGCACGTGATCATGGACCTGCCACGTGCCCAAGCCGCGCTTCGGGCCACCCTGACAGGCCTCATGGCCGTGCTGCTTGCGGCCCCGGCCGGCGCAGCGGCCGCCGCGATCCCGGAAGCCCCGCTCGGCAACTGGCTCACGGAGGATCGGAACGCGGTCATCGCCATCGCGCCCTGCGGCAACGCCCTGTGCGGGCAGATCGCCGGCGTGCCGCTGGCGATCCCGGGCGAGCCGGTTCCGACCGACTACCTGAACCGCTCCCAGTGCCATCTGACCATCCTGACCGGAGCCACGCCCGACGGGTCCGACTGGCGCGGCCATATCGTCGATCCGCGCGACGGGAAGGTGTATTCGATCCTGCTCCGGCTCGATCGGCAGCGCATGCTGAAGGTGCGAGGGTACATCGGCATCCCGCTGCTCGGGCGGACCCAGACCTGGACGCCGTTCACCGGCCCGGTGCCGTTGGATTGCCGGCTGCCGCCGCGTGATCCCCCGGGATCAACGGCCCCGAAGCCCGGTCCAGGCCGACCGGCAGCGGCCCCCTCCGACGCGATCCCACCTGCATGACGCAGCCACGCCAGACGACCCGCCGACCGAGATAGCTGGCGACGACCAGCCAGCCGGAAGCGAGGTCGCGCGCCGGCAGCAACATCGTGGGTGCAGACTGCCCGGTCACACTCAGCTGCAGGTCACGGTCGACGGACGCGGCGGCGAAGGCGCGGACCACCCAGGCACCCGCGAACAGCGCCACCGTCCAATTGGCCGCCTCACCGAGGACGATCGCCATGATCGACCAGAACAGCGGGAATTGCAGGGCGGAGGTGAAGAACAGCCAGGGCTCGGCGACGCGGATGGTGCGGGCCCAGCGCAACTCGTGCTGATAAAGTGCGGCGAACGTGCGCTCAGGCACGCCGGTGCCCGGGATGACGGCGGCCAGCCCGACCCCAAGGCCGACCTGCTTGACGTGCTGGGCCAAGACGTGGTCGTCGGCGACATGGCCCACCAGTGCTGCCAATCCGCCGGCACGGTCCAACGTGTCGCGGCGGATGGCCATCGTGGTGCCCAGGCAGTCCTCCCGGCCCAGGGCCCGCGCCAGCAGGGCGCCGGGCAAGAACGTGTGGCTGATGGCCGTGGCGCCCAGCCGCGACACGAGTCCCGGGCTCGTCGGCAGCCCGGTGCAGAGGGTGGTCACGAGGCCGATCCCGGGGCGCTCCAATGCGGCGACGATCCGCTCGACGTAGTCCGGCGGCACATGCAGGTCGCTGTCACTGAGGATCAGCACCTCGTGCCGCGCAGCGGGCAGCATGTTCATGAGGTTGCTGATCTTGCGGTTGGGTCCGTGTATCTTCGGGTCGGCGACGACGGCGATGTCGACGCCCGGAAAGTCCCGGCGGACCGCCTCGACCGCACGCAGCGCCGGGTCGGCCGGGTCCTGCACGCCGAACACGATCTGCATACCGGGATAGGATTGCGCACACAGCGTCCCGAGCGCGGCCTCCAGCATCGGCTCCTGACCGCAGAGCGGCTTGAGCACGGTGACGGGCGGGCGGAACCGGGGCGGGGCGGCTGGGCCGGCGGCGAAGCGGCGGACCGCCCAGGCGCCCAGGATCACGGCCACGCAACCGACCAGCGTCGCGGCGACTGCGAGAGAGAGGAGCAGCTGCACGATCATCACGGTCAGGACCCGGCCGTGGACGGCGCCATCGCCCGATCCGCGGACTGGACGGCGGCGCGCCACAAGATCAGGCCGACGCTGCCGACCAGGATCTCGCGCAGCCGCTTCATCAGCGACAACGCGAAAGCCGGCCCGGCACCGATGCCGACGGCCGCGCTGGCCAGCAGGAACCCGCCTTCCTGCGCCCCCAGCGCCGCCGGGATGGCGAACCCTGCGCTGCGGCCGGCCATGCCGAGGCTCTCGACGATGAACGCCTGCGCTGGCGACACCGTTACGCCGAGCACCGTCAGGATCGCCCATGTCTCGACGCTGCCGAGCGCCCAGGCGACGTAGTGCAGGCCGATGCTGCGGCCGAGCGCCCGCCGGCTGCGATAGAAGCCGAGCGCCTCCGCGTGGATCCCGTCGAGCGAGGCGCCGGCCAAGACCGGCCAGCGGCGCGCCATCCCGCGCAGCAGGCCCTCGAGCACGCGCAGGCCGCCAATCCGCTGCAGCAAGAGCACGATCCCGGTCACGACCGAGCCGCCGATCAACGCGGCAAGCCAATGACGCCAGGCCACCCCGTCCGAGCGGAGCGCGAGCAGTGCGAGGCCGGTCAGCAAGAAAGCGACCTGGGTCAGCAGTTCGAGCGTGACGTCGACGATGACGCTTGCGGCAGCCCGGGGCAGCGGCACGCCCTGGCGGGCGAGCAGCCGTGTGCCGACAACCTCGCCGCCGATCTGGGCGACAGGCAGCAGCGAGTCGATCCCTTCGCGGATGATGCGCAGCCGATAGAAGGCCGGCACGCCCGGCCCGGCGCCGGCGAACAGCGCGCGCCAGCAGCGGCCGGCGAGATAGAGTTGGCCGAGGTGGAGGGCAACGAGGGCCGGGAGGAGCCAGGCGGACCGGAGCAGTGCGCCGCCAGCCTCGGCCAGGCCGCGCCAACTAGCCGATGCGCCGAGCAGGACGCCGATCGCCGCGACCCCCCCGAGCGCCACGGTCCAGCGCAGGGCCGTCCGGCGGCGCTGACGCTGGCCGGTCACACGCTGTCCGGCGGCGGACCGGCCGGTCCGGGCCGTTGGAAGGGAACGCGGTGCTTGCTCATCGACCTGTCCCAGAACCGGGTGGGCCGGGAAAATGCACGCTGGGTGGCCCGAGTTCAACTCCGGACGCGGTGATCGGTGTCGCATAGGGTAGCCCCCTATGCTAGGTTGCCTGCATGACCCACACCGTCAACGACAAGCAACGGCTGCTGGCCCGGGCCCGGCGAATACGCGGCCAGGTCGAGGCGATCGAGCGGCTGCTGGAGACCGAGGCGGGATGCGACCAGGTCATGCACCTGCTGGCCAGCACCCGTGCGGCCATGAGCGGGCTGATGGCCGAGGTGGTCGAGGACCATGTGCGCACGCACCTGGTCGATGCCGAGGCGCATCCGGGCGCACTGGACCAGGACGCGGCGCAGCAGCTGATCGCCGTCATCCGCACCTATCTGAAATGACGGAGCCGGCGATGCCCGACGCGACAAGCGCACACAGCCACGTGTTCCTGGGCGACGGCCATGACCAGGCCGAGCGCAAGACCTGGGCGGTGATCGCCCTGTGCGCCGCCATGATGGTGGCCGAGATCGGCGGCGGGCTGCTGTTCGGCTCGATCGCGCTGGTGGCGGATGGGCTGCACATGAGCACCCATGCCGGCGCGCTGCTGCTCGCGGCGCTCGCATACCGGTTCGCGCGCAAGTTCGCCGGCGACGAGCGGTTCAGCTTCGGAACCGGCAAGCTGGGCGACCTGGCCGGCTTCACCAGCGCGATCGTGCTGGCGATGATCGCATTGCTGATCGCGTATGAGTCCCTCTCGCGGCTGTTCGCCCCGGTGCGGATCGACTTCGCCGAGGCGATCCCGATCGCCTGCCTCGGGCTTGCGGTCAACGTGGCCAGCGTCTGGCTGCTCAGCGGGAGTGGCCACGGGCACTCTCATGAGCATGGGCACGGGCATGGGCATGGGGACGGGCATGACCTTCATCAGGACGAACACCTGATCGAGGCGGCCGGGCTGCGGATGGCCCTCAGCATCGTCGAACAGGACTGTCCGCCCGTGTTCCGCCTCCGCGTCGAGCGGGGCTCGCTGCCGGCGGACGTGGCGATCGAGACGATCCGGCCCGGCGGCGCGCGCCAGGCATTCCCGCTCGAGGACCGGGACGGCGTCCTGCAGAGCGTCCAGACGATCCCGGAGCCGCATGCGTTCACGGCGCAGATCACGGTCGGTGCGCAGACCCATGCCGTCGTGTTCGAAGAGCATGACGCGCATGGGGCCGCCAGCCGCGACAACAACATGCGCGCGGCCGTCGTGCACGTGGTCGCCGATGCCGCGGTCTCGGTCCTTGTCATCGTCGGGCTGTTGCTGGCGCGCGCCTTCGGATGGCTATGGATGGACCCGCTTGCCGGCATCATCGGCGCCGGCGTCATCGCGAGCTGGGCGGCCGGCCTGGTGCGCGACACCGGCGCCATCCTGCTGGACATGAACCCGGACGCCCCCATGGCCGAGCGGGTGCGCCAGGCGATCGAGGCCGACGGCGACCGGCTCACGGATTTCCACCTGTGGCGGCTCGGCCCCGGGCACCTGGGCGCCATCGTCGCCGTCATCACGGCCAAGGCCCGCGCGCCCGGCTTCTACCGGGCCCGGCTGCGCCAGTTCCCATCCCTGTCCCACGTGACGATCGAGGTCGAGCAGGCCGGCCGAAGCTAACGGCGGCGTGATGTCGCTACCCGAAGACGGCGCCCGTGATCGTGTCATACCAGACCTCGGCATAGGCGGCCTCCTTCGCCCGCACCGCAGCCGCGGCGTCGAGCGGGCTGGCGCCGCCTGCGCCCGGGATCGCCGCCAGCTGCCCGTCCACCGGCCGGTACACGCCCGCGACCGAGAAGCCATAGCCGGGCGCGGCCAAGCTATAGCTGGTGTCGATCAGCTTGGCTTCGGCCGGGCGCCCGCCTGCTAGCAATGCCACGATCGCGTCGGCGCAGACCTTTGCCTGAGCGTTGGCAGCAAAGGCGGATTTCGGCATCGCGCCCAGGGCCGCCGCATCGCCGATGACGTGGATGCCGGGCACGCGCCGGCTTTCGAACGTCACCGGGTCGACCGGGCACCAGCCAGTCTTGTCGGCAATCCCGGCAGCGAGCGCGATGGCGCCGGCGCGCTGCGGCGGGATGATGGTCGCGACGCTGGCGGCGTGCGTCCCGGCACCGGTCGTCACCGTCATGTCGGCCGCATCGACGGCGGTGACCGCGCCGCCGCCGGACCGCGGCACCCACTCCAGCAAGCCGGGATACAGCGCCGCCCATGCCTGCTGGAACAGCGTCTGTCCGCTGAACTGATCCTTGGCATCCAGCACGATCAGCTTGCTGCGCGGCTTGTTGGCCTTCAGATACCACGCGATCAAGCTTGCCCGCTCATAGGGACCAGACGGGCAGCGATACGCATCCGCTGGCACCGACAGGATGACGGTGCCGCCATCGGGCATCGCGCGGAGTTGCTCGCGCAGCAGAACCGTCTGCAGGCCCGCCTTCCAGGCGTGCGGCATCCGCACCGTCGCGGCCTGGTCGTAGCCCGGCATCGCGCCGGGATCGGCGCCGAGCAGCAGATCGACGCCGGGCGACAGGATCAGCCGGTCGTAACCGACCTTCCCGCCATCCAGCAGCACCTGCCGCGCCGCGCTGTCGACCCCGCTGGCGCGCGCGGCCACCCGCGTTACGCCTGCCGCCTCGACCCGGTCCCAGCCGAAGGTCTGGCCTTCCATCTCGCGCAGGCCGACGATCACGGGATTGCTGAACGGGCAGGCCACGTAGCTCGCGTCGCCTTCGATCAGGGTCACGCGGTGCCCGGCCTGCGCCAGCTTTCGGGCCGCCGTGGCGCCGCCGAAGCCGCCGCCGACGACGGCGATGCGGGCCACCCCCTGCGCGCGGCCCGGCCGGGGCACGAAGGGCGCCGCGAGCGCGCTTGCCAGCACGGTGCGGCGCGGCAGAAGCGGGCGGTCCGGCGACGCCGCTGTCACCGCCCGGGCTTTCCATCCGGGTTGCTTTGTGCGGCGAACCAGAATGCGAGGTTCTTCACCTCATCGGCGGTGAAGCCGGTCACGATGCGGTTCATCAGCGTCGCGGGCAGGGCGCCGGACCGGTAGCCCTCCATCATCCGCACGGTGTCGGCCGCCGGACGCCCTTGCAGCAGCCCGATGCCGCCGCCGCGCACATGGCACCCCGTGCAGCTCTCGGCGCCGGGCGGCTCCATCATCGGCGCGGCGGCCGCGAGCGCCAGCATCGCCGGAATCGCCAACACCCTCCGGATCATGCGTGGGCGGCGCCGCTCTGTCTGGGCAGCACGCTCCGACCATGTTTGCGGAGGCGGGCGCGTTCCCGGTCGACCTGCAGCTTGACCACGCGACCCTCTCCCCCGAACTGTGCCCCGGTGGCCGCGACGTTGACCCCGGCGGGGCAGCCGGCGCAACCGAAATCAAGGAGTGGATGTGGGCGTGTTGACGGGAGGCGCAGGGGTGGCAGGGGTGATCGGCTGGCCGGTGTCGCACTCCCGCTCCCCGCGCCTGCATGGCCATTGGCTCGCCCGGCACGGCATCGACGGCGCCTATGTGCCGCTGGCGGTGGCGCCGGACGATCTCGGCGCCGCGGTCCGCGGATTGCGCGCGGCCGGGTTCCGTGGCCTGAACGTGACGCTGCCGCACAAGGTGGCGGTGATGGCGCTCTGCGACCGGCTGGAGCCGTCGGCGGCGCGTGCAGGGGCGGTCAACACGCTCGTGTTCGATACGGGCGGCGTGGTGGGCAGCAACACGGACGGGGCGGGGTTCCTGGCGAACCTGGTCGCGCATGGCGTGGATCCGGCAGCCGGGCCGGCGCTGCTGCTGGGGGCCGGGGGTGCGGCGCGGGCCATCGCGGCGGCGTTGCTGGATGCTGGGGCGGCGGTGACGGTCGCGAACCGGACCGCAGGGCGCGCGAAGGATCTGGCCGGCGCGCTGCCCGGCCTGCGCACCATCGCGTGGGAGCGGCGGGAGGCGGCGCTGGAGGGGCATGCGCTGTTGGTGAACACCACGCAGCTCGGCATGGCCGGGCAGCCGCCGCTGGCGATGGCGCTCCATCGTGCGGCGCCGGGGTTGGTCGTGGCTGACATCGTCTATGCGCCTGCCGAGACCGCGCTGCTGGCCGACGCCGCGGCGCATGGCCTGCGCGTGGTGGGCGGGGTCGGGATGCTGCTGCACCAGGCCGTTCCTGGCTTTGCGCAGTGGTTCGGCCTGGTGCCCAGTGTCGACGCCGCGCTGGAGCAGGCCGTGCTGGCATGAAGGTGATCGGACTGACGGGCGGCATCGGCATGGGCAAGTCCACCGCCGCGGCGGCGTTCCGGCGTGCGAAGATGCCGGTCTTCGACGCCGATGCCGTGGTGCACCGCCTGCAGGCGCGCGGCGGCCGAGCGGTCGGGGCGATCGGTGCGGCATTCCCAGGGACGGTGGTGGACGGCGCCGTGGATCGCCCCCGGCTTCGTAACGCCGTGATCCAGCACCCTGCCGCGATGCGCACGCTGGAGCGCATCGTCCACCCGATGGTGCGCGAGGAGGAGCGGCGATTCCTGGCCGCCGCGCGCCGGGCGCACGCGCCGGCCGCGGTGCTCGACATCCCGTTGCTGCTGGAGAACATGCGCGGCCGCCGTGGCGAGGACCGCCGCGTCGACCTGATCGTCGTCGTCAGTGCTCCGGCGGCCGTCCAGCGGGCGCGCGTCCGACGGCGCAAGCGCATGACGGAAACGCAGATCAGCGCGATCGTGGCTCGGCAGATGCCGGATCGCGAGAAGCGCCGCAGGGCGGACGTGGTGATCGACACCGGGCTATCGAAGCATCAGGCGAACCGCCGCCTGCGCCGCCTGATCGGCGATTTGCGCAACGGGGCGGCCCGGTCTCCGGTCAGCCCCTTCCGGCCAGTGACGTGAGCAAGGTATATACCGGGACCGTGGAAAGGACCTGGGATGAGTGAGCGGCTGCTTTCGACGGACGCGAGGCCGCCCGCTGGCGCGCGCTCCGTCCTGTTCGACACGGAGACGACCGGGCTCGACCCGCTCGGCGGGGACCGGGTGATCGAGATCGCCTGCCTGGAGCTGGAGCGTGACCTGCCGACCGGACGGGTGTTTCACGTGCTGATCGATCCCGACCGCGACGTTCCCGCAGACGCCACCCGGGTCCACGGCTTTACGCGCGCCGACCTCGTCGGCAAGCCCCGGTTCCCAGACATCGCCGATGACCTGCTCGATTTCCTGGGAGACAGTCCGCTGGTGGCGCACAACGCCTCGTTCGACTTCGCGTTCCTCAACAGCGAGCTGGGTCGGCTCGGCCTCCCGCCGCTCTCGCCCGGCCGGATGGTTGACACGCTGCTGCTCGCCAAGGCCCGCTTCCCGGGGTTGCCGAACAGCCTGGATGCGCTATGCCGGCGTTTCTCGATCGACCTGAGCGAGCGGACGACCCACAACGCCCTGCTGGACTGCCGGCTCCTCGCGGACGTCTATGTGGAGCTGACCGGCGGGCGGCAGCGCGGGCTGATGCTGGTCGACGAGGGGGCGGATGTGGCGCCGGCCGTCAGCTATGCGTCCGCCGGCCCGCGACGCGTTCGCCTGGTCGTGCCCTCGGCCGCCGCACTGGCCGCGCACGCGGCCTTCGTCACGCGGCTGAAGGAGCCGGTGTGGCTGACCTGACGGGCACCATGGACGTCTATGCGCGAGAGCGGCGCCGGATCGTCGCGACGACGCGCGCCCAAGCGGCGGCGCTGATCGTCGCAACGGCGGTGCTGCTGGTGGGCGGCCTGCTTGCCGCCGGCCACCTGTCCGGCTCGGTCGACCCGATGCTGGCCGCCGCGGTCACCGCCCGGAAGCAGTCGGACGCCGCGCAGGCCGTCCTTTCGTCCGTCAAGGACGCCGAGACCGGGCAGCGGGGCTTCCTGTTGACGGGACGGGACGTCTATCTGGCGCCCTATACCGACGCACATGGGCGGATCGCCGAACGGCTGTCCAATCTTGCCGACCTGGCGCGCGACACGCCATGGCTGCAAGCCGAGCAGGCCGAGCTGGACGGCGCGGTGCAGACCAAGCTCGGCGAACTGCAGCAGACGATCGACCTCTCCCGCTCGGCGGGGCTGGCCACGGCCATCGCGACCGTCAATACCGATGCCGGGCGGCGATCGATGGACACCGTCCGTGCGATCGTCGGTCGGATCGTCGAGCGTGCCGACCGCGAGCGCATCCAAAGGGTCGACATGATGACCCGGCGGCAGGACTTGGTGATGCGGCTGCTCGTCCTCGGCATGGGGGCGGGCATCGTCCTGCTCGGCGGCGGGGCGCTGCTGCTGCTGCTGAGCTACACGGGCCTACGGATCGCGCGCACGAACGAGCGGCGCGAGTCGGACCGGCTGCAGGCGGCGGTGGAGCATGTACCGGACGGGATCGCGGTGTTCGATGCGGAGGGCCGCCTCGCGGTGGCCAACACGCGGTTCGGCCCATCGCTCGGCCTTCCCCCGGCGCTCTCGTGCCAAGGCACGCCGATCTCGGCGATCGCCCAAAACGCGGCGCTCGACACGCCGGCGCTGCAAGGCCCGCGCCCCGCCAAGGGGGTGATGACGGAGTCGGTGCAAGGCAAGCGTTCGCTCGAGGTCTGGCGCAGCCCGATGCCCGACGGCGGGCAGATCGTCGCGGTGGCCGACATCAGCCGCCGCGTCGCTGCGGAGGAGGCCGCGCGCCAGTCGCAGAAGATGGACGTGCTTGGGCAGATGACAGGCGGCATCGCCCACGACTTCAACAACCTTCTGCAGGTCGTCTCTGCGAACCTGGAACTGCTGCGCAACCGGCTCGATCGCCTGCCCGGCAACGCGCCGCTGCTGGCACGGCTGGATGCGGCGGCGGCCGGCGTGGTGCGGGGGGCGAGGCTGACCCGGCACTTGCTGGCCTTCGCGAGACGGCAGCCGCTGGCGCCCGAGCCGGTCGACGCCGCCCGGCTGCTGATGGCGGCGGAGGACATGCTGCGCCGGACGGTGGGCGAAGCGGTGCAGTTGGAGCTGGTGATCGGCGGCGGCCTCTGGTTCATGCGCGCCGACCCGGTCCAATTCGAGAACGCGCTGCTGAACCTGGCGCTGAACGCACGCGACGCGATGACCGGGCCGGAGGGCACGGCGAAAGGCCGGCTGACGATCGAGGCGGCGAATGCCAGCCTGGACGAGGCCTACGCCTCCCGGTCGGCCGAGGTGTCGCCGGGGCAATACGTCATGGTCGCGGTGACGGACACCGGGACGGGCATGACGGCCGAGCAGCGGGCGCGGGCGATCGAGCCGTTCTACACCACCAAGCCCGAGGGCCGCGGAACCGGGCTCGGGCTGCCGATGGTGCTCGGCTTCGCCAAGCAGTCGGGCGGGCACTTCGTGCTATACAGCGAGCCCGGACGCGGCACGACGGCGCGGCTCTATATCCCGCGCACGACGGCGCCCGCCTTGCTGGCCGAGGCGCCTCGATCCGATGAGCGCGTTGTCGATGACGGGCAGCACCTCGTGCTGCTGGTGGAGGACGACTCCGGCGTTCGCCAGATCGCACGCGATGCGCTGGCCGACCTGGGCTACCTGGTGGTCGAGGCGGAGAGCGCCGATGCAGCCCTGGCGTTGTTGGAGGGCGGATGCCGGCCACGGCTGCTGTTCACGGACGTGGTCATGCCCGGCGACGTCTCGGCACCGGCCCTTGCCCGCAGGGCGAAGGCGCTGATCCCCGGGTTGGGCGTGCTGTTCACATCCGGCTACACCCAGAACAGCATCGTCCACAATGGCCAGCTCGACGCCGACGTCGCACTGATCAGCAAGCCGTGGCGGCAGGAGGACCTCGCGCGCGCCTTGCGCGCCGCGCTGGACGGCACCGGCCTGCGCCCGCCGGCACCCCGGCGCATCCTGTTGGTTGAGGACGAGGAGCTGGTCCGGATGACGACCGCCGACGCTTTGGCAGAGCTCGGGTTCGAGGTCCTGGAAGCGTCGACGGCGGCCGGCGCCATGGGCCGGTTGTCGCCGCCGCCCGACCTGCTGCTGACCGACTACGGCCTGCCGGACCAGGACGGGCTCGCCCTGGCCCGGCTCATGCGGGAGCGGCTGCCGAGCCTGCCCGTCGTGCTGTCTTCCGGCCAGTCGACCGCGCCGGCCGGAGACGTCGTCTGGCTGCCAAAGCCGTATGACGTCGAGGCTCTGCGCGAGGCTGTCGCCGCCGCCCTGCGCGGCTGATCAGGGGCAGGTGCCGCTCAAACCTGGGCGCCGCCCTCGGCCCGGCGCGCCTGCCAGAGCGCCACGAAGTCGATCGGCTGCAGCAGCACCGGCGGGAAGCCGCCGTCACGCGTCACGTCGGCCAGGATGTTGCGAGCATACGGGAACAGCAGCCGCGGGCATTCCACCAGCAGGACCGGCTCGACCGTATTCTCGGGCACTCCGTTGAGGGTGAAGATGCCGCAATACGACAGTTCCGCGATGAACACCGGGGCTGGCTGGCTGCCATTGGTGGCGCCGCCTGCGGCCGGCTCGGTCGCGTCCGCCTTGATCTTGAGCGTCACTTCGAACACGTCCTGCCCGTCCTGGATCCGGCGCGCCTGGACATCCAGGTTGATGGCCACGTTCGGCTGCGCGCGCAACGTGCTGTAGATCGCCGGCGCGTTCGGCACTTCGAACGACAGGTCCTTCACGTATTGGATGTTGACCGTCAGCGGCTGGCCCGCCTGCCCGGCGTTCGGGTTCGGTGCGGTCTCGGACATGGAAGCTCCATCAAGCTCGTGGCGGCGCGCGGTAACACGTCCGGCCCTCCGCCGCTACCCGCCTGTGGCCTACTCCCGTGGACGCACCCAAAGCCGGCCGCCGAGCGCGTCCGTCCGGACGAGGGGCCAGTGCCGGCGCTCCGCATAGGCGATCAGCGGCGCATCCATCGGCACGGGCCAGGCGTCGGCATACAGCCCGGCATAGACCGCATCGGGCGGGTCCGCGTCGAAGGCGGCGTCGAGGGTTCCGGGGGTGAGGGCGTGCAGCACGCCCGGCGAACCGGGGGCGAGGCTCGCGCCCGAGCGGAACACGAACGGGCCGGTGGCCAGGTCGAGCCGGACCGGGTTGGCGTCGATGACATAGAGCGGGAACAGCGTCGCGACCTGGCCGCCGCGCGTGCCGTTCGCCGCGACCGCGTCACGGACCGCCTGGGCATTGCGGTGGGCGATGAAGCCGATCCAGTTCGTGCGGTCGAGCAGCTTCGGCAGCTCGAGGACCTGGAGGCCGAGCACGGGGACCATCGGCAGCGCCGCCGCAAGAACTAGCACCTGCTTGCGCGCAGGGCCGGCCACGTGGGTCGTGACGCGGTCGAGATGCGCGATGCAGCAGGCCAGGAGCGGCGCCAGCGCAGCGTAGTACATCGGCCATGACGGCGCTGGCTGGAAGGCGAGCACGCCGGCGCCGCCCGTCAGTGCGAGCAGCATGCGGCCGGGCCGCTTCCACTTGCGCCGCCGGGCCATCGCGACGAGGCACAGCCCGAGCGCCAGCGACACGAGCGTGAGGTTGCCCCCGAACGAGACGTCGTCGGCAAGCGCGCGCAGCTTGGCCCAGGGCCGCAGCAGGTCCGACAGCCCGGCATCGGCATACCAGGCCGCGGGCGCGATCAGATGATAGTGCACCGTGCCGAACAGGAACTCCTCACGCGCCACCACCAGGAAGGAGGCCGCCGGCAAGGTCGCGGCGACGACCCCAAGCAGGGCCGGAACCAGGCGACGGCGTGGCGCGAACAGGGCATGCACGCCCAACGCCGCAGGCGCGAACAGATAGCTGAGCTTCGTTTCGGCAGCGAGGCCGAACAGCAGCGCCGCCGCGAACCGAGCCGCCCACAGCAGCGCGGGCGGGGCGGCGCGTGCATCCTCGTTGCCCCGCGCCTCCGCCCAGACATGCACCGACAACCCGGCCAGCAGCAGCAGCAGCGGCAACCCGTCGTTGCGCGCATTGGCAAGCGGCGCGATGAGGAATGGCGAGGACAGGCACGCCGTGAGCAGGACCATGGCCAGCATCGGTCCGGCGCCGAGCCGCCGCACGAGATGCCAGAGCAGCATGCCGGAGCCCAGGGCAAGCACGAAGCTGACGGTTCGCGCCGCCAGCACGTACCAGCCACTCGCAAGGGCCATCACGGGCGCAAGCGCAAGCGGGTACAGCGGCGGCTGCAAATAGGCGAAGTCGGCGTAGGGCAGATGCGACCAGGCCATCACGGCCGCCGCGACATACTGGTCCTCGTCGTAGGTCACGGGGCGGGTCATCGCGCCGCAGAACAGGAGCAAGACGCAAAACCCCGCCCAGGCAGCGATGCCGGCGCGCACCGCGGCCGGACGGCGCCACCAGGCGGTTTCGGCGCCGCCCGCCGCGCGGCGGGGCGTGCCCACGAGCACGACGGGCGGCGGAGGGCGGTCGAGCATGGGAGCGAACCTTGCGGGCGGAGGCTAGGCCCGTCAACGCGCCCGGTCCCGCCCCCTGCCGGCGGTCAGCGGCCCGGGCCGCTCAGCTTCGCCAGCGCAGGACCTGCGGACGCAAGGGGTTCACGAACGGACGTTTCTGCGCCTGTGCCTCGGCATATTCCCGCTTGAGGCGCAGATACCACCGCACCTGGGTGTCGGCGTCGCCGACGAACATCGGCGACGGCGGGCTGGGATTGTCCATCATATGCACCGCGACCATCCGGTCCTGGTCGAGGAAGTCGCGCGCCATCCACCCGGCGAACGGCCGGAGCGGTGCCAGCCAGGCCGGCGTCCAATAGATGCAGTAATGCACGTCGGTCTCGGTCTCGGTCACCGGCGTCGCCGCCGCCAGCACGCAGGCGGAATGGCGGTCCCCCTCGATATGCTCGATGCGGATGCCGGGCAGCTCGATGCCGATGTCGATGTGGACGTTGCGGCCGAGCAGGCGATACGGGTTTGCCCCGTGCTTCAGGTGATGGCGCAGCATGCGAAACCCGTATCCTGCAGGCTCGAAATGCTTCTCCTTCAGCTTCAGGTTCGCCGCCGGGTTCGACTTCCACCAGCGCGACGTGTGCACGAAGGCCGGGTGCCCCGGGTCGAAGAACCCCATCGCGGCCAGGTCCACCCCGCACGGAAAGCGCATCGTCGTCGTTACCTGCGGCGCCGCATCGGCAAAGCCCGGAACCGCCGGCACCTCTCCCGGCGTGCCGCTGCCGACGAATACCCACACATTGCCCTGCACCTCCCGGCAGGGCCACGTCTTCAGCCCGAACCGGCCCGGAACCGTTGCCTCGCCCGGGGCCGCGGACGGGATTTCTGTGCACACGCCGTCCGTGCTGCGGAACAGCCAGCCGTGATAGCCGCAACGCAGGTTCGCCCCGTCGAACCCGCCATGCCGCATCGGCATGCCGCGGTGCGGGCACGAGTCGCCAACCGCGAAGACGCTGCCGTCGGGCCGGCGCCCGAGCAGCATCTGCTCCCCGAGCAAGGTGACGGGCTCGGTCCTGCCCGGTCTGAGGCGCCGGCCGGAGAGGGCAAGATACCAGAACTCACGCAGCATGCTGTCCATGGACACTCGGAGTGCGGTCAGTTGCCAGGCAGCCCCGCCGCCTCGGCAAAGAAGAAATCCTGCCAGCGCGAAGGCTGCGTGCGCAGCACCTTCGTGAACGCCATGTGGTCGGCAATCTTCATCATGCCGAACGGCGCCGTCGAGAAGCTCGTCTTCGGGTCGCCGATCTGCCGCAGCAGGTCGTCCACGTCGCCCTTCTCCCCGGTCGCCTTCAGATACAGCTCGCACGACTCGCGCGGATGGGCCGCGATGAAGTCGGCCGCGTCTTGCGCCGCCTTGAGGAAGGCGCGGATCGCGAGCGGGTTCGCGTCATGCACCCGCTGCGTCGTGAAATAGACCGCGTTGCTGTATGGCCCGCCCAGGATCGCGTCGCTGGTGGTGATCACGTGCACCCCGGCCGCCTGCGACTCCGCCTGCTGGTAGGGCGCCCCGGAGAAGTGCCCCGTCAGCCCGTTGCCCGACAGCGCCGCGGCCGCATCCGGATGTCCCAGCGTCACCGTCATCGCGTCGAAGTGGTCGAAGTGCTCGTCCCCGTACAGCTTGCGGGCAGCGATCTGCAGGATGATCGCCTGGCTCGATACCTTCACCGTCGGCACCGCGATCTTGTCGGTCGGCTTGAGGTCCGCGAGCGTCTTCTCCGCCGGGTCCTTCGAGAGCAGCCACATCGGCGTCGCCGAAGACCCGGCCAGCCCCTTCACCTGCCCATGCGTGCGGTCCCACAGCAGCAGCATGTTGCTCGCGCCGGTGGTGACGATGTCGACGTTGCCGGACAGCAGCGCATCCGTCGCCGCGCCGCCGCCGCCGAACGTCAGGAACTTCGCAGCCAGATTGAAGCCGAGCGCCTGCGCTGCCTGCTCGACCAGGCGCTGCTGCTCCATGACGATACACGCGAGATAGATGATGCCCGGCTGCTTCGTGATCCGCAGCTCCGTCACCTCGGCCCGGGCGACCCCCGGCGGCAGCAGCGCCACAGCCGCGAGCGCGCCCCCCACGGCCTGGCCCAGCGCCCGGCGTCTCATCGTCATGATGGTTCCTCCCAGCCGGCCCTGGCCGGTTCCTGTCCCCTGATCTGGCCTATCAGCAGCGCAGCGTCACGCCTGTCCAGTGCATTTCATTCAGCGCCACCTTGCGGCAGGAGCACGAGCTGGCCGTATCGCACCCCTCGCTCGGCGATCACGTGATCCGCCATGTGACGGACGTCGCCGGCCGCCCCTCGCAGCACGGCCACCTCCAGGCAGCGCCCCGCATCCAGGTGGACATGGAGCGTGGAGACCGCCAGGTCGTGGTGGTCGTGGAATTCGTTGGCCAGCCGGCCCGGCAGATCGCGCCGGGCATGGTCGTAGACGTAGACCAGCGCCGCGACGCATGGCGTATCCGGCTTCGGCGGCTCGGCCTGCTGCAAGCCTGCCCGGGCCAGGTCGCGCAGCGCCTCCGACCGGTTCTGGTATCCGCGGCTGATGACCATCGCATCCACCTCCGCGAGCAAGGCGGCCTCCATCGTGATCGTGACCCGTTCCACAGAAGCCCCTGTCCAGCGGTTCGAACGGCTGTATGATGAAATGACTGGGTCCTCATACGCCAGGAACCGCGATGCGATGTTCGTCCGAAGACACGGTCAGTCCTATCACACGCCGGGCTTTGATGGGCGGCGCCGCGCTCGGCGCGCCCGCGATCCTGCGGGCACGCGGTGCGTCCCGCGCGGGCAGCGTGAGCATCACGGCATATGACGGCTTCGTGCCGCCGGAGGTGGCCAGGCAATTCGAAGCCGACACGGGCATCGGCGTCCGGGTCCGGCTTGCCGCCAGCCAGGCCCCGGAACTGAACGTCCTGGTCACGGAACGCGATCACCCGATCACCGACATCTGCACCGTCGTGGGCACCCGCCTGCACCAATTCGTTGCCAACGGGATCATCGAACCGTTGGACACGTCCCGCTTGACGAACTGGGACCGTATCAACCCGCTCTACTCGGACGCGGACTGGAACCACGTCGGTGGCGCGGTGATGGGCGTTCCGCTGGTCATCGGCGCGAACGTGCTCGTCTCGGACGTCGGTGCGGTGTCGCCGGCGCCGAACAGCTGGGGCGTGATGTTCGATCCGAGGTATCGGGGCCGGGTCACCTACGACATCGAGGATTTCCTGCTCTGCACCATGGCGCTGCAGGGCGCCGACCCGACGTTCGTATCCTATCTCTCCGACCCGGCCGCCGCAGCCCGGGCGGTCGATGCCGCGCGCGACCTGCTGATCCGGACCAAGTCCCAGGTCGTCCGTACGTTCGACGAAAGCAGCGAGCTGCAGCAGCTCCTGACCGGGGGCGATGCGGTGTTGGCGCAAACCTATACCAGCGTGCCCGGCAAGCTGATCCTGGCCGGGGAGCCGTATCGCCGGGTGGTCCCGAGGGAGGGCAGCATGGCGTTCGTCTACACCTTCGCGATCATCAAGGGCGCTCCCAATCCGGACGCCGCCTACCGCTTCCTCGATGCCATGTTGGGGATGCCCGGGATCGCCGCGGCGCTCACGCGCTCGGCCGGGTACATGGCGGCATTCAAGGATGCCGGCGCGGGACTAACGGCGGCCGAGCAGGCTGCCTACGGCGTGCCGGAGGAGGCGCTGGGCCGCCTGCATTTCCCGCGTCACGAGGGTCAGGCGCTCAGCTCCGCCCTGATCGACGCCGCGGTGGAGCAGGTCAAGGCAGGGTGACGGGCTGGCCGCGCCGCCTCCTCGTGGCGGTTCCGCTCCTCTGGGTCGCGGTCGCGCATGTCGGGCCGCTGCTGTCGATGGTGCGGATCAGCGTCTATGCCTCCTACCCCGCGGCGCCGGATGCACTGCCGAGCTTGAGCGGGGCCGCCTATGCCGCGTTCCTCGGCCGCGCCGCCTACCAAGCCGCGTTGGGCCGGAGCCTCGGCTTCGCCGTGGCCGCGACACTCATCTCGCTGCTGCTGGCCTATCCGCTCGCCTACCACGTCGCGCTGCACGTGCCGCCAGCCCGGCGCGGACGGCGGCTCATGCTGCTCGTGGCGCCGTTCTGGGCCAGCGAGGTGCTGCGCATGTTCGCACTCGTGCTGCTGCTCGCGAACCGGGGCGCGTTGAACGCCGTCCTGCGCTGGGCGGGGGCGACGCAGGCGCCCGCATCGATGCTCTATGGCAGCGGCGCCGTGCTGGCCGGCCTGGTTTATACCGTGCTGCTCACGATGCTGTTGCCCTTGTATGCGGCGCTCGACCGGCTCCCTGCCGACGTGCTCGAGGCTGCGTCGGACCTTGGCGCCGGCGGCTGGACGCGGTTCTGGCACGTCACGCTGCCGCTGACGGCGCGCGGGGTCGCTGCCGGAACCGGTCTGACATTCCTGGCCTGCCTCGGCGTGTTTGCGGCGCCCGCCCTGCTCGGCGGCCCGTCCACCACGCTGTTCGCGACCATCATCGCCGACCTGTTCGGGGCCGCGAGCGGACGCTGGCCGATGGGCGCCGCATTCGGCTTCATCCTGCTGATCGCCGGCACCGCCTGCGCGCTCGGCCTGGCGGCCCTGGCGCCTGGCGTGCTGCGCCATCGCGTCGCTGAATGAGGCGCCAGGTGCTCGGTGTCGCCTACTGGTGCGCGATCGCCGTGCTCGCGCTGCCGCTCGCGCTGATCGCACTCACCAGCCTCTCGGATCGCGGCATCGTCGGATTCCCGCTCGGAGCGCCGACGCTGCGCTGGTATGGCGCCGCCCTGACGGACCCGGCTGTGCGGCAGGCCTTCGTGCTGTCGGCTTGCCTGGCCGCAGGGTCGGCCATGTTGGCGGTCGCGTTGGGAACCTGGATCGCGCTTGCGGCCGCCACGGCGTCGCGTTGGACGCGGCTTATGCTGCTGGGCGGTGGACTGATCCCGCTCGCAACCCCGGGACTGGTCCATGCGATCGCCCTGCGAACCGCCCTGCAGAGCCTCGGCATCGACCCGGGTGCACTTGCCATCCTGCTCGGCCACACGATCCACGCCACCCCGTATGCCGCGATTATGGTCGCGGCGCGCCGGGCGAGCCTGCCGCCCGATCTGATCGAGGCCGCCCGGGACCTGGGCGCAGGGCCCACGGCGACGTTCACGCGCGTTGTCGCACCGTGGCTGCGGCCGGCCCTGCTGGGCGCCGGAGCGTTGGCAGCGTTGACCAGCTTCGACGATTTCATCCGCTCGTTCTTCCTGGGCGGCTATGATGCGACCCTTCCGGTCCTGGTGTTCGCGCGGCTGCGGTCCGGACTCACGCCGGAGATCAATGCGATCTCCACGCTTGTCCTTCTGATGGCATGCGCGCTGGGCGTGGCGACGGACATGACGAGCTATCGCGCAGACCGCCGCCGCACCACGGGCCGATCTGTCGCCCCGGCCCGGGCTTGAACGAGCGGTGTCGACCTGTCCCCGGTGGACAGGCGACGCCGTTTCCTTCCATCTTGGGCCAAAGCGGGACGGGAGCGAAATTGGACCAGGTTCTGGCCACGGCACGGGACGACGCGCGGCTGGACGGCCCGTTGCTGGACGTGCGCGGGGTGACGTTGCAGTACCGCACGGCCGAGCGGATTGTGACGGCGACGCACCGCGTCAGCTTCCAGGTGTTTCCCGGTGACCGGTTCGTGCTGCTCGGCCCGTCGGGCTGCGGCAAGTCTTCGCTGCTAAAGGCGGTCGCCGGCTACCTCGACCCGGTCGAGGGCGCGTTCTTCCTGCGCGGCCGCCAGATCACGCAGCCCGGACCGGACCGCATGATGGTCTTCCAGGAGTTCGACCAACTGCTGCCGTGGAAGAGCGTGCGCGACAACATCATGTTCCCGCTGCTCGCGACGCGGCGTCTGAGCCGGGCCTTGGCCCGGGACCGCGCGGACTACTACATCGACAAGGTCGGCCTCGGCCGCTTCGGCGACGCCTACCCGCACACGCTGTCGGGTGGCATGAAGCAGCGTGTGGCGATCGCGCGCGGCATGGCGATGGAACCGCAGATCCTGCTGATGGACGAGCCCTTCGCGGCGCTGGACGCCCTGACCCGGCGCACGATGCAGGACGAGCTGCTGCGGCTGTGGGACGAGACGCGGTTCACGGTCCTGTTCGTCACGCACAGCATCAACGAGGCGATCAAGGTCGGCAACCGCATCCTGCTGCTCAGCCCGCACCCGGGGCAGGTCCGCGCCGAGATGGACAGTCTGCCACGCGACGGTGCCGACGCCGAGGCGGCATTGGCGCTCGAGCACCGCATCCACGACCTGCTCTTCGCATGAGCGCCGTGGCAACCACCGCCCCCGCCCGGGACCCGCATGTCGAGCACGAGGTGGTCGCGTTCAGCGGCATGGATGCGGTCGAGCGGCCGATCCCGGCTTGGGAACGGGTGTGGAACCGTGGCTGGGTGCGCAAGACCGTCCTGATCCTGCTGCTCTGCCTCGTGTGGCAGGCCTATGCGAGTTGGCTCGACAACGATCTGCTGTTCCCGACGTTCAGCGACACCATGCAGGCATTCTGGGCCAACATCCGCAACGGCGTGCTGCCGAACCGGGCGCTGGCGTCGCTGAAGGTGCTGCTGATGGGATACGCGGCCGGGGTCGTGCTGGCGACCGTGCTGTCGATCGCGGCCATCAACACCCGGCTCGGCAACGACCTGCTCGAGACGCTGACGAGCATGTTCAACCCGCTGCCGGCGATCGCGCTGCTGCCGCTGGCGCTGCTGTGGTTCGGGCTGGGCAACGGCAGCCTCGTGTTCGTGCTGATCCACTCGGTGCTATGGGTGGTGGCGCTCAACATGCACGCGGGCTTCCTGGGCGTCTCGACCACCTTGCGCATGGTCGGGCGCAACTACGGCCTGCGCGGCTTCCGCTATGTGCTCGCGATCCTGATCCCGGCGGCGTTCCCAAGCATCTTGACCGGGCTGAAGGTCGGCTGGGCGTTTGCCTGGCGCACGCTGATCGCGGCCGAACTCGTGTTCGGGGTCTCGTCGGGCTCGGGCGGCCTTGGATGGTTCATCTTCGAGAACAAGAACCAGCTCGAGATCCCGAGCGTGTTCGCGGGCCTGTTCAGCGTCATCCTGATCGGGCTCGCGGTCGAGAACCTCGTGTTCAGGACGCTGGAGCGGCGGACGGTCCGGCGCTGGGGAATGCAGAACTGATACGACCGCCGGAGGCTGACCTGTCGCTCTGGCCGGCCTTCCCGCTCACATAAGCAGCTTCCCGCCCGCGAAGCCCAACACCACCGCAAGGACCGCCCGCAGCGCCGGCACCGGCACCCGGGTCGCGAGCAGGCTGCCGACGACGATGCCCGGTATGGAGCCGGACAGCAGCGAGCCGAGCAACGTCCAGTCGACCGAGCCCATGAACCAGTAGCCGCATCCGGCCAGCAGCGTGAGCGGAATGGCATGGGCGATGTCTGACCCGACGATCCGCGTCGGTGACAGCTTCGGCCAGAGCAGCATGAGCACCGTGACCCCCAGCGCGCCGGCGCCGACCGAGGACAAGGTGACGAGAACGCCCAGCACGACGCCCGCCATCGTCGTCATCGAGTCCTGCCGGCCCGGCGTGAGCCGCTCGCCGAAGCCCGACAACATATCGATGACCCGGCGCTGGAACAGGACCAGCACCGCCGTGAGCAGGAGCGCGACCGCAAGCAACGGCGTGATCAGCGCCGAGATCGTGTGGGCATCCAGGTGCAGCAGCGCGAGTGCCATCACCGTCACCGCGGTCGCGGGGACGCTGCCACGCGCAAGCCGGCCCACCACGCGCCAGTCGATCGTCCCGCTGCGCGAATGGATGACCGCGCCCACCATCTTCGTGCAGGCGGCGAACAGCAGGTCGGTTCCGACCGCCGTCGCAGGATGGACGTGGAACAGCAGGATGAGCAGGGGCGTCGTCAGCGAGCCGCCGCCAACCCCGGTCATGCCCACCAGGAGTCCCACGACGAAGCCCGACAGCGTGTAGAGCGGATCGATCATGCCCGGGGATGCTAGCGCAACCAGGGCGGCGTCACGACACAAATTGGCATGGGCCCGGCGCCGGGCCGCGCCGCCCGTCGGTGGACGCTGGCGCCGACCCGAGGCACATTGCTGTCTCGCACTTGCGCAGGAGACTGGCCATGGCCGTCAAAGCCGTCGATCCCTTCGACTATGTCGTGTTCGGCGCCACCGGAGACCTGACCCTCCGCAAGCTGCTGCCGGCACTTTACTACCGCTTCCGCGACGGCGTCATTTCCGGGAACGCCCGGATCATCGGCGCCGCCCGGTCCGAAATGGACGACGAGGGGTTCCGCCAGCGCGCCGCCGACGCGCTCGCGACACATGTCGCCGTGGCCGACCAGGACAAGAAGCTCATCACCCGATTCCTTGCGCTGGTGCATTACGCCCGGGGCGACGCGACCAAGCCGGATGGGCTCGCCACGCTCTCGACGCTGCTGAGCGCGGAGCCGGACCGGATCCGGGTGTTCTACATGGCCACCTCGCCGGACCTGTATGGCCCGACGTGCCAGAACCTGCAGGCGGCCGGGTTGGTGACCGAACACTCCCGCGTCGTGCTCGAGAAGCCGATCGGGCACGACCTGGCGAGCGCGCAGGACATCAACGACGTCGTGGGCAAGGTGTTCTCGGAACAGCAGATCTTCCGGATCGACCACTACCTCGGCAAGGAGACGGTGCAGAACCTGATGGCGCTGCGGTTCGCCAATGTCGTGTTCGAGCGGCTCTGGAACGCCGACGTCATCGATCACGTGCAGATCACCGTCGGCGAGACGGTCGGCGTCGAGAGTCGCGGCGACTACTACGACCGGTCGGGCGCGCTGCGGGACATGGTGCAGAACCACCTGTTGCAGCTACTCTGCTTGCTGGCGATGGAGCCGCCGATCAACCTCGGCGCCGACAGCGTACGCGACGAGAAGCTGAAGGTGTTGCGCGCCCTCAAGCCGATCGCGCCGCATGAGGTGGGACACGTGACGGTACGCGGCCAATATGCGCAGGGTGCCGTCGGCGGGAAGTCGGTGCCGAGCTACCTGACGGACCTGACGGCCGGCGCGAACGAACCCCGGACGAGCCGGACCGAGACCTTCGTCGCGATCAAGGCCGAGGTGCAGAACTGGCGCTGGGCCGGCGTCCCGTTCTACCTGCGCAGCGGCAAGCGGCTGCCGCAGAAGGTCAGCGAGATCGTGGTGCAGTTCCGCGGCTCGCCCTTCAGCCTGTTCCGGCGCGAAGCAGGCGAGCTGTCGCCCAACAAGCTGATCATCCGGTTGCAGCCGGAGGAGGGCATGAAGCTCGAGTTGATGACGAAGAACCCCGAGCCGGGCGGCCTCCACCTCAGCCCGACACAGCTCGACATCAGCTTCGAGCAGGCGTTCTCGACGCGGTTCCCCGACGCCTACGAGCGCCTGCTGATCGACGCCGTGCGCGGCAACCCGACCCTGTTCATGCGCCGTGACGAAGTGGAAACCGCCTGGGGCTGGGTCGAGCCGATCATCGACGCCTGGGAGGCGTCGCGCGAGCAGCCTAAGCTGTACCCGGCGGGCTCTTGGGGCCCGACCTCCGCCATCGCCCTGATCGAGCGGGACGGACGGACCTGGTACGAGGAAGTCGCGTAAGCCCGAGCCGCGGCTCACGACCTCGGACACACGGCCTATCGTGGGCGAACACGTGACCGCCGTGTCGGCATAGCGGACCACCCGTCCAGCGACGCCCTTGCCAGTTGCCCCGGCCATCCCGCACCCTGTCCGCTGCAACGGAGATCGGCCATGGACGGCTTCGACACGGGCCTCGCGCTCGAGACCGGCACCCCGCGCATGCTCGCCCGCATCCAGGGCCCGGTCGGTTGGATGACGTTCAACAACCCCGACCGCCGGAACGCCGTCGGCGCCGACATGTGGGCCGCCATCCCCGCCATCATCGAGCGATTCGAAAGCGACCCGGCCGTGCGCGTCATCGCCTTGACCGGGGCCGGGGACCGCGCCTTCGTCTCCGGCGCCGATATCAGCCAGTTCGAGCGCCAGCGCAGCACGCCCGAAACCGTCGCGGCCTACGACGCCGTTTCGGAACGCGCCAACCTCGCCATCAAATACGCCGGCAAGCCCACGATCGCCGTCATCCGCGGCTGGTGCATCGGCGGCGGCCTCGGCATCGCGGTCGGCTGCGACCTTCGCTTCTGCACCGAGGGCTCCCGCTTCGGCGTGCCGGCCGGGCGGCTCGGCCTGGGGTACGCCCTGCCCGGCGTGAAGACCCTCGTCGACCTGGTCGGCCCCGCCTACACCAAGGAGATCTTCTACACCGCCCGCCACTTCAGTGCCGCCGAGGCCCTTGCCATGGGGCTGGTCAACCGCGTCCTGCCGGATCACGCGTTCGACGCCTTCGTGCAGTCCCAGCTCGAGAGCATCGCTGACAATGCGCCGCTCACCCTGCGCGCCCTGAAGCGCACGGTGGCCGAACTCGCCCGCGGCCACGAGGCCGACAAGGATGCGGTCGCCGGGCTGATCAAGGGTTGCTTCGCCAGCGAGGACTATAAGGAGGGCCGCCGCGCCTTCATGGAGAAGCGCAAGCCGGTCTTCACCGGCCAGTGACCTTCCAGGCGACGATCGCCGGCGAGCGCCACGTCTTTCCAAGCCTGGCCGCGCTCATGGCCCAGGCGACGCCGCTGCGCAGCGGCGACCAGCTCGCCGGCATCGCGGCCGACAGCCAGGCGCGCCGGGTCGCCGCACAGATGGCGCTCGCCGACCTGCCGCTCGCCACGTTCCTCACCGAAGCGGTCGTGCCCTACGAGGCCGACGAGGTCACCCGGCTGATCGTCGACAGCCACGATCCGGCCGCCTTCGCCGCCGTCCGGCACCTCACCGTCGGCGGCTTGCGCGACTGGCTGCTGTCCGACGACGCCACCGGCGCGGCGCTCGCGGCGGTGGCCCCGGGGCTCACGCCCGAGATGGCCGCCGCGGCAAGCAAGATCATGCGCCTGCAGGACCTGGTCGTCGTCGCCAGCCGCATCCACACCACGACGGCGTTCCGGACCACGATCGGCCTGTCGGGCCGGCTGAGCACGCGGCTGCAGCCCAACCACCCCGCCGACGACGCGCGCGGGATCGCGGCCAGCATCCTCGACGGCCTCCTGCTCGGCGCCGGGGACGCCTGCATCGGCATCAACCCGGCCACCGACAGCCCCGAACGCACCCTCGCTCTCCTGCATTTGCTCGACGACATCCGCCAGCGCCTTGGCATCCCCATGCAGTCCTGCGTGCTGGCCCACGTGACCACGACCCTGGAGTTGATGGCGCGGGGTGCCCCGGTCGACCTCGTCTTCCAATCCATCGCCGGCACCGAAGGCGCCAATCGCGGCTTCGGCATCGACCTGGCCCTACTCGACGAGGCCGCCGACGCCGCCCGCTCGCTGGCCCGCGGCACGGTCGGCCAGAACGCGATGTATTTCGAGACCGGGCAGGGCAGCGCGCTCTCGGCCGGGGCGCACCACGGTGTGGACCAGCAGACGCTCGAGGCCCGCGCCTACGCCGTCGCCCGGCGCTACCGCCCGCTGCTGGTCAACACCGTCGTGGGCTTCATCGGCCCCGAATACCTGTTCGACGGCAAGCAGATCACGCGCGCCGGGCTGGAGGACCATTTCTGCGGCAAGCTGCTCGGCCTGCCGATGGGCTGCGACGTCTGCTACACGAACCACGCCGAGGCCGACCAGGACGACATGGACGCGCTGCTGGCCTTGCTGGTCGCGGCCGGCGTGACGTTCATCATGGGCGTGCCCGGCGCCGACGACATCATGCTCGGCTACCAGAGCACCAGCTTCCACGACGCGCTGGCGATGCGCGACCTGTTTGCCCGCCGCCCCGCCCCGGAGTTCGAGGCCTGGCTCGCCGACCAGGGCCTGCTCGACGGCCAAGCCCGCATCCGTCCGCCCGGCATCCCCACGATCTTTTCGGGGCTGCTCCCTGCCCCCTCGCCCGCTGGCGGGAGAGGGTTGGGGTGAGGGGAGCCGCATGACCGCCCCGACCTGGCCCGGCCTGCGCGGCCTGACCGCTGCCCGCATCGGCCTCGAACGATCCGGCGCCTCCTTGGCCACGCGTCCGCTGCTGGATTTCCGCCTGGCCCACGCCCGCGCCCGCGATGCCGTCCATGCCACGGTCGACGTGGACGCCCTGCGGCAGTCGCTCCGCCCGGCCCTGCCGGCGCCGCTGCTGGTCGTTGCCAGCCAGGCCGCGGATCGGCAGGCCTATCTGCTTCGCCCTGATCTCGGGCGGCGGCTGGCGCCGGGAGCCGCGCCCGTCCTCACGCCCCATGCCGGACGCTACGACCTTGCGATCGTGCTCGGCGACGGCCTAGCCGCGCAGGCCGTCCAGCGCCATGCCGGGCCGCTGCTTGGCGCGTTGCTCCCGGCGCTCCGTGGGTGGGCGCTGGCGCCGCCGGTGCTCGTGCTCGGGGCACGGGTCGCCGCGGCCGACGGCGTCGCGGCCACCTTGGGCGCCGGGGCGGTGCTAATGCTGCTGGGCGAACGGCCGGGGCTGTCGGCGGCGGACAGCCTGGGCGCATACCTGACCTGGGCGCCGGGGGCGGCGACGACGGACGCGGACCGGAACTGCGTCAGCAACATCCGTCCCGAGGGTCTTGGGTATGCGGAGGCGGCGCATCGGCTGGCGTATCTGCTGGGGCGAATGCGGGCGCTTGGTGTTTCGGGGGTGGCGGTGAAGGACGAGAGCGGGGGTGTGGGGCTGGTCGAGGGGGTTTAGGCCGTAGGGGGTGGTGTTATGGAGGGAGAGAGAGCGGTGTTGGGGATCGAGCCTTATGGCTGAGAGTGGTGGTTAGCGGACGGTCCGTTGTAGGTTGTGGCGCCTAGAGGAGCGGACCATCCTTGGTTGGCAAACGGAAACTGTTTTAATCAGCGGCATGAACCTAAGGCATCCGAGCAGAGATGAATGTCAAAGTGTCCAGGCGCTCGTCCAGACGGTGGTTGATGAAGTGTATGGCGGACTCTGGACGAGCATGCCCATACCGATTGGGATAACAGACTGGCTCCCTGCCTGGGTCGTCGATATGCATGGTGTGATCTTCGGCGTTGGCCTTACTAACCAAGACTGGCTAGAGGATCTTTGGGTGACCGCTGGAATGCGCGGGTCTGGTCTAGGCCGACAGTTGCTATCTCGATGCGAACAGGAAATTCATTCACGAAATTTCTCTCGTGGTCGGCTCCGTGTTGTTGCCTCGAACATTAAAGCCCGTGGTTTCTACGAAGCAAACGGATGGTCGGTCGAGCGGGAATACCTTCATGAGAAATTACCGGTCGTGATGACTGTCATGGGCAAGAACCTGAATAGCTGAGGCATACAAAGCCACGATTGTGTCTCGTAAGCGTCCGCTTTCGGAACCAGCTCTGTCGCTAGAGCATGCCCCCTATCGGTCGAAAGCAGCCGTAAAGAAACGTGGCACGACAACGATAGAAGCCACACCGGGTCGGACCCTGCGCGCAGCCCGGCGCCCGTGCGTCAGTCATTAACCGACAGCACCATGATCGGGTCCGCAATCTTCTCCGGCGCGATCTCCTGCTCCAGCGGCAGCACCGCCGTGCCGATGGCGAAGAACTCGATCACGTGCGTCTGCCAGCCATGGCTGCCCTCGCGGATCTCGACGCCGACCACCCCTTCGGCCTTGGCCGCCTGCGCCTCGAGCGACATCCGCTCGATCGCGATCTCCCGCGCCTCATACATCGCGCTCGTGAAGTTCTCCAACTCGACGTTCCGCCCCATACTGCCGAGCCCTGACAGCACGCCCCGGTGCGCCACGTGGTACACGCAACTGCCCATCACCATCTCGACCGGCCGATAGCCGGAGTGCAGCAGCGACCAGAAATCCTGCCCTGACAGGTCCGAGGTGAACGGCCCGCCATCATGCGCGCGGAACCCGGCATGCCCGGCGCCGTGCACAACCCCGGTGCCGATCGCGATGAACTCCAGCAGGTTCGCGTCCCACTCCAGCCGCTTGATCGTCAGCTTCACGCCCACGATCCCGTCCGCCCCCATCGCGGTGGCCTCGGCCCGCATGCGCGACATCGCCAGCTCCCGGGCGTGATACATCGCCTTCGAGAGCACATCGAGTTCCTGGTTCTTGTTCCAGCTCCCGTACTGGATGCCCACGTGATACACGCACGTGCCCACGCACAGCCCGATCGGCTCGAACCCCGCCTTTCGCACCAGCAGGAACTCGTTCACGGAGAAATCCGACGTGAACACGCCGCTGGAGTGCGCCGCGCCGCGCAGCCCCTTCAGGCGCTCCCGTGCATGGGCCGGAAGGTCGTTCGACATCAGATGCCACCCTCTTCTTCGTTCGACGCATAGGATTGATGGTGCCGCTCGGTGCCGGTCAGCGCCGTGCCCCCGGCATGCATGTCGAGCACGATCTGCACCTCATGCGGGAACGGCGCGCCCTTTTTGGAGTCCACCGTCGTCGCGATCACGATGTGGCGGCCCAAATACTGCTTCCGCTCGTCCCGCTCGATCTCGAACAACTGGCTGAAGTTGACGTGCGCGAGCACCCCGCTCCCCTGCGTGCTGGCGCTCTGCCGCAGGTCGGCATGCGCCTGCTGCTTCACCTTTTCCCAAAACTTGCCCAGTGCGCGGTTCTCGATGTTGCCGATCCAGTTCATCGACGAGACGCGGTTGGACCAATCCTGCAGCCAGTCGTACTGCGCGCCGACGGCGATGCCGGTCGGCACCACGTCGGCCTCCAGCAGCTTCACGAACTCCAGCGCCGGCACGGTCGCGACGACCGGTTCCGGGCTCGGCGGCAGGCCCTCCACATAGACGGCCGTGCCGACCAGCGTGAAATCCATGCTGTCCTCGACCTGCAGCGGGATCGTCCGCATCTTCACGTCCAGCACGGCATTCGCACCGGCCACCTTGGCCTCGGCGCGCAGCCGCGCCAGCGCCGTGCCCCAGCCCTGGCCATGCCCCTGCGTCCAGGACCAGCCGTAATGCATCCAGCACGTGGCCGACACCGAGGCGATCGGGCGCAGCCCATGCGACCGCGCGATCATCAGCTCGGCCGCGGTCAGCGTGGCGATCCAGGGCCGCCGCCCGGCCCGCGCAGCCTCGAGCCGCTCGCGCGTCGCTGCCGGCACGCCGTTGCGCTTCAGGTTCGCCTCGATATCGGCCAGGCGCGCCTGGTTCACCGCCTGCAACGCGGCCGATTCCGGGTCAGGCGCCTTGAACAGGTCGAACAGGCCCATCTCAGCGTTCCATGAAGGCGGACAGCGAGACGCTCAACGCCCGGGCGTGCTCGCTGGCCTTCTGCGTCTCGGCCCGCAGGCGCGCGAACCAGTCCGCCGGGTCGACCGCCTTGGTGTTGAGCGCGATCCCCCGCACGATCAGCGCGATGCTGGCCTTCAGCCGGCCGTTCGCGAGATCGAGCCGGTAGCGGTTGTCGCCCATCTCCACCTCCACCCCCGTCACCTTGGCGGTCCGGGCGAACAGCCCCTTGCTCTCGTGCACCGTCACCTGATCCGGCATCGCCTCGCGCAGGCGCAGCGCGAAAGCGCCCAGGTTGCCTTCCGCGTCCGCGCTGAACCGCCGCAGCCAGGCGGCCTGCATGTCGAACCCGGCATCGCTCACGGCGCCACCGCATGGCGCGCGACGCCCTGCATGCCCATCACCAGCCGGTCGCGGATCGCCGTCAGCTTCGCCTCGCGGTCCGCGTCGCCGCTCGCCACCTCCCGCTCGATGTCGATCACCTCGTGCATCGTCCGCACCGTCTCGTCGGCGACCTGCGCCAAGACGTCCAAGTTGCGCTGATCGCCGCCCAGGCTGCGCGCCGCCGTCGTCGCCGCATCGTGGGCGCCCTTGCTCGCCAGCAACGTGATCTGCCGGGCCGCCTCGTCGAGCTGCTCCGACTCGTGGGCGGCCCGGCGGATGTCCACCTGGACCGCAGCCTGCGAGGCGACCGCCATCAGGCGTGGGATCACGACCAGCATGCCGTTCGAAATCTTCATCAGCCGGGTCTCGGCCGCCTGCCGGTTCTGCGCGATGATCGGGATCAGCATGGCCGAGCCGACCAGGTTCTCCCGCATCTCGGCCACCTTCGCGCGGAAGTTCGCCAGCGCGCCGCGATAGGCCAGCACGTCGGCGGCGTCCGCCGCGTCGCCCGTCGCGACCGCGTTCTGCCGCAGCGCCTCCAGCTCCTCATGGCCGCGGTCGAGCGCCAGTTGCCCGGCCGCGATCTCGACCTTCAACCCATGCAGGCTCTGCCGGATCGCCACGGCCTGCTGGTCCAGCAGGTCGATCGAGACGGCCAGGTCCGCCTTCGTGCGCCGCGCCTTGGCCTGCTCGGCATCCATCAGGGCCAGGAACGTCTTCCGGCTCTCGGCAAATCCCTTGAACGCCGAATGCGCGTCGGACGCTGCACCCATGATCCGCCCGATCAGACCCTTGCGCTCGGGCGGGTGCGCGCCGGACGCTTCGGCCTGCAGGTCCTCGATGCGCAGGATCTTCACGCCGTCGATCACGGCCGCGGCGATGCGCCCGACCTCCCCGGCGTCGCCCAGCCGCACCCCGCTCAGCAACTGCCGCGAGGCTTGCGCGATCGACGCGAGCACGCCATCGCCATGGGCCAGCAGGCTGCCGGTGTTGCGGAAATCGATCTGTGCCGCGGACTGCCGCGCCGCATCGAGGTCCGCCGGATTGAGCGTGGCCACGTCGACCAGGCGTGCCGCAGGCGGCTCGGGCTGCAACCGAGGGTCCGCGACGGCGTGCGTGGTGGCGGGGACGAGCGCATGACCCGCGGCAGGGGTCGGCTCCGTATCGAACAGCGACAGGTCCAGCGGCACGTCAGGCTTGGTCTCCGGCACCGCTCAGCCCTCCTCACACTGTCGCGACCGCGATCGGAACGTCGGGTCCGCGCGTGGGTTCCTGAACGAAGGGGTCGATCAACTGGTGCCGACCTGCGTCCACCCACGCATGCGGTCGCCATAGACGTCGTGCCCGGCTTGCGTCACCGCCAGCGTGTCCTCGAGCTTGATGAAGCCCCGCCGCGGATGCATGAGCGTCGTCTCGATCGACACCACCATGCCGGGCTCGAGCGGCAGCGCGCTGTCGTCGCCGGGCGCCGGGCCGGGGTTCCGCCGCGTCAGCCGCGGGCCCTCATGCGACACGAGGCCCATGCCATGGGCCAGGAAGTGGCACTCCGGCCCAAGCTGGCGATCGCGCATCGCCTGCTCCGCCGCATCGTAGATGCCGCCGCCAGGGGCACCGGGCCGGACCGCCGCAAAGGCCGCCCGCTGCACGGCCTCGATCGTATCGAGCAGGCTCACCAGCTCCGCATCCGGCTCGCCGAGGATGGCCATGCGGCAGATATCGCCGATGTAGCCGCGGTAATTGCCGCCGGAATCGATCGAGACGATGTCCCCGGGCTCGATCACCTGGTCCGTCACGGCCCGGTTCAGGCTGGTGCCCGCCGTCACCAGCGCATAGTCGAACGTCAGCCCGCGCCGCACCTCCGCCTCGCGCAGCACCTGCACGAGCTGCCGCTTGGTCATGCCCGGCCGCACGGCTGCGAACGCCTCCTGCATGGCATCGGCGACGTGCTCGGTCGCGATGCGGACGTGGTCGAGCTCAGCGGCCGTCTTGCGCAGGCGCAGCCGGTCCAGCACGGGCGTGGCGTCGACGATGACGGCGCCGGGCAGCAGGTCGGACAGGCGCTGGGCCGCATCGTGCGGCAGGAACGGCGCCTCGACGCCGATGCGGCCAGGCGCGGTGCCGATCGCTGCCACCGCCTTTTCGATCGCGTCGGCCGCGAACGAGCTGTCGGTCCGCGCCGTCGCGGGCCAGAACGGGGCGGCCTGCCGCTGATGCGTCTCGAGCCGGTGCCCGACATAGGCCGCCCGGTCCGGCGCGCCGCGCGGATAGGCCAGCACCGGCAGATAGCGGCCCAGGCCCATCGCGTCCATCGCATCGAAGAAGTGGCTGCGGTGGCCGCCGAGGAGATACTGCACGTTGTGCTTGGACGTCGCGAGCAGCACGTCGATGCCGGCGTCTTGCATCAGCCGGTCGAGGAGCCCGGTCTCGAACGGCGCCGGAAGTGCGTCTGCCATCGCCATGCCCTTAGCTGTTGGGTCCACGTTCCATGCTGACCGGCTGCCAGCGCTTCAGCGTCGTCGACTGCAGTACGGACGGGTTGACGCAGCCCATCGGCCATAAGCCGCGGGCGGCCAGCGCGAGTTCATGCCCCACCCGCCGCTTGCGGGCCGGGTCGAAGCGGGACGAGGCCGACGCGTTGTGCGGGCTGAGCGTCACGTTGCCCATGCTCAACAGCGGGTTGTTGTGGCCCGGCGGCTCGACCTCCAGCACATCGAGCGCGGCGTGGGCGATCCAGCCCTCCTGCAGCGCCCGGATCAGCCCCGGCTCGTCCACCGTTGCGCCACGCCCGGTGTTGATGAACACCGCCGTCTTCTTCATCTTCTGGAAGTGCTTCTCCGTCATCATGCCGCGTGCCTCGGGCGTGCCCGGCGCATGCATGGAGACGAAGTCCGATTGGGTCAGCACCTCATCCAGCGTCGATGGCAACACACCGTGTGACAGCAGCACCGTCTCGGCGACGAACGGATCATAGGCCATCATCCGGAGCCCGAACGCTTGGGCCCGCGTGGCGATGGCCCGGGGGATGCGCCCGAATGCGATGAAGCCGAGCGTCTGCCCCATCAATCGGGGAATCTCATACAGCGCCGGACGGCCTTCCTTCCATCGGCCCTCCCGCACCATCCGATCCTGCTCCACCACCCGGCGGAACGAGCTCAGCAGCAAGGTCATCGCGTGGTCCGCGACCTCCTCGATGAAGGTGTCCGGACAGTTCGTGACCGGTATGCCGCGGGAGGTCGCGGCGGCCACGTCGACCAGATCGACCCCCACGCTGCCCAGTGCGATCAGCTTCAGCCGCGGCAGCGCCTCGATGACCCGGGCCGGCACTTTCGTGCCGCGGCAATAGACCGCGTCCGCATCCTGCGCCGCCGCGATGAACCCGTCCTCGTCGGCCGGGATTTCGACGATGGCGCCCAGCCCCTCGAGCGCCTCCATCTCGAACCCGAACTCCCCACCCGGCCCCTGCGCGGTGACGACCTTGAACATGCCGCGTTCCCCCTCCCTCAGCTATGCACGAGCGAGCACCCTCCGTCGCCCAACGCCCGGAACGCTTGGTCGGCCGGTGTGGTCGTGACCAGTTTCAGCCCGTCCCACCCGCCCTTGCTCTCCGAGGGCGCCTTTGCCTGGAACAGGTAGCTTGGCGTGATCTTTCGGCCATCCTCACGGATCTTTCCCGGCCCGAAGCAGTCGTCGTCGGTCGGCATCGCCTTCATCCGCGCCACGACCGCCCGCCCATCGGCCTTCGCCGCCGCCACGCCCAGGTCCTTGACCGCCTTCAGGTAGTGCAGCGTCGACGCGTAGTCCCCGGCCTGCACCATGTTCGGCCACTGGTTCGGCGTCTTGTCGTGGATGCGCGCCTGGAACTTGCGCGTCCGGTCGTTCAGATCCCAATAATAGCTCTCGGTCAGCAGCAATCCCTGCGCCGTATCCAGGCCCAACGCGTGCACATTGCTGTTGTAGAACAGCATCGCAGCGATCTTCATCGACTTGTTCAGGCCGAACTCGTGGGCCTGCTTGATGCAGTTGATCGTATCGCCGCCCGAGTTGCAGAGGCCGAGCACCTTGGCCCCCGACGCCTGCGCCTGCAGCAGCATCGCCGAGAAGTCGGTCGTCTGCGGGAACGGGTAGGCGCTGGCGCCCATTACCTTGCCGCCCGCCTCGGTCACGAACTTCGTCGTGTCGCGCTGCAGCTGCTGGCCGAACACGTAGTCGGCCGTGATGAAGTACCAGCTGTCCCCGCCCGCCCGCACCATCGCGCCGCCAGTCGATTTGGCGAGCATGTAGGTGTCGTAGGTCCAGCAGATCGTGTTGGGCGAACACTGCGCCCCGGTCAGGTCCGTCGTCGCGGCGCCGTTGTTGACCATGACCTTGTTCTTCTCGCGGCATACGGTGTTCACCGCCAGCGCGACCGACGACGTCGGCACGTCCACGATCACGTCGACCCCCTCCTGGTCGAACCATTGCCGGGCGATGCCGGCGCCGATGTCAGGCTTGTTCTGGTGATCGGCCGCGATCACCTCGATCCCGAAACCAGCCGTGTCGGCGAACTCCTGCACCGCCTGCCGTACGCAGATGACGCCGGTCGGCCCGCCATCGTCCCGATACGGCCCGGACTGGTCGTTCATCACGCCGATCTTGATCGTCGGCGCTTGCGCCCGGCCGAGGCGGGGCATCGCTGCCAGCGCGGTGGCGGACCCGATCAACGTGCGGCGCGAGACGATCATAGGCGTTCTCCTGGGTGCGGCGTCTCTGCGGACGCGTGTCATGCAGCATACGAAGGCGCAACGGGGTCTGCCAGTCTTTAAGGCATCGCGACGGGGTCGGCCGCCGATGGCTGCCCGCGTCGACGGCGCGCCGTAAATGCAATCTTCACCCTTGCCGGGCAAAGTCTGGCCAAATCGACGGAGGCTGGCCATGAAACTCGTCCCCAGCGGCATCAAGGCACGCCTTCTGATGCTGCCGCTGCTCACGTGTGCGGCCATTTTTGCCATGGGCTGGATATCCGTCGTCGCGGTGGGTGACGCCGTCAAAAGCCAGAGTGAAGCGCGAGCAAAGGTCGTCACGGAGGCCGCCGCCAGCCAAGTCGAAGCGTTCGAGCAGCAAGCCGCTACGGGACAAACCTCGCTTGCGGCCGCCCAGAGAATGGCCCGTGATGCCATCCGAAGCATGCGCTATGACAGCGGCAACTACGTGTCCGTGATCGACCAGGACGGCAACATGCTCGTCCATCCAAATCCGAAGCTCGAGGGCACGAACGCTATGGATTTGCGCGATCCAGACGGCGTGCCGATCCTCCGAAACCACATTGCCGCTGCCCGCGCGGGAACCGGCAAAACGACCTTTCGCTTTCCAAGGGCAGGCGGCACGGAGCCCGTTCCGAAGGCCGCCTATGCGATCCAGACGAAAGGGTGGGGATGGATTGTAACGGCCGGCGTTTATCTTGATGACGTTCGGGCGGCCGAGCGGGAGCAGCTGTGGCGCCTTACGCCCTTCGTCGCCGCGCTCCTGACGCTGAGCATCGGTCTGGCGCTCGTGACCGCTCGGTGGATCTCGCGATCGATCACCGGCATCACCGACGCCACGCGGCGCCTTGCCGATGCCGAGCCTGACGTCGTCATCCCCGGGCTGGGCCGCACCGATGAAATCGGAACGATGGCGCGTGCGGTCGAAGTGCTGCAACAGAAGGCGGCCGAGGCCGCGGCAGTTGCGGCCAGGGAGGACCGCGTGAAGGCGGATGCGTCGGCTGAGCGGCAGAGAATGCTGCAACAACTGGCCGATGGCTTCGAAGAGAAGGTTGGGGCGCTCGTGCAGACGCTTCGGGGCAGCTCGACCGAGCTCGAAGCGACGTCGCGGGAGATGGCCGATGCGGCCGGTGCCGCGAACGGGCGCGCCGCATCCGTCGCCGCCGCGGCGAAGGACGCGAGCACCAGCGTGCAATCGGTCGCCGCCGCAGCCGAGCAGCTCGCTTCATCGATCCATGAGATCGGACGGCAGGTGGAGCATTCGGCTAGCATGAGCGGCCGGGCGGTCGATGACGCCCGGCGCACCGATACGACCGTTCGGGCCTTGTCCGAGTCTGCCGAGCGCATCGGGCACGTCGTGGGGCTGATTTCCACGATCGCCAGCCAGACGAACCTGTTGGCGCTGAATGCGACGATCGAGGCCGCCCGCGCCGGCGACGCCGGCAAGGGCTTCGCCGTGGTCGCCAGCGAAGTGAAAAGCCTTGCCGCGCAAACGGCGAAGGCAACCGAGGAGATCGGCGCGCAGATCGGGCAGATCCAATCTGCGACGCGGCTGTCGGTCGAAGCGATTGGCAGCATCACATCGACGATCGGGGAGGTCAGTGCGATCGCGACGGCCATCGCCGCGGCGGTCGAACAACAGGGAGTCGCCACCTCCGAGATCGCCCGGAGCGTTCAACGCACCGCACAGGCAGCCCAGGATGTCACGACGCATATCGCCGGCGTCAGTCAGGCTGCCAACGATGCCGGCACCGCAACCGGGGTCGTGCTGGGCGCCGCTTCGGGCTTGGCGAAGCGGACCCATGAAATCTCGGCCGAACTGCACAGCTTCGTCGCGAGCGTGCGGTCCGCATGAACCGGACGTGACATCTCGAGCGTGGCCCGGCGTGGATGGATCTACAGGAAGCTTACCGGGTCCACATCCACATCCACCCGTGCCGTCCCTGGCACGCGAACCTGGTCGAGCCATGCCCGCAGCAGCGGTTGCACCGCCACGTCTCGCCGCGTCTTCAGCAGCAGCCTGCGACGATGCCGCCCACGCAGGATCGCAAACGGGGCCGGGGCCGGGCCTAGCACGACCAGGCCATCGTGGCGCGGCGCCGTATCGCCCAGCGCCTTCGCCAGCGCGTCCGCGGCCGGCGCCGTGTCCGCGCTTACAATCAGCGCCGCCAGGCGACCGAACGGCGGCCAGCCGCCGGGCCGTCGCGTCTCCGCCTCTATCGCCATGAACGCTGCAAGATCGCCCTGCAGCAGCGCCTGCATGACAGGGTGCTCCGGCGAGAACGTCTGCAGCAGCACCCGCCCCGGCGCCTCCGCCCGGCCGGCGCGCCCCGCCACCTGATGCAGCAACTGCACCGTCCGCTCCGCCGCGCGCAGATCTCCGCCGGCGAGGCCCAGATCCGCGTCGACGACGCCCACCAAGGTCAGATGCGGGAAATGCCAGCCCTTCGCGACGATCTGCGTGCCGATGACCAAGTCCACCTCGCGCGCCTCGATCCGCGCCGCCGCCGCCGCCGCCGCATGGGGGCCCGGCACCGTGTCGCTCGCCATCACCAGCGTGCGCGCGCCGGGGAACAGCGCGGCCGCCTCCTCCGTGATGCGCTCCACCCCCGGCCCGATCGGGACCAGGCTGTGCTCGGCGCCGCAGCTCGGGCATGCCGGCGGCACTGGCTCCTGATGGCCGCAATGGTGGCATGCGAGCTGCCGCCGCGCACGGTGCTCCACCAGCCAGGCCGTGCAGTTCGGGCACTGCATTCGGTGCCCGCACGTCCGGCAGAGTGTCAGCGGCGCATAGCCGCGGCGGTTCAGGAACAGCATCGCCTGCTCGCCCCGCCCGATCGTCTCCGCCACGGCCTCGATCAGCACGGGCGAGAGGAACTGCCCCCGCGCCGGCGGCGCATCCCGCAGATCGATCGCCGCCACCGCCGGCAGGCTAGCGCCGCCATGCCGGGCCGACAGGCTCAGCCGGCCATATCGCCCGGCTGCGACGTTCGCGAGCGTCTCGAGGCTGGGCGTCGCCGAAACCAGCACAGCCGGCGCCTCGCTCAGCCGCGCCCGCACCACCGCCATGTCGCGCGCGTGGTACACCACACCGTCCTCCTGCTTGAACGCCGTCTCATGCTCCTCGTCGACCACGACCAGCCCCAAATCGGGGAACGGCAGGAACAACGCCGACCGTGCGCCCACGACCACCGGCGCCGCCCCCTCGGCAACGGCGCGCCAGGTCAGCCGCCGCGTGCGCGACGGCAGGTCGCTGTGCCACACGGCCGGCGCCGCCCCAAACCGCCGCTCGAACCGCGCCAGCCATTGCGACGACAGCGCGATCTCCGGCAGCAGGACCAGCGCCTGCCGCCCCTGCGCCACGCACGCCGCCACCGCCTCGAGATACACCTCCGTCTTGCCCGATCCGGTGACCCCGTCCAGCAGCGTCGTCGAATACGAACGCGCGTCCACCGCTGCCCGCAGGACGCCCGCCGCGTCGGCCTGCTCTGCGGATAGCACCGGCCCGGCCGACGTCACATCGGGGGCCGCGAACGGGGCCGCGACCGGCAGGGAGACGGCAACGAGCGACCCGGCCGTGGCCATGCCGCGGATCACCGCCGTGCTCACGCCCGCGGCCCGCGCCAGCTCGGCCGTCGCGCGCGGCCGCCCATCGGCCAGCACGGCCGCGACGCGTTGCCGCCCCGGCGTGTCCCGCCCCGGCGTGTCCCGAGATGCCGTGCCCAAACGCCAGCCCGGTGCCGGGCTCTCGGCCGTAAGCGCGTTCACCCGGAGCGCCATCGCCAGCACGTCGCCGGGAAAGGCCAGGGTGTAGGCCGCAACCCAATCGACGAAACGCCGCAGGGCGGCCGGCAGAGGCGGCGTGTCCAATACCGCCGTGATCTCCTTCAGCCGGTTGTCGCCGACGACGGCGCCCTCGCCTTGCCCGTCCCAGACGACGCCCACCTCCTCCCGACGGTTCAGCGGCACCAAGACGACTTGCCCGGGCTGCGGGTCCTCGCCCCGCGGCACTGCGTAGTCGAACGGCCCGCGGAACGGTCGCGGCAGCAGCACCGCAACCCGCTTCCGGCCAGGCGTCCCAGCCGCTAACGTCGGGAACCCAGGGTCGGCCGGCGCGCTGGCACCGCTTCGACGCGACCGCCCTGAATGGAGACCGACCATAAGCCTGGATGACCCTGACCGCGCCCGATTGCAACAGGACCATGAACGCGGTGCCGCGGCAGCGACCGAAGCGGGCGCCGTGCTGCGCTGGCTTCGCGCCCATCCCGACTTCCTTGCCCGAAACCCTGACCTCTATAGCGAGCTCGATCCCCCGCGCCGCATCCACGGGGCCACGCTGGCCGACCATATGGCCGCCATGCTCGACCAGGCCCGCACCCGCGCAGCCACGGCCGAGCGGGCCGGCGCCCAGGCCGCGACCGAAGCGGCGGCAGCCCGCCGCGCCGCCGAGGCCTTCGCCCGCCGTGTCCAAGAGGCGGTGCTCGCCCTCATGCGCGCCCCGGACCCGGCCTGGCTCGCCACCCACGAACTCGCGGGATTGCTGCGCGTCGACGCCGCCCGCATTTGCATGGAAGGCCTGGCGCCGCCCGAGGGTGCCGCCGCGGTTCCCCGCGGCACCATCCTCGCCACCCTCGGCCAGCGCGCCGCCCTGGTCCGCACCGCCGCCCCCGACGCCATGCTGCACGGCGAGGCGGTGGCGCTTGCGACCGAGGAGGCGCTGATCCGCGTCCCGCTGCGTTCCGGCCCGGCCCTACTTGCGATTGCCTGCCGCGACCCGGGCAGCCTCGATGGGGCCGGCACCGACACGCTCGCCTTTCTCGGCAGGGCGGTCGGCGCCGCGCTGGACGGCCGGCCGGCGTGACCGGGGCCGAGGCCGTCGCCGGCTTCCTCGACTGGCTCGCCCGCGAGCGCCGCGCCGCCACCAAAACCGTCGACGCCTACCGCGCCGACCTTGCCGAGTTCCTGGATTTCCTCACGAATCATCTCGGTGCCGAGCCCGACGTGGACGCGCTTGGGCGGCTGACCCAGGGCGACCTGCGCGCCTGGCTCGCCCACGCCGCCGCGAACGGCCTCGCTAACGCCAGCCGCGCCCGGCATCTCTCCGCCGTCCGCAGCCTGTTCCGCTGGCTCGCCCGCCACCACGGCGTGCTCAACCCGGCGCCGACGCTTCTGGGCACGCCCCGAGCCGCCAAGCCCATACCCCGCGCGCTGTCGCCCGAGCAGGCGCAGGCCGTTGCCGCAGACGCGACGCAGTCCGATGACGCCGTTTGGCAGGCCCGCGACGCCGCGTTGTTCACCCTTCTCTACGGCGCCGGCCTGCGCATCGGCGAGGCCCTGGCGCTCGATGTGCGGAGCGTCCCCGGGACGGGTCCGCTGCGCGTCATGGGGAAGGGCGGCAAGCAACGCCTCGTGCCGCTCTTACCGGCCGTTCATGCCGTGCTGCGGGACTGGCTTGCGCTGCACCCGGCTGCCTCGCCGGGATCGCCGCTCTTCATCGGTGAGAAGGGAGCCCGCCTCCACCCCGCCGTCGCCCAGCGCACGATACAGCGCTACCGCGAGGGCGCCGGGCTGCCGACCCACGCGACGCCGCACGCGCTCCGCCACAGCTTCGCAACCCATCTCCTGGCCGGCGGAGCCGACCTCCGCTCCATCCAGGAACTGCTCGGCCACGCCAGCTTGTCGACCACCCAGCGCTACACCAGCGTCGACCAGACCGCCCTCATGCACGTCTGGCGCCGGACACACCCTAGGGGCTAGCCGGGCTAGCTCGCTCGCTGGCTCGCCCTGGCTGCAATCATGGCTCAAGCTGCAAACTCGCCTAATCGTTGCACTTGCTTTTCGTTATGGTAGTGGTATGAAAGTGTCGCTGTCCGCGCGACCGGGTGGCGCATTTCGCAGAGCAACGGCTGCGGCGAACAGATCGGGGGGAGCAACATGTCGGACGACAACAGCAACAAGCCCGCACCCAAGCAGCAGGCGATCCCGAAGCCGCCGGAGAAGCAGTCCCTCGAGAAGAACTTCATTGAGAAGTTCAAAGTCGAGCTGAAGGAGCATAAATTAGAGAAGGTTGAGAAGAACGAGAGCAAAGAACTCAAATCCGAAAAACTGGAGAAAAATGAGACTAAAGAGCATAAAGACGCAAAGATCGAGAAAGCAGAAAAGAACGAAGCGAAAGAACACAAGGACACAAAACTCGAATCAAAGGAGCACAAAGATACCAAGCATGAGTCGAAGGAACACAAAGATTTCAAGGTCGAGTCGTTAGAGAAGTTGATCGTTGAGAACATAAAGCAAGCTGGGAAAGAGAAAGACGGCAAGGAGGTCGCAGAAGGTCCGGGACAGGCGGGTGATCCGATCGAGCAGCGCTTGTCCGCCCTCGAGCAGAGCGTTGCCGTTATGCAGCACTTCATCACGACTGGGCAGCGACCCGACTTGAGCCAGGGCGCGCTGACCGGAGAAGCCGACCGCGCGGCGAAGAAGCCGACCTAGGTGGGCCGTGCGGGACCGCTCGATCCTTGTCATATGCGAAGAGTATGACCGACCGGCCTTCTGGGCCGCGGAACGGCTGGGGCGACTTGGGTGGCAAACAGACGTCGTTACCGGCGCGGCGCTCGCGGCAGCAGCACGATGGGAGCATCGGGTCGGACGGGAAGGCGCGTCCGTGTCGATCCGTCTGGCGGACGGCCGCAGGATCGGCGGAGGAGCGCCGGTCCCCATCCTCAACCGGCTCGCCTTTCTTCCGTCCGCGTGGGTCGGCCGGATTGGCGGCCCCGATCGCGACTACGGCTTGCAAGAGATGTATGCGCTTTATCTGAGCTGGCTCCATGCCATGCCCGGCGTCGTGATCAATCGGCCGTCGCCTGCAGGGCTTTGCGGCGCTTGGCGTCACCCGTCACGCTGGGCGCTGCTTGCGGGGCAGGCCGGCCTGCCCGTTCGCGCCTACCGGAGTTCGCACGGGGACGCACCCGAGATCGCCGGTGCCGCGGTGACCGCCCCGCCGTTGACAGCCTTCATCATAGGAGATCGGGTCGTCGCGCCGGGGCTGCCGGGAGCGCTGGTTGCGCCCTGTCGGGAACTCGCGCGGCGTTCGGGTTCGGCCCTGATAGGCGTCGATTTCGCAACCGGCGACCGCGGGTGGGAGTTTGCCGGAGCGTCCGCCATGCCCGACCTGACCCTTGGTGGCAACGCGCTGATCGAGGCACTCGCCTGCTCCTTCACGGTCCTGGCAGAGAGTTTGGTGGGCGACGCCGCATGATCCTGCTGTGTGGCATCCCGAGCGAAGGCCCGCTGACGATGGTTGCCGAGGCGCTCCAAGCGATCGACGCTCCGGTTCTCGTGCTCAATCAGCGGCTCGTCGCGAGCTATGGGATCGAGTGGACGATCGACGCCGGCCGGGTCGACGGCATGCTCAATCTGGGCTGCGCGACATACCGGCTGAGCGAGATCGAAGCCGTCTACGTCCGGCTGATGGACGACCGCTTCCTTCCTGAGCTCGATGGCCAACCGGACACGTCACCACCTCGCCGGCACGCCCGCGGATTTCACGAGTCACTGACCCGATGGTTGGAAGTGGCCCCAGGCCGCATCGTCAACCGGGCCGAGCCGCAAGCCTCGAATGGATCCAAGCCGTATCAGGCGCAACTCATCCAAGCGATGGGCTTCGCCATCCCCGAAACGTTGATCACCAACGACCCGGCGGCGGTCCGCGACTTCCAAAGCCGGCACGGCGCGATCATCTACAAGTCGATGAGTAGCGTCCGTTCGATCGTGAAGGCATTCGACGATGACGATCTTGGACGGCTGGACGACATCGGCTGGTGCCCGGTGCAGTTCCAGGCGCTCGTCGCCGGCACCGATATCCGGGTCCACGTCATAGGCCGGGAGGTACACGCGACGAAGATTCTGAGCGACCGCGTCGACTACCGCTACGCAACGCGGCAAGGTGGCCAGGCGGAGCTGGTCGCGACGACGATCCCAGACGAGCTTGCCGAGCGATGCGTCGACCTCACGAAGGCGCTTGGCCTGGCATTCTCCGGGATCGACCTGCGACAGACGCCCGCTGGCGAGCACGTCTGCTTCGAGGTCAATCCATCTCCCGCCTTCTCGTACTACCAGGCCAACACCGGTCAGCCTATAGCAGCCTCGGTTGCCCGCATCCTTGCCGGAGACGGCTGAGGAGCGGTTTCCAGGCGCGGACGCCTAATTTGCTTCGATGAAACCCTTGATCCGCGGCAGGATGTCGCTGCGCCACTTGCGGCCGTTGAAGATCCCGTAATGCCCGACCCCCGGTTGCAAGTATTGCAACCGCTTCTCGGCCGGGATCGCGCTGCACATCGTTTGGGCCGCGATCGTCTGGCCAGGCGCCGAAATATCGTCCAGCTCGCCCTCGACCGTCATCAGCGCCGTATGTTCGATCGCCGACGGCACGGCCGGTTCGCCGCGCACCGTCATGGTGCCACGTGGCAGGTCGTGCTTCTGGAAGAATGTCTTGACCGTCTCGAGATAGTAGCTCGCGGGCACGTCCATGACCGACAGGTATTCGTTGTAGAACCGGCGATGCGCCGCGGCACTCTCATCGTCGCCGCGCACGAGATGCGCGAACATGCGCTTATGCGCCTCCATGTGGCGGTCCGGGTTCATGGAAATGAATGCCGCAAGCTGCAGGAACCCCGGGTAGACCCGGCGGAACGCCCCCGGGTGCCACGCCGGCACGGTTGCGACCACATGCCGCTCGAACCACTCGATGGGATTATCGGCCGCGAGTTTCGTCACCACGGTCGGCGCGGCGCGCGTGTCGACCGGCCCGCCCATCAACGTCATGCTGCGCGGCTGCGCCGGATCGTTTCGCGCCGCCATCAGCGACACGGCAGCCACCACGGCCGGCGCAGGCTGGCACACTGCGACGACATGCGTATCCGGCCCCAGATGCTGGAGGAAGCCGACGATCGTCTCGATATAGCTGCCCAGGTCGAAGTCACCGTGCAGCAGCGGGACGATGCGGGCGTCCTTCCAGTCGGTCACGAACACCTCGAGGCCGGTGTCGATCATGTCCTGCACGGTGCCGCGCAGCAGCGTCGCGTGATGCCCGCTCATCGGCGCCACCAGCAGCACCCGCCGGCCAGCGGCGCCGGTGGTCACGAACCGCATCAGCCGCACGAATGGCAGGTCCAGCACAAGCTCATCCTGCACGGCCTGCTGCCCGCCGCGGGTCACCTTGATGTCCCACTCCGGCTTGCCGCGCGGCCGCAAGACGTCATCCGCGACATCGGCCCACGCCACCGCAGCACGCGCCGGCCACGTGAGGTAGTCCGGCCCAACGTGCCCTCGCATCAGCGTGCTCGCCTGGTGTGCCCAAAACCGGGCAGGCATCATGGCAGCGGTCGCGACGTCGTGCAGGGCATAGAGCATTGTTGCAGGATGCCACACAATGCCCGCACCCGCCAGCGAACCGGCTATGCGTGCCGGCGATGGCGGGGGTGCGCGGCTCATTCGGGGCTCATCTCCACACGGCCACGGTCCAATACCACGGCGGCACGGTCGACAACGCGCGAGCGCAGGGAAACGATCCCGCCATCGACCCAGAGTTCGGTCCGAATGGTTTCGCCAGGGTAGACCGGCGCCGTGAACCGCACCTGCATCGAGCGCATCCGCCGCGCATCGTAGCCGAGGATGGTGCGCAGCACGGCGTGCCCGGCAACCCCCATCGTCGCCATCCCATGCAGGATCGGGCGCTCGAACCCGGCACCGCGTGCGACGACCGGGTCCGCATGCAACGGGTTCAGGTCGCCGCTCAGCCGATAGATCAGCGCCGCCTGCGGCAGCGTCGGCAGGTCACACACGGCGTCCGGCGCCCGCGCCGGCACCGGATGCGAGTCCGGCAGGGTCCCGGCCGTCACGCCCGAGCCGCCGTCGCCCCGCAGCATCGTCAGCCCGCCGACGGTCGCCAGCAGCGAGCCCGACCCATCCTCGATCCGCCGCTCCGACGCCATGAGTGCCCCTTTCGGCCCCTTGTCGTGGAATGCCGTCACGCGCGTATGGCCAACCGACCGGCCCGACGCCGGCAAGGGCCGGTGCAGCCGGATCGATTGCTCGGCGTGCACCACCCGCCGCCAATCGATCCCGGTATCCGGCTCCCGCGCCCAAAATCCGGGGTAGCCGAGCACGTTCGCCATCGTGGGCAACGTCTGCAGGCCCTCCTCATACACATACCGCAACTGCCCGGCGTCGACCGGGTCCGCCCCGAGGCCGATACCCAGCGCATACAGGATCGTGTCCCGCGCGGTCGTGTCGTGGACCACCGGCGCGAACGGCCGTGCCAGCAGGGCATACGGATCGGCGCCCATGGCCGTCAGGCTCCGAAGCCGTTCGCCAGCACGCCGCGCGGCCGGATCAGGTCATACGCGTCCACAGGCAGGTAGCGCCCCAGCCCGGGGGCGGCCGTCACGCGCCCGTCCTGCATCGCCACCTCGCCGCGCAGCACCGTCGCGACCGGCCACCCCGTGACCTCCATGCCTTCATAGGGCGTGTAGTCGATCGCGTGCTGCATCAGAGCGTTCGTGATCGTCATCGTCTTCGCCGGGTCCCACAGCACGATATCCGCATCCGCCCCGGGCATCAGGCTGCCCTTGCGCGGATGCAGGCCGAAGATCTCCGCCGGCCGGGTCGACGTCAGCCGGACGAAGTCGCTCGGCGTGAGATGCCCCTTGCCCACCCCCTCGCTCCACAGGATCGCCAGGCGCGACGCCAGGCCCGGCACCCCGTTCGGGATGTCGCGGAACGTCGCAGTGCTGCCGTTCACCCGTTTCCCGCGTGGCCCGTCGAACGACCAGCCGCTATGGTCGCTGCTGACCACATCGAGCGTCCGCAGCCGGATCGCCTCCCACAGACCGGCGGTCGCGGCCGCGTCGCGCGGGGCCGGGCTGCACATGAACTTCGCGCCCTCGAACCCCGGCCGGTCCATGGTGTCGGCCCCCAGCACAAAGTATTGCGGGCAGGTCTCGCCCCATACCTTCACACCCCGGCGCCGCGCCCGGTCGATCTCCTCGGCCGCCTCCGGGCAGGAGACGTGGAACACCTGGATCGGCGTATCGACCAGCTCTGCCAGCGCAATGGCCCGGTGCGTCGCCTCCCGCTCCACGACAGGCGGGCGCGCCCAGGCGTGATACTTCGGCGCCGTCAGCCCGGCCGCCAGCAGCGCCTCCGTCCGCCACGCGATCGCGTCGTAGTTTTCGCAATGCACGGTCACCAGGCACCCGAGCCGCCGTGCCGCCGCCAGCACCCGCAGATACTGCCGGTCATCGAGGCGAAGCGGGTCATAGGTCAGGAACGCCTTGAAACTCCGCACCCCGCGCGCGACCAGGCCTGGCAGTTCCGCCAGGACCGCGTCGGTCGGGTCGGTGATGATCTGGTGGAACGCGTGATCGACCATGGCTTTCCGCGCCCGGCGCCGATACTCGTCCATCGATGGCCCGATCGGGTGGCCCTTGAACTGCGTCGAGAAGCTCACGACCGAGGTGGTGCCGCCCGCCAGCGCCGCACGGCTGCCGCTTTCCCACGTCTCCTCGTCCGCCCCGCCTCCGTCCTGCAGCTGCTCGATGTGGCAGTGGCTGTCCACCCCGCCCGGCATCACCAGCAGCCCTCCGGCGTCCAGCGTCCGCGCCCCTTGCAGATCGCCGCCCACCGCCGCGACCAGCCCGCCCGCGACAGCCACGTCGGCCCGGAACTGCTCGCCGGCCGTAACCACCGTGCCGCCGCGGATCACAAGATCGAACTCTGGCACATGCGCCTCCTGCACTGGGTGCTGGTCAGAGTTGCGCGGTCCGCCGCAATTGACCAGCCAGGCAGCCAGCGACCTGTTCGCAACGCAGCATGCCGCTCGGCACGGGGGAACTTCGGACCACGGTCACGTTAAACCGTCGCCTCACGTCGGACGTTTCTCCAATGCAATTGTTCAAATGCCAGCACTGCAGCCAGCTTCTGTATTTCGAAAACAAGGTGTGTGAACGCTGCCAGCACCGGCTCGGGTTCGATCCCGCGTCCATCAGCCTCACCGCGCTCGAGCCTGCAGAGGACGAGACGTGGACGGCCCTGGCGAAGACCGGTGGCACGTTCCGGTTTTGCGATAACGCCGCGCACGACGTCTGCAACTGGCTGGTGCCCGTCGACAGCCCGGAGCGGTTCTGCAGCGCTTGCCGGCACAACCGAACCGTCCCGAACCTCTCCACGGAGGAAAACCTGCTTGCCTGGCGCAAGCTCGAGATCGCCAAGCACCGGCTGTTCTACCAGCTGCTTCGGCTGCGCCTGCCAACGCCGAACAAGGCGGACGACCCAGAGACCGGCCTCATGTTCGACTTCCTGGCCGATCCCGCCACGACGGACGGGCCGAAGGTGCTGACCGGTCACGATAATGGCCTGATCACCCTTGCCCTCAGTGAAGCCGACGATGCCGAGCGCGAGCGGCGCCGCACCGTGATGCATGAGCCGTATCGGGCGCTGCTCGGCCACTTCCGGCATGAGGTTGGGCACTACTACTGGGACCGCCTGGTGAAGGACCAGGGCTTGCTGCAGGAGTGCCGTGCCGTGTTCGGGGACGACGAGGAGGACTACGGCGAGGCCCTCAAACGCCATTACAAGGATGGCGCGCCGGAGAACTGGCGCGATAGCTTCGTCAGCACCTACGCGACGACCCATGCGTGGGAGGACTGGGCTGAAACCTGGGCGCACTATCTTCACATCATCGATTGCCTGGATACGGCGCGCGCGTTTGGCTTGGAGGTCCACCCGAGCCTGACGCAAGACCCGGCCCTGCACGTCGGTGCGGCAATCGACAGCTACGCGCCGGGCGAGTTCCGCAAGCTGGTCGACGCCTGGATTCCGCTCACGTTCGCGCTCAACAGCATGAACCGCAGCATGGGGCTGGTCGATCTCTATCCGTTCGTGCTCAGCGAACCCGTTATCGGCAAGCTGTCGTTCATCCACGCGCTCGTCCACCGCGCCCAGTCCGCACTGCGCCAGGTGGCCTGACCGGCACATGCCGGCACATCACGGCATTGGTGCAGCGGCATTCGCCGTCGGCTGGCCCGGCATCGGGCCGGTACGATGCCGTGCGAGCCATTCCTTGTAGTCCCTGAACAGCGCCTCCCGCGCTTCCGGGGTTCGGGCGGTCGCGTTCCATCCGCTGCGCCGCACGAACGCATCGAAATCGCGCCGCAACCGGCCCTCGCTCGTTCCGGGCGGAAGCGTGACGCCCGGTGTCGCTGAACCCGGGGCCGGCGCTGGCGGAGGGGCTGCGACCGGCGCCGACCCTTCGGGCGGAATCTCGGGCGGTGGCGACGCGGATGGAACAACAGGGGCCGCCTCGGGCGCCGTCGTAGCCGGAACCGGGACAGCACCCGTCGTCTCCAAGGGAACCGGTGCCACGATGGCCGCCGCCCCCGCGATCTGCGGAGCGCCGGCGAAGGGCGACGGCGGCAGACCGGGAAGAGACAACACGCCCAGCAGCCACAGCGCGGCCAGCCCGGCAACCAACCCGGTGCACAGGCCGGCAGATGCCGCCAAGATAAGCGGTCCCATGCGGCGTGCCCGAGCCTCAGGCGGCGCGTCCACCGCCCTGGTCGGTCGTCCAGTCGGAGACGCCAGAGCCGTTGCCCGGTTCGGCCCGGCCGCAACCGGACGGGACTGCCTCGCCACGCTTGTGACGGCCCGCGGCTCGGGCGGCAACGGCACGGCTGGGACGGCCATGGACGATGGCTCGGCCTGGGTGCGCACCGGTCGGACGAGGGGCGGCGGCGGCGGCGGGACAGGCTGCGGGACCGCTGCCGCACCAGGCCGCGGGATCGCAAACGGGACGACGGTGCCGGCCCGCCCCTGCGCATCCTCCGGTCCTGCCGTCTCGTCCAGCGCGATCGCAAGCACGGCGCCCCTGGCAAGATCCCTGATCCCGGCAGCGTCGAGCAAGGCCAACAAAGCGGGCCGGCCCGTAAACACGAGCTGCACGCCAACCGATCCCTCCGAGCCGGGGAGCGGGAGCTGCGCGAGCGCCTGTAAGGCGTCCGGCTCGAGCGTGTGGGCGTCGTCGACGGACAGCACTGCGCTCGCCTGGCCCGCGGCGTGCGCCACGATCGCGTCGAGAAGCGCGCCAGCCTCGTCGTCGGCGTGCGGGTCCGCGCCGACCTGCAGCATCAGCCGTGATAGGCTGAGGGGCGTGCTCAACGGATTCCCGGTCCGGATCACGAGCCCTGGCACTGCCCATAGAGCCTCCTCGAGCACGGTCCGGGTGTCGCCCCGCTGCGGCCCGGTCAGGACGGCCGTCCATCCCCCGTCGCGCAGAAAGGCGGCGATCTGCCCGGCATGGGCCGGCGGCAAGGCCGCCCCGGCCTCGACCGCGTCCATCGCCTATGGCCTCGCGACGTGGCAGGGCGCCGTGGCGGACATTGGTGTCTCGTCCGGGCCCTGCATGGCGCGCGCCTCCTCGGCGACCGTGAACGCGCGAAACAGCTCGTCCTTGTTGGGCGGAGCCACTGCCACATCGGTTTTCGCGCAACCGGTCGACGCCGTCGCCGGATGACGCTGCCGGGCCCGGGCTGCGTGCTGAACCTTTGGCGCGGCCACAACGACCGGCGCCGGCTGCGGCCGCAATACGATCCGCGCAGGCTCCGCACAGCCTGACGCTCCGGCCGCCACCATCAGGGACAGCGCACCTGGCCGTATGAGCCGACCAGCACCGGCAGACATCGATCGCACCACCACGCCCGGGCTGCTCCAACCACCTGATCCGACCGGCGACGGGCCTGTCGCCACAAGCAAGTGTGAACGCAGGCATCCGGGCCGGGTTGCCGATTGCTTGATCCGTCGCAATGGAGCGAGCGACCCGGCCCGGCACGCTCCTCGAAAGGCCGCCGCTTCTCGGTTTCGATCGCGGGCGCTAGTGTCCGAACAGCGATGCCGTCGTCAGCGTGTGAGCATAGTGCACCTGCATCTGCCAAGGACGGATGCCATAGTGGATGGCGGTCACAACGGCGATCATCCCAAGACCGATGACGACGCCATACTCGGCGATCGTCATGGCCCGGCGATCGGACAGAAGGGATCGCCGACGGACGGAGCACTCGGTCATGGCAGCGGCCTCCCTGAACGTCCTCGACGCGACAAAGCCTGACGATGTCCGGCATCGTCATTAAGCGTCATTTGATCGTTAGGTCAACCGGGCAGGTGATATGCGGCGGTTATGACCGGCTTTCGGAGTGGGTCGTGAAAACCGGAAGGAGATCGGCGGGCTCGGGCAAGAGTATGCGCCGCGGGTGGGTGAACACCTCGAACCCGTCATCCCGCGCGACCGCCACAAGCGTCAGCTGCGCAGCGTCGGCCGTCTCGATCGCGAGCGTGGTCGGCGCCGAGATGGCGACGAGCAACCCAGCCCCGATCTGGCTCGCCTTCTGCACCAACTCCACGGACACGCGGCTGGTCATGACGAGCATCCCGTCTCGGGCGTCGATGCCCGATCGGGCAAGTGCTCCGGCCAGCTTGTCGAGCGCGTTGTGCCGGCCGACATCCTCGCGCGCCGCCGACATCCCGTGCCGCGGATGCCAGAAGCCGGCCCCGTGCACGGCCCGTGTCGCCGCGCCGAGCGGTTGGTGCCCGCGCAGGGCCATGACGGCGTCCTCGACGTCTTCGGGCATGAACATGACCGCGGCACTCACCTGGGCCGGGTGCCGGGCCGCCTCGGCCAAACTCTCGATACCACACAGGCCGCATCCGGCCGGACCGGCGAACCGGCGCTGCCGCGCGATCAGACGCTCGTGCCGGGCCCTCGGCAGCCAGATCCGGATGACGATGCCGGCATCGGTCTGGGCGATCTCGACCTCCTCGATCTCTGCCGCGGACTCGACGATGCCCTCGGTCAAGCTGAAACCCGTCGCGAAATCCTCGAGGTCGGCCGGGGTCGCCAGCATCACGGCGTAGCTGGCGCCATTATAGGCCAGGGCCACCGGCACCTCCTCGGCCACGCGACGCTCCCCCGGTATGGCCCGGCCGCGATGCCAGGTGATGCGGGGCACCGCAGTCATTCGGCAGCAGCCTGAAACCCGTCGGGCGACGGCGTGGGATGGCGGCCCATCGACGATCGCGACAGGCGGATCGGTAGGGCCTTGTAGGCCGGGGTCTTGCTCTCGCCATCATGGTGGCTCAGCGGCATGAGCGGGTTGCACTCGGGGAAGTAGGCGCCGGCGCAGCCCTTCGGGATCGCGTAGGGGACGATCTGGAAGCCGCGGACCATCCGCGGCGTCCCTTCGTCGATCGCGGTCGTGAGGTCGACGGCCTGGCCCGCCTCGAACCCCATCCGGCTGATGTCGGCCGGATTCATGAAGATGACGTGCCGCGTTCCGGACACGCCGCGGAAACGGTCGGTATAGCCGTAGATGGTCGTGTTGAACTGGTCGTTGGAACGCAGCGTCGCGAGTTGCAGCACGTGGCTCGTCTCTCCCGTCGCCTTCACGCCGGCGAAGGTGGCCCCCGGCGTGATGAAATTGGCCTTGCCGGACTTCGTGGTCCAAACGCGCTCGCGGGCGGGAACCGGGCGAGTGATGCCGCCCGGCGTGAACAGACGTTCGTTGAACCGCGCGAACGTCGCCGGGTAGGTCGCCTCGATCGCATCGCGGATGCGGCCGTAATCCGCGACCCACGCGTCCCAGTCGAGCCGGGGATTGGTCGGCAGGGTCGCCTTGGCCAGGTGGGCCACGATCCAGGGCTCCGAACGCAGTTCCGGGCTGGCCGGCTCGGCCTGGCCGCGCGAGCCATGGAAGTGGGCCACCGAACTCTCCGTGGACACGGCCTGCGGCCCGGTCTCCTGACGGTCGATCTCCAGCCGACCGAGGCACGGCAGCAGATAGGCGATCTGCCCATGCACGACATGGTTGCGGTTGAGCTTCGTCGCGACCTGGACCGTCAGGCGCAGCGTCTTCCAAGCAGCCTCCATGGCGACGGTCTCGGGAACGGCTCGGATGAAGTTTCCGCCAAGGCCGATGAAGGCGGCCACCTCGCCCGACATCACGCCTTCGCACACCTCGACCGTCGTGCGGCCGACCCAGGTGGGCGGGTCGAAGCCATACAGCGCCTTCAGCTTGTCGAGCGGGACCATGGAGGGCTTCTCGGTGATCCCCACCGTCCGCTGGCCCTGGACGTTGGAGTGGCCACGGACCGGACAGATGCCGGCCCCCGGCTTGCCGAACATGCCGCGCAACAGCAGCAGGTTGCACATCATGTGCACGTTCTGGGCGCCCCTGACGTGCTGCGTGAGCCCCATCCCGAAGATGCCGAGGGTCGCCGTCGACGCCGCGTAGGTGGCGGCCGCCTGCACCATTTCGGCTTTCGTAACCCCAGATGTGCGTTCGAGCTCGCCCCAGTCATGGCCGCGGCAGGCCGACACGAACACCTCGAAGCCGGATGTATGCTCCTTGACGAAGCCGTGATCGATCACCCGCTTCGTGTCCGCCGCCGCCATCGAGGCCGCGAAACTCACCGACCCGGCGCTCTCGGGCTCCCGCGGCGTCGCGTCCCCGGCGCTGACCTCCGGCTGGACCAGGGCGGCGTCGTCCATCTCGACCAGCGCCTTGCAGATGCCGAACAGCAATGCGAGATCGCCGCCGTTCTTGACCTGGATATACTGGTGGCTGATCTCGGTTTCCGAGAGCGTCGTCATCTCGATCGGGTCTTGCGGGTTGGTGAACCGCTCGAGCCCGCGTTCGCGTAGCAGGTTGATGGTGATGATCTTGCAGCCGCGCTTCACCGCCTCCTGCAGTTGGTGGAGCATGCGGGGCGAGGACGTCCCGACGTTCTGGCCGACGTAGAAGATCAGGTCGCAGTCATTGAAGTCGCTCAGGACGACCGTCCCCACGGTCGCGCCAATGCTCTCGGGCAGCGCGACCGACGTCGTCTCGTGGCACATGTTCGAGCTGTCGGGCAGGTTGTTGCTGCCATACAGGCGCGCGAACAACTGATACATGTAGCTCGTTTCCAACGAGGCGCGCCCACTCGAGTAGAACACGGCCTGGCGCGGGTCGATGGCCTTCAACTCGCGTCCGATCTCCTCGAACGCGCTGCGCCAGGACACCTGGACATACTTGTCGGTCTCCGCGTCCCAGCGCAACGGATGGGTCAGGCGCCCAACCTGCTCAAGGTCGTAGTCGCGCCAGGTCTCGAGTTCGCTCAGGGTGTGGGCGGCGAAGAAGTCGAGACCGCTACGGCGGCTCGTGACCTCCCACGCAGTCGCCTTGGCCCCGTTCTCGCAAAACTCAGCCGGGTGCGGGTCGGACGGCTTGGCCCAGGCGCAACTGACGCACATGACCCCGTCGGGCTTGTTGAGCGCGGCGAGCACCCGGGCGCCAAGGACCGGCACATGCTCCTTGACGAGGATGCTGGTCACGGACCGAAGCGACCCATACCCGCCGGCCGGGGCGGTGTAGTCCTGCTGGCTGCCTTCCTGAAGCTCCAGCTTTTCGGTGCTCATCGTGGTGCCTCCGCCGCGTTCCAATGCAGACAACGCAGGTCGAAGGCGAGTTGTTCACCGTCGTTCGGGAGCGTGATCGCCAGCCGCCGCCAATCCGACGGCTGCATAGGCGCGCTGGCTCGGCGGCCAGGCCTGCATGATCTCGGCCCGGCGGACCACGAGCATCCAGGCCAGACCGGCGAGGACGAGCGCGCTCAGGCACCACGCCGCAACGAGCGGCATCCGGGCTCCATCCCGGGCCGGCGCAGGCTCGATCGGCGCGGGAGGCGGCGCCGGACTCGCCACGCCGGGGCTGTCGGCCTCGCCGACGGCAGCGCCGAGCATCGTCACCCCGCTCCGCTCGATCAGATTCGGCGGCGGCAGGTTCGGCGGCGGCAGGCTCGGCGGCGAGAGGCTCGGCGGCGAGAGGCTCGGGCTGGCAGGAACGGGCCGTAGATCGGGGGTCGTGTCGGCCGCCGCCGGCACCGTGTCGGCAACCGGGGTCCAGCTCTCGCCGCACCGGGCGCACTTGACGGTGCGACCGGGCGGCACGCGTTCGGGCGGCACGTCATAGGCGGCGCTGCAGGTGGGGCAGTCGATCCTCATGCAATCGTGAATAGCGGCTGTGGCCGGGGCTGAACAGGGCACCGCATCGATCGGCATGGTATGCTGAGCCGGCATGGAGTGCCGAGTCGCGGATGGTCGAACTGGACGGGGTTGGGCTTCGGTACGAGCGGTCCGGAGGCGGGCAGCAAAGGAACGCGGACGTGCTCCGTGATCTCACCTTCCGCGTTCCGGATGGAGAGTTCCGGTGGTTGTTGGGCGCCTCGGGCGCGGGCAAGACCAGCTTGCTGAAGCTGCTGCATCTCACGGTCCGCCCCACGGCAGGCGACCTGGTCCTGCTGGGAGAGTCGATCGCCGACGCGCCACGCGCCGCCCTGCCCGAGTTGCGCCGGCGGATCGGGATGGTGTTCCAGGATTTCCGCCTGCTGTCGCACCTCTCCGCCTTCGACAACGTGGCCTTGCCGCTCCGGCTGGCCGGCCGCCCGGAGGGCCAGGTGCGGGTGGACGTGACGGAGTTGCTTGCCTGGGTGGGGCTGTCGCGGAAGCTGGAGGAACGGCCCGCCGCACTGTCTGGCGGGGAGCAGCAACGGGTCGCCATCGCCCGGGCGGTCGTGGGACGGCCGGCTCTGCTGCTGGCCGACGAGCCGACCGGCAACCTGGACGACGTGCAGGCACGGCGGCTGATGCAACTGTTCCATGAAATGAACCGCCTTGGCGCCACGGTCATCGTCGCGACGCACAACGATGCCCTCGTCGCGCGGCATCCGGCCCACGTGCTCCAGCTGAAGGACGGCCAACTTGTCCGGGACGACTAGAGCATCATCCGACCAGTCGGGGTCACCCGTCGTATGATGATGCTCGGATCACTGGAAAGCTGGAGCCCAATCCGGTCCCCTTCGATCGGATCGGGCCCCAGCATTGGCTGAGCGCGCGGCCCGCCTTCGCCCCGTCGGCTCGGACGACCTCGGCCTGAGGCGGGCCCTGTCGGACCGGCTCTTGCCGCTGCTCGTCGGTGCCATGACCTTCCTGGCCGCACTGGCGCTGGCGGGGGTGGTCGCGGCGGCGGCACTGTCGCAGCATTGGGCGTTGGGCGCGGCGGCGGTCTTGACGGTGCAGGTGCCGGACGCAGAGATGGACGGGCGGCTTGCGCGCGTGCTGGACGCGGTCAGGGCGACACCGGGCGTTGTGTCCGCGCGGCCGCTGGACGAGGGAGAGTTGCAGGGATTGCTGAAACCTTGGCTGGGCGAGGGAACCGGGCGGATCGCGCTGCCCTTGCCGGCAGTGATCACCGTGCGCCTGTCGGACGGCTTCGACGCGGCCGGGCTGGAGCCGCGGCTGCAGGCGCTCGCGGCAGGGACCCTCGTGGAGGCGCAGAGCACCTGGGCGGGGCGCTTGCTGATCCTGTCCCGCAGCCTGCAGGCCTGTGCCACGCTCGCGATGGGAGTGGTCGGGTTCGTGGCCGTCGCCGTGGTCACGGTGGCGACCCAGGCCGGTCTGTCCGCACGCCGGGACGCGATCGAGATCGTGCACGGCCTGGGCGCGACGGATGGCTTCGTCGCCGGGCGGTTTGCCCGCCGAGCCACCCGCTTGGCTGCGGCGGGCGCGACGGCCGGCGCCGCAGTCGCGCTCCCGGTGCTGGTTGGGCTCGCCGGGCTGGCGGCCCCGTTCACCGGTCAACAGGCGACGGGGGATGCCAGCATCCTGGCCGACATGCCGATGGTGTTGTGGCTGGGCCTGCCGGCCCTCCCGCTCGTCGCGGCGGCGATCGGTTGGGTGACGGCCCAATTGACCGTTCGGCGCTGGCTGCGCCGTTTGCCATGAGGGCGGCCGCGATCCAGCTTGCACGGCGATGCAGTGCCGGTCTTGCGCTTGCGACCATCGCCTTGGGAGCGGCGTGGAGTGTTGGCTTCGCGCTGTTCGAGTGGGAGGCGCGGCAGCGGGCACCGGTCCCGGCGGTTATGGGCGATCTCGCGGCGGACCGGTCCGTCTTGGCTGACGGCATCGTCGCGCTCACGGGGGGCGCAACGCGGATCGACACCGCGCTGGCGCTCCTCGGCGCCGGCCGGGCGCCGCTGTTGCTGATCTCGGGCGTCGGCCGGGGCATCGAACTGACGGAACTGGAGCACCGCGTCCAGCTATCGCCCGACCAATCGGCCCGGGTGAGCCTTGGCCGGGACGCAACCTCGACCCTGGGAAATGCTGAGGAGACTGCGGCCTGGGCATGGACGCACCGCCTCAACAGCCTGATCGTCGTGACCGCGGGCTATCACATGCCGCGGGCGCTGCTGGAGATCGGGCGCGCGCTGCCGGGGGTCCGGCTCTATCCGGTTCCCGTCCAGCCGCCCGCGCTGCGCGGCGGCATGGACGCGGCGACGATTCGGATGCTGGCCAACGAATATGACAAGTTCCTGGCCGTGGCCTTCGGGCTCACACGCCGGGTCGCCCCTGCACGGCGGCCTGGCGGCGAAGCGGGCCGGATCATGGATGTCCACGACACGGGCAGAAGCGACACGGGCAAACGCGAAAAGGGCGAAGGCGAAAAGGGCGAAGGCGACAGGGGCGACGGTACTCCGGCGATGCGGCCGGCACCAGGCACGCCGGCCGACGCGCCACCAGCGGAGGCCGACCGGTCATGACGTGGTTGCGTTCGGCGATCTTCAACGTCTGGTTCGTTTCCTCGACGGTGGTGCTGGGGGTGTTCGGAATCGGGGTCCGCATCCTGGCGCCTCATCGGGCTCTCTGGCTTGCGCAGCTTTGGGCCCGGACGCTGCTGGGCGGGGCACGGGTCATCTGCGGCATCCATACCGAGGTGTCCGGCCGGGAACACATTCCGGACGGCCCCCTGCTGATCGCCTCGCAGCACCAATCGGCGTTCGACACGCTGATCTGGCTGCTGCTCGTTCCAAGGGTCAGCTACGTCTACAAGGCCGAACTGTCGCGTGTGCCGCTGGTCGGCCCGTTGCTGCGTATGTCGGGCCAGATCATGCTCGATCGCCGGGCGGGCTATGCGGCGGTCAAGGCATTGCTGCGCGGCGCCGAACGGGCGGTGGCCGACGGGCGGCAGATCGTGATCTTCCCCGAGGGCACCCGGGTCGAGCCCGGCGTGGACGCGCCGATGCGGCCCGGCATCGCAGCGCTCGCCGCGCGGACTGGCCTTCCGGTCATCCCGGTTGCGACCGATTCCGGCCGCCTGTGGGGGCGGCAAGCCTTCGTCAAACAGCCCGGGACCGTGCACATCGTGATCGGGCCCGCGCTGCCGCCACGGCAGGGACAGGCGGCGCTGATGGCCTCGCTACGGGCGGCGTGGGCGGAGGGTGCATCTCGAATCGGCGGCTGTGGATAAGTCTGTGAGCGAGTTTCTGAACCGTTCGCCTCGCTGGCCTCGATCTCGAGTACAAGGCGTTCAATTATCACCGTTTCGTGTCAGTTCTGCGCACATAGCTCCGGCTTACTCCTGCCGCCAGACGCCGAAACCCGGAGGTAATCCGTTGTTCTTGCTCGGCAGGCAGGCGTTCCGCGCCCGATCCTGGCCGTTTTGCTTCACAATGCGACGATGAAAGAAGCTGGGCAGGCTTGGTTGCGGCTAAGCTGTGGACGGCATGTGGAGTCAAGCGCTGATTTGGCCCTGGCAACGGTCCGTCGGTGGTGACGCGCCGTGTCGTTGTCGTCCTGGCGGCCGGGGCGGTTGCCGCGCTCGCCTTCGGCAATACGGTCGCATGGTTCTACGTGACCGGACGCATCGAGGCCGGCATCCCCTCGTTCGTTCGTCAGGCAGAGGCTGAGGGGTGGCGCATCGACTTCGCCTCCCTCACGCGAACGGGCTGGCCGTTGATGGCCGGCGTTCGGCTTGATCACGTGCGCACGGTGCGGGTCCTCGGCGGCGGACCCTCCCTGCATTGGACGGCCGACCGGGTCCTCGTGCGGGTATCGTTGAACGATCCCGCCGCCCTCCACATCGACGCCGAAGGAGATCAGGCCGTCGACTTGGGCGCCGGTGATTCGATCACGGGCCGGGCCGGGCTTGCATCGTACCGGGTGCCGCTGTCGGGCGGTGCCGGCTCGTTCGAGGTGCGCGAGCTCGAGGCGGCGGGCGACCACGGGCTGCAAATCGGGCATGTCTCGGGCGCCCTCGCCGCTCGAGCCATGGTCTTCACGGCCGACGCGGTGCACCTCCGCCCGCCCCTGGCGGCACCGTTCGATGCCGCACTGTCCCTGTCGGCCCGGCTGACGACGACGCTGCCCGTGCCCGAGCAGACGACGGCCGCAGTCGCGGCCTGGCAGGCTGCTGGCGGAACAATCGGCGTCTCCGAGGTCACGTTGGCCTGGGGCCCGCTGCACGTCCGCGGCGGCGCGAGCGGCGGCCTCGATAGCGCGCTGCAGCCGAGGGGGCGTGGCGAGTTCGAAGTCGAGGGCGCGACGGAGGCGATCGACGCGGCGGCGCGGAGCGGCCTGATCGCGACCAGCCAGGCCTCCGCGGCACGGGCCGTGCTGCAGATCCTGAGCCTTGCGTCCTCCGGTGGCCCGGTGCGGCTGCCGGTCGTGATCGAGGATCGCCGCCTTGGCGTCGCCGGTTTTCCGCTGCTGCGCGTGCCGTCGGTGGACTGGGACCCACGCTAGGCAAGCCGTCGATCCTCGGCGATGATCGGCCCGACGTCGATTGGCATGTTGGCGGGACCGCCCACATCGGCTCAGCCGCCGGGATCGGCAAAGCAGGAGTTCAGTGATGCCGGAGTTCGACGCGTTCCACCTGGCGCGGGCGCAGTTCGCGTTCACGGTCGCGTTCCACATCGTGCTGCCGGCCTTCTCGATCGGCCTGGCAAGTTATCTGGCGGTGCTCGAGGGTTTGTGGCTGCGCACGGGCTGTCAGGTCTACCTCGACGTGTTCCGGTTCTGGCTCAAGATCTTTGCGGTCGGTTTCGCGATGGGCGTCGTCTCCGGCCTGGTCATGAGCTACCAGTTCGGCACGAACTGGAGCGTGTTCTCCGACAAGGCGGGGCCCGTGGTTGGGCCTGTGATGGGCTACGAGGTCTTGACGGCCTTCTTCCTCGAAGCCGGTTTCCTGGGCGTGATGCTGTTCGGCACCGAGAAAGTCGGGCGCGGGCTGCACTATTTCGCAACGTGCATGGTTGCTGCCGGGACCTTTGCCTCGGCGTTCTGGATTCTGTCTGTCAATTCCTGGATGCAGACGCCGGCGGGCTACTCGATCGCGCCGGACGGCCGGTTCATGCCTGAGGATTGGGTAAAGATCATCTTCAACCCGTCCTTCCACGTGCGTTTCCCGCACATGGTGCTCGCGAGCTATCTGTCGGTCGCATTCGTCGTCGGCGCGACCGGGGCTTGGCACCTGCTGCAGGATCGCCGGGCGGGACGCCGGCAGAACCCGGCGGCCCGGTTGATGTTCTCGATGGCGATGTGGATGGCGACGATCGTGGCGCCGATCCAGATCGTGATGGGTGACTTGCACGGGCTGAACACGCTCGAACACCAGCCGGCGAAGATCGCCGCGATGGAGGGCCATTGGCAGGCGGAGCGGCACGCGCCCCTGTTGCTGTTCGGGATTCCGAACATGCGGACCGAGACGACGGACTATGCGATCTCCATTCCGGAGCTCTCGTCCTTGATCCTGACGCACTCGTTCGACGGCGAGGTGCCGGGGCTGAAGTCGTTCCCACGCGCGGACCGGCCCGATTCCCTAATCCTGTTCTGGACCTTCCGCCTGATGGTTGGCATCGGCATGATCATGGCCCTGGTCGGCCTTGCGGCGCTGATCCTCCGGCGCGGAGGCCGTATCTACGAGTCCGCGCTGCTGCAATGGGTGGTGTTGCTGATGGGGCCGGCGGGCTTCATTGCGCTTCTGTCCGGCTGGGTGACCACCGAGGTCGGGCGCCAGCCCTACACGGTGTATGGACTGTTGCGCACTGCCGACAGCATGTCGCCGATTGGCTTGCCGGGCGTCGCAACGTCCCTGGCCTTGTTCGCGGCGGTCTACCTGATCGTTTACGCAGCCGGGCTGCTGATCCTGCTGCGGATGATGGGCAAGACGCCTGTCCTCGGCGAGAGTGATCCCCGGCCAGAGGCGCCGATCCGGTCCGCCGGCATCACGCCCGGCCTGCCGCAGGCAGCCACCGGAAAAGGCGCCGCGGCCGCGGGGGCACGCTGATGTTCGACGGACTCGACTTGACGCCGGTCTGGGCCGGTCTCCTGGCCTTCGCCGTGCTTGCCTATGTGATCGCCGATGGCTTCGACCTGGGCACCGGCATCCTGTTTGCGATCGAGGGCGGCGATGACGACCGCGACATCATGGTGAACTCGATCGCGCCGGTCTGGGATGGAAATGAAACCTGGCTTGTCCTGGGCGGCGGCGGGCTGTTTGCCGTGTTTCCGCTCGCCTACGCCATCATCATGCCGGCCATGTATCCGCTCATCATCGGCATGCTGCTGGCGCTGATCTTCCGCGGGGTCGCGTTCGAGTTCCGGTTCAGGGCTTACACCCGGACAGCCCGACAGCGCTGGGACTTCGCGTTCTGTGCCGGATCGATTGCCGCTGCGCTCTGCCAAGGGATGATCCTAGGTGCGCTTCTGCAGGGGGTGAAGATCACGGGCCGCGCCTATTCCGGCGGCTGGTTCGACTGGCTCACGCCATTCAGCATCGTCTGTGCGATGGCAGTGCTGATCGGCTATGCGCTGCTCGGGGCGACGTGGCTGGTGTGGCGGACTGAAGGGGGTCTGCACGAGCGGGCGCGTCGGCAGGCGAGCATTCTCGGAGCCGCGACACTTGGGATGATCGGGATCGTGAGCTTATGGACTCCCTTCCTCAACCCTCGCCTACTCGATCGCTGGTTCAGTTGGCCCGGGATCGCACTGACGAGCCCGGTCCCCGCCCTGGTTATCGCGCTCGCCATCCTGTTCTGGCGCAGCCTGAGCCGCGGCTCACACCTTGCCCCGTTCCTCTGCGTCCTCGGCTGGTTCGTCCTTTGCTTCGCGGGACTGGGGATCAGCATGTTCCCGTTGATCGTTCCGCCCAATGTCTCGATCTACGATGCCGCGGCGCCGCACGCGAGCCAGGCTTTTCTCCTGGTTGGTGCGTCGGTCCTGATCCCGACCATCCTGGTCTACACCGGATTTTCGTATTGGGTTTTCAGGGGAAAGGTCAAAGCCGGAGCCGGCTATCATTGATCAGGCAACTTGCGTGGTTTGTTATGCTGTGGGCGGCTGGGGTGGTCGTTGTCGGGTTCGTGTCGTTTTTGCTACGGCTGGTGCTGAAGGCTTGAGCCGCCAACTGCTCCGGTTTTGCTAAGACGAACCGGACTCATCGCCCGGCCAGCCCTGCCGCGATCTGTTCATTCATGTCGATAAGGAAGGCCAGGTCCGGCGTCGTGCTCTTGAACTCACGCCGTATTGCATGGCCTACGGAGAGAATAGCGGCCCGGGTCTCCTCCGGTAAGCCATTGGCCGGATCGGTCAGGACGTCCATCAGCGTGATCCAGAGCCGCTCGTCGTCGGCGATGGCGCGGGCGACTGCCGCGGGCTTGTCCTTGCAAGCGGCGCGCAAGGAGGCGTTGACGCGGTAGAAGACGTCCGCTTCCTGCTCGCGAAGCGTCCGATGGCTTGCGGACTTGCGATAGGCCTGGACGGCGCTCAGGCTTGGCATTCGGAGGTCTCCTGGACGGACGCGCGACCGAGGACGGCGTCCTCATGACGGATGATCCGCCGGGCAAGCTTCAAGGCGGTGTAGCACTGGTCGGCCTCGGCCGATGCGATGGCGCGGTCCAGGATCTCGCGCGCGAGTGGGGACGTGGTCGCCTCCTTGAACCGGGCGGTGAGTTCGCGGGCCGTCGCCAAGGCCTGCGGCCGTTCCTCGTCCGTGCCGATATAGGCGGACTGGAGTGCAAAATAGATCTGCCGCGCCGGCGAGTCGGCCTCATCGGGCGGCATGATCTGCTTGCCGAACAGGAAACGCGCGTGCGCGGTCAGTTCGATCCGCGACTTCGTCCGGAAGCGGATCGGCGCGCCGTTCACGACCATCACCTCGCCCTGCCGCAGCTCTAGTATCAGGTTCGACATACTCATCCTCGTGTCGACGTCCACGGCGGGCGGGGCAGGGTCTGGCCGACGGCGCTTGCCGCCGGCCAGACACGCTACTTGAACAGGCTCAGCAACGTCTGTGGCGCTTGGTTGGCCAGCGACAGCGACTGCGTCCCGAGCTGCTGCCTGATCTGCAGCGCTTGGAGGTTTGCCGACTCCTTGCTCAGGTCGGCATCGACCAAGGCACCAAGACCGGCGTTCAGGCTGTCGATCTTCGTCGAGTTGAAGGAGATCGTGGCGTCGAGGTAGTTCGAATCGGCGCCGGCCTGGTTGAGCTGGTCCGACAGGCCCGTAAGCGCCGTCGCAAACGCCGTCGCGCCGGTCGTCGCCGACAACGCCGTCGAGGCGGACGTCTGGTCGTTGCCCGCCGTGATCGTGCCAAACGAGTCGCCGGTCGTCGCCGAGCGGGAGAACGTCGAGCCGATAAACGACGCCAGCGTATTGGCAAGGCCGCTGACGTCCTCCGCCGAGATCGTGCTGGTCGACCCAGTCTCGTTGTTGATGACACTGGTCGACGTCGCCGCCACAGCTCCGGTCGCCTTGCCGAGCAATGTCTGCCCGTTATAGGTCGACCCGTCTACAGTGTCGGCAACGCGCTGCACGATCGACTTGTAGGACGCGACATACTGGTCCCGCTGCGCCTGGGACACGTTCGTCCCGGCGATGTCGACCAGAAGGCTCTTCGCGCTAGTCAAATAGTTGCTGATCGTGGTCAAGCCGTTCGTGGCCGTCCCGACCAGCCCCTTCGCGTTGCCCAGCTGCTGGTTCACCGTCGTCAGTGCACCAACATCGGAGCGGACGCGCTGGGCGACCGCAAAGGCTGCGCCATCATCCGTCGCATCGGCAACACGGTAACCCGTGCTGATCCGCTTCTCCGTCGACTGCAGCTGCGTTTCCGTCAGGTTCAATGATTGCAGCGCCACTTGGGCGCCGATGTTTGTGTTCACGGAGTTGAGAGGCATGGTCTTCTACCTTCGCGCCAAGCGTGGATATGCTCGCCCACGTTTTTGCAGGCCGTCACGAGTATGCCCGGCAAACCTTAAGACGAAGTAAAGCAGGCGCGGTCTTCTACAGGCCCGCCGCAAGCGCGACGCAGCGCCGCATCACCGTCGGCAGCGCCGCGCCCGCCAGCGAAGACCGCGGCACCACCATGCCGCCCGCACTGATGTCCGGCACCTCGGCCGCATACACGTCGAGCAGCAGTTCGAAATGGGTGAACCCGTGCCTGACCTGCCCAAGCTGCCGCCACTCCGCCTGCTGCGGCGCATGCGACAGGGCACAGGGCGCGCTCCAGGCCGCCAACCGCCACTCGGTCCCCGGCAACTCCAGCATGCCGCCGAGCAGCCCGTCCGGACGCCGCCTCCGCAGCAGGACGCAACCTGACCCGTCCTGCAGCCAGAAATGCGCGCCGTGGCGGACCGGCCGTGCCTTCTTCGGCTCCTTCACCGGCAATCGCCACGGCGCCCCAGAGGCCCGGCCCAGGCAAGGCGCCATCCAGGGACAGACGGCGCACGCCGGATGGCGCGGCGTACAGACCGTGGCGCCCAAGTCGAACAGCCCCTGCGTGAAGTCGGCCGGCCGCCGCCGGGCCGCCTCGTCCTGTCCCAGCGCCGCCGCGGCCGCGGCGATGAACCGCCGCCCACCCGGCAACGGCGCCTCGATCGCGAACACGCGGGCCGCGACGCGCTCCACGTTGCCGTCCACGGGCACTGCAGGCACCTCGAATGCAATGCTTGCGATCGCAGCCGCCGTGTAGGCGCCCACACCCGGCAGGGCGAGCAACCCGGCCACGTCCCGCGGAAAACCACCCGATTCGCAAACCCGCCTGGCGCAGGCATGCAGGTTGCGGGCGCGGGCGTAGTAGCCGAGCCCGGCCCATGCCTCCATGACGGCCTCCTCCGGCGCGGCCGCCAACGCCTCGACGCTCGGGAAGCGCCGCAGGAAGCGTTCGAAATACGGGACGACGGCGGCCACGGTCGTCTGCTGCAGCATAACCTCGCTCAGCCACACCCGGTACGGATCGGCCCGCTCGCCGGGGCGGGCCCGCCATGGCATGATCCGCCGGTGCCGATCATACCACTCCAGCAGCGCCGCCGCCGGTGGCGCGGCCAGGTTCCGAAACGCGTTCATGCCGGAGCCGTATGAGCGACGCGCGGCCACCGGGCAACACGCCGCCGCGCCGGTACCCGTTCGGGCCTCGGCCGATCGGCGCGCTCGTCCCGGGAGTCACGCGTGAGGCGTTCAGAAAGCATTCCCCTGCGGCGGCGCAGCTCATCGCGGACTGGCCGTCCATCGTCGGCCCGGCTCTGGCCGCCGCCACCGTGCCCAGGCGCTTCCAGGCCGGGACCTTGACCCTGGGTTGCGCCGGGCCGGTCGCGCTGGAGTTGCAACACCTGTCCGGGCCGCTGATCGAGCGGATCAACGGACAGCTCGGCCGGCCCCTGGTTCAGCGGCTGCGGTTCGTACAGCAGGCGCCGGTGACGGCGCCCGTCCTCCCACGCCGGCCGAAACGGCCGCCCATCCCGGTCGAGGGCGTCGTCGACGGCCCGCTCCGGGACGCGTTGGCCGCCCTGGGCGCTGCGATCCTGGACAATCCGGCTTGACGCTGGACCCGGGTCGGGGCGCATAACCCAGTGTGCCCGATTCGCACACCTCCCGATTCGGCACCCAGACCTTTGCATGAGGATCCGATGCCGATCACCCGCCGCTCCATCCTTGGGGCTCTCGCCATCGCCGCGCCGGCCCTGCCCGTCGCCGCGCAGCCGGCCGACCCCCGCATGGCCGATCGTGCCGTGGGCATCGCCGATTCGAAGGTCGTCGTCCAGGAATGGTTCAGCCTGACCTGCTCCCACTGCGCCGAGTTCCAGAAGACGACGTTCCCGCAGGTCAAGCAGAACCTCATCGATCCGGGCCAGGTCCGCTACGTGTGGCGCGACTACCCGCTCGACCAGGTCGCGCTGACGGCGGCGATGGTCGCCCGCGCGCTGCCGGTCGATCGCTATGAGCCGTTCATCACCACGCTGCTGCTCACCCAGGACCGCTGGGCGTTCGCGCGTGGGGTGAACAGCACCGAGGAGCTCGCGAAGCTGGCCGCGCTCGCCGGGATGCCGCGGCAGGCCTTCGACGCGACCATCGCGGACGACAAGCTCAAGGCCGCGATCCTCACGGCCCAGGACGAGGCCGAACACAAGCTCAATATCAACAGCACGCCCAGCTTCGTCATCAACGGGCGCGTCATCGCCGGCGCAATCCAGTACGCAGCCTTCCGGCAGGCCGTCGAGAACTCGGCCGGCTAACGGGCTGGTCGGGGGCGCCCGGGTGGGGGCACGCTTTGTCCGGCTGGCGATCGCGGGCTTCAAGAGCTTCGCGGACCCGACGACGCTGGACATCCTTCCCGGACTAACCGGCGTCGTCGGCCCGAACGGATGCGGCAAGAGCAACGTGGCCGAAGCACTGCGGTGGGCCATGGGCGAGGCGAACGCGCGGACCCTGCGCGGCGGCGACATGGACGACGTGATCTTTGCCGGCAGCGCCCACCGGCCGAGCCGCAACATCGCCGAAGTCGCGCTGACCATCGAGGGCCACGAGCACGCGCAAACGCCAGGCGGCGCCGCCGAACTGCACGTTGCGCGGCGGATCGAACGGGGGGCTGGGAGCTCGTACCGGGTCAATGGCCGCGAGGCGAGGGCGCGTGACGTGCAGGTGCTGTTCGCCGACCTGGCGAGCGGCGCGCGCTCGTCGGCGATGGTCAGCCAGGGCCGGGTCGGCGCCCTCGTCAACGCGCGCCCGGAGGAACGCCGGGCCGTGCTGGAGGAGGCGGCCGGGATCACCGGCCTGCACGCGCGCCGGGCCGAGGCGGAGATGCGCCTACGGGCGGCCGAGGCAAACGTCGAGCGGGCCGAAGACCGCCGCGCCCTGCTCGACCGGCAGGCGACGGCGCTGCAGGAGCAGGTCCGGCAGGCGCTGCGCTACCGCGTCGTCAGCACCGCGCTGCAGGAGACGGACGCCCTGCTGCTGGCGATCGTGCGCGCGCGCGCGCGGCTCGCGCACGCCGCCGCGTCGCACGCCGTCGCGGCCACCGCGGCCGAGGCCGAGGCGGCGACCGGGTCAGCGATGGCGGCGGCGGCGGACGCCGACGGTCTCCGCGCCAGCCTGCCGGGCTTGCGGGACGCGGAGGGCGTCGCGCAGGGCGATGCCGACCGTGCACGGATGGCGCTCGAGCGGCTGGAGGGCGAGTTCGCCCGCGCCCTGGAGGCTCTCGCAGCCGCACGGCAGCGCCATACCCAGATCGGTCGCGACCTCGCGTATGCCGAGGGCGTGCTGGGCGATGCGGAGGCGGCTGACAGACGCTTGGTCGCCGAAGCGGCCGCCCTCGATGTCGAGGCGGAGCGCCATCCCGCCGCCCTCGAGCACGCGCAGCGCGAGCTCGCCGAGGCGGGCGAGGCACTCCGCGCGTCCGACGAGGCCGCGGCCGAGGCTGCCTCGCTCGCCGCGCAGGCCGTGGCCGAAGCGCGAACGCGCGAGCAGATGCTGCAGCAGGCGGACGCGCGCCACCGCCGCGTGCACGACAGCCTCGGACGGGTGGTGTCCGAACGCGACCAGGCGGCCGCCCGGCTGATCGAGCCGGCAAGGCTCGCGTCCAGCGCACAGCAGCGCGACGCCTCGGCCGAACGGCTGGCGGCGGCGAGGGAAGGGCAGAACCAGGCCGACGAGGAGCGCGTGAGGGCGGCTCAGGCGGCCTCGGCGGCGCGCGGCCGTGATGTGCTGGCCGAGTCGGCGCGGCACAAGCTGAAGGCCGAAACTGCGGCATTGGCCGAGGTCCTGGCCGTCAAGGACGGGGAACGCTGGCCGCCCATGATCGACAAGGTGTCCGTGCCGCCAGGGCTTGAAGCCGCGCTCGGCGTGGCGCTCGGCGAAGAGCTGGCCGCCGCGGCGGACCCCGGCGCGGCGCGGCATTGGACGGCGCTGCCGGACGCGGAGGCGGTCGTGACGACCGGGCGAAGCCTGGGCCGGCTGGTGGCCGGGCCGCCGCTGCTGGCCCGCGCGCTCGGCGCCGTGGGCGTGGTGGACTCGGCGGCGGAGGGCCAGGCGATCCAGTCTGCGCTGCGGCCGGGCGAGTGCGCCGTGTCTGCCGATGGCGGGCTATGGCGATGGGACGGCTACACGGTCCGCCCCGGCACGCCCACGGCCGCCGCGGTCCGGCTGCGGCAGCGAAACCGACTGAACGACCTGACCGAACGGCTCGACGAGGCGGCAGCCCTGGCCGCTGCGGCGCGAGCGGAACGGGCCGCGGCCGAGCAGGCGGAGGCCACCGCGACCCGGCGGGAGCATCAGTTGCGCCAAGCCCGGCGCGAAGCCGAGGCGGCGGATGAGCGGGCGCGCGCCGCCCACCTCACGCTCGAGGCGCAAGCGACCGCTGCCACGGCCCGACACGCCGCGCTCGATGAGCAGGCGCGTCAGCTGCAGCCCGAAATGGCCGCGGCCGCGGCCGCGCTGGATGCGGCGGCGCGCGACAGGGCCGCCCAGCCCGACGCGCGCCGCCTGCAGGCCGCGGCGGACGATGCCCGCATGGGCGTGACCCGCGCGCGCCAGCGCGAGGCCGCCGCGGCCCGCCTGGTCGAGACGCTGCAGCGGGCCGAGCAGGCGCGCCAGGTCCGATATTCGAGTATCGGTCGGGAGCGGGAAGACCGGCGCATGCGGGCTGCGGACCTGGCAGGCCGCGTGGTCGACCTCCAGGCCCGCCTGCTGGAGGCGGCCGCGACCATAGAGACGCTCGCGGCAACCCCGGATCGTGCAGCCGCGGAGACGGCGCGAGCCCAGTCGTCACTCGCGCAGGCGGAGACGGCTCGCCGCGCCACCCAGGCCACGCGGATGACCGCCGAACAGGAGCTGGCCCAGCTCGAGACATCCGTCCGCGCCGCCGACCAGGCCGTCTATGCGGCGCGCGAACGGGGCGTGCAGGCCCGCGCCGCGCTCGAGGCGGCCGTGCTGGCCTGCGACACGGCCGAGGCGCGCATCGCAGAGCGGGAGGGCGCGCTCCCGCCGCTTCCGGACCGCCCCGAGGCGACGGCCGCTGCCGAAGACCGGGCCAGGAGCGTCCTGCTCCGCCTGACGCGGGAGCGGGACGGGATGGGGCCGGTCAACCTGCGCGCCGAGGCCGAGGCCGAAGCGCTCGGCTCCGAGCTCTCGGCACTCGTGCAGGAACGAGACGAGCTGGGCACGGCGATCGCCAAGCTGCGGGGCAGCATCGGCCATCTGAACCGGGAGGGCCGCGAGCGGCTGAGCGCCGTCTTCCAGCAGGTCGACCGGCAGTTCCAGGCGCTGTTCTCCCGCTTGTTCGGCGGCGGCCGCGCGCACCTGGCGCTGGTCGGCTCGGACGACCCGTTGCTGGCCGGGCTCGAGATCTTTGCCCAGCCCCCCGGCAAGAAGCTGACCGCGCTCAGCCTCCTGTCCGGCGGCGAGCAGGCGCTCACGGCGCTCAGCCTGGTGTTCGCCATCTTCCGCTGCAATCCGGCGCCGCTCTGCGTGCTCGACGAGGTCGATGCCCCGCTCGACGACGCCAACGTGGGCCGCTTCTGCTCGCTGCTGACAGAGATGGCGGCCGAGACCGGAACGCGCTTCCTGGTGGTCACGCACCACCAGGTCACGATGGCCGGGATGGACCGGCTGTATGGCGTGACGATGCAGGAGCGCGGGGTGTCGCGCCTGCTGTCGGTGGATCTGCAGCGCGCCGCGGCCATGGTGGACGCGATCGCCGCCGAATAGGCCTGCTTGCCTTGACACACCCCCCACCCGCCGGTAGCACACGCCCGCCTACCCAACAGGGGGCGGACATGACGGACGGTGACGGTTCGTTCGACGAGCGGCTACGGGCGGCTCAGGCCCGAATGGATCGTGAGAAGCCGGTCCCGGCGGCCAGCACCGGTGGTGCGAGCCCGATGGGAATCGGGGTCCGTGTCGGTGTCGAGCTGGTCGCCGCCATGGCCGTGGCGGTGGCGATCGGCTGGGCGCTGGACCGATGGCTGGGCACCTCGCCCTGGCTGGTCGGGCTGTTCGTCCTGCTCGGCGGCGCGGCGGGGGTGGCGAACGTGTGGCGCCTGATGATGCCGCGGGCGCCGCGGAACGGTTGAACGCGGGACGTTGAGCGAGGGTTGGGGCTTGGAGCAGGAACCGAAGATCGACGCGCTGGGGCAGTTCAATCTGCACACCAGCCTTGGGGCTCTCGGCCGCTCGGTCAATTTCGCCAACTCGAACCTGATGATGCTGCTCGCGGCGGCCTCGATCCTCGCACTGCTCTACTACGGCATGCGGCCCCGCGCCGTCGTGCCCGGGCGGCTGCAGTCGATGGCGGAGATCGCCTATACGGGCCTGATGGGCATGACGGTCGGCAGCATCGGCGAGGAAGGCAAGCGCTTCTTCCCGTTCATCTTCACGCTGTTCTTCTTCGTGCTGATGGGCAATCTGCTCGGGCTCCTGCCCTATTCCTTCACCTTCACCAGCCATATCGCGGTCACGTTCGGGCTGGCGCTGCTGGTGATCGTGATCGTCACCGTGGTGTCGCTCCGCATCCACGGGCTGCATTTCTTCAGCTACTTCTTCCCGGCCGGGGCACCGAAGCTGCTGGCGCCGCTGATCATCCCGATCGAGGTCATCTCCTACCTGTCGCGGCCGGTCTCGCTGTCCATCCGTCTGTTCGCCAACATGGTCGCCGGGCACGTGATGTTCGAAGTGTTCGCGACCTTCATGGTGCTGCTGGCCGGCGCCGGGGCGCTGGGCACGCTGGGCGGCGTCTTGCCGCTGGCCATCAACGTCGTCCTGGTCGGGTTCGAATTGCTGGTCGCGGTATTGCAGGCCTATGTGTTTGCGATCCTGACCTGCATCTACCTGCACGACGCGGTGCACCTGCACTAGCGCGACGCGGACCGTTCAACTCCTATCCCAACGAGAAAGGTACTCATCATGGAAGTCGCTGCTGCAAAGGCCCTCGGGGCCGGCCTGGCCGTGATCGCGCTCGCGGGCGTCGGGATCGGCATCGGCAACATCTTCTCGGCGATGGTGACCTCGGTCGCCCGCAACCCCTCTGCCCGTGATGCCGTGTTCCCGATCGGGATCCTGGGCTTCGCGCTGACGGAAGCGGTCGCGCTGTTCGCGCTGCTGATCTCGTTCCTGATCCTGTTCACCTGACAGGTCGGGTGGGGCAGTCAGGCCGCCCCACCCTCCCTTTTCGTACGGTGTGACAGGAACAGGCGGATGCCCCAGCTCGACTTCGCAAACCCGCTCACGATCTCCCAAGTCGTCTGGATGGCGTTGATTTTCGGCGCGCTCTACTTCGTGCTCGCGTCCTATGCGCTCCCGCAGGTCGCGACCGTGCTCGATCACCGCGCGGCGCGCATCAACGGGGACCTCGACTCGGCCCGGATCGCGAAGGCCGAGGCCGATGCGGCGGCGGCGGAACTGCAAGAGGCGACCCGCCGGGCCGGCACGGAGGCGCAGGCGGCCATCGCCACCGCGCTCGCGCAGTCGAAGGCCGAAGCAGCCGAGCAGGCGCGCATCGCGAACGAACGGCTGGACGCGCAACTGAGTGAGGCCGAGCAGCGGATCGCCGCCGCCCGGGCCGCCGCCATGGGCGCACTGCGCGATGTGGCGACGGACACGACCCGCGCCGTCGTCAGCCGATTGACCGGGCAGGACCCGGACCCGGCCTTGCTGTCCGGCGCCGTCGACAGCGCGCTGCGGCAGCGGGGGTAGTCACGATGCACCACAATGGCAGCCTATTGACGGACCCGCGGTTCTGGGTCGCCGCGGCCTTCACCATCTTCTTCCTGATCTTCGGCAAGAAGATCGTCACCCTGCTCACCGCAATGCTCGACAAGCGGTCCGCCGGCATCCAGGCCGAGTTGGACGGTGCGGCCCGGCTGCGCCGCGAAGCCGAGGCGCTCCTGGTCGAGGCGCGGCAGCAGCGCGAACTGGCCCTGCGCGAGGCCGAGACGACGCTGGCGAACGCCCGCACCGAAGCCGCGCGGGTCGCCGAGGCCGCGCGCGCCGAGGCCGGGGTGGCCGCCGAGCGGCGGGAGCGGATGGCGATGGAGCGGATCGCTGCCGCCGAGAAGGCGGCCGTGACCGAAGTGCGCCTTGCCGCGGCCGACGTCGCCGCGCGGGCGGCGGGCCACGTCATCGCCGAGGGCCTCGGCGCCGATGCGGACGCCCACCTCATCGACAACGCGATCCAGGGCCTTCCGGCCGCCCTGGCCGGGCGGCGCGCGGCGTAACCGGGCGAAGCGGTCCCGCACGGCAGCCCCGCCGTCAAGTCGCCAGCAGAATGACGGTTTCGCGCATACCATCCTGGGTCAGGGACGGGAGACGGGAGCGGTCAGGCGATTGCCCTAGTTTCGGGACGTGCCGCGTTGTGCGATCCGGGCGCGCAGCCTACGCTGCAATATCGACGGGCGGAGAGAACATGGCACGACGGCAATCGGTCTGGGGAATGTTGCTCGCCACGGCGCTGCTGGCCAGCCCGGCAAGTCGCGCGGCCACCTTGCGCTGGGCCAATGACGGCGACGCCAATTCCATGGACCCCTACACCCGCAGCGAGACCTTCCTGCTGACGTTCACGCAGAACATCTACGACCCGCTCGTCCGCCGCGACCGCCAGCTCAAGGTCGAGCCCGCCCTGGCCGAGAGCTGGGAACAGCCCGACGGGCACACCTGGCGCTTCCACCTCCGCCACGGCGTGAAGTTCCAGGAAGGCCAGCCCTTCACCGCCGACGACGTACTGTTCAGCTACAAGCGCGCCATCGGGCCGGGCAGCCAGCTCAACTCCTACTTCCAGGCGGTCAAGGAGGCCAAGAAGCTCGACGACTATACGGTCGACTTCATCACCACCAACCCGGACCCGATCTTCCTCGAGGAGATCACCAACTGGGTCGTGATGTCGAAGGCCTGGTGCGAGGAGCACAACGCGACCGAGGCCGCGGACCTGACCAAGTCTACCGAGAACTACGCCACCCGGCACGCCAACGGCACCGGCCCGTTCATCCTGACCCTGCGCGAGCCCGACCGCCGGACGACGCTGAAGAACAATCCGGACTGGTGGGACAAGCCGGAGCATAACCTGACCGAGGTGACGTTCAACGTCATCGGCAACGCCGCAACCCGGGTCGCCGCGCTACTCTCGGGCGATGTCGACATGATCTACACCGTCCCGCCGCAGGACATCGAGCGTCTGCAGCACACGGATGGCGTCAACCTGCTGACCACGCCCGAGCTTCGGACCGTGTTCCTCGGTTTCGACGTCAGCCGGCCGGAGCTGCTGAAATCGGACGTGAAGGGCAAGAACCCGTTTCAGGACCAGCGCGTCCGCCAGGCCTTCTATCAGGCTATCGATATCAACGCGATCAAGCTGCGGGTGATGCGCAGCCAGTCCAAACCGACCGGGCTGATGTATGGGCCCGGGGTAAACGGCTGGACCGACCCGTCCGACACCCGCTACCCCTACGATCCCGAAGCGTCGAAGAAGCTGCTGGCCGAGGCGGGCTACCCGAACGGCTTCGGCGTCACGCTCGACTGCCCAAACGACCGGTATGTCAACGACGAGGCGATCTGCCAGGCGGTCACGGTCATGCTGGCGCGAGCGAATGTAAGGGTGACGCTCGCAGCACAGACCCGCCTCAAATACTTTGCCGAGATCAGCAACCCCGACTACCACACCAGCTTCTACATGCTCGGCTGGACCCCGAACACGTATGACGCCCATAACAGCTTGTTCAACCTGCTCGGCACCCGCAACGGCACGCGCGGCGTGTTCAATGACGGCGGCTGGTCGAACAAGGACTTCGACGCGCTGCTGGACAAGATGGCGGTCGAGACGGACCCGGCCAAGCGCCAACAGGAGATCCTGGATGCGTCGAAGATCGCGCAGTCCGAGGTGGCGACCATCCCGCTGCACCAGCAAACCGTCGTCTGGGCGGCGAAGAAGAGCATCGAGTTGCAGCAACTCGCGGACGACACCTTCCCGCTCCGCTTCGTCAAGGTGAAGCCATGAGACGGCCATGGTAGGGCGGGCGTAAGGCCGTCACCCCACCCAAGCCATCCCTTGACCGATGGCGGACCGACGGCCGCTGCTGGCGAGGCTCAGCCCAGCGAGATGTTGACGACCACGCGGCCGTGGCCAACCGTGCGGTCCACGTTGATGGCGGGTCCCGCGGCCCCTTTCGCCAGCGCGGCGATCAGCCGCATCCCGAGCCCACCGGCACGGTCCGTCTCGGGCGGGAAACCCGGGCCCTCATCGTCGACCGTCACCTGCAAGCCTGGGCCAGTGCGGATCACGCGGACCGTCACGCAGCCCGCGCCATACTTGACGGCGTTCGTCACCAGCTCTGACACGATCAGCCCCAGCGGTGTCAACGCGTCCGCGGACAGCATCAGCGGCGGGCACTCGAGTTCGACCGTGCGCGCGCCGACGCCCTGCCCGATCACTCCATCCATGTCCTCGAGCAGCCCGGCCAGATAGATGGCCGCGTCGCTTTCCGTCACGGATCCGCTCTCATAGAGCCGCCGGTGCACGGCCGCGATGCTCATGATCCGTCCGGCCGCCGCGTCGAGCTGCTCGCGCGTCTCGTCCGACGCGCCGCGCGACTGCAGCGCCAGCATCGTCCGCACGAGCTGCAGGCTGTTCTTCACCCGATGATGCACCTCCCGCATCAGCAGGTCCTTCTCGTGCAGCAACTGATCGCGCGCCATCTCGGCGCTGACCCGGTTGATCCCAGCCGACAGCGCGTTCGCGAGTCCCTGGATGAACGCGGTGTCGGGCTGGATGAAGCCATGCCGAAGGGTACTGTCGACCTCGAGCACGCCATACGGATCGCCGTCACCAATGACGACGTTCAGCGCGCTCTGGACCCCGTGCTCGACCAGCAGCGCCGGGACGCGAAACCGCTGCTCCTGGACCAACAAGTTCGACAACACCGGCTCACGCGTGTGCAGGGCATACCCGGCCGGGCTGTCCAGCCCGGCGCCAAGCGTCGCGTTGCCCACCACGCCGGCATGCCAGCCCACGCCGGCCTCGACCAGGAAGTCGTGTTCTTCCGTCCGGTAACGCAAGACCTTGGCGAACGTCGTGCCCAGACCATCGGCCGCGACGCGGCAACACTCGTCGACAAGGCGGCTCAGCGGGCCAGGCTCCAACGCGAACAGCCCGAAGTCGGCGACCAGCGCTTGCTGCCTGAGCCGCAGGTTCAGCTCGTCCTCGCTCATCGCCGTCGGTAAAGCTGCAACCAACCTATTTGCCTCGATGCCAGCGTAGTAAAGAATTAGGAGTATTTGCGCGCGGGCGCCAGCCATGATGTGGCGGGGCACGAAGCGCTCTTGTCTATGGGGCGCCGCGCGCCCGGTCGCGCCCAATCAGCGCCAAGCCCTCCGCGACAGACACGAACTCGCCACCCCCGGCCACGACGCTCGCCCCGAACCGCCGTTCGAAAATCCGCCGCACCGCCGGGACGAACGACGTGCCGCCGGTCAGGAACACGCGGTCGACCCGGTTCGTGCCCGCCTGGGCGAGAACACGGTCCACGGCACTTTCCAGCAATGCGAGGTCGGGCGCGATCCACCGTTCGAAGTCGGCCCGCGTCACCTCCTCCTCGATCACGAAGCGGCCCGCGTCGAACCGCAAGGTGGCCCGCTCGGCGTGGGATAACGCCGCCTTCACCGCAGAGACTGCTTGATAAAGCGGATATCCCAGCTCCTCCCCGATCACGTGCAGCAGTCGCCCCAGCGCTGCCGGATCGGCCGCCGTCCGGCCTACTTCGCCGATCTCCCGCATCGTCTTGGGCGCCCGCATCAGGCTCAGCCGGTGCCAGCGCGCGAACCCGGCATAGTACTCGATCGGCACCGGAAGGTCTGTCCCCATCACCCGGTATGTGCTGCCCTTGCCCAGCTGCGGCGAGACGACGTGGTCGATGATCCGGTAGTCGAACGTGTCCCCCGCGACGCCCACGCCGGTCGTGGCCAGCGCCGTCACCGGCTGCGCCGCCCCGGGCTCGAACCGCAACAGCGAGAAGTCGCTCGTCCCACCGCCGAAATCGCCGATCAGCACCGTCGCCGGCGCGCCTCCCTGCTCCACGAGCGTCCGCGTGAACCGGTAGCCGGCCGCCTCCGGCTCATACGCGACCTGCACCTCTCCCAGGCCGGCTGCCCGATACCCCTCGCGCAGCCGCGTCTCGCCCAGCTCGTCGTCCGCCATCTCGCCCGCGAACCGCACCGGCCGCCCTGCCACCACCGGGCCATCGCGCATACCCCCGACCAGGTCCCGCAGGAACAGCCCCACCATCGCCTCCAGCATGAAGGGCCGCCCGTGCACCAGGGTGCGCGTGAAGCTCCGCTGCGCCAGATAGGTTTTCATCGACATGATCAGGCGGCAATCGAGCGGGTCGTCCAGATACGCCTCGACCCCTGCCGGCCCGGACGCGTGCCGCAACGTGCCCGCCCGATGCTCCAGCCAGAAGCACAGCACGCTGCGGAACACGTCCCCGGTGGCGAACCGCCGCGTCGCCACCGTCCCGTCCGCGCCAAGCACTGCGACGACGCTGTTCGTCGTCCCGAAATCGACCCCGATCACAAGCGGCCCAACTCGGTTCAGCGCCCTCGGGCCGGCTCGGCTCCTACTCCGCGGCGACCATCGCCGGCGCTGCGGGCGCTTCTATCCGCGGCCGCACCCCCAGCCGCAGCAGCCCCGCCGTCACGTAGTAGACGGTCTTGAACGCCAGCACCGGCAAGACCGTGTCCCGCCGCCCCCGCAGATTCCCCGCCAGCAACGATACCAGCCCGTCACGCATCCGCAGCGCGTTCCGCGGCGCCATGAACAGCATCCTCAGCGCCGGCGTGTTGATCCGGTAGACGAGCCAGCCGATCCGCCCCATCGCATGGCGCATCGTCCGTTCCATTCGCGCCGCCGCCGCCCGGCCCCGCACCGGGTCGTCCAGCCACGCCTCCACCACGTCCACGGCCAGCTCCCCGGACGTCATCGCCAGTAGCACGCCGCTGCTGAACACCGGGTCCAGGAACGCGAACGCATCCCCGATCATGAGGCAGCCTTGCCCCATGTTGCTGCTGCAGGTGTAGGAGTAGTTGCCCGTCCCCGTCACGTCCGACACCCGGACTGCCCGCCGCATCCGCGCCGACACGGTGGGGCTCGCCATGATGCGATGATCGAGCAGCTCGGCCGGCGTCCCCCGCCGTCCCTTGAACGCCTCGGCGTTCCCGACGAACCCGACGCTCATCACCCCGTCGCGCAGCGGGATCATCCAAAACCAGCCATCATCGGCCAGGTGCACGCTGATGTAGCCTTCGCGGTCCCCGCTGCGGAACTCGGCCCCTGTGAAATGCGCATAGACGGCCGCGGTGTTGTTCCGCTTGTTGGCCTGCTTCGTCCCCAGCCGCCCGGCCACGAACGTGTCCCGACCCGACGCGTCCACCACGAACCGTGCCGCGATCGACAGTTCACCCGCCGCGTCCACCGCCGTCACGACGGACCGCGCGCCTGCCGTCCCCGGCGCAACCGCAGTCACCCGCGTCTCCTCCAGTGTCCGCGCGCCCTTATCCCGCGCGGTCTCGAACAGCAGCAGGTCCAGATCCTCCCGCTTGACCTGCCACGACGAGGTAAACCGCTTGTCGAGCCCGTTGGCGAAACTGAACTGCACCGCGCGGCCCGTGTCGTCGGCCACGAACTCCGCCCCCGGCTTGTGCACGCCGAGTGCCGCCACCCGCTCCCGCACACCCAGCCGGTCGAAGATCGCCGAGTTCAGCGGCAGCAGGCTCTCGCCGATGTGGAACCGCGGATGCCGGTCCTTCTCCACCAGCAGCACGTCGTGCCCCCGTTCGGCCAGCAGCGCAGCGGCCGTGCTTCCGCCTGGACCGCCGCCCACCACCAGCACGTCGCATTCCATCCTGCGCATCACGCCTCTCCTCCGCCCCGCACCGCACTATACAAACCTGCGTGCGAAAGCCCATCGCTCAAGGGATCGCCATTTCCGCGACCGCCCGCGCCACCAGGCGTCCGGCCGCTCCCGCCACCGACAGCCGATACCACGCCACCCCGGCGAACTGGCGCTCCAGCACCGCCTCGACCCCCAGCGTTCCCAATGCCGGATCATCGAGACGGGCCGGCCCGGCCATGACCGCAGTCAGGCGACGCAGAACGCCCCCGCGCGCCGCCACGCCGCCCGCCAACATCGCCCCATGCAGCGCTGCCGCCTGGATGCCGAACTCCACCGCATCCGCACCCGGTATGCTTCCACACGGGTACGGCGCCAGATGCGCCCGGCTCCGGCACCGCACCCAGCCATAGTCCCACGCGACCACCGCATCCAGCAGCACGGCCGTGCCGGGCCGCGACATCGCCGCCAGGCGTGCGCCGATGATCATGCCCGGACGGATACGCGCAAATGCCCGTCGCAATAGGCAACGTCGTGCACGCTTTCCCCGCCTGCAGCTTGGGCGAGCGCCACCAGGAGCGGCAGCGCCTCGGCGATGGCGTTCATGTCCCGCAGCCGCGCAAGCCCCGGCGGCAACGGCGCACGCACCCCCGCGCCTGCGCGCCACGACACCTCCAACCCAGGCGCAGCCGCCATCGGGCCAAGAACCAGCCCGGCCCCGAACGCCGCCCCGGTCGGGCGCAACGCGTCCAGTGGCGCCGGCAGCGGGTGATCGTAGCACACCAGCAGCACCGGCCCGCCCCCACCCGCAACCGCCGCCATCGCCGTCAACAGGCTCGCTGCCCAGGTCCAGTCATGCGCCCCCAGGCAGGTCGCCGGCTCCCGGCTGCCATGAGCGATCGTCCAATACCCCGCCGCCGCGTTGTGCACCGAGTTGTGGAACTGCGTCGGCGACACGACCCGCTCGCCCGGCGCCCCGCGCGCCAGCGCATCGAGGATGCTGCCCACGATCACCCCGTCCCCGTTGCTGCTGCCGAACACCGGCCGCAAGCTGCCCGGCATCAGGCCCGAAGCGGCCGCCGCCGCCGCCGCCACCGTCAGCGCCAGGCGCACCACCGGCCCCGCCCGCCGCCGCTCGGTCGCCCCGAGCATGCCCGGGGCCGGCACCACGCTCTCCTGCGCCACATAGGCCGCACACCCGGCCAAGACCGCCCGGCTCGCCGCCCATCCCTCCAATCCTGGCCCCCACACCGACACGCCCAGTACCGACGCTCGCAACACCCCGTCTCCCCTCCCTTCCAGGGAAGGGCCGGGGGTGATTACGGCTCGATCGAACCTCACCCCACCATCCCGAACACCAGCGAGCAGTTGATCCCGCCGAACCCGAACGCGTTGCACAGCACCCGCCGCACGCTCTGCCGCCGCTCCGCCACCACCACGTCCGACCGGAACGCAGGGTCGGCCACATCCACCCCCAAGCACCCGGGCACCACGCCTTCGGCCATGCACTCCCGCACCACCAGGGCTTCCAGGATCCCGCATGCCCCCAGCGTGTGACCCGTCCAGCCCTTCGTGCTGCTGCACCCGGTGGCGTCCCCGAACACGTCGCACACAGCCCGGTCCTCCATCGCGTCGTTGGCTCGCGTCCCGGTGCCATGCAGCTTCACCCAGTCCACGTCCCCCGGCTCGAGCCCAGCCGCGGCCAGCGCTTGCCGCATCGCGGCGATTGCCCCAGCACCCTCCGGATGCGGGCTCGACATATGATACCCGTCGCTGCTGGCGCCCCCGCCGAGCAGCGCGAACCCTTCGCCGGCCGGTTCCAGCAGCGCGAACCCCGCCGCCTCGCCGATCGAGATGCCGCTCCGGTCGGCGGCACACGGCCGCGTCGCCGTCGGAGACAACAGTTCCAACGAGGCGAACCCATGCAGCGTCATCCGGCACAGGCTGTCCGCCCCGCCCACCACCGCCGCGTCGCATACGCCCGCCTGGATCAGCTGCGCCGCATCCATGAAGCAGCGCGAACTGCTCGCGCACGCCGTCGACACCACCAGCGCCGGCCCCCCCAGCCCCAGCGCCATCCGCACGAACCCGGCCACCGAATACAGGTCCTGCGTGTGCGCGTAGTCGAAGCCGCTCGGCAGTGCGCCGTCGCCGCCCCGCTTGCGGTAGGCCTCCTCGGCCGCGTTCACCCCGCTCGTGCTCGTCCCCAGCACCAGCGCGATCCGTCCCGCCCCGTACCGCGCGACTGCCGCGGCCACCGCCGCGTCGAACTCGTCGGCCTGCAGCGCCATGTCTGCCAAGCGGTTGTTGCGGCAGTCGTAGTTCGCCATGCGCGCCGGCAGCGCATGCGCCTCCACGCCATCCACCCGCCCGATCCATCCGCCCACGGCCGGGTCGAAGTCGTTCGGCCGCAGTCCGCCCGCCTCCGCCAGCAGCGCCCGCCGGTGCGCCGCCGCCCCAACGCCGAGCGCGCTCACCGCCGTCATTGCCGTCAGAACCAGCGCCATCTCGTTCCTCAGGACTCCTCGATCAGCTCGCCCGCGAACAGGAACGCAAATCCCATCGCGAGCAGCGCGCCCACCGCGACCGTTACCCCGATGTCGCGCAGAAGCGGCGTCTGACAACCCGCGAGCAGACCGAACGTCAGCAAAGTCATCCCGTTGCAGGTGACCAGCGTTCGCAGCGTGCGCGCCCGCTCCTCGGCATCGAGCTGCCGGCGCGCGAAGAACAGCGCGTAATCCAGCCCCACGCCGACGACCAGTTGCAGCGCGACCAGGTGGATCAGCGACAGCCGCACCCCCGCGGCGCTCAGCCCCGCGACCGTCACCAGCACCGCCGCCGCCAGCGACCCGAGCACGCGGAAGACCCGGGCATCGCGCAATCCCCACGCGAGCACGGCCAGGACCAAAGCCAGGCTCACGCCCAGCCACGCCCACCCCCGACCGGTGTACTCCGCCAATACAGCGCCCAACTCCGCCCGCAGGTCGACGAACGCGGCCCCCGTCGCCCCCGCAGCCGATGCGATCCCGTCCGCCACCCGCACCGGATCGACGACACCCTGCAGCACGACGGTGCCAACCCAACCCCTCCCGCGCCGCACCAGCAACGGCGACAGCCGCGCCCCGAGCAACGACCCGGCCAAGTCCTCCGGTCGCAGCGGAGCCGCCTCCCGCGCCGCCGCCACCGCCGCCACGAACGGCCCGAACGCCTGCGGCTTGAACGGCAACCCGGCCTGCGCGGCGGCGACCCGCTGCGCCAGATCATCGTGCCCCGGCAACGCCGCCTGCCGTGTCTTCTGCACCCGCACGCTCGGCAGCACCCGCGCGGCCGCCTCGAACCCGCGCAGCGCTCCCCCCGCCTGCAGCTGGTCCAGCGCCGGCAGCAGCGCCTCCTCCGCCTCCAGCACCGCCTGCTCATCCACGCCAGGCACCAGTACGACCTGCCCGGCCTCGCCCACCCCCAACTGCCCGCGCATCTCGCGGTCCAGCGCCACGGACGCCGCCGGCACCGGGCTCAGCGCCTGCAGATCCCCCTCCCACGCCACCCCGTGCAGGGCCAGCAGCCCGGCCGCCGCGACCACCGGCGCCAACCCCCACGCCCGCCAGCGCCGCCAACCCTCCACCCGTCGCAGCCATGCCGGGTCACCCGCCGCGACCGGCGCCAGGTCCGCCAGCACGATCAGCCGTGGCAGCACCGCCCAGGTCAGCACGGCACAACTCGCCAACCCGGCCCCGGCGAACACCCCCAGCTGCACCAGCCCCGGGAACCCGGACGCGACCATCGCCAGCAAGCCCAGCACCGCGCACGCCACCGCCAGCACGAACGCCCGCCCGATCCGCGCCCGTGTCGCTTGCGCCGCCTCACCCCGTTTCCGGTGCCCGATCATCAGCACCGGATAGTCGACCGAAACGCCCAGCATCGTCGCCCCGAACCCCAACGCCACGCCGTGAACGCTGCCGAACACGGCCTGGACCACCGACGCCGCCACCGCCACGCTCAGCACGACCGGGGCCGCGATCGCCGCCAGCACCAGCGGCGACCGGAACCGCCACCACAGCAGCGCCACAACCAGCAGGGTCGACAGCACGGAGATCCGCTCCACGTCGGCGCGGATCGCGCGCGCCGCATCCCGCGCGAACGCCCCGGGCCCCGCCACCAGCAGCCGCGCCGCTGCAAGGCCCGTCCCCACGTCGGCCGCTCGGAACGCCGCCTCGATCGCCGCCAGCGCCGCCTCCTGCGCCGGCACGTCCATCCCTCCCGCCCGCGTCCGCGCCAGCAGCAGCGCCCGTGTTCCGTCCGGCGAGACCCATGCCCCCGCGACCGTCCGCACCGGCGCCGGGCCCCACTGCCGCAACAGCGCCAGGAACGCCCCGCTCGGGTCCGCCAAGCCATACTCGACCGCCAGCGGCGCCGCCGACCCCCGGAGCTGCCGCAGCACCCCCTCCATCCCCGCCCGCAGAGCAGCCTCCGAGAACGCGTCCGCCGTCACCCCCGGGCTCAGGACATATCGGTGCTCGAACAGGAACGCCTGCTCAGCCCCCGTCCCTGGTCCACCCGCGACCACCTCGAACAGCCCTGACGCCTGCAGCGGCGCCACCATTGCCACCGAGATGCGCGCCAAAGCCGCCGTGTCGGCTCCTTCGACACCGATCAGCAGAACCCCTGTTCCCATGCCGCTCCGGGCTTGGTCCAGCACCATCCGCGCCGCTGCCGTGCGGCCCTCCGGCAAGAACGCCGCCATGTCCGTCCGCACCCGCACGGCCGACAGCACGCCGGCCAGCACGGCCAACGCGGCTACAAAGGCCAGCGCCACCCACCTCCCGCGCCAAGCCGGCCGAGCGCGCGAGCTGTTCACGGGCGGGGGTCCCCGGGCGTCATGCCGCCGGTCAACCCCTGCTTCGGCGTGCCAATGATGTCACGACGTCATTCCAGCGTGCGGCAGGGCGCGATAGGCTCCGGCATGGCAACCGGACAAGCAGGATGAGCCGCACCAACCCTCCGGCCGCGTCATGAGCGGGGGCATGCTGAACGACGTCTCGCCGATCACGATCGGGCTTTCGGCCGCAGTCAGCGTCGTCACGGGCTATGTCAGCACCGTGCTGAACTTCCGCCGCCAGCGCGACCGCGCACGCCGCACGTATGGCCTGGCGATCCTCTCCGAGATCAAGTCGCTGCAGCGGGTGTTTCGCCAATATCACGGCGTGCTTGGCGACGAGCCGGCCGAGACGCGCGCAGCCCGGCTGCCGCGCCTGCGCCTGAGCACCGCGGACCTGAACGTGTTCGGCTTCAACTCGGGCAACATCGGCCTGTTCTCCGTCCGCACCGCGGTCGAGGTGATCGAGCTTTATAGCCGCGTCCGCGCCCTGATCGCGCAATCCCAGGCGCTGGCGGACGCACACGCGCCCGGGACGGAGCCGGATCCCAACCTCAGCGCCGAAATCTATGACCACCTGCGCGCGGTCGTGCTGGTCCGCCAGCAGAGCCGGGCGGTTTCTGCCCAATTGCGCCGCGAACTGCCGGTGCTGGCCGAGGAACGCTTCCGCTACGTGCGGCGGCGCGCGCGGATCCTGCTGCGCCGGCTGGTCCGGTCGGCCCGCCCCGCGCCCACCGCTCCGGTGCTCCGGCCGGCCGATCGGGCATCGCCCTAATACATCAAGCGGGTGTCGAGGATGTTCCGCATGTCCTGCCGGCGGCCCTCGATCCAGCACGTCAGGTTGTGCGTAAAGATCTGCGTGATCCGGCCGTTCTCGCGGCGTACCGTGCTGGCCGAGTGCGGGCTGATGAGCACATTGGGCAGGCTCCAGAGCGGGTGAGCGGGCGGCAGCGGCTCCGGATCGGTGACGTCCAAGGCAGCGAACCCCACCTGCCCCGTCGCCAGCGCATGGATGAGTGCGGCGTGGTCGACGGTCTGGCCACGGCCGATGTTGATGAAGATCGCCCCTGGCTTGAGCGCGGCGAAGGCCGCCTCATCCATCATGCCCTCGGTCTGCGGCGTATGCGGCGCCGTCATCACCAGGATGTCGGCCATGCCGAGTGCGACGTGCAGCTCGCCGGCCGGAATGATGGCGTCGAACAAGGCGGCGTGCGCGCGGGAGCGGGCCGGCTCACGCGCGACCGCCACCACGCGCATGTCGAACGCGCGGGCGACCCGGGCGCAGCCGCGGGCCAGGTCGCCGGCGCCGATCAGCACCAGGGTGCGCCCGGCCAAATCCTCGCCGGAATGGCGTTCCCACCGTCGATAGGCCTGCTCGGCCTTCAAGTGGTCGAGCCCGCGGAGGTGGCTCAGGATCGCCATGAACACCCATTCCGCCAATGGTCCGGCATGCACCCCGCGCGCAGTCGTCACCAGCACCCCGGAGCGATCGAGGCCCAGCCGGGCGATCGCCGGCCCGACGCCCGTGCTCGTGGTCTGGACCCAGGCCAGCCGAGACAGGAACGGCAGGTCGGCCGGGTCGGGCAGGTCGAACAGGATATTCGCGCGCGTCAGCATGGCCTGCCAGCGCGCCTGCTGCTGCGGGGTGCGCTGGAACGGCCCACCCTTGTGGTCGCCGGGGAAGCGAGGGGCCGGCAGCAGGCTGCGGTCGTGCAGCACCTGCAGGTGCTCCGGGGCCAAGGCGCGGATTCGGGCCACGTACTCGTCCTCGAGCGGGGACGCGATCAGCAGGATGTTCGGAGTCGCGACCATAGGTGGACGGGACCATGGCGGGGTTTGTGCGTCAATTCTCGCACAACTCGGATGTGTGGATCCCTTCGTCGCTGGGTCAGGGTGGGCAGCCTGTCGGGTCAGTTCTGGGCGAGCGGAAAGTTCTGCCAGCCGCCGCCGAGCGCCTTGTAGAGCTGCACGAGGTTGGTGCTGATCGTGGTCGTGCTGTCGGCGAGCTGCTGGTCGGCGCTGAGCGCGGTGCGCTGTGCGGTCAGCACTTCGAGGAAGTCGGACACGCCCTGGCGGAAGCGCTGCTGCGACAGGTTCAGCGCCTGCCGCGCCTGGACCACCTGGGCGGCGAGCCGCTCGTGCCGTTGTTGCTCCGCACGGTATGCGATCAGCGCGTTATCGACGTCGTGGAACGCCGACAACACCGTCTGCTGATACTTGATGGCCGCTTCCTGCTGCTGTGCCTGGCGCAGCTCGAGCGTTCGGCGGAGGCGGCCGCCATCGAAGATCGGCACCGTCAGGCTCGGTCCGATGCCGAACGTGCGGGCGCCGAAATTGCCCAGGTCCTTGAACCGCACCGCCTGGATCGCGATGCTGCCCGAGAGCGTGATCTTGGGAAAGAATTCGGCCTCTGCCTCGCCGATGTCGGCGGTCGCGGCATGGAGCTGGGCCTCTGCCTGGCGGATGTCCGGCCGCCGCCGCACCAGCTCGGACGGCACCCCCACCGGGACCGAGGGCGGCACCGGCGGCACCGGCCGGGGCGGCAGCAGCTCGGCCGAGAGCGCGCCCGGCGGCTCGCCGAGCAGGAGCGAGATGGCGTTGATGTCCTGCTCCTGCTGCTGCTCCTGCTGCGGGATCTGCGCGGCCGTGTTCTCGACCTGCGCGCGCGCATTGGCGACGTCGAGGTCGGTCGCGAGCCCGCCGCGGAAGCGTTCCTCGCTCAGATGCGCGCTCTGCTCGGCGCTGGCGAGGTTCTCGCGGGTGATGCGGAGCGTCTCCTGCGTGCCGCGCAGCTGCACGTAGTCGCGCGCCAGCTCGGCCAGGCTCGTGACGAGCGTCTGCCGGCGCGCGTCCGCCGATGCGTCGAGGCTCGCATCGGCGCTCTCGACCTCGCGGCGCACCCGGCCCCAGAGGTCGAGCTCATAGCTCGAGTCGAACCCGTACTGGAACAAGTTGAACGACGGGATGCCCCGGCCGCCGCCGCTCCCGCCGCCGCCGGACGCGCCGGATGGGATGCCGCCCTGGGTTCCGCCCAGGCCGTTGCTGCTGGTCTGTGTCGAACCGCCGGCGCCGTTGCTGCTGGACGCGCCGCCGCCGATCAGGCCGACGACGCCACGGGGGCTGATATACTCGCGGGTGTATGAGGCATTGCCGTTCAGCCGCGGGAACTGGTCGGCGGCCGTGATGCCCCGCTGCGCACGCGACTCCGCCAGCCGGACGTCCGCTGTCCGGACATCGAGGTTGCTGGTCGCCACGCGGCGCATCAGCGCGGTCAGCGCCGGGTCGTTCAGGATGGTCCACCAGTCGGGATCGACCGGCTCGGCGACGGGCAGGCTCGCGAGCTTCGGCGGCTGCGGCCGCCGGCTGAACCAGGATACCGGCGACCACGGGCTAGGGCTCTCGAAGTCCGGGCCGAACGTGCAGCCTGACAGCGCAACGCAGGCCAGCGCGACCGGGAGGCAAAGCGTGATCCGGCGGCTCGGACCTCCGCCCCAGGTGTCGTCAATGGCCACCGGCAGGGGCGCCTTTCTTGATGTTGGGCAGGAACAGGACGAACGGCACGCAGGCGAGCGTGATGAACGACAGGATGGTGAACACGTCGAGGTAGCTGAGGATGCTGGCCTGCCGGGTCACGGCGCTGCTGATCGCCGACAGGTTGGAGCCGAATCCATAGCCGTTGTATGGCGTCACGTGCTCGGCCAGCCGGGCGTGGTGGAACTGCGACCGCCACGCCAGCTCGGTCGTCACGATCGACACGCCGAAGCTGCCGCCCAGGTTGCGCATCAGGTTGATGATCGCCGACGCGTCGTTGTTCTGGCTCGGCGGCACCCCGGTGAACTGCACCGCCGAAAGCGGGATGAACACCAGCGGCAGCCAGATCACCTGCAGGATACGGGACGCCGAGATGGCCCAGAACGACGCTGTGAGGTCGAGGCTCGATGCGTAGTGCAGCGCCCCGCTGATGCCGAACATCGCCGACAGCACGAGCCATTTCGGTTGGATCAACCGTCCGGTGATGAGCCCCGAGATCGGCATGATGAACACGGTGATGATGCCGCCGACGCCAAGCGTCAGCCCCGCCGTCTGCGCGTTGTAGCCGAGCAGCTCCTGCGTCAGCTGCGGCAATAGCTGCGTCGTGCTGACGATGATGAAGCCGAACGCGAACATGACGATGTTGCTGATCGCGAAGGCCGGGTTCTTCAGCAGGCGAAGGTTCACGACGGGCTGGGGATGGATCAGCTCCCACACCACAAGCCCGGCCAGCGCAGCGACGCTGGCGATCGTGAAGCCGGTGATGAATCCGGAGTCGAACCCGTCATTGCGCTCGAACCGGTCGAGCACGACCTGGAGCGCGCCGAACCCGACCACGACCAGGAGGAAACCCACGTAGTCGACCTTGATGCCCCGGGCGATGCGGTCCCGTCGCTCCTGCTGCACGACTGGCGAGTCGTAGACGAACAGCCACGTCAGCGTCAGCGACAGCAGACCCACCGGCAGGTTGATCAGGAACACCCAATGCCAGGAGAAGCTATCCGTCAGCCAGCCGCCCAGCACCGGCCCGATCGCCGGCGCGGTGACGACCGTGAACCCATACAGCGAGAATGCCAGCGCCCGCTGCTTTGGCGTGAAGCTGTCCGCAAAGATCGACTGCTCGGTCGGCGCAAGCCCGCCGCCGCCGATGCCCTGCAGCACCCGGAAGAACAGCATCTCGTAAAGCGAGGTCGAGAACGCGCACAGGACCGAGCTGACGGTGAACAGCGCCACGCAGCCCATGTAGAACCGCTTCCGCCCGATCACGTTGCTGAGCCACCCGCTGATCGGCAGGATGATCGCGTTGCTCACCAGATAGCTGGTGATGATATACGTGCTCTCGTCCTGCCCGGCCGCGAGCGACCCAGCGATATACCGCAGCGAGACGTTGGCGATCGTCGTGTCCAGCACCTCCATGAACGTCGCGATCGAGACGATCACGGCGATCAGCCAAGGCGAGTTCGGCCCGGCGGCGGACCGCGGCAGGTCGGGATTGGGTTCGGCCACGGGAGTGCTTAGCGAACGGTGACGCGAGGGCTGACAGAAAGGCCGGGATACAGCCGGCACTCGTCTTCGGGCGGCTGCCTGTCGAACGTGACCTTCACCGGCACGCGTTGCACGACCTTCACGTAATTCCCCGTGGCGTTCTCGGCCGGCAGCGAGCTGAACACGGCGCCGGTGCCTGACTGGAAGCTATCCACATGGCCCGGGAAGTCGTGGCCCGGGCAGGCGTCCACGCTGATGGTCACGGGCTGCCCCGGCTTCATGTCCGCGAGCTGCGTCTCCTTGTAGTTCGCCGTGATCCAGAACTGTTCGGGCACGACGGCAAGAAGCGACTGGCCGGGGTTGACGTAGTTGCCGACGTCCACCGTCCGGCGCGTGATGCGGCCATTGTCGGGCGCCGTGACCGTCGTGTAGCTCAGCTGCAGCTTGGCGTTGGCCACCGCGACGTCGGAGGCCTTGAGGTTCGCTGCCGCCGCCTCGATCTGCGCCTTCTGGCTCTCGAGCTGCGCCCGGGCGGCCTCGACCGCCTGCCGATTGGCGTCGACCCGGGCGCTGGCGGACTTGGTCTGGGCGGAGCTGGTGTCGAGCTGCTGCCGGCTGATCGCCTTCGGATCGATCGCGCGATAGCGGTTGAGGTCGGTCTGCTGCTGGCCGAGATCGGCGAGCGCGACCCGCACGTTGGCCTCGGCCTGGTCCACGTTCGCCTGTTGCTGCAACAGGCCCGCCTGCGCCTGCAGCAGTTGCGCGTTGGCCTGGTTGCGCTGCGCTTCCGCCTGGTCGAGCTTCACTTGGTAGTCGCGCGGATCGAGCTGCAACAGGGTAGCGCCCGCGGTCACGCGCTGGTTGTCCTGGATCGCCAGATGCGTGACCTTGGCCGCGACCTGGGCGGAGACCTGCGACATGTAGCCGTCGACGAACGCGTCATCCGTTGTCTCGTAGTGTCGTGCGTGCAGGTAGTACAGCGTTCCGGCGATGACCAGGAGCGCCACGACGACCAGGCCGACGATCCAATACAGGGCCTTCTTCCAGCGCGGCATCGGCGGCTTTGCGTCCGCCTTGTCGCCCTGCTTGTCCTCGCCGTCCTTCTTGGGCGCCTTGCCCGGATCATCGGTCTTCTTGTCGTCCGGCTTGTCCTGCCGGTCCTTGGTCGGCGCATCCTTGTGCCGCGCCTCGACGGGTGCGTCGGCCGGGGCGGTGCGGGGCACGACGGTCTGCGGGTGGCCGAAATCGGCCGGGATCGCGGTCGAATACCCCCATTCCGCCGCGCGCGCCGATCCGGTCACGCGTCGGAAGCGCGGCTGGAGATCTCCGTCCATTCATCACGTCCCGCAATGCAGACCGGTATAGGTCTGCCCGGACTTGCTTACGCCAAGAGCGAACGATCGTTCCAGAGCGTTCGGCTGCAATTTGCCGGCGGCCACGCGGATGTGATGTTGCACCTGCGTGGGCGAGACACCGTCAGCGCGGACGTCGCATCGGCAGACGGTCAGACCTTCTTCAGCAGGAACAACGCCTGCTCGCCGAACAAATTTGCCAGTCCGCGGAAGCGGCGCCAGGGCGCACGGCGGCCAGCATCGTCGGTCGCCAGCCACTGCTCGACCTCATACCCCTCCTGCGCGCACAGGTCGAAGAAGTCCTGGATCGTGCATGGGTGGATGTTGGGCGTCTGGAACCAGGGCGTCGACCAGGTCGGCGTCATCGGCATCCGGCCCGACCACAGCAATTGCCAGCGCACCCGCCAATGTCCGAAGTTCGGAAAGCTCAGCAGCGCCCGCGTGCCGATCCGCAGCATCTGCCGCAACACCTCGCGCGGCTGCTCGACCGCCTGCAGCGTCCGCGACAGCACGACGTAGTCGAACAACCCGTCCGGATAATGCGCCAGGTCGGTGTCGGCATCGCCGTGCATCACCGGAAGCCCATGCGCGACCGCACGCGTCACCTCGGCCATGTCGATCTCGATCCCGCGCGCGTCGCAGCCCTGGGTGCGGAACAGATGCTCGATCAGCGTTCCGTCCCCGCTGCCGATGTCGAGCACCCGGCTGCGCGGGCGGATCATCTGCGCGATTAGCGCATGGTCGCTGCGGATGTTCCTTACGGGACGGGGCTGCAATCTCATCGGTCCGACCGCGGCCGTTCAGACCAGCCCGGCATGTTCGGCGCACCCGTTCAGGAAGCCGCTCAGCGTGCGGTGCATGTCGGGCTCATCGAGCAGGAACGCGTCGTGCCCCTTGTCGGACGCGATCTCGACGAAGCTGGCATTGGCCCCGGCGCGGTTCAACGCCCGGGCGATCGTCCGCGACTGGGCCGTCGGGAACAGCCAGTCGCTGTCGAAGCTGATCACGCAAAACCGGGTCGGCGACCCGAGGAAGGCGCTCGACAGGTCGCCGCCGTGATCGGCCGCCAGATCGAACAGGTCCATCGCCCTGGTGATCGTCAGGTAGGAATTCGCGTCGAACCGGGTCACGAACGTGCTGCCCTGGTGACGCAAATAGGACTCGACTTCGAACATGTCGCCGAACAGCGTGACGTCCAGCGCGTTGCCCGGCCGCTCGCCTGCCTGCCGGATACGCCGGCCGAACTTCCGCGTCAGCGCCTGCTCGCTCAGATACGTGATGTGCGCCGCCATCCGCGCCACCGCCAGGCCGCGGGCCGGGACGCGGCCATCGCGCCAGTAGTACCCCGCATTGAAGTCCGGATCGGCAAAGATCGCCTGCCGCCCGACTTCATGGAAGGCGATATTCTGCGCCGAATGGAACGAGGCCGTGGCGATCGGCACGGCTGCGAACACGGCCTGCGGAAACGCCGCCGCCCACTCCAGCACCTGCATTCCGCCCATCGAGCCGCCCACGGCCGCGAATAGCCGGGTGATGCCGAGCCGGTCGATCAGACGCTTCTGCGCCCGCACCATATCTCGGATCGTGACGGCCGGGAACTCGATGCCCCACTGCGTCCCGGACGGACCGGCATCGCGGGGCCCGGTGCTGCCCATGCAGCCGCCCAGGACGTTGGCGCAGATCACGAAGAACCGGTCGGTGTCGATCGGGCGCCCAGGCCCGACCACCTGGTTCCACCAGCCGGGCTTGCCGCTGAACGGATGCGGCTCGGCCACATACTGGTCGCCGGTCAGTGCATGACAGACCAGGATCGCATTCTCGCGCGCCGCATTGAGCGTGCCGGCCGTCGTGTAGGCGACGGTGATGCCGGGCAAGACGGCGCCGTTCTCGAGCGCGAACGGCTCGTCGAAGGTGATCGCCTGGTGAACGCGGGTAAGGGGGGCCGAGGTATCCATCGATGCCGAGACATAGTGCAACGCAGGCCGAAGTGCACGGGTCGGGCACGCCGCGGGGCAGCTATGATGCGCAACCGAAGTGGTAGGCAGTCCGGGGGGGATCGGTTATTGACCGGAATCCGCCGTGTGGAGCGATCGTCCGCCGATGCCGTCCGTCCTGCCCCAATCGCCGGCGCTGGCCATGCCCTCGGCAGCACCCGGCAGTCCTGCGGCCACGCCGCACGGCGAGCTGGCTGCCCTCCGGGCGGAGCTCGACCGGCTGGACGATACTCTGCACGACCTCCTGATCGAGCGGGCCGTGGTGGTGCAGCGCGTCGGCGCGCTGGGCGTCAAGGGGGCCGTGCCGCTTCGCGCGGGCCGCGAGGCGTCGATCATCCGGCGGTTGCTCGGACGTCACCACGGCGCGTTCCCCCCCGGGGGCGTCGTCCGCCTCTGGCGCGAGCTGATCGGCGCCATGACCTCACTGCAACGCCCCGTGCGGATCGCGGTCAGCGACGCGGTCGCCGATGGCCCCTATGTCGCTGCTGCGCGCGAGCATTTCGGCGCGCTGACGCCGCTGCGCTCCTATGCCAGTCCCGCGCAGTCCATCCGCGAGGTGAGCGGAGGCCTGGCCGTCGCCGCCGTCCTGCCCCTCCCGCGTGAGGACGAAGGCCGCCGCGACGCCTGGTGGATGGCGCTGCTGCACCACGACGACCCGCGCATCCACGTGGTCGCGCGCCTGCCGTTCTGGACGGCGCGGCCCGAAGGGGCACCGCGGGTCCAGGCCCTGGTCGTGAGCGCGGCGCCGCCCGACGAAAGCGGGATGGATCGCTCGCTGATCGGGCTCGAACTCGCGCTGGAGACGAGCCGGGCTCGGCTGGGCACCGATCTTTCGGCAGCCGGGTTCGTGACCGGGCCGGTGATCGTGCGGCGTGACGTCGGCAGCGATGTCGCGCATGCGCTGGTCGACGTGGAGGGCTTCGTCACGGACGCAGACGTGCGGTTGCGGCAGTTGCGCAGCGTGCTGCGCCCGCCGGTGGTGCTTGGCGCCTATGCAGTCCCGATCCCCGGCGGGCCGTCTGGCCAGGGGGGAGAAGCATGAGCCCGCGGCCCCGCGCGGAGGTGCTCGCGATCGAGCCCTACGTGGGCGGCGAGAGCACGGTGGCCGGCCAGAACCGCACGGTGAAGCTGTCGTCCAACGAGGGTGCGTTCGGCGTCCCGCCCGGCGCGGTCGCCGCGATCGAGGCGCTGGCGGCCGAGCAGCACCGCTACCCCGATGGCAGCGCGCTGGGGCTGCGGCAGGCGATCGGCAAGACGTTCGGGCTCGACCCGGCGCGCATCGTCTGCGGTGCCGGCTCCGACGACATCATCTATCAGCTCTGCCTCGCCTATGGCGGCCCCGGGACCGAGCTGGTCATGAGCCGGCACGGCTTCAGCATCTACAAGGTCGCCGGCACCTATGCCGGCTGCCGGATCGTGAAGGCGCCGGAGCGGAACCTGACGGCGGACGTGGACGCGATACTGGCGGCGGTGGCGCCGGCGACGCGGCTCGTGTTCCTGGCGAACCCCAACAACCCGACAGGCAGCATGCTGCCCGCGTCCGAGGTCGCGCGGCTCCGCGCCGGCCTGCCGCCGGACGTGCTGCTGGTGCTGGACGCGGCCTATTGCGAATACGTGGAGCGGGCGGACTACGAGCCGGGCATCGAGCTGGTCGACGCCGGCGACAACACGGTGATGACGCGGACGTTCAGCAAGATCTTCGGGCTGGGCGGCGCCCGCGTCGGCTGGTGCTACGCACCGCCCGCCGTGGTCGACGTACTCAACCGCGTGCGGGCGCCGTTCAACGTGAGCCTGGCCGGACAGGCGGCCGCGATCGCGGCGCTGGCCGAGCCGGGCTGGGTCGAGGCGGGCCGGGCGCACAACACGCGGTGGCGGGCCTGGTTGAAGGACCGGCTGGAGGCGGCGGGGGTCAAGGTCTGGCCGAGCGAGGGCAATTTCCTGCTGGCCGATTACGGTGACGAAGCCGGCGCCGCGGCTGCGGATGCGCGGCTGAAGGCGCGCGGTGTCGTCATCCGGCGCATGGGATCGTACGAGTTGCCGCAGTGCCTGCGCATCTCGATCGGGACGGAGGAGGAGTGCCGTCTGGTCGCGGAGGTGCTGACCGGGAATGGGTAGGCGGCTGTTCGACCGTTTGGCGCTGATCGGGGTCGGCCTGATCGGCAGCTCCGTCGCGCGCATCGCCCGGCAGCGGGACGACATCGCCGGCGAACTCGTGGTGAACGCCCGGACGCAACGCACGCTCGACCGGGTCGTGGAGCTCGGCATCGCCGACCGCGTCACGCTCGACCCGGCCGACGCTGTGCGCGGCGCCGACGGGGTGATGCTCTGCGCGCCGGTGGGCGCCTACGCCGAGATCGCGGCCGCCATCGCGCCCCATCTGCAGCCAGGATGCATCTTGACCGACGTCGGCAGCACGAAGGTCTCCGTCATCCGCGACGTTGGACCGCTGGTGCCGCCCGGGGTCCATTTCGTGCCCGCACATCCCATGGCCGGCACCGAGTACTCGGGCCCGGACGCCGGCTTCACGACCCTGTTCGAGGGTCGTTGGACCCTGATCACCCCACTGCCGGGCGGCGACCCGGCCGCAGTGGAGACGGTCGCGGAGCTGTGGCGCCGCTGCGGCAGCATGATCGAGCTGATGGAGCCCGTGCACCATGACCGGGTGGTGGCGATCGTCAGCCACCTCCCGCACCTCCTCGCTTTCACCATCTGCGGCACTGCCGACGACCTCGATGCCGAGGGTACGCAGGAGGCGGGGACGCAGGAGGCGTCGCGCTCGGAGGTGCTCAAGTTCGCCGCTGCCGGCTTCCGCGACTTCACCCGCATCGCCGCGAGCGACCCGGTCATGTGGCGCGACGTCTTCCTCAACAACCGCGAAGCTCTGCTCGAGATGCTGGCCCGCTTCACCGAGGACGCGCAGGCGATGGCGCGGGCGGTGCGCTGGGGCGATGGTGCCTACATCGAGGACAAGATCGAACGCGGCCGGGCGATCCGGCGCGGCCTGATCGCGCTCAACCAGGCATAGCCGAGCGGCCGGAGGGGCGCATGGATTACGAGACCTTGTGGGACTGGCGGCGCCAGGTGACGGTCCTGTATGCGCAGGTGCGCGCCGCGGCCGACCCGGCGGACGCCTGGCGGCACTGGCGCGCCGGGCGCGACCGGCTCTACCGCACCCATCCGCAAACCCCGCTGGACGACCCGGCCGCTTTCACGGTCCTGCCGTTCTTCGACTACGACCCGGCGCTCCGCTTCCTGGTCCGCCTCGAGCCAGCCGGAGGCGACGACTTGGCCGTGCCGGCCGGAAGCGACGGCGACGTGTGCCTGCGGCCTTTCGCCCGAACCATCGGCCTGCAGCAGGCGCTCGGCGGCGAACTGACCGTGTATTGGATGCAGGGCTACTGCGGCGGCGTCTTTCTTCCGTTCTCGGACGCGACGAGCGGGCAGGACACATATGGCGGCGGCCGCTATCTGCTCGACACCATCAAAAGCGCCGATCTGGGCGCGGCGCCCGATGGCCGGACGGTACTCGACTTCAACTTCGCCTATAACCCGTCCTGCGCCTACTCGGCACGATACATCTGCCCTCTGTCGCCGCGGCAGAACCGGCTTCCTGCCGCGGTGCGGGCAGGGGAGAGATCGCGGTAGTGCCGGGCTGGGCCGCGCTCGGCCTGGTCTACCTCATTGGCGTAGCGGGGTTCGCAGCGGTGGCCGCTTGGGCCGGGCAGGACGCGAACTGGGACCTGCAGAACTACCACGCCTATGCCGCCCACGCATTGCTGAACGGGCGCTACCCGCTCGACGTCGGGCCCGGAGGGTTCCAGGCCTACCTCAACCCCCTGCCCTACGTGCCGCAATACCTGCTGCGCCGCACATTGTCGCCGTTTTCGGCCGCCATGGTCCTGGCGGCGTTGCAGGCAACCGTCGCCCCGGTCGCCTGGGCCATCACGGGAAGGCTCGCTGGCCTGGCCGGCAATCCGGCCCTGCGCGCGATGGCGACGATGGCGGGCTGCACCTCGGCGATGGTGCTGTCGGAGATCGGCACCAGCTTCGCCGACCTGCTCGTCCTGCCGCTGGTCCTGGGCGGGCTGCTGCTGTTGCTGCATGCGGACGCGGCACGGCGCGCGCCCTTTCTGTGGGCCGGCATGCTCGTCGGTGCGGCCGCCGGGTTGAAGCTCACCAACGGGCTCTACGCCGTGGGGCTCATCGCCGCCGCGCTCTGGCCGGCGCGCACCTGGCGCGGCGCCGCCGAGGCGGCCGGCTTGTCAGCGGCGGGGTTCGTGGCGGGCATCGCCGTCACGGGCGGCGCCTGGGCCGCTTATCTCTGGACGGCATTCGGCAACCCCGTGTTCCCGCTGATGAACACCTGGTTTCGGTCACCCTCTGCCATGGCGAGCGACTTCGCTGATCAGCGGTTCCTGCCAGCCGGCCTGCTCGACGCCCTCGCCTATCCGCTCAGGATCGCGTTGGGCGAGCATCCCACCGCCGAACTGCCCTTCGCCGACCCGCGGCTGCTGCTTGGGCTGCCGCTGGTCGTCCTCACCTGGCGCAGCGCGGGCCGGATGCTGCCATTCCTGTGGGGTTCGGCGCTGGCATGGCTCGGCGTGTTCGCGATCGAACGCTATGCCGTCGGGCTTGAGATGCTTGCCGCGATCGGGGCGATCGACGCCGTCGCGCGCCTGCCGGGCCCACGCCGGCGCGAGCTGGCCTGCCTGGCCGCAACCGCCGCCCTGGTCACCGCAACCCGGCCTGCCGACTTTTGGCACCGCCCCTGGGCCGACGCATACGCGCCAGCGCCGCCCGCGGCCCTGGCCGCCCCCGCAGCCTACATCATGACCTGGCACCCCGACGGGTATTGGGTGCCCGCCCTGCCGGCGGCGTCGCGGTTCTATTCGATCGTGCCGACGGGACTCGCGACCGGCGGCGTGCTGCGGGCCCGGCTGGAGCAGGGCCTGCGCACCCCGCCCGGCGGCCGCCTATGGACGATGGGGCCGGACATCCCGCTCGGCGAAGACCTGCGCAGCCGCCTGTCGGCCCTGGGCGTCGTGCCGGCCGCCCCCTGCGTCCGGGCACGCAGCCTCTGGTGGATCGACACGGTGTTCTGCCGCGCGGCGGCGTCCGGCCCGCGGCCCCTGGCCGCGGCAGACCTCGCCCCGGAACAGACCGTCGACTTCGGCCGCGCCGGCTCCGGCTGGATCTACGAGGTCTCCGGCTGGCTCGAGGCGGGGGAGCAGGGCGTGGCCGCCGCGACGCCGTCTCCGCGCCTGGTCATGCGTCCCGCGGCCGAGGGCAGGACGATGGTCCTCGCTCTGGACATGGTGGGCGCGGCGTCCGTGCTCGTGAACGGCTCGCCCGCCGGGCTAGGCCCCGACCTCTGCCTGCCCGCCGGACCCGACGTCGATTTGACGTTCCGCGCGGCAGCGCCCCCGCTGTTGCTCCGGTCCATGATCCTTCGGCCTGCGCGCCCGGGCGAGTGTCAAACCAGCGCCCCGATCAAGTGACCGCCGCTTGCTCGGTATCGGCCGGGCTCACTTTGTCTGGCATGTCCGGCACCAGTACAGGGTCCGCCCGGCCATCGGCTCTGCCAGCACCGGGTTGCCACAAATGAGGCAGGGCTTCCCAGCCCGATGGGCCACATAGTTGGCCTCCCCACGCCGCGCCGCCCCGGTCGGATGCGGGCGATCGGCCGCGCCGGTCGTTACGATCCGGCCGGTGCGCACGCCGTCCTGGAGCAGCGTGGCGAGGTCGGACCACAGCGCCTTCCAGCGCCGGGCCGTGAGGTCGCGGCCTGGATCGTGCGGGTTCAGGCGGGCGCGGAACAGGATTTCCGCGCGGTAGATGTTGCCGATGCCTGCGACGATGTCCTGTCGCATGAGCAACTGGCCGAGCGCGCTGCGCGAGGCATGGATCTTCGCGTAGGCACGGCCAGGTTTGGCGTCGGGCTGGAGCGGATCCTCGCCGAGCTTCGCGACGGCGGCGCCTTTCTCGGCCTGGTCGAGGAGTTCGCAGGCGGTCGGCCCGCTGAGGTCGGCGACGTGATGCGCGGTGACGAGGCGGAGGCGGACGAGCCCTCGGGGCGGCGGCGGGAAGCCGGCATCCGGGGCCGGGTTGTTGCGGCGGCGGCCGATGGCGGCCAGATCCGGGCCGAAGAAGCGCCACATGCCATACAGGCCGAGGTGGACGCGAAGCCAGACGCCGCCGGAGAAGCAGAGGAACATCTGCTTCCCATGCGCCTCGGCGGCTTCGAGGATCCGGCCATCGAGCGCGGCCGCGCCGGACTCGAACCGTCCCTGTGGACTGCTCGCGTGGACGACGCAGCCGGCAAGCGCGCCGTTGAAGGCGTTGGCGAGGCGATGGACGGTATGGCCTTCGGGCACGGTAGGTCCTGGTTGGCGGGGCTAGACCAAGCCCCTGGCCGACATGGCGTCGATTTCGGCCATACTCAGGCCCAGGCGGTCCTGCAGGATGGTGCGGGTGTCGGCACCCAGCAGCGGCGGCGGATGGCGGTAGCTGGTGGGGGTCGCGCTGAGCTGGACCGGGTTCGCCGCCAGGGCGATGTCCGCCCCGGCCGCGTGCGGCATGGCGATGCGCATGCCGCGGGCCTCGATCTGCGGGTCGGCGAAGACCTGAGCGAGGTCGTTGATGGGCCCACAGGGCACGCCGGCCTGCTCCAGCCGGGCGATCCAGTCGGCGGTGGTGCGGGTACGCGCGACCGGGGTGAAGGCGGTGACGAAGGCGTCGCGGTGCGCAACCCGGGCCTGGTTGGTGGCGAAGCGGGCGTCCTGGGCCCATTCGGGAACCCCGGCCGCGGTGGCGAGGCGGGCGAACTGGCTGTCGTTGCCGACGGCAACGATCATGGCGCCGTCCGCCGTCGGGAAATCCTGGTACGGCACGATACTCGGGTGCGCGTTGCCCATGCGGACCGGGGCTCTCCCCGTCGTCAGGTAGTTCTGGGTCTGGTTGGCCAGGGCGGCGACCTGCACGTCCAGCAAGGCCAAGTCGATGTGCTGGCCCTTGCCGGTGCGGTCAAGGTGCGCGAGCGCGGCGAGGATGGCCGTCGTGGCATACAGCCCTGTCAGTACGTCCGTCAGCGCGACGCCCACCTTCTGCGGCCCGGCGCCGGGCTCGCCATCGGCGCGGCCGGTGAGCGACATCAGGCCACCCATGCCCTGGATAAGGAAGTCGTACCCTGCCCGCGGCGCATACGGCCCGGTTTGGCCGAACCCGGTGATCGAGCAATAGACCAAGCGCGGGTTGACCCTATGCAGGCTCTCGTAGTCCAGCTGGTAGGGCTTGAGCCCGCCGACCTTGAAGTTCTCGATGAGCACGTCGCTATCGGCGGCCAGGCGGTGGATCAGGTCCTGGCCCTCGGGCCGGGTGAAGTCGATGGTCACGCTGCGCTTGTTGCGGTTGGCGCACAGGAAGTAGGCGGCGTCCCGCGTCGGCTCACCGTCGGCGTCCGGTGTCCAGGGCGGCCCCCAACCGCGCGTGTCGTCGCCGGTGCCGGGACGTTCGATCTTGACGACGTCGGCGCCGTAATCCCCGAGCAATTGGGCCGCCCACGGCCCGGCCAGGATGCGGGTTAGGTCGAGTACCTTGAGGTGGGCGAGGGGACCGGGCATCAGCGCCCGCCCATCAGTCCGGCGCTGGCGAAGCCGCCGTCGACGTTGAGGGTATGGCCGCAGACGTAGCCGGCGGCTTCGCTGGCGAGGAACAGGGCCGCGGCCGCGATCTCGTCCACGCTGCCATAGCGCCCCTGCGGCGTGCGCTGCTCGAAGCCCCGGCGCGTCGCCGGGTCGTGCAGGGTGGCCGCCATCTCCGTCTCCACCGCGCCAGGCGCGATGGCGTTGAAGGTGATCCCGGGGGCGGCCAGTTCGGCGGTCATGACGCGGGTAATCAGCTCGATGCTGGCCTTGCTGGCGCCGTAGGCGGTGCGGTTGACGTTCCCGCGCTGGCCCGAGATGGAGCTGATACTGACGATGCGGCCATAGCCGGCGGGCAGCATGCGCCGCAGCGCCGCCTGGCTGCACAGCATCGTGCCAACGAGATTGACCCGCATCACCCGCTCGATGTCGTCGGGGGTGGTGTCCATGAACGGCTTGCTAAGGCCCAAGCCGGCGTTGTTGACCAGGATGTCGAGCCGGCCGGTCGCGGACTGCGCCAGGGCGGCGAGCGCCTCGGCATCGACCAGGCTGGCGACGTCGGCGCGGAGCGCCTGGTGCTGCGGCCCGAGCGATCGGGCCAGAGCCTGGGCCGCCGCGCCATCGAGGTCGCCGAGGACCAGGGTGGCGCCGTGGGCGGCGAACAGGCGGGCGATGGCGGCGCCGATGCCGCGCGCCGCGCCCGTCACGATGGCGGTGCGGCCCGCAAGCGCACCCTCACCCCGACCCTCTCCCGCGAGCGGGAGAGGGGGCATCAGAACACCACCACGCTGCGGATGCTCTCACCGCGTGCCATGAGGTCGAAAGCATCGTTGATCCGTTCCAGCGGGAGCACGTGGGTGATCAGGTCGTCGATGTTCACCTTGCCCTCCATGTACCAGTCCACGATGCGAGGGACGTCCGTCCGCCCCCGGGCGCCGCCGAATGCGCTGCCCTGCCACACCCGCCCGGTCACCAGCTGGAAGGGGCGGGTGCTGATCTCCTGCCCGGCGCCGGCCACGCCGATGATGGTCGACTTGCCCCAGCCCTTATGGGCGCACTCGAGCGCCTGCCGCATCAGGGTGGGATTGCCGACGCACTCGAAGCTATGATCGGCGCCACCGCGGGTGAGTTCGACGAGATGAGCGACGATGTCGCCCGAGACCTGCTTGGGATTGACGAAATCGGTCATGCCAAAGCTTCGGGCGAGCGCCTCGCGGCCCGGATTGATGTCGACGCCGACGATCTGGTCGGCGCCGGCGATGCGCGCACCCTGGACGACGTTGAGGCCGATCCCACCAAGCCCGAACACCACGACGCGGTCGCCGGGCGCCACCTTGGCGGTGAACAATGCCGCGCCCACCCCCGTCGTCACGCCGCAGCCGATGTAGCATATCTTCTCGAACGGCGCGTCCTTCCGCACCTTAGCCAGCGCGATCTCCGGCAGCACGGTAAAGTTGGCGAAGGTGCTGCAGCCCATGTAGTGCAGGACGGGCTTGCCCTTGTAGCTGAACCGGCTCGTGCCGTCAGGCATCACCCCCCGCCCCTGGGTCACTCGGATCTTCTGGCACAGGTTGGTCTTGCGGCTCAGGCAGTAGTCGCACTCGCGGCACTCGGGCGTGTACAACGGGATCACGTGGTCGCCGGGCGCCAGCGACGTCACGCCGGGACCGCACTCGCGCACCACGCCTGCGCCTTCGTGGCCGAGGATGGCGGGGAATAGCCCCTCAGGATCCTCGCCCGACAGGGTGAACTTGTCGGTGTGGCAGATGCCGGTCGCCTTGATCTCGACCAGCACCTCCCCCGCGCGCGGGCCATCGAGCTGGACGGTCTCGACCTGCAGCGGTTGCCCGGCCTCGAAGGCGATGGCGGCGCGAACGTCCAAGGGAGACTCCTCAGCGGCAAAGGGCGGGCCGTCGGTTCTAAAACGGATTCGCCTGGACTGAAACACCGCCCGGGCCGCCGAACGACATGGGCCCTCCACCGCCCGCAACGATTGCGCCGCGGAATCCATCGATGCCGCAGCGCAATAGCGTTTCCGCCTTGACCGCGGCGTGACAGGCGCATTGCATTCCTGTTAGGTGCGGTTCCTGAAAAACGACGAAAGGGCGTCTTGATGAACGTGATCGAAATGGCTGACCACATCGCGACCCAGCACGGGATGGAAAAGAAGCAAGCAAAGAGCGTCGTCGAAGCGATCTTCGACGCCGTGCGTGAGTCGGCCGTGAAGGGGGACGAGGTCGCAATCCCCGGCTTCGGCAAGTTCAAGGTCGCTGCGCGCGAGGCGCGGACCGGCCGCAACCCGGCCACCGGTGAGACGATCCAGATCGCAGCGTCGAAGAAGCTGTCCTTCTCGCCAGCCAAGCAGCTCAAGGATGCGCTGAATCCCGCCCCGGCCCCGGCCGCGAAGGGCAAGGCAAAAGAAGGCAAGGGCAAGAAGTAGACCGCACGATCGGAGCGGCCGGAACGGGGGTTCTGGCCGCTCCGTCGCTCATTCACGACAAGACGGCAGCGATCCGGTCGGCGAGCCGCTCCGCGACGTCCCTCTTGTCCATCGGCGGCCACGCCTCCTGCGAGTCGGCCGTCACCAACACAACCTCGTTGTCCGATCCGCCCATGATCCCGGTCTCCGGGCGGACGTCGTTGGCCACGATCCAGTCGCAACCCTTGCGGGCCCGCTTGGCAACCGCGCTGGCGACGACGTCGTCGGTTTCGGCGGCGAACCCGACCACGAGCCCGGGCCGCGCCGGCCCGCTCGCGGCCAGCGTGGCGAGGATGTCGGGATTCTGCACCAGCGTCAGCGCGGGCGGCGGATCGCCCGGCCGCTTCTTCAGCTTGTGCCCGGCTGCCCCCTCCACCCGCCAATCCGCGACCGCTGCCGCACACACCGCGGCATCGGCTGGCAGCGCGGCCTGGCACGCGGCCAGCATTTCGGCCGCGGTCTCGACCGCGACCGCATCCACCCCGGGTGGATCGGCCACGCTGACCGGCCCGTGCACCAGCGTCACCCGGGCGCCCCGGGCCGCCAGCGCCGCCGCGATCGCATGGCCCTGCCGGCCAGAGCTGCGGTTGGCGATGTAGCGCACCGGGTCGATCGGCTCGTGCGTCGGGCCGGAGGTCACCAGCACATGCCGCCCGGTCAGCGGCTTGCTCGGCGGCGCCAACAAGGCGCCGATCGCCGCAAGGATCGCCGGCGGCTCGGCGAGGCGTCCAAAGCCATACTCGTTGCACGCCATCGCGCCCTCATCCGGCCCGACGACATGGACACCCCGCGCCCGGAGCGTCGCCATCGTCGCGACCATCGCCGGATGGGTCCACATCCTGACGTTCATCGCCGGGGCAACCAACACCGGGGTGTCGGTCGCGAGCAGGACGGTGGTCGCCAGGTCATCGGCCATCCCGGCCGCCATCTTCGCCAGTGTGTTGGCGCTGGCCGGCGCCACCACCAGCAGGTCCGCGGCGCGGCTGAGCTGGATATGGCCCATCTCGCTCTCATCCGTCAGCGACCACAGGTCCGTGTAAACCTTCTGCTCGGTCAAGGCCTGCAGGCTGAGCGCCGTGACGAACTCCGCCCCCGCCTTCGTCAGGACCGCCGTCACCGCGATGCCGCCCTTGCGCAGCAGTCGGACGAGCTCGAGCGACTTGTAGGCCGCAATGCCCCCGGTCACGATCAGCAGGACCTTCATGGGACCGTCAAAGCCGCCAGCCCACGTGGATCGCCGCGATCCCACCGGTCAGGTTGCGGTAGCGCACCCGGCTCAGCCCGGCCTGCTCCATCATCCCGGCCAGCGTATCCTGGTCGGGAAAGGTGCGGATGCTCTCGGCCAGGTAACGGTAGCTGTCGGCATCGCCGGCGACGAGTTGTCCCAGCCGCGGCAGCACCTGGAACGACCATGCATCATACGTGGCCGTGGCGGCAGCGACCTGCAGGCGGGAGAACTCCAGGCAATGAAACTGCCCGCCCGGCCGCAGCACGCGCCGCGCCTCGCGCAGCACAGCCGGCTTGTCCGTGCAGTTGCGCAGCCCGAACGCGATGCTGACCCGGTCGGCGCTGCCGTCCGGCAACGGGATGTCCTCCGCATCCACCACCATGATCGTGATCACGTCGGCATCGGAGCGCTTGGCCGCACGCTCGCGCGCCACCGCCAGCATCTGCTCGTTGATGTCCGTAAGGTATGCCGGCCCACCGCCCCGGCTGCGCCAGGCGAAGCTGATGTCCCCCGTCCCTGCCGCCAGGTCCAGCAGTGTGCGCCCGGGCCGCGGGTCCAGCCCGGCCACGAAGTCGCGCTTCCACAACCGGTGGATGCCCAAGGACATCAGGTCGTTCATGACGTCGTAGCGCCCGGCGACGCTGTCGAACACCGCCCGCACCATCGGCTTCTTGGCCGCCTTGGGGACGGTGGCGAAGCCGAAGTCGGTCTCGGAACCCGGGTCTGTGTTGCTGCTCATGGGGCGAGCATATACGTCAGCGGCAGCATGCCGGAACTCCCAGAAGTCGAGACAGTGATGCGCGGGCTCGCGGCCCGGCTCGAGGGGCGCACCATCCTGCGCGCGGCGGTGCGCCGGCCGGACATGCGCTGGGCCTTCCCCGACGGCCTCGAAGCCAAGCTGACCGGCGCGCGCGTGCTCGGGTTCCGGCGCCGCGCGAAGTACATGCTGATGCGCCTTGCGGGCGGGACCAGCGTGCTGATCCATCTCGGCATGTCCGGCCGCATGCTGATCCGCAAGCGGGGTGTCAATGAGCCGGTCCCGCACGAGCACGTGGCGCTCGAGACCGATGACGGGTGGGAGGTCGGGTTCGTCGATCCCCGGCGGTTCGGCTCGGTCGACCTGGTGCCGACCGACGCCGAGGACGGGCACCGCCTGCTGGCCGGGCTGGGGCCGGAGCCGCTCGGGCGGGCGTTCACCGCCCGGGTGCTGGGGGAGGCGTTGCAGGGCCGGCGCACGCCCATCAAAGCGGCCCTGCTCGATCAGCGCGTGGTCGCCGGCCTGGGCAACATCTACGTGTGCGAGGCGCTGTTCCGTGCCGGCATCGCCCCGTCCCGGCTCGCGGGCACGGTCGGCGCCGCCGGGGCGGGCCGGCTGGTGCGCGAGATCAAGGCGACCCTGACCGAGGCCATCGCCGCGGGCGGCTCGAGCCTGCGCGACTATGTGCAGCCGAGCGGCGAGCTGGGCTACTTCCAGCATGCCTGGAAAGTCTATGGCCGCGAGGGCGAACGCTGCGCGGACTGCCCGGGGCCGCCGGCCTGCGCCGGCATCACGCGCATGGTCCAGGGGGGCCGCTCGACCTTCTTCTGTCCGATGCGCCAGCGCGGCGCCCGACAAAGGGAGGGTGTGAACCCGCCAGAGGCAGGCGCCGGGATGGCGACCCTCTCCCGAAAGCGAGGGGAGTAGGGTAGCGTGCCGCCGAAATTGGGAGACACGCGATGGCCGAAATGATCCTGGTCGAGACGCATGACGCCGTGGGCCTGGTCCGCTTACACCGCCCCGCGGCCTTGAACGCGCTCTGCGACCAGTTGATGGGGGAGCTGGGCGACCAGCTGCTGGCCTTCGATGCAGACCCGGCCATCGGCGCCATCGTGCTCACCGGCTCGGACCGCGCGTTCGCGGCCGGCGCGGACATCAAGGAAATGAAGGAGCGGACCTATCCCGCCGTGGCGCTCGCCGACTTCATCGGCAAGCGGTGGGAGACGGTGCTGCGGGTGCAGAAGCCTGTCATTGCCGCCGTCGCCGGCTTCGCGCTGGGCGGCGGGTGCGAGCTGGCGATGATGTGCGACATGATCATTGCCGCCGACACGGCCAAGTTCGGCCAGCCGGAGATCAACCTGGGCGTGATCCCCGGGGCGGGAGGCACGCAGCGGCTGACGCGCGCCATCGGCAAGTCGAAGGCGATGGACCTGTGTCTGACGGGCCGCATGATCGACGCGGCCGAGGCGGAGCGCTGCAACCTTGTCGCCCGCGTCGTCCCCGCTGCCGAACTGGTCGAAGAGGCTCTCAAGATCGGCGCGAAGATCGCCGGACAGTCGCGTTACGCGGCCGCGCTGGCCAAGAAGGCCGTCAACAGCGCCTACGAGACGACGCTGACCGAAGGCGTCAAGACCGAACGCGCGCTGTTCCTCTCTTTGTTCGGCACTGCCGACCAGCGTGAAGGCATGGCGGCCTTCGCGGAGAAGCGGAAGCCCGTCTTCGGCCGCTGACCGCCTCCGGGCCCGACCTTGACTCGCGGATGGGGGGTCCATAGAACACCGCCCTCCGGGTGCGTGGCACCCTGCTGTCCCAATCCGACCTGCACCTGAAGAGACCTCATGGCCAACACCGCCTCTGCCCGCAAGCGCATCCGTCAGACCGAGAAGCGCACATTGCGAAATCACGCGCGCAAGACGCGGATGCGGACGTTCATCAAGAAGGTCGAGGTCGCGTGTGCCTCGGGGGACAAGGCGGCCGCGGCCGAGGCGTTGCGCGTGGCGCAGCCCGAGATGCAACGTGCGGTTGGCAAGGGAGTCGCGCATCTCAACACGGTGTCGCGCAAGCTCTCGCGCCTTTCGGCGCGCATCAAGGCGATGACGTCGGCCTGATTGCCTGGCCGCAACCGCGGTCTCTAAAATGTAAATAAATGTTTGACGCAGGCAAGAGTGCGGGTTCTTGCCTGCTACGGCTTGTCTTGTCGCTGCTTGCGCACGGGCGAAATCTATTGCTCACAAAAGCGATCTGACTTATCGTCGTAACACAATCGAAGTGGTTGCCGAGCAGGATTAGTTCCAGGCTGTTCGTCTCGTAACGCCGCCGAGCTGTACTCAGCTGCTCAAGGAAGGAAGCCCGGTCTTGACCTTGTCCAACCCTGGCAGACTCGACCCGGCCCACACGCTCGACAGCGAAGACTTACCCGGCCGCGGTACGGAGCAACTGGCCGCGCAATGGGCCCGTATCCGCGGGCGGCTCCAGCAAGAGGTCGGCGACGTCGTCTATCGCACTTGGCTGCGCAACATGACCCTAGCCGGCGTCGATGGCGACGAGGTCACCATCCTGCTGCCGTCGTTGTTCCAGCGCGATTGGGTACGGATGCACTACGCGGACCGCCTGAACACCCTGTGGCAGGCTGAAGGCACGGGAATCCGCCGGGTCGAGTTCATGGCCGGACGCTCGGACCAGCAAGCCGCACACGAACCCGCCGCCGCAGCCCCGGTCGCCATCCCTGCCGATGCCCCGCCGGCTGCCGCCGACCGGTTGGCCGAGGTCCTGGCCCCGCTCGATGCGAAGTTCCAGTTCGAGAACTTCGTCGTCGGCAAGCCGAACGAGTTCGCCTATGCGTGCGCGCGCCGGGTCGCCGAGCTGCCCAACAGCCCGGGCTTCAACCCGCTGTTCCTCTACGGCGACGTCGGGCTTGGCAAGACCCACCTGATGCACGCGATCGGGCTCGAGCTGAGCAAGCGCGACGGCGGCCGCGGCGGCGGGGCCATCCAGGTCGCCTACATGTCCGCCGAACGCTTCATGTATCGGTTTATCACGGCCATCCGCAGTAACTCCACAATGGACTTCAAGGAACAACTGCGCAGCGTCGACGTATTGATGATCGACGACATTCAATTCCTCATCGGCAAGGACAGTACGCAGGAAGAGTTCTTTCACACCTTCAATGTGCTCGTCGATTCCGGTCGCCAGATCGTCATCTCGGCCGACAAGTCGCCGTCCGACCTCAGCGGCATCGAAGGACGGCTCTCGACCCGGCTCGGCTGCGGCATGGTCGCCGACCTGCACGCCACCACCTTCGAACTCCGCATGAGCATTCTCGAAGCCAAGGCGGCGCGCGCCGGGGTCGAGGTGCCGCCCAAGGTGCTTGAGTTCCTGTCGCACAAGATCGACACCAACGTCCGCGAGTTGGAGGGCTGCCTGAACCGCCTGGTCGCCCATGCCAGCCTGTTCAACCGCCCCATCACGCTCGAGAGCACCCAGACGGTGCTGCACGACATCCTCCGCGCCCATGATCGCCGGGTGACGATCGAGGAAATCCAAAAACGCGTCGCCGAGCACTGGGGTCTTCGCGTCACCGACATGACGAGCAGCCGCCGCGCCCGCACCGTGGCCCGCCCCCGTCAGGTCGCGATGTATCTCTCAAAACACTTCACCGACCGCTCGCTGCCCGAGATCGGCCGCATGTTCGGCAACCGCGACCACACCACCGTCATGCACGCCGTGACCCGCGTCACCGACCTCATGGCGAGCGATCCCGAGTTCAAGGAGCAGGTCGAGCTGATGCAGGGCCTGCTCAAGCGGTAGCGTCGCCGCGGTTTGCGCGAAGGACGGCTTTCGTTAGACTGTCCGCCGGGTGACGGGCCGATTCGCCCGAACAGGAAACGGACACGATGAAGTTCAAGGCCGAACGCGCCACGCTGCTGAAGGCGCTGGCCCACATCCAAAGCGTCGCCGAGAAGCGCAACACGATCCCGATCCTGGCCAACGCCCGGATTGAGGTCAGCCGGGGCAAACTCAGCTTCACCGCGACCGACATGGAGATCGCCGTCGTCGAGGAGGTCGCAGCGACCGCGGTCCGTGACGGCGCCACCACGGCACCCGCCAGCACCCTCTATGAGATCGTCCGCAAGCTGCCCGACAGCGCCGAGGTGGAGCTGGACCTCAACACCGAGAACGGCCAGCTCCGCCTGCGCGCCGGAAAGTACGGCACCAACCTCGTCACCCTCCCGGTCGAGGACTTCCCCGCCATGACCGCGGGGCAACTGCCACACCGGTTCAAGCTGTCCGCCAAGGACCTGCGCGGCCTTATCGACCGCACGCGGTTCGCCATCAGCACCGAGGAAACCCGCTATTACCTCAACGGCATCTACCTGCATGCGACCGCGGGCGCCGAAGGTAAGCTTCGCGCCGTCGCCACCGACGGCCACCGTCTCGCCCGGGTCGAGATCGACATGCCCGAGAACGCCGGCGGCATGCCCGGTGTCATCATCCCGCGCAAGACCGTCGCCGAACTGCGAAAGCTGATCGAGGAGGAAAGCGGCGAGGTCGAGGTCGGCCTGTCCGACACCCGCATCCAGTTCCGCTCCGGCGCCGTCACCCTGACGAGCAAGCTCATCGACGGCACCTTCCCGGAATACGAGCGCGTCATCCCGAAGGACAACGACAAGGTCCTCCGCGTGGGTGTGCAGGATTTCAGCAACGCCGTCGCCCGCGTCGCCGCCATCAGCAGCGAACGATCCCGCCCGATCAAGATGAGCCTGAGCCACGACCTGCTGACGTTGAGTGCCGCCAGCCCGGAGCAGGGCACCGCCAGCGAGGAGCTGGACGGCGACCGCGTGACCTACGGCTCGACCCCGCTCGAGATCGGCTTCCAGGCCCGCTACCTGACCGACATCACCGATCAGATCGAGGGCCAGGTCGAGTTCCACTTCTCCGACGGATCCGCCCCGACCGTCGTCCGCGACGCCAGCGACGCCTCCGCCTTGTATGTCCTCATGCCCATGCGCGTCTGACCAGCCGATCCTAGGTCTCGTCGTTTACTGCGCGTCATGGAAGATGATGCCCAACGTGTGCCGCTGTCCGCCCCGCACGCGGCTGACCCCGTGCCGCATCGCCACCCGGTAGACCCTCCGCGTGCCCGCGACCGGACGCTGGTTCACCGCGAAGATCACGCCTTCACCCTGCCGTAGCGGAACCACCTCGGCCCGGGACTGCATCCGCGGCCGCTGCTCCGTCAGCACGAACTCGCCGCCCGTAAAATCCTCCCCCGGCCGGCTCAGCAGGAACGCCACCTGCAGCGGGAAGTGCAGCGCACCATACAGGTCCTGGTGCAGACAGTTGTAGTCGCCGGGTCCATACCGCAGGATCAAGGGCGTTGGCCGAACCTGCCCGGCGGCATGGCATTGTTCGACATACTGTGCATGTGAGCCTGGGAACGCCTCGCTCCCGAGCGCCGCCGCCCACCGGTTCGCGACCGCCGCCAGCCTCGGATACAGCGACGCGCGCAGCGCATCGACCAGGGCGGGCAAGGGATAGTCGTAGTACTTGTACTCTCCCTGCCCAAACCCATGCCGCGCCATGACGACCCGGCTCCGGAAACCGTCCGCCTCGTCATACCCGCCGGCCAGGGCCGCACACTCCGCCGCGGACAGCATCGGCCCTGTCAGCGCGTTCCCATACGCGTCGAGCTCGCCGCCGATCCGCTCCCAGTCGAGCCCCCGGGCGCGCTCGGCGGCCAACGCGTCGGTCGGCATCACGGCCGCTCCCTGCCCAGCAGCGCCCGTTTGCGCTCCACCCCCCAGCGATAGCCGGCCAGCGCGCCCGTCGCGGCCACAACGCGATGGCACGGCACCGCCACCGCCAGCGCATTTGCCGCACAGGCTCCCGCCACGGCTCGCACCGCCGCAGGCTGTCCCATCCGAGCCGCCACCTCGGTGTAGCTGAGCGTCGCCCCCGGCGGGATCGACCGCAGCACCTCCCAAACCTGGCGCTGGAAGGCAGTGCCGCGAATATCCAGTGGCAGCGAGAGCGCTTTGGCACCGGGGTGCTCGATGAACGCTACCACCTGCTCCACCCAGGCCGTGAAGGACGGATCGGCGTCGCGCAGCTCGGCTTTCGGAAACCGGTGCCGCAGATCGCCCACCAGCTGCGCGCAGTCGTCACCCAACAAGATCGCGCACACGCCCCGCGCCGTCGCTGCGACGAGCACCCGGCCCAGCGAGCACGGCGCATCCGCATACCAGATGCTCTCCCCCGCCCCGCCCGCCCGGTAGCGCGTCGCCGTCATGCCCAGCATTGCATCCGCGCCCTCGTAGAAGCGCCCGGAGGAGTTGAATCCGGCATCGTAGATGGCCTCGGTCACCCCGGCGCCGGCAGCCAACCGGTCCTGCATGCGGGCTTGCCGGTGCGCCGCGGCATACGCCTTGGGCGTGACGCCCGCCACGCGCCGAAAGATCCGGTGGAAGTGGTGCGGACTCAGGCCGACGAACGCCGCCAGCGCAGACAGCGACGGCTCGTCCTCGTCGGATTCGATCCGCCGGCAGGCTGCAGCCACCAGCGACGCCTCGCGCTCGGCCCGCGGCGGCAGGTCCGGACGGCAGCGCAGGCAAGCCCGGAAGCCTGCGCGTTCCGCCGCCATGCGCGTATCATGGAATGCGATGTTCTCGCGCAACGCAGGCCGCGCCGCACACGAGGGATGGCAATAGACGCCCGTCGTCGCGACCGAATACAGGAAGAGTCCGTCGGCCGCGTAGTCCCGCCGGCGCACGGCCGTGAGCTTCGCCTCGTCGTCCGGGAACGCCGCCATCTCAGATCGCTGCCTGTCCGTCATCATCGCTGACACAACCAACCTCCCGGGTTCGGATGCCCGGCCCATGCCGCATCCAGACACGCACATTGCGCATGCCCCGGCCTAGCCACACTCCGCCCCTTGCTTCGGTATTCCGGAGGGGGTCCTTTTGCCAGCGGCCGACGAAAGACGGCGCCCACACGGGCCCTCCGCAGGCCTGACCAGGTTTGCATTGCTGGGAAAGCGGCGTTATACGACCGCCCTGCCCTGATCCCTGATAGCTCAGTTGGTAGAGCAAGCGACTGTTAATCGCTTTGTCGTAGGTTCGAGTCCTACTCAGGGAGCCAATTCGGACCGGTCCCGCCTCCCGCGTCAGCTCGCCTGCTGCGATACCCCGTTCCGCAGCACGCCGATCCCGTCGATCTCGACCTCGACCGTGTCGCCTGGCTTAAGCCAGAGCGGAGGTGTTCGTCGGGCCCCAACGCCGCCCGGCGTTCCCGTCACGATGACGTCCCCGGGCTCAAGCCGCGTGAAGCTGGAGCAGTACTCGATCTGCCGGGGCAGATCGAAGATCATGTCAGACAAGCGGGCATCCTGCACCACCATCCCGTTCACCCGTGTCTGCAGACGCTGTGGCCCAATCGCGCCCATCTCGTCCGGCGTCACCATCCACGGACCGAAGGCGCCTGTCCCCGGGAAGTTCTTGCCCGGCGTGTACTGGTGCGTATGGCGTTGGAAGTCGCGGACACTACCATCGTTGTAGCAGGTATAGCCCGCGATGTGCCCCATGGCGTCGGCCCGGGCGATGTCGCGCCCCGCCGTCCCGATAACGATGGCCAGCTCGCCTTCGTAGTCCAGCTGGGTCGACACGTTTGGCCGCTCGATATTGGCCAGGTGTCCGGTCTGGCTGTTGTTGTAGCGGCTGAACACGGTCGGATAAGCCACCTCGTCGCGTCCAGTCTCCTGGCGGTGCATCTCGTAGTTGAGGCCGATGCAGAAGATCTTGCCGGGCTCGGGGATCACCGGCAGCCAGGTGAGCGCCGCCAGCGCGTGCCGCGGCGCTTCGGGCGGGATCGCCAGGCCGGGTACGGCGCCGGCGGCGATCGCTGCCCGCAAGCTGCCGAACTGTGGCAGGACGGCGCCCAAGTCCACCACCTCGCCGCCTGCCACCACGCCCCAGCTCGTGGCGCCGTTCGTCTGGAATGTCGCGAGCTTCATGGCTGCCTCTGTCGCTTGGGTGGGACGGTCTTGCCGTCGTGCGGTCGCAAGGAGCCGCAGCGCGGTTTCACCGGGCCATACAAGCGCGAAGCGGGCTTCGCCGCCACCGCGAGAGTGATGACGGCAACGTTCACCCGCCCGCGACGCAGGCGGGCTCCTACTGCTTCGCGGCCCCGACGGCCATCCCAGCCCGCGTCCGGGCGTCGGCAGTGCTCGGCGTTCCTGCAACCGCGGTCGAGACCGCCAATACCAAGCGCGCGAGGGCCGGAAGTGACCGCGTGCCCGTCCGCCTCATGATCGAGGCCCGGTGGTTCTCGACCGTCCGCTGACTGATGCCCAGGTCGGCCGCGATGTTCTTGCTGGGATGGCCCTCCAGCACGAGATCCAAGATCTGCAACTGGCGGGGCGTGAGGCCGGCGAGATGCTCGGCCGCGCTGATTCGCCAAGCGGTCTGCCTCGACGCGTCCTGCGCGCGCCCAAACGCGTCGTCGATGCTGGCGAGCAGGTCCGCCGCGATGGGCTTCTCGATGGAGCCTGCCTTCATCGCCCTTCCCACCTTACGGACGTCGCTGCTGCCGGTGATCATGAGAGCTGGCACTAGGTCTAGCGCGGCATCGATCGCCGGGCGCTTCGACGGCGGAAGCAGGTTCGGACTCAAGCGCGCCAGCTCGACCGGCGTCGCTGGCTGGCCCAGATGCCCGCAGTTCTCGTCGATGCGACGTTGCAGCCTGTCCACGATGCTCGACATCGTCGCGATCGTTTTGGCCAGCTTGGCGACGAGCCTCTCGGACGCGGCTCCCTCCGTGCGCGCGGCGAGCAGACCCTGAAGCAGGGCCAAGGCCTGGAGCGGCTGCCGTAGATCGTGGCTGGCATCGGCGAGGATGCGCGCTGAGGCGCTGTTGGCCAGTTTTGCGTCACGCTTGGTCGTCCCGAGCGACTTGGCGTGCACGCGTATGGTGGTGTCGGTGGCATGGATGACGACGCCCTGCGCGACGCCACCCTCGGCGCGCCCGCTGCCCTGCATGACCTCCGTCCCGGCATCAAGGGCTGGCTGCGCGGCCTTCGGCCGTCGAGCCCGGCCCGCACGAGGCGACGCCTTGCGGCCATCCGGCATGATGAGATCCTCGACCTTGGTGAACCCGCGCGACTGGTATGACCACCTATCAGCCATCGCCGTCCCACTATTTAGCCTTGATCAAGATCGGCCACTCTTTCGCAAGACTTGAAATGTGCCGTTCGGCCGTCCGCGGCGGGTCCGCTGAGAAACTCTGCTGTTCGTTCGCCGGCCAACTGAGCGCTTTCACGACCATGGCGATGGGCCATGCAGGGGCTGGCCAGACGTCGATGATCTTTGGGAAGCATGCGTAGTTTCCGAAGCTACCGGCGCCGGGCCGGCCGCCTCATGGTCCACGCGTCAGACGTCTGCACTAAGCCGAAACGCCGGCGGCCTGACACGGGAGCCCACGCATGAACACAATCGCAATCGCATTGGCTGCGGTCTTCTTCGTTCCGGCAATCGCCTGCGCTCAGGGCGGCGGCGGCGCCGTCAACCCCGCTCCGGCCCCGACGATCGAGGCCCGGACGCCCCGCCAAGACACGGGCAGCGCAGCCACGCCCTCGTTCAACGGCGCGCTGCTGCCCTTCGACAACCAGACGCTTCCGACCCAAGCCAACGAGTCGACGGCGCAGACGCCCAACTCGATGCCCCGCAACGCAGCCCCGGCGAGCACCCCCATGGCCCGCCGCATGGAGAGCGGCCGTGGCGAGACGGTCGGGCTCGGCCACCTCGCGCCCAACAACGGCAGCGGCATCTCCCAGACTGCGGCCTCGATGCCGCCGGGCGCGATGAAAGGCACTTTGTCGCAACAGAGCGCCGACGGGGCCGCGCAATACATGGCGGCGCACAGAGACCGTCAGCTTGCGGCTCTTCACGCCCGTCAGACCATTCGCTTGGCCCGCCGAACGGCGCCCTCCCGCCCTGCACTCGACCGGTGAGGCTCAACCAATGCGGCGAAAGGGCCGAACAGGCCGCGCAGTGGGGACGGCCGGCGGCCGGCGGCCGGAGAGCGCCTGCGTAGGTGGTCGACTTCTTCATCACGCGGCCGATCTTCGCCTCCGTCGTGGCGCTGGTCATGATCCTCTCCGGTGCCGTGGGCTACCTGCTGCTGCCGGTCGCGCAGTTCCCGGAGATCGCGCCGCCGCAGGTGGTGGTGAGCGCGTCCTACGGCGGCGCCAGCGCACAGGTCGTCGCCGAGACCGTTACCACCGTGCTCGAACAGCAGATCAACGGCGTGCAGGGCATGTCCTACATGTCGTCCGTCAGCGCCAACGACGGCACGGCCACCATCACCGTCACATTCGATGTCGGCTACGACGTCGATATTGCTGCCGTCGACGTCCAGAACCGCGTCTCGCAAGCCAGCGCGCAACTGCCGGCGGTCGTCAACCAGGGCGGCATCACGATCCAGAAGAAGCAGCCGAACTTTACGTTGCTGGTCAATGTCGTCTCGCCCGACGGCTCGGTCGACCCGATCGCGCTCAGCAACTACGCATACCTGCAGCTCGTCGACCCCATCAAGCGTCTTCTGGGCGTAAGCGACGTAACGATCTTCGGCGAGAAGCGCTATTCCATGCGCATTTGGCTCGATCCCGACCGCCTGGCCCGGCTCGGGGTCACCGCGGGCGACGTGCAACAGGCCATCCTGGAGCAGAACCTCCAGGTCGCGTCCGGCAAGCTCGGGCAGGAACCCTCGCCCGGCAAGCATGCCTTCGAGCTGCAGATCAACACCGTCGGCCGGCTCGCGGACGTGAAGCAGTTCGAGGACATCGTCGTGCGCGCCGGCGGCGGCGGCAGCACGGCCGCGATCCGCATGCGCGACCTGGGCCGGGTGGAGCTGGGCGCGCTGTCCTATACCTCGAACGCCTACCTGAACGAGAAGCCTACCGTCCTGTTGGCGATCTACCAGCTTCCGGGCGCCAACGCGCTTGACCTCGACAAGCAGGTCCGTGCCAAGATGACCGATCTTTCGGCCCGATTCCCGCCCGGCATCGGCTACGAGATCAAATACGACACCACCATGTTCGTCTCTGCGTCGCTCCGCGAAGTGCTGATCACGCTCGCCGAGGCCATGGCGCTCGTGTTCCTGGTGGTGTTCGTATTCTTGCAGGGCTGGCGCACCACCCTCATCCCCGCGATCTCCATTCCCGTCTCGCTGATCGGCACGCTCGGCGTGATGAAGGTCGCCGGCTTCTCCATCAACACCGTCAGCCTGCTCGGCCTGGTGCTCGCCATCGGCCTCGTGGTCGACGACGCCATTGTCGTCGTGGAGAACGTCGAGCGCCAGTTGGAGGAAGGCAAGAAGCCGCTCGAAGCGGCGAAGGCCGCGATGAAGGAGGTCACGGGGCCGATCATCGCCACCACCGCCGTCCTGATGGCCGTGTTCGTGCCCGTCGCGTTCCTCCCGGGCATCACCGGGCAGCTTTATCGGCAGTTCGCGCTGACGATCGCGATCTCCGTCGGCCTTTCAGCCTTCAACTCGCTCACCCTCAGCCCGGCGCTTTGCGCAGTGCTGCTGAAGCCACCCGCGGGTGAGAAGATCTGGCCATTCCGCAAGTTCAACGACGGCTTCACCTGGCTGGCGGATCGGTTCTCGCGATCGGTCCGCGTCACCGCCCGGCTCTGGCCCGTCATGTTCCTCCTTGTCGCGCTGACCCTCGGGGGGACCTGGTTCCTGGCCAAGGCCGTCCCGTCCTCCTTCGTCCCTGTCGAAGACCAGGGTTACTTCTTCATCGTTATCCAGCTTCCCGACGGATCGGCCCTTGCGCGGACCGAGGAAGTCCTCAAGCAGGTCCGCACCTTGGTCAAGGAACGCCCGGAGGTCGACGATGTCATCGCCGTCTCCGGACTCAACTTCCTCACCAACTCGCAGCAATCCAACAGCGCCGCCGCGTTCGCAATCCTAAAGCCATGGGACGAGCGGCCCGGCGGCGAACACACCGCGCAGGCGATCGTCGCCGCCTTGAAGCCGAAGCTGCTCGGGCTGCCGGCCGCTATCGCGCTGAGCTTCGACCCGCCGTCCATCCCCGGGCTCGGCACCACCGGCGGCTTCGAGTTCGAGGTCGAGGACCTGACCGGCAAGGGGGCCGTCGCACTCGACGCCGCGACCCAGGCTCTCCTTGCAGAGGCGCGCAAGCAGCCTGAACTCGATCCGCAGCAGCTCCTGACGACGTTCGGCAGCTCGACGCCCGAGCTGAACTTCCAGCTCGACCGGGCCAAGGCGAAGGACCTCGGGCTCAGCCTTGCCGACGTCTTCTCCACCATGCAGGTCTATCTCGGCTCGCTCTACATCAATGACTTCAACCTGTTCGGGCGCACGTTCCACGTGACCGTGCAGGCCGAGGGCCGCGCCCGGACCGACCCGTTGGACTTCGCCCGCATCTTCGTCCGCACCGCAACCGGGGGCCTGTTGCCGCTCGACACGATCGGCACCCTCGTGCCCTCGGAAGGGCCCGAGACGGTGCCGCACTACAACCTCTACGGCTCCGCGCAGATCAGCGGCGGCCCCGCTGCAGGCGCCAGTTCCGGGCAGGCGATCGAAGCCATGCAGCGCGCCGCGTCCGTCCTGCCGGACGGGTTCGCCTACGAGTGGACGGGCGTCATCTACCAGCAGCTCAAGGCCGGTTCGGTCGCGACCCTCATCTTCGCGCTCGCTTTCGTCTTCGTCTTCCTCTCCCTCGCCGCCCAGTACGAAAGCTGGACGATGCCGTTCATGGTGCTGCTCTCGGTGCCGTTCGCCCTGTGCGGCGCCTTCCTCGCCTTGTGGCTGCGCGGCCTCGAGTTGGATGTCTATGGCGAGATCGGCCTCGTCATGCTGATCGGCCTGGCAGCCAAGAACGCCATCCTGATTGTGGAATTCGCCAAGCGCCTGCGCGAGGAAGGGACCGAGATCCTGCAATCGGCCATGGAAGCCGCCAAGCTTCGGCTGCGGCCGATCCTGATGACCGCGCTCGCCTTCATCCTGGGCGTGGCGCCATTGGCGATTGCCGCCGGGGCCGGCGCGGCGAGCCGCCAGTCGCTCGGCACGACGGTCGTCGGCGGCATGATCGCCTCGACCATCTTCGGCCTCGTGTTCACGCCCGTGTTCTACGTGTCCATCCAACGCCTGCGGGAGCGCCGCCGCCCGGCACCGGGCCCGGCCGCTGCCTCCGCAGCGCCAGCGGAGTAGCCGAATGCTCGATGTCACGACCCCCGGCGGCGAGCTGAACGGCCCGCCGGCCGCCCCGCTCCTCCTCGCCGGCCCGCCCCAGCCCGTCGCTGCGCGGCACCGTTGGCTCTGGGCCACGCTGGCCATCGTCGTCGTCGCGGGTGCCGGCAGCGGCTGGTGGTGGTGGCACTCGCACCACCCGGCGCAGCAGGCGCAAGCCGCGCCGCCAGCCATGAAGGTGCCCGTATTCACGGTCGTGGCTCGCACGGTGCCGATCTACCGCAGTTTCCCGGCCACCACGGAGGCCATTCGCTCCGTCCTTATCCAGGCCCGCGTCACCGGCTACCTCGTCCAGCAGGGCGCACCCGACGGCGCCGACGTGGCGCAAGACGCCCTGCTCTACCGCGTCGATGCCCGCGACTACGAGGCGGCCCTGGCCCAGGCAACGGGACAGCGGGACCGGTCGATCGCGAGCCTCAGCTATTCGCAGGTCAGCCAGACCCGCAACCAGATCCTCGCCCGCGATGGATGGACCTCCCGCGACACCTCCGACCAGGCAACCAGCACGAACCGGCAAAACCAGGCCGGTCTGGCCAGCGATACCGCCGCCATGCAGACCGCGGCCCTGAACCTCTCGCGAACCGCAATCCGCGCGCCGTTCGCAGGCCGCATCAGCCGCAGCCAGGTGTTTGAAGGCAGCCTCATCAGCGTCGCCGGCACCACGCTCAACACGCTCGTCCAGCTCGATCCCATCTACGTCAGCTTCAGCCCGGCAGAGGCTAACCTCGGCGCCATCACCCGCACCCAGGCCCAGGCACCGATCGAGACGTCGGTCGCCGTCGGCGGAGGCACCCGGTCCCACGACGGCAAGATCACCTTCATCGACAACACGGTCGACCGGGCAACCGGCACCATCCTGCTCCGCGCCACCATCGCCAACCCCGATCGCGGCCTTCTTCCCGGTCAGTACGTCACGGCCCGCCTGCATCTCGGCGACTTGGACGATGCGCTGCTGGTGCCACAAAGCGCGGTCGGCTCGGGCCAGACCGGGCGATACCTCCTCATCATCGGCAAGGACGGCAAGGCCGAGCAGCACGCCGTCAAGCTCGGCGACAGCGACGGCGACATGATCGTCGTCACCGACGGCTTAAAGCCTGGCGACCGCGTCATCACCGGACAGCTCCAGAAACTCAAGCCAGGTGCCCCGGTGGAAGCGGCTGAACCCCCTGCCGGCCAGGCCAAGTAACCCCCGTGAAGCCGGTGCCTCGTTACCGCTCGACGGAGGCATCGACCTGTTCACCGTTGAGGGCAGCAGAGCCAACATGACCTGACCTGTTCAACATCGAGCGCGAGAACCGGCCCTGCGCGCTTGGCCAGGAGCCAGCTATACGATCGACGGGCTAAGCCGCCCGGATCGCGGCCGCCCGCACCTCTTCGCTCGCACCCTCTGCGAAGGTGGCGAAGTTCTTCTCGAAGCGGCCGACCAGATCCCGCGCCGCTGCGTCATACGCGTGGCCGTCGGTCCAGGCCCGCCGTGGGTCCAGCACCTCGTTCGGGATGCCCGGCACGTCCTGCGGCAGCATCAGCCCGAAGAACGGGTCCTGCACATACCGCGCCCCGCGCAACGACCCGTCGAGCACCGCCGCCAGCAGCGCCCGCGTGTGCTGGATGCTCATGCGCTGCCCCTGCACCGCATTGCCGCCGGTCCAGCCCGTGTTCACCAGCCAGCAATCCGCCCCGTGTTCCTTGATCAACGCCGCCAGCATCCGCCCATACACCTCCGGCCGCCGCGGGATGAACGGCGCCCCGAAGCACGTGCTGAACGTCGCCTGCGGCTCGCGCCCCAGCCCTTTCTCCGTCCCTGCCACCTTCGCGGTATAGCCGCTCATGAAGTGGTACATCGCCTGCGCATCCGACAGCTTGCTGATCGGCGGAAGAACCCCGAACGCATCGGCCGTCAGCATCACGACATTCTTCGGCTGCCCGCCCCGCCCGCTCAGATCGCAGTTCGGGATGAACTCGATCGGGTAGCAAGACCGTGTGTTCTCCGTCAGCCGGTTGTCCGCGAGATCAAGGTTGCCGTGCACGTCGGCCACGACATTCTCGAGCACCGTCCCGAACCGGTGCGTCGCCGCATGGATTTCCGGCTCCGCCTCGGCACTCAGGTGAATGACCTTCGCATAGCATCCGCCCTCAAAGTTGAAGACGCCGGATGGTCCCCACCCGTGCTCGTCATCGCCGATCAGCGGCCGGCTCGGGTCGCTGCTCAGCGTGGTCTTCCCCGTCCCCGATAACCCAAAGAACAGCGCCACGTCCCCATGCTCGCGCCCGAGGTTGGCGCTGCAATGCATCGGCAGCACGCCCTGCGGCGGCAGGATCCAGTTCATCACGCCAAAGATCGATTTCTTGATCTCCCCGCCATACTCGCTTCCGGCGATCACGATCATGCGCTGCGTAAGCGACACCGCGATGGCTGTCGTCGAGCGCACCCCGTCGATCGCCGGATCGGCCTGGAATTTCGGCGCGTGCAGGATCACGTAGTCGGGCTCGAACTCGACCAACTCCGCCTCGCTCGGGCGGATGAACATGTTTCGCGCGAACAACGTCTGCCACGCTTCGGAGCTGACGAGCCGCACGCGCACCCGGTGTGCCGGGTCCGCGCCGGCATACAGGTCCTGCGTGAACAGCTCCCGCCCTTGCAAGTACGCCTGCACCCGGCCCTTCAGCACGCCGAACGACGCGGGCGGCAGCTTCTGGTTGCCCATCCGCCACCACACGTCCGCACTCACCTCCGAGTCGTCGACCGTGAACTTGTCTGCGACCGAGCGGCCCGTGTGCATCCCTGTCTCGACGATCAGACCACCATCGGCTGCCAGCCGCCCCTCACCCCGGCGCAGTGCATGCGTAATGAGTGCCGCGGCCGCGAGATTGGCGTGCACCGGGCCGCCCGGAACGACGCCGGAGCCCTTGACGGCAGCGAGGGCTGCGACGTCGGTTACATGCAGGTGCGGACTCATCGGCAATCTCCCACGTCCCTGAGAGGACCACGTCCTGCGGGTCATAGATAACCCAGCCTGCCTCGTCCAGCATTGTTATCGTTAGGTTTTTGCTGCACCTGCGAGATCGGCCAGCGCAGATCGGATCGCCCCGGGTCCATCGACCGGCGCCGCCCAGGCGACCCGGTGCACGACGTCCACCAGTGCCAAGTCGAACCCATCCGCATCGCACGCCACCAGGCGCCATCCTTCCCCAGCCAGCCCGGCCGCGTGGGCGATCGCGGTCATCGCCGCCGCATGGCCCTGATTGCAATGCGCGATCACCTGCGCCTCCGCCGCCGCGACAGCCGGCGCAGCCGATATCAGATCGCCCTGCCGCAGCCGGTGCGCTCGCGCGAACCCGCCGACGAACAGGGCCGCGACCGGCCGCAGACGCCACAGATGGAAGTCGCCGAAACCGGCGTAGAACTCGGCATACGGGTGTTGCGCGACCCATCGCGCCCGCAACGCCGGATCCGGCTCGATCGAGGCCAGACCTGTCAGTGTCACTCGCGGCGCCGTCTGGGGGTTCGCGCCGTCTGCGGCACCTGTCACCATCACCGCGCAGCTTCCATCCGCCCGCAAGTGCCGCGTATGCTCCGAGAGGTCGGACAGCAGCATGAGCACGCTTGCATCCGGTGCCGTCGCCGGTGTGATCAACGAGGCGAACGGCTGTCCCTCGGCCGAGGTGGCCAGCGTTCCGACGCGCGCCGCGCGCAGCAGCTTGCGGGCGGCCCAGGCCGGGCTGTCCTCGACCGGCTCGCGTTCGGGTTCGTTGGTCATTCCGGTATTCCGCCACAATTGTCTGGCCAAACCTGCATCGCCACATGGTCGGGGCAAGGCCTTCGCCTGCCGCCGCAAGGGACGCTTACTTGATGAAGCACACCATCGCTCTCGTCGACGACGACCGCAACATCCTCACCTCGGTCTCCATGACGCTGGAGCAGGAGGGGTTCCTGGTCCGCACCTATACGGATGGGGAGAGCGCTCTTCAGGGGATCACGTCCCGCCCGGTGGACCTTGCGGTGCTGGACATCAAGATGCCCCGCATGGACGGCATGGAACTGCTTCAGCGTTTGCGCGCCCGCAGCGCCCTGCCTGTCATCTTCCTGACCAGCAAGGACGAGGAAGTCGACGAGTTGATGGGCCTCCGCCTCGGCGCCGACGACTACATAACCAAGCCGTTCAGCCAGCGCCTGCTCATTGAACGCATTCGCGCGCTGCTTCGCCGCAACGAGGCCGGGCGGCTCGAAGGGTCCGGCGCCGCCCCCGGCGGCCTCATGTTGCGCGGCAGCCTCCAACTCGACGAGACCAAGCATCAGTGCCTCTGGAAGGACCACGACATCCAGCTTACGGTCACCGAGTTCCTGCTCGTCAAGGCGCTCGCCGCCCGCCCCGGCATGGTGAAGTCGCGCGATCAGCTCATCGATGCCGCCTATGGCGAGAACATCTACGTCGACGACCGCACGATCGACAGCCACATCAAGCGCGTCCGTAAGAAGTTTCGCGCGTCGGACGAGACGTTCGATCATATCGAGACACTCTATGGCATCGGCTACCGCTACAAAGAGCAGTAGCCATGCCCGACGTCGGCCTTCTTCCAACCATTGCCGCGCCGGACGCCCCGGTCCGCGAGCTAAGGCAGCGCTGGGTGTCCCCCCTTCTGCGCCGCATCCTGCTTGTCAACGCCCTTCCGCTGGCATTGTTGGTCGCGGCCCTCCTCTATCTCGACCAGTATCAAAACGGCCTGCTCGAGTCCGAGGTCCAGGCGCTACGGGAGCAGGCCCGCATCTACGCCGGAGCTCTCGGCGAGAGCGCCGTTCGCGAGCAGGATCCCGACAATCCCGTCCTGATCCCGGACATCGCCCGCTCCCTCCTGCGCCGCTTGACCGAGCCGACGCCCAACGCCCAGGCGCGTCTGTATGCGCCGGACGGCCAGCTCGTCACGGACAGCCGCGTGCGGGAGGGGGCGGGCGGCGCGATCGTGACCGAGCCGCTGCCGGCGGCCGAAGATCACGGGAAGCTCGTCGGCGTGGTCAGCGCCGTCTATGACAAGCTGCTCGATCTGTTGCCGCACAAGTCGACCGGCCCCGTCGTCGAGTTGAGCCCGAGCGAGGGCGGCGCCGAATGGCAGCCTGTTCGCGAGCAGCTCCGCACCACCGGGGCCGACACCAGCAAGGAGATGCCGCCCTACATCCGTCGCACACAGGACAACCAGCTGCTCGTGAGCGTCGCCGAGCCCGTTCTGCGCAACCGGCACACCGTCGGAGTCATTCTCCTGACCCGGGAGGCCCGTCAGGTCGACAACAGCTTGTTCGTCGTGCGGATGAGCATCCTCGGCCTGTTCGCTCTCGCTCTCGCACTTACGGTCGGACTGTCCTGGTATCTGTCCCTCACCATCGCGAGGCCGATCCTCCGGCTAGCCCGCGCCGCGCACGACATGCGGGAGGGCCAGGGCCGGTCTGGCGCGGTGCCCGGCACCCTCCTGCGCCGAACGGACGAGGTCGGCGAGCTCGCCCACGCATTGACGGAAAGTGCCGCCGCACTCTGGGCGCGGATGGACGCCACCGAGCGGTTCGCGGCTGACGTTGCCCACGAGATCAAGAACCCTTTGAGCTCGATCCGCAGCGCCATCGAGACGTTGCGTCGGATCGAGGATCCGGCCCAACAACGGCGCCTTCTGGCCATCATCGCCGAAGACGTCATCCGCCTCGATCGGCTGATCAGCGACATCAGCGACGCAAGCCGGGTCGATGCCGAGCTGTCGCGCACTGCGACGGAGGGGATTGATGTCACGCCGATCTTGCAAACTCTGGCCGAGATCGACGACGCAACACGGCGCGATGGTGATCCGGTCCTCACCCTCGACCTTCCTGGCGGCCCGCTGGTCGTCAGCGCGGTCGAGGGCCGCCTGGTGCAGGTCCTGCGCAACCTGATCGGCAACGCCCGTAGCTTTTCGCCGCGCAACGGCCGCATCCGCCTCAGTGCCCGGGACGCGGCCCCATTTGTGGAGATCGCCGTCGATGACGAGGGCCCGGGCATCCCGCCGGCCAAACTCGAGCATATCTTCGACCGCTTCTACTCCGAGCGTCCCGCCAATGAAGCCTTTGGCAAGCATTCCGGCCTTGGCCTGTCCATCAGCCGGCAAATTGTCGAGGCACTCAAGGGCCGGATCGCTGCCGAGAACCGCGCCGACGAGCACGGCACGGTCATCGGCGCCCGCTTCGTGGTGCGTCTGCCCCAAGCCTGAAGGCAAATTGTTTCACGTGAAACATCGGCCCACTCGGGCCAGGCTGGGCCGTCCTTGATCATGGCGGAGCAAGGGGTAGGGTTACCGATCAACCCTCGGGCGCGCTGGGCAGGACCGTGCGCCGGGCCGCGCCGCACAAGATGCTTCCCTTCCAGCCCAATCCGGCTCAAAACCTGCGCCGATGCAACTTCATGCGAGCTGTGCCGCCCGGGACGGGGCAGGCGTGCTTCTGATCGGGCCATCGGGGTCAGGCAAGTCCGACCTGGTGCTACGCCTGCTCGACTATGGATTCCAGCTCGTGGCGGATGACCGGGTGGATTTGGCCGACCAGGTCGCCCGCCCTCCAGCGGCCCTGGCCGGCCTACTGGAAGTGCGCGGCCTCGGCATCGTGCGCCTTCCTTACACAAATGCTGTGAAAGTGGAGCTCGTGGTCGAGCTCGGACTGTCCGATCGCCTACCCGAGCCTGCTCGCCGGCATGGGCTGCCGATGATCCGCGTCGACCCGGCGCGGCATGCCGCTCCGGCCGTCATCGCAATGGCGCTGCAATGCGCGACCGGACGCCGCACGCTGGATGCCGGGGCGCTGGCGTGATACCGGTCGTTGTGGTGACGGGCCTGTCGGGTGCCGGCAAGGCGTCGATCCTGCGGTGTCTCGAGGATCTTGGCTACGATGCCGTCGACAATCCGCCCATGACTCTCGTCGAAACACTCGTCGACCGGACGGCCAAACCCCTCGCCATCGGCCTCGATGCGCGCACCGCCGGTTTCGATACCACCGAGGTGCTCGAGGCGATCGACCGGCTTCGGCTCCGCCCCGGGCTGCACACCCAACTCGTTTATGCGACTGCCGACACGCCGGTGCTGCTGCGCCGCTACACCGAGACCCGGCGGCGCCACCCCCTTGCGCCTCAGGGCCGCGTCTCGGATGGGATTGAGCAGGAGATTGCGCTCACGGTCCCGCTTCGGGACGGCGCCGACTTGGTCGTCGACACATCTCTGATGCCGCTGCTTCGGCTGCGCCAACTTGTGGACGAGCGGTTCGGGCTGCGCGAGGGCGGCGGGCCTGGCGCGGCCGCGATGGTCGTCACCCTGCTGTCGTTTGCGTTTCCCGCCGGTCTGCCGCGTGAGAGCGACATGGTGTTCGATGCCCGTTTTCTTCGCAATCCCCACTACGATCCTATATTGAGGTCTCGGACGGGCCTCGATCCGGACGTTGCCGCCTATGTCGAGGCAGACCCGGACTACGAACCGTTTTTCGCAGCAATTCAAAACTTGCTGACGCTGGTCCTGCCCCGGTTCGTGCAGGAAGGTAAGAAGTACGCCACCATCGCGATCGGCTGCACCGGTGGGCGGCATCGGTCGGTAAGAACCGTCGAGCGGCTTGCGCCCATCCTGCAGGAGTTGGGTGATGGCCGCGATAGGCATGTGTGGCAGGTGACGACGGTCCATCGCGAGTTGAGCAAGAGGCCGCCCGAGCCCGAGCCGACTGACCCGGTGTGGCTGCGACGGCATGACGATCCCAGGGCCGGCCTTTCCGGCGCGCGCGAGTAGAAGGCTTAGAACGCACATCATGATCGGCCTCGTGCTGGTGACCCATGGCCGCTTGGCCGATGAATTGCGCTCCGCAATGGAGCATGTCGTCGGCCCACAACGGAATGTCGCAACGATCTGCATCGGCCCCGACGACGACACCGAGTCGCGCCGGGCCGACATCCAAGCCTCGATGTCCAGCGTCGACACCGGGGATGGGGTCGTGTTGCTGACCGACATGTTTGGCGGAACGCCCAGCAATCTTGCGATCTCGATGATGACCCACTCGGGTGTGGAGGTGATCTCGGGTGTGAACTTGCCGATGCTGGTGAAGCTGGCGAAAGTCCGGTCAAGCCAGACGTTGGGCGAGTGCGTCGACTGCGCCCAGGCCGCCGGGCGCAAATACATCGCGGCTGCGTCACACGTGCTGCCATCCTGCCGCAAGGCGGTGGGCGGGTGAGCGAGGGCGAGCCGACCCCCAGCGCCACCCTGCTGAGCCGCACCCTCACGATCGTCAACCGGCGCGGCCTCCATGCCCGCGCCGCGGCCAAGTTCGTCACCATGGCCGAGCGGTTCGGTGCCTCGGTGGACGTCGTGCGGGACGGACAGACGGTGTCCGCGCGGTCGATCATGGGCCTGATGATGCTGGGCGCCGGGATGGGTTCGACGATCCAGCTCCAGGCCGATGGTTGGGACGCCAAAGAGGCGCTGGAGGCGCTGAGTGGCTTGGTCGAGGCCGGCTTCCATGAGCAGGACTGACGAGCCGGAGCTGCCAGCAGTCCGGCCGGAGAGACGGCTGGTCGGTATCCCGGCGTGCGCCGGGGTTGCGATCGGGCCCGTGTTCCGCACCACGGAGGCCCCGGCGGTGGTCACGCGCCATCGCATCCATGCCGAGGACATTCAGGGCGAGCTGGCGCGGCTGGAGACGGCGATCCAGCAATCCCGCAAGCAGTTGCTGAAGCTACGCAGCCGGGTCGCGGTTCTCCCGGAAGAGAGCCAGGGCGAGATCGCGCCGTTGCTCGACGCCTACCTGCAGATGGTCGGTCCATCACGCCTGATCCGGGGCGTGCGCAGCCGGGTGCAGGACCGGCTCGTCTCGGCCGAGACGGCCGTCATGGAGGAGGCAAACGCGCTGGCGGCCAAGATGGCCGAACTGGCCCCGGCGAGCGCGCCGGTGGACGATGCCGGGCCTCAGCGCCAGGCAGAGGAAGTCAGGGAAATCGGGCGCCGGCTGGTGCGTAACCTGACCCGCGCGCCGTTCCGTAGTTTCTCCGGCTCCGCCCCGGGCTCGATCCTGGTCGCGGAAGGGTTGCGACCCAGCGATGCGGCGCTGATTGATCCGGCCCGGATCGCGGGCGTCGCGACGGAGGAGGGCGGCACCGATGGGCACACATCGATCCTGCTTCGAGCTCTCGGGATCCCGTCGGTGCTGGGCGCCCCCGGGCTGATGACGGACCTTCGCCCCGGTGACCTGATGGTGCTGGATGGGTCGGACGGTACGATCCTGCTCAACCCCACCCCGGCAAGTCTCTCGGGGGCCCGGCGCGCGGTGGCCGCGTTCGCGCGGGACCGGCAGCGGCTGAGCCGCCTCCGCCGGCTGCCCGCCGTCACCCTGGATGGGGAGACGGTCGACCTGCACGCCAACCTGGAGCTGCCGGTCGAGCTGCCGATGGTCGCTTCGGCTGGCGCCACCGGTATCGGGCTGCTGCGGTCGGAGTTCCTGTTCATGAACCGCGACACGGTGCCGGACGAAGACGAGCAGGCTGCCAGCTACCGCACCGTCGTGGAGACAATGCAGGGCGACCCGGTGACTATCCGCGTGCTGGATTGGGGTGGCGAGAAGGAGATCGAGGCACTAACCGCGGCCGGGCTCGTGCCGGATCTGGTGGACGCCAACCCCGCGCTCGGCCTGAGAGGCATAAGGCTGCTTCTACGCCAGCCGGCGCTGCTGGAAGTTCAGTTGACCGCAATCCTGCGCGCGGCGGCAGCGGGACCGGTTCGAGTACTCTTGCCGATGGTCACCAATGTCGCCGAGGTCCGGGCCGCGCGGTCGATCTACGGCCAGGTTGCGCAGCGGTTGCGGGACCGTGGCATGGCCATGCCGGCGACGCTCCCGCCGCTGGGCATCATGGTGGAGACGCCAGGGGCAGCATTGTCGGCCGACGCGCTCGCTGCCGAAGCGGAGTTTTTTGCGATCGGCACCAATGACCTGTGCATGTATGCGCTCGCGGTCGACCGGGCCGAAACCGACGTCGCGGACCTCTATGATCCGCTTCATCCGGCGATGCTGCGGCTGATCCAGTTCACGGTCGAGGCAGCGGCCCGGCACCGCATCCCCGTCTCCGTCTGCGGCGAGATGGCCGCCAACCCGATCATGACGCCGCTGCTGCTGGGTCTTGGCCTACGCTGCTTCAGCACCAACGCGTCGGCCGTCCCGCGAGTGAAGCAGGCGGTGCGCGGCACGACGATCGATGATTGCCAGCGCCTGACGTGGCAGGTGATGAAGCAGTCGGACGCGGGCAGGACGCGTGATCTGGTCACATCATTTGGGCGTGCTTGACTTTGGCGATCACCATCGCTTTTTGACACTTCATGGTTGCAAAAGGCTCTCGTTTCCCGCGACAAGAGGTGATGCACCGGCTAGATGACCTGATCGAGGTAGGCCCGGACGGCCCGCCGGAGCGGACGGAGCTGCTTGGCCGGTTCGCAAGGCTTGCGGCCCGTGCGTCTGGAATGCCCTGTGCCATGGTCGTCATGGGTGATGGCCTCGTCCATGTGAGCGCATCGTACGGGTTCGATGTCACGGAAGGACGCGCTGCCGACTTCACCATGATGGGCCACGGGCAGAGCGGCGCCACGATCATTGCCGATCTCACGGAGACCCCGTTCGCCCTACATCCTTTGGTCACCGGCCCTCCCTATCTTCGCTCCATGGTGCAACTGCCCGTCCGCTCTCGCCGAACCCCCCGAGCCGGCACCGTCTGCGTCGCCTCGCCCACGGCGGGACTGAAGCTTGGGGCGGCCCAGCTCGGGGCGCTGCGCGACGTGATCGGCGTGTTGGGCGAGGCGCTGGAATGGGAGCGCAGGCACGTGCAGCTGCTGATGGTCACGCGGCGAGCGGCGCGGGCGGATCGAATGCTTCGGCAGGTCTCGGAGGCGGAGTCGTGCGCGGACGCTCTGACAAGCATGCTGGGCGAGTTGTGCCAGTATCACGGCGCGTTGGTGGGCCGGATTTGGCGTCTCATGAATGACGGCACGATGCAGGAGGTGAGCCGGTTCAACGCATCCGAGAATTCGCACACCTATTATCAGGCCCTGCCAAGCGAGCCCGTGCGGGCCGGGAACTCCAAGACGGCCGAAGCAATCCGGCTCAACGAACCGCTCGCGTTCAACTACTCGGACATTCCGAATACAGATCGTTACGCACTCATGCCAGCGGCGATCGCGGCCGGGCTCGCGAGCCAGGTCAGCTACCCGATCTGCGTCCAGGAGCAGCGGTTCGGCGTGTCCCTTGCGTTCACGACGGAACGGACCGACCTGGAGGCGATTGTGGCCGATATCGCCTCGCTGGCGAATTCGATCCGGCCGGCGCTGTTCCGGAAGGTGACCGAGGAGCGCATCCGCCACATGGCGCACCATGACGAGTTGACGCAACTCGGCAACCGCGCGGTTCTCAATGAACGCTTGCGGGCGGCGGTGGACGAGGCGAGCCGGGCCGTCTTGGAGAGCGACGAGGAGCGTCGCGACGGGAGCGGCCTGGCCCTGCTGTATCTTGACCTCGATGGGTTCAAGCTGGTGAACGACACGCGAGGCCACGAGGTCGGCGACAAGCTGCTGGCGGCCGTGGCGGGCCGGCTTCGGGCGAGCGTGCGCGAGGGCGACACGATCGCGCGGATCGGTGGTGACGAGTTTGCCATTGTCCTTCCGGCAGCCGGCCAGCCGCATGCGGCCACGCAGCTGGCCCGGCGGTTGTTGCAAGCGATCGCGCGGCCGTTCGAGATCGACGGCCAACCCTCGGTGGTGGGCATGTCGATCGGCATCGCACTGCATCCGGCCGATGGCGACACCCCGGACGTCTTGCAGCGGAATGCCGACGCCGCGCTGTATGAGGCCAAGCAGGGCGGGCGCAACACGTTCCGCCGGTTCGAGCGGTCAGCCGGGCTGATGCAACGCGAGCGGACCGCGATCGAACGGGACCTGAAGCTGGCGGTCGAGCAGGACCGGCTCAGCCTGGCGTATCAGCCGATCGTCGAGTCCGGCACGCGCCGGCTGCGCGGGCTGGAAGCGTTGCTGCGCTGGACCCACCCGACACGGGGCGAGCTGTCGCCGCTGCGGTTCGTGCCGCTGGCGGAATCGAGCGGGATGATCATCCAGCTCGGCCAATGGGTGTTGCAGACGGCCTGCGCCGAAGCGTCCACCTGGCCGCGGCCGGTCTGCCTCTCGGCCAATCTTTCGCCTGTGCAGTTCCGTGATGCCGGTCTAGCCCGGCAGATCGAGGCGATCCTGGCCAGCACCGGGCTGCCGCCGGAGCGGCTCGATCTCGAGATCACCGAAGGATTGCTGCTCGACGACTCGGTCGTGCGGACGATGCATAGTCTCCGCGAGCAAGGCGTTCATCTGACGCTGGACGATTTCGGCGCGGCGTATTCCGGCCTGTCGTATCTGCGGCGCTTCCCGTTCGACCGGATCAAGATCGATCGGCATTTCGTCCAGGACCTGACGACGGACGTTGGCACGCGGGCGATCGTCGAGACGATGCTGACGTTGGGCGAACGGCTGAACCTCGAGGTCGTCGCCGAGGGGGTGGAGACGGATGAGCAGCTGGCGATCCTGCAGGGGATGGGCTGCCGGCTCGTGCAGGGTTACCTCACGGGCCGGCCGATGCCGCGGGATGCGGCGTCGGCGCTGGCGCAGGAGCAGAGCGCGGTCGAGCCGGTCGGCTGACTGGCGCCAGCCTGTCGCGCATCGGCGGTCCGGAGCCGCCGCCTACAGGCTGGGTTCGCTGGCAACGATACGGTAGAGGAGTTCCTGGCCGTTCGGACAGGTGAGACGCACCAGCTCGCCCGGGCGGTAAATGTGGCCCTCGAAAACACAGATCGGATCGTCGAGGCTGTTGGTGCTTTGTAACGCCCAGCCCTCGTCGATGCGGATCACCTCCATCGCGCGGCTGACGCCATGGCGCTCACGCGTGGCGAGCCACGGCGCGGCGGCCGTGTCGTAGCCGGAGGTGTCGATCTGGCCCTGCGCGGTCAGCGAGACGTCGATGATGAGGCGGTCCGCGATGTCGCCCTGCGGATGGTCGGGACCATGGGCCAACACCAGCGTCAACTTCGTCATCGCCTCGCCCGCGTGGTCCACGAGGATGAACGTTTCATTGCAGGGATGGTTCGCGGTCTGCCAGGCCGGCGCCTCGCCCGTCCGTCGGGCGCGCTGCCGCCGGCCGATCCGGTAACCGCGTTCAGATAGCGACCCTTACGCCAAGCTCCACCACACGGTCGCTAGGGATGCGGAAGAACTCGGTCGCCGGCACGGCGTTGCGGGCCATCAGCAGGAACAAGAACAGCCGCCAGGCCGGAAGCTTCGGCACCATCGCCCGGACCAGCACCTCGCGGCCCAGGAAGAAGCTGGCCTGCATCGCATCGTAGTGCAGCTCCTCGGCCCGAAGCTCCTCGAGCGCGCGGGGTATGTTCGGGCTTTCCATGAAGCCGTAGCGCAACGTGACGCGATGAACCCCGGGGGCCAACGCTGACACCTCGGCCCGAGCACCCGCATCCGCTTCCGGCACGTCCAGGTTCTGGACCGTGACGAAGACGACGTTCTCGTGCAGAACCTTGTTGTGCTTCAGGTTATGCAGCAATGCAGCGGGCACGTAGTCGGGATTGCCGGTCAGGAAGACGGCGGTGCCCGGGACGCGGACGGTGCGGGACTGGGGCAGGCGCTTGAGGAACGAGGCAAGCGGCAGGCTGTCCTGCTTCCAGCGCGCAAGCATCAGTTCGCGGCCGCGATGCCAGGACGTCATCATGGCCATGATGGCAATGCCGAGCAGCAGCGGCACCCAGCCACCCTCCGGGATCTTGAGCGCGTTTGCGGCGAAGAACAGCGTGTCGAGCGCAAACAAGCTGCCGAACAGCACGACGCAGACCGTGCGGGACCAGCCGTAGCGGCGGCGGAACACGACAGTGGCGAGGACGTCCGTGCACAAGAATGTCCCGGTGACAGCGATGCCGTAGGCCGAGGCGAGGGCGTCGCTGCTGCGGAAGGCGAGCACGAGCATGAGCACGCCGATGGCCAGGGCCATGTTCACCTGCGGCAGGTAGATCTGCCCTTCCTCGACATTGCTGGTGTGGCGGACGGTCATGCGCGGCAAGAACGACATCTGCATGCATTGGCGCGCGATCGAGAAGGCGCCGGAGATGAGCGCCTGGCTGGCGATGACGGTCGCTGCGGTGGCGAGGATCACGAGCGGCAGGCGGATCGCCTCGGGCGCCAGCAGGTAGAACGGGCTCTCCAGCGCGCGCGGGTCGGCCATGACCAAGGCGCCCTGGCCGAAGTAGTTCAGCGCGAGGCAGGGCAGGACGAAGGCCGACCAGGCGACCCGGATAGGGGCGGCGCCGAAATGGCCCATGTCGGCATAGAGCGCCTCGGCCCCGGTGACGGCGAGCACGACCGAGCCGAGCGAGACGAAGGCGAGCCAGCCGTGCCGCGCACAGAGCAGAACGCCGTAATGCGGCGAGAGCGCGGCGAGGACGCCGGGATGCAGCACGACCTGTACCGCGCCGAGTGCCGCGATGGCGGTGAACCAGACCGCCATGACGGGGCCGAACAGACGGCCGATCTGGCCGGTGCCGCGCGCCTGCACGGCGAACAGGCCGATGATGACGATGATGGCGATTGGCAGGACGAACCGCTTGAACTCGGGGGAGACGATTTCCAATCCCTCGACGGCGGACAGGACGGAGATGGCTGGGGTGATGACGCCGTCACCGAAGAACAGGCAGGCCCCGCCGATACCGACGAGGCCGAGGAAGCCTCGCATTGCCTGACCCGAGCAGCCGCGCTGGGCGACGGCCATGAGGGCGAGGATGCCGCCCTCCCCGTTATTGTCGGCGCGCATGACGAGCAGGACGTATTTCAGCGTGACGGTGAGCACGAGCGCCCAGAAGATGAGAGACAGGACGCCAAGGATTTCGGGCCGTCCCACGCCCGGTTCGGTGAAGTGTTCGAGACTGGCCTTGAGCGCGTACAGCGGGCTGGTGCCGATATCGCCGTAGACGACGCCGAGCACGCCGAGGAGCGCGGCCGCGCGAAGCGGGCGGCGGTGACGGAGGCCCGGCACGGCCGGGTGATCGGCAATCACGGCCTGGTCGGGCACGGCCTGGTCGGGCGGTGTCAAGGCAACGGCTTCTCGAGTGCGGCGGCGTGGGGCGCGGGTCCCCGGCCGGGCCGTCGGGCGGCCCGGCGGTCGCGTTGCGGCATGTTCGGTCTCTCCGCCCATTCCGGCCCGTGTCCGGGTCGCGGCGGCGCGGCAGGCATAGTCCGGGTGGCGGGGCGGATGCAAGCGTCGGGGAACCGCGCAAGGCCAGAGCGAAAAGCCGGGCACCTCAGGCTGCCGTTGGTCATGGCCCACGTCGGCCTTCGGTCAGGGAAGAGCTGGGCGGGTGCCGAAGATGGCGCTGCCGATGCGGACGTGGGTGGCGCCGTGGCGGATGGCCGCTTCGAAGTCGTTGGACATGCCCATGCTGATCGTGGACAGGCCGTGGCGGGCGGCGCAGGCGGCCAGCCAGGCAAAATAGGGGCCCGGGTCGGCCTCGGCGGGGGGTATGCCCATGAGGCCGTGCAGGGCGGGGCCGAACCGGTCGAGACAGGCGGCGATGAAGCTGTCCGCCTCGGCGGTCGGGACGCCGGCCTTCTGCGGCTCGTCGCCGACATTGACCTGGACGAGCAGGGCAGGGGTTCGGCCTTCCTTTTGGATGGCGTCGGCGATGGCGTCCATGAGGCGGGGGCGGTCGAGGCTTTCGATGGTGTCGGCAAGGCGAACGGCCTCGCGCGCCTTGTTGGTTTGTAGGCCGCCGATGAGGTGCAGGCGCAGGCTGGGCCAGACCGGGCGAAGCGCGGGGAACTTGGATGCGGCCTCCTGAACCCGGTTTTCGCCAAACAGGGTCTGGCCGGCCTGGAGTGCCGCGGCGATTGCCTCGGGCGGGTGGGTCTTGGACACTGCGACGAGCGCCGTGGCGCCAGCCGGCCGGCCGGCCGCGGCCACGGCGGCGGCGATGCGGGCCTGGACGCGGTGCAGGCGCTCGGCGACCGTCGGGATGGAGTGGGGCTGCGGCCCGCCGGGAAGCAGGTGGTCGGGGGAAGGATGACCGGGCATGGATGACAGGCTTGTCGGCTGGGCGCGCGCGGTCAAGTCGCGGCGGGCGCAGGCCGCCCGGCGCGGTCATGGCGGCGCCACTTGGCCAGTCCTATGGCTGTTCACGGATACGGTCCGGACGCCGGACGTGCTGGCGGCCGTGCGCGGGCTACCGGTCGGGCTGTGCGGGGTCGTGTTCCGGCACGACGGCACGCCGGGCCGGGCGGCGCTGGCCGCGCGCGTGGGACGGCTGTGCCGGGAGCGGCGGCTGGCGTTGGTGGTGGCCGGGTCAGGACTATTCGTGCGGGGCAGCGGCCGTCACATGCGGGGGGGCCGTGGCGCCGGCTGGGCGCCGCATCGGGCGGTGCGGACGGCGTCGGTCCACGGCGTCGCCGAGCTGATACGGGCCAGGACGGGCGGGGCCATGGTGCTGTTCCTGTCGCCGGCATTTCCGACAAGAAGTCACCTGGGCGCGCCCGCCTTGGGCCCGGTGCGATGGGCCCGCATGGCACGGGCGCAGCGGCGGTCGGTTTTCGCGCTTGGCGGGGTCGACGGCCAGAGCGTCCGGCGCCTGCCGCGCTGGACGCCAGGGGCCGGGGCAATCGGGGCGTTGCTGGCGCGGTAAGGAGGGGTGCGGGGGGTCGTGTGTCTGTCCCGCCACAGTGTTTCGCGATTGCCATGCCGATCACGGTTTGACGATTGCGAGGGTGAGAAACGGTTGGCAATACTCTGCCCAGGTCTGGCTGCCCCTGCCCTGAGACGTGCCGAGAGGTGTCTCGGTCGGTCGGAGCGGGATCTTGAATGGTCCGCCGCGAGACGGCGTTTTGAGGAGGATTTTGATGCGTAAGCTCCTGCTGGCCACTGTGGCCGTGCTAGGCGCGTCGATCGGGGCGGCCAGCGTGGCCGACGCCCAGACGGCCAGCCCCGCGCCTGGAACCGTGACCGTCCGTCTGAACGGGCGCGTGCGGTTCTACGGGTTTGTCACCTCCGACAAGGACGTCGACAACAACTTCGCCGGCTCTTCTTCGGGAAACCCGTCGACGCCGCTGACCGGCTCGAACAAGCAGGCGAATTACGGCTTTGCCGAGTATGCGCGTCTGTTCCCGGGCTTCGACGGCGTGGCCGCGAACGGCCTGAAGTATGGTGCCAGCCTCGAGATCCGGCAGGATAACGGCGCCGGCGCCGGCGGCGGCGTGTATGGCAGCGTGTCCGGACGAACCAACGTGCGCGGCACGCTGTATCTGCGGCGTGAGTGGGGTTACCTCGGGACCGACCAGCTCGGCACGATCCGCCTGGGTTCGACAGACCAGCCGAGCTCGCTCTACATGACGGGCAACTTCGAAAACTTCGACTCCGGCGGCATCAACGGCGACGTGCCCGGCATCTCCGGCAACGCGCTGATGAACTGGCCGTTCGCCGACGTCGGCAGCTATTACACGACCAACAAGGCCATCTACCTGTCGCCGCAGCTGTTCGGCTTCGACATGGGCGCTTCGTTCGAGCCGAGCACGGCCAACGTGAACGGCGGCAACAACTGCGGTGGCGGTGCCGCCGGTCCGGTGATCTCGAACGGGCAGGGCATCTCTGGTCCGGGCTGCGACCGTCTGCAGTCGACGCCGTTCAACGCCGAGTCGGCGCGCCGCCGCAACACGTTCGACGGGTTGGTCCGTTACCGCGGCACGTTCGGGCCGGTTGGCCTGGCCGCAACCGCTGGCTACATGGGCGGCAGCAACGTGAAGGACGACCAGTCGGGCGTCGCGTTCAACAGCGACTCGCGGTCGACGGCCCCGATCCGCTACAACTACCAGGGCATCTCGGTCGGTGACTTCGGCGTGGCGGTGACGCTCGGCGGGTTCAGCATCGGCGGCAAGTACCAGTATGGCCGCTTCGCGGGCCAGGGTATCAACCCGATCCCGCAGGGCGCTCCCGCGGGTGAGGCGGCGCTCGTCGGCGCCAGCTACACGATCGGTCCGGTCGTGTTCGGTGCGCATGGCTTGTATTACAAGAGCGCGGGTGACCTGGGGAACGCGTTCCTGGGCCGGCCGCGGACGGAAAAGGGCGTCGCCGCGGGCGCGACCTACTCGCTGGCGCCGGGCGTGTCGCTGTTCCTCTCGTATCTGTATAACGAGCGGAAGCAGAACGGGTACAACTTCCTGACCGGCCAGGGCGTCTCCGCCACGGCCCCGGGCGGCAACCCGAACAGCAATAAGATCGATGCGGGCCTGCTGTATGCCGGCACGTCGTTCAGCTGGTAATCTAGCCTAAGGCGGCGGGAGGGGGCGGTGAGCGATCACCGCCCCTTTTTCGTTTGGAGCCGCCCATGAGGGCAGGGTGCGAAGGTTTCCGACACATTCGCCTTGGCGTGCCTGGGAGGACGGGGCGGGCTCGACCTGCCCGCGGCAGAGTGGGCGCCGACGGCTCAACCCACCCCCCGGCCCCTCCCTTTCAGGGATGGGAAAAGATTTGTTGCTGCCCTCCCTCGACCGAGACGGGGCGCAGGTCGCCGGTCCGCTTGGCGTTCGTGCCGGTTGTGGGTATGAGGAGCGGCTGTTGAGCTGTCTTGTCCCAGGTAAGAGATCATGATGAAGCCCGTGCTGTCCCGCGTGTTCCTGGCGGCCCTGTTGGGATTGCCGCTGGCTGTCGCCGGCTGCGGAGAGGGTGCGAAGGTTCGGCCGGTCGCCGATGACGAGTACCAGGATTACCGGACCAAGGGCGCCGACAAGGGCAAGCTGTTCGGAGACCAGGGGCTGGTGTTCGGGATCGGCGGCAAGGGCGGCAGCGGTGACCCGAGCGAGGCCGGAGCGGCGCTGGGGGTGAACGCGTATTTGTGGCGCGGCGCGCTGGACACGCTCTCGTTCATGCCGCTGGCGTCGGCGGACCCGTTCGGGGGCGTGATCATCACCGACTGGTATCAGCCGCCGGCCGGGCCGGGGGAGCGGTTCAAGGCGACGGCCTACATCTTGGGGCGGCAGTTGCGGGCCGATGGGATCAAGGTCTCGATCTTCCGGCAGGTGGATACGAGCGGCCGGTGGGTGGACGCGGCGGTCAGCCCGGTGACGGTGAGCGACATCGAGAACAAGGTGCTGGCGCGGGCGCGGGAGCTTCGGTCGCAGACGGCGTCGCAATAGGCGGCGGCTGGCTCTGCGCCTAAGACCCTCACCCCAGCCCTCTCCCCGAGGGAGAGGGAGCCGGGAGTGCTCATGACCGAAAGTTCGACTTACGATTTCCGGGCCGCGGAGCCGCGGTGGCAGGCGGCTTGGGCGGAACGCGCGTGCTTTCGCGTCGACGACGTGCCGACGGACGGGCGACCGAAATACTACGTGCTGGAGATGTTTCCGTATCCGAGCGGGAAGATCCATGTCGGGCACGTACGGAATTACACGCTGGGGGACGTGGTCGCGCGCTACAAGCGGGCGCGGGGGTTCTCGGTGCTGCATCCGATGGGGTGGGACGCGTTCGGACTGCCGGCGGAGAACGCGGCGCGGGACCGCAACATCGACCCCGGCACCTGGACGCGTATGAACATCGCGACCATGCGCGACGAACTCAAGCGCATGGGCCTCTCGATCGACTGGTCGCGCGAGATCTCCACCTGCGAGCCGGCCTATTACGGCCATCAACAGAGGCTGTTCCTGGACATGTTCCGCGCCGGGCTGGTGACGCGCAAGGAAAGCTGGGTGAATTGGGACCCGGTCGACGGCACGGTGCTGGCCAACGAGCAGGTGATCGACGGGCGGGGCTGGCGATCGGGCGCAGCGGTCGAGAAGCGGCAGCTCAGCCAGTGGTTCATGCGCATCACCGACTATGCGGAGGCGCTGCTGGCGGCGCTGGACGACCTGCCGCGCTGGCCGGAGCGGGTGCGGACGATGCAGGCGCGCTGGATGGGGCGGAGCGAGGGTGCGCGGGTGCGCTTCGCGCTGGATCAGCCGGCCGCGGTGGCAGACGTCGAGGTGTTCACGACGCGGCCGGACACGCTGTTCGGGATGAGCTTCGTCGCGGTCGCAGCGGAGCACCCGATCGCGCAGGCGGCCGCGGCGCGGGATGCGGCGGCGGCGGCGTTCGTGGCCGAGTGCGCGGCGCTGGGGACGAGCGAGGCAGCGATCGAGACGGCTGAGAAGCGGGGGTTCGACACCGGGCTGCGGGCGCAGCATCCGTTCATCGCAGGCAAGACGGTGCCGGTGTGGATCGCGAACTTCGTGCTGATGGAATACGGGACGGGCGCCATCTTCGGCTGCCCGGCGCATGACCAGCGCGACCTGGAGTTCGCGCGCAAATACGGGCTAGAGGTCGTGCCGGTGGTGGCGCGGCCGGACGGGGACGCGGCGGTGGGCGCCGAGGCGTATGCCGGGCCGGGGACGATGGTGAACTCCGGCTTCCTGGACGGGATGACGCCGGAGGCGGCGAAGGCGGCAGCGATCGCGCGGTTGGAGGCGACGGGCGCCGGCACGGGGGTGGTGAACTGGCGGCTGCGGGACTGGGGGGTTAGCCGGCAACGGTACTGGGGCTGCCCGATCCCGATGATCCATTGCGCGGCGTGCGGGGTCGTGCCGGTGCCGGATGCGGACCTGCCGGTGGTGCTGCCGGAGGACGTGACGTTCGACGGGCCGGGCAACCCGCTGGACCGGCATCCGACGTGGAAGCACGTGGCGTGCCCACGATGCGGTGCGGCGGCGGTGCGCGAGACCGACACGTGCGACACGTTCGTGGACAGCGCATGGTATTTCGCGCGGTTCTGCAGCCCGGGGGCGGCGACGCCGTATGATCGGGCGGCGGTGGATCACTGGCTGCCGGTGGACCAGTACATCGGCGGGGTGGAGCACGCGATCCTGCACCTGCTGTATGCGCGCTTCTTCACGCGGGCGCTGCAGGGCATGGGCGACATGTCGGTGGCGGAGCCGTTCGCCGGGCTGTTCACGCAAGGGATGGTGACGCACGAGAGCTACAAGGGCGTGGACGGGCGATGGCTGGCGCCGGCGCAGGTGGAGAAGTTGGCGGACGGGACGGTGCGGCACCGGGCGACGGGCGAGGCCGTGGTGGTCGGCCGCGGCGAGAAGATGTCGAAGTCCAAGAGGAACACGGTCGATCCCGGGGCGATCATCGACGCATACGGGGCGGACACGGCGCGGTGGTTCGTGCTGAGCGACAATCCGCCGGAGCGGGACATCGAATGGACCGAGGCCGGGGTGGCCGGGGCGGCGCGGTTCGTTTCACGGGTTTGGCGGCTCGCGGTGGGGGTGGGTGCTGGGAGCGCTCGCCTTGAGAACCCTCACCCCAACCCTCACCCGCAGGCGGGCGAGGGAGCCGATGCGCTCTTGCGGGCTTTGCACCGGACGATCGCGGGGGTGACGGAGGCGCTGGAGTCGTTCGCGTTCAACGTGGCGGTGGCGCGGCTGTATGAGCTGGCGACGGCGTTGGGAGAGGCGGAGCGGGGTGGGGTGGACACGGCGGTGCGGCGGGTCGCGTTGCTGGTGATGGCGCGGCTGATCGCGCCGATGGCGCCGCATCTGGCCGAGGAGGTGCAGGCGATCCTGGATCCGGACGCGGCGGTGCTGGTGGCCGACCAGGCCTGGCCGGTGGCGGACCCCGCGCTGCTGACGGTAAACAGCGTCACCGTGGCGGTGCAGGTGATGGGGAAGCTGCGCGGCACGATCGAGCTGCCGCCCGGCGCTTCGGCCGAGGTCGCGCTTGCGGCGGCCGAGGCAGAGGTGGCGCGGGCCTTGGAAGGCAAGCGGATCGTCAAGCGCATCCACGTGCCGGACCGCATCGTCAACTTCGTCGTGGCCGGGTGAGCATTCGGGCGGGGCTCGCGGGTGCGGCGGCGCTGCTGCTGACGGGGTGCGGGTTCCGGCCGTTGTACATGCCCGAGCACGGTCAGCCGGGGGTGGCGGCGCGCGGGCTGGCGGCGATCTATGTGCCGGTGCTGCTGAACCGGGATGGGCAGCTGATGCGGCAGGCGCTGCAGCAGCGGGTGGAGGGTTCGGGCAGCGGGGTGGCGAAGGAGTACGAGTTGCTGGCGCAGCCGGTGATCTCGGGCGAGGGGATCGCGATCCAGCGCGACTCGTCGACGACGCGGGTGCGCCTGAACGGCTCGGTGACGTGGGTATTGCGCAAGCTGGACCTGGCGCACACGGTGGTCGCGTCGGGGTCGGGCCGGATCGTGGACGGATACAACATCCTCAACGAGCAGTATTTCGCGGCGGACCTCGAGGGCGAGGCGGGAACCCGGCGGATCGTGACGGCGCTGGCGGACCAGGTGGTGCAGCAGGTGGCGATCTACTTCCGGCGGCAGGCGGCGAACCCGGCCGCGCCACCGCCGGCGATCAGCGCCAGCCCGGCGCCGGGGCCGATCATCCCGTTCGACGCGCCGGTGCCGGGCGGGGTGCCGGGCGAGGTCGCGCCGGACATCATCACGCGGTAGGCGGCGCGCTCCGGCCGACGGTGGCGCCGATGATGGCGAGGGTGGGGCCGGCGGTCGACCAAGCCGGAGCCTCGGCGACCAGGCTGTCCAGGGTGCCGCGCAAGGTGCGCTGTTCCGGGCGGCCGCCGCGCTCGATGAGGGCGGCGGGCGTCGTGCGGTCGAGGCCGGCGGCCAGCAGGCCGTCGCGAAGGGCCGGAAGGCTGTGTAAGCCCATGTAGATGGCAAGGGTGCCGCTTCGGGCGAGGAGCTCGAAATCGAGGTCGAGCGTGTCGCCCCGCTGGTGCCCGGTGGCGAAGGTGACGGTCTGCGTGGCGTCGCGGTGGGTGAGCGCGATCCGGGCTCCGGCGGCGCAGGCAAGGGCGGCGGTGATGCCAGGGACAACCTCGCAAGGGACGCCGGCCTGCTCGAGCGCTTCGGCCTCCTCACCACCGCGCCCGAAGATGAAGGGGTCGCCGCCCTTGAGGCGCACCACCTTGCGGCCGTCTCGACCCAAGCGGACAAGGAGCGCGTTGATGTCCTCCTGCGGCATGGTGTGGTTGGAGCGGGCCTTGCCGACGAGGATGCGCTCCGCGTCGCGGCGGCCCATGTCGATGACTTCGGGGGTGACGAGGCGGTCGTGGACGATGACGTCCGCCTCGCCGAGCAGGCGCTGCGCGCGAAGGGTGAGGAGATCGGCGGAGCCGGGTCCGGCGCCGACGAGGTAGACGATCCCCGCAGCGTTGGGCCCCTGCTCGATTTCGCGGGCGAGTTCGCGCTCGGCGGCGTCATCTTGGCCGGCAAGGACGAGGTCGGCGACGCGGCCACCGAGGGCGCGCTCGAGCACGCGGCGGCGAAGGACGACGTCGGGCAGGCGGGCGCGGATCACCTCCTTCCAGCGCTCGGCGAGGGCGGCGAGGCGGCCATAGGCGGGTGGGATCAGGGCTTCGATGCGGGCACGCACAAGGCGGGCAAGGACGGGGGCGGCGCCGCCGGAGCTGACGGCGATCTGCAGGGGCGCGCGGTCGACGATGCTCGGCGTGATGTAGGAACAAAGGGCCGGACGGTCGACGGTGTTGACGGGGATGCCGCTAGCGCGGGCAGCCGTATAGAGCGCGTGCAGGTCGGCGTCGGCAGCTTCGGCGCCGATGGCGATCGCGGCGCCGTCGAGGTCGGCAGGGTCGAAGGTGGGGGTGATGCGGACGATGGCGCCGGCGCTGCGGAGGGCGCCGGCCTTGCGGGTGGCGGCCTCGCCGGCGCCGACGACGAGGGCATGGCGACCGCGCAGGTCGAGGAAGATGGGGAAGTAGTCCATGCGGCGCGGGGTTCCGGGGTGCTTGGGTTTGAGATAGCCCTTCCTGCGGCACCGACAAACACATGGTCGGGTTATTCGTGGGTGGGGCAGCGGGCTGAAGGCCACCCTACGCCATCGTCAAATCGTCGGTTCGGGGTTGCGGGGTCGTTTGAAGGTTCTCGAGGTGACGAACGTCGATTTCTCGTTGCGGCACTTCCTGCTGCCGCTGATGCGGGCGGGGGCGGCGCGGGGACACGAGATGGTGGGCGTGTGCGCGGACGGGCCGCTGCTGGCGGACGTGCGCGCGGAGGGGTTGCGGGTGGAGGCCCTGCCCTTCGCCCGCAGCCTGTCGCCGCTCGCGCAATGGCGGGCGCTGCGGGCGCTGGTGCGGCTGATCCGGGCAGAGCAGCCGGACATCGTCCACGCGCACATGCCGATCAGCGGGTTCCTGGCGCGGGTGGCTGCCTGGTGGTGTGGCGTACCGGTGGTGGCGTACACATGCCACGGCTTCCTGTTCAACCAGCCGGGCCCATGGTGGCGCCGGGCGGTGTCGCTGGCGATGGAGTGGGTTGCAGGGCGGCTGACGGACGTGTTCACGACCGTTTCGACCGAGGAAGCGGCCGATGCGCGGCGGCTGCACCTCCATAGAGATGCTGTCGCGGTCGGGAATGGGCGCGATCCGGCCCGGTTCCGGCCCGATCCGGTGGCGCGGGCGCGGGTGCGGGCGGCGCTGGGGTGCGCCGCCGAGGCCGTGGTGGTGGTGATCGTGTCGCGGCTGGTGCGGCACAAGGGCTACCCGGAGTTGCTTGCGGCGATGCGGGAGGTGCCCGGGGCCGATCTCTGGGTGGTGGGCGAGCGCCTCATGTCGGACCATGGGGCGGACATGGAGCCGCTGTTCGCCGGTGCCGGGCTGGAGGACCGGCTGCGGCGGCTGGGGTATCGGGCCGATGTGGACGCGGTACTGGCGGCCGCGGACGTGTTCGTGCTGCCGAGCCACTTCGAAGGGCTGCCGATGTCGGTGATCGAAGCGATGCTGACCGGCCTCCCGGTGGTGGCCACCGATATCCGCGGGCCGCGCGAGCAGGTGGTGGACGGCGTGAGCGGGTTTCTGGTGCCGCCGGGGCAGGCAGGGCCGCTCGCGGCGGCGCTACGGCGCCTGGTCGAGGATCCGGGGTTGCGGCGCCGAATGGGCGCTGCCGGGCGGGAGCGGGCCGTTACGGCCTATGACGAGCACAAGGTCGTGGACCATATCCTTGATCTGCTGCACCTGTAGGCCGGGTGCGCCGATGCCGCCGAGCCCGGCGCGGACCAGGACGGCAAGGATCGAGTCGGGGGAGAGAAGGGCCGCGTAGGCCGCGACGGCCAGCATGAGCCAGACCGACGCGGACCGTGCGAAGCTGCCGAGGCGGAGCCCGTCATGTTCGAGTGTGGCCATGATCGAGCTCCTCCCCTGCATCGTGTCAGCGCGAGGCGAGGCGCGAATGGCTGGCCAGGTGAGCGGTCATCCAGCCATTGATCGAGCTTGCCGTCGCGTAGGTGAGGTTTCCGTCCTCGAACCCATTCGGGAGCGAGTTGGCGGTCTGAATCGCGCCCTCATTGGCCTCGACCGGCAGGACCTGGTCATTGCCAAGCCTGGCGAGGTTGGTGCCGGGGCGGCCGACCGTGTTCGGATACTGCGCCGAACCGACGTCCCGCTGGGCAAAGGCCGGGCGGGAGAGACGGGTCACGGCATAGCTGCTGCTGTCGAACGGCGCACCGTTGCCTTCGCCGGCGAAGGCGGGCGCGATGCTGGACGCGACGCCGATGCTGAGCAGGGCGGCGGCGGCGAGTGTGAGGGTCTTCATAGTCGGATCTCCAAAGTAAGGCACGGTCTGTCTGGCCTGCCGGTGAAGGCGGCGTGTCCTTTGTCCGGAGCGCGTCGTCTGGACCCTAGATGGGCGATGCTGCGCTGCAGCGTAGGCCGATGACGGTCATGTCACTTATGCGCAGAGCGATGAGGTGAGCGCGCCCGTATGCGCGTGGCGCAGTGGTCGGGACACAAGCGCCGTGGCGCGGCCGAAAGCCAGTGGCCGAATGGGCGAGAGCAGCGCTAACGTCCCATCAATGCGCCGTATGAACGCGCGGGTGCGGGAGGGAGAGATGGACGTGAACACCAAGAGCGCCGCGACGCGGCCGGCGGCAGGCGCCCCGCGTGGCGGGCTGGACTGAGCCAATGGACGTTGCGTTGAGCAAGCCTGCCGTGCTGCCCAACCGGCCAGCGGGCGTGCTGGCGACACTGACCAGGGCGTTTGCCTTGGCCGTCGAAATCCCGACGGTGCTGGCCTTGCTGGCCGAAGTCGTGGTGCTGTTCTGCGGTGTGGTGGCGCGGTATGCGTTCCATGCGCCGCTGATCTGGTCGGACGAGCTGGCGTCCATCATCTTCCTTTGGCTGGCGATGTTCGGAGCGGCAATTGCCGTGCAGCGGGCTGGGCACATGCGCCTGTCCTATCTGGTGGACCGGCTGCCGTTTGCCGGGCGGGGAATCGCGGACGTGCTGACCGTCGGGGTCCCGCTGCTGTTCTGCGTGTTGCTGATGCAGTCCGCGCTGGACTATGCGGACGACCAGTCGTTCATCGAATCGCCGGCGCTGGCGTGGTCGGGCCTGGTGCGCGCGGCGGCGATGCCGGTCGGCCTGGGCGTGATCGGGCTATCGGCGGTGCTGGTGCTGTTGCGGCACCGCCTGCGGGACTTGGCGGCTGGCGGCGCGATCCTGGCGGCAATCGGGGGCGTGTTGTGGCTGAGCGCGCCGACGCTGCACGGGATGGGCAACTGGAACCTGTTCGTGTTCTTTGTCCTGCTACTGGGCGCCGGCGTGATGGCCGGCTTCCCGATCGCCTTCGGCTTCGCGATGGCGACGGTCGCCTACCTGCTGGTCGCGACGACGACGCCGCTGCAGATCGTGATCGGCCGGATGGACGAGGGCATGAGCTCGTTGATCCTGCTGGCGGTGCCCCTGTTCGTGCTGCTGGGGCAGCTGATGGAGCTGGCCGGGCTGGCCCTGGTGCTGGTGAACTTCCTGGCGGCGCTGGTGGGGCATGTCCGGGCCGGGCTGTCCTATGTCCTGATCGGGGCGATCCTGCTGGTGAGCGGGATTTCCGGGTCCAAGACGGCGGACATGGCGGCGGTGGCGCCGGTGCTGTTCCCGGAGATGAAGCGGCGCGGCGCCGACGAGGGCGAGCTGATCGCGCTGCTGGCCGCATCGGGCGCGATGAGCGAGACGATCCCGCCCTCGATCGTGCTGATCGTGATCGGCTCGGTGACGTCAGTGTCGATCGCCGGGCTGTTCACGGCGGGGCTGCTGCCTGGGCTGTTCCTGGCGATCCTGCTCGCCTTCATGGCGCGGCGGTCGGCAGGGCGGGAGAACCTGGCCGGTGTCACACGCGCGCCGGGCCGCGCCGTTCTGCGCGCCTTCCTGATCGCGACCCCGGCGCTGCTGCTGCCGTTCGTGATCCGCGGCGCCGTGGTGGAGGGAATCGCGACAGCGACGGAGGTGAGCACGATCGGGGTGGCCTACACGATCGTCGTCGGTTTGTTGATCTACCGGCAGTTCGAGTGGCGGCGGATCTACCCGATGCTGGTCGACACGGCGTCCTTGTCGGGCGCGATCCTGCTGATCATCGGCGGCGCCACGACGATGGCGTGGGCGCTGACGCAGTCGGGCTTCTCGCAGGCGCTGGCGACGTTCATGACGGGGTTGCCGGGGGGGCGATGGAGCTTCATGGCGATCTCGATTGTGGTGTTCACGGTCCTGGGCTCGGTGCTGGAGGGCATTCCGGCGATGGTGCTATTCGGGCCGTTGCTGTTCCCGATTGCCAAGCAGGTGGGGATCAACGAGCTGCACTACGCGGTGGTGGTGATCCTGGCGATGGGGATCGGGCTGTTCGCGCCGCCGTTCGGGCTGGGCTACTACGCGGCGTGCATCGTCGGCCGGGTGTCGCCGGAGAAGGGCTTGCGGCGGATCTGGCCGTATCTCGGCGCGCTGCTGGCCGGCATCGTGGTGATCGCACTGGTGCCGTGGCTGTCGACGGGGTTCATTGCGGTGCCTTAGTGCCTGACGGGAAGACACTGTCATGCGCGAACGGCCGAGGCGGCGCCGGGCGTGGGGAGTGGGTGGCCGGGTCAAGCCCGGCCATGACGGACTTCTTTCATCGCTGTCAGCGAGGCGGCCCAGATGTCGGGGCAGGGGTGTGACCCGGCGGCGAGCATCTTGCGGATGACCCGCAGCTCCCGCGGTGCGTTGATCGCGACGGCGCCGGCGAAGCGGTCGTTGGCGTCGAGCATCAGCCAGCAGCCGGCGCCGGCCTCGGGTGCGCCGCGGGCGATGCTGCGGACGCCGGCGCCGGGGAGGCCGAGCATCTGTATGTTGGCGCTGTACTGGTCGGACCAGAACCATGGGACGTCGGCATAGCGGATGTCATGGCCGAGCGCGGCCTTCGCGGCGACGACGGCAGCGTTCTGGGCGTTGGCCCAGGATTCCAGGCGGAGGGCGGCGCCGGCGAAGTCGTTCGGTTGCCGGGCGACGTCACCGGCGGCGAAGATGGCCGGGTCGCTGGTTCGGCCCTGGTCGTCGACGAGAATGCCGTCATCGACAACGAGCCCGCAGGCTTCTGCCAGGGCCGTATCGGGGCTGATGCCGATGCCGATCACGGCGTGAGCGGCGTGGAGTGTGGTTCCGTCGGCGAAGGTCGCCCTCACGCCCTGCTCGTCGGCGTCCAGGCCCGCGATCGTGGCGCCGAGCCGAAGCTCCACGCCGTTGGCGGCGTGCAGGGCCTGGAGGTAGTCCGAGACGACGGGCGGCATGGTGCGCGCGCAGAGTCGGGGACCGACCTCCAGCAGCGTGACCCCGACCCCCATGGCGCGGGCGGTCGCGGCGACCTCCAGGCCGATCCAGCCGCCGCCGAGGATCAGCAGGCTCTCGCCGCCGTGCAGGGCGGCGCGGAGCCGGTCCGCATCGCCTTGGGTGCGTAGCGTGTGGATGCGGCCGGAGACGTCGTTCTCGAGGCACGGAAGCGTCCGGGCCTTGCCGCCCGTCGTCAGGAACAGCGTGGCATAGGGCAGCGCCGTGCCGTCGGCACACGTCAGCGTGCGGGCGATGCGGTCGATCGCGGCGACGCGCATGCCGAGGCGGCAGTCGACGTGCAATTCGGCCGCCTGGCTGGCGTCGAGCAGGGTCATGGCCGCGACCCCGGACGTGCCGCGGAGATACTCCTTGGACAAGGGCGGCCGTTCATAGGGCCAGTGCGGTTCCTCGCCGATCAGCACGATGGGCCCGGCGAACCCCTCCTTGCGGAGCGTGCGCGCGACCCAGGCGCCGGCCTGGCCGCCGCCGACGATGACGAACGGTGCGGAGGCCACGCCGCTAGATCTCGATCTCGACCCGGCCGTCCCGAATGCGGGCCGGAAAACGACGGACCGGGATGGTGATCGGCTCGGAGCGTGGCGCGCCGCTACGGATGTCGACCAGGCCCTGGTGCAGCGGGCACTCGACACAGCCGTCCTCGACGAAGCCGTCCGAGAGCCGGGCCTGGCCGTGCGAGCACAGGTCGTGCAGGGCGAAGATCGCGCCGTCGAGGCCGAACAGCGCGACGGGCAGGCCGGCGATCGTGACCCCGAGCGGCTCGCCCTCAATGACCGCATCGGCGGCCGCGGCGTCGTGCCACGCCATCAGATAGGGAACGCGAGCAGGGTCTGGACCCGCAGCGTGTCGTAGATGCAGCGCTTCTGCTGGAACCGCAGGCCGTCCCCGGTCCGCACGACGCGGTCCAGGTAGCGGCCGGCCTGATACAGGGTGGACGTGCCGTCCTGCGAGGTGTTCACCACGACGTAGCTGGTGGTGGCGGCGATGGCGCCGTCCTGCTCCGGCTCGAACTCCAGGCCGGACAGGCAGTGACGGTACTGCGGCTTCTCGTAGATGTTGGCGTGCCGGAGCGCGACGATGCGGTCGCGCAGCATGCGGATGCCGTCGCAGTGCATGACGGGCGCCGGCAGGCCCTGGTCCTCGTTCTCCTTCGAGACGATCTCATACAGGCAATCGTCGGTGAACAGGCCGGGCCACTCCTCGATACGGTCGTTGTCGAGCGCGGCGACGTAGCGGTCCTGCAGAGCGGTCAGCTCGAGGCGCAGCATCAGGTCCTGCACGGCCGTCACTCCGCCGACGCCGTGGCCGGTAGGCTGTCGAAGCCCATCAGCTTTTGGTAGCCGACCCAGAAGCGGCGGATCAGGCTCTCGGTGATCAGCGTCGCCTGCTCGTCCGGGGCGGCGCGGGACATCTCGATGACCGACGACTTCTCCCCGTCGCGCACGGTGCCGCGCTGGACGAGTTCGGTCGCCTCGGTATCCTCCATGCTGATATAGCCGGCGGGGCCGACCAGGTTGGCCTGCTTGATCCGCAGCTTGCGCATCTCGGGCGTGTCGTCCTCGTAGCCGAAGAAATGGAACACCAGCTCGAAGTGGTCGGGGCCCTTCGGCAGCAGTTGGCGGCAGACGAGCGTGTTGTGGATCTGCTGGATCACGAGCTGCGGGAAGATCGGCTGGATGTGGTTGGTGGCGACCTCGTCGTATTCGGGGATCAGTGCGAGGATGCTGTCGTCCTCGAGCCGGAAGCCTTCGTCGTAGGAGCGGATCTGCTGCGCCTTGTAGGCGTCGCCGGACTGATCCTTCGTAGATTGGCCGTCATCCGTGCGGAAGGCGAGGATGATCGAGTGCAGGCCGTGCGCGGCGTCCGGCATGCACTTGGCACGCATGCCGACGCGGAAGATGTTGAACGTGGTGTGGAACAGGTGCAGCAGGCTGGCGTGATAGGGGTCCTTCACGTTCTCCATATACAGCTTCCAGTTGCTGTCGGAGTATTGCCGGGTGCAGCCGAGATAGACGATCGGCTTGTGGAAGATCCGGTCCACCCAGGGGCGCATCTCGGGGCCGATATACTCGGCGAGTGGCGCCACGCTGTCGCTGAACGTGGCGAAGACCAGGCCGCGGTAGCTCTCGACCCGGAGCTGCCGCAGGTTGTGCTGCTTGGGGTCGAAGTCCTTCGGCATGCCCGTCGCGTCCTTCTGGCCGCGGCGGAACGGCACGCCCTGCAGGTTGCCCTTCGTGCCGAAGCTCCACTGGTGATACACGCAGGAGTGTGACAGGGCGTTGCCGCGGGACAGCCGGCACACCATCGCGCCACGATGGGCGCAGCGGTTGACCCAGGCGGCCAGCATCCCGTCCTCGGCGCGGGTCATGACCACGGGCGTGTCGCCGATGAAGGTGCTCTTGTAGTCGCCCGGGTTCGGGATCTCCGCCTCGAGCCCCATGAAGCTCCAGGTCGGGCCGCGGTAGATCCGCTCCTGTTCGAGCGCGTAGATCTCGTTGTCGCTGAACACCTTGTAAGGCACACGGGAGCCGTCCGCGTGCGGGAAGGTGGCCAGCGGTGCGGCGGCCGGAAACGGATGGTCCATGCTGGCGGGTCCCTTTGCGACGTGGCTGCGGCCGTGCGCCGCTGATCCCAGAAGGGTGGCAGAAAGGTCGGCGGCGCCACTAGCCGATTCCCGCAAGGCGACCGCAGGGCCGTCCGAATTCCGCGGGAAAGCACGCCGCCCGAGGCGCCGCGCGCTGTCGCACGGCCACGAAACACGGATACTGCGGGATGCCCCGCACCGAGGAACCGGCCGCATGACCGCAGCCCTGCTCCAGACCGCCGCGCCCTTCGCCTCCTTGATGGAAGTCACCGGGGGCGAGAACCTGATGGTGCTCGTCGCCGCCCCGGGAGATGAGAGCCTGTGGTGCGGCGGTCTCATTGCCGAAAGCTGCCGCCGCGGGCGGCCGCCCTTCGTGATGGTGCTGGGGGACGGCACCTCGTCGCACCCCAGGTCATCGGCCTATCCGGCGGACCGGTTGGCCAACCTGCACGACCGCGAAACCCGGGCCGCGGTGGCGTGCCTGGGCCTGCCGCACGAGCGGCTGCTGATGGCCGGTGTGTATGACGGGGCCATCCCGGGCGACGGCCCCGGGTTCATGGCGGTGGTGCGGGCCGTGACGCTGGTCATGTGGGCGCGGGACTGCAACATCGTCTGCGCGCCATGGCCCGGCGCAGGCACCGATGCGGGTTGGCGCAACACGTTCGCAATCGCCTCGGCCGTGGCGCGGGGCAGCGGGGTCGGGCTGTTGGCCTATGCCGTGGAAGACGCGTTGGAGGCGGATGTGGTCACGGACAGTTGGCGGCTCGATATCGCCCGACAGCTTGGCCGCAAGCGCGCCGCGGTCGCCGCCCACGCGTCGAAGCGGGGCGACGTCGTTACGGACGATCCTGCGCCCCGTCTGTTCGACCCGGCGGCCGCCGCTTGCCTGCAGCCCTACGAGGCGCTGCTGCGGCCCCGCGCTGGCTGACGCTGGCGCAGCGTGTCCGACGGACGCTCCCCGAACCGGTCGGCATAGGCGAGAGCGAAGCGGCCGAGATGGGTGAAGCCGGCGGCCAAGGCGGCACCTGTCACCCCGGCACCGTCGGACTTGGCGAGCAGCGCCGCACGGACCCGGTCCAGCCGGAGGTCGCGGAGGGCGCGCATCGGGCTCACGCCCTCGAACCGGCAATAGGCGTCGTGCAGCGTACGCTCCGGCACGCAAGCGGCCGCGGCGATGTCGGCCAGGGTCAGCGGCGCGGTCAGGTGGGCGGCAATGAAGGCCGTGGCACGGCGGACGGAGGCCGGACGCACCGTGGCACCGGCGGGCATGCGGCGCGGCGCCGGGTCGGCCGCCAGCTGCCCGGCGAGCAGCAGGCGCAACAGGAGTTGTTCGTAGTCGGACGCGACGTCGGCGTGGCTCCTTACCATCGCCAGTGTCGCGGGGTCCGTCACGAGCGTGCGGAGCGCGGCGACCCAGGGCAACAGACGCGGGCTGCGCAGGTCCATCCGGGCGGGCTGCCGCGGCGGCTCCTGGCCGGTGAAGGCGATCAGCCGGCTGGATTCCATCCGCACGACGAACTGCTCGCACTCCGGCGAGAACTGGCCGGCGAGGGGCGTGCCCGCCGGGCATAGGACGCCGTGGCGATTATCGATCGCGACCTCCTCGGCCCCGGCGGTCAGAGAGGCGTGGCCGGTCAGGCAGAAGACGACGAGGTGGTAGTCATCGAGCGGCGGCACCTCGATCCGGCCCGGCCCGAAGGCGATCGTGCCGAGCCCCACGCCATGCAGGCGCACGAAATCCATGTGGGAGCGTGCTCCTCCGCCGCGGGCGTGGCGCCGCAGGCGGTGTGGCTGCATCACGCGCGAGATGCGGTCCTCCGCGTCGTCGAGGTCCGACGTCTCGAACAGGCGGCAGGCACGCAGGGCGAGGCGGTCCGCGGAGATCGGGGCCGGAGTCATGGCGTGGAGCCTCTGCTGTCGCCGGTCTGTCACGGATATTGAGTGTTGCATGGGCCGGCCGCGGATCCGAAGTGTTTTGTCGGTCGCTGGGGTGGTCGGTTCAACGCAGGTTTGGCCTTGTTGGAAGGGCTCAGTGGGAACGGCCGGTGTGGGTCGAGCCGCGAGCGCTCACTTGCCCTGGGCTTGACGGTCGCACCTCAACCCTGCGCTGACCCAGGGAGGGGCTTCGGTGGCGCTGGATTGTCGGGGAAGACCTCGAGCGGCGCCAGGCTAGCCCCCTCCGAGCGCGGCTGGCGTAGCGCGATGACGGCCGGGCTTCTAACCTGATGATGAAACCGGGACGAGGACCGACGATGGATCATGCGATGGCGACCACGACCGAGCATGCCGGCGGCAAGATGCTTGCGGCGGCCGCGGACGGGGTGGGACGGATCACGTTCAACCAGCCCGAAAAGCGCAACGCGATGTCGGTCGAGATGTGGGACGGGCTGACCGCCATCCTGGACGCCTGGGCCCCTGACCCGGCAGTCCGCGTCGTCGTGCTGACCGGGGCCGGCGACAAGGCGTTCGTGTCGGGCGCCGATATCAGCCAGTTCGCACAAAGCCGCAGCAATGCCGACGCGCAGAAGGAGTACGACAAGCTGACCTCGGCCGGCCGGCGACAGCTTGCCGCGTTCGGGAAGCCGGTGATCGCGCGTATCCAGGGCTTTTGCCTAGGCGGCGGGCTCGGGATCGCGATGCAGGCGGACCTGCGGATTGCCTCGGCCGGAAGCGCGTTCGGCATTCCGGCGGCCAAGCTGGGCATTTCCTACGGCTACGACATGGTCAGCCGGCTCATCGGGCTGGTGGGCCATGCGCACGCGCGGATGCTGCTGCTGACCGGAGACCGGATTGGCGCGGCAGAGGCGGAGCGGATCGGCCTGGTGAACCGGGTGCTGCCCGATGCGGAGCTGGACGCGACGGTGGACCGGCTGGCTGCGACGATCGCCGGCAACGCGCCGCTCTCGGTGAAGGGCATGAAGTTCACGCTGGCGCAGGCGCTGCGCGATCCCGCGGACCGCGACATGGACGGGGTGCTTGCAGCCATCGGCGCGTGCTTCGACAGCGCGGACTATACCGAGGGGCGGACGGCGTTCATGGAGAAGCGCAAGCCTCGGTTTGTGGGGCGCTGAGCTGCAACGAGGGTTTCATTTGCGCTTGCTGGACGCTGCGGGCCAGACTTAGGCTGACCGAGAGTTAGGCTGATCGTACCACCGCCGGGGGTCGGGGCTTAGGCCTGGTGGCCTTGCCGCCTCGGCGTCAGGAAAGGCGGCGTGAACCAATGAGCATGCCGTGCGAGAGAGCGGTTCCCGTCTTCCACCAGGAGATGCAACGGACCATCCGGGACGGCAAGATGGCGCTGCTCGGCGCCGGCTCCTGGGCTGCGCCCCTGGCGATTATCGACGCGCCGCATGGCTTTGCGGAAGAGACGTGGATGGCGTGCTTGCCGGAAACGGTGCTGGCGATCCGGCTGGCGGGCGCAACGATCCGTTCGTATCGGCCGGAGTGCGAAGGCGCCAGCAGTGCCGGCGGCGTGAACACGTGGCTGCTGCACGAGGGCCGTTCGAACTACTTCAAGGCGAGCGGCCGCGCGCGGGTCGGCCACGTATACCTGTCCGACGCGATCACCCGGCGTGCGGCGGCAGCGCTGTCCGATGAGGGCTGCCGTGGGGCGGCGCTGCCGGAGGAGCTGATCTTCGCCCGCTGCGGCGATCTGGACGACCTGACCCGGGCCTACGTCAGTGCAGGCGAGCGGTCGGCGAGCCGGCTCGAGATGGAGGCGCGCGCGCTGCTGCTGCTGGAACGGCTGCTGACCTTTCGTGGCGACCGCGCACCGGCGCGCGGCGGCTTGGCGCCGTGGCAGCTGAGGCGGACGTGCGAGGCGATGCAAGCGGGGCTGGATAAAGAGATCGGTCTGGACATGCTGGCGGACATCGCGGGGTGCTCGCCGACCCATTTCAGCCGCGCGTTCAAGCAGTCCACCGGGAAATCGCCGTTCGCTTGGCTGCTGGACTGCAAGATGGATCATGCCAAACGGCTGCTGGCCGACGCGCACGTGCCGCTGACGGACGTTGCCCTGGCCGTCGGGTTTTCGGCGCAGCCGCAGTTCACGACGGCATTCAAGCGCTCGACCGGGGTCACGCCCGGCGCGTGGCGGCGGGAGCAGCTGGCGTGAGGGGCCTGGCTCAACCGAGAAACGCGCCGCCGTTCACGTGCATCGTCTGGCCGGTGAGGTAACGCGCCTCGGGGCCGCACAGGAAGGCGACCAGCGCGGCCACCTCCTCCGGCTGGCCGCGACGGCCCAGAAGGGTGCGATGTTGGGCGTGCATGGCCGGGGTGCCTTGGGCTGAGGCGCCGCGGACCGTGTCGATCAGGCCGGGGACGACGCAGTTCACGGTGACGCCGTCCGGGGCAAGGTCGTGGGCAAGGGCGCGGGTGAGGCCGGCAAGGCCGGCCTTTGCGGCGACGACGTGGGCGCGGCCGACCGAGCCGGTATGCGCCGACATGCCGCCGATATTGACGATGGTCGCCGCGGGCGAGGCCTTGAGCGCGGGCAGGGCGGCGCGGGCGCACAGATAGGCGCCATCGAGGATGACGCCCACGACGTCGCGCCATTCGGCAAAGGTGAGGTCCGCGAAGGGGGTTTCGCGGCGGATCGCGGCGTTGTTGACCAGAATGTCCAGCCCGCCGCCGAAGGCCGCGGCGGCCGCGATCAGGCTGGCGGCCCCGGCCTCGTCCGCGACGTCGGCCAAGTGGACCTCGGCGTGGCCGCCGCCGGCGCGGATCAGGGCGGCCGTCTCCTCGGCGGCATCGGACGAGTGTTGGGCGCCGACCAGCACGCGGGCACCCTGGGCGGCAAGTGCGAGCGCGATGGCACGGCCGATGTTGCGGGCGGCGCCGGTGACGATCGCCGTCCGGCCCTGCAGAGCGGTCATGCCCGGGCCTCCGCCAAGCCGGCCAGCCCGGTTCGGGCGAAAAGGCCCGCCAAGTGGTCCCGCAGGCTGACCGCGGCTTCGGGCGTCAGCCCGCCATAGGCCGCGTTGTCGATGAATTTCCGGCCGATCTCGACATCCGACAGCGGGGCTCGGGCGCCGCCGCGCATGTGCGGCTGGCGATGCTCGTACACGGTGCCGTCGGCCATCGTGATGCGCACGTGGCCGGTGAAGTTGCGCGGATATTCGTCGTTTGGATCGACGATGTAACGAACTTTGGCGGCGAGCGCCCGCAGCGCCGGGTCGTCGATGCGGGATTGCGAGAACTGCGCGAAGCCGGCCCGGCCCTCCAGAAGTGCCACCGCGATGCAGAAGGGCGTGCTGAACTTGGCGGCGTACGGCGTCGCGGGGCGGTGCTTGGCGGCCAGCGGTTCCCACAGGCGGTGGACGGTGCCCTCGCCGACATTGCAGATGATGAAGGCGATGGCAGCCGGGTCGAGGCCGGACTGGCGCAAGGCGATTGCACAGTCGATGAACGGCTGCGTCATGGTGCCGCACGGGTAGGGCTTGAACGCGATCGACGGCATGAGCCAGCGCTCACCCAGCCCGTCGAGCACCGGGGCGAAATCCGGGCTACGGGATGGGGCGAAGGCATGGAAGAAGCCGTGCGTGCCCTCCAGCACCGTGCGCGGGCCGGTGAAGCCGGACCGGGCCATGAGGGCCGCACGGAGGCCGGACTGCGCCGCCCAGCCGGCGTGCATCCGCTTCGTCCAGGTACCTTCGGCAAGGTATTCGATGATGCCGGAGGCCATGCTGCCGGCAATGCCGAGCGCGTCCGTCGCCTGCTGCGCGTCGAGCCGCAGGGCAGAGGCGACCGCGCCGGCCGCGGCCAGCGCGCCGATGACCGCCGTCGGGTGGAAACCGGCGGCGTGGATCGCCTTGGGGGCGACAAGGCTCAGGCGACACATCAGCTCGGCGCCGACCACGATGCCCCGCCGGGCGTCGGCGCCGGACCGCCCCTCCCGCTCGCAGGCGGCCAGCACGGCCGGGACGGCGACGGCCCCGGAGTGGACGGGGCCGCCCTCGAACGTGTCGTCGTAATCCTCGCCATGCGCGGCGGTGCCGTTCACAAGGGCCGCATCATAGCCGCCGTGCGCGCCGGGGTGGCCGATGACGGTGCAGCGGCCGGCGCCCTCGGCACTGGCGAGGGTGGCAGCGACATAGGCCTCGTTCCGGGCAGCGAGGCAGAGGCCGGCGACGTCCAGCAGCAGGCGTTCGGCCATGGCGGCGCACCCGGGCGTCGGAGGCGCCGCGGCCGCGATCCAGGCACCGAGCGTGGCGGCGACGGACGACGTCACCTCACACCCCGAAGGCTTCGAGGTACTTGCGTTTGGTTTCCTCGCCGTTCTCGGCCAGTTCGTCCGGAGAGGCCCGAAGCAGCTTCATCTCGGTGAGCGGCTTGCGGCCGGGGCGCTCGGCGACGTCCGGGTGGAAGGAGCGGAGGAAGCCGATGTCGGACATGATCTGCTGGCAGTCCTTCGAGAACAGGTAGCTGGCGAACACGCGGGCGGCGTTGGGGTGCGCCGCCTGGGCGAAGACGCCGGCCGGGCCGGACAGGATGGGCGTGCCCTCGATGGCGTAGATGGGCGCAACCGGGGAGCCGGCGTCGGCCAGCGCCAGCAGCACGTACTCCGAGCCGTCCATCGCGACCGAGCGCTCGCCGACGGCGATCTTCTTGGGCGGCTCGACCGCAGACTGGACCTGCATCACGCGCTGTTTCGCGACGGCAGCCATGAAGTCCCACCCCATCGCCTTGGCGGTCGAATAGGTGCTGATCAGGATGGAGCCGCTGTAGCTTGGGTGCGCCTTGACGATGCGCATCCGCCATTTGGGCGCGAGCAGGTCCGCGAAGCCGCGCGGCGCGTCCTCGGCCTTCACCTGGCGCGTGTTGTAGCCCATGACGGAGAGCGAGGCGCGGACGGAGGCGTAGGCGCCGTCCGCGTCGCGCTCGTTGGCGGGCCAGTGGGCGGCGACGTCGTCTGGGACAAAGGGGGCCAGCCAGCCAAGCTTCTTCCACGCGACGAAGATGCCGTTGTCGGAGCTTTCGACCACGTCGGCGGTATGGATGCCGCTCGCATACTCCTGGTTGATGCGCTGCAGGATGCGCTCGGCACCCGTGCGTTCGAGTTGCACCTTGATGCCGGGTTCATGGGCGTTGAAGCCGGCGATCATCTTCTCGCACAGGCCGACCTCGATGGAGGTGTGCCAGACGACGGCGCCCTCCTTGCGGGCGGCGTCCTGAACGGCGCCGGTGAGGGTTTCGGCGCGGGCGATGCGTTGGAGGAAGGGCGTCGCAAGGCAAGCCCCGGCAAGCGGGGCGGCGAGCGCGGAACGGCGGCTGATGCTGGATGCCATGACGTGTCCCCGGAACGCGCTGCCTTGTCGCGGCAGGGCCGGGCGCGATTGTCGGACGGGCAGGGGGAATGTCAACGGCGGGGCGTGCGGGCTGAGCGATGGCCTTCGTCAGCAGCGATGGAGGCCGATCAGCGCCGCCGAGCGCGGCCCCGGGCTCGCGCCCGCCGCGCCCGGGTCAACCGCGGACGAGCGGGCACTTGCTCTCGGCCAGCGGCCTGAATGCCGTGTCCGGCGGGATGGTCGCCACCAGAGAGACCACGTCCCACTTGCCACGAGACTCGGCGGGCGTCTTGACCCGGACGAGATAGAGGTCGTGCACCATCCGACCATCTGCCCGCATGTGGCCGTCCGGCGTGTATGCGTCCCGAACCGGCGTTTCCCGCATCCGGGCGAAGACGGTCGCGCCTTCGGTCGAATGCGTGTCCTTCACGGCCTGCAGGTAGTGGCGCACCGAGGAGTACACGGCCGCTTGGATCTGCGACGGCATGGCTCCCGTGCGGGCGAAGAACCGGTCGGACCACGCCCGCGCCTCCGGCGTCACGTCTTCGAAGAAGCTGGTGACGATCAGGTCCCCGGCCGTCGCGTCCAGCCCTGCCGCGACGATATCGACGTTCTGGAACGACACCGGCAGCACGGTCATCCCGGCGCGGGCCAACCCGAACTCGGTTGCCTGCTTCAGCGCAGTCACGTTGTCCCCGGCGGCGTTCAATGCGATCACCTTGGCGCCCGACGCTTGCGCCTGGAGCAGCGCGGAGCTGAAATCGGCACTCCCAAGGGGGGTGGTGATCCGGCCGACGACCGGCACGCCCAAGACGGCGAGCCGGGCCCTGGCGGCCCGCTCCGCGGCATGGCCGAAGGCGTAGTCACCGGTGATGAAGAACCAGGGCGCCTTGCCGGCCGCCGCGACGGCGGACACCAGTCCGGTCGCGGTGGAGTACGAGTCGATCGCCCACTGGATGCTCGTTGGCGCGCACGCCTGGTTCGATAGCTCCTCCGCACCGCCGGCGGAGATCAGCAGAACCTTCCCGTTCAAGCGAACGACATTCTGCACGGCGAGCGCGACGGCGGAGGTGCCGCCATCGGCGATCGCGTCCACCCGGTCCACATCGAACCACTTTCGTGCGATGGTCGAGCCGACATCGGGCTTGTTCTGGTGGTCGGCTTGCAAGATCTCGATCGGCGTGCCGTCGATCTGCCCGCCGAACTCCTCCACCGCCATGCGCGCCGCCACGACCGAGCCCGGGCCCATGGCCGTCGCGAACACCCCGCTCATGTCCGTCAGCACGCCGATGCGAATGCTGGCTCCTGCACCCTCCGACCGGGCCGGGGATGCCAGAAGGCCGAGGATGAGGCTGACAACGGCCGCCCGCAGGGCACGGCGCGGAGCAGGACTGTTCATGGGCATTCCCCTCTTGTGTCGGTGGACGCGGTCCCTCACTCCCGCGCGACGACGGCATCCAACCAGGCGCAGTCAGGCCGTGATCCGGCGTGTGGGGTGAGCGGCGCCCGCACGCCCCGGGCCGCGGCGTCGAGGCGCATCTCGCGCATCCGGGTGCGGCCGGGTTCATCCATGTAGAGGCGCTCGTGGCCCCACAGGCTCGGCCCGTCGAAGGTCTCGTGGGCGGTCCACTCGGCCGGCTCGATGACGCGCCCGCCCCAGCCGTATTCGACGAAGAAGCCCGATGGCGTATGGGCGTAGAACGAGGTGACGTGGTCATTGGTGTGCCGGCCCAGCGTGTAGGCGACCCGGCCGTCATCCAGCTGGGCGAGGTCGTAGCCTTGGCCGACGTCATCGAGGCTGCGCATCTCGACCATGAGATGGTGCAGCCCCGTCTGGCCCGATCCGACCATCGCGAAGCTGTGGTGCCGGCCGTTGACGTGGAAAAAGTAAAGGCTGTAGGGCGTCAGCCCGTAATCCGACACGCGGAAGCCCAGCACGTCGCGATAGAATGGCAGCAACGCCTCGATGTCGGAGGTGTGCAGCACGGCATGACCCATGCCCAGGGGGCCGGTGTTGAAGCCCGCGATCGGGCGGCCAGGACGGAACGGGTCGGCCGCGACCTCCTGGCCATGGAACGCCTCCAGCCGGGTGCCTGCCGGATCGTGAAAGACGATCAGCTCCGCCACCCGGCGCTCCCCGGCCAACGACCGGGAGCCGGCGCGGACCGGCGTGCCATGCGCCTCCAGCCGGGCCGCGAGGGTATCGAGTGCGACGGCATCCGCCACCTCCCACCCCAGCACGTCCAGCCCGTCAGCGTCCGCGCCGGTCAGCACCAGACGCTGGCTCCGATCATCCATGCGGAACGCGCGGACGGGGCCGCCCCGGTCCACCAGCTGCATGCCTAGCAGGCGCGCGGCGAAGTCGCTCCAATCGTCCACTCGCCGGGTGCGGATGCCGATATAGCCGAGGGCCTGGATTGCCATGCGGGACACTCCTGATCGGTTCAGCCGGTGGGCTCGGCCAGCACGGTGCATGCGCCGAGGGAGGACATGAGCGTCATGCGGCCTCCACCAGGGCTGCCATCTCCTGCCCGTCCCGTGCGGCGCCCAGGAGGTAGCGATCGGGGCGAACGACCACCGCCGGCGCATCCGTGGCTTGCAGCCATGATTGCAGTTCCGGCCCGTCATCGCTGACGATCGCCACGTTGCGCTGCCGCATCCGGTCGCGCAGCCCAGCCGGCAGCCGGGCGCCGAACTCCGGCCGCATGAGGGCGGCGGAACGATAGCCCGTCACCTCATCGAGCAGCCGGCCGCTGGCGAGCCGGGGCTGGGGCGCGAGCCGGCCGGCGGGCCCCGTCCAGCCGGCCGCAAGGCCGGGACCCAGCGCCGGCTTGATGGAGCGCATCTGCGCCGGCTGTCCCGCCCCATGGCCCGGCGGCAGCGCCGCCTCCGCGGCGGTCGTGTTGATCAGGCCGCCCAGCCTTACGGCAGCCTCGATATAGTCCCGCACATGCGGCGCCCGCTCCGTCTGGTAGCTGTCCAGCAACGCCTCGTCGGCCCGGCCCTGGACCACGCGCGCCAGCTTCCATGCGAGATTTGCCGCATCGCGGATGCCGGCGCAGAGACCCTGCCCCAAGAAGGGTGGGGTCTGGTGCGCCGCATCGCCGGCGATCAGCAATCGGCCGCCCCGCCAGCGCTCCGCGATGGTAGAGTGAAAGGTGTAGCAGACCGCGCGCTCCAGCACGGCGTCCGACGGGGCGATCCAGCGCGACAGCAGCCGCCATACGGCGTCTGGCGCCGTCATCGCCGCCGGGTCCTCGCCGGGTAGCAAGGTCAGCTCCCACCGCCGTCGCGCGCCGACGCCGCGGACGTAGGTGGAGGGCCGTGCCGGGTCGCAGTGCTGCACGCTGTGATCGCCCAGCTCCGGCATGTCGTGCCGGAGCACGACGTCGACGACGAGCCAGCGCTCGTGGAAGCCAAGGTCCTCGTGGTTCGAGCCGATCAGCCGGCGCACCAGCGAGCGTGCGCCGTCACAGCCCACGACGTAGCGGGCGCGCAGGCCGGCCAGGCGGCCGGTGGCGAGGTCCTCATAGCCAACGCAAACGCCGTCGGGCTCTGGCGTGATGGAGAAGACATCCGCGCGGCTACGGACCGAAACGCCTGGCGTGGCCAAGATGGCCTCGTGCAGCAGGCGCTCGAGGTCGGGCTGATGGAACCGGTAGCTGCCGTTCCAGCCTTGCGCCGTGACGCCCTGCGGCCGCAGCCACTCCAGCAGCAGCCGGCCTTCGGCGTCGAGGAACCGCATGCCCGGCGAGAGCTGCGTCAGCGGGAGCAGCCTGTCCGCGAGGCCGATTGCCTGGAACACCCGCATGACCTCGTCGTCGAAGTGGATGGCCCGCGGCAGGTGGTAGGAGGCCGCGGCGCGTTCGAGCGCGATGACCGTGACGCCGCACAACCCCAACAGGCAGGTGAGTGTCGCGCCGACCGGGCCGTTGCCGACCACGCAAATATCGACGTCCACTGCCGCATCGCCACATAACTTTATCATATAGCGATAGTCAGAGCATTGCTGCCGGCCTGTCAACACGGCATCTCGGGGTGGTTCTATCACGGAGGGACGGTGACGAAGGCTCCCGGCGTCGGCGGTCCGAGTGTCGGCCGGGCGCTGGCGATCCTCGACCTCTTGGACGACGGCAGCCCATCCTGCGACGCCGATCGCGTGGCCGTCGCGCTGGGCGTCTCCGTGCCGACGGCCTACCGCTACTTGAGAGACCTTGTCGCGGCCGGGATGATGCGGCGCCTGCCGAAAGGCCGCTACGTCCTTGGTCCGCGCATTATCCAGCTCGACTACGCGATCCGGCAGTCCGACCCGCTGCTGCATGCCGCCGTGCCGGAGATGCGGGCGCTGACGCGGCGCAGCGGGTTCGATTGCGTGCTGTCGACCTTGTATGGCGACCACATCCTCGACACGCATCGCGAGCCGGGCGCCGACCCGTTGCCGCTTGCCTATGGCCGCGGCCGGCCCCGGCCCATGTTCCAGGGCGCCGCCCCCAAGGTGATCCTTGCGGGGCAGCCGGTGCCGTGGCTGCGCAGGATGCACGCGGCGCAGGCCGGCACGATCGCCGCCCACGGCATGGGACAGGACTGGGCGGCGTTCCGCGCCGGGCTGGGCGCGATCCGCAGGCACGGCGCCTACGTGTCGCGCGGGGAGTTGGAGGTCGGGCTCTGCGGCGTCGCGGCCCCGATCCCGTCCCACGCAGGCGCCTGGGCCTCCGCGATCGCCCTGGTGGCATCGCGGGAGCGGTTCGAACTCATGAACCTCGACCTGCTCACCCGCCTCGTCAGAGACGCGGCGGAGCGGATCGGGCACGCTTTGGCTGTTTGAGGTTCGCGTGCCGCGGGCGGTGAGCGTCCGGCGGCGGCGCTGCCGCCATCCGTCCCGGCGATCCTGACGGCGCCTTACGGCTCGCCGATCGAGCCCGTTCGCAAGGACCGCGGCCAGGGACCGCCGTCACGGCAGGCGGCGATATCTTTTCGAATGCGGAATAAACCGGCTTTGGGTAAGGTCTGTGTCGTTGCCCGGCAATCGACGTCCTCGGGCGCTGCAACCGTGAGAGACAGACCGATGGACAATATCATCATGCTGTTCGTTTGCCTTGCCATCGGCATGGCGCTTCGGCGATCCGGGCGCGTGCCCGAGAACGCGCATGTCGGGCTGAATGGGTTTATCATCCATGTCTCCTTGCCGGCGCTGACGCTCGGGCAGGTGCATGCCGCCCATCTCGATCCCGCGTTGTTCTACGCCGTGCTCATGCCGTGGCTGCTGTTTGCAGCGAGTGCGCTGCTGTTCTGGTGGCTTGGTCGCGCCTTGCGCCTGCCGAGAGCGACGACGGGCGCGCTCGCCGTCGTCGGCGGCCTTGGCAACACGTCGTTCATCGGACTGCCGATGATCGAGTCGTTCTACGGGCCAAACGAGATGCCGGTTGGGATCATCATCGACCAGCTCGGCACCTACATGGTGCTGAGCACGGTCGGCATCCTGCTGATCTGCTTCTATGCCGAGGGCGCCGTCACCAAGCGGGAGATGGCCAAGCGGATCCTGACCTTTCCGCCGCTGATCGCTTTCGCGGCGGCTATCGTCCTCATGCCGGCGCATTATCCTGATTGGGCCGTGTCGGTGCTGAACCGGTTGGGCGGAACCTTGGCACCGCTGGCCCTCGTCTCCGTCGGGCTGCAGTTGCGGCTGGGTGCGCTGCCGGGCAACCGGGGGCCGCTGCTGATGGGCCTGGGCTACAAGCTGGTGCTGGCTCCGGCGCTGATGCTGCTGCTGTATGTCGGCGTGATCGGGCTGCGCGGGACGACGACGCAGATCACCCTGTTCGAGTCGGCGATGGCGCCGCAGGTGGGCGGCTCGATCGTCGCCATCCAGTATGGCCTCAACCCGCAACTGATCTCGCTGATGGTCGGCGTGGGAACGCTCCTATCGTTCGTGACGCTCCCGCTCTGGCAACAGGTGTTCGCCCGCTTCTAGCCCTCGACGCCCCTCACTTCGGCGGCAGGGCGGCGGCCGTTCGGGGGTCGATGGTAAGCCAGACGGGGTCGCCGAGAGCCAGGATCCGTGTCGGTGTGGCCGTCGCGCGCAGCGGGGGGCCGCCGGCGTTGGGTTGGATCGCGTAATCCCAGTGTTCGCCGAGGTAGGCGCGTTCGGTAACGTGGGCGGGGAAGGACCAAGTACTCGCCGGGTCGGGCGGGTGGTCGTGCAGTCCGATGCTGCCGGGGCGGACGGAGAACGATACCGGGCCGTCGGGCAGGGGCAGGCCGGCGGGAACGGTGCCGGCAGGGAAAACGATCTGCCCTGCGGCGGCATGGCCGTCGAGCAGGTTGGTGCGGCCGATGAAGCCGGCGACGAAGCGTGTGCGGGGGCGCTGATAGAGCGTCATGGGGTCGTCGATCTGCTCGATCCGACCGGCGTTCATCACGACGATCCGGTCGGAGGTGACCATCGCCTCGGCCTGGTCGTGTGTGACATACACGGTTGTGATGCGGAACTCGTCGTGGAGGCGGCGGATCTCGAAGCGCATCTCCTCGCGCAACGAGGCGTCGAGGTTGGAGAGCGGCTCGTCCAGCAGCAGGACCTCGGGCTCGATCACGATCGCCCGGGCGAGGCTCACGCGCTGCTGCTGGCCGCCCGAGAGCTCGGCCGGGTAGCGGTCGATGAGGTGGTCGAGGTGGACGACGCCTAGGATGGCGGCGACGCGGCGGCGCACCTCCGCACCCGGCAGCTTGCGGACCTGCAGGCCGAAGGCGACGTTCTCGCCGACGGTCATGTTCGGCCAGATCGCGTAGCTTTGGAAGATCATGCTCATGCCGCGGCGTTCCGGCGGGACGACGCGGCCCGGCGCGGAGAGGACGGCGCCGTTCATCAGGATGCGGCCTTCGGACGGCGGCATGAAGCCCGCGATCATCCGCAAGCTGGTGGTCTTGCCACAGCCGGACGGGCCGAGGAGGGAAACGAACTCCCCATCCCGAAGTGCCAGGCGAACGTCCTGGACGGCCGCGGTGGCGCCGAAGCGCTTGCCGATGCCGTCCAGGACCAGCTTGCCGGCCGGGTCGGGCGGCCGGTCAGCTGCCAAAGGTGTCGCGCCACTGCTCGATGACCTCTGGGATGCCCTGGACGATCTCGGCCGTGCTCAGCCGCTCGATCTTCACGTCCGCGAGGGCCCTGGCGCCCGGGGGCAGCGTGGCGCCGCCGCGGACCGGCACGCGGTAGCCGTCGGCCGAGAGCTTGGCGTGCGCCGGGCTGAGCAGGAACTCGACATACAGCCGGGCGGCGTTCGGATGCGGCGCGTTGGCCATCACCGCCGAGGGGGAAACCATGATGGTGGCGCCGTCGGCCGGGTAGACGACGCCGACCGGGTTGCCGCGCGCGGCCTGAAGCTGGCTGAGGCCGGAGGGGCCGGCGGCAACGAGGCGCTCGCCGGCGACGATGACGCCGACGGCGTCGTTCACGGAGCGGCCGATGAGCGGCTTGTTGGCCTCCAGCCGCTCGAAATAGCTCCAGCCGTAGATCTTGCGCATCGTCACGACCCAGGTCCCCACGGTGCCGCTATAGGCGGGGTGGCCGACGGCGACCTGGTTGCGCCAACGCGGGTCCAGCAGATCCTGCCACGACTTCGGCACGTCGGCGGGCTTCACGCGGGCGGTGTTGTAGATGGGCAGCACCAGCTCCGACAGGGTGGGCACGTAGGTGCCGCCGGGGTCGGTGCCTTGGAACGCCGGCAGCAGCGCGGCGGCGCCGTCGGGCGTCCATTTCACGAACTTGCCCTCGGCCTCGAGCGCCTGGTCGTGGCCCAGATCGGTCGAGCTGAACACGTCGCAGTTGGCGATGCCGTTCTGGATGTCCTGCAGCAGGCGCTGATAGGCGACCTGCGCGGTGGTGCGGATCAGGCTTACGGTGATGCCGGGGTAGGTGCGCATGAACAGGTCGGCGGTCTGCTGCGCCGTTTCGCCATCGGTGTGCGCGGTGTACCAGGTCAGCGCGCCCTCTTTCCGGGCGGCGGCCTCGAGCGTGGGCATGTCGGCCCGTGCCGTTCGGCTGGCCAGGAGCCCGGCGGCGGCCAGCGGGAGGAGATGCCGGCGGGGAAGGGTCATTCGCGGGTCCTTCGCAGCATGAAGTCGCGGCCCACGAGCGCCATGCCGATGGCGACGACGGCGAAGGTCGCGGCGAGGAGGAGGAAGCCGAGGGCGGCGAGGAGCTCGAAATTGCCCTCCTCGCTGAGGTCGAGCAGCATGATCGACATCGGCCGCGTGTTGGGGCCGTAGAGGAACATGGCGGTGCTCAGCTCCCGGCTGGCGGGGATGAAGACCAGCAGCCAGGCACCGACCAGGCTGCGCTTCATCAGCGGCGCCAGTACCCGGCGGATGGCCAGGCCGCGGCCGCCGCCGAGGATGCGGACCGCCTCCTCCATCTCCGGGTTGATGCTGCGTATGCTGGCCGACACGCTCGAATAGCCGATCGGCAGGAAGCGGGTGGTGAAGGCGAGCACCATGATCAGGCCCGTGCCGTACAGCGAGAAGGGCGGCGGCGCGTAGGCGCCGTAGAAGGCGATGGCGAGTACGATGCCGGGGATGACGAAGGGGGTCATGCAGAGCACGCCCAGAACGCCTCCGAACCGCACCAGGCGGCGGCTGACGATGTAGGCGACACCCACCGCGAGCAGCATCGCAATCGTCGCCGCGGCGCCGGCATAGGTGAACGAGTTGACGATGGAGCCGCGCGCGCCCGGGTGGCGGAACAGCAGATAGGCGAAGTTGTCGAACGTGAGGTTATCCAGGCTCAGGCCGCGGCCCCAGGCCTTGGCGAACGCCGCCTGCGCCAGCACCAGGCTGGGTAGGACAAGGGCGAGGGCGACGATGCCCGCCGACCACGCGAACGCCACCCAGCGCCAGGGGCCGAGCGCGATCATCCGCCGCTCGCCGCCCTTGCCGCCCAGGGTGACGAAGCCCTTGCGGCGAAGCAGGCGCTGCTGCGCGGCATACAGGAGCACGGTCACCAGCAACAGCGGCATCGTGTAGGCGGCTGCGACCTCGGCGCGGATCGGCGGGGCGAAGAACTGGGCGAGCTGGGTGGTGACGACGTTGATGCGTGCTGGCAAGGCGATCAACGCCGGGGTGCCGACGAGGCTGATCGCCTCGAGAAAGGTGATGATGCCGCCGGCGAGCAAAGCGGGGAGCACGAGCGGGATGGTCACGCGCCGTGCGGTGCGCCAGGTGCCGGCGCCGAGGATGTTGGCGGCGTCCTCCATCTCCGACGAGACGAGGTCCAGCGCGCCGGTGGTGAACACGAACAGGAACGGAAAGGTATACAGCGCGATGACGAAGGCGAGGCCGCCGAAGCTGTAGATGTTGAAGGCCGGATCGGCCGCGCCCGTCAGGCCGCGCCAGGCGACGTTGAGCCAGCCGGCGTTCGGCCCGGCCAGCAGGATCCAGCCGATGGCGCCGAGGTAGGGCGGCATGACGAACGCCGCGAGGACGAGCATGCGGATAGTGCCCTTGGCGGGCATGTCGGTTCGCGACACGGCCCACGCGAGCGGGACGGCGAGCAGCAGGCAGATCGCGACGACGGCGGCGCCCAGCTCCAGCGTGGTCCAGAACGCCTGGATGTAGCGGGGGCGGCTGGCGGCGAAGACGTAGTTGGCGAGCGTCCAGCCGCCGCCGCGGGGCAGGCTGAAGCTGCTCGCGACCAGGCGCAGCACCGGGTTGAGCACGAGGGCGGCGAGGACGGCGGCGAAGACGAGCGCGCCGATCGTCCAGCCATCGGGCCGCCAAGCCGGGCGCAGTGCAGCGACTGGACGGGCAGCGACTGGACGGGCAGCGACGGGAGACGCAGCAAGAGGGGCGGGCCCGCTATCCACCGAGGATGTCGCGCCAGCGCTCGGTCACGTCCGGGATGCCGCGGACGATCTCGGCGACGGTGGGGCGCCGCGTCGCGATGGTCGACAGCGGCGGCTGATCGGTCGCGTTCGGCACGTCGCGGTTGATCGGCACCGCACCCTGCTGGACCAGCAAGCTGGAGTTCTCGGGACCGAGCAGCCACTCCATGAACAGCTTGGCCGCCGCGGGATGCGACGCGTCGGCCATGATGCCGGCCGGGGAGCACATCAGCAGGGCGCCGTCGGTCGGGTAGTTCACCACGACCGGGTTGCCGCGCCGCCCGCTCTCGATCGCGACGTAGGCGGGGGACGCGGCGACGATGCGTTCGGCGGCGTTCAGCTGCGTCACGCTGTCGTTGGACGAGCGTCCGACGAGCGGCTGGTTGGCGGCGAGGCGGTCGAAGAACGCATCCCCGTACATCTGCTGCATCAGCACCGCCCAGGTGCCGGCATAGCCGCTGAAGCCCGGATGGCCGACGGCGAGCTTGCCGCGCCAGCGCGGGTCCAGCAGGTCGGGCCAGGACTTCGGGGCGTCCGCGGCGGCGACGCGCTGGCTGTTGTAGGCGAGCGCCATCATGGAGATGAGCGCGGGGTAGTACTGGCCCTCGACATACAAGGCCTTGTCCTGAAGCGCCGGGTCGATCCGCGCGGCGTTGCCCGGCGTGTAGGACAGGAGGAGGCGTTCGCGCATGAGGTCGTCGAAGTGGGAGATGTCGCTGCTGCTGTAGACGTCGCAATTGTGCAGCCCGGCGGCCTGGTCCTGCCGAAGGCGTTGGAACGCGACCTGGGACGTGGAGCGGATGGTGGACAGGCGCACGCCGGGGTAGGCGCGCTCGAACCGGCCGACCATGTCCTGGGCGATCGTGTCGCCCATGTAGCCGTTGTACCAGCTCAGCCCGCCCTCGCGCCGCGCCGCCTCGAGCAGCGCGTCCTGGGCTCGGGCGGCGCGGGGAAGCCAGGGTGCGGCCAGGGCACCTGCCAGCACGGTCCGGCGATGGATGGATCGACGATGGATGGCCCGCCCCCCGCCGGCGGCCTCTACGCGGGCCGTCGCTGCAAAGGGAGTGTGTGGGCCAGCGGCGAGCCCGGTCAAGCGCGCCCGTCATCAGCCGAGCCCTCGTCTCCCCACGTGACCCGAGACGAGACCGACTCTCAAGGACTGCGGCCGATACCCGTCCCAAAGCGTGGGGAGAAGAAAGCGGGCCCCGCTCCCTCAACCCGCATCGGCCGCGCTGCCGACCCGCGACAAGCGGTTGACCGCGAGGATGATGGCGAACGTCACCAGCAGCAGGACGATCCCCAGCACCGAGATGGCACCGAGGTCGCCGCTCTCGTTCAGGTCGTAGATGACGACGGAGATCACCTTCGTGTTCGACGTCGTCAGCAGGATGGTCGCCGACAGCTCGCGGATGACGCCGATGAACACGATGCACCAGGTGGCGACGATGGTGCGCCGGAGCAGCGGCGCGGTGACCTGCCACAGCGCGCGCAGGCGGGAGGCGCCGAGGATGCGGGCCGCCTCCTCCAGCTCGACATGCAGGCCGGTCAGGGCCGCCGCCACCTGCTGGAAGCCGGCCGGCAGCTCCATCGTGACGAAGGCGACGAGCAGGATCCAGAGGGTGCCATAGAGGACGAAGGGCGGCCGCGCGTAGACGAGGAACAGGCCCACGCCCATGACGATGCCGGGGACCGCGAGCGGCGCCATCGCCAATGTGGCCAGGGCGCGATGGCCGGGCACGAGACGGCGGATGGAGAGGTAGCCGACGACCAGCACCATGGCCGTGACCACGGTGGCGCTGCCGGCGCCGAGCACGAAGGTGTTCACCATGGCCGGCCCCGTCTGCGAGTAGCCCCACAGCGCGAACTGCACGTGCTCCCAGCTCAGCGTCGACCAGGCGAGCGGGTCGGAGATGTTGCGCACGGCCGCGGTCTTGAGCAGCGCGAGGTATGGCAGGAACACCGGCATCGCCAGCACCAGCAAACAGAACGCAAATGCCGCCCAGCGCCACGCCTTGAGGCGGAGCCGCCGGGCCGGGCTGTTCTTGCCGCCGACGACCACGAACGAGCGCCGGCCGAGCAGCCAGCGCTGCAGCTGCAGCACGCCGAGCGTCACCAGCAGCAGCGGCACGGCGGCCGCGGCGGCCAGGTTCATCTGCGGCGGATACTGGAACAGGCTCCAGATCCGCGTCGTGAGCGTATGGAAGCCGCCGGGCATGGCCAGCACGGCGGGGGTGCCGAACACCGTCAACGCCTGCATGAACGCCACCAGCCCGCCCGCCAGCAACGCCGGCAGCACCAGCGGCAGCGTGACCCGGCGCAGCGTGGCGCCCGGGCCGCCGCCCAGGATGGCGGACGCATCCTCGAGGTCGGCAGGCAGGCGCTCGAGCGCGTTGGCGAGCAGCGTGAACACGAACGGAAACGCGTAGCAGGCGATGACGAACACGACTCCGGTCGGCGTGTAGATGTCGAACAGGTAGTCGAACTCGTCGAGGCCGAGCAGTCCGCGCGCGGCCTGGTTCAGCATGCCGGAGTTGGGGGCGGCCAGGATCTCCCAGGCAATCGCGCCGAGGAAGGGCGGGGTGACGAAGGAGGCCATGACCAGGGCACGCACGGCGCCGCGTGCGGGCATGTCGGTCCGGGCGACCAGCCAGGCGACCGGGGCGGCGACGGCGCAGGCGGCGAGCGCGGCGGCGGCAGCGATGCCGAGGCTGGTCAGCATCGGGTCGCGGAGTGCCGGGCTGGTCACAAGGGTCCCGATGTTGGCGAGCGTCGGGTGGCCGGCGGCGTCGGTGAAGGCGAAGAAGGCGAGCCACCCGAGCGGCAGCAGCACGAGCACCACGAGCAGCAGCGCCGTGGCGGCGAACAGGATCATGGCGCCGTCGACGATCCGGCCGGGCGCAGGGGGCAGCGCGGGCCGGGCCGGTTCCGCCGCGGCCAGCGCCGCCGGCGCGGCTAGCACGGCAAAGCCCGGCACTGTTCGGGCGGGAGGCGGACACCGACCGTGCTGCCGACCTCGGCACGGAGCCGCAGCGGGGTGATGGCGCGAATGGTGGCCCCGCCCGGCAACTCAAGCAGGTAGTCGCGCTGGCCGCCCAGGTAAGTGTGGCGCATGACGGTGGCCGGGAAGGCATTGGCGCCGTCCGCGCCGTCCGGCCCGCCGTCCACGCCGCCGACCTCCACGTCATTTGGGCGGATCGAGACGGGCAGCTCGGCCGCCCCGTGCGGCAGGGCGTTGCCGCACTGGATGAGCAAGGGCCCGCACCGGACGGCGCCGCCATCGGCGTGGCCACGAAGGATATTGGTGCCGCCGATGAACCGCGCCACGAACTCGGACCCGGGCTGCTGGTAGATGTCTTCGGGCGCGCCCACCTGCTCGACCCGGCCGCGGTTCATCACGACGATCCGGTCGGCGGTCGTCATCGCCTCGGCCTGGTCGTGGGTGACGTACACCGTGGTGTAGCGCAGCTCGTCATGCAGCCGGCGGATCTCGAACCGCATCTCCTCGCGCAGGTTGGTGTCGAGGTTCGACAGCGGCTCATCCAGCAGCAGCGTCTGCGGCTCGACCACCAGGGCGCGGGCCAGGGCGACACGCTGCTGCTGCCCGCCGGAGAGCTGGCCGGGGGCGCGATCGCGCAGGTCCGTCAGCTTGGCGATGTCGAGGATGCGCGCGACCCGGCGGTCGGCGTCGGCGCGGGCAATGCGGCGTACGCGCAGGCCGTAGGCGACGTTCTCGGCAACGGTCATGTGCGGCCAGAGGGCGTAGCTCTGGAAGATCATGGACATGCCGCGCCGCTCCGGCGGGACGACCGCGGCCGGGCTGGACAGCACGCGTCCACCCACGGCGACGGTGCCCGCGTCGGGCGCCATGAAGCCTGCAATAAGGCGGAGCGTGGTGGTCTTGCCGCAGCCCGACGGGCCCAGCAGGCAGACCAGCTCCTCATGGGCGATGGACAGGTCGATGCCGTCGGCAACGACGAGCGGGCCATAGGCCTTGCGGATGCCGCTGAGGTCGACCGAGGCCAAGCCGTGCTCCTCCCTGGGTAGCGCCACCATTATCGTGACGCGCGGGCGCCGGTGCTTGGCGGGAGCGTGGGGACGCACGCGCAGCGTTGTCAACGGCGTTGGCCGCGGCACGATCGGCAATCCTTGCCCTTGATCGTCGGGCGTGTTGTGTCTCATCGGCCGTGGGCAGCCAGGCCGGTCAGCAAGGGAGAGTGGCAATGGACATCAAGCGTGCGGGGTCGCGCCCCTCCGGCGTCGGGCCGGCTGCCTACTTCACCGGGACCGTTCGCATCGATCCGTTGCTGGAGGCCGCCGAGCCCGGGCGGGTCGTGGGCGCCACGGTGACGTTCGAGCCCGGCGCGCGGACGGCCTGGCACACGCATCCGCTTGGCCAGACCCTGGTGGTCCTGGCCGGGTGCGGCTGGGCGCAGCGCGCGGGCGGGCCGGTGGAGACGATCCGCCCCGGCGACGTGGTGTGGTTCGCGGCCGGCGAGCGGCACTGGCATGGCGCCACGGCGACGACGGCGATGACGCACATGGCTATCCAGGAGAAGCTGGACGGCTCGGCGGTGAATTGGCTGGAGAAGGTGACGGACGCGGACTATGGCGCTGGTGCTTAACGGCGCAGGCGCGCGCACCATCCGCGTCTAGTGTCATCCGGCGCAGGCCGGCGCGCGGCGTCAGGTGGGCCGGCTCGTTCAGGTCCCGCGCCAATCCGGCCCGGCGCATGGCCTTGAGCAGCCACCAGCCCGGATCGCGTTGGCCGGGTTCCAGCCCTAGCCGCGCGGATGCGGGCCAGGCGTGATGGTTGCCGTGCCATGCCTCCCCGAAGGTGATCAAGGCGGCGGCCGGCAGGTCGTGCCCTTGGACCGCAACGCCGTCGACGTGCCAGGATCGCGGGCCGCGCCGATGCGTCAGGTGACCAACGAGCCAGTGTCCCGTCAGGCTGACCGCGACGCGGACCGGGACGCCCCAGACCAGCCACGGCATCCCGCCGAAGGCGAACAGCACCACGGCCAAGGGCAGCTGCTGCAGCATCCAGGTCCGCTCCAGCCAGCGCAGGACGGCGTCGTCCGCCAGGGCCGGCTCCGGCACGAAGCGAGGCGGATGCGCCAGCACCAGGCGGCAATGCATCTGCCACCAGGCATCCAGCAGGATGGCCGCGCGATGGGCGTGGTACGGGTGGCATGCGGCCTGGCGCTGGGCCCAGTCGCGCATGTCGTGGAGGCGGACCATGCCGAGCGGGCCCGCCATGCCGACGAGCGTGCCGAGGTAGACGAGGACACGTTCGACGCTCCGCCCGGTGCGGAAGCTGCGGTGGATCAGCAGCCGGTGCAGCCCGATCGAGTGCCCGGCGCAGAGTGTCGCCGCGCTCATCGCCAGGAACAGCGACACGGCACCGGGGGTGGTGAAGGCCGGCGCGAGGATCAGGGCCGCGGCGGTCATGCTGCCGGTCCAGAGCGATCGGGCGGGCGCCCACCGAACGATCCCGGCCGTGGCCGAGGTGTCGGGATCGGCCGTCATCCGCTCGCTCGAGAGGCACGGCTGGGCCATGGTTTCGGTCGCCAGGGGCGCTTGTCGGATCATGCCTCGGCCGTCGCGTGCAGCTGGCGAACGCCGGGGCGCGCCTGCAGGGTGGCGGGCTGCTTGAGATCCCAGACGAGGCCCAGACGCTCCAGGCCCCGCAGCAGCATCCAGCCAGGGTCGGCCTGGCCCGGCTCGAGACCGAGGCGGGCCGAATCCGGCCATGCATGATGGGTCGAATGCCACGCCTCCCCGAAGGTCAGCCACGACGCGGCCGGCAGGTCGTGACCCTGCACGGACTCGCCGTCGACCACCCAGCCTTGCGGGCCGTTGCGGTGGGTGAGGTGGACCACCAGCCAATGCCCGGTCAGCGAGACGGCGATCCGGACTGGAATGCCCCAAACCAGCCAGGGCAAGCCGCCTATCGCATAGAACACGCCGGCCCAGGGGAGCTGCTGCAGCATCCAAGTCGCTTCCAGCAACCGGAACACCGGGTCTTGCGATACCCTCGGCTCGACCACGAAGCGTGGAGGGTGCGTCAGGACCAGGCGCGAATGCATCTGCAGCAGCGCGTCCCGCAGGAGCGGGAGGCGATTGGCGTGCAAGGCATGGCACGCGGGCTGCCGCTGCGCCCAGTCGCGCATGTCGTGCAGGCGCATCATGCCGACCGGACCCGCCATGCCCACGAGCGTCCCGAGATACACGAGGCCGTACTCGACCCATGGCCGCGCCGAGAAGCTGCGGTGCACCAGCAGGCGATGCATGCCGACCGAGTGCCCGGCGCACAAGGTCACGACCGTGGTGGCCGCGAACAGCGCGACGGCGCCCGGCGTCACGAAGACTGGCCCGAGCAGCAGGGCGGCCAGCAGCATCCCGCCGGTCCAGAGGGACTTCGCCGGCGCCCACTCGATCCGTCCCTCGGCGGCGGAGGTCTGCGCGTCGGCGATCATGCGCGGGGTGGAGGTGCAGCGGGGTTGCTCGGTCACGATGCGGCCTGTTTCGGTAGTTAGGAAATGAACTAAATGCCAGGCGTGCGCGCTTGTCAACGGTTAGCTCATCACCTAAACAGCAGGGCATGCAGCGTGTATTCGAAGCCCTGGCGTCGTCCGTCAGGCGGCAGATCCTCGCCTACCTCTCCCACGCCGAACTGAACGCTGGGGAGATCGCCTCGCGCTTCGACATGTCGAAGGCGTCCATTTCGCAGCATCTGTCGATCCTGGAGGCGGCTGGGCTGGTGGCAAGCGAGCGGCGGGGCCAATTCATCTTCTACCGGCAAGTCCCGGACAGCCTGATCAACACGCTGCACGGCTTCGCCCAGGAAGCATGCCCCAAAAGCCGGCCGCTCAAGCGCGAGAGCGCGGCGATGTCTGCGCGTGCCGGCCGCGGCAAGACGTGACTGCCTGGGAGGTGAGCGCTCCGAACCCGGTGCGAGACCGGGATTGAGAGACCAGGCGCTGTCCGGAAGCGGGAGCGCCGTCCTACGCGCCGCACCCGACGATCTATGGGCCGCCCTGCTCGACCCGGCGGTGCTGCGGATCGCGATCCCGAACGCCGATCACGTGTCGCGCACCGGCGATGGCCACTTCACGGCACTGATCTCGTTCGGCGTGGGCCGGTGGCGCGGCCGTTACGTAGCGGAGCTGGACCTGTCCAACGTACGGCCGCCGCATGCGCTGGACCTCGAGGGCCAGGCGGCGGGGGGCTTAGGCCGGGGTACGGCGTCGGCACACGTGACGCTGTCTGCGGTCGAGGGAGGCTGCACGCGGGTCGGGTGGCGCTACCGCGGCCGGGTGGCCGGCCCGGTCGCGCTGGTGGGCCGGGCGCTGCTCCAGGCCGGGAGTGACATCTTCATCAAGCAGTTCTTCCGCGTGTTGGCGGACCAGGTCGTGACCCCGGCCGCCCGCGGAGGGGCTCCTGGCCGTCCCGCGAGCGGCTAAGGTTCGCCGCGTCGGCCCGTCGGGCACACAGGCGGTCGGCTCCCGCCCGAGTCGCCAAACTGCGCCGCTACCAGGGCAGGGTATCGCCCTTGTAGTTGAGGTATTGCAGGCCGGGCTTGCCGGATTGGCCGGTGATGGTGTCGACGAGCCTGGGGATGCTGTCCTCGACGCCAAGGCTGGCGCCCGGGCCGCCCATGTCGGTCCGGACCCAGCCGGGGTCGGCGACGATGAGGGTGCGGGCGTCGTCGGCGTGGGTGGCGGCGAAGCTGCGCATCATGGTGTTCAGCGCGGCCTTGCTGGCGCGGTACGTCTCCCAGCCGCCGCGCGTGTTGAGGGCGACACTGCCGAGGCTGGAGGACATGACGCCGATGGTGCCGGTGGGGGGCACGAGGTGCTGCAGGGCGTCGATGGCACGCATCGGGCTGAGGGCGTTGGTCACCATGATGCGGTTGAACTCGTCCGTCGATGCGGCGGCGACGCGGTCGCCCTGGCCATTGCTGACCCCGGCATTGACAAAGAGGAGGTCGATGCGGCTGTCCTTCAGGCGGGCACGCAGAGCGGCGAGACTGGCCGGGTCGGTGAGTTCCAGCGTCTCGATGGACAGTTGCGCATTGGCGAGATCGTGCAGCTTTGTGCCGGAGGACGCACGGGCGGTGGCGACGACATCCCAGCCGCGGGCGACGAATTCTTGGGCGAGGGCGAGGCCGAGCCCGCGGGAGGCGCCGAGGATAAGGGCGGTGGGCATGTTTTCGGGCTCCTGACGACTATCGATGCAGGTAGGGTGGGCGGGGCCGAACCGCCAGCTTGAGCCGGCGTTGTGACGACGGTTCCCGGAGGATGCGTGTGACCATCGAATTGACGATACTGGCCTGGGCGGTCGTGCTGGGGTTGGCGCACGCTTTGACGACGGGGCAGATGATCATCCTGCAGCATGGGATCGCCTACGGGCTGAGCCCGCGGGACGAGGGCAAGCCGCTGACCGGGGTTCCGGCGCGGATCCAGCGGTCGTTCGCGAATTTCATGCAAACCTTCCCGTTCTTCGCCGCGGCGGTGCTGGCGGCGCATGCGGCCGGACGGCATAGCTGGCTGACGGTGTGGGGGGTGCAGCTGTATTTCTGGGCGCGGGTGGCGTTCATCCCGCTGTATGCGTCGGGGATTCCAGGGCCGCGGACGATCGCGTACGTCGTGTCGGTGGCCGGGATCGCGATGGTTCTGTTGGCGCTGACGTGACGCCGGTCGTGGGCAGCAGACAGGGTGCGCTCGATCGGGCGACCCGGTTCTTCGACGAGGGCGGGTTCGAGGCGCGGCTGGCTGGCCTGGTCGCGATCCGGAGCACGAGCCAGGATCCCGAGTTCGCGGCCGAGCTGCCGCGGTACCTCGAGGAGGGGATCGCGCCGCTGCTGGCACGGTTGGGATTTACCTATGCGGTGCACGCGAACCCGGTGGCCGGCTCCGGGCCGATCTTGCTGGCGGAGCGGATCGAGGGGGGTGAGGCGAAGGCAAGGGTGTTGACGGTCATCACCTATGGGCACGGCGATACGGTCCGCGGGCTGGAGGACCAGTGGCGCGCCGGGCTGGATCCTTGGACGCTGACGCGGGAGGGGGATCGCTGGTATGGCCGCGGCTCGGCGGACAATAAGGGGCAGCACGCAATCAACCTGAGCGCGCTGGAGGCGGTGATCGCCGAGCGGGGCGGCCGGCTCGGCTACGACGTGAAGCTGATCCTCGAAACCGGTGAGGAGAGCGGGTCGAAGGGGTTGAGCGAGCTGGTCGCTGCGAACCGGGCGCTGCTCGCCGCCGATGTGCTGCTGGCGAGCGATGGGCCCCGGGTGGCGGCAGGGCTGCCGACGGTGAGCACGGGCACACGTGGAACGTTCCACTTCGACCTGGTGGCCGACGTGCGGCCGGGTGGGGTGCACTCCGGCAACTGGGGCGGGATGACGACCGACCCGGCCATCGTGCTGAGCCACGCCATCGCCGGGATTGCCGACCGGCATGGCAAGATCCTCGTGCGGGACTGGCTGCCGGCAGGAATCTCGAACTCGATGCGGAGCCTGCTGGCCGGCTGCACCTTGGAAAGCGAACCGGGGGCGGCGACGATCGACCCGGATTGGGGCGAGCCGGGACTGACCCCGGCGGAGAAGATCTATGGCTGGACGAGCTTCATCGTTCTGAGCCTGTTGAGTGGGCGGCCGGAGCGGCCGGTGAACGCGGTGGCGCCGAACGCGGTGGCGCATTGCCAGATCCGTTACACAGTGGACGTCGACCCGCATACGTTCGAGGCGTCGTTGCGGCGGCATCTGGACGAGACCGGGTTCCCGGAGGTGACCATCGTGCCCTATGGCATCCGGATGCCGGCACGGCGGAGCGACCCGGATAGCCCGTGGGTGGGCTGGGCCGCCCGAAGCATGGAGCGGACTCTCGGCAAGCGGGTGCAGGTGATCCCGAACAGCGGCGGCGGACTGCCGAACGACGTGTTCATGGACCATCTGGGCGTGCAGCTGCTGTGGGTGCCGCACAGCTACAACGGCTGCAAGCAGCACGGGCCGGATGAGCACCTGCTGGTTGGCCCGGCGCGCGAAGGGATCGCGGCGATGGCCGGGCTGTGGTGGGATCTGGGCGAGCCCGGCGTGCCGTTCGCTGCTGGTGGGCGCGACAGGGATTGAACCTGTGACCCTTCGCGTGTGAAGCGAATGCTCTACCGCTGAGCTACGCGCCCGGTCCGGTGCCGGAGCGGCGGTGTGTCGCCCAGGCGGGGGCGCGGTGTCAAGTTGGGGCGGGCCTTGGAGGGTGTGTGGGATGACGCGATCGGTGGTCTTTGCCGTTGCGATGCTTGCCGTGGCATCCGGGCCGGCGGGCGCGGTCGAGGCGCATTACGAGGCCTACGCGGCCGGGGTGAACGTGGTGGACATGGACGCCGACTTTGACGTGCAACCGGACCAGTATCGGGTGCGGCTGGAGTTCCAGACCGTTGGTGGGCTGCGGCTGTTCCTGAGCAGCCACATCGCCAGCACGGTGCAAGGCCGGTTCGTGGCCGGCCGGCCGGCGCCAGGGCGCTTCTACAGCAGCGGGACTCTCCGGGGCGGCACGCGGGTGACGCAGATCGACTACGTGAACGGTCAGCCGCTGGTGCGGCAGTTGCAGCCGCCGAACGAGAGCGAGCGTGAGCCGGTGGCGGCCGAGCAGCAGCGGGACACGGTGGACACGCTGAGCGCGATGGCGGAGCTGATCCACCAGGTCAACACGACGGGACGATGCGAGGGGCGGGTGACGACGTTCGACGGCCGCCGGCTGAGCGTGCTGGAGGCGCGTACGGAGGGCGAGCAGGCGCTGGAGCGGACGGGTCGGTCGAGCTTCGCGGGCATGACGACGCGGTGCGCGTTCGTCGGCCGGCAGTTGGGCGGGTTCACCTTGGACGAGGATCGGGCGGAGCTGGCGCGGCCGCAGATGGGAACGGCGTGGCTGGCGGCAGTGGCGCCGGGCGGGCCGAAAATCCCCGTGCGGATCGCGTTCCGGACGCGATGGTTCGGCGAAGCGACGATGTATATCGCCGACAAGTAGCGGGACAGTTCGGCTTCAACCCTCACCCCGGCCCTCTCCCGCAAGCGGGAGAGGGAGCAGGCCGGCCTTTGCCACGATCCGGTTCGCGCTGGCACGACGGTCCGGGACGCCGTCGACCAAGCTGCTATCGCGGTCTAATACAGTAAGGTCCTGGTCATCATTGCAGGATATGATCGGGGTCGGGACGGCGGTAGATGTCACCAAACCTGACATGTCTCGCTTTGACACGGGGGCGCACGGGACGCTACCCCCGGCCGTTGATGCTGGTGGGGGTCTTGGGTCCATGACGACGACGGCCGTCCTGCTCGCCGCGGGGCTGGGCACTCGGATGCGGTCCGCGATGCCGAAGGCGATGCACCCGATCGCGGGCCGGCCGATGCTGGCGCACCTGGTTGCGAGCTGTGCGGAGGTGTTCGATCGGATCGTCGTCGTGGCTGGGCCGGGGATGGAGATGCTGGAGCGGGTGGCGGCGCCGCATGCGGTGGTGGTGCAGCAGGAGCGGCTGGGCACCGCGCACGCGGCGCTGCAGGCGGCGGACCTGTTCGGGGATGGCGATGTGGCCGTCCTCTATGCGGACAACCCGCTGATCCGGCCGGCGACGTTGCAGCGGTTGCTGGCGGCACGAGGCGAGGCGGGTCTCGCGATGCTGGCGATGCGCCCGGTGCAGCCAGGGCAATATGGGCGGGTCGTGACCGCGGACGGCTCCGTCCGGCGCATCGTGGAATGGGCGGAGGCGACGGAGGCGGAGCGGGCGATCGGGCTCTGCAATGCCGGTGTGTTCTGCGCCTCTGGCGCAGATCTCCGGCGGTGGCTGCGGGGGGTGCGGCCAAGCGCCAAGGGGGAGTACTATCTGACGGACTGCGTCGCGCTGGCGGTGGCCGACGCCCGGCGTGTGGTGGCGGTGGAGGCGGACGAGGCGGAGCTGCGCGGTGTGAACTCGCGGGTCGAGCTGGCGGAGGCGGAGGCGACGGTGCAGGGGTGGCTGCGCCGGGCGGCGATGGAGGGGGGCGCCACGCTGGTCGCGCCGGACACGGTGATGCTCAGCGTGGACACGGTGCTGGAACCGGACACGGTGATCGGCGCGAACGTGGTGTTCGGGCCGGGCGTGCGGGTGGCATCCGGGGCGGAGATCAGGCCGTTCTGCCATTTGGAGGGGTGCGTTGTGGGCGCGGGCGCCGTGGTGGGCCCGTTCGCGCGGCTGCGGCCCGGGACGGAGTTGGGGGCGCGTTCACACGTTGGAAACTTCGTCGAGTTAAAGTCGACCGTACTGGGCGAGGGTGCGAAGGCCAATCATTTGACATACTTGGGCGATAGCACCGTGGGGGCGGGGTCGAACGTCGGCGCCGGGACGGTGACCTGCAACTACGATGGCTATGCGAAGCATCGGACGACGATCGGGACTGGGGTGTTCGTCGGTACTCATTCGACGCTGGTGGCGCCGGTGCGGCTGGGCGACGGATCGTTCGTCGCGGCCGGGAGCGTGATCACGCGGGACGTGGCGGCGGACGCGATGGCGTTCGGCCGGGCGGCGCAGGTGGACAAGCCGGGGCGAGCGGCCGGGTATCGGGCGAACAAGGAGAAGCCTTGATGTGTGGGATCGTGGGCGTGATCGGGTCGGACCCTGCGGCGCCTTTGCTGCTGGAGGCGCTACGGCGGCTGGAATACCGCGGGTATGACAGCGCGGGCATCGCGACCTTGGTGAACGACCGGATCGAGCGGCGGCGCGCGCCCGGCAAGCTTGTGAACCTGGCGGAGGTGCTGCAACTCGATCCGCTGCCGGGGACGACGGGGATCGGGCACACGCGGTGGGCGACGCATGGCGCGCCGACGCAGCGCAACGCGCATCCGCACGGCACGCCGCGGGTGAGCGTGGTTCATAACGGCATCATCGAGAACCATGCCGAGCTGCGGGCCGAGCTGGAGGCCGAGGGCCAGGTGTTCGAGACGGAGACGGACACCGAAACGGTGGCTCAGCTTATCGATCTCAACCTTCGGCGCGGGATGGCGCCGGTGGATGCGGCACGGGCGGCGTTCCTCCGCTTGGAAGGTGCGTATGCGCTGGCGCTGGTGTTTGCGAACCAGCCTGGCCTTATGATCGGTGCGCAGCACGGCGCGCCGTTGGCGATCGGGTTCGGCGAGCGGGCGATGTATCTCGGCAGCGACAGCCTGGCGCTGGCGCCGATGACACGGCGGATCGCCTACATGCAGGAAGGGGACTGGACGGTGGTCTCGCCGACCGGGGCGGCCGTGTTCGGGGCCGGCGGCAACGAGGTGAGCCGGCCGATCCGGATCACGGTGCAGACTGGCGCCGTGGTGGGCAAGGACGGCTACCGCCACTTCATGGAGAAGGAGCTGCACGAGCATCCGGCGGCGATCGGGCAGACGCTCGCGCGCATGCTCGACCCGGCGACGCGGGCGGTGACGCTGCCGACGCTGCCGTTCGACTGGTCGGCGGTTCCGCGGGTGAGCATCAGCGGGTGCGGCAGCACGTATTATGCGGGACTGGCTGGGCGGCACTGGATGGAGGAGCTGGCCCGGTTGCCGGCCGACATCGATGTCGCGAGCGAGCTTCGCTACCGCATGCCGCCGCTGCCGGAGGGCGGCGTCGGGCTGCTGGTCAGCCAAAGCGGCGAGACTGCGGACACGCTGGCGGCGCTGCGCTACATGAAACACGAGGGCCAGCACGTGCTGAGCGTGCTCAACGTGCCCGAGAGCACGATGGCGCGCGAGAGCGACGTGGTGCTGGAGACGGTGGCCGGCCCCGAGATCGGGGTGGCCAGCACGAAGGCGTTCACGGCGCAGCTGACGGTGATGGCGTGCCTGGCGCTGGCGGCCGGGCGGGCGCGGGGACGGGTGAGCGCGACCGAGGAGGCGCGGCTGGTGCACCATCTGCTGGAGCTGCCGAGCCGGGCGAGCGACGTGCTGGGGCTGGAGGCGCCGATCAAGCGGCTGGCCGAGCGGATGACGGAGGCGCAGGACGTGCTCTGCCTGGGTCGCGGGGCGAACCACGCGATCGCGCTCGAGGCGGCGCTGAAGCTGAAGGAGATCTGCTACATCCACGCGGAGGGGTATGCGGCCGGCGAGATGAAGCACGGGCCAATCGCGCTGATCGACCGGCAGGTGCCGATCCTGTCGATCGTGCCGTCGGGCCCGCTGTTCGAGAAGACCGCGAGCAACATCCAGGAGGCTGGCGCGCGCGGCGGCCAGGTGGTCGTGCTGAGCGATGCGGCCGGCTGCGCGAAACTGCGCGGGATCGCAGCGGAATGCCTGGAGCTGCCGTCGGTCGACCCGTTCGTGGCGCCGATCCTCTATGCGGTCGCAGTACAGATGCTGGCGTATCACACGGCCGTGCTGCGCGGGACCGACGTGGACCAGCCGCGGAACCTGGCAAAGTCGGTCACGGTCGAATAGCGATGGGGCAGTACTTGGTCACAGGGGGCGCCGGCTTCATCGGGTCCCATCTGGTCGACGCTCTGCTGGCTGCCGGCCACCGGGTCCGGGTGCTCGACGATTTGTCGACTGGGCGGCGGACGAACCTCGACCCTGGGGCCGAGCTGATCGTCGGCGATGTGGCCGACGCGGCCACGGTGCGGGCGGCGGCAACGGGGATGGACGGGTGTTTCCACCTGGCGGCGGTCGCGTCGGTGGCGCGGGCCAACGAGGATTGGTTGGGCACGCACCGGGTCAACCTGGGAGGAACGATCGCGGTGCTGGATGCGGCGCGGGCGGCTGGCGGGATGCCGGTCGTCTATGCGTCATCGGCAGCGGTCTATGGACGGTTGGATGGCGTGGCGGCCGAAAGCGTCGCGCCTGCGCCGCTGAGTGCCTACGGGGCCGACAAGCTCGGGTCGGAGCTGCATGCGCAAGCCGGGTTCGAGGTTCACGACGTGCCCTCGGTCGGGTTCCGCTTCTTCAATGTCTATGGACCGCGCCAGGATCCTTACTCGCCTTACAGCGGCGTGATTTCACTGTTTGCGGCAGCCTTGGCAGCCGGGCGCGGGGTGACCGTGCATGGGGATGGTCTGCAAACGCGCGATTTTGTGTATGTTTTGGATATTGTCGCGTTCTTGGTTGCGGGAATGCGCTATGCGTCGAGCGCGGCGGCAGCGGCCGTGGTGAACGCGTGCACGGGGCGGGAGACGTCGGTGCGGGGTTTGGCGGAGACGCTGGGGGGTTTGCTGCAGACCCGGCCAGTGATCGTGGGGGGGCCGGGCCGGGCCGGGGACGTTCGGCGGTCGGTCGGATGCCCGAAGCGGGCGGCGGCGCTGCTTGGACTGTCGGCGCGGACGGCGTTGACGGCGGGGTTGGAGACGACGCTGCATGCGGTGGGGATGCAGGGTCGGGCGGCACTGGAGCGGGCTTGAGAATGGGGACCAACATGCGTCGGGTGAGTTCGAGGCGGTTTTCGGCGGTGCTGCAGGCATCGATGCTATTGGTTATGCTCGGCGGGTGCAGCTCCATCGGCAGCCTGTTCGGGGGCAAGGCGCCGCCGGCAGAGGCGACGCCGGTCGGGCTCGTGACGAACACGCCCTACCTGATCGGCCCTGGGGATGCGCTCAGCGTGTTCGTATACCAGTCGCCGCAGCTGAGCGTCGGCTCGTTGATCGTGCGGCCGGACGGCCGGATTTCGATGCCGTTGATCCCGGACATCATCGCGGCGGGCAAGACGCCGACGCAGTTGAGCAAGGATGTCGAGGGACGTCTGCGGGAGTATATCAAGGAGCCGAACGTCTCGGTCATCGTCAACGGCTTCCAAGGTCCGCTGAACCGGCAAATCCGGGTGATCGGCGAAGCGACCGAGCCGCTGGCGATCCCTTACCGGGACGGGATGACGATCCTCGATGTGATGATCCAGACGAAGGGTTTGACGCGCTACGCTGCCGGCAACCGCGCCTTGATCGTGCGAGAGGTCGCGGGCAAGCGGCAGGAGATCACGGTGCGGCTGTCGGACCTGATCAAGGACGGCGACATCGACCAGAACGTGGCGATGCTGCCCGGCGACACGCTGATCATTCCGCAGAGCTACTTCTGACGTCTTCGGCCTGAGGGTCTTCGCGCATGCACTCGATCCAGATCATGATCCGCCGGCAGTTGATGTCGGCGTGGCACTATCGCTGGCAGGCCGTGCTGTTCACGTGGATGGTGTGCGCGGCCGGGTGGGCGGGGGTGTTCTCGATCCCGAACTCGTATGAGAGCAGCGCGCGGATGTATGTGGACGCGGACGCGGTGCTGACGCCGCTGCTGCGTGGGATCGCGATCGACACGACGAACGCGGGCCAGGTGGAGATGCTGCAGCGGACGCTGCTGAGCCGCCCGAACCTCGACAAGCTGATCTCGAAGACGGACCTCGAGCTCGACCTCACGAACTTGGCCGATCGGGAACAGATGATCGACCGGCTGTCCACCGAGATCCGGATCACGCCACAGACGCGGAATCTGTTCACGATCACCTACCGGAACAAGTCGCCGCGGCTGGCCTACGACGTGGTGCGGACGATGCTGGCGACGTTCGTGGAGAGCAAGACGGGGACGAACCGCTCCGAGGTTGAGACCGCGTTGAAGTTCCTCAATGACCAGATCTCCTCCTATGAGCGGCAGTTGCGGGACGCGGAGCGGCGGCGGGCGGACTTTCGGGCGCGGTATGTGGACGTGCTGCCGGGCGATGGCGGGGTGTCGCGGCTGGACCAGCAGAACCAATCCGTCCGGCAGCTCCAAGGCCAATTGCAGGATGCGCTGGCGCGGCGGGAGACGCTGTCGCAAAACTTGTCGCAGACCCCGGCGATGGTAGTGACGGAGACGGATGCGGCAAGCGCGAACGTCTATGTAAACCAGCGGCTCCGGGCGGCCGAGCAGACGCTCTCCGAGCTTCGCCTGCGCTACACCGAGAACCATCCTGACGTGATCGCGCAGAAGCAGCTGGTGGCGAGCATCCGGTCGGGCGCGGCCGGGCCGGACCCGAACGCGCCACCCGCGCCCGCCCCGACGCCGGCCCGGAGCCGGACCGCGTCGAACCCGGTCTATGAGCAGCTCAAGGTCCGGATGGTCGAGAACGACGGCGTCGTCGCCTCGTTGCAGCGGCAGATCGCCGACGCGCTGAAGGAGCGCGACCGCCTGCAGGACATCGCGCGCGGCGCCCCAGGGCTGCAGGCGGAGTTCCTCAACATGAACCGCGACTATGAGGTGGTGCGGAAGAACTACGACGACCTGGTTGCGCGGCGGGAATCGATGCGGATCTCGACGGCGGCGGATGCCGAAGGCGACAAGGTCAAGATCCAGGTGATCGACCCGCCGCAGGTGCCGCAGATCCCGGTCGCGCCGAAGCGGATCCTCCTGGTGACGGGCGTGTTGTTGGCGGGACTGGCGGCAGGGGTCGGGCTCGCGCTGCTGCTGGTGCAGTTGGATCAGTCGTTCCACTCGCTCGAGGATCTGCGGGATCTCGGCTTTCCGGTGGTGGGGGGCGTGTCGATGCTGGCAGCGTCGACGCCGTTCACGCGGCGGCTGTTCGCCGTGGCGAGTTTCGGGATGGCGCTGGCAGTCCCGGCGGTTGTTTGGGGCGGGCTGATGATCCGGTTGCTGAAGCCGGGTGGGACGGTCTGACGGCTCGGGTGAGGGTTGGCCTTGAGTTGGTGGGCTGACGCCCACCTACGAGGAACTGGGGTTGCAGGTGGGTGAAGCGATGCTGGGGACGACGGACCGGGATTACGTCCAGGAGTATATCGACCAGTCGGCGGCGGCGCTCGCGGCGTTCCGGGCCGACCCGGCCCAGATGGACCTGCTGTTCGCGATGGGAGATGCGGTGGTCCGCAGCCTGCGGGCGGGCGGCAAGCTGATGATCGCCGGCAATGGCGGCAGTGCCGGGGATGCCCAGCATCTGGCCGGTGAGTTCACCGGGCGGCTGATGTACGATCGTGCGCCCTTGGCAGCCATGGCGCTGAACGTGGATACGTCGGCGTTGACGGCGATCGGCAATGATTACGGGTTCGACCTGGTGTTCGAGCGGCAGGTGATCGGGCTGGGGCGGGCGGGGGACGTGCTGCTGGGGCTGTCGACGTCGGGCAATTCGCCGAACGTCCTGAGGGCACTCAAGGCGGCCCGAAGCCTCGGGATGGTCACGATGGGGTTCACCGGCGCGGGCGGTGGCGAGATGGTCGCGGCGACAGACGTGCTGCTGCGCGTGCCGTCCAGGCATACGCCGGTGATCCAGCAGGTGTACATGGTCGCAGGGCACATCGTGTGCGCGCTGGTCGAGAGGGCCATGTACCCGCAGACGCGATGAGCGTCATCCGGCAGGCGGCAATCCTGGTCGGGGGGCTCGGGACCCGGCTGGGCGCGCTGGTCGCGGACGTGCCCAAGCCGATGCTGCCGGTGGCGGGGCGGCCGTTCCTGTCGTGGCTGATCCAGGAGCTGTCGCGGTTCGGGATCGAGGATGTGGTGCTGCTGACGGGGCACCTGTCTGAGGTGGTCGAGGCGGCGCTGCCGAGCTTGCTGCAGCAATTGCCGCGGGCGGTTCGGGCCCGCATCAGCCGGGAACCGGTGCGGGCCGGAACAGGCGGCGCGCTGCACCATGCGGCAGCGCTGCTGGACGACCGGTTCCTGCTGGTGAACGGGGATTCGTTCTTCGATTGCGCGCTGGGGCCCATCCTGGCCGCGGAGCCAGAGCCCGGGGTCGTGGGGCGGCTGATGCTGCGGGAGGTGCCAAATGCGTCGCGCTACGGGGTGGTGACGCTCGAGGGCGATCACGTGACGGCGTTCGCGGCCCGGGCGGCGCCGGGGCAGCCGGGAACGATCAACGGCGGGCTTTACGCGTTCGAGCGGTCAATCCTCGGGCATGTCTCGCCGCAATGCTCGCTGGAGCAAGACGTGCTGCCGCGATTGGCGGCGGCTGGGGCGTTGCGGGGCCGGCTGGGACAGGGGTGGTTCATCGACATCGGCATCCCCGAGGACCTGGCCCGGGCGCAGGAGGAGCTGCCGCGGCGGCTCTCCCGCCCGGCGCTGTTCCTAGACCGGGACGGAGTGATCAACGTCGACCATGGCTGGGTGGGCACGCAGCAGCGATTCGAGTGGATGCCCGGCGCGCAGACGGCGATGGCCGAGGCGGCCGGGCGCGGGTGGCACGTATTCGTGGTGACGAACCAGTCCGGCGTGGCGCGCGGGCACTATACCGAGTCGGACGTGCAGGCGCTGCATCGCTGGGTGCTGGACAAGGTGCTGGCCGCGGGCGGCACGATCGACGATTGGCGGTATTGCCCGTTCCACCCCGAAGCGCCGCTGGAGGCATACCGCCAGGTGAGCGGCTTCCGCAAACCGGCCCCGGGCATGCTGTTGGACCTGATGCGCGCATGGGGGCTGTCGCCGTCGCGCTGCCTGCTGGTGGGCGACCAGGACAGCGACATGGCCGCCGCGGCGGCGGCGGGTGTGGCGGGGCACCGCTTCGCGGGCGGCGACGTCGCCGAGTTCGTCAGGCCTTTGTTGGAGACGGTGTGATGGGGATCGTGGCGATGCAAGGAGGCCAAGGATGACGCCGCGGGCGCCGACGGTGCGAGCGCGGGTGCCGCTGCGGCTCGGCCTCGCGGGTGGCGGGACGGATCTGAGCCCGTACTGCGACGAGCATGGCGGGGCGGTGCTGAACGTCACGATCGACCGGTATGCCTATGCGTTCATCGAACCGTCGGAGGACGGGCAAGTCCACTTCATCGCCCCCGACATGGAGCTGGAGGAGTGCTTTGCGCCCGACCTGGACGCGATCGGGGCGGCCCGGCTGCAACTCCACGCGGGCGTGCTGGGGCGGATGGCGCGGGAGTTCTGCGGCGGCCGGGTGTCGCCGATGCGGATCACGTCCTTCGTCGACGCACCGGCCGGGTCGGGTCTCGGGTCCAGCTCGGCGCTGGTGGTGGCGCTGGTCGAGGCGTTCCGGACCTACCTGGGGCTGCCGCTGGGGCGGTACGACGTGGCGCATACCGCGTTCGAGGTGGAGCGGCTGGAACTGGCGCTGGCAGGCGGCAAGCAGGACCAGTATGCGGCGACGTTCGGCGGCGCGAACTTCATCGAATTCCTGGCGGAGCACCGCGTGATCGTGAACCCGTTGCGGGTGCCGGCAGCGCTGCTGAACGAGCTGGAGACGTCGACGGTGATCTGCTTCACCGGCGTGTCGCGGCGCTCCGAGAGTATCATCGAGGACCAGACCCGGCGCATGACGGGACCGGGGAAGGACCTGGCCGACCTGCACCAACTGAAGGCGGACGCGATCGAGATGAAGCTCGCGCTGCTGCGGGGCGAGATCGAGCACATGGCCGTCGTGCTGAACCGGTCGTGGGAGGCGAAGAAGCGGACGGCGTCCGGGATCAGCACGGCGCTGATCGAGGCGTTGTGGGACCGGGGGCGCGCGGCCGGGGCGATGGGCGGCAAGGTCTCGGGCGCCGGGGGCGGCGGGTTCATGATGTTCCTGGTGCCGCCGCCGCGGCGCATGGCGCTGATCCGGGCGCTGAACGAGGCGGGCGGCACGGCCGGCGGCGTCCACTTCACCAACGAGGGCGCGGAGAGCTGGGCGGTCTAGAGCATTCTCCGTTCACTCCGGCTCGTATCCAGTTGCGGTGAAGTAGTTGGCGCACTCGCTTGGGGTGAAGGCAGGGAGCGCATCCCTGATCGCGTCCCAAAGCTCTGGAATGGTCCGCGCTGCGGCTTTTCGGAGGTGAGCCTTGAGCTTGGAGAAGGCGTTCTCAATGGGATTGAGGTCTGGCGAGTAGGGCGGCAGCAGCCAGCGCCGTGCTCCCACGGCTTCGATGGCGGTGCGAACACCCTCGACCTTGTGGGCGGGTAGGTTGTCCATCACAACCAGATCGCCGTGCCGCAAGGTCGGCACGAGCACCTTCTGCACATAGGCCAGGAAGGCTTCACCGTTCATCGGGCCGTCGAGCACCCAGGGTGCTGTCATGCCTTCAAGGCGCAGTGCGCCCACAAAGGTTGTCGTCTTCCAATGCCCATGCGGGACGCTGGCCCGGCATCGCTGTCCGCGGATGGCCCGGCCACGTAACCGGGCCATCTTCGTCGAGGCGCCGGTCTCGTCGATGAACACCAGGCGGAGCGGATCGAGGTCAGGCTGGGCGTCGAACCAGGCCTGGCGCCGCGCGGCGACGCCGGGCCGCTCCTGCTCGCTGGCGTGTGCCGTTTTTTTTGAAGGTGAGATCGTGGCGGTCCAGGAAGCGCCAGATCGTGCTGCTGGCAAACAAGGCCCCGTGATCGCGCTGGAGCATGTCCGCCAGCTCGGCCAACGTGATGTCCTTCTGCGCCTTGACGGCCGCCAGGATGACGTTGCCAAACGCCTCGATCCGATGCGAGCGCACATCGCCGCCCATTGGCAGCGCCGTCAATCGTCCCTCATCCCGCCAGGCCCGCAACCAGCGGATCGCCGTAGCTACACCGATCCCGAACCGCTCAGCGGCAGCGTGTCGGGTCGCGCCGCCATCGACGGCAGCGATCACACGGGACCGAAGATCTGGGCTGAGAGCTGCTGCCATCCATGCTGGCCTCCAATCCAGCCAGCATGGAGAATCACATCAACCCGCGTCGAGGAAAGCGATTACGAATCGGCATGATGGGAAAGTGCTCTAGGGCCTGGCTGAACAGGGTGTGCCTCGGGCTGCAGCCATGGCGCCTACCCAGCGAATGCACGTCCGGTGTAGGACCGACGTGTCGATGATCGCAACAAGGCGAGTCGAGGGGGGAACGAATGCACCGACGATCCTTGCTGGGCGCCTGTGCCGCCGGCCTGCTGCCGCGCGTCGCCATCGGGCAGCCGACCAATGCGCGCACCTTGATCTTCGTGCCGCAGGCGAACCTCACGAGCCTCGACCCGATCTGGACGACGGCCACGGTGACGCGCAACTACGCCTACCTGGTGTTCGACACGCTGTTCGGCACCGACGACGCGCTGGCGCCGCGGCCACAGATGGCCGAGGGAGCCGTGGCCGACGACGACGGCCGGCGGTGGACGATCCGGCTGCGGGACGGGCTGACATTCCACGACGGCACCCCGGTGCTCGGGCGCGACTGCGTGGCGTCGCTGCAACGGTGGATGAAGCGCGACAACCTGGGCGGGAGCATCGCGGCCCTGCTGGACGCGCTCGAGGCGCCGGACGACCGCACCGTGGTGTTCCGGTTGAAGCGGCCGTTCCCGCTGTTGCTGAACGCCCTGGCCAAGACCCAGCCCGGCCCGGCGATGATCATGCCGGAGCGCATCGCCCAGACCGACCCGTTCAAGCAGATCACGGAGGTGGTCGGCAGCGGCCCATTCCGGTTCCAGGCGGACGAGTATGTCGCGGGCAGCCGGGCGGTGTTCGCGAAGTTCGAGGCCTACCGACCGCGGGACGACGCCCCCAGCAGCGTCGCTGGCGCCAAGCGCGCCTTCATGGACCGGGTGGAGTGGCGCATCATTCCCGAGCCTGCAACGGCGGCGAACGCGCTGCGCTCCGGGGAGATCGACTGGCTGGAGATGCCGCTCCCCGACCTGATCCCGAATCTGAAACGTGACCCGAATGTCGTCGTCGGGCGGCTCGATCCGTACGGGCTGTATCCGGTTCTGCGCTTCAACCAGATGCAGGGGCCGACCGCGAACCTCGCGCTCCGGCAGGCGATCCTGGCGGCCGTCGACCCGCGGGAGGTGATGCAGGCGGTGATGGGCGAGGACAGCAGCACCTACAACGCGCCGATCGGCTGCTTCCTGCCGGGCACGCCTTCGGCCAACGCCGCGGCGATGGACCGGATCGGCGGCACCCGGCCGCGGCCGGAGCTGCAGGCGATGGTCAAGGCGTCGGGGTATGCCGGCGAGAAGCTGGTGCTGCTGCACCCGACCGACCAGCCGTTCTACGACGCCATGAGCCAGGTGTGCGCGGCGACCATGAAGGCGATCGGCCTGAACGTGGAGGACGTGTCGACCGATTTCGGAACGGTGGTGCAGCGCAGGAACAGCAAGGAGCCGCTGGACAAGGGCGGCTGGTCGATGTTCTGCACGTCGTTCCCCGCGCTCGACCACACGGACCCGCTGACCGCCCCGGGGCTGCGCGGCAACGGGCCCGGCGCGTTTTACGGCTGGCCCGTGGACCCGGCGATCGAGGCGTTGCGCCTGCAATGGATCGACGCCTCGGACGAGGCGAGCCGGCACCGCCTTGCCGCGGAGATCCAGACGCAGGCATTCACCAACCCGGCGCAGGTGCCGCTGGGCCAGTATTTCCAGTCGGCGGCGTGGCGGTCCAACGTCACCGGACAGCTCAAGGCCCAGCCGCCGCTGTTCTGGAACGTGACGAAAGGCTGACGGGGTTGATGCCAGCGCCGGACGGATGATGGCGTGACGGGTTTGACCGAGCTTGGCTGGGCCTTGAACCGGGACCGGCCCGGGATGGAGGGTGCGTGGGTCCAAGATTGACGCAGGGGCTGGCGATCGCGCTGTCGATGCTGGCCGGGTTCGTGGACGCGCAGGGCTACCTGGCGCTGGGCGGACTTTTCGTGGCGTTCATGAGCGGGAACTCGACCGTGCTGGGAATCTCGGGGATCGAGGGGCTGGGCGGGCGGACGGCGCTGGCGGCGGGCATCGTCGCGGCTTTCGTGGCGGGGGTGATGGTCGGCACTTGGGCGGGGCGGCCGCTCGGGGCGCGGCGGGCCCCCACGGTGCTGCTGCTGATGGGGGCGATCCTGGCCGGCGCGGCGGTGCTCGGCGCCCTGGGCTGGGTCGTGCCGTGCGGGTTGCTGGCGGCGCTGGCGATGGGGACGGAGAACACAGTGTTCCAGAAAGACGGGCAGGCCGGGATCGGGCTGACCTACATGACCGGGACGCTGGTGCGGTTCGGGCAGCGCGTCGCCGAGGCGATGCTGGGTGGGCGCTGGGCGCTGGCGCTGCCGGACGCGCTGCTGTGGCTGGGGATGGTGGTGGGCGGCGGGCTGGGGGCGGCGGCGTATCGGGCGATCGGTCTGCATGGGTTGTGGATCGCGGCGGGGATCGCCGCCGTCATGGCGGCGGTCGTGCGGGCGCGCATGCCCGCACCGGTGCCAGCCGGCTGAGCCGCCGGCGCCATTGACGGTCCCTTTCGCATTTGCGAGATCGTCCGGAATGTCAGCTTTCAACACCGAGACCGTGCTGGACGTCCGCCACTGGACGGACACGCTGTTCAGCTTCCGTACGACACGCGACCCTGCATTCCGCTTCCTTTCGGGCCAGTTCACCATGATCGGCATGCCGGTGGACGGGAAGCCGCTGATGCGGGCCTACAGCATGGCGAGTGCGGTGTATGACGAAGCGCTGGAGTTCTTCAGCATCATCGCGCCGAACGGGCCGCTGACGTCCCGCCTGCAGCATCTGCAACCCGGCGACACGGTGCTGGTCGGGCGCAAGCCGGTCGGCACCCTGGTGCAAGACAGCCTGGTGCCGGGGCAGACCCTGTTCCTGCTGGGGACGGGGACGGGATTGGCGCCGTTCGCGAGCATCATCCGGGACCCCGACGTGTACGAGCGGTTCGAGCAGATCGTGCTGGTCCATGGCTGCCGTCAGGTGGCGGAACTCGAATACGGGCGGCAGCTGGTGGCAGGGCTGCAGGGCGACGAGCTGCTGGGCGAGCTGGTGTCGGAGAAGCTGCGGTACTACCCGACGGCGACGCGGGAGCCGTTCGTGCACACCGGGCGGATCACAGACCTGCTGGAAAGCGCCAAGCTGACGGACGAGCTGGGCTTGCCCCCGCTGGGGCCGGCGCGGGACCGGGTGATGCTGTGCGGGTCGCCGGGGTTCCTGGCGGACATGGTGGCGATGCTGGACGGGCGCGGGTTCACAGAAGGCAGCGCGAACCGGCCGGGGACGTATGTCATCGAGAAGGCGTTCGTCGAGAAGTAAGGCGGAGATGGCGCGTTGGGTCGCTTGGGGGTTCACGTTGGACTTCGGGGCCTCGCTGCTATTGCTGGAGTCGATCGAGGTGTTAGGGCCGCACGGTGAACCGCTCCGGCATGTGGTGGCCGGGTTGCTGGTTGCGGCGCCGGTCGTGTTGGCGAACCATTTTCTATTCGTGCCGATGCTCACGGGGCTGGGCCGCTGGCCGCGCGGGCGGCGAGCGGCCGTGCGATGGGTGGCCGTTGCGGTTGCCGGGATGGCCGTGGCGGTGCCGGCGGGCTTCGTGGCCGGCTTTCTCGCATCGCTGCTGACGATCGCTCTGGCCGCATTGGCCCGGGACGGCAGCCCGACCGCGTCGCCTCTGCCCCTGGCTGCAGGCGCGTTGATCGGCGTGACCGCCGGCGGGATGGTCGTGGGGTGGGCCGGGTCTTTCCTCCGGGCCGAGCCGGACCGCCGACGGCTGCGCGATTTGGGCGGCGGCGCCATGGCGGCCTTGATCGCTGTGCTGGGCAGCGTGCTGCTGCTGGCTCGGTCTGGTGACACGACGGGGTGGGACTGGCGATGGACCGTGGGCCTGGCCGCGATCGACGCATCGGCGCTGCTGCCCCACCTTGTCCTGACCCGGCGCGGGCCCAGCCAAGGCGGACAGTCCGAGCCCGGGCCCAGGCTGTCATAATCTGTCACAGTCGGCGGCGTAGAGTGTCGGCCGGTCAAGCGTCAACGAAGGACGGGGTAGCGGGATGGGCATCTCGGTGGTTCAGGCGGGTGTGCTCGCCGCAGGATTGTTGGCCGGGTCTGTCGGGGCTGCGGCTCCGGCCGCGGCGCAGTATTACGGCTACGGCGACGGCTACGGATACCGGCCCTACGTCGTGCCGTACTACCGGCCACGCGTGCTGTTCGTCCCGCCACCGGTCTATCTGCCGCCGCCCGTGTATGTGGCGCCGGTCGGGGTGGCGCCCCGGGTCATGCGCAGGCAGCGTGTCGCGCGGGTGCGGGCGGCGCCGGCGCCGGTCTGTGGATTGCCGGTGGAGTCGGCGTTCAGCGGGGCCGGGCTGCAGGGGGGCGTCGTGCCCGCTTCGGTGCCTGCCGCGACTCCGTTCGTGGCGCCGGTTCCGGGACTGCCGCGGCTGCGGCCAGGGGTCGGCGACTTACCGCGGGAGCCGGCTGGGGCACCCCCGCCAGCTTCTGTGCCGCCAAACAACGTCTACCCGCCGGAGAGTGGGCCCGGGTTCCGGGGTGATTAGGGCGGAGACATGGTGTCGGAACCGTTACCGAGCCCGCCTTCGGGCAGACGGGCTCCTGGCCTCGAAGCGTTGAGGAATGTCTTGCCTTAGAACCCTCGCCCAACCCTCTCCCGCAAGCGGGAGAGGGCTTTGTGGTCAGTAGCGGTATTCTTCGTGCTTGAAGGGTCCGCTGACGGGGACGCCGATGTATTCGGCTTGGGCCGGGGCGAGCTTGGTTAGCTTGGCGCCGACCTTGGCGAGGTGGAGGGCAGCGACCTTCTCGTCGAGGTGCTTGGGGAGGGTGTAGACCTTCTTCTCGTACTTGCCGGCGGGCGCCGTCCATAGCTCGATCTGGGCGAGGACCTGGTTGGTGAAGCTCGCGGACATGACGAAGCTCGGGTGGCCGGTGGCGTTGCCGAGGTTCACGAGGCGCCCCTCGGACAGGACGATGAGGCGCTTGCCATCGGGAAAGACGACCTCGTCGACCTGGGGCTTCACGTTATCCCAGGTGTAGTTGCGCAGCGCCTCGATCTGGATCTCGCTGTCGAAGTGGCCGATGTTGCAAACGATGGCGCGATGCTTCATGGCGCGCATGTGGTCGATGTTGATGACGTCGATGTTGCCGGTGGCCGTCACGAAGATGTCCCCGCGCGGTGCGGCATCGTCCATGGTCACGACCTCGTAGCCCTCCATCGCGGCCTGCAGCGCGCAGATCGGGTCGACCTCGGTGACCAGCACGCGGCAACCGCCATTCTTGAGGCTGGCGGCCGAGCCCTTGCCGACGTCGCCATACCCGGCCACCACCGCGACCTTGCCCGCCATCATGACGTCCGTGCCGCGGCGGATGGCGTCGACCAGCGACTCCTTGCAGCCATACAGGTTGTCGAACTTCGACTTCGTCACGCTGTCGTTCACGTTGATCGCGGGCACTTTGAGGGTGCCGGCCCGGGCCATGTCCCACAGGCGGTGCACGCCGGTCGTGGTCTCCTCGCTGATGCCCTTGATGTGGTCGAGCATGGCGGGGAACCTGTCGTGCATGACCTTGGTGAGGTCGCCGCCGTCATCAAGGATCATGTTCGGCGTCCAGCCGTTCGGGCCGGTGATGGTCGCTTCCACGGCCCACCAGAACTCCTCCTCGCTCATGCCCTTCCAGGCGAAGACAGGGATGCCGGCGGCGGCGACGGCCGCGGCGGCGTGGTCCTGCGTGCTGAAGATGTTGCAGGACGACCAGCGGACCGTCGCGCCCAGCGCGGTCAACGTTTCGATCAGCACGGCCGTCTGGATCGTCATGTGCAGGCTGCCGCTGATGCGGGCGCCGGCCAGCGGCTTGCTGGCACCGTATTCGGAGCGGAGGGCCATCAGGCCGGGCATCTCGTCCTCGGCCATCGAAATCTCCTTGCGGCCCCAGGCGGCGAGCGAGATGTCGCGGACTTTGAAGTCTTCGGACGTGATGTTCATGTCGGGCATCGGGTCAGTCTCCAGCGGTTGGCTGCGGTATATAAGGATATCTTTATCGGTGCAAGACGACCGATGGGCCGCTGGGGCCGGATCACCCCGGAGGTGACAGGGATCGGACGGGGTCGCCTACCGTGATCAACCCGAGACTTTCGGGGATGGCGTTGCAGCCGAAAGCGATCCGGCCGCCATCGTCGCGGTGGAACGTGCCGAGCGTTCGCAGCGGTTCGGTGCGGGCGGGGGCGTCCCCGGTGCGCTGGTCGAGAGTGATGACCTTGCAGCGGCTGCACGGCGAGGCAAGGCGGAGGCAGACCGTGGGCGTGGCGACACCGCTCCACCCGTCCTCGGCCCAGGCCGGGGCCTCGTCGACCACCAGGTTGGGACGGAAGCGATCGATGGTCACGGGGGTGGCCAAGCGGCGATTGAGATCGGCCAGGCTGGCCTGGTTCACGACGAGGAGCGGGAAGCCGTCGGCGAGGCTGACGACGTCGCCGGGCCGCGCGAGATCCGGCGTGACGCGGCGCGACGCGGGGTCGGTCATGTAGGCGAGGGTGCAGGGGGTGCCGAGCACGCGAGACAGCCAGGCGGAAGCGGCCGGCGTGCCCGTGCACATGGGGACGACGGTGCCCCAGACATCGACGCTGACGGGGTCGGGCGTGGGGCGGGCGTCCGTCCCGCCATAGCCGGCGGCCTCCAGGCGAAGCGCGTCTTCCTCGTAACGGGCGTCGATCCGGGCCATCGCCGGAAGGTCGCGTTGGGTCAGGGCCTTGCCGTCCGGAGTTGCGATCGCCCAGCGGCGGTCGCCCTCGAGGCCGCACCGTTCGACCCGGGCGTGGCTTAGCGACAGGCCGCGCAATCCTTTCACGGGGTAGATTGCGAGGGCTGCGACACGCACCGGCTAGCGTTTCGTGCGGAACAGCTCGGGCCAGTCGCCCGGGGCGGCGCCGCCACAGGGCTCGAGGTAGGCTTCGCGGGTGAGGCGGAAGGCGCCGGCGCTCCAGACCCAGGTCGCAGACACGCCGCAATCGGCGGGGCCGCGGCCCCTGGCTGCCATCGAGAGCTCGCCACGAACCGGATCGAAGCCGCCCTCGACAAGGAAGCCGCGCATCTCGCTTGAACTGGGCGGCAGGGCGGGCAGGGTGTCGTCGAAAAGTGTGGCGGGACCGCCGTTGCGGGGAATGAGAACGGCCAGGCTCCAGCTCTGATACGGGCCGTGGCTGCAGGGCATCAGCACAATGGCGTGGCCCGGGTCGAGCGCGTGGATGTCGGGCCGGTCCGTGCTGTCGCAGTCGCGGGCCTTGAGCGAGCGGATGACGAGCGGGTCGCTGACGGCGGCGGCAATCAAGCCTCTGGCCTGGGCGGCGGTGAGCGGGGCAGGGGGGTGCCAGCGGGGACGGCCCGGCAAGCCGGGGGCGCCGTCCACCCCATTGTTGCCGCGCGGGGCCAACAGCGGCGTGGGGGTGCCGGGGCGGCCCTGGACGGCATCGATGAAGAGGAGAGCGGCGGAGAGCCCCTGCAGCGGGATGCTGCGACGGTCCGCGCTGGGCGTGACGAAGGTGAGTGACTGGGCGTCGCGGAGCGCGGCGATGAGCGCGGCGACGGCGGCCAGGTCGTTGGTCGAGAGCGCGTTGTTCTCCCGGTCGAGCGACCAGGCCGGGGGGGCGAGTTCGAGCGGCTTGGCGTCGGCTTGGATGGTCGTGAGATCAGGCGTGGCGTCCCAGGTCAGCGTCGCCCGGGGCATGGCCGGCCCGGCATCGCGCACGATCCGGAGGTCCGCGGCCGCGCCGTCGCCGAAGCCGCGGGCTTCGCAGCGGCGGACGTTGTCGCAGGCGACGATCCAGGAGCCGAAGGTCTTGTAGACAGGGACGTCCGGCGCCGGTGCGGCGGCAAGGAGGAGCGGCAGGGCCGAGAGCAGGAGCAGGCGCATGTCCCGTTGTATCGCACCTGCGGCGGGCTGGGCAGCGGTCAGTGCGGCCGTGCGACGGGATCTGCGGCAGGAGCGACGGCGTAAAGGGAGGGCCAGTGGCCGTTGGCGGCGCCGCCGCAACCATCGAGCCGGGTCATCGCAGTCGGGCGGAAGGCGCCGGCACTCCAGGTCCAGTATGCTGCAAAACCACAATCGGCGCCGGGACGGACGCGCGCGAAGGCGCCGAGCTCGCCGCTGGCCCGCTCGAAGCTCGCGTGGGGGAGGGCGCCCGGCATGGGCGCGGCCGAGAGCGGCGCGGGATAGGCCGGTGTGAAGACGGCCGCGGGTCCGCCGGCGCGCGGCACGAGGACGGGGGTGGCCGAGGGTTCGTCGCCGGGGTCGGGCGCACAGGGCAGGAGCACGAGGACGCGGGCGGCATCGAGCGCCTGGGCCGTGCCGCCCGCATCGAGCGTGCAGCCGGATGCAACGCGGGCCCGGATGACGGCCGGGTCCGTCCGTGCCGCGGCGAGCAGCGGCGCGACCTGGCTCGGAATCACGGGCGCAGGGCGGCGCCAGACCGGTCGCGGCGGCGCGGCCGGGGCCGGCGGGACAGGACCCGGGCCGCCCGGACCGCGCAATGGCCCCGGCGTGCCGGCACGCTGCTGGACCTCGTCGATAAGGCCGAGCGCCTCGGGGGCGCCGTCGAGCGGGATGGGGAGGGTGTCGTCTTCCAGCGTGAGCCGCCGACCCGCGACGAGCTGGGCTATGAAGGCATGGGCAGCGGCGGAGTTCGTGGTGGACAGGGCGGAGCCGGCGTAGTTGCTGAGCCAGGCGGGATCGGGCTGCGGGACGGGTTCGCCGTCGATGCGGGCGCGGCCGAGCGTGAGCCGGCCGTTGCGAACCACGAACACGATCGGGGTGGCGCGGCCGGCGTCGCGAAGGATGCGGACGTCCGCCGGGGTTCCAGCGTCGTAGGCACGGGCCTCGCAATGGCGGAGGTTGTCGCAGGCAACCTGCCAATGGCCGAACGTCCGGTAGAGCGGCACGTCCGGTGCCGGGGCGGCGGCCGTGGTGGCGAGAAGCAAGAGCGGGAGCCGGCGCATGGCGCTGCTCCACACGCGCCGGCCCGAGTTACGGCGAAGACGCGTTAGAAGACCTGGCGCAAGATGACGAACAGGCTGCCGGAGATGATCATCGCGGCGGGGAGCGTCATGAGCCAGGCAAGGGCCATGTTGCGGATGGTGCTCCACTGCAGGCCGGACCCGTTAGCGGCCATGGTGCCGGCGACGCCGCTGGAGAGGACGTGCGTGGTGGAAACCGGGAGGCCATACATGTCGGCGGCGCCGATCGTGACCATAGCGACGAGTTCGGCCGAGGCGCCCTGGGCGTAGGTCAGGTGGGTCTTGCCGATCTTCTCGCCGACGGTGACGACGATGCGCTTCCAGCCGACCATGGTGCCGAGGCCGAGCGCCAGCGCGACGGAGATCTTGACCCAGGTGGGGATGAAGCGGGTGCCGGTTTCGAGCGAGCCGCGCATGGCCTTTATGGTGCCCATCTCGTCGGCGCTGAAGCCGTCGGGCTTCAAGAGGCGCTCGGCGTCCCCGGCCAGGAACATGTCGTTGCGGACGTTCGACGTGGCGGAGGCCGGAACGGCCTTCAGCGCGCCGTAGTTCTTGACGTTGGCGGCAATTGAGTCGCCGAGGACGGCGAGGGCGGCGTAGACCTCGGGCTTGTTGACGTCCTTGGTCTTGAGCGCGTCGCCGACGACGGTGCGGGCCTCGGCGGTGTCCTTCGGCGCAGGGGCACCGGCGGCGTGGGCCTTGAACGTCGTGGTGGCGTTGGCGATCGTGGTGATGAACGCGGGGGTGCTGCTTTCCGGCATGGCGCGGTTGAGCGCGTAGGCGGTGGGCGCGACACCGATCAAGATGAGCATGATGAGGCCCATGCCCTTCTGCCCGTCATTGCTGCCATGGGCGAAGCTGACGCCGGTGCAGGTCAGGATCAGCAGCCCGCGGATCCATGTGGGCGGCGGTTTGGCGCCGTCCGGCGCCTCATAGAGGTGGCGGCTTTTGATCACCAGCTTCATCAGCAGCAGCAGGCCGAAGGCGCAGACGAAGCCGATCAACGGGCTGAACAGGAGCGCCTTAAACACGCCGATCGCCTGGTTCCAGTCGACGCCGGAGGTGGCGGAGCCGCCGGGCGCCATGAACTGGTTGGCGAGGCCGACGCCGAGGATGGAGCCGATCAGCGCGTGGGAGGAAGAGTTGGGTAGGCCCATGGCCCAGGTACCGAGGTTCCAGATGATGGCGGCGATCAGCAGCGCGAATATCATCGCGTAGCCGGCGCCCGACCCGACCTGGAGGATCAGCTCGACCGGCAGGAGGGTGACGACGGTGAAGGCGACGGCGCCGCTGGAGGTGAGCACGCCGAGGAAGTTGAAGAAGCCGGACCAGACGACGGCGACGAGCGGCGGCAGGGAGTGGGTGTAGATGACGGTGGCGACCGCGTTGGCGGTGTCGTAGTTTATAAGTAGTACGACTGTTCACTTTAGGTAGGTGGATTGAACGACGAGACCCTGTCGCTTCCCTCACGCGAAGTGTTAACGAGAGCCTGAGCGGGCGCCTGCGGCGGGCTTAGAAAGGCAAGACTTTATTGTTGATTCTAAGTGAAGGAAGACAAGGAAGGACAGCACCGCTGCCTTATTCGTGTTCTTTGTTCGGAGCTGGAAAGCCTGTTCTTCGTCCCGTCGCCTAATCTCGGATTGGCTGACGGGACGGGAGGCGGTCAAAAGCGCCGCGGCTTCGCGGCGGGACCGGAGCCACGCGCAGCGTTTTGCCGCTTGGCAAAACCGAGCATGGCGAGGACCCACCTTTTGACGGCCTCCCCGGCGCGGCGGCACGCTCGAATGGGCGGAGGCTCTTCTGGTTCAGGGACGTGCATGAGGAGTCGCGCCATCTGACCGTCTTCTCGGTCGTCGCGGGTCACCGAAAGAGGTTGTTCGTGCGCAACGACCGGCGAGGCGAAGGGCCGATGCGCTGCGCGCCTTGGCAAGAAGTCCGGATGGCATTTGCAGACGTCTTCCTGGTTCTCGGGGGCCTGCCGGGCCGGGCCCAGCGAAATCAAGGCGGGCGGCTGCCGGGGAGGTCCATCATCCAGTCTGCTCGCGCGCCAGCGCCACACCCATTTGGAGGTCTTCGGTTTGTGGGACGAAGCGGACGCCGCGAGCTTCGAGGGCAGCAATCACCTTGGCGAGGCTGTCCGTCCGCATCAGCGTCGTTCCCGACTCGTAGCGGGCCAGGATGGTCCGATTGATCCGTGATTCCTCCGCCAACCTGTCCTGCGAAAGGCCAGCAAGGACCCGGGCGGCAGCCAGTAGTCGCGGCGACGGGACACCGGCGGTTGCAGGCGAGCGCTTGTTCACAGGCCATTGTTGACAAGGAAAATGTCCCGGACACTACAGTCCACCCAACATGCTACTGTGAGTATCGCAAATGCTACTGTATGTGGCTTTTGTCTTGACCTCCGTCCCTTGGCGCGTGAGGCTTCCACCTGCGGCGATGCGGCGGAGGTCTGACGGATGTGTGTTCGTTGCCTGGAACAGGTGTCCGTGCGCACCCGGGACGGCTCCCGCCGGTGCGTCGAAATTCCGACCCCTCGTCGATGAATCAGGAACTCTCGGCGCCGTCCGGGTGCATGGATCCTTGGATGACGGTCGCGTCCTGCGGCGTGACGACACTGTTCGGCCATTGTCGCTGGCATGAACTGCTCGGCGGCCGCAGTTGGTGCCGCTCGTCGCCCGTCATCGAGTTGGACGTGGCGATGAAGCTGGCGCGAACCCTGTCAGGGCGACTGTACGCGCTCGGTGAGCGGATCGGGGTGGCGTCGCTACTCGACGAAGAGGCGCGTCTATCCCATAGCCTGCTGACCGGCCCCGTGCGACCGTGGCCCGATCCGGATCTGCAAGCGGACCCGATGTGGCTTGCCGCGCAGAAGGTATCGCGCTGGATCGGCCTGTCTGCTCCGGTCCGCGGCAGGGCCGACGAACTGTCCCGCTATCTCCGGGGCACGAGGATTGCCTACCTCAACGCGCTTCAAGCGGCATCGGCGGGCCGCCCATGACCAGGCGGCCGCACTGCCGCCCCCCGGGCCAGCCCCCGGACGACCGCCGCCGGCGCGCGAAGGAACGGTTCGACCGGCTGGCCAACGTGGTCATACTGGCGGTGGACGGGGTCGCCGGACTTGAAGATCCTTGCTACCTCCGGGAGCTCGCGCTGGCTTACGGAGACGGTCGCCCGGGCCTGTCCTGGCTCGTCACGCGCGAGGACCACCGGCCAGCAAGACCGGGCAGCGATCGCGGGGAACCCCAGATCGGCGCGGGGTCACCGCCCGATGTCGTCATTCGCGAACTCGCTGCTGCGGTGACGGGCATGCGGGTTTATGCCGAATACCCGACCGTCGTCGGTAGTTGGGTGAAACGTCTGGCAGCCCGTTCCGATGTAGAGCTTGCTTGCACAGTAAGGGATCTGAGGACCCTCATGGTGCGTCCAGGTTCAAAGGTCGGCCAGGACGCGATCGAAGCCGTCCGCACTGCCGCTCGCGCAGCGTACGCGCAAGTTCCGATTTCGAGCAGGGCAGCGGCGGATGCGGAGCGCCACGTGCGTTTTCTACGGTTCTTGGCAGGTCCGTGATGGCGAGGGACGAGCGACCGCGAACTGGGCTTTGAGGTTCTTTGCCCGGTTCGGTGGGCTGAGACCACATGGTCGGCACGCCATCGCGAGGAGGCCTGTTCCGGCGACCGTTCGCGGCTTTCCGGCCAGTCGTCGAGGAGCAGTTGGCAACTTCGGGGTTACTGCCAAGCTGCGCCCAAAGCCCGGAAGTCGATCATATCCGCCGTACGGCGGATTCCGTGACTGGGTCAGGAGAAGAGGACACTATCGCTACTCCATGCGCCGCCCACGCCGGGTCCGCGACCGCCTAACCGCTCTTGACGCATCGGACGTCGATGCATAGGATGGTTCATGGCGAGAGCACCCTCATTACGAACCGTCCCCAAGCCTTCCCCCGACTTCACCGAGCGGGGGTATTGGGCAGGCACCATCAAGATGGCGCTCAGCCGCTTCTTCATCCTCCGCGCGCTGCATGACGGCCCGGCGCACGGCTACGACATCGCCCAGGCCGTGGAACGGACCACCAACGGCTGCTGCTCCCCGAGCGAGGGCGCCCTCTACCCGACGCTGCGGGAGTTCGAGCAAGGCGGCTATGTCACGGCGGAGACAGCGGTGGTCTCGGGTCGCGAACGGAAGGTCTACACCCTGACCGACAAGGGACGGGAGGCGTTCCGTGTCGGGCTGGGAGCTTGGATGGACGCGACCGGCGCCCTGCTCGAAACCGACCGCGCGGCAAAGGCCCGCAAGGATGCCGACCGCGCATGCCGATGCTGAAACTTTTGTCGTGATACATCGCCGACCTAGGTATAACCAAGGAGATCTCGCAATGACGACCTGCTGTTCGAGCGACGCGTCCAAGCCTGGCATCCCCAGGGTCCTTTCGATGAACGTGACCGCGCTTCCCGTGGCCGTCATAGGCGGGGGCCCGATCGGCCTGGCGGCGGCGGCCCAGCTTCTCGGGCGGGGGATCGAATTCGTCGTGTTCGAGGCCCGGGAGGCCGTGGGTTCGGCGCCGGTCGCCTGGGGCCATGTCCACATGTTCTCGCCCTGGCGCTACAACGTCGACAAGGCCGCACGCGCGCTCCTGGAGCGGCACGGGTGGGCGACGCCTGATCCCGAGGGGTTCCCGACCGGGCGCGAGCTGGCCGAGAACTATCTGGAAGCCCTGGCCGCGTTGCCGGAGATCGCGTCGCGGCTGCGCCTCGGCACGAAGGTTACCGGTGTCGCCCGTGTCGGCACGGGCAAGGTCAAGAACGGCGGGCGGGAGCGAAACCCGTTCGAGATCCGGTTCATCGACTCGCACGGCGCGGAACGGCGTCTCCTTGCCCGGGCGGTCATCGTCGCCACCGGCTGCTGGGGCAATCCGGGAACCGCGGGCACCACCGGTCTTCCGGCCATGGGCGAGCGGGCCGCGGCCGCGCGGATCCGGTATGGAATGCCCGATGTCCTCGGTGCCGAGCGGGCGCGTTACGCCGGGCGCCGGGTCCTCGTAGTCGGCTCGGGGCACTCCGCGATCGGCACCCTCATCGACCTGGCGGCGCTGGCGGACCGGGCGCCGGAAACGACGGTGACCTGGGCGGCCCGGGGGGCGGACCTCACACGCGCCTACGGCGGCGGGACGGCGGACCGACTGCCGGAGCGGGGCGCGCTCGGCGAAAGGCTGCGCGGCCTCGTCGACCGGGGCGCCCTGCGGCTGTTGGCTCCGTTCGCGGTCGACGAAGTCGGGCAGGCCCCGGACGGATCGCTGCTCATCCGAAACACGGAAGGCCGGGAGGTGACGGCGGACGAGATGGTGGTGGCGACGGGCCTCCGTCCCGACCTCGGCATCCTCGGCGAGGTCCGGCTCGATCTCGACCCGGCGCTGGAATGCCCGCGACCGCTCGCACCCCTGATCGACCCCAACCTGCATTCCTGCGGTACCGTCCGGCCGCACGGGGCCATCGAGTTGGAGCAGCCGGACGCCGGGCTGTTCATGGCCGGGATGGTGAGCTACGGCCGGGCGCCGACCTTCCTGCTGGCAACCGGGTACGAGCAGGTCAGGTCCATCGCGGCCTTCCTGGCGGGCGACATGATCGCGGCACGCCGGGTGGAGCTGGACCTCCCGCAGACCGGGATGTGCAGCGCAAGGGGCCGCCCCGAAATCGCGGTCGCGGCATGCTGCGACACTGGGACGGGGCAGGGCGAGTGCTGCCCCCCGAAGGCGGAGCTGCCGCCGGAGGCGTCTTGCTGCGGCCCCGCGGCACGGGTCGACCCGGCCATGCCCGAGCCCGTCGCTTGAAGGTTGCGGTCGGGCGGCCGCAGTGGGTCGTGGTGTCCTGCGTCGGCGTGGCCCAGATCCTCGCCTGGGGCTCGTCCTACTATCTCACGGCGGTCCTGGCGGGGGCCGTCGCGGCAGATACGGGCTGGCCGATGGCGTGGATCGTCGGCGCCCTGTCGCTGGGGCTCCTCGCGTCCGGGCTGGTATCGCCGCGGGTCGGGCGACTGATCCACCGCCAAGGCGGCCGGATGGTCCTGGCGGCGAGCGCGTGCCTGTTGGGCACCGGGCTTCTCGTCGTGGGTCTCGCCCCGATACTGGCGGCCTACGTCGCCGGATGGGTCGTGGTCGGGCTCGGCATGGGATGCGGCCTGTACGACCCCGCGTTTTCGACGCTGGGCCGCCTCTATGGCGAAGGTGCGCGAAGCGCAATCACCCAGGTCACGCTGTTCGGCGGGTTCGCCAGCACGGTGTGCTGGCCCCTGAGCGCGTTGCTGGTGGAACAGGTAGGCTGGCGCGGCGCCTGCCTCGCCTATGCGGCCATCCACCTCTGCGTCGTCCTGCCGCTGTACGTGGTCGGACTGCCGCGGGAGGAACGGTTGGCCGAAAGCCCGTCTGTCGGGGGCGTGCGTCCGCCGGGCCACGTGCGTCCGGACCAACGTCTTGCCTTCGTCCTCCTGGCAGCGGGCTTCACTCTGGCTGCCGTCATCATGACGGTCCTCTCGGTTCACCTCCTGACGCTCCTCCAGTCGCGGGGGATCGCCCTGGCTGCGGCCGTCGGCTTCGGCGCGCTGCTGGGTCCGGCGCAGGTCGGCGCGCGGATCGTGGAGATGGCGTTCGGGCGCAAGGTCCATCCTGTCTGGAGCCTGCTCGCGTCGTCCCTGCTGGTCGCGGTCGGCATCGCCATGCTGATCGGCGCGCCCGCCGTCGCTGCCGCCGGGATCGTCCTCTACGGGTCCGGCAGCGGCATCCGTTCCATCGCCCGCGGCACCGTGCCGCTGGCGATGTTCGGGCGGGAGGGCTACGCCATCCTGATGGGGCGCATCGCCAGGCCGACCCTCGTGGCGCAGGCTGCTTCGCCCTCGATCGGCGCCTGGCTGCTCGGAGCGTTCGGGGCGACCACGACCCTTGCCGTCCTCTGCGGCGCGGCGATCCTGAACATAGCGCTTGTCGTGGCGCTGCTCCCGCTTGCGTTGCGAAAGCCTTCAGGCCCTGTCACGGCACATTAGCTGGCCCCATCACCGGCCGCCGCGCCGGACCGGGCCGCAAGATCCGCCGCCGCTTCGGCCTTCCCGGCTCTCTCCTTCCGTTCGCTGTAGCGGTCGGTCAGGTAGTCGGAACCGCCCCGCAGCAGCAGGGTGAACTTCACCAGTTCCTCCATCACGTCCACGACGCGGTCATACAGCGGCGAGGGGCGCATCCTGCCGTCGGCGTCGAACTCCTCGAACGCCTTGGGCACCGAGGACTGGTTCGGGATGGTGAACATCCGCATCCATCGCCCCAGCAGGCGCAGGCCGTTCACCGCGTTGAAGGATTGCGATCCGCCGGACACCTGCATGACGGCAAGCGTGCGCCCCTGCGTGGGCCGGACGCCCCGGCTCTCCAGCGGCAGCCAGTCGATCTGGTTCTTCATCACCGACGTCACCGCGCCATGCCGCTCGGGGCTGCACCAGACCTGGCCCTCGGACCACAGGGAGAGCGCGCGCAGTTCGGCGACCTTGGAATGGTCCGCGTCGACGCTGTCCGTGACCGGGAGCCCGGCCGGGTCGAAGACCCGGGTTTCCGCCCCGAGCCGTTGCAACAGCCTCTCGGCCTCCAGGGTCAGGAACCGACTGTAGGACCGGTCCCGGAGCGAGCCGTAGAGCAGGAGGATCCGCGGGGCGTGATCCGCCGCTGCGGGAGCCAACCTGGCCGGGTCGGGACCGTGGAGGTGAGCTGCCACGACGTTGGGCAGCGTCGCATCGGGCGAGCCACCGCTCATGGCGCGGCTCCCACGACGGGCAGCCACAGCGCCAGGGCGACCAGCACTGCCAGCAGGACTGGCGGCGTAATGACCAGGCCGACTTTCATGTATTGGCCCCAGGTGATCACCTGGCCCTTCTGCGCCAGCACGTGCAGCCAAAGCAGCGTCGCCAGGCTGCCGATCGGCGTGAACTTCGGCCCGAGGTCGCACCCTATGACGTTGGCGTAGACCATGAGTTCGCCGATCGCCGGGGGCAGCCCGTGGGCCTGTTCGATGGCCAGCGAGCCGATCAGCACGCTCGGCATGTTGTTCATGACTGAGGAAAGGAGCGCCGCCTCGAAGCCCGTCCCGATCGTCGCGGCCCACCGACCGTGGCCGCCCAGCCACTCCAACCCTCCGGCGAGGGCCCCGGTCAGCCCGGCATTCCGGAGGCCGTAGACGACGAGATACATGCCGATGCTGAAGATGACGATCTGCCACGGCGCGCCGAGAAGGACCTTGCGGACCGGGATGACCGCCCCCGGGCCGCCCGGATACCAGCGCCCGCCGATAACGAGCAGCAGCAGCGCCGCCGCCCCGGTCACCGCCGACACCGGAATGCCCCGGGGCGCCAGGATGAAGTAGGCGGCGAGAAGTGTGGCCAGCAGGGGGAAGGCGGCGATGAAGACGGCCCGGTCGCGGATGGCTGACGCGGGGGCTTCCAGATCCGCCGTCTCGTATCGCGCGGGCACGTCCCGGCCAAAGTAGACCCACAGCACCGCCAGTGTCGCGGCGAGGGCCGCGAGGTCGACGGGCACCATCACCTCCGCATAGCGGTCGAAGCCGATCCGGAAGTAGTTGGCGCTGACGATGTTGACCAGGTTCGAGATCACCAGTGGCAGGCTGGTGCTGTCGGCGACGAACCCGGTTGCGATGACGAAGGCCAGCGTCGCGGCAGGCGTGAAGTCCAGCCGCAGCAGGATGGCCATGACTATGGGGGTGAGCAGCAGCGCCGCGCCATCGTTGGCAAAGAGGGCGGAGATGGCGGCCCCGAGCAATACGACGAACGGGAACAGGCGCCGCCCCCTTCCGCCGCCCATCCGGGCGACGTGCAGCGCCGCCCAGTGAAAGAACCCGGCTTCGTCCAGCAGCAGCGAGATCACGATCAGGGCCACGAAGGTGAAGGTGGCATCCCAGACGATGTGCCAGACCACGGGGATGTCCGGCAGGCCGATGGCGCCCGTCGCCAGGGCCACGGCTGCCCCGGCCAGGGCGCTCCAGCCGATGCCGAGGCCGCGAGGCTGCCAGATGACGAAGACGAGCGTGATGACGAAGATGACGGAAGCGAGCATCGGTTCAGGAAGTCCTTTATGGCGACGAACGGCTATGCAGCCGAGGCGCGCTTCGCGGCCTTGGCCGACGCGGGCTGGCAGACCGGGACCCGATCCGCCTGGCCGCAGCAGTTCGCCGTCCGGTAGGCCACCAGCCCGTTCATGACCTCCGGCGCCATCGCGTAGAACAGCTGGCGGCTGACCCGGCGCTGGGTCACCAGCCCGGCGTGGAAGAGCTGCTGGATATGGAAGGTCAACGAGGAGGGCGGGACGCCGACGCCTGCGGCGATCTCTCCCGCGGGAAGGCCTTCCGGCCCTGTCCGCGCCAGCAGCATGAAGATGTCCAGGCGCTTCTCCTGGGCCAGGGCCGCGAGTGCGGTCACGACTGCTTTCGGGTCCAAGGAGACACTCCGATATTTCGACAATTAACGTAGCATCATAGTTCTTGGCGTGCCACGGGCAGCGCGTCGGGGCGTTGCAATCGGGGGAAGCGCAGCATCAGGATACGCGATGGCCCACAAGTCCAGCTACCGCAGGAAACGTAAAGCGGAAGCGAGACCGCATCCGACCCCGACACTGCGCATCGGACGGCGGTCAATCCCGAAGGCTCGGATGGCTGCGATCCCGAAAGCCGACCGCGCCTTGCTGTTCCTGTCGGGTCACGTTCACAACGAGCTATATGTCTTCGGCAAGATGGCTGTCGCCGCGAATGCCATCGGCGGCGTTCGGGCGGGTGCCCGCAGCCAGATCGAGCTCGGCCAGGCGATGATCGTCTTCAGGGTCTGGATGGCCAAGGTTCATGAGGGTTGGCTCATGTTCACTAAGCTGTTCCAGGGCGTGCCCTCGGTGACGGAAACCTACCTGCCCCTCTTCGATGCTCTGGAGATCGACGCCAAGAAGCAGCTCAACAGGTATTTTGGACGGTCCCAGCCTTTGACCGATTTCCGGGACAGCGCATTCCACATGCCGGACGTGGACGAACTCGATGCGGCCTTCACCGGCCTTCCGGAAGACGACGCGTGGGTCGTCTATGCGGGGAAGGCCCACGCGAACATGTTCGCCGCAACCACGGAGGTGCTGGTCAGCATGGCGCTCCACGCCAGGCTACAAGGCGGCAAGGTGCCGCAGGGCCTCCCTGAATTCATGGCCGACGTGCACCGTCTGTCGAACTGGCTCACGACCGTGCTCTCGGCTTGCGAGCGGGCAATCCTGTCCACGCATTTCCCTGACATCCCCTGGCAGGAGGCCTTCGAAGTGCCGCACCCGCCGCTATTGGAGGAACTTCGCATTCCGTTCTTCGTCGACGAGGTTTCTTTATCGCAAGGGGCGGCTGACGCCGCGGGTTGAATCTGAATGCCGTGATTGGCTGGAAGATTGCAGGATTGCCTACAGGCTTCCGCGAGAAACGCCCCGAAATCTGGCGGAGAGCAGCCTGCCGACGGTGCCGTTGGGAGGGCCTCCTCGGCAATCAGGGAGCGCTCTTCGGCCGCCAAGCCAGTAGCCTGAGCGCGTTCAGGGTTACGAGCACCGTCGCGCCGGTGTCCGCCAGAACCGCAGGCCATAGTCCCGTGACGCCCGCGACGGTGGTCACCACGAAGACAGCCTTCAGGCCGAGGGCTACGGTGACGTTCTGGCGGATGTTCGCCATCGTCGCACGCGACAGGCCGACTAGCGCGGCAACGTCCGCGACCCGCCCGTTCAGGATGGTGGCGTCGGCCGTCTCGAGCGCCACGTCGGTCCCGCCGCCCATGGCTATGCCCACGGTGGCCGTCGCGAGCGCGGGGGCGTCGTTGATGCCGTCGCCGACCATTGCGACAGTACCTTTCGCCTTCAGGCCCGCGACCTCCCGGAGCTTGTCGGCGGGCAGCAGACCTGCCCGAACCTCCAAATCCAGCCCCGCCGCAATGGCGCGCGCGGTCCGCGGATTGTCCCCGGTCAGCATCACCGACGTCACGCCCATGTCGCGCAGCATGCGGATGCCCGCCGCCGCGTCCGCCCGCGGCCCGTCCCGGACAGCCACCAACCCGGCGATGGCGCCGTCCAAGGTCACGGCGACGACCGTCTTCCCCTCGGACTCCCAGGTGGCCAGCCTGCTCCCAACGTCGGCAGGGAGCTGCATCACGCGGGACGCCCAGCTCGGCGAGCTGACGCTGACGCGCTTGCCCGAGACCGTGGCCTCCACGGCCCGTCCCGGCACCGCGAGCGGGTCTTTCGCCGGGCGAAGCGGGATGCCATCCGCGGCGGCACGGTCCAGGATCGCTCGACCGAGAGGGTGGCTGGAGCCGCTCTCGACGGAAGCCGCGAGGCCGAGAAGCGTCCGCTCTGAACCGTCGAGCACGAGGATGTCGGTGACGCGCGGACGTCCTTCCGTGAGCGTGCCCGTCTTGTCCCAGGCAACCGTGCGGACGGTGCCCGCCGCCTCCAGGGCGACTCCTCCCTTGACCAGCAACCCGCGCCGCGCGCCGACCGCCAGCCCCGACGCGATCGCCGCGGGGGTGGAGAGCACCAGGGCGCACGGGCACGCCACCAGAAGCAGCGTGAGCGCGCGGTAAATCCAGGTCGTCCACTCCGACCCGAGCAGGAGTGGCGGCCCGATCGCCACCAGCGCGGCGACCGCGACCGCTGCGGGCGTGTAGACCGCCGAGAACCGCTCGATGAAGCGGGCGGTCGGCGCCTTCGCCTCCTGGGCCTCCTCCACCAGCCGGATGATGCGGGCGATGGTGTTGTCGGATGCGGTCTTGCTCACCCGCACCTCCAATGTCCCCGACGCGTTGACGCTCCCCGCCAGGATCGCGGCTCCCTCCGCCTTGGGCACGGGAACCGGATCCCCGGTCACCGTGCTTTCATCGATCTCGGACAAGCCCTCAATCACCTCGCCGTCGGCCGGGACGCGGTCGCCCGGCCGGACAAGGACGATGTCGCCCACGTTCAGGCTGGTCGCGGCCACCTCGCGTGCGGTCCCGCGCTCCAGGAGCATCGCCGTCCGCGGCACCAGCTTGCCGAGCGCCTCGATACCCGCCCGGGCCCGACTGCCCGCGACGCCCTCCAGCAGCTCGCCAACCGTGAACAGGAAGGCCACCGTGGCCGCCTCGGACTCCTCGCCGATGGCGACCGCTCCGGCGACGGCAATCGACATCAGCATCTCGATGCTGAACGGCGACCCCGCGCGGGCTGCCGCAAATGCCTTCCGGCCGAAGAACGCCAGGCCGAATAGGGCGGCCGGGAGGTATGCCCGGTCGCCCATGCCCGCGACCGTGTGCGACGCCAGGAGGGCGACTGCGATCAGGGTTCCGATCGCAGCTGCCAGACAGGCCTTGGCACCCCGCCACCAAGCCGGGCGGTCCGGCGCATCCGCATCCGCGAACCCGGCTCCGCCAACCTGGATGCTGGGGGCAATAACAGGCGCGACGCCGTAACCGAGCTGGCGGATGCCTTCCTCGACGGTGGCCCTCGGCGTCGCAACCTCGTCAAGGTGCAGTGCCAGGGTCTGCCGCTGGTAGCTCACTCTCACGTCGGTGCCGCCGAGCCGCTTGACCGCCGTCTCGATCTTCGAGGCACAGCTGGGGCAGTCCATGCCGTCCACGCGGTAGCGCAGCAGGGTCGGCGCCTCCGCGTCCTGCACCGTCATGTCTCGCTGTGCTCGGCGTCGGGATCCTCGTGCACGTGGGCCACCATGTCGGCGATCGTGCATCGGACGTGCTCGTCCGCCGCGACATAGAACACCTGCTTGCCCCGCCTCTCAGCGCGAAGGATCCGCGCCGCACGGAGCAGGCGCAGGTGGTGACTGACCAGGGACGGCGACAGGCGCGTTGCGGCCGCCACGTCGGAGACGCTGGTCGGCACCGACAGGCAGGCGACGATGATCTTGAGACGGCTTGGGTCGCCCATCAGCCTGAACATTTCGGACAGCTCGACCGCTTGGTCGTCTGTGAGTGACGGGACGGTGCCCATGCGCCATGTGCCTATGTCTGAACACCTGTTCATACGACGATACAATGTAACCCGCAACCACAGTGAGAAGCATGATGTCCGGACACCATCACGATCATGCCGGGCATGACCACACCGGACACGATCACGCACAACACCATGGCGGCGATTCGCACGCCGGACACTCACACGGGTCCGGTGGCCACCACCATGCCCCGGCGTCGTTTGGCCGTGCCTTCGCCATCGGGACCGCGCTCAACGCTGCCTTTGTCGTGGCCCAGATCCTCTACGGGCTGGCCGCCCATTCAGTCGCCTTGCTGGCCGACGCCGTGCACAACCTGGGCGACGTCCTCGGGCTTCTTATCGGCTGGGGTGCCGCCACGCTCGCCCGGCGTGCGCCGACGCTGGCCCGCACCTACGGCTGGGGGCGGGGCACCATCCTTGCCTCCCTGACCAACGCGGTCATCCTGCTGCTGGGTTGCGGTGCCATCGCGGTGGAGGCCACCCAGCGGTTCGGCGACCCTGCCCCAGTTGGGGGCGCCACCGTGATGTGGGTGGCCGCACTCGGTATCCTGATCAATGGCGGGACCGCGCTGTTGTTCATGCGCGGCAGCAAGGGCGACCTCAATGTCCGCGGTGCCTTCCTGCACATGGCGTCCGACGCAGTGGTCTCGGCCGGAGTCGTCGGCTCGGGCCTCGTCATCAGCCTGACGGGCTGGCTCTGGCTCGACCCCGCGACGTCGCTCGCCATCGTCGCCGTCATCACGATCGGCACCTGGGGCCTGCTGCGGGACTCCGCCAACCTGGCCCTCGACGCCGTGCCGGACGGCATCGATGTCGCGAGGGTCGAAGCCGCGCTCGGCCGCCTACCCGGCGTGACGGAGGTCCACGACCTGCACGTCTGGGGTCTGAGCACGACCGAAACGGCGCTGACGGCCCACCTGGTGGTGGACGGCGACGAGACCGCTCCCCCGGGGACGCTGCGGGCCGCCTGCGAGCTGGTGCGCAAGGAGTTCGGCATCGGGCACGCCACCTTCCAGGTCGAGACGCCCGAGACGGCCGTGGCGTGCGAGCTGAGGTCGGCATCCGTGGTGTGACTGCCGCCGACAGCCGAGCGTGTCGTTGCGTGCTTGACCCACATCTCGGACAGCTCGGCAGCTTGGTCGCCGATGATTGACGGGACGGTGCCCATTCGTCGTCAGCCCTTGTGAGTGAGCACCTGTTCATATGACGCCACACTGTAACGCTCGCCACAGTTGACGGGACTCGGGTTCAGCAGCAACCGGTCATGTCGACACCCGCCTTACCGAACCAGTTGCGACTCGCGCCCTGATACCCTATATATCCTATAGGACATGGAGGATGCCATGACAGGGATTACCGTATCGTTCATCGCCGATCCGAAGCTGGCCGCCCGGGTCGAGGATATCGCCCGTTCGGACGGGGTCACGCGAAGCCAGGCTGCGGCACGCGCGTCTGCCTTGGGTGCTCTCCTGCCCCCGGCTGCCAGGAGAACCCTTCGGTTCGTTCTCGCGGAAGGCGGCGAGGAAGCACAGAAGCAGCTGGCATTCGCACTGGCCAAGGCCATCGCCCAAGTCGGGAATTCAGTGGTCGAACGGCAGTTGCTGGCACGCAGCCGGGAAACCGGATTGATCCAGGACGATGGCAGTGAGGAAGAGGATGCCATTCGGGCCGTCGAAGCCGTCAGGGACTACCGGAGGGCACTTGCGGACGCTCCCCATGAGCCATCCTCAGACGAGGAACCCGCGCCTTCCAGCGGTTTCGGAGACTGACCGGGGATGGTTTTGAGACTGGTTCTGGATGTGAACGTGTGGGTGAACCACTATCTCTCGCTTTCCAGAGGGCGGGAAGGATCTGCTGCGCAACAACTGGTCGACATCGCTTTCAACGGTCATTGCCGACTGGGGCCCGTGCAGCCGATCATCTCCCACGTGATGCTCGACACGCTCCAGGAAGTCCTGGTCAGGCTCGACCTGCCCGAGCGGTTCGCCGAGGCGGCCAGGAACGCGGTTGAGTCGTCTGCGACCGGGGGCGTTGTCGGCGACGCTCCCTTCGCGGTCCTCGGCGGCGGCGTGCAGCCGCTGCTCGACCCGGAGGATCAGGCCGTCCTCGACACCGCTGTCGCGGCTGGCTCGGATTTGCTCGTGACGAACAACATGGAGGACTTCACGCCTGGGCCGCGGGCCGGGATCCACGCGGAGGTGATGCGCAGAAATCCCGAAGGGCAACCGGATACGCTCCTGTTCAAACATCCCAGATTGCGGCACGGCCTGATAATCACGTCGGTGTTTGCGGCGCGGTCGTGGTTACACCATGGAGAACCGCCGCCTCCCGGCGTGCTTGGCCAGTTCCTGCCTCGGGAAGTCCAGAGTACGGAACGACGCGCAAGGCGGCCTGGGCGATGAGCATGCACGGGGCGCACATGGCAGGAGTGGTGTTCCAGCCTCTCTGCCGACAGGCACTCTCAAGTCTGCTGCCGAGGTGTGGCGTTCCTCATTCCGCCGCAGGCGCAACCCGCACCGCCGACGTCACCATCCGGTGACCCAGCCCCGGGCCCGGCAGGCTCCCGCTCGCAGGTTGGCCGACTAGCTCGACTCGCCCCCAGGCCAGGCCGCGATCCGCAGCTACGAAATCGGCAGCGAACGCCTGTTCCATCCGGTCTCGGATCCCGAACCCCGAGCGGAACGGCTCGGTCGAGACCTCCATGCTGCGCGTGCCCGTTCAGGTGGAAGGAGAGCGTTGTCCCCGGCAGTCCGAGCCGCTCACCGATCTGCCCGGCAGAAACCCCGTCCGCCTCGGCCTGAAACCAACAGTCGGAACACGGCGTGTGCCTTGAGCGAGGGGGCAAGGGACACGACTGCGAGTCAGTCCGCTCAGGATAGTGATCGGTGCGGAGACCAGGCGGGCAAAAAGTCCAAAGCTCTTGCGGGGAGCCTATGCGGCGAAAAGAACGGGGCGCAAGGCATGCCCATCGCCGCTTGATACAGACGCACCCAGGGCGGCACGGCGCCCAACGGCCATCGTGGGTCTCGAAACGGAGGCGAACCATACGGGTGCGACCGACGGAGTTGGTTGACGAAGATGTCCGCCATGTCCAACCCGCTTAGGGGCGTGTCCCGTTTACTCGCGAAACTGACGTCGCTGAGTTCTCCGCTCGGGAGGAAGTCCATACAGCCGCGGCCTTGATGATGTCGTTCCATCATCAGCCGATCCTGCTTTCCAGAGCTTTCGACGATCCACCGCTCGCGCCGCCCCTGCCGTGGATGCATCTGGTCGATCATGGATCGAATGATGGCCAGAGGATTCGTCGCCCTCAGCAGGGCGGCAGCTTCCTTGCCGTACAGGTTGCCTGGGGGCTCGAATCCCCAAACGGCGTTGAATCGGGCATGAGCCAGGAAGGCTTCGAGCTTCCATCGGCCGCCGGGACTCAGTCGGTCGAGGTCCTCGGTGGCATGCACGAACTCCTTCGCGCTTCGTCCGAACAGTTCGCTCTTCAAGCTGATCCAGTCCGCGTCCATCCTTCGGTAATCCCTCCCGTGGACGGCGATTCCACCCATGAAGAACCGGTCCGCTTGCGTTCCAGGCAGGATCTCACCGGAGTCGTCGATGAAGACGAGCAGATCGTCATCGCGGTAGGTCAGGAACGTGATGGTCCTGGCCTCGACGGACCTCTCCGCGTATTTGCGCTGCTTGCGTAAGAAAAACTTGTCCGTGTGTCTCCTCGGCTGTCCACCCATGTCTCTTCTTCTCTTGTCAACGTGCGCGAGGCGGTATGGAACCACGTCGACGCGAGTCCGCGCACCCATACGCCGCCGAATGACTTTCTTCGTGCGCCGCCTATGCCGGTCAGCGAGAGAGTCGGGGCCGCGGTTCTCGGCATCTCTCATTGCGTCGACGGGCAGACATTTGCTCTTGTTGTCCATCTTGAATGGCGAGAGGACCGGATGAGGCGTGGATTGCTGGCGCTGTCGATGTTCGCAGGGTTCAGCCTCGCAACGTCGGCAGGCGCGGAGGAACTGGCGTTCGGCAGCGAGACGTGGCGAGGGAAAGTCCTCCAGGTGAAGGATCTGCCGCTCGCCTGCAGGGCTGGCTCGGCCTTTGGAAACGGGGACACGGTTGATTTTGTGGCAGTGGTGCCGAAAGGCTCCACACGCGTCACATTCGTCGCCTTCCTCTCGGCGAGCCCGCCCGATGCTTCCGGTAAGATACTTGCCGGTTCGATCGCTCCCGTGCTGGACGGCTTGTCACGGGCGGGGAACACGACTGCCGCCGCGAGGATGTGGGTCGACGGAGATGCCGACAGATCGGTCCAAGGGACCGTCAGCGGAGGCGCACTGTTCTTCGACATCGGGTCACTTGAAACGAACGCCGCCGCGAAGTTCTTCAACGGTGTCAGGAATGGCGGCATACTTCATGTGGCGGTCGTCGGCCAGGATCGCCGCTACGTCCTACGCGGCAGCTTCGCTGCACTGAGCGAACTGGTCGGCTGCGCACTGAAGGCGCGCGACGGGGAGATTGCGCCCCCGATGCCTAAAACACCCGCTGTAGCTGCGACTGCGCCCCCTCCGCCACCCACCTCCGAGGTGGTCCCGGTGGTCGCGCCTCCTCCACAGACACGACCCATGCCGAGAAGCCCGACAAGCTCCGGCAGCGGCATCGTGGTCACGACCGATGGCCACGTCCTGACCAATCAGCACGTGGTGAACGGCTGCGCGACGTTCGGACTACGTACTGTCGGCGATCAGGAACGGCCTGCCATCCTACTTGGCCGGGACGCGCAGAACGACCTTGCGCTGCTGAAAGCGTCGAAGCCCTATCCCGTGGCGGCCGTGTTGCGCGTCGAGCCCCCGCGATTGGGAGAGAACGTGCTGGTGTTCGGGTTCCCTTTGACGGGCGTCCTGGCTTCGTCGGGCAATCTGACGCTCGGCAGTGTCAGCGGTCTCAGCGGGCTTCGCGACGACAGCCGCGACATCCAGATCACGGCAGCGGTCCAGCCGGGAAACAGCGGTGGTCCGGTGTTCGACGCATCCGGCCTTCTGCTCGGTGTGGTCCAAAGCAAGCTGGACGCGATCCTGGCCGCGTCGCTCACGGGTGACATCCCGCAGAACGTCAATTTCGCGATCAGAGGGTCTCTGGCCGTGTCCTTCCTGGGCTCGAACGGCATCGAGCCAGCGTTCGAGCGTAGACGCCCGCCGCTGCCAGGGGATGAAGTCGCGGATCATGCCCAGAAGGTGACGGTCCAGGTTTTCTGCTACGGAGGTGAACGGTGAGGTCGGGCCCCATCGTCGCCATGGCGATCGCTGTCCTCTCGATCGCCGGCGCCGAGGCGCAGACGCAGCGGGGACGCTCTCCTGGTCCGCCGACCGTGGAACCGTGCGATCTGCTCGGCCAGCCCACGGCCTGCACGGCGTGTCCCGCAGTGATGGCCGCGCTCAGGTTGCCCGGTGCTCCCATCGGGGACAGTGGCCAGGGATCGGACGGCATCGTCTGGTCGCCTCTCTTCGTCGCGTTCCGCATCAACTGCCAGGATGCAGGACGATTGCTCCTGAGCCGAGGGGCCAATCCCGAACGAGGTGGAAAGGACGGCGCCCTGCTGGCCGAGGTCGCCGCCCAGCATTTCGCGCCTGGAAGCCGGTCCGGCATCACGGCGGCGATCGAGTGGATCGACCTGCTGGCGAAGACGCAGCCCTTCGACCTGGACGAGTCGATTGGTGATGGCTTGCCGAGCACGCGCCAGTCTTGGGTTGCGGCACAGTCCGCCGGACCGTTGCCCTCCGGCGCCATGGTGGTCTGGTCCAGGATCGAAGCCGCAAGTGCGAACTTCCCGATCGTCGCGGGCGGCGGTGACCGGACCAACGTCGACTTTCCGGCGTCCGACACCGGTGTGACTCGTCCGAGCGAGACGGCGGTGTCGCGAGGCGTCGAGGCTGCACTCGCGACATACGAGCAGGGTGGGATGATCGGGTTGACCGCCCGCGTGCAGGCTTGTTGGTCGGAGGCGCGCCCTCCCGACTTGCCGCCGGTGAGATGGCGCTGGCATCTCGACAACTGTGCCGCTCTTGATCTTGCCGCCGCGACCTTGGACGCGGACTTGGCACCGAAGATCGGTGTCGAAAGGCAGGCGTTCTTCCTCGACGACCTGCGCTTGCCGAGGATGGCACCACTCACGCAGACGTCCGGCGTGCGCCCCGTGCCGTATGCTCGCAGTCTGCGTCGCAGCGTGGAAACCTGGTTGCCCATCCAATACGCGATTCGGGCCAAAGGTTGAGAGCAGACCTACGTGACAATTCCCGCCATTCTCCGAACCGACACAGGCGTATGAAGGCTACCAGTCCTCTGATGTGGCGGACGCCATGCCTAGTTCCTCTGCGGAACCGGGGTGAGAAGAGTCCCGATCCGGCCCCGCCGATCCGGTCAGCCTCTCTGTTTGGGGCACCCCGGCTCGCACAGCTTCGACAGCGCATGACCGACGTCACGGGCGCCGCAACCCGAGCACTTCAAGCTCAGCAGGGCGAACTCGACCTGGTGCCGTTCGCCCCAGCGCCGGATCAGCGCGTCGACCGGAAGACCTGCTCGGTGCCCGCACTCGCGGCAGGTCGCGAGCCTGACCCATCCCGCAGGCACCCGACGAAGGCTGCCGAGAGTGGGCTGACGGCTCGGTTCTCTCCCTCCCATGAGGGAACATAAGAGGAACGTAGGCTCGAGTCGATGCAGTTTCCGGTGCAGTCTCAGTTTCCCATCCCGGGGCCGCGCGAACGGACGCCGGAGGAGGAACGGGAGCTAGTCCGCTAAAGCTCCGCAGGGTAGACCATGCAGATGCTGAACGGAGGCACTGATGCCGCAGACATCAAATGAGAGGGTCTACAGCACTTTCATCGACGGCTTGATAAGCGAGGGCAAGACAGACGATATTGCCGAAGGCCTATTCCAGGCGAGCGTCGAACTGCGTCCCTTCGACCGATTCTCGCCTGTATGCGACGTCAGGTTCGGATATGTCCACGGCATTGATACCTTCCAGCTGGCGACGCACGTGAACAACTTTCTGCAGGATGGCGAGAAACACAGGCAGGGTATGTTCCCGGTCGCTTTCGACACGAAAGACAACACGCCTTGGCCGCCTGCGAAGTTCGTCCAGAACGGACGGGCCTTGCACGTAACCGGCATCTACTTCGGCAAGCCATTCGAGGCGGTCATCACGCCGCTGTAGCTGATGTTGTCCTTCCATTATATGTGCTGCCAGGTTTCCGTCCCAGTCTAAGGTTAGCCACGGCTGCTTGACGGCCGGAGCCGACTACGAACTGCTGCCGTCCCTGAGTTAGGGGCGCGCAGGATGGCAAAGCCGAGTAGCAGTTGTCGAGCGTCCGCGCCCACCATGGTTGTGAACGGGAACACTTGTTATGCGGGTCGCCGCTGACATCGTTTCCTTCACGGGACCGGTTTCCGTTCCGGGTGGATAGGCACGACGTCCGCGATCTCTTCGGCGTCCAGCGCGTCTCGCTCGACCAGTGCGTCGGCCAGTGCCGCCACCGCATGACGCCGGCGGACCATCGAGCCCAGGGCTTCGGCGTGGGCGTCCGACAGGCGTTCGCGCACGGCTCCGGCAAGGGCGGGTCGTTCGACAGCATCTCGTGCGCGCGGGCCGCCTCGACGGCGCCGGGTTCAGAGACGCCCGTGGTCGCGGTCGAGGCCGAGGCTGACCATCGCGGCCAAGGTAAGCACCGTGGCCCTCGCCAGATCGCTGTCCTGCCCGCCTCCGGCGCCGGACGTCTGAACGCCGACCAAGACCTCTTCGGCCGCGCGCCCCGCCAGCAGCATGACCAATCGGCGGCAAACGCCCTCCGCATCGACGAGGAACTCGCGGGCGCCGATCGCCGCCGTGCCGCCGAGACGGTCGCCGTCGGCCCGCATCGATGCGGACGCGACGGTGTGCAGACCCATGTCGACGCACACGACGACGTGACCGGCCTCGTGGATCGCCGCCGTCCTCGCGTCCTTGTCGGATTGGACAACGTCGCCGCCGAGTTCATCCCGCAGATCCGAGGGCAGCATAGGTCGGTCGACCACTCGGGCGCGCCGGCGGGCACCTCGGACGAAGCGTTCGCAGTCGGCGCCCGTGGAGCCCGCCGCGAACGTCGCCATGCCCGTCAGGTCCATGTCGGACAGGTCTTCCCCGAGGCGCTCGCGCATGATTGCGGCCAGAGCCGGTGTCGTCGGCAGGGAGAGCCGGATGTGGCGGTCGAGGCGTCCGCTGCGGACCAATGCGGGGTCGAGCTTCTCCAAGTGGTTGCAGGCGGCGACAGCACGACGCCGACCCGTCCCTCGACCCGTCGATCTGTGCAAGCAGGGCATTCACGACCGGGGTGACCCAGTCGGAACCGTGGAGTGACGCTCGCGCGGTTCGGGAAAGAGTCGATCTCGTCGATGAACTGGACACACAGGCTGGCCTTCCGTCCCTCGTCGAACGTCTGTTTCATCGACCGCAGCAGGTCGCCCTGGTGACCGGTGCCCGAGGCAATCCAGTCGGCGTAGGAGCCCGCGACCAGATCCACGTCGCAGGTCGTCGCGAGCGCGCGGGCGAACAGCGTCTTGCCGAATCCCGGCGGACCCGAGAGCAGGCAACCGCGGTCCACTTCGGCCCAACGGATCCTGCCCGCCCGGAAGGCGTCCAGGTCCCGCTGGAACGCCAGGCCCCAGGCGACCGCCTCGTCCATGCCGTGCAGGCGTTCCAGCGTAGGACTGGCGCGCGGGTCGCCCGGGCGGGTCCGAAACGCCTCCGCCTCGGACGATCGGGTGTCATCGTCGAGCAGGTCGGAGAGGCGACGCACGTAGTCGTCGGCGGACTGTCCGTGACGTCGTGCGAGCCGGAACAGCCTAGGCGTGATTCGGGCCGTCACCTCGTCGGGCAGGACGACCGAAGGCTCGGCGCCGGTCAGCAGCAGGCTCACGTCACGAACGTCGTCCGACAACGGCCATGAAACGTCGAGGCGCCATTTCCATGCCGAGCACCAGGTCGGTCGGCAGCAACACGGCGGGGTCCGGGAAGCAGCCCTTCGAGTTTCGCTAGGGACCTTTCCCCGTGGTGGCCACCATTGAGGTTTCGACAGCGAAAGCCGCTTGCAGCTTGTTGCGAACGCCTCTTCCAAGCTCCTGCTCCCGCCGATGCCTGTCTGTCGCCAAGGTGGCCTGTTCGGCAGTCAAGTGCTTGAGGAAGCTGTATGTCTCCGATACGTCCTTAACCATCAGGTTCAAATCAACCCGTTGGGTATTGCGCAGAAGATCCTGGAGATCGCTCTCTTCATACGCACCTGTCTGCATCCGGTCATTCATCCTGCGGACGAATGTTTGATGGGAGAACGGCTCGAAGCCTGCCAGTCCCCCCGGCGATTCCCATATTTTCGAAACGGCGAGACTTCGAACAAGGTCGGGGTCAAACCCGTGGCGCTTCGACTGTTGAAGGTCATGCAGGTCACGGATCTTGGCACGTTGGAAGGCGGCCCGGATCTTTTCGGCAATAGCTTCCTCAAGCCTCAGGGACGGAATTGCGGCAGGGACGAAGTCCAGGTCCGCGAAGTAGGGTTGTGCGATCTGAGGGAGCACCTCCGGGGGCAGAATGGGATCGGCGCGGAAACTGACCTCTATCTTTATGACGTGCCCCGAAGGCGTGAAGTTTGTCATGCAACGGGGGTTCGCCCGACAGGATCCTTCTGACGTGCCGACGTCCTTGTCGAGATTGAACGCGAAGCGGATGGCCCGGTAGTCCTCCTGGAAGACGGACGCGATCTCCAACGCGAGGTCATCCGGAGTCAGCCCGTCGGCGGACCTGACGACGAAATCCAGATCGGTCGAGAGACGCCCTCCCGGGCCGAACACCATTTTCCGGAGCATGGTGCCTCCTTTGAAGACCAGATGGTCCATCAACCCCATCTCATGCATCCGTTGTAGAAGATGCGTCAGCAGGATATCGATCTCGATGTAGTCCAGACGGCGAGTGCCGAAGCGCCCAGCCGCCAGGTTCAGGGCCACAGGGGCCCGGGCGCTGAAAAAGCTCACGACCTTGCTTCCGTGGAATGCGGGAACACCTCGGAGAGGAGGTCCGAATCGACAGCGTTCACGTATAGGCCCCAACCGGAGACGTAGCCGACATCGCTATCCCGTGTGGTCGCGCTGCCAAACACGGAACGTGCCGACCCCGGGATGAAGTCCCTCAGTTGCTTGCGGAATGGATCAGACAGGTAGCCAGGCGCCGTCAGATCAAGCAGATAACCCAACCGCTGGCAGACGGACACCGAACCGAAGCGGATGGCAGCCGCAACAACGGATGCCGCGGGCAGGTCGGCCGCCGCGCGGGCGACGATCCCCGCCAGCTCCGTGGGACCGCCGCACAAGCCTGGTCGGTCCACGCAGTCGATGACGGTCTTCTCTCGGGTGGACACGCGAAACGTCCGTGTAGACGACGCCATGTCTTGCCACCCCCAGAACTTGCGGGGTGACAGCTTGACGTAACGGACGGGGTTGCCCTGGATCTCACGTGAAGGGACTTGACGGTCCGTTGCAACGTGCGTGACGTTCGGGACCTGCGTCGTGAACCCGTGGCGACTTGCAGCAGCCCACCACCCGACGTAGCCGTTGTCGATCGACGCAGATGCCAGCACGAACAAATCGAAGTCTTCGACCTTCCGGCTTCCCCATTCCGGGGGTAAGAGCACGTAGTGACCACCAGACGCCCTTTGGAGCCACCCCTTGACCAGAAGTCGGCGGACGGCATCGCGTGCCTGCTGTCGGCTGCCCAGGATTCTGGCAGCAACATCGAGCGAGAGAGCGGAGACACCTGTCGATGCAAGCTCAAGGACGAGCTTAGCCTCAGTCGCGCCAAGCGACCTGAGATTAGAGCTACTGTGCTTTGCGGTGTCTAACATGCAGTAAGCTATAACATTTAATCAAGCCGACTGCAACTTCAAATTAAGATGCAAGCTGAGCTTGCTGCATAAGACTCCAGAACGCGTACGAGTTAATCGTGCTGGCAGCCTGCCGCGGGTAGGCGTCACATACCCGAAAACCTCCAAGGGCTTGCATGCGGCGGATCGCGGTGCCGTTGGTTGGTGGCATGGCGTCGTCCGCGGTGCTGACGGAGCCGGTCCCGATGCTCCAGAGAATCGGCATAAGCCCCGCTATGATCGCGATGACAGTCATCGTCTTCGGCCGCACCCGCTCGATGGCGCCGGGCATGATCGCCGCCCGCAGATCGTCCCGGGTGAACGCCCGCCCGGATCGCCCCCCGTCGCGGGTGAGCAGAGACGGGTGCCCCAACGCGCAATTGGACGCCCGCAAGATGGGCTCGCAACTTCGCGGAACCGTTCAGGGCAGCTCAATCGGGACGGCTGTTGTCCCTCGACAGGGCAGATCCAACCCATTTCAAAGGTTGTGATTGCTCACAAGAGTCCCGCTGAAATAGGTGAGCACCGCCGAGATGGGCATGAACAGCGTCATCGCGCCATGCCCGCCCAGAATGAGGCCCACGGCGGCGCGCCCGTCTTCGGTGACGACCAGAGAGCCGCTGTCGCCCGGTTCGGCAAAGGGTTCGCCGGTGCTCGTGGATACGGCCCAAAGGCTGTTGTAGTGGGAAACACTGCTATTCTTCGACGACTTGTAAGGAATAGAGATCGGGGAAGTGACTTCCCCGTTGACCTTGCCGAATGTCGGTCCCGTCGTGCGGCCCACCTTCTTCACCTTCATCTGGGCTGCCGGAATCACGACGTCCATCGGAGTGTCGTATTCCATGTTCCCTTGCCACGAGGTCACAAGGGATTCGTCTGTGATCTGGAAAATCGCCGCATCTAGCTGTTGTTTTCCGATCTGTGCCGGGTCGCCGGTTTTCAGTTCCGTCAGCTTCGCGTGGATGCCTATGGCCGTCGGAGGCTTCCTGTTTACTTCAGCGTCGATGCCTGCCGGACACATGACGTACATGCCGACCTCGGTGTGGTTGCAGTCCCCTGTCACATGATTGTTGGTCAGCCCGTAAAGCTTTCCGTCCGGCAGGCGGATCAGCGCTCCCATCGTTCCGGCACCCTGAACCGGAGCCACCGTAATCGAGCTGCCGCATGCGAATCTGCCAGCGGGCGTCCAGAACCGTGAGCTTCCCACAACCGCGGACATCGGGGCTGGCGGCTGCGGGTAGTGGGGGGCGATATCCGCACTGCCAACATATTCGAAGGTCACCTGTCCCGCCTTTAGCGGCAGATCGCGCAGGGCGAGATCGGTGACCTGGTTCTTGACCATGACCGCCACATGGCCGACCGCATCGTCGGCACCGACGGCAACCACCCTCAGCTTCTTCAGGCGTGAAGCGGCCCGTGAAGTTTCTTTACCCGGCCCGAAAACAGCGGCCAGACTAGCGTCCGACGTCGCGAATTTGGAGCCGTCCGCCAAGGCTCCAGCGGCCTTGGCCCATTCGTAGACGGACTTCGCCAAATCTGACGCACCCGCCTCGGACACAGCAATCGCGAAGTCTCGCTCTCCAACGTTTTCCTCGTCCACAATGCGACTCCGATTTCGACGATGATGGCCCTGAATCGAGTTCTTTGCACGGCCTTTGAAAACAAGGTCGCGGAAAGCTTTCGGAATTATTTTCATGGCCATTGCCGGATCGGGATCCGTGGCTTCGCATACCCTGAGAGGGACCGGCCATGCCCTCCAATCAGCGGAGCCGCCTTACAGTCGGCTTAGCACCACCCGAGAGACGGAGAGCCACAATGATGAACGTGACGATGGTCTGCTCAGTGAGAATCAGGGAGGGTTTTGGATGGACGACTGCAATGAACCGGACGCTGGCGTCTGGGGTGACCACCTAGCAACCGGAACGGTCCGCAATGTCTCGCTGGAGCTTCTGTTCCGGGCGTGCAGTGCATTCCGTGAGCATGGGAACGCCCACATGGCGGGGCAGCTTCTTGCAGTCCTGGCGGATCGCTCTGCTCGTATCCTTCGTCCACGGGTTGGCCGTGACATGGGCAATCAGGGCGAGGACGTCATCAAGGCAACCGTCGAGAAAGTGGTCGACGCCGTCCTGCTCCCCGCCGGGGCGGATGCGGCAGGCTTTGCAGCCTCGTTCCAGCTGACCCTGGGCAGGCGGCTTACCGACCAGATACGCAGATCCCGCACCCATTCAGACCGAGAAGTCGGGTTCGAGGCTGACGACGACGGGGACGAAATCGTGCCGCCGGATCTCAGCCTGCCGAACCCGGAACAGGCAATGTTGATTCAGGAGCTCCTCTCGAAAGTCGACCCGCGCAAGCGGCGCGCGCTGGCCCTCAGTGCTGCCGGATACCCGGCATGGACGGACAAGCCAGGGCATCGCAGCATCGCGTCCATGTTGGATGTCAGTCGGAAGACCGCGGAAACGTGGCTGCGGGAGATGAGATGCCTGGTCATAAAGCAGATGAGGGAATGACCATGGAAAACACCAACAGCCTTCTGCTCGACGATGTCCTGACTGGCTTCCGACGGGAGGAACCCGGTCCGGCACCTGCTGCCGTGGCCGCCTGGTGCAAGCGCTTTCCTCGCTTCGCCGACGAGATTGCCGAAGACGCGATGCTTTGGGCCGAAGAGAACCTGAACGCATCGCTTCACCGGGAAACCGCACGGGACGACAGCCTGTACGCGGCTGTCGGCAGTGCGGCGTTGAATGCCTTGTATCGGTCGCCCTCAACCCCTGCACCAGGGCGTGAGGCCGTCACCCTGGGAGATGCGCTCGATGCCTCGGGGCTGAGCATACCCGAGGCCGCACGCCAGATGTCTTTGCCGAGGTCCGTGGTCTCCAAACTGATCAGGGGCGACATCATGGGTGCGTCCATCCCAGGCACGCTGACGGAGATGCTTGCGCGTCTTCTCCGCCGGAGCTTCGAATGGACGCAAGCCAGATATCCCGCGACCGTCGTGCAGGCCTTCGCCGAGGGGGTGACCGGCCGCCGGACCGCCACCCTGACTTTCCAGGATGCAATCGCCGACGCGCACGATGCGGAGGACGCGCAGAGAACCTTCTGGCTGGAAGAAGCCTAGCCCAGCGGAGCCGTCCGCCCGCCCCGAAGCCCCGAAACATTGCTTCGGGGCTTCGTCTTTTTTTGGACCGCTACGCCGGGCAGTTGCCGGATCGGGGTCAGTGGCTTCGCTTACCAGTCAGAGGGGGTTCCCACCCCCGATGAAAGGTAAACCGATGAAAGAGTTGATTGTTTTCGTGCAGCGGCAAGGCAGCAGGAAGATGACCGAGATCGCCGTCATAGACGCCATGACGGTGGCCGAGCTGTTGGGCCACACCGCCTTTCAAGGGCAGCCGATGCCGGACGCACCTGGGGAGACCCTGGTGTTCTTCGGCGAGTCGGAGGAGCCCGCCCACCGCGACGCCCACGTTCGGCAATGCCATGCGGGCCACGACGGTCGCGTGCATCTCACGAAGTGTCGCCGCGTGAAGGTGACCGTCCATTACACCCATCTCACGCACACGAAGGAGTTCCCGCCGGGCACCCGCCTGAAGACGGTGAAGGACTGGGCCGTCGCGGCCTTCCACGTTCCGGCGCACGACGCGACGGAGCATGTGCTTGAAGTCCATGGCACGAAAGAACACCCGAACAGCTCCGAGCCACTCTCGGTTCTGGTCCATGGCCACGAGTGTGGGGTCGTCTTGGACCTCGTGCCCGATATCCGCGTCGAGGGCTGAACTTTGAGTGCTCTCGGGCCACCGGATAAGGTCGCCTTCGTGGCCCATCTCGCCGCACCGGAATTCCGGTGCGGCGAGATGGAGGGACGGTGGCGGCGGATCAGCCTGGACTGGCCGCACGCCATCATCGCTGTCAGTGCTGCGCCACGGCCAGGCGGTCCGGCTGAAGTCGGTTTCCGGTTCCTCTGCGACCGATATCCCGGCGTGCCGGTTTCATGCCAGCCGTGGGACATCGCAGCCGGAGCGCCGCTGCCGGGCGCCAGGTGGCCGAAGGGCAAGCTGGTTGTCCCGTCCGTCTTCCGGCCGGATTGGAAGCAGGGGACCTGCCTGTATCTGCCCGCGGACCGGCACTCCATCGAAGGCCATGACGCCTGGCGGCATCAACACCCGTCACGGCTTTGGCGGCCCGATATCGGCATCACCTGCTACCTGGACATGATCCATGAACTTCTTCACTCGACTGATTACCTGGGCGTTTAACCGCAACACGCCGCTGCTGCTCTGGCCGCGGGCGCACTTTGACGCGGTGATGTCCGAATTGGACCGCCGAGGCGGGCGGCGCCATGAGGCGGGTGTTTTCCTCCTGGGTCGTGATCTGGGCAAAAGCCGTCTGGTGACGGACGTCGTCTACTATGACGAGTTGGACCCGGCCGCCTATGAGACCGGCATTTGCATTCTCCGTGCTGCGTCCTTTTCGAAGCTTTGGGCGCTCTGCCGCGAGCGCGGCCTGATAGTTGTCGCGGATGCCCATACGCACGGCGGAGGCGCCGGGCAGAGCGGCTCGGACAAGGGCAATCCGATGGTGGCACAGGCGGGCCATATTGCTGTGATCGTGCCGAATTTCGCGGTGGCGCCGATCAATCCGAAAGCCCTTGGACTGTACGAATACAAGGGCAATCACTTCTGGACCGAACACAGCGGTCGCAGGTGGAAACGTTGCCTCGCCTTCAGGGGAGCCTCAAGATGAACGGCAATCCACGCCTGGCTCCGGACACCATGCATCGCGGTGCGAAGATGTTCATGGACAGCGGTGAGGCCGCCGACTACGCAGCCGCCCTCGCCACTCTCCAGGGATTTCGCCTGGGAATCTCCGTGACACCAGGGGCGCTGCGGACAAGAGGCGGTCAGATCGCCTTGCTCACCGCGGTGAACGTCGCCAGGCGCAACTTCCTTGGCGGCGTGCATGTGACCGGATGTTCGGATCTGGAGTGTCTGACGCCCCTCGCGCGCGCCAAATCGTTGCGTGCAGCGGTGACGGAGATGGGCGGACATCATGCCGAAGTTCCGGTTGATGGAATTCCCACCCTTCTGATCGGGGACGTCGAGTCTCCTTCGACGGGTCGGATGCTGAGGCTGACGTGGCGAGGGTGGTCCGGCGGGGTGATCCAGGCAGGCGCAACAGGGTTGGGTGATGACGACAGCTGTCCGTTGGCGGCAGTGCTCGCTGCGTGCATCGGTGTGGGTGAGATCTTCCAATGCATGACGGGAAACGTTCCCGGGGCAGGTCGACGCAGTGTGGGCATGTCGCTGTGGCGGCCTTCGGTCGCGTGGACCGACGAGGATGCCGTCGGTCCCGCACTGGCGTGGCTGCCCGCCAGTCTCTGGCTGATCGGCCTGGGAAATCTCGGTCAGGCATACCTGTGGTGTCTGGGAGCATTGCCCTATTCGTCGCCGGGCGACGTCGGTCTGGTGTTGCAGGATTTCGACCGCATCCAGGAGTCAAATGACAGCACATCCGTGCTCACTGGTCTTACGGACATCGGTGCGAGGAAAACGCGTATGGCAGCCGCATGGGCGGAACGCGCTGGCTTCGACTGCCGCATGGTCGAAGGCCATTTCGGGGACTGGACCACGCGCAGCGACGAGGCGGACGACCCGGCCGTGGCTCTATGCGGCGTTGACAACGCCTATGCCCGGGCATCACTTGAGGATGCGGGCTTCTCCCTTGTGGTCGAGGCCGGACTGGGCGGTGGGCCCGACGGTTACGCGAATCTGAGTGTTCACACGTTTCCTTCCGGCAGGGCTGCGCGGGATATTTGGGGACGGACACCAAACAACAGTGGGAGCGATGGGCGCCTTCAATTGCCTGCCTATCAGGCTGCCCGGCAAGATGGCCTCGACATATGCGGCTTGATCACGCTTGCTTCAAAGACGGTCGGTGTGCCGTTCGTCGGACTGACGGCTGCGACCCTTGCCATCGCGGAGCTGCTTCGTCGGCTTCATGGCGGCGAGCATGTCGACGTGATGTCCGTTTCGCTCTCTGCGCCGGACGATCGTGAGGTGGTCATCGGTGCGACGTCGCATTACCTCGGAACTGCGGCGGCCACGATGTCGACCTGGAACCCGCCTTAGATGAATGCTCGCCGGAGCTGCTGGGACGCGGCGTCGATGAGGCTGACGCTGATGACGATGATGATCATGATCATGATGGCGCAGGTCTGGCGGAACTCGAAAGCGCGGATGATTTCCCACAGGACCTGGCCGATGCCGCCCGCGCCGACCAGGCCGATGACGGAAGCGGAGCGGACGTTGCTCTCGAACCTATAGAGCGAGAACGAGACCCACAGCGGCATCACCTGCGGGATCACGCCATAGGCGATCTCCTCGATGCCCCGCGCGCCCGTCGCCCGGATGCCCTCGACAGGGCTCGGGTCGATGGCCTCGACCGCTTCCGCGAACAGCTTGGCCAGGATGCCTGTCGTGTGGACCCACAGGGCCAGCACGCCCGCGAAGGTTTCGGACATATCTTATGCAAATGCTAACCCCTTGCAATCGCTCGCGCCAGCAAAATTTGCAGAAGTCTTGAGTTTTGGAGTGTGATGTTTTGGCGATGAAGGCTAACCTTCGCGCTCATCTAGTGCCGAGATGGAGGGGGTTCGATGCGATACGATATGCTGGCGGCGACAACGCTGGCAATACTTACATCGCTGCCGCACGTGGCAAGCGCTCAGTCAAATAGTCAGGCTTCATTCACAAACACGAACTCAGGTCTAATAACAGACTGTGTGAATAGTTCTATCCAACTTGCACTTAGCATCAAGAGTGGAAAGAGTATTGAATTTGTTTGCACCGGACAAACAGCAAGATCTGTTTATGATGCGGCTTCCGGCTATCTTGAAGAGCCCTATCGTACTCCACGCAACGTCGTAGGAATTGTTCGTTACCTCAGTAATGAGAGAAATTCTCAAGCTCGGTGTTTTTTCTTCACGACGGACGCCAGCGGGAATTCAATATCGCTTTTCCAATGTGAAATCACCGCGTTCATCGGCCCGTTTCTAAACTGAAGAGAGAGAGAGAGACAGAAGGCTCTTTCAGCTTTCCATAACACTGCATCGTGCTTCAAGCCAACGCAAATTGGTCGCGCGGTGTGCCGTAATCGCGCCGCGCCATCACCCGGCCCGCGTGACAGACGTTACGCGCCTCAAGCCGCGTGAGGCCGAGGCCGACGGCGACCACGAACAGCACGGCGAAGACCAGCTCGTTGATGGAGCGGCACATGTCCATGACGCGCCGGGTCGGTTGGGTGACCCACCATGGGGCGATGTTCCCGGCGCACATGAGACCGAGCGGAATGGCGCAGACGATGGCGAGGCCCGTGCCCCATAGCGCGATCTGGACCGTCAGAACCATTTCCGTGACGTAGGACCGCCATTCGCCGAAGTCGGGCGGGAAGAAGTCGCGGACAAGGGTGACGATGTTGCCGGAGTAGCGGACCAGCTCCAGCGGCTTGATCCCCGCGCCGTCCCATGACCACGCCAGTGCCGCGGCCAGCGCCGCCCAGGTCAGCAGTTTCAGGAGACCCGGGCCGCGCGCACGCGATCCGGTGACGGTGTCCGACACCTGCATCAAGACGCGGTCTTGGCTTTCTCCATCTGGACGTCGAGCGCCTTCAGGCGGGCGTCGATCTCCTCGAGCTTTTTGGCCTTTTCCTCGGCCAGGAGGTTCGCGTTGTTCTCGGTCGTCAGGCGCTCGCGGAAGACGGCGACCTGGCGGACCGGGAGCAGCTGCGCGTCCGAAGAGGCGTGGAACGTTCCCCATTCGCCGAGGCCTTCGAGGACCTTGCGCTCGTGGGCGACGTCGGCACCCGGCCGCTCGGTGCCGTAGGCGAGGAAGAATGCCTTAACCTTCTGCTTGACGGCGTCGGGCAGGTCCTTGCGCCAGACGATCGGGTCAGCCGGGATGATCGGGCTCTTCCAGATAGCCCGGACCTTTGCGGCCTGCTCGGGATGCGACTTCTGAAAGTTGTCGAGGTCCTCGGTGTTGTTGGTGGCGACGTCGACTTGCTTGTTGACGACCGCCAGCAGGTTCACGCCGTGGCTGGCCGCGACGATGTTCTTGAAGTGCTTCCGCACGTCGATGCCGTTCTTCGCCCAGGCGTAGTAGCTGGGAATGAGGAAGCCCGACGTGCTGTTCGGGTCGCCGTTGCCGAAGTTCAGCGTGCCGGGCGCAGCGTGAATCACGTCGTCAAGCGACTTCAGCGGGCTGTCGGCGGGCACGATAAGCAGCGAGTAGTAGCCGAGCGTCCCGTTGGCATAGGACTTCTGGACGAAGATTTCGCCGTCGGCACGGTCGACGGCCTGGATCGCGGCGGCGTTGCCATACCAGGCCACCTGGACCTTGCCGAACCGCATCGCTTCGATGACGCCCGCGTAGTCCGACGGGTAGAAGCCGGTCACTTTCATGCCAATCGCTTTCTGCATGTCCTCGAGGAAGGGCTCCCACCGGCTCCGGAGGTCCTGGCTGCCGTCGGTCGCGACAAGGCCGAAGTTCAACTCGGTCGGGGCAGTCTGTGCACGGGCGGCCGAAGGAATGCCCACCAGCGGGGCCGAGGCCAGTAACATCGCGACGAGCGCGCGGCGGGTGGCAAGCATCGTGTGTCCTCCTTGGGGGTCAGGCTCGGGCGTAGACAGGGCCGGTTGCCGTGTCCGGCCGGTCGTCGAACACCGGCTCGGGCAGTTCCCCGCCGTAGACGTCGGCCAGGATGCCGGGCGTGAGCGCCTCGGGAGTCCCGTCGAACAGGATGCGGCCCGCCTTCAGGGCCACGATGCGGCGGCAGTAGCGCACCGCGATGTCGACCTGGTGAAGCGACACCATGACGGTGATGCCGTCCTGGCGGTTCAGGTCGGCGAGTGTCTGCATGACGCGGCGCGCGCTCTCCGGGTCCAGCGACGCGATGGGTTCGTCAGCCAGGATGACCTTCGCGCCCTGGACCAGCGCCCGCGCGATCGCGGCGCGCTGCTGCTGGCCGCCGGACAGGGTCGACGCCCGCTGCCCGGCCAGTTCGGCGATGCCCACCCGGGCCATGGCGGCGCGTGCCCGCTCCCGTTCCCCGGCCGGAAACCAACCCGGGAGGGTCCGCCACAGCGGCAGGCGCGACAGCGCGCCCGCAACCACGTTCGTCTCGACAGGAAGCCGCCCGACCAGGTTGAATTGCTGGAACACGAAGCCGATCCCGGCGCGCGAACGCCGGACGTCTCCCGCCAGGCGCCCCCGCCGTTGGACGCAGCACCCGTCGACGTCGATCGCGCTGTTCCCCGTGCGGTCTGCCGCCGTCAGCCCGCAGACGTGGCGGAGCAGCGTCGACTTGCCCGACCCGGATGCGCCGATCAACGCGACCATCTCGCCCCGACCCACCGCCAGTCGATCGATGTCGAGCGCGCGCCGCCCGGAGCGGAACGTCTTCGTCAGCGTCTCGATTTGGACGGCGTTGTGCAGGATGTCGGCCTCGGCTGCCTCGTTCGCGACAGGGTCATCCGATGTTTCGTGCCCGCTGTGCGTGTCCCTTTCGTGACAACGGAGGTGCGCCGACGTCCCCGTTGTCATCGGACGGTCATTACCAGACGGACTATGGTTCGACTATGCTGGAAGCATGAACGAGAAAGAAGCCAGCGAGGTCCTTGGCGCTCTTGCGCAGGAAACCCGGCTCGGGTTGTACCGCCACCTGATCGCGCGCGGCGCGACCGGGATGCCAGCGGGCGATCTTGCCACTTCAATCGGCGTGCCCGCTTCCACGCTGTCGTTCCACCTCGCCGCGCTGGAGCGGGCGGGCCTGGTGCAGGCCACGCGGCAAGGACGGCAGATCGTCTACGCCGTCCGGATCGCGCGCATGCGAAGCCTGCTCGCCTTCCTCACCGAAACCTGCTGCGCGGGCCAGCCCGGGCGCTGCGGCGACATTGCCTGGCTGCTCACAGAGCCAGAACCCGAACCGGAGACCGGCATGACCCCCGCCTTCAATGTCCTCTTCCTCTGCACCGCCAATTCCGCCCGGTCGATCATGGCCGAGGCCATCCTCGAGAAGGTCGGTGGCGCTCGCTTCCATGCGTTCTCGGCAGGCTCGGCCCCGGCAGCGCAGCCGCTGCACGAAGTCGTCGACAAGCTGCGCGCGCTCGGGCACGACGTGTCGCGCATGCGCAGCAAGTCGTGGAACGAGTTCGCCGGGGACGATGCCCCGCGGATGGATTTCGTGATCGCCCTCTGCGACACGCTCGACGGCCAGGCCTGCCCGGATTTCGGGGCACGGGCGGTAACCGGCGCCTGGCCCCTGCCGGACCCCACGAAGTTCACGGGCAGCCCGGCGGAGCGGCAGACCCTTATGAACGAACTCTACGCCAGCCTCCGCCGCCGCATCGAGATCTTCACCTCACTGCCGTTCGCGACGCTCGACCGCATCGCCGTGAAGGCCAGGCTGGACGAGATCGGCGGCGGCGTGCGGGTCTGACGGTCATGCGCGTCGGCATCAACGGCATGGGGCGCATCGGCCGCCTCGCTCTGCGTGCGGCGATGGGTGGCGTCTTCCGCGAGGCGGACGATCCCCGCAAGGAAAATCGGCTCGAAGTCGTCCACGTGAACGAGCTAAAGGGCGGCATAGCTGCAACGGCCCACTTGCTTGAGTTCGACAGCATCCATGGGCGCTGGCGGACCGAGCTGGCCGTCGATGGTGACGCGATCGTGGCGGGCGGCCAGCGGCTCGGGTTCACATCGGTGGCGGCGCTCGGGGACGTGCCTTGGGGCGACCTGGGCTGCGACGTCGTGCTGGAGTGCACCGGCAAGTTCCTGACGCCTGCGCAGCTGGAGGGCTACTTCGACCGGGGCGTGAAGCGCGTCATCGTCGCCGCACCCGTCAAGGACCCGGCGGCCTTGAACATCGTCGTCGGCGTCAACGATCATATCTACGACCCCGCCCGGCACAGGCTTCTCACCACGGCGTCCTGCACCACCAACTGCCTCGCCCCCGTCGTGAAGGTCGTCCACGAGGCGATCGGGATACGGCACGGCCAGATCACGACGATCCACGACCCGACCAACACCAACGTCGTCGTCGACGCGCCGCACAAGGATCTGCGGCGCGCGCGGTCGGCGATGCTCTCCTTGCAGCCGACGACCACCGGCAGCGCCACGGCCATCGCGCTGATCTATCCTGAGCTGAAGGGCAAGCTGAACGGCCACGCCGTAAGGGCCCCAGTGCTGAACGCGAGCCTGACCGACTGCGTGTTCGAGGTGCAGCGCGAAGTCACCGCCGACTATGTCAACGAGCTGTTCCGCACCGCCGCGGCGGGGCCGCTCGCGGGAATCCTCGGTTTTGAGAACCGTCCGCTCGTGTCGGCCGACTACTGCAACGACACCCGCAGCGCCATCGTCGACGGCCTCTGCACGATGGTCACCGACGGCACGCTGCTGAAGGTCTACGCCTGGTATGACAACGAGATGGGCTACGCCTGCCGCATGGTCGACCTGGCCTGCATCCTGGCCGGGCGGGGCCTCTGATGGGGTCGGCACGCAACTACCTCATCGTCACCGGGGCCTATTGGGGCTTCACCCTGACGGACGGCGCGCTGCGGATGCTGGTGCTGCTCCACTTCTTCGCGCTCGGCTACACGCCGTTCCAGCTTGCCTCGCTGTTCCTGCTGTATGAGTTGGCCGGGATTTTCGCGAACCTCGGCGGCGGCTGGCTCGCCGCCCGCTTCGGCATCACCCGCATGCTCTCCGTCGGGCTCTCGCTCCAGGTTGCCGGGCTGTTGCTGCTGTCGGCGCTGTCGCCGGGCTGGAGCCCGGGCCTGTCAGTCGCCTGGGTCGTCATGGCGCAAGGTATTGCCGGGGTCGCGAAGGACCTGACGAAGACGGCGTCGAAATCCGCCATCAAGGCCACGTCGGACGGCGGCGCCGGGCAGCTCTACCGCTGGGTGGCCTGGTTCACCGGTTCGAAGAACGCCATGAAGGGCATGGGTTTCTTCCTGGGCGGCCTGCTCCTCGAGGCGGTCGGATTCCGCCCGGCGCTCTGGCTGATGTCGGCGCTGCTGGGCGTGGCGCTCGCATGCGTGCTGCGCTTCCTGCCGCCGCTGTTCGGGCGGGCGAAGTCGTCAAAGACCATCCGGGAGCTGTTCGCGAAGGACCCGGCCGTCAACCTGCTCGCGGCGGCCCGGGTCTTCATGTTCGGTGCCCGGGACGTGTGGTTCGTCGTCGGCTTGCCCGTTTTCCTCTACGCCCATGGCTGGCGGTTCGTGGAGGTGTCGCTGTTCGTAGCCGGGTGGACGATCGTCTACGGGGGCATCCAGGCAGTCGCCCCGTCCCTGACCGCGCGTAGCGATGATGGCTTGTCCCGGGAGATCCCGGCGGCCCGGCTCTGGGGATTCGTCCTGGCCGCCGTTCCCGCTTTGCTTGCCGTGGCACTATGGGCCCAGGTGCCCGTACGGCCTGACCTGCTGCTGGTGATCGGGCTCTCGCTCTTCGGAATCCCGTTCGCGGTCAACTCGTCCCTGCATTCCTACCTGATCCTGGCCTATGCCGGGTCGGAGAAGGCGGCCGAGGACGTGGGCTTCTACTACGCGGCCAACGCCGCGGGGCGGCTGGGCGGGATCATCCTGTCGGGTGCCCTTTATCAGGCTGGCGGGATCCTGCTGTGCCTGACGGGGTCGGCGCTGATGGTCGGCACGTGCTTCCTGATCACCCTGTTGCTGCCGACGCGCGCGAGGTCCGTGCAGGCATCCGCCTGACGGTGTCGCGCAGCCCGCAACGAGACAACCCTGTGTTCTGTCGCCAACTCGTCGGGAAGGCGCGGTCTTTTTGCCGGGCAACGCGTCACCGGATAGCCTGTCGTCATGTTCAATCTTCTGATGGTCGGCCGCGATGGTTACTGGGACGAGCGCGAGGTCGCCGACATGGAAGAGGCCCGCTTCCTCGAATACACCCAGGTCCATCTCCGGGATCAGTTCATGCCGGTCAACCAGGAAGTGCTGGAAGCGCTCCAGGCTCTCCCGACCCTCTTCGCCTACGAGTTTCCGAGGGAGGCGCGCTACAGGACCGATGACGATGTGAAGGCCCGGGTCGGCCGCCTGCTCGAGGTCCGGCATCGTGGCCGGACGCTGGACTTCAAATTCGAGCTCAGCACCAAGTCGTCCGTGCTTTCGTCCAAGAAGATGGCGGACTTGGCTTGGGAATTGGATATCGACATCAACGGCAACGAGAGCCACCGGACCCATTGGTCCATCAAGCCAGGCGACCTGCCGTCGATATTTCAGAAGGCCAAACTCAAGATGGATAAGCGGTTTGCCGTCGGCCAGGGCCAGCCCCCCGTGCGCGCGACCGCGGAGGCAACGGGGAACCCGAAGCCGAAGGTCTTCGTGGTTCATGGCAGGAACGACGCCACGAAGCATGAGGTGGGACGTTGGCTGGCACGGATTGGCCTGGAGGAGGTCATCCTGCACGAGCAACCCAACCTGGGACGGACCATCATCAACAAATTCGCCGATGTCGCAGGGGACGCAAGTTACGCCGTGGTCCTGATGACACCGGATGATGTGGGTGGATCGAAGGATGGTTCCCATTCACCGCGGGCAAGGCAGAACGTCATATTCGAACTTGGCTACTTCATCGGTCGCCTCGGGCCGGAGAAGGTCGCCGCCCTTGTCGTCGGAGACGCGTTGGAGCGGCCGTCCGACTTCGACGGGGTGATCTACATCCCGTTCGACCCGGCTGGCGGTTGGAAACTATCGCTGGTCAAGGAGTTCCGGGCGTTGGGTATCCCGTTCGATACCAACCAAGTCTAACTTTGCCCGCCGATTCGGAATCCATTCGCGCCGTTGCCGGTGGACGACCCGGGCAGGAATAGGGGCTCCAAGGGGCCGGGACCTTGCGGAACCTTCTTGCGCGCTCACTCATCTGGGCGCACGCGTTGCTGGAAGGAGCGATACATGTCCAGGGTCGCCGACACGGTAGACCGCCCGCGCCGCAAACGTGTTCGGACCGGCGATCGGCATCCGGTGTCGCCGGTCTCGGCCCATACGACGTTCTTCAGGGCCGAGCCCATCCAACGGATCAACATGATCAAGCAAGGGACCTTGGCCTCGGAAGCGAATCGGATCCTGTCTGATTTCTGTGTTACCGGGGCCGCAGCCGAGAGTGCCCTGAAGATCTCCGTCTCCTCCATGGATCGAAGGACCGGGAGCAGAGACCGGCTTCCGCCGGCGGAGAGCGAGCGCGTCCTGGGGGCCGCCCGCCTTGTCGGCCAGCTCCAGAACATCATGGAGGAGTTCGGCAACCCGCAGGTATTCAGCGCGACCGCGTGGTTGTCGCGTTGGCAAAGCGAGCGGCTCCCCGCCCTGGGCGGGGTCCGCCCCCCACCTGCTGGACATCATGGAAGGCCAGAACCTGGTCTCCAACACCCTCGCCTATGACCAGGGTGGCGCCTACGCGTGATATGGACGGCTTGGCGGCTCAAGACGGCGCACCCTCCCACGAAGCCGACCCACCAGTCTGGCACGGGAGCCAGGCGGAGCGGCGGACGCTGGAGCACGAAGGACGTTGAAGCCTCCACGTGATCGCCCATGCTCGGTTCGTGTCACGCGGCCGCCGCCGACCCTGATACATCGACCAGCGCGTCCCAGGTGAGCCGGTAGCCTCGGCCCGAGCCGGTGACTCGTATGCGAGGATCCCGCGTGAACAGGGTTCGGCTCAGATGTCTGATGTCGCGACTTATCAGAGACCGTGTCTTGACCGGGACGGTGCCGGTGCGGATGGCCGAGAGGACCGCCGTGGTGACTTCGTCCCCATCGGCGAACAACAGCGCCACAGCAATCCAGAAGTGCGGGACGCTCGGAAACGTGCGGTGTCCGCCGATGACGATGATGAAGGACTCGAAGTCCAGAATGACATCGCCGAGCACGACCGTCGACAAGCAGATCGGCCTAGCTTCCAGTGCTTCGATGCTGGCGGGCTTCGCCAGGCGGGCGACTTCGCGCCGGGGCCACTTCCAGTTCTGGAGTTGCCGCGTGAGCGGTTGGCTGACCTCCTGGTCAGAGTTGCTCGGTATCGAGCGCATAACCTGCCGCGCGGACGGTGCGGACCACGTCCAGCTCGCCCTCGCCGTTGATGGATTTCCGCAGCCTGCGGATGTGCACGTCAACGGTGCGGGGTTCGACGTGAATGTCGGGGCCCCAAACGGAGTTCAGCAACTCCTCCCGCGAGAACACCCGGCGGGGATGTTGCATCAAAAATTCAAGCAATCTGAATTCTGTCGGACCGAGATGGATCGCTCGGCTGTTGCGATGCACCCGATGCGCAGTCAGGTCCATGGTGATGTCGTGAAACGAGTGCTGACCCCGCACCGGGGTCGCGCCGGAACGGCGCAGCAGCGCCCGCATGCGAGCCAGCAGCGCCTCCATGCTGAATGGTTTGCTGATGTAGTCGTCGGCCCCGGTATTCAGGCCGCGAACCGAGTCCTGGTCTTCCGTGCGGGCGGTCACCATGATTATTGGAAGGTCACGGGTTTGAGGACGGCGACGGATCTGGCGGCATACCTCGATGCCGGACACGACGGGCAGCATCCAGTCGAGCAGGACGATGTCGGGCTGCGCCTCGGCGATGCGGGTCAAGGCTTCCTGCCCGTCGACCGCCTCGTCGACGCGGAAGCCCTGCTTTTCGAGGTTGTATCGCAACATCGTAGCCAATGCCGCCTCGTCTTCGACCACGAGGACGAGGGGCTTCGCGCTGCCGCCTGAAATCGAAGACATCATTCGGCCCCGCTGCCTGCAAACGCTTCCGTTTCGGCTTCCGGCGGACGAATGACGGCGTAAGCGGTTCCCGTGCCTTTCGGTCGTTCCTCAGCCAGCACTTGTCCCGTGATCGCGTAGTGGACATGTTCGGCGATGTTGGTGGCGTGGTCGCCCATCCGTTCCAGGTTCTTGGCGATGAACAGCAGGTGCGTGCAGGGCGTGATGTTACGCGCGTCCTCCATCATGTAGGTGACCAGCTCCCGGAAGATCGAGTTGTAGAGGTCGTCGATCGCCTCATCCGACTTCCAGACCTGGATGGCGCGCTCGGGGTCGTCCTCGCTCGCCGCGTCGATGACGAGGCGCAAGTTCTCCTGGACGAGTCGGGCCATCGCCGAAAGGGCGGTGAGCGAGAACGGAAGGCGGAACTGCCCGAGCACGACGCTGCGCTTCGCGACGTTCTTGGCATAATCGCCGATGCGTTCGAGTGCAGCGGTGATCTTCAGCGCCGCGACGACCGAGCGCAGGTCGGCAGCCATGGGTTGGCGCAACGCCAGCATGGTGATTACCAGTTGCTCGGCACGCCGCTCTAGCGCGTCGACGGACGGGTCCTGGTCCACCGCCATCGTCGCAAATGCCGGGTCGCCGTCGACGATGGCCCGTGTGGCCAACGCTACCTGGTTCTCCACCAGGCCGCCCATCTCCGTGACGAGATCGCGGAGTGACTGCAATTCCTTCGAATAGCTTTTGACGATGTGTGGGGCTTCAGACATGTGCGTGCTCCACCGATCAGCCAAAACGGCCGGTGATGTATTCCTGGGTCCGTTTCTGCTGCGGCGCCGTGAACATCTGTGCCGCAGCCCCGACCTCGACCACCTCGCCCAGGTAAAAGAATGCCACCCGGTCCGCGCAACGCGCCGCCTGCTGCATGTTGTGCGTCACGATGGCCAAGGTGAAGTCGTGCTTCAGTTCGTCGATCAGCTCCTCGACCTTCAAGGTGCTTATCGGGTCGAGTGCAGAGGTCGGCTCGTCCAGCAGGATAACCTCGGGCTTCGTCGCGATCGTGCGCGCGATGCACAGTCGCTGCTGCTGGCCACCCGACAGGCCCATGGCGGAAGCGCCGAGACGGTCCTTGACCTCTCCCCAGAGGGCCGCCCGGGTCAGCGACCACTCGACCCGCTCGTCCATTTCGGCGCGCGACAGGCTCTCGTGTAGCCTGACGCCGAACTTGATGTTGTCGGCGATGCTCATCGGGAAGCAGGTCGGCTTCTGGAACACCATGCCGATCCTGCTCCGCAGTGCGTTCAGGTCGATGCCCGGGTCGACGATGTTGACACCGTCCATCATGGCCTCGCCCGTGGCGCGCTGGCCCGGATAGAGGTCGTACATCCGGTTCAGTACGCGCAAGAGGGTACTCTTGCCGCAACCCGACGGGCCGATCATCCCTGTGACCTGCTTCTCAGGCAGGTCCAAGTTGATCGCCTTGAGGGCCTTGTTGGTACCGTAGAAGAAATCGAGGTTCTTGATCGCAATACGCGAATGGGTGGCCGCGACGGCGGAAAGCGGCCGCGCCGCGGGCGAGGCGTCGGCGGTTTCACGCAGGGCGGCTTGGGGGATGGCCATCATGACTCTCCTAGGAGACGCGGGTTCGAAGCAGGAAGCGGGCGCCGACCGAGATGACCAGCACGAACAGGGTCATCAACAGCGCCCCGGCCCAGGCGAGCGAGTGCCAGGCTTCGTAAGGCGCAAGCGCGAATTGAAAGATGACGACCGGGATGTTCGCCATCGGTTCTGACATGCTCGATGTGAAGTACTGGTTGTTCAAGGCCGTGAACAGCAGAGGCGCAGTCTCGCCACTGATACGCGCAATACCCAGCAGCAGTCCTGTGAGGATGCCGGTTCGGGCCGCCGGGTAGAGGACCATCGTGATGACTTTCCACTGCGGCGCACCCAAGGCCAACGCGGCCTCGCGCAGCGGCACTGGGACGAGTCGCATCGTCTCGTCCGTCGTGCGTACGACGACCGGCAGCAAGATGAATGCCAGCGCAACGGCCCCGGCCCACCCCGAGAAGTGGCCGCTGCTGCGGACGATCAACTCGTAGACGAACAGGCCAATGACGATCGACGGCGCCGACAGAAGGATGTCGTTGACGAACCGGATGATCTCGGCGACCGGGCGCTTCTTGCCATATTCCGCGAGATGCGTCCCGGCCAGAATGCCAATGGGCGCCCCGAGCAGGACGGCCACAAGTATCATGACGCCGCTGCCGTAGATGGCGTTCAGCAGGCCGCCATCCTGACCCGGCGGCGGCGTCATCTCGGTCACCAACTTCAGGTTCAGCGCGGAAGCGCCGTTCACGATTGTCGTGAGCAGGATCCAGACAAGCCAGAAAACCCCGAAAAGGGTAGCCGCTGTCGAGAGGGACATCGCCAGGATGCTAACAACCTTGCGGCGCTGGGCCCGGCCGCTGCTCTTGGGTGCGATCATCGTGGCCGACATCTATGTGCCCTCCGACCGAGACAGCCGCATCAGCATCAGCTTCGCCGCGGCCAAGACGATGAAAGTGACGACAAACAGCAGGAAGCCGAGACCGATTAGCGACGACAGGTAAATGTCGGAGTCGGCTTCGGTGAACTCGTTGGCGATCGCGGCTGCGATCGAGTTTCCGGGCTCGAGCAGGGAGGCCTTCAGCTGGTGCGCGTTCCCGAGCACGAAGGTGACGGCCATGGTCTCGCCGAGCGCGCGGCCGAGGCCAAGAAAGATGCCTCCAACGACCGCCGTGCGCGTGTAGGGCACGACGACCCCGCGGATGACCTCCCACCGGGTAGCGCCCAAGCCGAAGGCGGCCTCGCGGAGCTGGCCGGGCACGAGGCTGAAAACGTCGCGCATGACGGACGAGATGAACGGGATGACCATGATGCCGAGGATTATCCCGGCAGTCAGCATGCCTATGCCGAGAGGCGGGCCGTCGAACAGGAAACCGATGACATGCAGCGGGCCGACATTGTCGATCAGCCAAGGCTCGACATGGTCGGACATGAAGGGGACGAACACGAACAGGCCCCACATGCCGTAGATGATGGACGGGATGCCCGCGAGAAGTTCAATTGCGGAAGCTACGGGACCGCGCATCCAGTTGGGGCTGACCTCGGTCAGGAACACCGCGATTCCGAAGCTGACGGGAACGGCGATGATCATCGCGAGCGCCGAGGTGACCAGTGTACCGAAGATTGGGACCAGCGCGCCGAAATCCTGGCGAACCGGGTTCCACTCGGAGCTGTAGATGAAGGCGAGGCCGAATTTGCGAAAGGCGGGCAGTCCACCCACGAACATGGACAACGCCGCGGCGCCAAGGCTGATCAGGACGAAGAACGCCGCGGCCGCGACGACGATGCGGAAGATTGGGTCGCCCAAACCGCGACGGCGCATTCCGGCGGGGCGAGCGGGGCCGCCCGGGATGGCGGTGCCTGTCGTTACGGCTTGCTGCATGGGGCGGGAGGCCTAGTCGAAAGGGGAGCACGCGGGCGGGGCGGGCCGGGACGGCCCGCCCCGGTGGCGGAGCGGCGGTCTACTTGATCTCGCTCTTCCAGGACGCCTCGATCTGCGTCACGAGCGGCTTCGGGAGCGGGACGTAGTCGAGCTTCGCCGCCTGGTCCTGGCCGTGCTCTAGCGCCCAGCGGAAGAACTCGATGGCGGCAGCCGACCGTGTCGCATCCTTCGGGGTCTTGTACATAATAATGAAGGTCGTGGCCGAGATCGGGAAAGACTGGGCACCCGGCGCGTTGGTGATCACCAGGTAGTAGCTATCCGACTTCGCCCAGTCGGCGCTGGCCGCGGCGGCCTGGAAGTTGGCCGCCTCGGGGGTCACGAACGCACCGGAAGCGTTCTGCACCTGGCCGTAGGTCATCTTGTTCTGGATGACGTAGGCATATTCCACGTAGCCGATCGCACCCTTGATGCGGTTCACGTATTCGGCCACGCCCTCGTTGCCCTTGCCGCCCACGCCGCCGGGCCACGACACCGAAGTGCCCTCGCCTATCTTCTCTTTCCACTCGGGGCTCACCTTCGACAGGTAGTTCACCCAGTTGAACGTCGTGCCCGATCCATCCGAGCGATGGACGATCGTCACGGCCTGGTCGGGCAGTGTCACGCCCGGATTGACGGCGGCGATGGCCGGGTCATTCCACTTCTTGATGTTGCCGAGGTAGAGGTCGGCGAGCAGCTTGCCCGTGAACTTGAGCTGGCCTGGGTTGATGCCCTGGAGGTTTACTACCGGGACCACGCCGCCGATGACGATCGGGAACTGCGTCAGCCCGGCCGCCTTCAGCACGTCGGGCGCGAGCGGTGCGTCTGAGGCGCCGAAATCGACGGTGGCCGCCTTGATCTGCGCGATGCCGCCGCCGGAGCCGATCGACTGATAGTTGACCCGCGTGCCCTTCTCCTTGCTGTAGGCGTCGGACCATGCCGAGAGAACCGGATAGACGAATGTCGAACCCGCGCCGGTGATCTGTTGCTGGGCGATGGCGGGGAAGCTTGCAGCGCATGTGAGCGCCATCGCAAGCAGGGTGGGAGTGAACTTCATGGGCATCCTCCGGGATGTTTCGTCGGCCGCAAGCGCGACGTGCAGGGCGCCGGGCAGGCAACTCGCCCGCCCTCTTTCGCGACCGGAACCTAGTCCGAGCGAGATACAGCCCTGTTGCAGTTACGTGACAGTATGATGACAGAGTGCTGCCATCACGACCGGCGGTCGTAGCAGCGTGCTCCCCAATCCGCCGGAGTTCCGTGGACGGACGGCCGATCCCGAGAAAGATTCGGAGCATCGCTGTCATCGTGCAGGACGCGCTGGTGCTCCAGCATCACGTGCTGACGGACGCCAGCTTAACGAGGCGGTGGTGATCAGGCGCAGCACGCCCGGTCCGGTCGGACTATACGTGGTGGCGGTCGGCTATCTCGTCGCCGGGGTGCCAGGCGCGATAGCCGGGTGGTTCGCGGTGATCACGCCTGCATTCCTCCTCATTCCGCTCGTCCATTTCGCCGGACGCTGGATCGTCCATCCGAGGGTTCGGTCCGTTCTTGAGACGGTGGTGATCGCAAGTGCCGGGCTTCTCCTCGCGGCGGCAACACCGCTCGCACGCGATGCATTGACGGACCCGGTCACGATCGGGATTGCAGCCGTCAGCCTCGCGCTTCTCGTGAAGACGAAGCTGGACACTCTCTGGATCATCTTCAGTGCAGCGGCAGTCTCGCTGGGTGCAACGTCGCTAGGGATCATCGGCAAGATCGGGTAGAGCGCGGCATCTGCTGTCCTGTGTGGGTGCGACGGCACCCTAGACGTCGCCACCCCGGGCCCGACGAAGGCTGAACTCGCCGCTGGCGCCCTGGACCGGCGTGGCCTCCCACTCCTCGGCAGCGTCGCCGAAGAGGCCGAGGGGTATTGGCACCGCGGCCAGCGGGTTGTGGGCGACATAAAGTTGCAGGCCCCCTGCCGAAGGGCATGCATCGACGCAGGTGATCAGCGCGCTGATCACCGGAGCAGTCCGGGGTAATAAACGGGTAGAGCTGCACGGGCTTGCCGTTCCGGTTGCTGACCTCGTGTCGCTCGCCTTGTCGCCAACGGACCTCGTCGGACCCCCGGAAGAACTCGGCATGCACCGGACCGACGGGGAAGACGATCTCGACAGCCCACGGCGTCTGGGACACACCGTACGGCGTCGGCCAGAAGCCGGACAGCTGGCCACCGTTGATGGCGATGACGCACGCATCCCCGGTCCCGGTAATCCCGTCGTTCGCGTAGCCCTCGAATTTGCGGCGTTTCTCGCGGAATGCGCCCGTCCACCTCAGGAGCATTTCCTCGTTCGGGGTGTCGTACGAGGTGCCTACGCCCGTGGCCGGGAACGAGAGCCACTCCGCGGGTATCCCCCCTCGGCGCCGGGGAGACGGCCTCCACCCATATCGTCATACCATGCGCATCGAAGCGGAAATCCGGGCCTCTCGAAGGCGAGCGGGTCTTCGAGCCGAGGCGGAGCAGGTGGCTGCCGAGTTGAAGCTCCCACAGGCGCCGCCAGAACTGCTCGTCGTCGCCGTTGGTCAGCTGGGACACGAGATGGTCGAGGTCGTCGACCTCCATCTCCCGGTAGTCGTTCCAGAGAGCACGGACGTAGGCGGTCAGGCGCTTCGCGCCCGGCCAACGTCGGGCAAGGTATTCGTCGATCGCGGCAGTACGGGCCCGTTGCGCCGGAGGCATTGGAGACAGCGACGCCGCCTACTGATGTTTGCCAAACTTTAACGGCAGAGATCAGGAGTATGACCGCCAGCCCTGGCACCAGTACCGCATCCGGCACAATCCCCAGCAATCTACCGCCGATGAACGTGCCGACAACCGACCCTGCCGCCATCACGAACAGAAACACACGGTTTCGGCCAAGAACAGCGAAGCTGGGGTGGCGTCTCAGTTTGAAATTCAGGCTGGTTCTAACTCCCTCATCCGGACGTTGTGATCGTCGGCCATAGTGCGGCGATGTTCTGGCAATGGGAGCTAATCTCTTTCATACGTGCTGCCGTGCTTTTCACGCCAGGCCATACCTGTTTCGCGCCTACGTCGATGACGTAGCAAATCGGTCCATGCGGCAACCCAGCGTCGGCTTGGTATGTACGATGCCATTCTTGCAACAAGGCAGACGCATAGCCGCTCGTCTCTTTCGTAAGCGCAAAGGTTCGGGGAAAGTGCAATTTCACAGACCCGAGGAGAGGACGACCTTTCTTGCCAGGCTCCGTTAAGAAGATGTCAGGCCGGACGCTAATCTGCACGTTATGCACTTGCAGGTGCGGGGCTGAATTAGCACCAAGGCTCGGCACCGCATCACCGAAGTTGATGTCGTCAAGCATGACGGAGAAGGTATCAATGGCGTCAATGTTGGCATTGATCCGACGTGCTGTGCCGACCTTTTCGGCGGGCATCTGTTCTAAGCTTTCAACTGCGCGCACAAGGATGTCGGTATCCTCCATATTGGAGGCTAGGCACCGAGCGATGGCGTCTGCAGCCTCTCGGTAGAAGGTGCCCTTGAAGTCTGAGGGGAATTTTTGGTCGCGTAGAATTTGGCGTTGCCGGGTTGGCCCCGCTTCGGTGTATTCACACAGTTTGTTTACGCTCAGTCGGGGCGAGGCCGCTGGTCTTGCCAAAGCGGGAGAGTCCTAGGGAGATTGGTATGGATGAATATTTTGCGGCCGCCCCAATGGGGAATTCAAGAGTATTGTGCGTGGGAGGCATCACGCGCACTGAGGCAGAAGCATCTCAAAACGACGGTAATCCCGTGGACGGGGCCGGTTATTACCTCTTTGTCGCTGACGAGAGCGAGCCGCATAAGCCTATTGAGTTGCTCGGCAAGATCCTCTCTCCTTTGCACGCCGCTCGGTTGGCCGGTCTTCTAACGATGGGTCTGGCGTCTACGGCCTGATTTTTGTCCTACGCCGCTTTCGGGGTGCGGGGCTTGTAGGAGCAGCGCGCCTTGGGGGCCTCTGCCCACGCATCGATCAGCACCACCACATTCTCCATGCTCCAAAGCGTCTACCGGTCGCGATCCGAGCGATCTTCACGGCTGTGCCGATCACGTCGGCGGGGCGGCGTTCGCCTCTAGGTCCGCGGTGCATCAGGGAACAAGGCTTCCCATCAGCCCAAACAGGCTCTTTCGCTCTTCGCTGGGCTTAGCCATAAACTCGTCAAGAGTGATGCGGCGTGACCCCGGACACTGCTTTTCGTCTGGAGCATGTTCGGACCACTCATACAGGACATATAGCTCTCCGTTGGCGTCATCGACGGCAAGCGAATAACTCTTCTCCCAGTCTGGCGAGCCAGAACCGCCTCCGGTTCGGCTTTGAATCGTGAAGGTCTTTTTCCGGATAGGCATCGTGTTCCTCATGCTTTCCGCTTATCATACCATGAGACGGGGAGGGCATGCGACCTGGGGCAATCTCCTAATTTCAAACTGAGGCACTACCGAAACTGCTGTCCCGGCTGTAGCGCGTGAACCCGACGATCATGGTGGGCAGACTGACTGCAAGGGCCGAACTGCCCGCGAGTTTCGTGTCAGCACCGAATAGCAGGACCGGCGTGGGGATCAGCAGTTCGCCACCTGCTACGCCGAGCAGCGCCGCCACGATATCAATCCCGAACCCGACGACAACGCCTGCCACCACCTGAGCGGTGCCGGTCAAAAGCGCTCCCGACCCCTCTGTGCCGTGACCAAGGATGAGCACGATTGCGATCAGCACCAGCATGATGGCGATGACACGATAAAGCGTTTGCGACTTCAGTCGGGTCGCCCATCTTGCACCAAACCACGCGCCACTCAGGGTTCCGGCCAGCAAGTTGACAATGATTCGCCAGTGCGTGGTGACTGTCCCGAACGGCACCGCGGCGGCTCGGAGCGGCAGTGACGACGCGACGACGACAAGGCCCATGGCTTTGTTAAGGATGACGGCTTCCAACGCGCCGAACCGAAACAGGCGGATGAGAATTGGCATCGGAACTCCGCGCCACCCAGCCCGATCAAGCCGCCGAGGGCACCGTGAATAGCGCCGCTGCCGAATGCTGCGGGGCGGCCCGGCGCACGTGGGATGGATGCTGAGGTGCTCATGCGCTGTATTCTACCGACTAGTCCGGTTTAGGCTACAGCCGCGTATAGGTCTCACACGTATGTAAATGCCCACTCCTTTAGTGAAGAACGGGGCAGGCACTTACTGGTATTGGGGACAACTGCCTCGTCCTAGCCAAGACCGAGACAGCCACCGAACGAGAAGAACTCCACGGCGTCACCGGGCACGACCGTCCCGGCCTCGGCCCCCACACGGACCAGTCCGTCCGCGGCGGCGAGGGGCATGAGACGAGCCGACCCCGGCCGTCCTATCCGTTCGACCGAGAACGGGATGCCTTCCCGTACGACGGCTGGGGCGAACTCCTCACGCCCCGGACGGCGGCTCCAGCCAGCGGCGGCCACGGCGGGCAGGCCCCGGGCCGGGCGATCGGGAGCGCCGTGGAGCCTGTCGACCAGGGAACGCGCGAACAGGAGGGCGCCGACGAGGGCGGCGACCGGATTGCCGGGCAGGAACAGGCAGCGCGCCGACCCCAGGCGGCCGAACACCAGCGGCTTGCCGGGCTTGAGCGCCACTGCGATCCATGCCCCCTCGCCACCGGCATCCCGCAACGCGCCCAGGAGGTGGTCCGCCTCGCTGCCGGAGACGCCGCCCGATGCGATCACCGCGTCGCATGCGCCTGCACGGTGGCGGAGGGCGGCCGCTATCACGTCGCGTCGGTCCGGCAGCAGGCCGAGGTCGACAACCTCGGCGCCCGCGGCAACGAGGAGCGCCGCGAGCATGGGACGGTTGCTGTCGTGGATGGAAGATGCGCGGGGCACCTCGCCGGGCGCGAGAAGCTCGTCGCCGCTCGACAGCAAGGCGACGCGTGGACGGCGGCGGACGAGTGCCGTGCCATGCCCGGCAGCGGCAAGCAGCGCCAGGTGGCGCGGATCCAGACGCACGCCCGCGGCGAGCATCCGCTCGCCCGTCTCGAGGTCCTCGCCCCGACGGCGGATGTTTTCTCCGGGCGCGAGGACAGGCGGGACAATCACTCTGCCGACGATGTCGCACGACTCCTGCATGGCGACGGCGCGGACGCCTTCGGGGATTCTCGCGCCGGTCAACAGGCGGACGGCTTCGCCAGGGCCAATCGCGCCGGGGTCGGGCGCTCCCGCCGGAATGGTGGCGACGAGGCCGAACGGCCCCGGGCCGTACGGGCCAAGTCCGTAGCCATCCACCGCCGAACGGTCGAACGGCGGGAGGGGAAACGAGGCGGTGACCTGCGTGGCCAGCACGCGCCCGGCCGCGAGCGCCAGCGCCACCTCCTCGACTTCCCCGACCGGGGCGACACCCCGGAGCAGGAGGGCCCGGGCGGCTTCGACGGACATGAGACCGCGGGGATGGTCGCAGTCGATGTTTGCGACGGCAGGCGTGGGTGCGTCCAGCATCGGTTCTCCGATCGAGGAAAGCGGCGTGCCCGCCGGGCACGCCGAGGTCGGGACTGTCCTTGAACTAGGCCGACTTGTACTCCTGGCTCTTGAACGTGAGATGACGGGTCACCTCCGGGGCGTCCGCGATCTTCCGGATGCTTCCCCAGGTCTGCTTGTAGTTCGGGAGGATAAGCTCGTTCGTCCCCTTGCTCACGACGTTGCCTGCCACGCCCGTCGGGTAGGCGAACAGCATGAACGTCTCCTTCCGGCGGGCGGTGTCCGTGGGCCACACCATCGCCTGCGTGCTTCCGTTGTCGTTGTAGACTTCGACAAGATCGCCCGCGTTGAGCTTAAGCTCCGCCATGTCCGCCGGATGGATCTGGATGTAGGGCAGCGGGAAGCGATCCATGGCGAACTCGTTGTCCTGGTCCAGGTAGGCGGATTGCCAGACGTGGTTCGCGCGGCCGTTGTTGATCAGGAAGGGGAACTTGTCCTTCTCCGCCTGCTTGCCCGCCGCCTGGAGACCCCGCCACTCCGCCACTGCGAAGATGGCCTTGCCGTCCGGCTTGTTGAACTTGCCGTCGGCATAGAGACGCTTCGTGCCGATTATGCGCTCCGTCCCGCCCGTGGCCGGTCCTGCCGGGTTGATGCCCGCTTGCTGCACGACCTCCTTGCCACGGGAGCCTTGCAGCGCGGTGCCTCCGCCGACGGCGCCGCCGGGCTGGCTGGTGGTTGTCCCGCCGGTTGCCGAGGCACCGCCCTCGATGCCGGTGGCCGGTTCCTGGAAGCCGTTCGTGCCCATGGCCCGCAGCCTGGCGTAGGTGACGAATTCGCCGCCCTTCTCGTGCTTGCGGTAGCCGTCCTCGAAGGCGTCCTCCTCGGTCTTCCAGTCATAGCCCTTGAACTTGTCGGCGACGTCGGCCTTCCCCGCCGCACGCCAGCCTTTCTCGAGCGCCTGGGCGATTCTCGCGACGATCAGGCTGTCCGGCATCGCGTTGCCGGGCGGGTCCATGTAGCGTTCGGTCAGCCGCATCCGGCGTTCGCCGTTCATGCTGGTTAGGTTCGCCTCGCCCGAGGTGGCGCCGGGCAGCATGACGTGGGCGCAGGCGCCGATCTTCGTCGGCACGATGTCCACGTCGACCACGAACAGACCACCCTTGCCGATCGCGTCCATGATAGCGTTGACCTGCGCCGCCCTGTCCCCGGCCGGGACGGCGTCCATCGCCACCTTCACCATGTCGGTGCGCTGCTTGTAGACGCGCTTGAACTCCGTGATGTTCAGCGTCGTCTTGAAGTGGTCGCAGCCCCAGATATGGTGAATGCCGCCTTTGCCGCCGATTAGCAGCTGGTCGACGTAGGCGGCGGGCTTGCCGACATGGCCGTCCGCCGGGCGCGAGTAGCCTTCCTGATGGCCGCCCATGCGGACGCAGCCGCCGCCGGGCCGCCCGATGTTCCCGGTCGCGAGCGCGACGTTCACCAGCGCCTGGTTCGTGCGGTAGTTGTCGTTGCCCCAGATAAGGCCCTTTTCGTAGGAGAACATCGTGCGGCGGCGGGCGCCGCCCTGTTTGGGCTCGGCGATCCAGGCAGCCGCTTTGCGGATGTCCTCGGGCTTCAGCCCGGTGATCTGCGCCGCGTCCTCGATGCTCGTCTTGTTGCCCTGGACGGCCGCATCGAAATTGCTGGTACTGGCGCCGATGAACGCCTTGTCGGTCCACCCCTTGGCGGCGATCTCCGTGAACAACGCGTTGAACAGCACCATGTCGGTGCCGCTGGCGATGGCGAGGTGGAGGACATTCTCCTTGCCCGCTTCCGCCTCGCAGACGGCGATGGTCGGCGTGCGCCGCGGGTCGACGATGACGATGCGGGCGGGGCCGGTGGGCTCGGTCCCGAACTCCGCCTTCTTCTTGTCCGCACTGATCCCCTTGAGGTTGGGAATCCAGTGGTTCAGGAAATAGTTGGTCTGGGTCTCGAGCGGGTTGCAGCCGACGGCGAAGATGGTGTCAGCGAGTTCCGCGTCCTCGTAGCAGTTGTTCAGCTCGCCGACGCCCATGTCCCGGGTCCCGTGGACCTCGCTGTTGTAGGCGGGGCGGTTGTGGATCCGGATGTTCTTGATCTTCATGCTCTCGAAGTAGAGCTTGCCGGTCGCCCAGGTGTTCTCGTAGCCGCCGCCCGCGCCGCCGTGGTCGTAGGCGGACACGAACAGCCCGTCCTCGCCCTGCGCCTCCACGACCCGGCGCGTCACCAGGGCGACGAGGTCGATGGCGTCGTCCCAGGATGTCGGCTTCAGGTCGCCGTAGCGCCACACCAGCGGCTCCGTCAGCCGCTGCGTCTGCGTGCCCGTGATGGTCGAATAGGAGTTCTCGCCCATGCGCGACCCGCGTATCGAGCCGAGGCCCGAGTTAACCGAGCAGGCCTTGTCCGGCATGATGACAAGGTGGACGTCTTTCCCGGCCTGCTTGACGATGTTGTACATCGAGGGGCTGTACCAGCCATCTGCCTCGGCACCCTGCTGTTGGGTCAGGTCGGTGTCGAAAGCGTTCTCGCCCGCCGCCATGCCGCCCTGGCGGTCCACGGGCCAGGAAACGGCGTGGTAGCCGCAGCCTACGATGCAGTAGTGGCAGACGACGTTCTGGACTAGGGCGCCCTTGGGCGGGATGGGGAGTCGGTCGATGTTGCGCTTGTAGGCCATGGTGTTTCCCCTAAGCCTTCAGGACGTTGCTGAGACGGCCATAGAGCAGTTCGTCGACCGCCTCGGCGTAGATGTCGCCCGACGGGTCCACGCGGAGCCGGAACTGCGGCAGGTTCTGCGTCGCGTGACCCCAGACCTGGAGCCCGCCTTTCTCGACGTCGAACCGGCTATAGTGCCCGGGGCAGTTCATGGTCCGGTCATCCGCGCGATAGGCGAGCGGGTAGCCCTTGTGGGGGCACATCGTGCTGAAGGCGACGATGTCTCCGTCCGGCCCGGCCCCGCCTTCCACCCGGGCACCCAGCTTGATCAGCACGCCGGGACTGGAGTCGTCCGGGTAGGTGATGTCTTTCGGCTCGTTCGGCTTGAGCTCGGCGACCGTGCCGACGCGGTTGACCGGGTATGTGACGCGGGCGAGCGACGGCGTCGCACGGGCGGGAAGCGACGGCAACGCCGTCGTGGCCGCCACCCCGGCCGCGGTGGCGGCCGTCCGCGCGAAGAAAGCACGTCGGCCGACATCGACCAGCTTGTCGCAACTTTTCATTTGGCGCTCCGCGGCGTTGATTGCCCTACAAGACCGCAAGCGACGTGCCACGTCGCTGGTATTGAAAGGACAGAACTTGCTGCACCGCACGTCCACCGCGACGGATGCATGGCAGAGGCATCAGTCCGGGATCGTGGACTCGGAGCGGTATCGCTTCAGCTTCTCGAACAGTGCCGAGCGGGAGATGTCCATGCGGCGGGCCGCTTCCTCGACCTGGCCGCCGGTCGCGGCGAGGACACGCTCGATATGCCGCCGTTCCGCATCCAGCTTCACGGCCGACAGGCTCGATGATTCCGGCAACACGTCTTCTACCGGCGCCGTTTCGGGAAACAGGTCGGCTGCCGTCACCGCGTGTCCCGCCCCCAGGGCGACGGCCCGCTCCGCCCGGTTCCGCAACTCGCGGACATTGCCGGGCCACGCGTAGCGTTCGGCCCGCAGCTCCGACTCCCGCGACAGGCCATGGATCGGTCTGCCGAAAGACGCCGCGAATTCGGCGACCGCGACCCTGAGGAGGGGGACTATGTCGGCCCGGCGCTCCCGCAGGGGCGCGACATGCACCGGGATCACCGCGATGCGGTAGTAGAGGTCTTCGCGGAACCGTCCGTCCAGCACCATGGCCGGGAGGTCGCGATGCGTCGCGCAGATCACCCGCGCGTCCAGTCGGAGCGGGCGTTTGCCGCCGAGGCGTTCGAACTCGCGCCCTTGCAGGACGCGGAGCAACTTGGTTTGTGTCGCGAGGGGCAGGTCGCCGACCTCGTCCAGGAACAGCGTGCCGTTCCGGGCACGCTCCAGGTAACCCTCGTGGAGGCGTTCCGCGCCCGTGAACGCGCCGCGCTCGTGTCCGAACATCTCGCTTTCGATGAGGTTGTCGGGGATCGCCGCGCAGTTGACCGCGACGAACGGACGGCCGGACCGGACCGACACCGAATGCACGAGGCGGGCCGCCACCTCTTTCCCTACCCCCGACTCCCCCGTGACCAGGAGCGTGCTGTCCAAGTCGGCCACGCGGCGGAGGGTAGCCTCGGCCAGGCGCATGGACGCCGAGCCACCGAGCACGCCCGGGGAGGGCCGGACCAGTTCGGCGAGGCGGGCAAGCAGCTGCTGGACCTCGAACGGCTTCGTAAGGTAGTCCGACGCTCCCGCCTTCACGAGACGGACCGCCTGATCGATCTCGCCGAACCCCGTGATGAAGATAACCGGTGCGTTCTGCACCAGGGGGCGCAACTCGGCATATAGGGTCTCCCCGTCGGTGTCGGGCAGCCGGACGTCGCAGATGACCGCATCCGCGCGCGCGGCCCGAAGCGCGGAAAGGCCCTCGTGTCCGGTCCGGTGCCAAGCGACGTCGTATCGCTCGAGTCTCAGGCGCTGCGCGAGCGACCCGCCCATCACCGGGTCGTCCTCGATCAACGCGATCCGGCTCCCGCCGTCATACATCGGCAAGCACCATCCGGGCGCCAGCCGCGGCATCGAGCGGCGCGGGGATTTCCAAGACAAGGATGGTGCCCCCGAAACCGGCCTGCCTGCGGATCCGGCCGTCCAGCGAACGCGCGGCCCGGGCCGCCGTCCACAGGCCGAGGCCCCTGCTCCCGGCCGGAGGCATGGCGGTCGGCATGTCCAGGATCGCTGCCATGGCAGGTGGCAATCCGGGTCCTTCGTCTGCGACGGTGACGACGAGGCGCGGGCCACGCAATTCGGCATGGACACATACAGTCCGGCCCGGGGGCGACGCGGCGACCGCGTTAAGGACGAGGTTCAAGACCGCCTGCCGCACCGCGGTCCCGTCGACCAACGGCGCCGCGTCGACCGTATTCCTCCACTCGAGCAAGACGCCGCGTCGCGCGGCCTCGGGTCCGGCCAGGTATTTCAGGTCGTCGAGCGTGTCCCGTCCGAACGGCGTAGACTCGCCCCGGGTGCGGTAGAGCACGAGGCTGGACCGGACGACGTTGCGTATATCTTCGAGGCCGCGACGCAGGAAGCCGACCGATTGGACCCTGACGACGTCGTCGGCGCCATGTTCCGCAATCGTGTCGAGCGCCGTCAGCATGCCGCCGAGCGGGTTGTTCACCTCGTGCGCCATGCTTCCCGCCAGCACGCCCAACGTCGACATCCGTTCCTCTTCGGCCAGCCGTGCCGTCAGCGCCTCTCGCTCACCGGCCGCGCGTACCATGGCGTTGTAGCTGCCAAACAGCATCGCGAATTCCGGTCCTGAGGAAGCGTAGGCTGCCGGGGCCACCTGACGCGGTACGCCTGACGCGCCGCGTCCGAGCTGCTCCGTGAGCAGCCTGACGGGACGTAGCATTCGCCGGACGAGCCACCAGCCCCACCCGGCCATGGCAAGCGCGACGCCCCCGTTCACGCCGACCAGGACCAGCCCCAGGCGCAGCCGCTCCTGCCAGAGGTCGGACACGTCGATCTCGACCAGGACACGTCCGAGCTCGATGCCGGACTCCACGACAGGCCGGGAAGCCCAGGCGAGGCCTTCCGACTCTTCGATTTCCAAGTCACTGCCCCCGGGGCGGGCGATATCGGGTCCGGGCACGGTCCCGGTCGGCAACCGGAGCGGGTCCGTCGCCGCGAGCGTGGTGCCATCCGGCAGGACGGCTGCCGCCAAACGGAGGCGGAGGGTCGCAAACCCGCGCCTGCTCCGGTCGAGGATGTCGAATGCCTCCCAGACATCCCGCCGGTCGAGGGCCGGTGCGAGGGCGGCCGAGGTCGCGTCGAGGTAGGCGTCGCCCAGGGCCTCGATGCGGCCCCTCTGCTCCTGGCCCAGACGGAGCAGCAAGACACTCGACATGATTGCCGCCGCGAACACCATCAACACCGCGACGATCAACGGCACCTTCACGACCAGCGGCCATTTCCGCTGGGCCTGCCTCATGCCGGGATGCTGCGGTACATCGCGTCGATGGCGTCGTAGAGGCCCGCATCGACGGTCTCGAACCCGTCCAGTCGCAGCATGTCCAACACGCGTCGGCCGGAGGCGTCGCCGGACAACCCGGACAGCGCCTCGCCGAGGGCGACGACCGCCGCAGCGCCCCTTGCCGAGGAAAGGCACGCTATCGGCGGAAAGCCCATCAACGGGCTGCGGAGGACGACGCGGGTCCGGCTGGCCAGCTCCGGCTCCCGCTCCGCGAGCACGTCCCACACGTAGCCGTCCACGCTGCCGCTGTCCGCCAGGCCGGAGGCGACGGCGCGCACCACGTTCCTGTGGCCGTCTGTGTAGAATGTTCGGCCGAAGAACCCCTCGGGGGTCTGGTCCAAACCGGCGAGCATGTGGCGCGTGACCAACCACCCGGAATTGCTGTCGGGATCGGAAAATGCGTGGGTGTGACCGCGGAAATCGGACAGGGTCGATCCCGGGAGATCAGACCGGGCGATGAGATACGAGCGATAAAGAGGAGCGCCCCGGTAGACGGGCACTTTCAGGATTGACAGCTGCTCACGGTAGCGGACGAAGGGATATCCGCAGATCCAGGCCACCGTCACCTGCCCGGACAGGAGCATCGCCATGATCTCCTGATATGTCCGCCGCTTCACCAGGGTCACACGCTTCCGGAGCCGTGCGGAAAGTTCCTGCTCGATGGCCTTCAGCAGCGCCAGGTCTGAATCGACGAACACCGGGGTGAGACCCACGGCGATGCTCTCCTCCGTACGGCCGAGACTCGGGGTCGGCAAGGCCGAGAGGGCTCCGGCGACCGCCTGCCGCCGCGTCGGGCCGAACTTGTCCAACGCGACCGTCTGCATGATCGTGACCTCCGTGTCGGAGATTGGCATGCGGAGGGCAACGCCGCCAACGCCGATGCGAGCCTGGGCGCTTGCGAGCCGATCGCCGGGCCGCTAGTGAGCCTGGAGACCAAGCGGGCAACCGGGTGGTCGTGACGGGACAGGTCTACTCATTCCTGCCCTTGACCCCGATGGTCGCACGGCGATCAGAGGTAGACCATCCCCCGTCAGACCATCACAACCGTGTGACACCGTGAAGAATGATGCCGTAAAGGCCCGAGAGAACTCAAGTGGTTTGCATAATCGCCTACTTTTCTCAAGTGCGGACCAAAAGGGGCACCCAAGGGAACCGCAGTTGGCCTCAGTCCGTGCAGCCGTTCAACCTATCACCTGGCTTGAAACCGGGCGTAAGGCCGATATCGCCTTCGATCCAAGCGGATTGGCCTTTTATCAGGTCGCCGCTCGTGATCGGTTAGCCGCCTGGCTTCAAGAGCGGCCCATGAGGTTGAGCCTGCCGCTTGGCCGTGGTCCGCTCAGAAGATCTGGCGGAAGATGACGAACAGGCTTCCGGCAATGACCATGGCGGCCGGGAGCGTCATGACCCAGGCGAGGGCCATGTTCCGCACCGTGCTCATCTGGAGGCCGGACCCGTTGGCAGCCATCGTTCCTGCGACGCCGCTGCTCAGGATGTGGGTGGTGGAGACGGGTAGCCCGTAGACCTCCGCCGCGCCGATCGTCGCCATGGCCACCAGTTCGGCCGACGCTCCCTGCGCATAGGTCAGGTGCGTCTTGCCGATCTTCTCCCCGACGGTCACGACGATGCGCTTCCAGCCCACCATCGTGCCCAAGCCGAGCGCGAGGGCCACGGAGATCTTCACCCACGGCGGGATGAACTTGGTTCCTGAATCCAACGCGCCCCGCATGGACTTCAGCTTGTCCATCTCGTCGCCGCTGAAGCCGTCCGCCTTCATGACCCGCACCGCGTCCGAGGCCAGATACATGTCGTTGCGGACGTTCGACGTCACCGCCGCCGGGACCGCGCCGACCGCGCCGTGCGTCTTGACCTGCTCGACGATATCCCGCGTCAGCACCGCCATGGCGCCGAACACCGCAGGGTTATTGACCTCCTTGGTCTTGAGGGCCTCCCCGACCTTCGCGCGGGCCGCTGCGGCGTCCGCGGGAGCAGGCGTTTCGCCTGCATGCGCCTGCAGCACACCGCGCGCGGCCTCGACGGACGAGACGAAAGCAGGTGTGGACGACTCCGGCATCGCGCGGTTCAGCGCATAGGCCGTGGGCGCTGCACCGATGAGGATCAGCATGATCAGCCCCATGCCCTTCTGCCCGTCATTCCCGCCGTGCGCGAAGCTTACGCCGGTGCAGGTCAGGATCAGCAGCCCGCGGATCCAGGTAGGGGGCGGGCTATTGCCGACCGGCGCATCGTAGAGGTGCTTGCTCTTGACCACCATCTTCATCAGCAGGAGCAGGCCGAATGCCGCGGCGAAGCCGATCATCGGGCTGAACAGCAGCGCCTTGACCACGCCGAGAGCCTGGTTCCAATCGACTCCCGAAGTGGCGCTGCCGCCCGGCGCGGTGAGTTGGTTGGCGATACCGACGCCCATTATCGACCCGATGAGCGCATGGCTCGAGGAGTTGGGCAGCCCCATCGCCCAGGTCCCGAGATTCCAGATGATGGCGGCGAGGAGCAGGGCGAAGATCATCGCGTAACCGGCGCCGCTTCCCACCTGCAGGATCAGTTCGACCGGCAACAGGGTCACCACGGTGAACGCGACGGCGCCCGAGGAGGTGAGCACGCCCAGAAAGTTGAAGAACCCCGACCAGATCACGGCCACCAACGGCGGCAGAGAGTGCGTGTAGATGACGGTCGCTACCGCATTAGCCGTGTCATGGAACCCATTGACGAATTCGAAACCCAGCGCGATCAACATGGCGATGCCAAGAAGCACGAAAGCTCCCGTCGCGACGTTGGCTTCGCCGTATGTCCGGATATCGCTGCTGACGCTGAATGCCGCGAACAGCAACCCGCCCGCCAGGACGACGAGAAAGGCGATGGCCCCGCCGAAGTGAGGCTTCTTGTCGAGATGCGGACCTTTGGGCTTGTCCAGCGAGACGCTGTCAGCAGTGAAATCAGACATTTGGGCGATGCTCCAGCGGAGGGTATGTCCCGAGTAATCAGAAATCACGGCGTTGTGGGTTTCGGTTTTATGAAGCTTCCCGCGGTCGAAGAAAGATCGGTAGCTCTGACAGCGCGCACCGGCACTCCATGGAGGCAGGCATCATTGCTCGTTATACCATGCCTACGTTGACTCGCTTATCCGAACCCGTTCCATGCGCCGAATTGTCACAAATACTTCGCATGCTGGCCAGGAAGGGACGCTGTGGCCCTTGCGCAATGTCCCGGAGCTTGCCCGTCATGCGCGTTGGACCTACCCCTGGCTGGGCCCGCCACTCCGCCGACCGGGCGACGCGGCAAGGCTTGAGGGCAGCCACGATGTCCGGCAGACCGACCTCCTTTATCCCGGCTCGCCATCGTCTGGACGGAGCCGATAAACGTTGCCGACGACCTGGTTGTCGTTCTTCGCCCGTTTTGCGTTTCTCCGGGATTTGCGAACCTCCTTGTTCACGTCTCTTTCCATGTTGCGCATCCTGATCACCATGGTAGCCGCCATGGACACTGCTTTGTCACGCCCGCGCCTGAGCTCCGCATTGTCATGACGGAGCTGGATGACGATCTCCTGGAGGGACTTGCGTTCAACACGGGGCGCTGTCCCCGCGTCCCCCGGGCCCGCCTCATGATCGATCGCGAGCGCCAGCCGCACCCGGGGGAACGCATACGCAAGCCGCCGCGCGCACCCTGCTTCCAAGGTGGCTGTGGTCGCGTTGACCCTCAGTTTCCTTGCCCGCGCCCGTGCCTGGAGGTCCGGGTCGCGCGGCGCACCGGCGTGGAGCCGGGCAATGGCTTCGAGCAAGTTTTTCTCGGCTCCCTTCGGAGGCCTTTCACCTTCGGATCGCGAAGGCACCGGGAAACTAGCCAATTTCGCCTCCCCGGGTACCTTGGCCGAGCCATCCCAACACATGCCTGCTCTGATCGATACGCTTGCGCGCCAGCATGGCTACTCCTTTGTCGGTGTCGCGGTTGTCCCCGAACAGCCTTTCGTTCGAGGCGAGCCGTTCCGTCCAGAACGGCAAGTGGCCGTCGTCCACCGCCAAGCTTGTGCATCCTGCGCAAAGGCCGGGATTGGCCGCCGCGGCGTCCGGGCGTAGCACCGGACCGATCTGGTCGGCCCGGCAGATCGCCGCTCCCGGCCGAAACACGCACGTGCCGTAATTCTTCTCGCCTTGCGTGAGGGTCCATACCCGTATGGAGTTCTCTTGGACGATCCGGTCGATCTCCTCTCTCTTCTCGTCGTCCGAGTGATTGCCCAGGCGATTTCCAAGTTCGGCACACCTGTCCATGATCATCTTCGCGACCGGGCCTTTTGCAGCTTTGACGCCGCTGGCCCATTCGAAGAGGACCTCGGAAGCATGTCGGCTGGCCTCGCTGTCGATGTCGTCGATCAGCTCGAGGTCTCCTCCCGCGTACAATTCGGTCATGGCGAGGGAGACGTGCTTCAGATGAAGCGCTATGGAAGGGAGCAGTCGCTTGTCCGTGCGGAAAAGAAATTTCGCGAACGCCTTCCGCCACTGATGAGAAGTCACCCGTGTCGCGGGGACGAGACCAACGTGTTCCACGATCCAAACGTTCTGCGGGGGATTTGCACTTCGTTGCCGTTTGATTTTGTTCTTGCTCTGCGGCGAGCTGTGACGCGCCTTCGTCGTGATGAACAGGGCCGCTAAGGCGTTGTCTCTCCGCCAGCGCCGGAACAGTCTCTCGATCAACATTATTGCTCGGACAGGCGGGGGAAGGTGGGCCGATCCCTTGGGACGCAAGCCCGCGACCCAGCGCGCGTCGATCCATAGGCTGGTGGTCTTGAACAGCTTCCCGGTGATGAAGAAAACGTCATAGAGACCTGACGCGGACGACTCCACCTCGATGCAGGATGGGTAAGGGCCGAGATGTCTCGGATCGGCGTCCAGGCCGCAGACCTCGCTGATCCGCAATCCTGTCATGGCCTGGACGGCGATGATCCCTGCCATGTTCAAAGCGCGCACCAAAGTTCTGACAGTGCGGGACGCGCCGTCGATCGTATCGATGGAAGCGTGCCAGGGAAGACCGGTTGCCGGATCGGTCGAGAAGCGGAAATCCGCTAGTTCGGGGCGCACGACGACTTTCCCTCCCAGCATTTGCTGCTTCCAGCAATTTGGGCCGTGGCTCTGCTTGAGATCGGTCGTGAGGTCCAGCAGGCGGACGATGTCCTCGCCCCTGTAGCCGACCCAGGCATCCAGGCAGTTTACCGTAGCGATGAATGTCGCGTCATCCACAGAAGGTATCTCGCCGTAGGTGAACTCGCTCAGGTCGGCGGCGACAGCCGAGAAAGCTCTTCCGCCGAACGGTTGCTCGGGAAGGGTTTTCATACCAGAGGCGGCCAGTGCGTCGGTTTGCCACCACATGTGGGCGAGCGGCCTGATGTACTTGGACAGTTGCTGCCCGCTCAGGGTATCTTCGTCGTCCTCTGGAAGCTTCTCCGAGATGAGGTGCTCCAGGTATTCGTCGATGGCTCCGGCATCGAGTTCGTGCATATGCCGGTAATCGGCAGTCGACATCCAGTCGACGATAAACCAGAGCCCGTAGATCCACCCGTCGAGGGACCCCACCTTCAATGGTCTGCCCCTGATTGGTTCCGTGATCAGGGACCAAAGCAGGCACTTGCATGCCTCCAGAAAAGGTCCCCATTCCGGGTCCAGCAGGGTGGAGCCGTTTGCCAGGCCACGCCCCCAGTCGACCATCACGGGGGAGGCACCAGCAGTTGGGTTGTCGAAGAGCCAAACCCGGTCGGACCAAATACTGCGTGCAGAGACGGGTTTGGTCGCGACATGGTCACGCGGCAGCCTGTGCAGCTGTTCAAGTCCCATGTGTCATTCCAGTTCCGGCAGCTGCTTCAGGTAGGTGATCGCAAGCGCGGCCTCCCGGGCAGCAGGGCTGAATTTCATCAGCCACAAGGGGATTTTCATCAGAATGGGGACATAGACGGCTTGGTAGCGTTCCGCCGCGATCGTCGTCCTTGCTTCCGATATATGCGCTTCGAGCTGCATCAGACGGGCGAGACCATGGCCGTCATCGGGCCTAATAAAGCCCAGCGGGCAGAAGAAGCACGCCAACCAGGCCGAGCACATCTTTCCCGCAGTCTGGCCGGGCATCGGCGAATCGTGTGGGTCGAAGCAGTCCATCCCGGGCGTGGCGGACATGAGGCTGTCGCCCTGCCCGCCCTCGCGCACGTCGCGCCTGCCTCCCGTCTCGACCCACCTGTGGCGCATCGCCTGTCCGACGGCGACAGACTCCGAGGCACGTTTCCGGGCTCCCGCAGAGAGATAGTGGGTGAACGTGACATCGGTCCCCACATGGCCCAGCAGCAGTTGCACAGCGCGTATATCGCCGGTCAGCTGCTCGGCCGCGTCCGCCATGGAAGCTCGGATCGAAGACAGGCCGAACTCCGGGAGGTCGTTCTCCGCGATGAATGCTCGCAGCAGATACTTCCATAGGGCGTCTCCGGATATTGTCTCGCTTTCCCGAGTCCCGAAGGAGCGGACCCCGCCGTCCTGCGGCGCCTTGACGTGGAACAGGAACAAACGATCCGTTTCGTTGTTTGAAGCCCGAGGTCGGAGGCCTTCCGTGAGCAACTTGACGTTCTCGATCAACGTATACGCGGAGAGCTCATCGTTCGGGTCGATGCGGAAAGACCTGTTCTGGGTGGTCCCCCGCTTCGCACGACCCTTGGCCCCTTTCGTCGCAAGACGTGCGGGACCGTGCGAAAATGATCGCTCCTGCACGCGGCTGTTCCGGCGCTTCGGTATGTCCATCCGAAACTGGTCCGCGAACACGTCGTTCGTGACGATCTGATCAAGCCGAAGGCCGAGGATGGTGTCGGCGTTGTATGCTGTGTAGGCGGAAAGTAGGACGACGAAAGGCACCATCTCCCGGCCGCCAGGGTACAGGTAGCGGAACACTGTCCCGGCGCCGTGGACGTACTGGAGTGCCCGGCCGAGCCCTCGGTTGGTGCCGTATACCTGCTTCAAGCTGACGGCGAAACCGCCGAACCAGTCCTCGATAGCGGCTACCGCCACCGAAAGCTCCTTGAAGTCGGACATGCGGTCCATCCCCTTGTGGAGCCGCTTGCGACCGTAGGCGACAAGCTCCAAGCCCTCCTTGTGGCGGGCCATGGTCTTGCCGACCTCGAAGGCGGCGGCCATCAGAATGGCTCGAATGCCGTCTCCAGATATCGTCGGGCGGGGTTTCGCCTGCTTCTCCGCCGCCGCCCACGCGCCTTGAGGGAAGCGGAGCTGGGGATCAAGCCTGGACCGCCACTCTCCCGACGGCTTCTGGAGCCATGTGAAGACTGTCCTCACGTTGCTTAGGCGCTTGTGCTTCGTCTGGGCGGAGTAGGGTTTGCCGAAGGCGTCCGTAGCGGAATCCAGGTAGGCTCTGTAAGCGAGCAACTTGTCCGTTCCGATCGCGCAAAGCGTTTCTGGCAGACCGTCGGTGAATCGCGAAGGCAACCACGACAAAAATAACCGAACGTCATCGACCTTCTCTTTCAACGACGACGGTTTCATCTTCATGGCACCAAGCGCTTCGGCGAAGGCCGTGCCGATCTCTCCGAAACGGTGCCAATCAAGCACGAACGGAGACATGGGCAGGCCGCGCACGTTCCTCGTTGCGAGATGGATCACAGTCTTTCCAGTCGCAGTGTCCGTGACCGTTGTGGCACCGGTTTTGGCTAGGGCCGCGAGCCGGACCAAGCCCTTCGGTTCCGTGTTCCCGTCGATCACCGTCATGCGGGCGTCGGTCGCCGACACAGGCAAGAGGAAGCTCCTGTCCATCTTCCCGCGTCGTGCCGATGTTTGCGGAGCGTTCGTCCCCCGTCTCCGTACGGTCAAGGCCTGCTCCTATTTGAACGAGATGAGGTTAGCGATGAAATCGGACATGACGTCGCTGACTTCAGCCTCGGCCAGCGAAACGGACGGCAGATAGTAGTCCATGGTTGTCTTGAAGCTCCTGTGGCCAAGAAGCGTCGCGATCGTCTTCCAGGGTTCCGCGTCTCCCCGCGCCCTCCGCGCCAGGTATTGCTGGATGGCGAAGGTGTGGCGGAGGTCGTGGAACGAGTGGTTGGCAACAAGCCGGTCCGGGAGGCCGCCGTTCGTCTCGTCGCATATGCGCTCGTACAAGCCCGCCGAGATCACGGCTGATCTGAACGAGCGAGACAGCGTCCTTGCCGTCAGTGCCTGGCCAACGTCCCTGTCGCTCGCATCCGCCCCGTTGACGAACAGGTTGGGCGCCGGTTTGTGGCCTGCTTCACGGGCGCGCCGCACCGGCACCATGCGCTCCGTCTCCGCGTAGTGGACGAGTTCGTCGAGCAGCCACGTCGGCACCAGCACCTTCCTCGGCCGTCCGCCCTTGGTCTGCCGCAGCGACAACACAGCGCTGGCCGTCGCGTGACCCGCTGCTGGACGTTGCATCCCCAGCACGTCCGAAAGTGTCAACGCGAGGGTTTCACTGATTCGCGTGCCGGTGACGAGCGCGAATGTAGAAGCCAGGCGGTCCCTCGAAGGACGGAGATCACGGGCACGCTCTGGAGGGCTTGGTCCGAGCCCGACCAGCACCGACTGAAGTTGGCCGATGTTGTGGAACGGGCTTGGCTCGCTAGGCTCCCGACCCGGAAGTAGGTCCGAGGCGCCAAGCCCGGTGGCACGTCCGGCAAGATGGGCCAGCGCGTTGCTGTCGATGCTCCGGAAGCGGCTTCCGACCACTGTTGGCTGGATCAAGCCCGATGTGTAGCTCTCCGACGCAGCCCAGTCATGAAACGCGATTATCGTTCCCAGCCGCCGCCTGATTGTGTTCGCGCTATAGCGCCTTCGCGTGCGCGGACTGGTAGAATTCTCGAGGATCGTGCGATAGTCACGGATGTCTTCGGTTTCGATGTCAGCCCAGCGGAGCCCGGCCACTTCCAAAAACGAGAACCACTCGAAAAGGTCGTCGCACGAAGCCCGCTGGCTATTGTCAACCCTCCCCCAAGCCCTCCTCTTCATCCTAACATATCGGCTATGCAGAAACAGCAGGGGTGCTTCAGCGATCTCCTCGTCTTTCACGAGAAAGCGGAAACCATCGGGGATGTGACACGCCGCCAGTTCGAGCCGCGAGAGCCCTGGCAATTCATCCGTCGTGACAAACGAGGCAATGCGTAAGCCAGGCAAAATGTGTCCACCATGTTCGCGTCCGACCAGCCGGGCGTGAACACATCGTTCGCCGAAGATGCTGTTAGGGCAACACAAATTCCTCGATGGTGAACAGGGTGACCCTACTTCGTTCGGCGTGCTCTGGTCATTTTGTTTAGCGGCGAAGCCGTTGGACGGGCGACGGAGTGCCGAATTGACGCCTCTTAAACCCGCAATGGATCAGCAGCGACGGTCCGGCAGCGTCAGCAGGTGAACACTTCTATGTACGCCTTATAACGTGGAACCCGTTCACGAACTCGAAGCCGAGAGCGATGAGGAGCGCGATGCCGAGTAGGACGAAGGCGCCCGTCGCGATATTGGTCTCGCCGACGGCATCGACGTCGTTGTGAATGCTGAAGGCGGCGAACAGCAGCCCGGCCGCGAGCACGGCGATGAAGGCGATCGCGCCGGCGGCATGGGGCTTCTTGTCGAGGTGCGGGCCCGGGCGTGAGGCCGGGGCGAGCTGGTCGGCGGTGAAGTCGGACATACGTCGGGCTCCGGCGGTTGGCGTGACGCTTCCTTACGAAGCGCTGCCGGAGGTTAGGGTTTCAGTTTTGTGAAGGTTCTTCAACAATGGGTTTGCGCCCGCTGGGGCCATCGTAGGTGGGCTGGAGGCCCACCCTACGCCGTGATCGTCTGCGATATCAGGTGTTCATCGCGTCGAAGAAGTCCTGGTTAGTCTTGCTGTATTTCAGCTTGTCGAGCAGGAAGTCCATCGCGTCGGTCATGCCCATCGGGCCCAAGATACGGCGGAGAACCCACATCTTCGATAGTGTACCGCGGTCAACAAGGAGTTCTTCCTTGCGGGTGCCAGACTTGGTGATATCGATCGCTGGGAAGGTTCGTTTGTCACTAAGCTTGCGGTCGAGCACGATTTCGCTGTTGCCGGTACCCTTGAACTCTTCGAAGATCACCTCGTCCATACGGCTGCCGGTGTCGATGAGCGCGGTGGCGATGATCGTCAGGCTGCCGCCTTCCTCGATGTTGCGGGCGGCGCCGAAGAAACGTTTGGGGCGCTGCAGGGCGTTGGCGTCGACGCCGCCGGTCAGCACCTTGCCGGAGCTGGGGACGACGGTGTTGTAGGCCCGCGCGAGCCGGGTGATGCTGTCGAGCAGGATGACGACGTCGCGCTTGTGCTCGACGAGGCGCTTGGCTTTCTCGAGCACCATCTCGGTGACGGCGACATGCCGGGTCGCAGGCTCGTCGAAGGTGCTGGCGACGACCTCGCCCTTCACGGTTCGGGACATGTCGGTCACCTCCTCGGGCCGCTCGTCGATGAGCAAGACGATGAGGAAGATCTCCGGGTGGTTGGCGGCGATCGCGGTGGCGATGTTCTGCAGCATCACCGTCTTGCCGGTGCGGGGCGGGGCAACGATGAGCGCGCGCTGGCCCATGCCGATGGGGGCGATGAGGTCGATGACGCGGGGGGTCATGTCCTTGCCGGGGCCCTTGGCAACGGACTGAAAGTTCTCGACCTCCATCTTGAGCTTCCGCTCCGGATAGAGCGGGGTGAGGTTGTCGAAGTTGATGCGGTGCTTGACCGCGTCCGGCGGCTCGAAGTTGATCGTGTTCATCTTGAGCAACGCGAAGTAGCGCTCGCCGTCCTTGGGGGCCCGGATCTGGCCCTCGACGGTGTCGCCGGTGCGGAGCGCGTAGCGGCGGACCTGGTTGGGGCTGATGTAGATGTCGTCGGGGCCGGGGAGGAAGTTGGCTTGGCTGCTGCGGAGGAAGCCGAAGCCGTCGGGGAGGATCTCGAGGGTGCCTTCGCCGTAGATGGCCTGGTCGTTGTCGGCCAGGTTCTTCAGGATGGCGAACATCATGTCCTGCTTGCGCAGGCTCGACGCGTTCTCGATCTGCAGCGATTCGGCGAGGGCGAGCAGGTCGCCCGGGGGTTTGGCCTTGAGGTCGGCGAGATGCATGGGGTGCCCTAATGTAGGGAGGGCCGAGGCCATCGCCCGGAAGGGCGGGGGCGCGGGGGGGCCCGAGATGGAGAGAGTTGGGGCCGGATGGGGCCGCCGATACAAGGTGAGGAACGACGGTCTGGCGAATGCCGCGTCGCAGGCGTCCAGGTGGCATCCGGGTGGGGCGGCGTCAAGCGGTTTGTTCGGCTCGTGCCCAATCCGATCGAAGTGATTCGAAATTGGGCACTCGCTTTCAGTGATGCGAGCATGTTTATCCGACAGGTGACCTCGACTGGTCGGATGACGCTCTAGAACGGCTTGGCAATGACCATGATGACGATGACGACGAGCAGGATCGTGGGAACCTCGTTGGCGATGCGGTAGAAGCGCTCCGGCTTCTGGTTGCGGTCCTCGAGAAACTGGCGCCGCCACTTGCCGGCGGCACCCTGGAAGCCGGTCATAAGCAGGACCATCAGCAGCTTCACGTGCCACCAGTTGAACGTCGTCCAGTCCACGATGCCCGGCGTGAGCACGAGGAGCAGGCCAAAGGACCAGGTCGCGATCATCGCAGGAAGCATGATCTGCTTGAGCAGCCGGCGCTCCATGACCTTGAAGCGCTCGCTCTCGATCCCGCCGCGGGGGAGCGACACGTGGTACACGTATAGGCGGGGCAAGTAGAAGATACCGGCCATCCAGGCGGTGACGGCGATGACGTGGAACGACTTGGTCCAGGGATAGACCGTCGCGAGCCACGGGATGGTCATGCGGCCTGGCGTCGAGCGGCGCGGAGGATGGCCGGGAGTTCGGCGAGGGAGCGGATTGCGTGGGCGCCGACGGCAGCCAACGCGGCGCCGTTCCCCTGAGGGTCGAGACCAAGGACCGTCATGCCGGCTGCGACCGCGGCGGTGGCACCGGGCACGCTGTCCTCGATGACGAGGCAGGCGGCGGGCGGCACGCCTTCGGCCGCGGCGGCGGCCAGGAACACGTCCGGGTGCGGCTTGCCACGGGGGACGTCGCGGGCGCTGTGCTGGCGGCCGGCGATGAGCGCGGCAAGGCCGGTGTTGGCGAACTTCGCGTCCATCTCCTCGTGCGAGGAATTGCTGGCCACGCGGTAGGGCAGCCCGGCGGCGGTAACGGCCTGCAGCGCTTCGCGGGCGCCAGGGATGAGCGCGACGGTGCCGAAGGCGGCGATGAGGCGGTCGCGGAGGGCCTCGACCCAGCCATCCGGGACGGGGCGGCCGAGATGGGCCTCAATGACGGGGGGGATGTCGGACAGGCGGTGGCCGACGAAGCGGGCCATCGCCTCGTGTTCGTCCATGGGCCAGCCGAGCTTGGTGATCTCGGCAGCGACGATGCGGTTGCTGAGCGCTTCGCTGTCGATGAGCACGCCGTCGCAGTCGAAGATGACGAGTTGGATGGGTTCGGGGGTCATCGGGGGTCTGTGCTTGGCGGTGGTGACGCGGTCAAGGTGCGGGTTTGTGCTTGCTCGCCATGGAACGGAGGCGCTCACGGTTTCGGCGGGCTTGGCGCGTTCGTCATTTCGGCGTGCCGCCTGCACCCTCACCCGGCCCTCTCCGGCCAACGGGAGAGGGCTTTCGCTAGGCCAGTTCCTTGACCGGGGTGAGCGCTGTCGCGGGCTGGATTGTGGGTGGGGCGACGCCCGCCCGGGCGTGGGGGCAGTCGGCGAAGGGTTTGGGGCAGGTCCGGCCGCCGACGAAGCTGCACAGGCCGGGACCGCGGGCGAGGGCGCTCTCGACCAGTTCGGCGAGGGCTTGGATGAAGCCGGGGTCGCTGTTCTGGGCCGGAGCGCGGAAGTATCCGGGGACGCCGTGGTGTTCGGCGAGCTCACGATATTCGACGTCGAGCTCGACGAGGGTTTCGGAGTGTTCGGAGACGAAGGCGATCGGGACGACGAGGATGGCGACCTTGTCGTTGGCGGCGCGCCCGATCTCGGCTTCGGTGCTCGGGTCGATCCATTTCTGGGGGGTGGCGCGGGACTGATAGCAGGTGGCGAAGTCGAGGTCGTCGATCTGCAGCAGGCGGGCGACGCTGGCGACGGTGCGCTCGACCTGGAATTGGTAGGGGTCGCCGGCCTTGATGATGGTCTCAGGCAGGCCGTGGGCGCTGAACAGGATGCGCAGGCCGGTTTCGGGCGGCAGTTCGGCACGGGCCTGCTCATAGCTGCGGCGGACGATGTCGGCGGTAGCGCGCAGGTAGGCCGGGTCGGAGTGGTAGCAGCAGAGGGTGGTGACGGGCTTGACCAGCCCGGCCTGGGCGGCAGCCTCGCGCCAGGCAGTCAGGCTGCTTCCGGTCGTGGTGGTGGAGTATTGTGGATAGAGCGGTACCAGGACGACCTCGTCGGGGTCCCACGCGCGGACGGCGCGGGCGGCCTCGATGCTGAACGGGTGCCAGTAGCGCATGGCGACGAAGGAGCGGACGTCATGGTCGAGGTTTTGCCCGAGCGCGGCTTCGAGCGCGCGGGCCTGGTCGTTGGTGAGCTCGAGCAGAGGGCTCTTGCCGCCGAGGATGGCATAGTTGGCGGTGGCGGCCTTGACGCGGAGAGCGGCGATGAGCCGGGCGAGGATGGGGCGGACGAAGAACGGGACGCGGAGGATGGCCGGGTCCTTGAACAGGTTCACGAGGAAGGGCTTGACCGAGGCGGGCTGGTCGGGACCCCCGAGATTGAACAGGACGACGGCGATTTTCCGGGCGTTTCGGGGCATTCGTTGAAATTGGCCGATGTTGGGGTGGCGTCAAGTTCTACTCGCGCCTGGAGCAGGGGGGCCATAGCGGGTCACGGTCCGGTTTCGCCTGACCACCGATGACCGCTCCCTGACCGGGGTGTGATTATGCTTCCCTGATCTGGGCGAGGAGGGCGGCGACGTGGTCGGGGTTCGTCTGCGGGACGATGCCGTGGCCGAGGTTGAAGATGTGCGGGCGGCCGCGGATGGCATTCAGCACGGCGCCGGTCTCGGTCCGAAGAGCCTCGCCGCCGGCGACAAGGGCGAGCGGGTCGAGGTTGCCCTGGGTGGCGATCGTCGCCGGGATGAGTGTGTGGGCGACCGTGATATCGGCGCCGGTGTCGAGTGCCACGCCGTCGATCCCGGTCGCGGTGGCATACTCGCCGACCATCACGCCTGCGAGGCGGGGAAAGCCGATGATGGGCGTTCCGGGATGCAATGCGTGGAGGCGGTCGACGATCACCTGGGTGGGGGCGATCACCAGGCGGCGGAACAGCGTGGGCGACAGCACGCCGGACCAGCTGTCGAACAGCATCACGACCTCGGCGCCGGCGCGGATCTGGGCGGCGAGATAGGTGACGCTGGCCTCGACGAGGGTTGCGATGAGGGCGTCCATCACCTCGGGCTGGTGATGGGCCATGCCGCGGACGTGGGAAAAGTCCTTCGAGCCGCCGCCCTCGACCATGTAGCAGGCGACGGTGAACGGGCTGCCGGCGAAGCCGATCATGGTGGTCTCGGGCGGCAGGCCGGCGCGGGTGCGCTCGACCGTCTCGAGGATCGGGCCGATCGCTTGTGGCAGGCGCTCGAGGTCAAGCGCGCCGAGCCCGGCGGCGTCGCGGATGGGCGGCAGCACGGGGCCCTCACCCTCTTTGAACGCCAGGCCCTGGCCGAGCGCCCAAGGGACGATGAGGATGTCGCTGAACAGAATGGCGGCGTCGAAGCCGTAGCGCCGGATCGGCTGCAGGGTGACTTCCGAGGCCAGGGCAGGCGTGGTGCACAGGCTGATGAAGTCGCCGGCCTGGGCACGGAGCTGCCGGTACTCCGGGAGGTATCGCCCGGCCTGGCGCATCAGCCACGTGGGCGGCGGCCAGACTGCCTCCCCTGCCAGGACGCGGAGCAGGGGCTTTTGCATGGCGCCTCTTTTCATAAGAAAATTTTGAGTCTCTTTGGGAGTGGTTCTTAGGCCGTGTGGATGGCGTGGTACCCCGTTTCTCGAATCCTGTCCCGCGCTTTTCCACAGCAGCTTCGGGCTGCAAGGGTTTGACGGCCTGCCGGGTTTCGATCCTGTCCCAAGCATGAGCCCGAGCGTGGCAGGTTCTCCCGTGTGATCACTCAATCGTGAGTTATCCCCGCTCGCCCCTGGACCGGTTGGAAATGGCTGCCGGGCGGCGGTTATCCCCGTTATCCTTGCACCATGGAAACGCACCGGCTGAACCTGCATCTCGTGTCGGACGCGACCGGGGAGACGCTGAACAGCATCGCCCGGGCGACGGTGTCGCAGTTCGAGCATATCTCCATCGCGTATCACCGTTGGAGCCTGATCCGGACGCGGTTCCAACTGCATCGGGTGCTGGAGGGGATCGAGGCGGACCCCGGTCCGGTGCTGTCGACCGTGATCGACAAGGCCCTGCGCAATGATCTCGAGACGACGTGCGAACGGCTGGGGGTCAGCGTGGTGAACGTGCTCGACCCGGTGATGGCAGTGCTGGCGGAGCAAAGCGGCGAACAGGCGCAAAGCCGGCCCGGACGGCAATACGTGCTGGATGCCGACTACTTCCGGCGCATCGACGCGATGCACTATGTGTTGGCGCATGACGACGGGCAGGCACAGGCGGGGATCGCCGAGGCGGACGTGGTGATGGTGGGGGTCAGCCGAAGCAGCAAGACACCGACCTCGTTCTATCTTGCCAATCGCGGGATCAAGGCGGCCAACGTGCCGCTGGTCCCGGGCACGCCCGACCCTCCAGGGCTGGTCGATCCGTCGTGTCCGGTGGTCGGGCTGACGCTCGATCCCATGGCGCTGATCGAAATCCGGCGGCACCGGCTGAAGCTGATCGCGCAGGGGACCGAGACCGGGCAGGTGCGGAACGAGAAGACCGATTACGTCGACATCGAGGCGGTCAAGGCGGAACTGCTGTGGGCGCGACGCATGTGCGCCCGGCGCGGCTGGCCGGTCATCGACGTGACCCGGCGATCGATCGAGGAGACCGCGGCGACGGTGCTGCAGTTGATGGAGGCATGGCACGACCGGCGCAAGACGCCTCCGCCAACGCCGACCGCATGATCATACGATCATAGGGAGATGCGTGATGTCGATGGGTGTGCGGCTGGCAGTGGCATTGATCGTGGCGCTGGCTGTCGGGTTCGGTGGGCGGACGCTGTTCGGCAGCCCGGCCTGGGTCGTCTCGCCAGAGCAAATCGCGGCGGCGAAGGCCGCGGGCAAGCAGGGTGTCGAGACGTCGCCCGGGACGGTCGCCGTGCTGCCGATCCGGAGCGAAACGGCAGACTTGGAGCCGATCATCTGGGTGCTGATCGGGGCGGGTGCCGGCGTGATGATGTTCGCCGCGACCGGAGTGCGGCGGCGGCCCGTCTAAGGCCATGCGCCTTCTGCAGTGCGCGCCCATCGTCCTGGCGAGTGAATCCGCTGCCCGGGCGGCGGTGCTCCGGGCCGCGGGCGTCGTGTTCGAGGCGCGGCCGGCGCGGATCGACGAGGCGGCGGTGAAAGCCGCCGGCCGGGCGGAGGGCGCCAGTGCCGAGGATGTCGCGCTGACACTTGCCGGGATGAAGGCGGAGAGAGTGCGGGCGCCGGGGCAGGTGGTGGTCGGCGCGGACCAGCTGCTGGTCTCTGATGGCGGGTGGTTCGACAAGCCGGACAGCGTGGCGGCAGCACGCCGCCAGTTGTTGCTGCTGCGCGGCCGGCCGCACATTCTGGTGACGGCGCTGGTCTGCCTCAAGGACGGAGTGGAGATCTTCCACCACGTCGCCCGCCCGCGGATGGTGATGCGGGCATTCTCCGAAGCGGTCCTGGACGCCTACCTGGCGGCCGAGGGCGCCCGGCTTACGGAGAGCGTGGGCGGATACCGGATCGAGGGGCCGGGGATGCAGCTGTTCGATGCAATCGAGGGTGAGCAGTCCGCCATCCTCGGGCTGCCGCTGCTGCCCTTGCTGGGGTTCCTGCGGCAACACGGGGTGTTGCCAGACTAAGCCGGCGACCGGCTCGGCGCCGTGCGCAACTCGTACTTTCCGGCACCCCGGCCACGTGCGACTGTGCCGGAAAAGCAGGGGTGGTGACGGATGGCAAAGAAGGTGTTCCCAGATGCGGCTGCCGCGCTGGCCGGGATCCTACGCGACGACATGCTGATCTTGGCCGGCGGGTTCGGGTTGTGCGGCATCCCGGAGGCGCTGATCCTGGCGATCCGCGAAAGCGGTGTGAAGGACCTGACGATCGTGTCCAACAATGCCGGTATCGACGATGCGGGGCTGGGCCTGCTGCTGCAGACCCGGCAGGTGCGCAAGATGATCAGCAGCTACGTCGGCGAGAACGCGACCTTCGCCAAGCAGTATCTTGCCGGGGAGTTGGAGATCGAGTTCAACCCGCAGGGGACCTTGGCGGAGCGGATCCGGGCGGGCGGGGCGGGCATCCCGGCCTTCTACACGCGCACCGGCGTGGGCACGAAAGTGGCCGAGGGCAAGGAGGAGCGGGAGTTCGACAATCATCGCTACATCATGGAGCGAGGCATCTTCGCCGACCTGGCGATCGTGCATGCGTGGAAGGGCGATACCGAGGGCAACCTCGTCTACCGGCGCACGGCGCGAAACTTCAATCCCCCGATGGCGACGGCCGCGAAGATCACGGTGGCCGAGGTGGAGCACCTCGTGCAGCCGGGCGAGATCGATGCTGACGCGGTCGTCACGCCGGGCATCTTCATCAAGCGGATCGTGCACGTGCCCGCGGTCGAGAAGCGGATCGAACAGCGGACGGTGCGCAAACGGGCGGCCTAGGCGGGATGATTTGGCGAGGCTCGGGGCAGGGAGGTTTGGATGGCTTGGACACGTGATGAGATGGCGGCCCGTGCAGCGCGGGAGCTGGAGGACGGGATGTACGTGAACCTGGGGATCGGCATTCCGACCCTGGTTGCGAACCACATCCCGCCCGGGATCAGCGTACAACTGCACAGCGAGAACGGCATGCTGGGCATCGGCCCTTTCCCCTTCGAGGGGGAGGAGGATGCCGACATCATCAACGCCGGCAAGCAGACCGTGACGATGCTGCCGACAACGTCGATCTTCGACAGCGCGCAGAGCTTCGGTATGATCCGCGGCGGCCACATCGCGATCAGCATCCTCGGTGCGCTGCAAGTGGCCGGGAACGGCGATCTCGCCAACTGGATGATCCCCGGCAAGATGGTCAAGGGCATGGGCGGCGCCATGGACTTGGTCGCGGGCGTGCCGAAATGCGTGGTGCTGATGGAGCACACGTCGAAGGGCGAGCCGAAGATCCTCAAGCGCTGCAACCTGCCGCTGACCGGGGCGGGGGTGGTGAGCCTGATCGTGACCGATCTGTGCGTGCTGCAGGTGGACGCGCCGGGGCAGGACGGGCTGACCCTGCTGGACATGGCACCCGGCGTGACGGTGGACGAGCTACGGTCCAAGACGGAGGCGGCGTTCGCCGTTCCGGCCGGGCTGAAGGCCGCCTGACGGGCCTTGCAGGTGGGTGGAGGCGGCGTTATAGGCACGCCTCGCGCGTCGACTTAGGGGGCCGTAGCTCAGTTGGGAGAGCGCCTGAATGGCATTCAGGAGGTCAGCGGTTCGATCCCGCTCGGCTCCACCAGTCCCTTCGGCTCCACCAGCCCTTGAGCAATGCTCAACCTTTCTGCTGTGTCGGCGTTCGGGCTGCATGAGCAATTACGCGGATCCCGAATATTTCGAGCGGCTGTATCAACGTGACCCCGATCCGTGGAAGTTCGCGACGAGCGACTATGAGCGGGAAAAGTATACGTCGACCCTGGCGGCGCTGCCGGAGCGACGATTTTCGCGCTGTTTCGAGGTGGGCTGCAGCATCGGGGTGCTGACGCGGCAGCTCGCCGGGCGATGCGGCAGCTTGCTGGGGGTAGACGTGTCGGAGACGGCGCTGGCGCAGGCGCGGGCGCGATGCGCGGACCTGGCCGGGGTGACGATCAAGGCGATGGCGGTGCCGGACGCTTGGCCCGAGGGGGGTTTCGACCTGATCGTGTTCTCGGAAGTGCTGTATTACCTCGGGCTGGCGGGCATCGAGACAGCAGCCCGGCGGACGCTGGAGAGCCTCGAGAGCGGCGGGGCAGTCATGCTGGTGAACTGGCGAGGGGCGACGGACGGGGCTTGCACGGGCGAGGAAGCGGCGGCGTTGTTCACACGGGGGGTGGCCGAGCGGTTGCAGGTGGTGTCATCGCGGATCGCGGACAAATATCGGGTCGATCTGCTCGCCTAGCGGGTCAGGATGCCCTGTTCGGGTCGCTGCAGCGTATTCCGCGGGCGGTGACGACGAGGGATTGGGTGCGGTTGCCGTTGCGGAGTTCTTCGGCCGTGCAGGCGCGGATGCGCCCCCAGCCATGCCCGCCCATGCAGGCGTCGACGCCGCTATCGATCGCGGACCACCGGGTGAGGCCGCCGGTCATCCAGGCAAGGCCGGTCTTGGCATTGTGCTTGTCGACCGCCTCGGGCACCGACGTGGTGCAGGCATCGAGGTCGGCCTGGTATTTGGGGGACGCCGTGTCGGTTCGTGCCGGGGGCGAATAGCTGCACGCCGCCGCGCAGAGGACGAGCAGGAGCGGGACGAGGGTTCGGCACATCGCGCCATCCATTCCTTACCGGCAGGTCTGTCAAGGCGGGGCAGCGGCGGGCGAGGCGGCGAGGGCGTCGTGGATAAGGGCGGCGGCGGCCTGCTGCAGCGCGTGCCGGCTGTCGGGGTTGGTGTAGAACATGTGCCCGCCCTGGAAGACTTGAAGCGCAAGGCGGCCCGGTGGCGTCGTCGCCGGGACTTGGGCGAGCAGGAGGGCGTTGGCGAAGTAGGGCGTGACGAGGTCGGTCAGGCCGCCGACGACGAGGGCGCGGACGGTGGGGTCGAGCGCCAGATACTGGCGGAGCGCGGTCATGGATTCCGGACGGTTGCCGCTGCGGCCGTAGTCCCAGTCGCGGGCGATCTGAGAATCGAGCAGGCTGTATTGGCGGTTCGGGGCGCCGTCGGGCTGCCAGCCGAGGCGGTCGTGGTACAGGGTGAGCATGGCGGCGGTGAGGGGGCCGCGGAGGCCGTCGAGGGCCGGGTCGGGCGAGTTGTCGAAGCGGGCGGCGGGGAAGGGGTCGGCGGCGAGGAGGGTGGCATCGTAGGGGCTCGCGACCTGGCCCGGGTTGCGGTCGCGCTGGGCGGCCTGAGCGTCAATGCGGCCGGCGAGGCGGCGGATGAGCGCTGGATCGAGGCCGGTGAACCCGGCGAGCGCGGTGGCAATGCGGTCCTGGGCAGCGAGGTCATCGGGGCCGCGGAGCAGGTCCTGAATATAGGCGCCCTGGGCATAGGCTTCCGCATTGGCGATCGCCTGGCGCGTGCTGGCGTGAGCGTGGGCGGCGGCAAGGGCGGGGATCAAGACGGCGTTGTGGAACGGCTCGTAGGCGCCGTCTCGGCCGTTGAAGTCGAGCACCGGGGAGATCATGACGATGCCGCGAACGCCGACGCCCTGTTGCTCCAGGAGCGCGCGGGCGAGGCGGGGCGCGCGGAAGCCGCCATAGGATTCGCCGACCAGGAAGACGGGGGATTGCAGGCGGCCGTGCGCCTCGAGCCAGCGGCGGACCGTGGTGGCGAGCACGCGGATGTCGCCGTCGATGGTGTAGAGGGGTTTCGCGGCGTCGGGGGTGGCGGCGCGGCTATAGCCGGTGCCGGGCGGGTCGATGAAGACGAGGTCGGTGAAGGGGAGCCAGCTGTCGGCGTTGTCGACGGGCGCCGGGTCTTGGCTGGGGATGACGGGAATGGCGAGGGGAACGCGCCAGGGCCCGATGGCGCCAAGGTCGAGAAAGGCGGAGGCGGCGCCGGGGCCGCCGTTGAAGGCGAAGGTGACGGGGCGGGATGGGGCGTGGTCGGCCGAGGCGTGGTCGGCCGGGGCGTGATCGGCTGGGGGGTCGTTGGCTGGGGCGTGGGTGAAGGCGGTGGTGACGATCTCGGCGGCGGGTTTGCCGTCGGCGGTTTCGAGGTGCTGAGTTTCGACCATCGCGGTGAGGGCGAGCGGGCCGTCGGGGAGCTGGATAGTGTGCTGCGAGGTGTGGTCGGCGGCGCGGGCCGGGGCGGCGGCGAGAAGAAGGGCAAGGAGGAGGAAGCGCATGGGGTCCTGTGGTGGCTATGGAGGCTGTGCCATCCTATCGAGCCCTCAACCAACCCTATCCCAGAGGGGGAGGGCTCTAAGCGGGGCTCGTCATCGATCCGGTCGGAGCGCGGTCAGGCGGCTTGCAGGGCCCCGGGGCCGGTCGCGCCGAGGCTGCCGTGGGCGTCTGCCAGGATCTCATACGAGCGCAGCCGCGCCTCTTGGTCGTAGATCGCGGCGGCGACCATCAGCTCGTCGGGCGCGTGATCGGCCAGGAGGCGCTTGAGGCCGCGGCGAACGGTGTCGGGACCGCCCACGATGGAGCAGGCGAGCATCGCGGAGGCCTGCGCCTTTTCCATGGGTGTCCAGAAGGCCTCGATGTCGTCGATGGGCGCCGGCAGCTTGCCGCGGGCGCCGCGGAACATCTGGGTGAAGCTCATCTGGACGGACGTGAACAAGCGCCGGGCTTCGGAGTCGGTATCCGCAGCGATGATGTTCACGCCGATCATGGCATGGGGGCGGGCGATCTGACCGGCCTTGAACGTCTCACGGTACGCACGGAGCGCATAGGGGAGAGCATCGGGCGCGAAGTGGGACGCGAAGGCGTAGGGGAGGCCGAGATGGGCGGCGAGTTGGGCGCCAAAGGTGGATGAGCCGAGGATCCAGAGGGGGACGTGGCTGCCCGCGCCGGGTATGGCGCGGATGGCCTGGTTGGGCGCCGGGTCGTCGAGCAGGGCCTGCAGCTCCAGCACATCCTGCGGGAAACGGTCCGAGGCGGCCGGGTCCCGGCGGAACGCGCGCAGCGTGCGCTGGTCCGTGCCGGGCGCGCGGCCCAGACCGAGATCGATCCGGCCCGGATACAGGGCGTCGAGCGTGCCGAACTGCTCCGCGATCACGAGAGGGGAATGGTTGGGAAGCATGATGCCGCCGGCGCCGACGCGGATGGTGGTCGTGCCTTCGGCGACGTAGCCGATGGCGACGGCCGTCGCGGCACTGGCGATGCCCACCATGTTGTGGTGCTCGGCGAGCCAGTACCGCGTGTATCCGAGGCTCTCGGCATGCCGGGCGAGGGCGCGGGCGCGATGGAGCGCGTCCTGCGGGGTGCCGCCTTCGGGAACGGGGGCGAGATCGAGGACGGAGAGAGTGGCCATACAGCGGATGTCGGGGGTTCGATGGGTTGCTGCAAGGAGGGCGTTTGGGCAATGGTTGCGATCGTCGCTTCGGCTACGGAGACGCAGGCGGTTCCTTGCGACGAACGGGCTTACAGCGTTGCCGCCTCCATCCGTGTCTGCTTTGTCGTTTGGGAGTTCGCGCGCGCATGATACGCGTCCGGATGCGTTGGCGCCCGTTGCTGTCCCTGTTCATGGCCCTGTGGATGGGCGGTTGCGCGGTGGCGCGGTTCGATGTGCCGGGGGCGGCGGACGAGGCGGCGTATGCGGAGGCGCATCCGTACTACGCCGAGTATTGCGCGCTGACCCAGATCAAGAAGAAGCTGGGGTTCGGGGCCGACATCCGCGGCGAGATCGGCGGGCATGCGGTGTTCTACCTGAACGGCGCCTGTCGCGTGCCGCTGGCCGGCTACCCGGTGCTCCAGGTGTGCGAACCGACGGACGGCGTGGGACTGAGCATGAACGCACACTTCTCCAATGCGAAGTGGGTGGCGACGCCAGGACGCGCGCTGTTCTTCGATGGCGGTTTGCCGCCCGGCGCGGGGGTGACGCGAGCGGATTACGTCGCGGTGCGGGCGGCGGCGCGGCAGGCGGGCGTATATGACGGCGTGCGCTTCCACGACGTCGTGTTCGACGACATGCCGGCGGGATGGTCACGGGACGCGTGGGCGTATGAGGTCTCGATCGGGACGGATTGGGGCATTTCGCTGGCGCGGGGGCGGTACTGCGCACGGGTGCCCGTGACCCGGGCCCAGATGGGGCGGATGGTGGCGTTCCTCAACCGGGAGAACGCGCCGTATCGCGAGGGGCGGCGGGTGTTCGACTGGAGCGTGTTCAACGACAACTGCATCCACCTGGCGCACAACGCGCTGGCCGAGGCGGGGCTGTGGGCGCATTGGCCGACGGAGCGTTTCCTGCCGATTGCGATCCTGGACTTCCCGGTGCCGAAGAACGAGTTCGTCAACCTGATGCGGCGCACGAACGATGCCTGGCCGCATGATCCGGGCGCGGTGTATGCGGACGTGCCGGCGCGAAGCGAGCTGCTGCAGGACGGCCTGTTGCCGACCTACCCGGGGGCGCTGGCGGAGGCTCACGGGGCGCGGACGCCGAACGCGGTGTACGACACGGACCTGAAGCTGATCTTTTACGACGATCCGCTGACCGGGCATTACCAACGTCATTTTAATCAGATCTTTACTGAATCGCGTTACCTGGATGCAGTGGTGAACGAGCGCTATCTTGCTGCCCTGGCAAAGGAGGCAGTGGCGGCGCGCAAGCCGTTGGCATGGTGGCTGGAGCGGCCGCCGTGGCGGGACGACCCCGGTGGGTTCCAACTGGTGTACGATCGGTATTACGAGGTGGTGGGGCGCTTGGCGGCGCGCTGAACCATGAGGCGGCGGGTGCCGCGAATGGTTTCGAGCAAGCCGGTCGGTGCCTCGTGGCGCCAACGCCAGTGCCGGATCGCGAGTTCGAGCAGCGCCATCGCGACGACCAGCGGCACATGGCCGGCGGTGACGAGCAGGCGCCAAAGCGGAGGATCAGTGCCGAGGAGCACGCCGGAGCCAACAAGCTGGGCCGCGGCAAACCCTGCCCAGGCCCAGGTGACGGCGCGGGTGTAGGGGACCATGCCAGCGTGGAAGCCAGGGTTGACGTGGCTGGCGACCAGGGTGACGAGGGCGGTCTGGCCAGGGCGCAACGTGCAGGCAAAGACGAACAGCAGAGCGCCATACAGCAAGGCATGCGCGACGCCCGACATGGCCGCCAGCCCGGTGGCCGGAGTGGAACGAGCTCCGACCGCGAGGGCTGCCAGCAGACCGGCGGCGATGAGGGCCGAGGTGAGTAGGGGCGCAGGCCCCGGCCGACGGCGGCGGAGCACGAGGCCGACCGCGGAGGCGCCAGCCACGGCCTGCAGGGCGGCGAAGGCAAGGGCGCCATCGACATGCCCCATTGCCAGGGTGACGTGGCTGGCGAGTGCGGCGGCCGTGGCCAGCGCGGTGACGGCCGCAGGCCAGGCAATCGTGGCGGCAGGGCCGATGCGGGTTGCAGGCGGCGGCATGAAGTGCGACTCGTTTGGCACGAGGGTGGGTCGCGAAGAGCTTAACGGAATGGGGGAGGTCGTGGCAGACGTGGATCATCACGAGGTGGACGTGCAGGGGCTCGGCGCGCAAACCACGCCCGAGCGGGAGCTGGCATCGTTGATCGTGACGTCGCTCCAGCTCGACGTGGCGCCGACCGACGTGGCGCCCGATATGCGGCTGTTCGGCGAAGGTCTCGGGTTGGACAGCATCGACGCGCTGGAGCTTGCCTTGGCGATCAGCCGGGCATACGGGTTCGAGCTGCGGTCCGACGACGATCGGAACCGGCAGACCTTCGCCAGCCTGCGAAGCCTGTCGGCGCATGTCGAGGCGCGGCGGACCCGGTAGGCGACGGGTGGCCGCCGCTCCCATGAGCTGGGCGGCTCAGCCGGAGCGCGGGGCGGCATGGCTGACCCGCGTGATGATGTGGGTCGCGCTCCGGGGTGGCGGTGGACCCCTGGCGATCGTCGGGGCGGCCTGGTTCCTGCTGACGGCGCGCGGTGCACGGGCCGCGTCACGGGACTACCTCGGGCGGGTTCTCGGCCGGCCTGCTCGGCTACGGGACGTAGCGCGGCATTTCCATAGCTTCGCGCTGGCGGTGTTGGATCGTGTGCTCCTGCTGGGCGGGCGGGAGCGGGCGTTTTCGGTGCAGGTGGCAGGGCTCGAAGCGGTGATGGACGTAGTGGCCGCAGGGCGGGGCTGCATCCTGCTCGGCGCGCATGTCGGCAGTTTCGAGGTGCTGCGGACGGTCGCGCGGCAGGCGCCGGTGCCGGTGTGGGCGTTGATGTATCGGCACAATGCGGGCGCGCTGACGCGGCTGCTGGACCGGCTCGCCCCGGCCCTGCGGGAGCGGGTGCTCGAGATCGGCGACACGGCGAGCATGATCCGGGCACGGGAGTGCGTGGAGCGCGGCGAGATCGTCGGCATCCTTGCAGACCGGGTGCCTGGTGCCCAGGCTGCCAGCGCAATGCGGGGGTTGGAACACCGCATGGTCACGGCGTCTTTCCTGGGCGCCGTTGCGTCGTTTCCGTCCGGACCATTCGTGCTGGCGGCGATGCTGGGCGCGCCGGTGCTGCTGTTCCGGGCGGTGCGTGTCGGGCCGAGGACGTATGACGTCCGGTTCGAGCCGTTCGTCGAGCAGGTTGTGCTGAGGCGCGGGTCGCGGGGGGCGGATCTGCGGTGGGTGGTGGAGCGCTACGCTGCAGCGATCGAGCGGTCGTGCCGGGCATTTCCGTATCAGTGGTTCAACTTCTTTCCGTTTTGGGAGCATGGCGATGCCGAGATGGCGGAGGCGGTGCCTGTTGCCGGTGGCGTTGGCATGGGTTCCGCAAGCAGGGCGGGCTGAACAGGAACTGGGCCTGGACGGGCTGATGGCGGCGCTGGCGCGTGCGCCGGCCGGCCGGGCGGCTTTCGTCGAAACGCGGCGGTTCGCCGCGCTCGATGGCGTGTTGGAAAGCCGCGGATGGTTGGAGCGCGGGCCGGGACGGCTGGAGAAGGTGACGAGCTGGCCCGAGCCGGAGCGCCTGGTGGTCGACGGCGATCGCTTGGTGGTCACCCAGGGGAATGCAGCACCACGGGTGATCGATCTAGGGCTGGCGCCCCAATTGCGGACGTTCGTCGATGCGATCCGGGCGCCATTGAGCGGAAACGCCGCGGCGGTTCGGGCTGCGTTCTGGCCGGCGGTCACCGGGTCCTCGGCCGCCTGGGCGCTGACCCTGGTTCCGCGGGAGGGTTCGGCGGCCCTGCGTTCCGTGCGGATCGAAGGACACGCCGGCGTGGTGGCGGCGGTGCGCGTAGTGCAGGGAAACGGGGACGAGCAGGAGATTAGGATCGATCCCGTTCAGCCGTGATCCTCGGAGACGCCGTCGGCCGGCGGCAGTTCCCACTGCCGCGCGCGGGCCAGCCGTACGAACGCATCGACTGCGCGCGGGTGCCGCCGGCCTGGGATAAGGGCCAGGTTGACCGTGACGGAGCGGCCAGGCAGCAGAATCCGTCGTACGATGTCGGCCGGCGCAACACGGCGGACCGTGGAGAGGGCCAGGCAACGGCCGGAGCGCAAGGTCAGGCAGACCTGGTCTTCGGTCTGGGCGTGGTGTTTGGGTTGCAATGGCACGTCCGCGATGGCGTGCTGGGCTTCCTCGATCCCTGGCCAACCAATCAGGATCTGCCCGGACAGGCCGGCCGCGCTCATGGGCTGGACCGCGGCCATTGCGTGCCCGGCCGGCAGGATGATCGCGACGGGGTCTTCGAACAGCGGCCAGGTGTTCGCTTTCGGGGTCAGGCGCAGGGCGTCGACGGTGAATGCGACGTCGATTTGTGAGGCGAGGAGCCGTTCGCTGAGCGAGGCTGTGCTCCCACCCTCGACCGAGACCTCCAGTGTAGGGAAGGCGGCATGCAGCGCGCCCAAAACGGGCAGCAGCGTGTCCGGCGCGATCCAGGGACCCAGTCCGATCCGGATGCGTTGCACATCCTGCCGGTGAAAGCCGGCCGCGCCCAGCCGCGCCTCCTCTGCGGCGTTGGAGATCTTCCTGAGCAGGGGAACCATGGCTCGGCCCAGCTCCGTCAGCTGAGTGTCTCTTCTCTCCCGCAGCAGAAGCGGGCCGCCCAGCTCGTCCTCCAGCTTCTGGATCGACTTGGTCAGCGCCGGCTGGGTGACGTGGCACGCCTCGGCAGCACGGGTGAAGTTCAACACCTCTGAGAGGGCCAGGAAATACCTGATCTGGGTCAAATCCACCCGAAGCGCTCCAACAAACGGCGGCGCCGACAAGGCACCCCTACTTCTGCGAGGCCGGCCCGCTCGTGGTTGCAGGGCCCACCTGGAACGGGATCGTCCCGGTCAACGACGCCCCGGCGCTGGATCGTGCGGACCAGGTCAGCGCATAGGGGCCGGGTTCCAGGCGTCCAACCGATCCGTACAGCACGTTGGGCTGCGCAGAGAGGCGGACCGGAACGGTCCGGCCCGCCCCGGACGGGGACGCCAGCATGAAGCGGGCGGCTTGGTGATCGAGTGGCTTGTCGAAGTGGAGCGCGAAGGCGACGCCGGACCCGCTCACGACCTGGTTGGGCCGCGGTTCCGCCAGCATCAGATGCATCGGCGGCGGCGCGGCCGCACCCGCCGATACCGCCGCGACTGCAAGCGCGAGAGATCGTCGGGTCATCCGGCGTATGAAGGGCGCCGACCGGCCCGTCACCGGACGCCGCCCGGTATGTTCCATGTCCCGACCAAGCCGATCCCTTTCACTCCACTCTTGATGAGTGGGTCACTATACCAGACGGCGCCACCCGGACAGTCCTTCAGGACGCGGTATGCTGCGTGTCGATCATCAAGCGATCGTCAAAGTTCGGGCTAAAAAACCGATGATGGGTCGGCATCTCGGCAAGCTGTGACTTCCATCCGAGCCGGAGCGTGCGATCATACGGCGTATGAGCGACCCGCCCGAACCTGTCACGCGCCGCAAACTGTCGCATGAGGTCGCGACCCGCCTAATGTCGGCGATCGCAGCCGGCGAGTACACGCCCGGGGCTCACCTGCCATCCGAGCGCGAGCTGATGGTCCGCTACGGCGTCGGCCGCCCGGCGATCCGGGAAGCCATGCAGGCGTTGCAGCAGCAAGGCCTGATCCGCATCGCACATGGGGAGCGGGCGACGGTCGTGGTCCCCACCGCGGCCGCGGTGGTGGATAGCGTGTCGGCCGCCATGGTGCACCTGCTGGCGTCGTGCCCGGCCGGCCTCGTGCACCTCAAGGAGGCGCGGAAGATGTTCGAGGTGGGCCTCGCCCGGCTCGCCGCAACGCGGGCGACCGAGGCAGGGCGCGCGGCGCTGGGCCAGGCCCACGCGGCCTGCCAGGCATTGCAGGGCCAAGGCGCGGCTTTCGTCGCGGCCGACATGGCGTTCCACCGGCACATTGCAGCCTTGTCCGGAAATCCTCTGTTCTCGGCCGTCAGCGGGGGAATGCTGGACTGGCTGAGCACGTTCCGGCGCGAGTTGGTCTCGGTGCGGGGCGCCGACCGGCTGACGCTGCAGGAGCACGGGCGGATCGCGGCGGCGATCGCCGGGTGCGACCCCGACGGGGCGGCAGCAGCGATGGCGGCCCACCTGGACCGGGTCGACGCCATCTATACCGTGCTCGCGGAAGAGGCCGAGCACGGAGGCCGCCCGCGGCGGCGGCCTGTGCCTGATAGAAGGCACGGGGTCCCGTCTGATTGAAGGCGTGGCTCAACCAAACACCCGGTCAACACCCGGGCGACCACACCCAGGGCCGGGCGGCCTGGTCGCGGCCCGCGAAGGCGGCGATGGAGCCGGCATGCAGCATCGTCTGGCCGATGTCGTCTAGGCCTTGCAATAACGCCTGCCGGCGCAACGGCTCGATCTCGAAGCTGTATCCCTCGCCATGCGGACCGGTCACGACCTGCCGCTCCAGGTCGACCGTGAGGCGGGCGTTGCCGCCGGCGCAGGCTGCGGCCAGGCGCTCGACGTCGGCGTGAGGCAGGACGACGGGGAGAAGGCCGTTCTGGAAGCAGTTGTTGGCGAAGATGTCGCCGAAGCTGGGGGCGATGACGCAGCCGATGCCGGCGTGCTTCAACGCCCAGACCGCGCCCTCGCGCGAGGAGCCGCAGCCGAAATTCTCGCCCGCCAGCAGGATCGGCGCGTCCCGGAATGGCGCCTGGTTCAGCACGAAGCCCGGCTCCTCAGTGCCGTCGGGGCGAAAGCGGAGCGCCTCGAACGCCCAGGGGCCCATCTGTTCGGGCGTGGTGCCGGTTAGGCGTTCGATGCGGATGATGGTGTCGGTATCGACGTTGGCCCGCATCAGCGGGGCTGCGACGCCTGAGAGTTCGGTGAACCGGTCCATCACAGCCGCCGAACGTCGGTGATCGCGCCGGCGATGGCTGCGGCTGCCGCCATCGCCGGGCCGGCGAGATGGGTGCGGGCGCCGGGCCCCTGCCGGCCGACGAAGTTGCGGTTGGACGTGGAGACGGATCGGGCGCCGGGGGGCACGCGCTCGCCGTTCGCGGCCACGCACATGCTGCAGCCCGGCTCGCGCCAGGCGAAACCGGCCGCCTGGAACAGGGCGTGCAGGCCCTCGGCTTCGGCGGCCCGCTTGACCCGCTCGGAGCCGGGCACGACCCAGGCGGCCACGCCGTCGGCAACATGGCGGCCGCGCACGATCGCGGCGGCGTCGCGCAGGTCCGACAGGCGGCCGTTGGTGCATGAGCCGATGAACACCCAGTCGATCGGCGTGCCGGCGATCGGTCGGCCGGGCTGCAGGCCCATGTAGTCCAGCGCCGCCTGCTGGCTGGCCCGGCGCTCCGGGTCGGCCTCGGCTTCGGGGTCGGGGATCAGGCCGTCCACGGGCATCGCATGCTCGGGGCTGGTGCCCCACGTGACCGTGGGCGCGACGAGGGCGGCCTCGATCGTCTCCTCACGGTCGAAGGTGGCGCCTGGATCGGTCGGAAGGGCGCGCCAGGACTCGACCGCGCGGGCGAAGGTGTCGCCCTTGGGCGCGTAACGGCGGCCTTCCAAATAGGCGTAGGTCGTCTCGTCCGGGGCGATCAGGCCCATCTTCGCCCCCATCTCGATCGAGAGATTGCACAGCGTGAGGCGCTGCTCGAGCGGCATCGCGCGCACTGTCCCGCCAGCGTACTCGACCGCGTGCCCGGTGCCCGCGCCGGCGCCGAAGCGGCCGATGATGTGCAGGATCAGGTCCTTCGGCCCGACGCCCGGCGCGCACGCACCGTCGATCGTGATCCGCAGCCGCTTCGGCCGCCGCTGCCGCAGCGCCTGTGTCGCAAGCGCGTGGGTCAGCTCGGACGAGCCGACGCCGAAGGCGAGCGCGCCGAGCGCACCGTTGGTGCACGTGTGGCTGTCGCCGCAGACCAGCGTGGTCCCGGGCAGGACGATGCCGAGCTCGGGGCCCATGACGTGCACGATGCCCTGGCCGTCCTGGCCGAGGCCGAAGAACGCGATCCCGCTCTGCGCGGAGCGGTCGCGCAGCCCGTCGTGCAGCGCCTTGCCAGGGCCGAAGCTGGCGGCGGTGCGCCCGGGTGCGGAGGAGACAGCGTGGTCCGGCGTGGCGAAGGCCAGCGCCGGGTTGCGAACGGTCAAGCCGCGCCGGGCCACGTCCTCGAGCGCGCGGGCGCCCGATAGGTCGTGCAGCAGCAGGCGGTCGACGTGCAGGAGCGACCAGCCGTCGCCGAGCTCGGCAATCACGTGGCTGTCCCAGATTTTGTCGAACAGTGTTCGAGCGGACATCGGCGCCTCCATCCCCCGATGAGGCTGTGCCAATCGCGCCGTGCTGCCAAGCATGCCGGCGCGATGGACCCGAGATTTAGGCGATGAGTCCGCCGTCGACCGGAAGCATCGCGCCCGTGATCTGCCGCGCGTCGGCCGAGAGCAGGAACTGGATGGCCGCGGCGACCTCGTCCGATTCGTTCAGGCGGCCGGTCGGGGTCCGTGCCGCGGCCTCGTCCCACGCCGCTGCCGACAGTGCGCCCGGCTTGCCGGCGTCCTTGCGCGTGTAGCCGGGGATGACGGCATTGACGGTGACGCCGTGCGGCGCGAGGTGCACGGCGAAGCACCGAACGAGCGTCTCCAGCGCGGCCTTGGCGACGGCGGAGGCGGGCGCGAACGGCGGCGCATCGAGCCGGTGGGCCACGAAGGAGCTGATGGCCACGACCCGGCCGGACCCTGACTGGATCAAGCCCGGCGTGGCGGCCGTGACGATCTCGAGCAACGCGCCGGGCATCAGCGCGAGGCTGCGGCCGAGCTCCGCGCGCGTCAGTGCGCCGAGCGGCGTTTTGTCGACGGACCCGGCCGCGTGGACGACGTGATCGAGACGCCCAAATCCGGCGAGGGCGGCGGCCACGGCTGCGGCGCCCGGGCCGGCGGTGGCCAGGTCGCCATGGCTGAGGAGGCAGCGCGCGCCCGCCGCTTCACAGGCGGAGGCAACCGCACCGAGGCGGCGTGCGCTGTCCGGCGTGGTGCCGCCGCCATGCAGGACGAGACCGATCCCGGGGGCCGCGATGCGGCGGGCAAAGGCGGCCCCGATGCCGGAAGCGGCCCCGGTGATCAGCGTGCAGGTGTCCATAGGGCGCGATCGTATCACCGGCCGACGTGACGGGGCGACGGACGACGCTCCCCTTCGGCTAGTTGACGCCGGGGTGGGCCGCCGGCGTGCGCCGCCGCCGAACCAGGAACGCGGTGCCGGCGCAGGCGGCGCAGAACAGCAAGCCGGACGCCGGTTCCGGCACGGAGACGAGGTATGCCTGGCTCTGGTTCGCGCCATCCCCGTTCAGCACGATCAGGGCCTGCGTTGTGTCCGCCGTCCAGGTCCCGTTCGCGATGTTCGCCTCGTAGAGCCGCGCCTTGTCCAGCACCGGCTGCGCCGCATCGAGATGCAGGCTCGACCCGTACTCCGTCTGCCAGATGGCAAGCTGCAAGGCCGACGAAGCGTCCGTGTCGGTGCCCAGCAGCGTGGACCCGTTCGAGATCAGGGCGCTGATGCCGTCCCATATTCCCCCGCGCTTGATGGATGCGCCAGTGAAGCTGCCGGCGTCGCGCAGATCGTCGGCGATGTCGACGCACCAGGTCAGCAACGTCGATCCCGCGGTCATATACAGGCTGACCTGCCCGCTCCCGCCCAGTTCGTTGTCGATGTTCAGTGCCGGGTCGTTCAGCACGACATTCTGGTTATTCAGGACCGAGTAGCTGTCATAGGTGAGGCTGCCCGCGTTGGCAGCAGGCGCGAGTCCGAACAGCACGCAGCCGATCGCGGCGGCGCGAAGGAGGAGATGGGTCATGGGTGGCTCCAGCAGCAGACGCCCGGGATGGGCGGGTGAGTGCGGCGTTTTGCCACCAACGTGTATATACTCCGGATAACACAACCTTGACGCGAGATCAACGTCAGAAATGAGACGATCGTTGACCAATGCTCTCGGCCTGGGCCCTCGCGCGGTGGTGCCGCACGTCGACGACCTGGGGGCCAGTCACGGCGGCAACGCGGCCTTCCTCGATCTGGTGCAGCGTGGGCACGTCACCTGTGGCTCGGTGATGGTGCCTAGCCCCTGGTTCCGGGAGATCGCGGAGGCATCCTGCGCGGACCCGGCGCTCGACGTCGGCGTGCATCTCACATTGACGAGCGAGTGGGATGCATGCCGATGGGCGCCGATCTCCACCCTGAGCCGGGCGTCCGGGCTGATCGATGACGATGGCTATCTGTGGCGCGACGTCGCCAGCCTGCGCCGTAACCTGGTAGCGGACGCCGCCGAGCAGGAAATGCGTGCGCAGATCGAGCGGGCCTTCGCCGCCGGGATGCGGCCGACGCACCTGGATGCGCACATGGCTGCGGCGATGCTTCCCGGGTTGTTGGACGCGCATATCCGCCTGGGGCGAGAGTTCGGCCTGTTTCCGGTCCTGCCGCGGTCGATCACTTGGGCACCGGACGGGCCGGCCTACCGCGAGGCTCTGGCCGTGCTCGACGCGGAGGGGGCGCCGGTGGTCGATCATTGCGTCGGGACGCTGGCGGTGGATCCTGCGCTGCTGGCGGGCGCCTGGGCCGACCAGGTGGCAAGACTGCGTCCCGGACTGACCCACATGGCGCTGCACTGCACGGCAGCGGGCGATTTCGCGGCGATGTCGCCGGACCATGCGGCATGGCGTCACGCGGAGTATGACTTCATTGCCGAGGGCGGCCTGGCGCGCATGCTCGCGGCGGCCGGGGTAACCGCCATCGGCACCCAAGCGCTGCAGGCGGCGTGGCTCGCGCCGGCGGCCTCGTTGCGCCGGATCGAAACAGGGCCATACTAAGGGTGTTCAAGGGAGTTCGCATATGAAACGGTCGTTGCTGATGCTGGGTGTCGTGTGCTTCGTGTCGAGCGCTGCAAGGGCGGAGACGGTGTCGTTTGCCGGGACGATGAGCGGGGCGACGGAAGTTCCGGCCAAGACCACGGACGGGAAGGGCACGGCGCAGGCCTCGCTCGACACCACCACGAAGATGCTGACCTACGACGTCGAGTATTCCGGGCTGACCGGCCCGGCGACGGCCGCCCACTTCCACGGTCCGGCCGATGCGGGCGCCAATGCCCCGGTCGTGATGCCGTTCCCGTCCACGGCCAGCCCGATCAAGGGCACGATGACGCTGACCGACGCGCAGGTGGCCGACCTGATGGCCGGCAAGTGGTATGCGAACGTCCACACGGCGGCCAACCCGGGCGGCGAGATCCGCGGGCAGATCGTCCGCAAGTAGACGCGACGTGGTCCTGGGCGGTGGGATCAGCCCGCCGCCCGGGACCGGACGTCAGTGGTAGCCCGAGAGCCCGGGGAGCCACTGGGTGAGGGCCGGGACGAAGGCGATCACGAGTAGGCAGGCGAGCAGCAGGCCGAGCCAGGCGAGCATGGGCTTGATGGTCACCTCGAGCTTCACGTCGCCGATCAGACAGGCGCCGTACAGCCCGAGGCCCAGCGGCGGGGCGAACAGGCCGATGCCCATCGCGATGACGAGCACGACGCCGTAGTGCAGCGGCGCGATGCCGAGCTGGGCCGCCACCGGCACGAGCAGCGGCCCGAAGATGATCAGCGCCGCGGCGCCTTCCAGCACCGAGCCCATCACGATCAGGATCGCGATCGACAGCAGCAGGAACAGCCCCGGTCCACTCAGCGGGCCGGCGCTGGCGGAGAGGGAAACCATCATCTCGGCCAGCGCGTGCGGAATCTGCTGCACGGTCAGGATGAAGGCCACGGCCTGCGCGGCGGCGACGATGAACAGGACCAGGCCGGAGCGGGTCGCGGCCTGGGCGAAGGTGCGCGCCGCTGCCGCCGGGCTGAGCTCGCGGAAGGCGAGTCCGCCCACCACCAGCGCGTAGAGGGCGGCGAAGGCGGAGATTTCGGTCGCGGTGGCCACGCCGAACTTGAAGCCGCCGAAGATGATGACGAGCAGGCCAAGGGTCGCGGCGGCGCCGGCCAGGAGCTTGCCAGCCGGCGCCCGCGGGACGGCGTTCCATTGGTCGAGCGGGACGCGGGTCCCGAAGGCGACGGAGGCCGCGATCAGGGCGAGCGCCATGACGGCGGCGGGCAACAAGCCGGCCAGGAACAGGCCGCCGATGCTGATATTGGCGACGAAGCCCAGGATGATGAGGTTGATGCAGGGCGGGATGGTCTCGGCCATCACGGCCGAGGCGGCGAGCAGTGCGACGGCCCGGCCCGGGTTCTGCCGCGCGCGGCGGGCGGCGGGAATGAGGACGGAGCCGACCGCCGCGACGTCGGCCATCTTCGACCCGGAAATGCCGGAGAAGAGGACCATGCTGAGCACCATGACCACGTTCAGGCCGCCCCGCACCCGGCCCACCGCACGTTCGAGCAGGGCGATGAGGCGGACGGACATGCCGTTCGCCTCCATCAGGTAGCCGACGAGGATGAAGAACGGGATGGCCAGCAGGACGAAGTTGTCGATGCCGCGGGCCATCTGCTGGGCGAAGATGACGCCGGGCAGGGTGCCCTCGGTCCAGATGAACACCAGCGCCGAGAGGGCGAGGACGAAGCCGATCGGCATGCCGGCAACCAGGCCCGCAAGGAAGGCGGCGAGCATCACGATGCCGGGCGGGATCGTGTCGGGCCATTGCGCGTCGAGCGCGAACCAGAGGCCGGCGGCTGCGGCCAGCCCGAGGGCGGCCAGCACGATGTCGCGTGGGCGTTGCTGCACGAGCCGGGCGAGTGCGAAGACGGCCATGCACAGGCCGGCGGCGCCCATCGGGTAGAACGTCCATTCGAGTGGCAGGCCGGACCCGGTGGTCTGGCCCGTCGTCATCCCGGCGAGCATGAGGCCGTTCCAGCCGACGCATGCGGCCGTGAGCGCGACCATGAGCGAGCCGGCGGCGTCGACGACGCGCCGGGCCGGGCCGGGGAGCAGGTCGGCGAAGAAGGCGACGCCGACGTTCTCGCCCCTTGCCAGGGCGCCGGCGGCGCCGAAGAAGCTGAGCGCCACCATCAGGCCGCGGGCGACGTCGTCGGACCATTCGAGCGGGCGGTTGAGGACGTAGCGGTCGAACACGCTGAGCGAGACGACGACCAGGTCGGCCGCGAGCAGAAGGGCGGCGATGGCGTCGACGGCGAGGAGAAGCGGTGCGACGAGAACGCGGTCGATGGTGGTGTGCGATGGCTGGGTCTGGGCGCTGGGTCCGCCCCCGGGCCCCTCCTGTAAGGGCGGGGATAGAAGCTTGTCCCGCATTCAGGCGGTGGCGCGGATGGTTTCGATGACGGGTTTGCTCTCGGGCTGGCGGGCCATGAACGCTTCGGTTTGCGGCAGGACGCGCTGGCGGAAGGCGTTGCGGTCGCACTCGACGACGGTGACGCCCCGCTGCTTCAGCACGTCCATCGCCTCCGACTCGACGGCGAGGCCGTGGGCGCGGGTGGCGATCGAGGCCTTGGCCGCAGCGTCGAGGAACCCGTCGCGCAGCTTGGGGTCCATGCGACGGAAGGTCGCGTCGCTGAAGTAGGTGGTGAGCGGCGAGTAGATGTGTTCGGTGAGCGCGTAGAACTTGGCCGTCTCGTAGAACTTGCTTGCCAGGATGGTGGGCGGGTCGTGCTCCAGCCCGTCCAGCACGCCGGCCTGCATGGCGGTGTAGATCTCCCCGAACGCCAGCGGGGTGGCGGCGGCGCCCATCAGCCGCAGGCATTCGGTGATGATCGGGTTCGGCAGGGTGCGGATCTTGAGCCCGGCCAGGTCGTCGGGCGTGTGGACCGGCTTGCGGGCAAGGACGCTCCGAGCGCCGAAATTGTAGGCCCAGCCGATGATGCGGATGTTGGCGCCCTTCAGCAGCGCCTCCTCGACGGGCTTGGCGGCGCCGGCGTCCAGCGCCCGCGTCTGCTGGTCGTAGCCGGTGAAGAGGTAGCCGAGATCGAGCAGGCCGACGAGCGGGACGAGGTTGGCCGAGATCGAGGAGCCGGAGACCATCATGTCGATGACGCCGAGCTTGACCTGGTTGATGACGTCGATCTCCTGCCCGAGCTGGTTGTCGGGGAAGAACTGCACGGTGATCTGGTCGGCGATGCCGTTCGCCTTCAGCGCGTCCGCCAGCTTGTCGTTATACACCCGGCCGTTGGCGTATTTGGGGTCGTTGGCCTGGGAGCTGGACAGCCGCATGCGCATCGGCGCCGCCGTCGCCTGTCCGATCAGGGCCGGCGCGGCGAGGGCGCCGGCAAGGGCGGCGCGGCGGGTGATGGTTGGCATGGGCCCTCCCTGGCGTTTCTGGGCAGGGTATGCCGGCGATCGATCAGGCGGGAAGGCGCATTCGGTGCTGCGCTGCGGGACGCGCGTCAGAGCGCGGATTGCGCCTCCGGCGTCATGGCTCCCTGTTCGTTCCGAAGCAGGACGAAGGCCAACGCGCAGGCGCCGGCCGCCAGCGCGAACGGCGCGCCCGGGAAGCTGAACGGCAGGATGTTCGACGTAAACCCGAAGAACAAGCCGGCGGTGACGAGCGGCGCCGCGACGGCCGTGAGCCCCTCGACGGCGGACAGCAGGCCCTGCATCTCGCCCTGCGTGTCGCCCTCGCCCCGGCCCGACACCATCGCCCGGACGGACGGCGTGGCCAGCCCGCCAAGCGCCATCAACGCCACCGCGGGCCAAACCGCCCAGGCGCCCGGCGCCACCCCAAGCACGGCATAGCCGGCCGCGCCGCACACATACCCGGCCGTCGCGGTACGGCGCTCCCCGAACCGGGGGGTCACGAACCGGAGCAGCAGGCCCTCGACCAGCGCCTGCGACAGGCCGACGCCCGCGAGCACGAGCCCGGCCTGTGCCGGTCCCCAGCCAAAGCGGAACCCGGTGAACAGCACGAGGCTACTCTGCACGGCGCCCAGGCCGACCCAGGTGCAGGACCAGGCGACCGCAAGGCGCAGCAGCGGGCGGTCGCGCGCGACGGCGGCCAGAAGGCGGAACGGGTTGGCGCGGCGCCACTCCAGAGGCCGGCGCTTATCCGGCGAGAGGCTTTCCGGCAGCAGGAATAGGCCGAAGCAGACATTGAGGAACGACAGGCCGGCCGCGATGATGAACGGCACGCGCAGCCCGAGCCCAGCCGCGACGCCGCCCAGGGCCGGGCCGACGACGAAGCCCGCGCCGAACGTCGCGCCGACGTAGCCGAACAGGCGCGGCCGTTCTTCGGCGCCGGAGATGTCGGCCAGGTAGGCCGTGGCGGCGGCGACGTTGGCCGATGTCGCGCCCGCGATCAGGCGCCCCACGAACAGCCACCACAGGTTGGGGGCGAACGTGAGCAGCACGTAGTCGCACCCAAGGCCGAACACCGACAGCAGGATGACCGGACGGCGGCCGAAGCGGTCGCTGAGCTGGCCGAGCAGCGGGGCGGCGAAGAACTGCACCGCGGCATAGGCGGCGAGCAGCGCACCCACCCAGGGTGCGGCGTGCTCGGGCGGCAGGTGGGCGAGGTCCTGGACCAGGCCGGGGACGATCGGCGCGATGATCCCGGTGCCGAGCGCGTCCAGGCCCAGCGTGATGAGCACGAACGGGACGGTCGCGCGGCGGGGGTTGGGCATTGCCGCTGAACCGCGACGGCACGCCACGGGTTCCGGGCCGTTCCGCAAGGAGGCGTGCAACAAACCGGGGGATGGTCCGTTGCCGCTTCGTGCTCGCCGGATCGCCTCTGCTGAGATTGCTGCTGTTGTATTCGGCGCTGTTCGCGGCGTTTGGGGTCGCGTCGCCGTTCCTGCCGGCTTTGCTGCAACAAGACGGCTTGCCGCCGGACCGCCTGGGCTATGTGCTCGCTGCTGGCACGGCGGTGCGGCTGGTGGCGGGACCGCTGGGCGGCCGGCTGGCGGACCGAAGCGGACGTGCGACGATCGTGTTGGCCGGGTTCACGGCGGCCGCGGCGGCGATCGCGCTGCTGTATGGCCCGGCGCGCGGCCTCGTGTTGCTGCTCATGGTGAGCGTGGCGCACGCCGCGGTGCTGGCGCCGCTCACGCCGGTGGCCGATGCGTTGGCGCTCGGCTCCTCGCAGCGGGCGCCGGGGTTTCCCTATGGCTGGGTGCGCGGGGCCGGGTCGGCCGCGTTCATCGTGGGGGCGCTCGGGGCCGGGCAATGGGTGGGGCAGCACGGGCTGGACGCGATCATCGGCCTGAATGCGGGCCTGCTCGCGGCGGCGGCGGTGTGCTGCCTGCTGGTGCCGAACCGCCTGGCGGGCGCGGAACGGTCGGGGGCGCCGGCCGGCGCCGGGGCGGTGCGCGCCTTGCTGGCGTTGCCCGTCTATGTCCGGCTGATGGCGGTGGCATGCCTTGTCGGCGGAAGCCATGCGATGCACGACGCGTTCGAGGTGATCCGCTGGCAGGCGGCCGGGTTGAGCGCACAGCAATCGAGTGTGCTGTGGGCGTTGTCGGTTGCAGGCGAGGTGGTGGTGTTCTTCGTCGTCGGACCGGTGCTGGTCCGGCGGCTCGGCGCCGGGCGCGCGGCGGCGCTGGCGGCGGCGGCGGGCGCGGTGCGCTGGAGTGCGGCGGCGGTCACGGCCTGGTTTCCGCTGATGGCGCTGGTGGAGCCGCTGCACGGGCTGACCTTCGCGTTGCTGCATCTGGCGTGCATGGACGTGATCGGCCGGACGGTGCCGGCGCGCTTCGCGGCAACGGCCCAGGCCGTCTATGCGACGGTCGCGATGGGGGCGGCATCCGCGGTGATGACGGCGGCGTCCGGCTGGTTCTATCAGTGGTTCGGCCCGGGCGCGTTCTGGGTGATGACGGCCATGTGCCTGGCGGCGGCGCCCATCGCCCTCTCAATCCGGTCCGCGGAGCGCGTGGCGGCGTAGCGTTTCGGCGCGGCCGGGCCATATTCCATGAATGCCCTACCTGCTGCATATTTTTACCCTGGTCCTGATCCTCACCACCGGGTTCGAGCTGGTTTTGCGCACCCGGCAGGCCGTGCATGTGGCCCGGCACCGCGGCACAGTACCGGCCGGGTTCGAAGACGCGGTGAGCCTCGAGGAGCATCAGCGGGCCGCCGATTACGAGCGGGCGCGGCTGCGGATCGGGTCCTATGCGGAGCTGTTCGGGTTCATGGTCACGCTGGCCTGGGCATGGTTCGCGTATGATGCGCTGTATGCGGCGGTGGCAGGGCTGGTCGGGCCCGGGCTGAGCCGGAGCGTGCTGTTCCTGGTGGCGGCCGGCGCGGTCTCCTCGGTGCTGGGACTGCCGTTCGCGGCGTGGCGGACTTTCGGGGTGGAGCAGCGGTTCGGATTCAACCGGACGACGCCGGGCGCCTTCGTGCGGGACCGGCTGAAGGGGTGGGCGCTGTCGCTGGGGTTGGCGGTGCCGCTGCTGTATGGGCTGATGTGGCTGATGCGGCAGCCGGGCGCCTGGTGGGTTTGGGCGTGGCTGGGGACGCTGGTGCTGATGCTGGTGCTGATGGATGCGGTGCCGCGCTGGATCGCGCCGCTGTTCAACACGTTCACGCCGCTGGAGGGGCCGCTGCGGGCGCGGATCGAGGGGCTGCTGCGGCGGTGCGGGTTCACGGCGGCCGGGCTGTTCGTGATGGACGCGAGCCGTCGTTCGGGGCACGGCAACGCGTATTTCACCGGACTCGGCCGCAGCAAGCGGATCGTGCTGTTCGACACGCTGATCGCGGCCAATAGCGAGGCGGAGCTGGAGGCGGTGCTGGCGCACGAGCTGGGCCACTTCAAGCTGAACCATATCCTGATCGGGCTGGCGCAGACGGCGGTGCTGCTGTTCGCCGGGTTCTTCGCCGTGGGCTGGCTGTGCCACCAGCCCTGGCTGCTGCCGTCCTTCGGCATCCGCCATTCGGATGACGCGCTGGCCCTGATCGTTTGCGTGCTGGTGGTGCAAATGGCCGGCCCGCTCGTCTCGATCGCGGGCAATTGGATCAGTCGCCGCCACGAATACCAGGCGGATGATTTCGCGCGCCGCATGGTAGGCGCCGCCCCGATGGCCTCGGCGCTGGTGCGGCTCGCGCGAGACAACGCCAGCACACTGACGACGGACCCGCTCTATGCCCTGGTGAACTTCAGCCATCCCCCGGTGCCGCTGCGGGTGGCGCGGTTGCGGGGCGGATAGCGGCAGAGGCGGCCGGTCAGTTCAATCGCGACCGTAGATCATCCATTGCCGTCCGCGCCCGCTTCGCCGTGTCGCCCTCCGGCACCAGATCGAGGACGCGGGCGTAGCAGCGCAGGGCGGCGCTGACTTGGTCGAGTTGTTGGTGCATGGCGGCGGCGTCGCGCCATAGGGCGGCGTGGTCGGGGGCGATGCGCAGCATGTCGAGCGTGCAGGCCAGGGCGGGTTCGGTCTCGCCCGCGGCGAGGCGGCGGGAGCGGACGTTCTCCTGCAGGCGGAGCAGCACGCTGCGGGTCGACATCGGCGCCAGCACGCCGGGGCGGAGCTCGGCGGCGGCGCCCTGGACGCGCTTGAGCAGGACGCGGAGGTCCTTGGCGTCGAGCGGGATCCCGCCCGCGAACACGTCGAGGATGGTCTGCTGCGGGCCGGGCTGGGCGCGGCCCTTGGCGGCGACGCCGTCGAGCGCGAGCAGGAAATGGCCGGGGAAGTCGACCCCGTGCGCCTCCCACCCCATAGCGCGGGTGCAGTGCAGCCAGACGATGCCGAGCGAGACGGGCAGGCCGCGGCGGCGCTCGGCGACATGGATCAGGTTGGCGTTGGCCAGGTCGTCGTACGTCGCCGTGTCCCCGGAATAGCGGTACCGGCCAGTGATCAGCCCGGCGAGCGCCCCGGCGCGGGCCGCCACGTCGCCGCCCGGCAGGTCGCGGGCGAGGGCGACGGCGTCGCGCGCCATGTCGCTGTAGTGGCGCCGGGCGGCGTGCCAGTCGGCGTCCGGCGCATCGATGCGGGCGAATTGCAGCGCGGCGCCGACGATGTCGATCTCGACGTCCGGCAGTTGGCCGATCGCATCCAGTGCGGATTGGGCGTCGAGCATCGGCAGCGTGCTACTCCGCCGCTATGCTGGGCGCCGGGACGTAGAGGGTCTTGCCGCGCTCGGCGAACTCGGCGGACTTGGCTTCCAGCCCGGCGAGGCGTTCGGCGTCGGCGCGGATGTCCTGGCTGATCTTCATCGAGCAGAACTTCGGCCCGCACATGGAACAGAAATGCGCGACCTTGTGCGCATCCTTCGGCAAGGTCTCGTCATGGAACAACCGGGCCGTGTCGGGGTCGAGGCCGAGGTTGAACTGGTCTTCCCACCGGAAGTCGAAGCGGGCGCGGCTGATGGCGTCGTCGCGCAGCTTGGCGGCCGGGTGCCCCTTGGCGAGATCCCCGGCATGGGCGGCGATCTTGTAGGTAATGACGCCGATCTTCACGTCGTCCCGGTTGGGCAGGCCGAGGTGCTCCTTCGGCGTCACGTAGCAGAGCATCGCGCAGCCGAACCAGCCGATCATGGCGGCGCCGATCGCGGACGTGATGTGGTCGTAGCCCGGCGCGATATCGGTCGTGAGCGGCCCGAGCGTGTAGAACGGCGCCTCGCCGCATTCGGCGAGCTGCTTTTCCATATTGACCTTGATCTTGTGCATCGGCACGTGGCCGGGGCCCTCGATCATGACCTGGCACCCCTTGTCCCAGGCGACCTTGGTCAGCTCGCCCAAGGTCTCCAGCTCGGCGAACTGGGCGGCGTCGTTGGCGTCGGCGTTGGAGCCGGGACGGAGGCCGTCACCGAGCGAGAAGCTGACGTCATACTTGCGCATGATGTCGCAGATCTCGTCGAATCGCTCATAGAGAAAGCTCTCGCGGTGGTGGGCCAGGCACCAGCGGGCCATGATGCTGCCGCCGCGGGAGACGATCCCAGTGACGCGCCGGGCGGTCAGCGGCACGTGGGCGAGGCGAATGCCGGCGTGGATCGTGAAATAGTCGACGCCCTGTTCGGCCTGCTCGATCAGGGTGTCCTTGAACACCGCCCAGTCGAGCTTGTCGGCGTCACCGCCCACCTTTTCCAGCGCCTGATAGATCGGCACGGTGCCGATCGGCACGGGCGAGTTCCGCACGATCCAGCCGCGGATGTTGTGGATGTTGCGGCCGGTGCTGAGGTCCATGACCGTGTCGGCGCCCCAGCGGATGGCCCAGACGAGTTTCTCGACCTCCTCGGCCGCGCCGGAGGTGACGGCGGAGTTGCCGATGTTGGCGTTGATCTTGACCAGGAAGTTGCGGCCGATGATCTGCGGCTCCAGCTCCGGGTGGTTAATGTTGGCCGGGATGATGGCCCGGCCGCGGGCGATCTCGCTGCGCACGAATTCGGGGGTCACGTGGGCGGGGATCTCGGCGCCGAAGCTCTCGCCGTCGGCGATCAGGGCGGCGGCTTCGGCGTGGGCGGCGGCACGGCCGAGGTTCTCGCGGTGGGCGACGTAGATCATCTCTTCGGTGATCACCCCGGCGCGGGCGAACTCGTATTGCGTCACGTGCTGGCCCGGGCGGCCTTCGAGCAGGGTCTGCGGCGCCGGGCACTCGGGCACGAGGCGCTCGGCGGGAACGTAGCCGTTGTCCTCGGGGCGTACGGCGCGGGGGGCGGCCGGGGCGAAGCCGCGGCGGGCGAGCCAGGGGGCGCGGATCGCGGGCAGGCCGGCGGCGAGGTCGATCGTCGCGTTCGCCTCGGTGTAGGGGCCGGACGTGTCGTAGAGGCGGAGCGGCGCCTCCTTGGCGGAGGGGTCGAGCGCGATCTCCTTGAAGGGGACGGAGATGTCGGGGCGGCCCTCGGGGCTGCTATAGACCTTCACGGAGCCGGTGATCGGGCCGGTGGTGACGGCGCTCGGCTTCTGTTGATAGGTCATGGTTCACCCCTCAGTGTTCGGGCCATGGCCGGGTCGGGGTACATCGCGGTCCCGTCCCTACGCCGGCATGACCCGGATCAGGTTTCATAGGGTCACCGCGTCGCCTTTCGGCCGGCGGACTCTCAGCCCCCTATCGGGACCCCCCTCGGAAGGCGCAACCGTCGGCGCTTGTGCGCCCTGAGTCAATCACCCGTCGATGGGCGCGCCGGCGTCGTCTGCCGTGCGGACGGCGAGCATGGGACCGAGCGGGGCGCCGCCGAACAGGTGGACGTGCAGATGCGGGACCTCCTGCCCGGCGTGCATGCCCATGTTGGACAGGATGCGGAAGCCCGGCTGTTCCAGGCCTTCCTGCTTGGCGACCGCGCCGACCGCACGGAAGAAGCCGGCGATCTCGGCGTCGGGCGCGCCGGCGAGGAAGTCGGCCAGCGCGACATAGGGGCCACGGGGGATGACGAGGATGTGCGTCGGCGCCTGGGGGCTGATGTCGTGGAAGGCGATCGCCCATTCGTCCTCATACACCCGGCGTGACGGGATCTCGTCGCGCAGGATCCGGGCGAAGATGTTGCTCGGGTCGTAAGGGCCGGCGCCTGATACGGGCATGGGGGACCTCCGGGCGGGGCCGGGCTTGCCGGCTTTCTGCCATGTTCTTGGGTTAGGAAGCGGGTGATAGCGGGGCAAAGCCAGAGGGGCAACGAGATGCGGCGTGCATGGATGATCGCAGCCGGGCTGGGCCTGAGTGGGTGCGTCCCCGATCCCTCGGGGCAGATCGCCGCACCCTATGGTGCGACGGCGGGGGTGGACGGTGCCGGGGGCGCCGCGCCGATCTACGGGCAGTCCGCGCCCTATGACGCGCCCGGGCTCGTCGCGCCTGGTTATCCCGGATCGTATGTCCAAGGACCTTATAGCCAAGGACCTTATAGCCAAGGACCGTATGGCCAAGGACCGTATGGCCAAGGACCGTATGGTCCGGGGCAGTTCGTCCCGGGGCCGGTCATCGTGCCAGGTGGCGTGCCGGGCTTTGGCGGCGCCTTCTATGACCGGGACCGCTTCAACCGGGCCCATATGGACCGGGAGCGGTTCGAGCGTGAGCGCGCGGACTGGACGCGGGTCCAGAACGAGCGGGCCTTCCGCGAACAGGCCGAACGGGACCGGCAGGCGCGGGGCGCCGCCGGGCGGCCGGAGTTCCGGCCCGCAGGCGGCCCGCCCCCCCGGCCCACCGCCGACCCGCGTGCGCCAAGGTCCGAACGGGACCAGCGGGAGCGGGGGCGGGCGCCGTGGGACCGGCCCTGACACCGGGGTAGGATTGGCTGGTCGGGGCTGCTACACGGCCCCGACCAGGACCAAGGGACCGCGAATGACTCCCACCGACATCACACGGGTCGAAACCTACCTGCGGCGGACGCTCGGCAATCCGAAGATCGGCATCGCAGTGCCCAAGCGGAAAGGCGCGACCGTCGAGGTGACCCTGGATGGGGAGTTCCTGGGAACGCTGCACCGCGACGAGGAGGACGGTGAAGTGTCATACGCGCTGACGGTGATGATCCTGGACGAGGACCTGCCGCCGCCGAAGAAGTAACGCCGCGCACACGACGCGAGCGCGGCACCGGTCAGGCGCCGCCCTCGAAGAACTTGGCCATCTTGGCAAAGAACCCCACCGCCTCCGGGCTGCCGGCGGCGTGGTCCTTGGCCTCGTTCTCGAACTCCTCGAGCAGCTCGCGCTGGCGCTTCGTGAGATGCCGAGGCGTCTCGACGGCAACCTGGATATACATGTCGCCCCGTGCCGCGCTCCGCAGCATCGAGAACCCCTTGCCCCGCAGGCGGAACTGGTCGCCCGTCTGCGTGCCGGCCGGGATCTTCACCTTTGCCCGGCTGCCGTCGATCGCTGGCACCTCGACATCGCCGCCCAGGGCGGCCTGACCCATCGGCAGCGGCACGCGGCAGTAGATGTTCGCGCCGTCCCGCTGGAAGATTTCGTGCGGCGTGATCGCGATGTGCACGAAGAGGTCGCCGGCCGGCGTGCCGGTCGGCCCGGCCTCCCCCTCGCCGGACAGGCGGATGCGGGTGCCCTCCTCCACGCCGGCCGGCACGGTCACTTGCAGCGTGCGCTCGCGCTGTACCGTGCCCGCCCCATGGCAGACCCGGCAGGGGTTCTTGATCACCCGGCCGGCGCCGCCACAGGTCGGGCATGTCCGCTCGACAAGGAAGAAGCCCTGCTGCGCCCGCACCTTCCCATTGCCGCCGCAGGTCGGGCAGGTGTTGCGGCTCGTGTCCTTCGCCTCCGACCCGGTGCCGTTGCACGCATCGCACGCCACCCGTGTGGGCACGCGCAACTGCCGCTTCGTGCCGGCGAAGGCCTCCGCCAGCGTCACCTCGATCTGGGTCTGCAAATCGGCGCCGGACCGCTGGCGCCCGCCGCGGCGGCCGGTCAGATCGCCGAACATCTGGTCGAAGATGTCGCCAAGGCCGGCGCCATCGCCGAACGGGCTGCCCGAGGGACCGCCTCCCTGCTCGAACGCCTGGTGGCCGAAACGGTCGTAGGCGCCGCGCTTCTGGTCGTCCTTGAGGATGTCGTAGGCCTCGTTCACCTCCTTGAACTTCGCTTCCGCCTGCTTGTCGCCGGGATTGCGGTCGGGATGATAGGTCATGGCCATCTTGCGATAGGCCTTCTTGAGGTCGTCCGCACTGGCGTCCTTGGCGACTCCCAAGGTGGTGTAGAAGTCCGGTTTCGTTGCCACGTCAGCCCTCAAATCGGCGCTGTAGGGGGTACAACGATGGAGGCGCCCGCCTCGGAATGAGCGCGGGCGCCTCCCTCATCGCGTTACTTGGCGTCTGGGATCAGGATGCCTTCTTATGGTCGCTGACGTCCTCGAACTCCGCATCGACGACGTTGTCGCCCGGCTTGCCGTCGCCCGGCTTCGACCCGGCTGGCGCTTCGGCCGCTGCACCCTCGGCCTTGTACATCGCCTCGCCGACCTTCATCGCCGTTTGCGTCAGGCGGTCGCCCGCCGCCTTCAACGTCGCCGCGTCGTCACCCTCCAGAGCCTTGCGCGCGTCCGCCACGGCCGCCTCGGCCTCCGCCTTGACCTCGGCCGGCACCTTGTCGCCGCCCTCGGCCAGGCTTTTCTCGACCTGATGCACCATCGATTCCGTGCTGTTGCGCGCCTCGACCTGCTCCCGGCGGCGCTTGTCGCTCTCGGCGTTTGCCTCGGCCTCCTTGACCATCTTTTGGATGTCGGCGTCCGACAGGCCGCCGCCGGCCGTGATCTTGATCTGCTGCTCCTTCCCGGTCGCCTTGTCCTTGGCCTGCACGCTCACGATGCCGTTCGCATCGATGTCGAACGTGACCTCGATCTGCGGCACGCCGCGCGGTGCCGGCGGGATGCCGGTCAGGTCGAAGTTGCCGAGCTGCTTGTTGTCGGCCGCCATCTCCCGCTCGCCCTGGAAGACCTTGATCGTGACCGCGTTCTGGTTGTCGTCGGCGGTCGAGAACACCTGGCTCTTCTTGGTCGGGATGGTGGTGTTGCGGTCGATCAGGCGGGTGAACACGCCGCCGAGCGTCTCGATGCCGAGGCTGAGCGGGGTCACATCCAGCAGCAGCACGTCCTTCACGTCGCCCTTCAACACGGCGCCCTGGACGGCGGCGCCGATCGCGACGACCTCGTCGGGGTTCACGTTGCGCGCCGGGTCGCGGCCAAAGAACTGCTTCACGAGCTCGATGACCTTGGGCATCCGGGTCATGCCGCCGACCAGGATCACCTCGTCGATCTCGCCGGCTGTCACGCCCGCATCCTTGAGCGCCGCCTTGCAGGGGTCGAGGGTCTTGGTGATGAGGTCGTCCACCAGGCTCTCGAGCTTCGCGCGGCTCAGCTTCATCACCAGGTGCTTCGGCCCGGTCGCGTCGGCGGTGATGAACGGCAGGTTGATCTCGGTCTCCTTGGAGGACGACAGCTCGATCTTGGCCTTCTCGGCGGCCTCCTTCAGGCGCTGCAGCGCCAGCTTGTCCGAGCGCAGATCGATGCCCTGCTCGCGCTTGAACTCGTCTGCGAGGTAGCCGATCACGCGGTTGTCGAAGTCCTCGCCACCCAGGAACGTGTCGCCGTTGGTGCTCTTTACCTCGAACACGCCGTCGCCGATCTCGAGCACGGAGACGTCAAACGTGCCACCGCCCAGGTCGTAGACCGCGATCGTGCCGCCGGTCTTCTTGTCCATGCCATAGGCGAGGGCCGCGGCCGTGGGCTCGTTGATGATGCGCAGCACCTCGAGGCCGGCGATGCGGCCCGCATCCTTGGTCGCCTGGCGCTGCGCGTCGTTGAAGTAGGCCGGCACGGTGATGACGGCCTGCGTCACCTTCTCGCCGAGATAGGCCTCGGCCGTTTCCTTCATCTTGCCGAGGATGAATGCGCTGACCTGGCTGGGCGAATACTTCTCGCCGCGCGCCTGCACCCACGCGTCCCCGTTGTCGCCGCGGACGATCGTGTAGGGCACCATGCCCTTGTCCTTGTCGACGAGCTTGTCGTCATACCGCCGGCCGATCAGGCGCTTGACGGCGTAGAGTGTGTTGCTGGGGTTCGTGACCGCCTGGCGCTTGGCCGACTGCCCGACGAGGCGCTCGCCGCTGTCGCTGAACGCGACCATGCTCGGCGTCGTGCGGGCGCCCTCCGCATTCTCGATGACGCGGACGTCGCTGGCGGCCGAACCTTCCATGACAGCCACGCACGAATTGGTCGTGCCGAGGTCGATCCCGATGACCTTGCTCATAAATGTCTCCTTGTCAGCGGCGACGTGCGGCCCGAAGCACCGCGTGTCGCCCTATGGTGAACAGGACGTGATGTATTGTCCGCGTGTGTGCCGGACAAGGCCCGCGTGTGCTGAAAAAGAAGGCGCTTCAGCAGGTGTGCCAGGCGGGCGTGCCAGGCGCGCGTGCCAGGCGCGCGTGTCAGGCGGGAGCGTCTGCGGGCGCCGCCTTCGCGACCACGACCATCGCTGGCTTCAGCAGCCGGCCATTGAGCGTCCAGCCCTGGGTCCAGGCCTGCATCACCGTACCGGGCGCGTGATCCGACGATGGCTGTTCGGCCATCGCCTGATGCAGGTTCGCATCGAACGGCTGCCCGGTCGGGTCCTCGCGCCGGATGCCGTTGCGTTCGAGGATGCCGACGAAGCTGCGCTCGACGCCTTCGAACCCCTCGCGCAGCTTGGTCACGATCGCCGGCTCGTCGGCTGCGACCGGCGGCAGGCTGCTCAGCCCGCGGCGCAGGTTCTCGGCAGCCTCGACGACCTCGGCGGCGAACTTCTGCACGGCATATTGCCGGGTGTCGTCGACGTCGCGCTTGGCCCGGGCGCGTACGTTGGCCATCTCGGCCTCGCTGCGCATCCAGCGGTCGCGCATGTCGTCGCGCTCGGCGGTCAGCAGGGCGATCTGCGCCTCGGCATCCAGCGCCGGCGGGGCCTGGCCCTCGGGCGGCAGCGTGTCGTGCGCCGTGCCGCGAGCGTCGCTCTCGAGCGCTGCGTCGGCCTCGGGGGGGGTCTGTTGCGGGTCAGTGCTCATGGGCGTGAAGTAGGAAGGTTCGCGGGCCGGCACAAGCGGATTTGGCTGGTGCGCCCGGAGTCGAATGGGTCGCGTCAGAGCACGAGGGCGGCAAGCAGCGCATCGAGGCGCAGGCGCCCCTCGAGCGTGGCGGCCAGGCGCCCGGGCGTGTGGATGAGGTAGCCGGCGTCGATCGCCCGGTCCAGCGTGTCCACGTCGATCGCCTCATGCAACGGGCGGCCGGTGCGCGCCAGGAAACGGGCAGCGTCGACGCCTTCGGCAAGTCGGAGGCCCATCATCAGCATCTCGCGGGCGCGGTCCTGGCCATCGATGCCGTCCTCGGCCGTGCTGCCATGGCCGTCGCGCTCCACGCGCTCGGCCCACGGCTCCGGCGCGCGATGGCGGCGGGTGGCGACCAGGCGATCACCGAGCGTGACCCGGCCGTGCGCGCCCGGCCCGATGCCGGCGTAGTCCTGGTAGCGCCAATAGGCCAGGTTGTGGCGGCTTTCTGCGCCCGGGGCAGCCAGGTTGCTGACCTCGTAAGGATCAAGGCCGTGGCGGGCGCAGGTGTCGAGCGTGTCGCGGTAGAGGGTGGCGGCTTGGTCGTCATCGGGCAGGTCGATCATGCCCTGGCGATGCCGGGCCTCGAACGCGGTGCCGGGCTCGATGGTGAGCTGGTAGAGGCTGAGATGGTCGGCGCAAAGGGCGAGCGCCTGGTCGAGTTCGGCCGCCCAGGCCGCGCGGTCCTGGCCGGGCCGGGCATAGATCAGGTCGAAGCTGACACGTGGAAACGTCGCGCGGGCGTGGGCGAGGGCGTCGGTGGCCTGGGCGGCGGAGTGCTCGCGGCCGAGGAAGGCGAGCGCGGCCGCATCGAGGCTTTGCACGCCGAGCGACACCCGGTTGACCCCGGCCTGGCGGAACGCCTCCAGCCGGTCGCGCTCGACGCTCGTGGGGTTGGCTTCGAGAGTGATCTCGAGGTCCGGCGCCGGGTCGAACAGGGCCGTCGCGTCGGCGATGAGGCCGGCGACGGTGGCCGGGTCCATGAGGCTCGGCGTGCCGCCGCCGAAGAAGATCGAGGCGAGCGGGCGGCGGCCGAGCCGGGCGGCTTCCCACGCGAGCTCCGTGCGGAGCGCCCGGGCGAAGCGGGCCTGGTCGATGCGATCGCGGACATGGCTGTTGAAGTCGCAGTAAGGGCATTTGGCCAGGCAGAATGGCCAGTGGATGTAGAGGGCGAGAGGAGGCATGACACGCTGATATGGGGCGGCCGCGGCGGCGATCACGCCCCGACCCTCTGCCGGCGCGAGCGGGACCGGCCGGTCACAGCACGAAGAAGGCGACGCTGGCGATCATCATGACGGTGGTGGCCATCCAGCCGGCCACGCACATGGACGCGGACACGGTCAGCCGGCCCATCACCCTGGGGTTGCGGGCGACCAGCATGATGACGGCCATGACCGGGGTCGCGAGCACGCCGTTGAGCACCGCGCTCCAATACAAGGCGCGAACGGGGTCGACCGGCGTGAAATTGAGGGCGACGCCGACGAGGGTCGCCGCGGCGATGGTCAGGTAGAAGGAGCGGGCCTGGAGGAACGTGCGCCCGAGGCCTTCGCGCCATCGCAACGTCTCGGACAGCGCATAGGCGCCCGATCCCGCCAGCACCGGCACCGCAAGCAGCCCGGTGCCGATGATGCCGGTCGCGAACACGGCGAATGCGAAGTCGCCGGCGATGGGCCGGAGCGCCTCGGCCGCCTGTGCCGAGGTCTGGATGTCGGTGACGCCGGTGGCATTGAGGGTCGCCGCGGTGGCAAAGATGATGCAGATCGCGACGGCGTTCGACACGCCCATGCCAAGCACCGTATCGGTGCGGATGCGTGCAAAGGATGCGCGAGCGAGCTCGGGTGTCAGGCAGAGTGGCAGGACCCCGGCGCGCGACCGGTCCTCGACCTCCATCGACGACTGCCAGAAGAAGAGGTAGGGGCTGATGGTCGTGCCGAGAACGGCGACGAGGGCCATCGCGTGCGGCGCGTCGACCGTGACGTGGGGTACGAACGTCGCGAACAGCGCGGGACCCCAGGGCACGTGGACGACCACGACGACGGCGATATAGGCGAACAGGCTGAGCGTCAGCCATTTCAGCAATCCAGCGTAGCGGGCATAGCTGATCCAGACCTCGGCGACGATGCAGAACGCGCCGAAGCCAGCCGTGTAGAGCCGGGCGCTGCCGCCGACGAGGAGGCGGAGCGCCTCGCCCATCGCGCCGAGATCGGCGCCCAGGTTGATCACGTTGGCCACCAGCAGCAATCCGACGACGAGATAGACGAGCCAGGGCGGGTAGTGGCGACGCAGGTTCTCGGCAATGCCGCGGCCGCTGACGCAGCCGATCCGGGCGCTGATCTCCTGGATGGCGATCATGAACGGCAAGCTGAACAGCATGGTCCAGGCAAGGGCGTAGCCGAACTGTGCGCCGACCTGGCTGTAGGTCGCGATGCCGCTCGGGTCGTCGTCGGCCGCCCCGGTGATGAGCCCGGGCCCGAGGCGGCGCAGGAGGGCGACCCGCGGCACGGGGTTTTGCGGCGGCTTCATGCGGCGGTCTAGCCTGGATCGGGCCGTAGCGGGGCAATTTACGGCGCGCCGCCCGTGGCGGTTCCGTGATGGCGGGTGGCGCTGTCAGCCGAGTAGGCGACCCATGGCGCGGGCGGTGTAGTCGACGACGGGGATGATGCGGCCGTAGTTGATGCGGGTCGGGCCGATCACGCCGATGGCGCCGACGATGCGGTCGGCCTCGTTGCGGGCCGGGGCGACGACCATGCTGACGCCCGCGGCGCCGAACAGGCCGCTTTCCGCGCCGATGAAGATGCGCACGCCGTCGCTGGCCTCGGCCAGTTCCAGCAGCTTGATCAGCGTCTCCTGCGTCTCCAGGCGCTCGAACAGGGCCTGGATCGCGCGCAGGCTGTCGATCTGGGTGACGTCGGACAGCAGCTTGGCCTGGCCGCGCACGATCAGCGACCCGCCCCGGCCCTCGCCGGTCCAGGTCGCGAGGCCCGCGGCGACGACGTGCCCGGTCAGCTCGTCGAGCTGGTGGCGGTCGCCGGCCATCTCGTTGGCGACCGACAGGCGCAGGTCCGACAGGTTGAGCCCGGCCAGGCGCGCGTTGAGGAAGTTGCCGGCCTGGACCAGGGTCGACGGCGGCAGGCCGGGCGGGGTTTCGATGACCCGGTTCTCCACCTGGCCGTCTGCGCCGACCAGGATCACCAAGGCGCGCCCGGGGCCGAGCGGGACGAACTCGATGTGGCGGACGATGCCTTCGGACTTCGGCGCCAGCACCAGGCCCGCGGCGCCGGCCAGGCCGGACAGCATCGTACTTGCCTCGGCCAGCGTGTCTTCCAGACTGCGACCCTTGGCCTCGAGCGCGCGGGAGATGGTGCCGCGCTCCTCCTCGCCCAGGCTGCCGGCCTGCAGCAGGCCATCGACGAACAGCCGCAACCCGCGGTCCGTCGGCAGCCGGCCGGCGCTGGTGTGCGGCGAGAACAGCAGCCCGGCGTCGGTCAGGTCCGCCATCACGTTGCGGATGGTCGCCGGCGAGAGCGGCATGGGCAGGCGGCGCGACAGGGTGCGGCTGCCGACGGGCTCGCCGGTCTGCACGTATTGTTCGACGATCTCGCGCAACACGGCTGCCGACCGGTTATCGAGGCCGGGCGGCAGGCTGGGCGGCAGGCCGGGCGGGCGCTCAGGCATGGGCTGGAGCGCCATGGAGAATCGCTTCGACGATGGCTTGCACCTCCAACGCCTCCTGCAAGGTCGCCAGATGATGCGGTTCGCCCCGCGTCATGCGTGCCACGCCCTCCAGCTGGCGGCGGAGCACCAGGGGCCGCATGCGCTCGTTCGGCCCGGCGTCGGGGTCGGTGGCCCAGCTACCGTCGGGGCGTTCGCGCTCGGCCAAGGACCAGTCGCGCAGCCGGACGGCGCCGGTGCCGCGCAGGGTCCAGGTGTTGTGGTCGTCCGCGGTCGTCTCACCGACGGCGCCCGTGAGGTGAACGGGCACGGCGCCGGCCTGCGCCCGGGCCTCGATCCGGCGTTCGGTGGCGCCCGCCGGGCGCTCGACGGTGGCGGAGCCGAGTTGCAGCGGGCCGAGCAGGCGGCGGGCGAGGAACAGGAAATGCGAGACGACCTCCCGCGTGAAGCCGCCCTCGGCCGGGGCGTCGAGCCAACCCGCGGCGGCGTGTTGCCAGGCCCGCGGCCAGGTGGCAAAGGCGACGTCGATGTCCAGCCGGGCGTATGCGGGTCCGGCAGCACCCTCGGCGAGCCAGGTCCGCAGGCGTTCGACGGCAAAGCTGGATGCGAAGGGGAAGTTGACGGCGGCGCGCCGGTCCGCAAAGCGGCGGACGAAGGTCTGCGCGGCTGGCACGTCGGTCGCGAGCGGCTTTTCCAGGAACACGGCGCGGCCGGCGTCGAAGGCCTTGCCGGCATAGGCGATGTGGGTCGCGGGGGGCGTCGCGACATACACGCACTCGGCCGCCTCGATCGCGGCGTCGGCAGAGACGGCGCGGGGCAAGGCCGGAAGCGTCGCGGCGATCCGGTCGAGGGCCGCGGGCGCCGCGTCCCACACGGCGACGACGGTCGCCACATCCGGCGCGTGGTCGAGGGCGGCACGCAGCATGCGCTCGCCCATGATGCCGGCGCCGATGATCGCGAGACGGAGGGGGGCGGGAGCGGACACGGCGGGTTCCTCGGCGGGTGCAATAGGTTATAGGGACGGCCGCACGACAGGACAGCCCCATGACCGATCAAGCACAGCCGGATTCAGCCAAGCCTGGCCGGTCGGGCGGACGCGCCGACGCCGCGTTGCGGCCGGTTTCGTTCGAAATCGGGTTCGCGCGGCACGCCGAGGGCTCGTGCCTGATCCGGGTCGGCGGGACGGAGGTGCTGTGCACGGCGAGCGTCGAGGGCCGGGTGCCGTCCTTCCTGCGCGGGCAGGGGCGGGGATGGATCACGGCCGAGTACGGCATGCTGCCGCGGGCGACCCATACCAGGGGCGAGCGGGAAGCCGCCCGCGGCAAGCAGTCGGGACGCACGCAGGAGATCCAACGCCTGATCGGACGCAGCCTGCGCGCCGCCGTGGACCTGACGGCCATGGGAGAGATGACGGTGGCACTCGACTGCGACGTGCTGAACGCCGATGGCGGCACGCGCTGTGCCAGCATCACCGGCGCCTGGGTGGCGCTGCGGCTGGCGTTCCAGAAGCTCGTCGCCGGCCGGGTGCTGGCGCGTTCGCCGATCGTCGCTCAGGTCGCGGCGGTCAGTTGCGGCCTGGTCGGCGGGACGGCCGTGTTGGACCTGGACTATGCCGAGGACAGCGCGGCCGGGGCAGACGCGAACTTCGTGCTGACGGCCGATGGCGGGATCGTCGAGATCCAGGCGACCGCGGAGCAACGCCCCTTCGGCGATGCGGACATGGCCGCGATGATGCATCTGGCCCGGCAAGGCGCCGGCATGCTGTTCGCGGCACAGTCGGCGGCACTGTCGGCGGCACTGGGCGAATGACCCGACGGCTCGCGCCGGGCAGCCGGCTCGTGCTGGCGACCCACAACCCAGGCAAGGTGGTGGAACTTGCGGCCTTGCTGCGCTCCCATGCCGTGGACGTGGTTTCGGCCGGTGAGCTGGGACTGCCGGAGCCGGATGAGACGGCGCCGGACTTCGCGGGCAACGCCCGGCTGAAGGCGGTGGCGGCGACCGCCGCGGGGTCGCCGGCGTTGGCTGACGACAGCGGGTTCTGCGTGGCGGCGCTGGGCGGGGCACCGGGTGTGCTCAGCGCGCGCTGGGCCGGCCCGGGCAAGGATTTCCGGGCCGCCATGCAGCGGGTCTGGGCAGAGGCGGGCCACGGCGCCGACCGCCGCGCCTGGTTCGTCTGCGCGCTTTGTCTCGCCTGGCCCGACGGCGAAACCGCGACGTTCCTGGGCCGGGCCGAAGGCGAGATGGTCTGGCCGCCGCGCGGCGACCGTGGCTTCGGGTATGACCCGATGTTCAGGCCGCTCGACGGGGCGCAGACGTATGGCGAGATGGCGCCGGACGCGAAGCACGCGATCAGCCATCGGGCGGCCGCCATGGCGCAACTTCTGGCGGCCTGTTTCATTAGCGGTCCATGAGACCGATCCTTCTTGCACTGGCGTTCGCCCTGGCTGCCGGCCCAGCCCACGCCCAATACTATGGCGCTCCGCCACCGCCTCCGCCCTATGTCGGGCCTTCTTATGGTGGGCCGCCGCCTTACGGCGCCCCGCCGCCCGGCTACTATCCGCGGCGTGAATACGCCCCGGATATCGGGTCGCATTGCGTCGCCCGCCTGCAAACCCCCTATGGTCCGCGCCGGCTTTTCTGCCGGATCGTCGATCCCAAGCCGGTCGGCGAGCCCTGCGCCTGCCCGCCGCCGCCGCCGCCGCCCGGCTACGAGCCCGGGCCCTTCGTGGGCGGCCGCACCGTCCGCTGACGGATATCCTTCAGCCCGCTGACGGGTCGCCGTCAGCCGATCGAGACCGGGCGTCCCGCCGGCGCGGCCGTACGTGGCGGATGGTCGCGCGTCTCCTCGACGCAGTATGCCAGGGCGGCGGCCAGCAGCGCGGGCACGGTCAGCACGAGGAACGCGTTGCTCCATCCGAACTGCCCGACCAGCGTCCCGCCGAACAGCCCCGAGAGTGCGCCGCCGGCGCCCTGCAGCGTGTTGACGCCGCCCAGGGCCGTCTGCGTTCGGCCGGTGCCCCAGGTGAGGTCGGCGGCCAAGATCGGCGTCGCGACGCCGAGCAGGCCCGATGCGACGCCGTCCAGGATCTCGGTCCCGATCAGCCAGGCCGGGTCGGCGAGCATGCTGCACAGGACCGCCCGCACCGGCTGCGCCAGGCACGCAACCAGCAGCAGGTGCCGCCGTCCGCGCCGGTCCGCCGTCGAGCCGGCCCATAGCGCGACCGGAATCATCACTGCTTGGGCTGTGATCACGTAGATCGACGTCCACGCCGTCGCGTCCCTCCCGCTCGAGGCGAGGCGCTGCGCTACGAGGGACAACATCGTGCCGCTGCTGAGATTGAACAGCGCCAGCGCGACGCCGAGCAGGAGGAGCGGCCGGTTCCGCGCCATGTCGCGCAGCGGCGACCGGTGCTTCAGGTCGTCTGGCTCGTCCTCCTGCCACCCGTGCGCCCGGCGCCCATTGAACGCGGCAGCAGGGGTGGCCGCCACGGCGGCGATGGCCGCCAGTGCCATGCTGCCCAGCACGAGGAAAGGGGCGGCCGGGCCCAACACGGGACCGGTCAGGTAGATAAGCAGCGCGGCCGCCACGATCCCGGCGTGGTTGCAGGCCTGGTTGCGGGCTTGCTGGCGCGGAAACAGGGGCTTGCCGACGATCCCCAGGGTGAGCAGCGTCAACGTCGGCAGCAGCAATGTCCCGCCGGCAGCGGTCAGGAGCTGCGATGCGGCAACGGCGAACGCCGAATGAGCTGGAATGAGCAGCATGGTTCCAGCGAGGATGACGCCGCATGACAGGCCGAGCAGCAGACGAGGGTGGCTGGTATGGTCCGCCAGCACACCGGCAGGGATGTTCAGCGCCATCCCGCCAAAGCCCACCAATGTCGTCAGCAGGCCGATGCGCTCGGGTGTCCAATGCCCGGTCTGCGCGAGCCAGGCGGACAGGAACGGCCCGAGGCCACCCTGGATGTCGCCGGTGAAGACATTGATGGCCGCAAGATGGAGCGAGGGCGACATGCACGAGAACTCCACCGGCGACAGCTTGCTGGGCCGCGAAACCGGGCGGCCCTGGCAATGATGATGCCCGCTCCGGACCGTCAAGGCCATCGCGTGCCGAAGGAGCCCGCGCCGGCTCGCTCCTGGGGCGACCCGCGCCTGCCGGCCGCGGTTCGGGCCGCGCTCGTCGTCGCGGCGATGACGGACGAGGAGAAGTTCGCGTGGATCTCGGGACCGATCGCACTGCCCTCGGCGGACGCGCCGAAGCCCGACGGGGCGCTCGGGTCCGCAGCGTACTACCCGGCGATCCCCCGGCTCGGGCTGCTGGCGATCCAGGAGAGCGACGCCGGGCTCGGCGTGACGAACCCCGGCCAGGTGCGGCCCGCGGAGAGCGCGACCGCCTTGCCGTCGACGCTGCTGCTCGGCGCATCGTTCGACGCCGCGATCGCGCGGTCGGCCGGCGCGGTCATCGGGCGCGAGGCGCGGGCGAGCGGGTTTCACGTCATGCTGGCCGGGGGCGCCAACCTGGTGCGGGACCCGAGAGGCGGCCGAACCTTCGAATACGTGTCCGAAGATCCGCTGCTGACCGGCGTCATCGCCGGCCAGGTCATCGCCGGCATCCAGTCGGCGGGCGTGGTGTCGACGATCAAGCACTTCGTGCTGAACGCGCAGGAGACTGGGCGCGTGGTGGTCAGCTCCGACCTGGACGAGGCGGCGATGCGCGAATCGGACCTGCTCGCCTTCCAGATCGGGATCGAGCAGGGCCAGCCCGGTGCGGTGATGACGAGCTACAATCTCGTCAACAGCGTCTACGCGTCCGAGAGCGACCTGATCCAGCGCGTGCTGAAAGGAGAGTGGCGCTATCCGGGCTGGGTCATGTCCGATTGGGGCGGCACGCACTCGACGGACCGGTCGGCGCTCGCCGGACTGGACGTCGAGTCGGCCGCGGACCTCGATCCGGAGGCGTACTTCGGTGCCGCGCTGAAGCAGGCGGTCGCTGCAGGGCGCGTGCCGCGTGAACGGATCGACGACATGGTGCTGCGTATCCTGCGCAGCCTGTTCGTGGTCGGCGTCATCGACGACCCTCCCTGTCCCGGTGCCGCCGTCGATTTCGAGTTGCATCGTCGGATCGTGCAGCGGGCCGCCGAGGCCGGGATCGTGCTGCTCAAGAACGACGGGCTGCTGCCGCTCGCCGCGAGCTCGGGCGTCATCCTGGTCATCGGCGCCCATGCGCACCGGGGCGTGCTCTCCGGAGGCGGCTCCTCACAGGTCACGCCAGTTGGCAGCGACCACGAGGTGGTCACGATGCCGGACGGACGGCGGGAGACCAGGGTGTATCACCCACCTTCGCCTGTGGCGGCCATCCAGCTCGAAGCACCCGGCGCACGCGTCGAATACCTCGACGGCATGGACGTGGCTGCCGCCGCCACGGCCGCGCGGGCCGCCCAGGTCGTGGTGCTGTTCGCAACCGAGTGGCGGTCGGAGGGCCTCGATGCGAGCGGCCTGGCGTTGCCGCACCGGCAGGATCGGCTGATCGAGGCGGTCGCCGCGGCGAACCCGCGCACCGTGGTGGTGCTCGAGACCGGCGGGCCAGTGACGATGCCGTGGCTGCCGCAGGTCGGCGCCGTGCTGGCAGCGTTCTACCCGGGCTCCGGCGGCGGTCCGGCGATCGCCGGTATCCTGTTTGGCCGGGTGAACCCCTCCGGGCGGCTGCCGCTCACGTTTCCATCGTCCGAGCAGCAACTGCCGCGTCCCGGGCAGCGTGATCCCGCGACCACGACGGCCGACCCCGAGCAGGCCGGCCGGTATGAGCGGTTCCACGTCTCATACGACATCGAAGGATCGGACGTGGGTTACCGCTGGTATGCGCGAGAGGGGTTCGCGCCGCTGTTCCCGTTCGGCTTCGGGGTGTCCTACACGACGTTCCGGCTCTCCGGCCTGTCCGTCAGCCATGCCGGTCCGAGGCTGCAGGTCGCGGTGACGGTGGAGAATACCGGCGGCCGGGCAGGGGCCGACGTGGTCCAGGCCTATGCCGGACGGCGCGGCGACGATGGCTTCGTGCCGAGGCTGGGCGGGTTCTGCCGGATCGAGCTGCAGCCGGGCGAGGCGCGGTCCGTCACGATCGACATCGATCCGCGGCTCCTGGCCCGCTACGACCGTGGGCCGCCCGGCTTCGTCGTGGCCACCGGGCGATATGACATTCAGGTCGGCCACCACGCCGGCGATGCCGAAAGCCTGACGGCAACGGTCGAACTGGACCGTGCCGTGCTGGACTAGGGAAGGCAGCGCTCAGTGCGCGGCGCCCCAGTTCAGGCCGATGCCGGTCTCGACCACCAGCGGCACCGAGATCGCTGCGGCGCCTTCCATCACCCGCTTGGCCAAGGCGGCGGTCGCCTCGGCCTCGGCCTCGGGCGCTTCGAACAGGAGTTCGTCGTGCACCTGCAGCAGCAGGCGTGCCGTCAGGCCGCTGGCTTGCAGCGCGGCCGGCACCTTCACCATGGCTCGCTTGATGATGTCGGCGGCACCCCCCTGCAACGGGGCGTTGATGGCCTGTCGCTCGGCGTAGGCCCGTTTCTGCATCGCCTTTTCGGTGATCCCCGGGACCCAGCAGCGGCGGCCGAACGGGGTGAGGACGTAGCCATCGATGCGCGCCTCCTCCTTCGTGCGCTCCATGAAGGCGCGGATGCCGGGATAGCGCTCGAAATAGGCGTCGATGTAGAGCTTGGCCTCGCCCGGCTCGATCGAGAGCTGGCGGGCGAGGCCGAAGGCGCTGATGCCGTAGATGATGCCGAAGTTGATGGCCTTGGCCCGGCGCCGGGTCGACGCGTCCATGTCCGCCATCGGCACGCCGAAGACCTCCGACGCGGTGCGGGCATGGATGTCCTGGCCGGTCGCGAACGCCTCCTTCAGCGGCGGGATGTCGGCCATGTGGGCCAGCAGGCGCAGCTCGATCTGGCTGTAGTCGCAGCTGACCAGCACGTGGCCGGGTTCGGCGATGAAGGCCTTGCGGATGCGGGCGCCTTCCTCCGTGCGGATCGGGATGTTCTGCAGGTTGGGGTCGTTGCTCGACAGGCGCCCGGTGCTGGCGACCGCCTGGGCGTAGTTCGTGTGCACGCGGCCGGTGCGCGGGTTGATCTCGGCGACCAGCGCCTCGGTGTAGGTGTTGCGCAGCTTGCTGAGCTGGCGCCAGTCGATGATCCGGGCGGGCAGAGCGTGGCCTTGGTCGGCCAATGTCTGCAGCACGGTCACGTCCGTGCTCCATGTGCCGGAGGCGGACATGCGCTTGGCGCCGGGCAGCTTCATCTCGTCGAACAGGATCTCGCCGAGCACCTTGGGGCTGCCGAGATTGAAGGGCCGGCCGGCAAGGGTGTGGATCTCGGCCTCGATCACGGTCATGCGCTCGGCGAAGTCGGCCGACATGCGGCGCAGCTCGGCCTCGTCGACCTTGATGCCGGCCTGCTCCATGCCGAGCAGGACGGGCACGAGCCGCCGCTCCATCTGTTCATACAGGGCAAGGCTTTTCGCCTGGCGCAGCCGGGGGCGGAGCGCGTGCCACAGGCGGAACGCGACATCGGCCTGCTCGGCCGCGTAGGCGGTCGCCCGGTCGGGGGGCACCTGCGCCATCGGCAGCCGGCTGCGCCCCGTGCCGGTGATGCTGTCCAGGCTTGAGGGTTTGTGACCGAGGTTGCGGAACGACGCCTCGTCCAGGCCGTGCCCATGGGCACCGGTTCCCTGGGCGTAGGAGATCAGCATGGTGCAATCGACGGGCCCGGCACCCGGAAGCCCGGCGTGGTCGAGCACCATCAGGCCGTCCTTGGCCTCGTGCATGATCTTCAGGACCGCACGGTCCTGCAGCAGCGGCCGCAGCGCCTCGAGCGCGACGCCGGCGTCGATCTGCTGCAGAGGCGGCGGGGGCGCGTCGGGCGCCGGACGATCGAGCCCGGGGGCATCGAGCGCCAGCTGGGCGCCGACGGGCGGCATGTGGCGCAGCGGGACATAACAGGCGTGACCGGGCCCGGTGGCGAGCGCGAGCCCGACGAGGCTCGCCTGCATCGTCCGCGGCCCATCGGTGGCCAGAGCGACGGCGACCGTCCCGCTCGTGCGGGCCAGGGCGATCCAGGCGGCGAGTCGGCCGGCGTCGGTGACCGTCTCGTAGGGGCCGAAGGGCGGTTGCTCCGGCCGTTCCGCGAACTCGGCCGGCTCCGGCGATGGCGGCGGCGCCTGGCCCTCCATGCCGAGCCGGATGGCGGTGCTGCGGAAGCCCATCGCGTGCAGCCAGGCCACCAGGGCCGATCGATCGGGCTCCTTCGCCGCCAGGTCGTCGAGCGGCACCGGCAGCGGCACGTCGCAAGACAGCTCCACCAGCTTGCGGCTGATGCGGGCCGCGTCCGCATGGGCGATCAGCATGTCGCGCCGCTTGCCGGGCTTCATGGCCGGCGCGGCCGCGAGCACGGCGTCGACGGACCCGAACTCCTGGATCAGCTGCGATGCGGTCTTGGGGCCGATCCCGGGTACGCCCGGCACGTTGTCGACGCTGTCCCCCATGAGGGCCTGGACCTCGACCACCTGGCCCGGCGGCACGCCGAACTTCTCCATCACCTCGGCCGCACCGATCGGCTTCTGCTTGATAGGGTCCTGCATCGTCACCCGATCGTCGACGAGCTGCATCAGGTCCTTGTCGGAGGAGACGATGGTGGTTCGCCAGCCCGCGGCGGTCGCGGCGCAGGCGTAGCTGGCGATGAGGTCGTCGGCCTCCCAGGTGGCGAGCTCGATGGCGGGCACGCCGAATGCGGCGGTCGCATCGCGGACGAGGGCGAATTGCGGGATCAGCTCGTCGGGCGGGTCTGGGCGGTGCGCCTTGTATTGGCTGTACAGGTCGTTGCGGAACGTCGTGCGCCCGGCGTCGAAGATGACGGCGATGTGCGTGCCTTCATGGTTCTGCAGCAGACGCGCCAGCATGTTGGTGAAGCCGAACACGGCATTGACCGGCGTCCCGTCGGCGCGACTCATCGGCGGCAGCGCGTGGAAGGCGCGGAAGATGAACCCTGAACCGTCGATCAGGACGAGGTGGGCAGCGGGCTCGGGGGCGGGCCCGGCGTGTGGCCCGGCGTGTGTCCCGGCGTCTGGCACGCTAGTGCTCGTCTTCGCCGGCGCCTTCGTTCAGGACGAAGATGCGGGAGCACCAGGGGCAAAACGTCTGCCGCCCGTCGATATGCAGCCAGACCCGGGGATGCCCGAGCGGCCCGTCGCCGCCGTCGCAGGCGACGGTGCGGCTGTCGACATGCAGCGTCTCGGTCAGGCCGAGTTGAGGGGTGGGCGTGTCGGCGCCGAAGGGCATGCGGTTCCCGTTGGAATTGGATGGGCGTGATGATACCCCTGTGCGCCGTGAGTTCAACCGCGCTGACCCTCCTTCGTCTCGGCGTCCTGCTCGTCACCCTGGCCTCGTGCACCCTGCCGCGGTACGGCGTGCCGCTGGCGCCGCTGCCTGCTTCGGCATTGCAGTCCGACACCGTGTTCACGATGCCGGACGGGGCGCGGCTGCCAGTCAGGGTGTGGCTGCCGGATGGCCTGCCAGGGCCGTTGCCGCGGGCCGTCGTGCTGGCGCTGCACGGGTTCGATGACAGCCGGGACGCCTGGGAGATCCCGGCCCCGGCGTTCGCTGCCGCAGGTGTCGCGGTGTTCGCACCGGACCAGCGCGGCTTCGGCGCCGCCCCCGGGCGCGGGTCCTGGCCTGGTACGAGCGTCCTGGCCGACGATGCGGCCGCTATGATCGGCCTGCTGCGCGCGCGCTACCCGGGTGTCCCGCTCTTTGCGATGGGCGAGAGCATGGGAGGCGCCGTGCTGATGACACTCGCCGCGCAGGATGGCGCGCCCCGGTTAGATGGCTGGATCCTCCTGTCCCCGGCGGTGTGGGGGCGGCGGCAGATGGGCCCGGCGATCAGCGGAGGCCTGTGGCTGGTCTCGGGCCTCGCGCCGGGGCTGAGCGTCACGGGCGCCGAGGTGCCGCTCAAGGTGAGGGCCAGCGATAACAGGGCGGCCTTGATCCGCCTGGCGCAGGACCCGCTGACGATCCGGCGGACCCGGTTCGATGCGCTGCGCGGGCTGACGGACCTGATGGATGCGGCGCAGGACGCGGCGCCCCGCCTGCATGGCCGGATGCTGGTGCTGTATGGCGAACACGACACGCTGGTGCCGGCGGAGGCCATGGGCCGGGCCTGGGCGCGCATGCCGGCCGGGGTGCGGCGTGCAGCCTATCCGCACGGCTACCACCTGCTGCTGCGCGACAACGCCCGCGCGGCGCCCACGGGCGATATCCTGGCGTGGATGCAGGACCCGGATGGCTGGCTGCCCTCGGGCGCCGACCTCTCCGCCGCCGCATGGCAGGCAAACGATCACTGAGGCGAACCAAGGGCAGCGTGTGGGCAGCGTCGGCGGCGCTTGGCAGAGGCGGGCGGAGCGGGTAGTAGAGGTCCAACGGACCCGTAGCTCAGCTGGATAGAGCGTTGCCCTCCGAAGGCAAAGGCCGGACGTTCGAATCGTCTCGGGTCCGCCAGTTTGCTCCGCGCCTGCACCGGAGCGAGAGACGGTGATCGGAACCGGCGCTTTGTTTGAGTACCGTTCTGCATGACCGCCGCCGGCTTGTCTTCGACCTCACTGCTGATGGACTTGCGGCCGTGCTACGAAGGGTTCGCGGGAATCCCGCAGGAAACCCGTCTTCTGTTCAAGATCTTCTCCGAACTGCCGCTGCGCCGGTTCGGCGGCATGGCCTCCGGCATCCATTTCACCTCCCGCCGCGTGACGGCCGAGACGCCGTTCGAGCAGGTCGTGGCCCAGACGCAGGTGCTCATCAGCCAGGACACCAAGCGGCAGCACCTCGGAACCCTCATGCGATTGCTGCCAGGCTTCATGCAGCGGCGCCTGTTCAGGCCCTATCTGGCCGTCACCGAAGCGTTCCGGCGCGAGCGCCTTGACCTGAAGATCGACTCGGTTCTGTTCGAAGACTTCCTGTGGACCAAGCTGTTCGAGCGCAGCTTCACCGCCGACGCGCGGGCCATCCTGCAGCGGGCGGAATATTTCGCGACGGAGATGGGCCACGAATATGCCCGGTCGCTCAGCCTGCTGCCGCGGATCTTCCAGCGCCGGGTCGAAACGGAGGGTTGGAGCGTGTTCTTCGGCGCGACCGTGTCCCCTTACAAGCTTTCGCCGGGCACGGCCATGCTGATCCGTTACTATGACGCGCTGCCTTTGCTGAGCCCGCACACGATCGGTGAGCCCTGGCCCCATGCGCTCAGTCACGGGCGCATGCTGCAGCGGAACATGGAGGATGGTGCGATCTTCTATTGCGACAGCGAGCCTGTGCGGGGCGACCTGCTCCGCCTGTTCCCGGAGGCGGAGCAGCGGGTCCATACCATTCCGGTGACGATCGCGCCGGGCTACTATCCCGACGTCCGACCGGAGCGCGAGCTACGAACGATCCTGGCGCGCCGGGCCAGTCCGGTGACGGCGGCGCCGGCGCAGCGGCCGCCGGCGGTCATGCCGAGGCTGTTCATGGCAGTCTCGACCCTGGAGCCGCGGAAGAACTACCTGAAGCTGTTCCGCGCCTTCGAGATCGCGCGCCAGATCTCGGCCGAGCCTCTGCAGCTCCTGGTCGTGGCCAACCCGGGCTGGCGGTCGGACGCGGAGTTGGCCGAGTTGAAGCTGCTCGTGCGGGAGGGCGCGTTCCACGTCGTCGGCGTGCCGCTGTCCGAGTTGCGCATCCTGTACTCGATGGCGCACTGCGTCGTCGCGCCGAGCCGGGCCGAGGGATTCGATTATTCGGGCGTGGAGGCGATGGCCTGCGGCACGCCGGTGATCGCGTCTGACATACCCGTGCATCGATGGGTCTATGGCGACGCGGCGGCGTATGCCGATCCCTATGACGAGGAGGCGTTGGCGCGGGTGATGGCCGAGCTTGCCGAGTTGCCCCGGGAAGAGGGTGTCCTGGCGGACATGCGCGACCGCGGGTTCCGCCAGGCCGGCCTCTATACGGCAGAGTCGCTAGCTCCGCGCTGGGAGGAGGCGATCGCGTCGGCGGCCGCCCGCCCCGGACTTGCCGGCGCGGCTACGACGCCTTCGGGGGCATGAACATCAGGCTCTCGTCGAGCCGGTCGTAGAAGTCAAGCAGGTCCGGTAGGGCACGCTCCGGATAGCCGATCAGATAGCCCTGCACCTCGTCGCACCCGTACGCCTGCAGGATCGACAGCTGGTCCTGGCGTTCGACACCCTCGGCACAGATCGTCATGCCGAGGCCCGAGCCCAGCTGCAGCACCGCGCGGACGATCGCCTCGGTCCGGCGGCACTCGCCCAGGCGGCGGACGAAGGATTGGTCGAGTTTGAGCTTGTCGAACGGCATCTCCTGCAAGTAGCCGAGGGTGGCATAGCCGGTTCCGAAATCATCGAGCGACAGCCGCACGCCCAAGGACTTGATCCGCGCCAACTCCGCCGCGGCCGCCGTCTTGCTGGCGATGATCACCGCCTCGGACACTTCGAGCTCGAGCCGGCCAGGGTCGATCTTGCTCTCCTCCAGCGCGGCCGCGACCATCGCCGTCAAGCCCGAGTTGTCGAACCAGCAGGCCGACACGTTGATCGCTGCCCGCAGGTGCGACGGCCAACGCGCCGCCGCTTCGCACGCCGACTGCAGCACCCAACGATCGAGCTTGCGGTAGAGACCGAGCCGCTCCAGCACCGGCACGAACTCCGACGGCGGCACGCGGCCATAGCCCGGCCGGTCCCACCGGATCAACGCCTCGAACCCACGCAGCTCGCCCGATGCGCAGCTCACGATCGGCTGCCAATGGATGCGGAACAGGCCAACATCCAGCGCGCGCCGCACGTCCGCCTCCATGAGGTGCGTTCCAGCGGCAGCGGCCGGGAACTCCAGCACCGCTTCGGATCCTTGAAACTGCATTCGACGTCCTCGCAAGCGCATCGGAACGCGGGATGCGTTCGACATCTCGACGGAGCGGCAGTTGACCATGCCCACCCCCCCCGAAGGTGTCAGCATATGATCGAATTGGTTAAACGTAGGTAAGCGACACTATCTCAGGCCGAAGCCAAGCGCCACGATTGCGGCACGAAGATGGTCGCGCCCGCTCATGGCCTTCACCGGCCCAAGCCGGTTCTCGACCAGCTCGGTCCACCCCTGCCCGGCCATCGACTGCTCCGACTGGAAGGCGCGCAAGCTCGCATCGTAGGCTGCCAGGTGGCCCCGTTCCAAATCTGCGCCGTAGCGTTCGCGGTGCAGGACGACCGGCTGCGGCAGGCGTGGCTTGACTGCGGCGGCCGTGGCAGCCGGGTCGGCAAAGCCGACGCACAGGCCGAACACGGCCATCGTTTGGGGCGGCAGCCCAAGCTCGGCCGCGACCGCCTCCGGATGGTTCCGCATCGCACCGATATAGACAGTCCCGAGGCCTAGGGATTCGGCCGCCACTGCCGCATTCTGGGCTGCAAGCGCCGCGTCGATCACGGCAACCAGGAACGTTTCCAGATACGGCAGCGCCTCCATCGACCGCCCGGCGGCGTCCCCGATCCGCCCCGCCCGCGACAGGTCGGCCAGCCAGACCAGGAAGAGCGGGGCCTGCCGGATGTGTTGCTGACCCCCGGCGAAAGCGGACAGCCGGTCACGACGGGCCCGGTCCTCAACGGCGATCACGCTCCAGGTCTGCAGATTGCTGGACGTCGCGGCCGATTGCGCAGCCGCGACGAGCGACTCGAGCGTTCCAGGCGGGAGCGGACGGTCTGCGTAAGCCCGAACCGACCGGTGCTGCAGCAGCAGGTCGATCGCTGGGCTCCACGCGGCAACGTCGGGCGCCGCGTCACGGTAGCGCCGGCCGAGCCCGGCGGCCAAGCCAGACTCTGCCATGCCCGGCTCGGCCAAATCCGGCATCAGGCGGCCTGCAACAGCTTCCACACCCGCTCCGGGGTCGCCGGCATGTCGACCGCCTTGCCGTTCAGCGCGTCAACCAGCGCGTTGATCACCGCCGGCGGGCTGCCGACGGCCCCGGCCTCCCCCGCACCCTTCACGCCCAGCGGGTTGCTAGCGCACGGCACCTCGATCAGGTCCACCTCGATGTCCGGCAGGTCTGACGCCCGCGGCAGCGCGTAATCCATCAACGAGCCGGACAGGAGCTGGCCCGATGACGGGTCGTAGGCGGTCCGCTCCATCACGGCCTGGCCGAAGCCTTGCGCGACGCCGCCATGCACCTGGCCGCGCACGATCATCGGGTTCACCGCCTTGCCGACGTCGTCGCACACGATGTAGCGCACCACCTCGATCGATCCCGTGTCCGGATCGACCTCGACCTCGGCCATGTGGCAGCCGTTGGGGAAGGTGTGCACGCCGATCTGCGCGACCTCGGCCGCATCCAGCTGGGTCGCGCCATCACGGCCGCGCTGGTGCGCGGCGAGGGCCAGGATGTCCATGGCCCGGTCCGTCCCGGCGATGCTGAACCGCCCGTCCTCGAACACGATGTCGGCGACGGCTGCCTCGAGCGCCTCGGAGGCTGCCTGCTTGCCCTTGCCGATGACGCTCGCCGCCGTGACCAGGATGGCCTGGCCCTCGGAATAGAGGCTCCGCGCGCCGCCTGTCCCGCCCCCGGTCGGAATGGCGTCGGTGTCACCCTGCCGGATCCGGATCTTGTCGCCGTCGATGCCGAGCTGGTCGACCATCAACTGCACGTAGGCCGTCTCGTGCCCCTGTCCGGTGCTTTGTGTGCCCACGAACACGTCGACGAAGCCGTCCTCGGCAAACCGGATCTCGGCGCGTTCGCTATCGGCCCCGCCCGTCGCCTCGAGATAGTAGGCCATGCCGATGCCCCGGACCTTGCCGCGCGCCTTCGCGGCCGCCCGGCGGCCCTCGAACCCGGCCCAGTCCATCTTCGCCAGCGCCGCATCGAGCACACGGCCGAAATCGCCACTGTCATACGTCTGGTTCATGGCAGTACGGTACGGCATCGCAGCCGGCGTCACCATGTTCCGCCTCCGGATCTCGACGCGGTCCATGCCGATCTCGCGCGCGGCGGAGTCGATCAGCCGCTCCACGACGTAGTTGCTCTCCGGCCGGCCCGCGCCGCGGTAGGCGTCCACCGGCACCGTGTTGGTGAACACGCCCAGCACGTTCGCGTGGATCGCCTGGAAGCCGTAGACGCTGGCCAGGACCTTCGTGCCGGCGCCGGTCGGGATGAACGGCGCGTAGTTGCTCAGATAGGCACCCATATTGGCGACGTTGCGGGTGCGCAGCGCCAAGAACGTGCCGTCCTTGTCGAGCGCCATCTCGGCCTGGGTGATGTTGTCGCGGCCGTGCGTGTCGGACAGGAACGCCTCGCTGCGCTCGCTGGTCCACTTCACCGCGCGGCCTAGCTTGCGCGCCGCGTAGCAGACCATCGCGTGCTCGGCATACAGGAACAGCTTCATGCCAAAGCCGCCGCCCACGTCGGGGGTGACGATGCGGAAGCTCTCGGCCGGCACCTTGAAGACGGCTTGCGCCAGCATACCCTTGATGCCCCACCCGCCCTGCGTGTTGGTCGTCAGCGTCCAGCGGGCAGTGGCGGCGTCGTAGGCTGCGATCGCGGCGCGAGCCTCCATGCTGTTGACGATGATGCGGTTGTTCACGACCGTGAGCCGGGCGACGTGCGCGGCTTCGGCGAACAAGGCATCGGTGTGGGCCTTGTCGCCCACCTCCCAATCGAAGCAGACGTTGTTCTTGACCTCGGGCCAGACGGCCGGCTGGTCCGCGTCCATCGCGGCACCCAGGTCGGTGACGCTGGGCTGGATGTCGTAATCGACGAACACCGCCTCGGCGGCGTCCCGCGCAGCCTGCGACGTCTCGGCGACGATCAGCGCGACCGGGTCGCCGACGTGGCGAACCATGCCGACCGCGAGTACCGGGTGCGGCACATTCGCCCGCGGGCTGCCATCCTTGCTCTTGAGCGGGATCGCGCAGGGAATGCCCCCGATGCCGTCGGCCTCCAGGTCGGCGCCTGTATAGACCCCGAGCACACCAGGGATCGTCTTGGCCGCAACGGTGTCGACCGAGATGATCCGGGCGGATGCGTGCGGGCTGCGCAAGACGATCGCGTGCGCCTCGCCGGGCAGGGACACGTCATCGGTATACCGGCCGTTTCCCAGCAGCAGGCGCGGGTCTTCGACGCGGCGTACGGACTGAGCGACACCGAACTTGGTCATGGGGCGGCTCCTTGAATTGTGTTGCGAACATGTGCGGGGGCGTCGGCAAAGGTCAATGCGGCACCGGGATGAGGCTTGGGACGAGGCTTGTGACGAGGCTTGGGCAGGCGCGCGTCAGGGGGCGGCTGTCGTCACGGTGCGCGGTCGGGCATGGCCGCCGTCGGCGCCGGCTTCCGCGTCACCCGCTCGCGCATCGTCTGGAACACGACATAGAGCATTGGGATCAGGAAGATGCCGATCGAGCTGGCCGCCAGCATTCCCGCAAACACGGGCGTGCCGACCGCGCGGCGGCTCACCTGCGCAGCGCCGTTGGCCGTCACCAGCGGAACCAGGCCGAGGATGAACGCGATCGACGTCATCATCACGGCCCGGAACCGCGTCTGCGCCCCCAGGCGGGCGGCCTCGGCGATCGACTTGCCCCGCTCGCGCTGGTCCTTGGCGAACTCGACGATCAGGATGCCGTTCTTGGCCGCCAGCGCGATCAAGACCACGAGGCCGATCTGAGCGTAGAGATCGAGCGCCAGGCCGGTGACGAGCAGGCCGATGAACGATCCCAGGATGCCGACCGTGACCGATAGCAGCACCGGCACCGGGATCACCCAGCTCTCATACAGCGCGACGAGGAACAAATAGGCGAACAGGATCGCGAGTGCGAGGATCGATCCGGTCTGGCCCGATGCCTGCACCTCCTGGAACGCCGTGCCGGTCCATTCGAACGAGTAGCCCGGCGGCAAGGTCGTCCCGCTGACATGCGCCATCGCGGCAAGCGCCGCGCCGGACGAGACGCCGGGCTTCGGCGTGCCCTGGATGGTGATGGAGCGGTAGTTGTTGTACCGGCTGATCGTCTGCGGGCCGAGCACGATGCGCGCGTCGGCGATGCTGCGCAGCGGCACCATCGTCCCCAGGCGGTTGCGGACGTAGATGCGCCAGATCGCCGACACATCCGTCCGGTCGGCGGCGTCGCCCTCGATGTTGACCTGCCAGGTCCGCCCGAACAGGTTGAAGTCGTTGATGTAGATCCCGCCGAGCGTCGCCTGCAGCGCGGTGAACACGTCGCTGATCGACAGCCCGAGCGCCTGGGCCTTGTCACGGTCGATGTCGAGGTAGATCGACGGCGTCGTCGCGCTGAAGGTGCTGAACACGCGGGCGAGCGCCGGGTCCTGGTTGGCACTGGCCAGAAGCCCGTTCAGCACGCCGCCCATCTCGGCGGGCTCGCGGCCCTCGAGGTTCTGCAGCTGGTATTCGAAGCCGCCGCCCGTCGACAGGCCGATGATGGGCGGCAGGTTGAACGGGAAGATGATGGCCGAGCGGATGGACTGCACGCCGCCGAACATGCGGCCGATCAACGCCTGCACCTTGTCCGCCGTGGCAGGCCGGTCGGCGAACGGCTTCATCCGCATGACCAGGAATGCGGAGTTGGACTGGTTGCCCGAGTCCAGCAGCGAGAAGCCGACGATCGACAGCACGTTCTCGATCTGCGGGATCGTCTTGGCCACCGCCTCCACCCGCTCGACCACGCCCCGCGTCCGGGTCACGCTGGCTGCGTCGGGCAACTGGACGGCCACGAAGAAGGCGCCCTGATCCTCTTCGGGCAGGAAGCCCGTCGGCGTGCGGGTGCTGAGCGCGAACACGCCGGCGCCGAACGCGACGACGAGCACGATCGCCAGGATCGCGAACCGGACGAGCCTGGCCACCAGCCGGGCGTAGCCGTCGCGAACCCAATCGATGCCGCGCATGACCCGGCCCATGATGCCGCGCTTGGCCCCGGTGTGGCGCAGGAACACGCCGCACAGCGCGGGCGAGAGGGTCAGCGCGTTGATCGCCGAGATCAGCATCGCGACCGATATCGTCACCGCGAACTGCTTGAACAGCGTGCCGGAGATGCCCGGAATGAACCCGATCGGCACGAACACGGACAGCAGCACGAGCGTGATGGCGACGATCGGCGCGGTGATCTGCGCCATCGCCTTCTTCGTCGCGTCCTGCGGCGAGAGGTCCGGCTCCTCCTCCATCACCCGCTCGACGTTCTCGACGACCACGATCGCGTCGTCCACGACGATGCCGATCGCGAGCACCATCGCCAGGAGGGAGACCGTGTTGGCCGAGTAGCCGATCGCGAGCAGCACGGCGAAGGTCGCGATCAGGCTGACCGGGACCGCGATCGTCGGAATGATGGTGGCCCGGAAGCTGCCGAGGAACATGAACACGACCAGCACGACCAGCACGAATGCTTCGGCGAGCGTCTTGATCACCTCGGCGATCGTGTCGCTGACGAAGGTCGAGCTGTTGTAGAACACGGTCGACTTCAGCCCCTCGGGGAAGCGGGTCTGCAGGTTGTCGAGCGCGGCCTGGATACGCTGGCTCGTCTGGACGGCGTTGGCGCCGGGCGAGAGATAGACGCCGACGGTGACCGCCGGGTCTCCGTTCAGCCGGCTCTCGCTGTCCTCCGTGGCCGCGCCGAGCTCGACGCGGGCGACGTCGCGCACACGCAGCACGGACCCGTCGGCGTTGGCCCGGATCACGATCGCGCCGAACTCGTCCGGAGTCGTCAGACGCCCCTTGGTCTGCAGGTTGATCTGGAACTGCGTGTCGTTGCTGGTGGGGCGGGCGCCGACCCGGCCCACCGGCGCCTGCACGTTCTGCGCCTGGATCGCAGTGATTACGTCGCTGGGCGCGAGGTTGAGGCTGATCAGGCGGTTGGTGTCGAACCAGATCCGCATCGAGTAGTTCAGCGGCCCGAACAAGGACGCCTGGCCGACGCCGCTCACCCGGCTCAGCGTGTCGAGCACGTTGATCGTCACGTAGTTCGAGATGAACAGCGGGTTCTGCTTGGCGCCCTCGCTGGAGAAGGCCAGGAACTCGAGGATCGCCGAGGAGCGCTTCTGCACCGTCACACCCTGGCGCTGAACCTCGGGCGGCAGGCGCGACAAGGCGGCCTGGACGCGGTTGTTCACGTTGACGGTGTTGATGTCGGGGTTGGTGCCGAGCTCGAACGAGACGGTCAGCCCGTAGCTGCCGTCATTGGCCGAGTTCGACTTCATGTAGATCATGTGGTCGGCGCCGTTGACCTGCGCCTCGAGCGGCTGCGCCACCGTCGCCTCCACCACGGACGCGGACGCGCCGGGATAGGTCGTGGTCACCTGCACCTGCGGCGGCACGATGTCGGGGAACTGCGCGACCGGGATGCGCAGCATCGACAGCGCGCCCGCGATGGTCAGGATGATCGCGATGACGACCGCGAGCCGCGGCCGGTCGACGAAGACGGCGGAGATCACGCTGTCAGTTCCGCGGCGCCTGAGCCGGCATGGACGGGCCCGGTGCGGCCGGCGCCGGAGCGACGACGATGCCCGGACGGGCGCGCTGCACGCCGTCGACGACGACGGTCTCGCCCGCCTTCAGACCCGAGGCGATCACGGCCGTCTCCGGCGTGCTCTGCCCTAGTTGCACCCGCCGCTGTTCGGTCTTGTTGCCGTCGCCCACCACCCAGACATACTCACCCTGCTGGTCCGACAGGATCGCAGCGCGGGGGATGCCGATCGCCTGGATCGGCTGCACCCCTTGCAGCGACACGGTTACGAACTCGCCGTCGCTCAACTCCCGGCTGCCGGGGTCGCTGCTCTTCGCGCCGTCGCGGATGGGGTTGGGCACGCGCGCTCGGAAGGTGAGCGTGTCGGTGTTGGGTGCGACCGTGGGGTCGACGTAATCAAGCGTCCCGGCCTGATCGTATATCTTGCCCGTCGGCAGGCGAAGCTTCACCACGACGGCGGCGAACCCGCCCTTGTCGGCATACCGGTCCCGCAAGTCGAGCGCGGCGCGGACCGACACCGGGAACAGCACATACATCGGATCCTGGCTGACGATGGTCGCCAGCGTGCCGCTGCTTGGGCTGACGACGTTGCCCTCCGTCACCGTCGTCCGGCTGATCTTGCCGTCGATCGGCGCCTTCACCTCCGTGTAGTCCAGGTTGATCTGCTGCTGGCGCAGCTGCGCCTGCGCATTGGCAAGCAGCGCGGCCTGGCTACGCTGCGCGGCCGTCGCGTCGTCCACCACGCTGCGTTGCCCGGCCGGGGTGTTCAGCAACGACTGCGCGCGCCCCAACGTCAGGGTGTTGTTGGCCAGCACCGCCTGCGCCTGCGCGACGGTGGCGGCCTGTGCGGCGACCTGCGCCTCGAACGGTCCACGCTCGAGCCGGTACAGGACATCGCCGGCATGGATCTCGGCACCCTCCGTGAAGTCCCGCTGGACCAGGAAGGCCGTCACGCGCGCAACCAGGTCGACCCGGTTGACGGACTGGATGCGGCCGACGAACTCGCTGCTCTCGACGATCGGTTGCTCGGCCGCCTTGACGACGCCGACCGAGGGCGGCCCGGCCGGAGCCGGCTGCGCCGCGCTCGGCCCGACCATCGCGATCGAGGTCAAAAGCCCGGCAGCCAGGGCTATGCGGCGCATGGATGTATCTTGCATGGTTTCAACCAAGCTAAACAGCTTTCAGGGCGGCATGGAAGCCGGGAGCGGGTGACGGTATAGAGGCGGACGGGAGGTTGCACGCGGTCCATCGCGGAAGCGCCCCGCGCGTTCAGGGAGGTTGAACCATGGATGATCGGGTCATCGTGTGTGAGGTCGGGCCCCGTGACGGGTTGCAGATGGCGCATGGCCGGATGCCGACCGCGACCAAGATCGGCTGGATCGAGGCATTGGCGGCGGCTGGCCTGCCGGAGATCGAGGTGGGCAGCTTCGTGCCCGCCCGGGTGATCCCGCAAATGGCCGACACCGGCGAGGTGGTCCGCGGCGTACGGCACCTGCCGGTGACGATCGTCGCCCTCGCGCCGAACCTGAAGGGGGCCCAGCTCGCCGCTGAGGCGGGCGCACGGCGGGTGTCCGTCCCGGTCTCCGTCAGCGAGGGGCACAGCCGGGCCAACACGAACCGATCGACGGCAGAGGCTATCGCCGAGGTGGGCCGGATCGTCGCCTGGGTGCGCGAGAGCGGCGCCGTGCTCGAGGTGGAGGGCGCGCTGAGCACCGCCTTCGGCTGCTCGATCGATGGCGTCGTGCCCGAGCGGCGGGTGGTGGAGGTCGCGGCGGGCCTGGTGCAGGCAGGGGCGACGATGGTCGCGCTGGCGGACACGGTCGGCTACGCGCATCCGGCGCAGATCCGCAGCGTGGTGCGGGCCGTGCGGGCCGCGGTCGGCGACCGGCTCGAGGGCTTGCACCTGCACGACACGATGGGCTTGGGCCTCGCGAACGCGCTGGCCGGGCTCGACGAGGGCGTACGGAGCTTCGATTCCAGCCTCGCCGGGCTGGGCGGGTGCCCCTACGCGCCCGGCGCGAGCGGCAACATCGTGACCGAGGACCTCGTCTTCATGCTGGAAAGCATGGGCATGCGAACCGGGATCGACCTCGACGGGCTGTTGGCGGCCCGGGCCATCCTGGCAGCGGGATTGCCAGACGAGCCGCGGCATGGCGGCCTGGCCCGGGCCGGGATCCCGCGCACCTTCCGCGCCGCCGCCGGGGCGCTCGCGGCATGAGCCAGTCGCCACTCGCCGGCCTGCGCGTGATCGAGTTCGCGCACATGGTCATGGGGCCGAGCTGCGGCCTGGCGCTGGCCGACCTGGGCGCAGACGTCATCAAGGTCGAACCGGCCGCCGTGGGCGGCAAGCCGGCCGGGGACAACACGCGGCGGCTGCAGGGTGCCGGGACCGGGTTCTTCGCCATGCTGAACCGGAACAAGCGCAGCCTGGTGGTCGACCTCAAGTCGGCCGAGGGCATCGCGGCGGTCAAGCGCCTGCTCTCGACGGCCGACGTGCTGATCGAGAACTTCCGCCCCGGCGCGCTGGACGCTCTTGGTCTCTCGTTCGACACGCTCCGAAGCGAGAACCCTCGGCTGATCTACTGCAGCTGCAAGGGCTTTCTCCCAGGGCCCTACGAGCACCGGGTGGCGCTCGACGAAGTGGTGCAGATGATGGGCGGGCTCGCCTACATGACCGGGCTGCCCGGCAAGCCCATGCGCGCCGGATCGAGCATCAACGATATCCTGGGGGGCACCTTCGCGGCACTCGGCATCTTGGCGGCCGTCGAGGAGCGGCATCGGACGGGGCTCGGCAAGCACGTGCAGGTCGGGCTGTTCGAAACCAATGCCGTGCTGGTCGCCCAGCATATGGCGCAGGCGGCCATCAGCGGCCACCCGCCGCCGCCGATGGGCATCCGCCGTCCAGCCTGGCCGGTCTACGACATCTTCGACACGGCCGATGGCGGCCAGGTCTTCGTGGGCGTGGTGACGGACACGCAGTGGCAGGTGTTCTGCGCCAGCTTCGGCCTGGAGTCGCTGGCCGCAGACCCGTCGCTGGCGACCCAGAACCAGCGCGTGGCCGCGCGCGACCGGGTCATCCCGCAGGTTGCGGCAGCCTTGGGCAGGCTGGACAAGCCGAGCTTGATGGCCCGCTGCGAAGCGCTCGGGCTGCCCTTCGCGCCCATCGCCAAGCCTGCCGAGCTGTTCGACGACCCGCATCTGTGCGCTTCGGGCGGTCTGGTCCCGCTCACCTTGCCCGATGGGCGTGCGGTCCGCTTGCCGGCGCTGCCGCTGTCGATGGACGGGGAGCGCCTGGCGCAGCGGCTCGACTTGCCATCGGTCGGGGAGCATACGGCCGCGATCCTGAGCGAAATCGGCTGGCCGGAGCCCGCGGCCACCGGCGTAGCCTGACGCCGGCGTGCAACCCTGCTTGTCTCGGCGCGCTTCGTTCGTGCTCAATCCTGGAGGCCTTATGGCGAAAGACGACATCCTCGAGCCGATCCGGCTTCGCGCCTATTTCTTGTGGGAGCAGGCCGGCCGGCCGGCCGGCGGAGACCTCGAGTTCTGGGACCAGGCCCGCAAGGAGATCGAGACCGAGCAGGAGCAGGCCGCGTCGCTCGGAAGCGAGGGCTGACCGGCCGCGCCGGAGTCAGCGGTTCTGCCGTGCCGCGATCCGGTCCTTGGCCGTCATCCAGGCGAACACCGCCGGCATGAACCACGGCGTTCCGTTGTACAGGGGCAGGGCGGCCGGAGGCCGGCGATCGAGCGCCGACTGGCCTGACGGGTCGCCCAGGATCTGCTGCGCCGCCTTCTGGCCCGCCCAGCGCGCCCACACCGTGCCGCTGCCGCAATACCCGGCCGCATAGCGCCTGCCGCGATGGGCGAAGATGCGGGGGATCATGTCGCGGTTCATCGCCACGTTGCCGAACCAGCTATGCTCGACCGGCGTGTCGTCGAGGATCGGAAAGATGTCCACCATGGCGCGGCGCAGCACCTCGGTCGGCCAGGCCGGGTCGCCGCTGATGGTCCCGTCGCGGCCTCCGAACAGGATGCGTGTGCCGTCCGGACTGGGCCGATAATAGTAATGCAGCTGCCGCGTCTCGGTGTACATCATCCGCCGCGGCATCAGTTCGCCCATGAGATTGGGCGAGAGCGGTGCGGTTGCGATGATGCGGCTGCGGACGGGCACGAGCCGGCGCCGCAGCCAACGGTCGGACTGGTCGGCGTAGCCGTTGGTGCACGTCAGCACGTCCCGCGCCCGCGTCGGGCCGTGCGCGGTGTCCACCCGCCAGCCATCGCCGTCCGGCTCGATGCCGGTCACGGCCGTCTCGCCGTGGACCACGGCCCCCGCCTCGATCGCCACGCGCAGCATGCCGGCGTAGAACTTGGCGGGATGCAGGCCGCCGATGTCCATCCGGACGGCGCCGCCGTGGTACGTGTCGGTCCCGATGAACGCGCGCTGTCCGGCCCGCGGGACCGCATGCGCCTCAATGCCGAGTGTCCTGTGCAGGGCTTCCGCGTCCCGGGCGACACGGTCGTAGTCGGCCGCCGCAAACGCGCCGAGAAAGCGGCCGACCAGTGCGAAGTCGCAGTCGATCTTCTCGGTGCCGATGAAGCCATACAGGTCCTCCCGGGCGGCCTTGCCCTCGGCGGCGATCGCAGCTGCGGCTGGCGCGCCGAACTTGGCCGCGAGAGCGTCGGTGCTCGGGCGCAGGTTCCCGCTCGTGATGCCGCCGTTGCGGGTCGACGCGCCTTCGCCCGGTCGCTGCCGGTCGAACACCTGGACCGAGCGGCCGGCCCGGCATAGCGTGATCGCCGCCGACAGGCCGGTATACCCGGCGCCGACGATCGCCACATCGCAATTCGGATCCACGGCGCGGCCGGGCAGCTGGACGAGCGGGGCGGCGGTCCACCAATAGGCGTCGGCCGAGGGCCGCTTGGTCGTGTCCATGCGCCGAGCTTAGCCTCGCCCACCCCGTCGCCAAGCGCCAATAAGCGGCCATCCCGCTGCCGCCGCAAAAGTGAGTCGAGGCCGGCAGCGGATTGGGATAGAACCGTGGCAGTCACAACGGAGATTAGGCTGATGACCACCGTCGGAAACCGCACGGCCGACCACCCGATCGATCCGGCCTTCCTGGAGCGCTGGTCGCCGCGGGCGTTCACCGGCGAGGCGATCCCGGAAGCCGAGCTGATGACCATCTTCGAGGCGGCCCGCTGGGCGCCGAGTTCCTACAACTCGCAACCCTGGCGGTATGTGTATGGGCGGCGGGACACACCGGCCTGGGCAGCGGTGTTCGGCCTGCTGAACGAGTTCAACCAGAGCTGGGCCAAGGATGCGGCCGCCGTCGTGCTGCTCGCGTCCAGCCGGATGATGCTTCCGCCGGGCAAGGACGAGCCGGTGCCGTCGTACAGCCACTCCCTCGATGCCGGGTCGGGCTGGGGCTATGCGGCGCTGCAGGCGCAGAAGCTGGGCTGGTACAGCCACGGGATGGTCGGGTTCGATACCGAGAACGCGGCCAAGGCGCTCGGCTTCCCCGAGGGCTATCGGGTGGAGATGATGTTCGCCATCGGCCGCCTGGGCGACAAGTCGACGCTTCCGGACTACCTGCAAGGCCGCGAAATGCCGAGCCCGCGCAAGCCGCTTTCGGAAATCGTGTTCGAGGGCAAGTACACCGGCCCCTGACGGGGTGGATGCCGTCCCTCCCCGGTCGGGGAGGGACGGCATGTTCAACGAGTCGGCCTGGGCGGTGTGACGGTGTAGTCGTAGAATCCGCGCCCGGTCTTGCGGCCATACCAGCCCGCCTCGACGTACTTGACCAGCAACGGGCATGGCCGATACTTGCTGTCAGACAATCCGTTGTGCAGCACCTGCATGATGCTCAGGCAGGTATCGAGCCCGATGAAGTCGGCAAGCTCCAGCGGGCCCATCGGATGGTTCGCGCCGAGCCGCATGGCGGTATCGATGTCCGCGATGCCGCCGACGCCTTCATACAAGGCATACACAGCCTCGTTGATCATCGGCACCAGGACCCGGTTGACGATGAACGCCGGGAAATCCTCCGAGACGGAAATCGTCTTTCCGAGCCGGATCGCGAGCGCCTGGATGGCCTGGAACGTCGGCTCGTCCGTCGCGATGCCGCGGATCACCTCCACCAGCTTCATGACCGGGACCGGGTTCATGAAATGCATCCCGATGAAACGCTCGGGCCGGTCGGTGCTGGCGCCGAGCCGGGTGATGCTGATGCTGCTGGTGTTGCTCGCAAGGATGCAGCCCGGCTGCACATGCGCAAGCACGGCCTTGTAGATCGACCGCTTGACCTCTTCCTTCTCGGTCGCCGCCTCGATGACCAGGTCGGCATCGTGGAGGGCGCCGTAGTCGAGGCTGGTCGTGATCCGGTCCAACGCCGCCTGCTTCTGTTCGGCGGTGATCATCCCTTTTGCGAGTTGGCGGTCCATGTTCCGGCCGATCGTCGCCCGTGCCTTGTCGAGCGCCTCCGCCTTCGCATCGATGATCGCCACCGAAAGCCCGACAAGGGCACAGACATGCGCGATCCCGCTGCCCATCTGTCCGGCCCCGATGATCCCGAGCCGCTCGATCGCCGAAGCCGCTCCGGCCGCGGCCGTCATGCTCAAGCAGTACGCTCCAATTCGGCCTGAAGCTCGGGCAGGACGGTGAACAGGTCGCCCACCAGGCCGTAATCGGCCACCTGGAAGATCGGCGCGTCCTCGTCCTTGTTGATGGCGACGATGACCTTGCTGTCCTTCATGCCGGCCAAGTGCTGAATGGCGCCCGAAATGCCGACCGCCACATACAGGTCCGGCGCCACGATCTTCCCGGTCTGGCCGACCTGGTAGTCGTTCGGCACGTAGCCGGCATCGACCGCCGCGCGCGACGCGCCGACGGCGGCCCCGAGCCGGTCGGCGATCGGCTCCAGCAGCTTGAAGTTCTCGCCGTTCTGCATGCCCCGTCCGCCGGACACCACGACCCGCGCCGCCGTCAGCTCCGGCCGCTCGCTCGTCGACAGCTCGGCGCTCACGAACCGCGAGCGGCTCTCGCCCTGCGTCAGGTCCAGCTTCTCGATCACTGCACTGCCGCCTTCGGCCGGCACCGGGTCGAAGCTGGCGGCGCGGACGGTGATGATCTTCTTCGCATCGCTCGACTGCACCGTCGCCAGCGCATTGCCCGCATAGATCGGACGCACGAACGTATCGGTGCCCTCGACCGAGGCGATGTCGCTGATCGGCTGCACGTCGAGCAGGGCGGCGACGCGCGGCATCACGTTCTTCCCGATCGCCGTGCTCGCCGCGAAGATGTGGTCGTGGTGGTCGGCCATCGTCACGAGCAGCGCCGCCAACGGTTCGGCCAGCGAATGCGCGAATGCAGGGCCGTCCGCGACATGCACCTTGGTCACGCCCTGCAGCTTGGCCGCAGCCGCTGCCGCAGCGTCCACGCCCTCTCCGGCGATCAGCACGTGAACCTCGCCCAGCTTGCTCGCCGCCATCACGGCACTGCGCGAGGGCTGCTTGATCAGGCCATGTTCGTGATCGAGAAGGACGAGAGAGGCCATCGCTAAATCACCTTCGCTTCTGAGCGCAGTTTCTGAACCAGGTCCGCGACCGAGCCGACCTTCTGCCCGGCCTGCCGCTTTACCGGCTCGGCCACGCGGATCAACTTCAGGCGCGGGGCCGGGTCGACCCCGAGATCCCCCGGCTTGATCGTCTCGATCGGCTTCTTCCGCGCCTTCATGATATTCGGCAGGCTGGCGTAACGCGGCTCGTTCAAGCGCAGGTCGGTGGTGATCACGGCCGGCAGGTCGAGCGAGAGCGTCTCGAGCCCGCCATCGATCTCCCGCGTGACCGTGACGGCCTGGCCCTCGATGATGAGCTTGCTGGCGAAGGTGCCCTGTGGCCAGCCGAGCAGCGCGGCCAGCATCTGTCCGGTGGCGTTCATGTCGTCGTCGATCGCCTGCTTGCCCATGATGACGATCCCGGGCTGCTCCTTGTCGACCAGCGCCTTGAGCAGCTTGGCCACCGCAAGCGGCTGCAACTCGACGTCGGTCTCGACCAGGATGCCGCGGTCCGCCCCCATGGCGAGGGCCGTGCGGATCGTCTCGGCACAGGCGGGAACGCCCATGCTGACGGCCACGATCTCCGTGACCACGCCCTTCTCCTTCAGGCGCACGGCCTCTTCGACGGCGATCTCGTCGAACGGGTTCATCGACATCTTGACGCCGCCGGTCTCGACCCCGGTTCCGTCCGCCTTCACGCGGACCTTGACGTTGTAGTCGACCACCCGCTTGACCGGAACGAGAACTTTCATGGGTGCTGCCACTCTATCCGTTGTCGGCCCGCCTCAGCCGTGGGCGAGCGTGTTGCTGAACCATCATCTGGTCCGAGCCATATAACGGCACTCGGCCGAAGACCATAGGTCAGACCGGCTAGCTTCTCATTGCGAACATCAGCAACACGAACAAGCCGACCGTCACGCCTTGCAGCATTACGCGCCAGCGCATCAGGGCGTTCGACCGCCCGGGATTGCTGGCGCCGCGGACAAGGCCGATCATGCCCGCAAACAGCGTCGCGAGCGTCGCCAGCATCGACAGGCCGGTCAGGATGGCAAGCACGGTGATCACAGACAGAATGTGGAACCGAACGCGCCGTTGTCATCCCGTGCCCCTTCATCCCTCGGCACCCGGGCGGGCGCTGCCGGCTTGACTCGCTGGCGGTCGGGGTGTTGCTCGCGCCCCATGCAGACCCGATCGCCCCGCCGGGCCCGTCTGCCCTGGATCGCGGTGGCCGCACTCGTCGTTGGACTATGCGGCCCGGCCTGGGCACAGACGCTGCCGCAAACGACGCCGCGCGCGGAGCCGCCAGCGCCGCCCGCTGCCGCCACGCTCGCCCCGGCCCAGGCCCGGCAAGCGCTCGACGTCCTCAAGGACGACAAGCGCCGCGCCGAACTGGTCACGACGCTCGAGGCGATCGCCGCGGCCGGCGGCAGCCCGGCGCCGCCGGCCGGCAAGGCCACCGATACGCCATCCCCGGCCCAGCCCACGACGAAGCTGCCTCTCGAGCCTGACAGTCTCGGGGCAGAGTTGATCAGCCAGGTCAGTATCGCGCTGTCCGACGCCGGAGCCGAACTGGTCGCCTCGGTCGAGCAGGTCAACGATCTGCCGCTGCTATGGCGCTGGCTGTACGGGCAACTGAACGATGCGGACGCCCGCGCGCTGATCCTGGACGGCGCCTGGAAACTGCTTGTCGTCGTCTGCGCCGGCCTCGGCTTGGAACGGGCGGGCGTGCTGCTGCTGCGGCAGATGCGTGCGGCGGTGTCGAGGGGCGCCCAGACCAAGCCGGCGCCACCCCCGCCACCGGATGTGCCCGAGCCCGAGCCCGACGATGCGTCTGCGGTCCAGGAAAGCGGGGAGCGCGCGCGATCCGCCCGCGCCCGCCGCCTGACCGGGGCGCTCGGATCGCTGCGGCGGCTGCCCTACCTGTTGGGCCGCCTGATCCTCGATGTTGTTCCCATCGCCCTGTTCGGGGTCCTGGCCGATATCCTGCTCGGCACAAGGTTGGGCATGCCGGCGTCGACGCGCGGCACGATCCTCGTGGTGGTGCAAGGCTACCTGACGGCTCGCCTCATCCTCGCGGTCACGGAGCTGCTCGTCTCCCCCGCCCGGTCGTCGCAACGCCTGCTCCACGTATCCGATTGGGCAGCGGAGTTCCTGACCCGTTGGACCCGCCGGGTCACCATCGTTGCCATCACCGGGTTCGCGGTGGCCGGGGTCGGCCTGCAATACGGCATGTATCGAACGGCCTACGAGACGCTGCTGAAGCTGTTCGCGCTGGTCGTGCACGTTTGTGTCGTGGTCGCGATCCTGCAGGCGCGCGAGCCCATCGCGCGGCGCATCCGGGCGCGTCACTCGGCCCGCGGCGCATGGGCGGCGCTGCTGAACAGGCTTGCCGACATCTGGCACCTGATCGCCATCTTCTACGTCATGGCGTTGTGGCTCGTCTGGGCCGTCGAGCTGCGCAACGGCTACGTTCGGCTCATCCACTTCTTCATCGTGACCGCGGGCGTGATGATCACGGCACGCCTCACCGCGATCGTGCTGTTGGGCGGCCTGGACAAGACACGGACCTTGCCGGCCCTGGCAACGCGCCTCCCAGGCTTCGAGGCGCGTGCGGTCTTCTACTACCCGTTCCTGCGCGCGATCGTCATGGGGCTGATCGGCCTCGCGACGGGGTTCGCCCTGCTCGAAGCATGGGGCTTCGGCATCATCGGCTGGTTCCAGGAGAGCGGCTTGGGCGGCCGGGCTTTGTCGGCGGCGATCCTGATCGCGGCCGCGATGTTCCTGGCCGTCGTCGTGTGGGAGGGCGTGAACGCCGCCATCGAGCTGCAACTCCGCCAGCTTGGACGCTCGGCGCAGTTGGCGCGGGCCGCGCGGCTGCGCACGCTGCTGCCGATGTTCCGGACCGTGCTGCTGGTTACCATCGTCCTGGTGGTCGTGCTCACGAGCCTGAGCGAACTCGGCCTGAACATCGCCCCGCTGCTCGCCGGCGCCGGCGTGATCGGCATCGCGGTCGGCTTCGGGTCGCAGAAGCTGGTCCAGGATCTCATCACCGGCCTCTTCCTCCTGCTGGAGAACGCGATGCAGGTGGGCGACGTCGTCACCCTCGGCGGCTTGTCCGGCACGGTCGAGGCGCTGTCGATCCGGACCATCCGGCTGCGGGCGCTCGACGGGTCGATCCACATCATCCCGTTCAGCGCCGTGACGACCGTCACGAACCAAACCCGGGACTACAGCTACGCACTGCTCGACGTCAGCGTCGGGCTGAACGAAACGCCGGAGCGGGTCACCACGGTCGTGAAGGAGGCCGCGGACGCCATGCGCAAGGAGCCGCGCTGGGCGAACCTGATCCTGGAGCCGCTCGACGTCATGGGCGTCGAGAAATTCGTCGACCTCGCCTGGGTCATGCGCGTGCGGATGAAGACCCAGCCCGCCAGCCGCTGGGCGGTGGGCCGCGAGCTGAACCGGCGCATCAAGGAGGCCTTCGACGCGCTCGGCATCGAAAGCCCCTTCACCAGCCATCGCGCGCTGAGCGACACTCCGCCGACCGAGGAAGAGACACATGACAAAGTGGACGCACGCGCTGCGGAATGACGGCTTCGTCTTCGTCGAGGGCGTCGAGATGCACGCTGCGCTGGACCAGGCCGGCCTCGACGGCTGGGACGTCTTCGCCCGCAGCTGGGACGACCTCGGGCTCGACACCTACATGGCCGACGGCGGACGCTATCGGAAGCGGCGCCATGCCGCCTTCCACGCCACGGTGGACGGCGTCGTCCGCAAGCCGCGGCAGCCGCACTACCAGAGCCGGGACTACAACGCCCTCAATGGCGGGATCGCGCGCTGGTTCGAGCCGGTGCTGCCAGAGATCGCCGACGGCGCGGCGTTCCGCGCCATCCTTCGCCTCTGCACCGGCCTCTTCGACGGTCTGACCCCGGTCCCGGCCTGGCATGTCGAAGCGCACCAGTTCCGCATCGAAGCCAGGCCCGGCCAGGCCGGCCAGCCAACCCCGGAGGGGATGCATCAGGATGGCGTCGACTGGGTGCTCGTCTTGATGATCGGGCGTGAGAACATCGCGTCCGGCACCACCACCATCCACGGTCTGGACCGGACGCTCCTCGGGAGCTTCACCCTAGAGGCGCCCATGGATGCGGCCTTGCTCGACGATCACCGGGTCTTCCACGGGGTGACCCCGGTGCAGCCGCTCGACGAGTCCAGGCCCGCCCATCGCGACGTCCTCGTGCTGACCTGGCGCCGCGAGAGCGTGCCGCCGGCCTGACGCGTCCTGCCGGTCCAGGTCGCCCGACGGGAGGCTCAGCGTCGCTTCGAGCCCCGGATGGCAGGGGACCAGCGTGAGAGTGCCGCCGTGGAGCTGGGCGACGGCCCGCACGAGCGTCAGCCCGAGGCCGAAGCCCGGCGTGCTTCGTGCGGACTCGCCGCGAAAGAAGCGGTCCGTCGCCCGGTCGACGTCTTCGCTCGGGATCCCGGGGCCTTCGTCGCGCACGCTCAAGCAGATCGAAGCGCCGACCCGCTGTGCCGCGAGCTCTACCCGTCCACCCGGGGGTGAGAACTTGAGCGCGTTGTCGAGCAGGTTGGCGACCGCCTGCTGGATCAGCTCGCGGTCGCCGCGGGTCCGGTGCGGCCCCTGGAGGGTGACGGACAGCGTCAGCCCGCGCTCCTCCGCGACGGCGCCGTACAGCTCTGCAAGGTCCTCCAGCAAGCGGTCGAGGTCGACCGAGGTGAATGCCGACCGCCGCGCGCCGGCCTCGATCTCGCTGATGCGCAGGAGCGCCTGGAACACGGCGGTGATCCCGTCGAGGTCGGCGATCGCGCGATGGATGGCGCTCTGCAGCTCACCCGGCTGCACCGCGTGCTCGGCCGCATCCTCCAGCCGCGCGCGGGCGCGGGTGATCGGCGTCCGCAAGTCATGCGCGATCGCGTTGGATACCTCGCGTACGCCGTCCATCAGTCGGCTGATCCGGTCGAGCATGTCGTTGATCGTCGCGGCGAGGCGGTCGAACTCGTCGCCGCGCCCGGATAGCCTCACCCGCGGCGACAGGTCGCCGGCCGAGATCGCCGCCGCCGTCTGCGACACGTGCGACAGCATGCGCCGGAACAGGCGTTGCACGACGATGCCGCCCAGCAGGCTTAAGAACACGATCAGGAGCACGGTCCAGGCCAGCGTGCGGGCAAGCAGGTCGCGCAGCGCCGCCCGGGGCTGCACGTTGCGCCCGACCAGCAGCGAGTAGTGGCCCGGCAACCCGAACCGGTGCAGCCGGGCAAGGCTCTGCGCCCCATGCCGGCGGACGACGATCTCGTAGATCGGTCCGGCCTCGGCCACCTCGGCCGGCCACGCCGCCAGGTTGCCCACGACGGGCCGGCCCTTGTCGTCCGTCACGAGATAGATCGCGTCGTCGTCGACGTTGCCGGTCAGCCGCTCGTCGATCGTCTGCAGCAAGGCCTTCGGGCCCCCATCCTGCCACCGCTCCGCCAGGCCGAGCGCATCTGCCTGGATTGCGGCGTCGACTTGGCCGTTCAGCAGGCGGACGGTGGTCGACCAAAGCACCAGCACGAGGATCAATGCGCTGATGCTGAACGAGGCCGCATACCCGAACGCCAGGCGGACGCCAGCCGAACGGACGAACTGCCGGAATGGCATCGCCGCCACAGGCTCTCAGTCGGCGCGGAGCATGTACCCGGCGCTCCGGACCGTGTGGATCATGGCCGTCTCATATGGCTTGTCGATCTTCTGCCGCAGCCGGCTGACGTGAACGTCGATCACGTTGGTCTGCGGGTCGAAATGATAGTCCCACACCCCCTCCAGGAGCATCGTGCGCGTGACGACCTGGCCCGCGTGCCGCATCAGGTATTCCAGCAGTCGGAACTCTCGCGGCTGCAGGTCGATCCGCTGGCCCTGGCGGCGGACGCTGCGCGACAGCAGGTCCATCTCGAGGTCGCCGACGAGCAGCTTCGTCTCGGGCCCGGTGCCGCGGCCCCGTCGGGCCAGGGCCTCCACGCGCGCGAGCAGTTCACTGAACGCGAACGGCTTCGTCAGGTAGTCGTCGCCGCCCGCCTTCAGGCCCCGGACCCGGTCGTCGACCTGCGCCATCGCCGACAGGAACAGCACCGGGGTCTGGTTGTCCTGGCCCCGCAAGGTCTCGAGCACGCGCAAGCCATCGATGCCGCCGGGCAACATGCGGTCGAGAATGATGGCATCGAACGGCTCGCCCGCCGTCATGAACAGCCCGTCCCGCCCGTTATCGGCGTGCTCGGCGACATGGCCGGCCTCGCGCAGCCCCTTCAACACGAAGCCGGCCACGTCCTTGTCGTCTTCGATCACCAGGATCCGCAAGGCTCAACCCTGCTGCTGTTCGGCCGGCCGCCGGCCGACCGTGACGGGGATCTCGAGGTTCTGGCCGCCTCGTCGCACCGTCAGCTTGACCGCATTGCCCGGCGGTGTCGCCGCGACGGCCTTGATCAGCCCTTGCGCGGTATCGACGTGCAGGCCGTCCACGGCCAGCACCAGGTCGCCCTGCCGCAACCCGGCGCGCGCGGCGGGACCGGTGCGGTCGATGTTCGCGATCGTGACGCCGTTGGCTCGGTTGGCCGTTCGTGCGCCGGGCATGTCCTGCACCGAGACGCCGAGCCAGCCGCGATCGATATGCCCCTTGTCCCGCAGATCGCCGACGATCTTGGCCGCGACCTCGCTCGGAACGGCAAACCCGATCCCGACCGAGCCGCCCGTCGGCGAGACGATCGCCGTGTTGACGGCGATGACCTGGCCATCGAGGTTGAAGGTGGGGCCGCCCGAGTTGCCGGGGTTGATGGGTGCGTCGATCTGCAGGAAGTCGTCGAACGGCCCGGCGCCGATGTCGCGGCCGCGCGCGGATACGATCCCGGCCGTCACGCTGATGCCGACCCCGAACGGGTTGCCGGCGGCCAGGATCCAGTCGCCGACCTCCACCGTCCGGCTGTCGCCCCATTGCACATAGGGCAACGGGGCATCGCTGCTCACACGGATCACGGCGATGTCGGTCAACTCGTCCGTGCCGATCAGGCGCGCAGTCAGTTCCGTGCCGTCGGCCAGCGTGACCGCGATCTTCGTCGCCCGGCCAACGACGTGCGTGTTGGTCACGATGATCCCCGACGGGTCGATGATGAACCCGCTGCCGGCGCCCAGCACCGGGTCCCGCCGGCCACGCAGACGGTCGCGGAGGCCGCGCAAGTCCGGCGCCGGATCGGCGCTGGCCTCCGATCCCTGTTCGATCACGGAAATGTTCACGACGGCCGGGACGACCCGCTTGACCAGCGGCGCAAAGCTGTAGGGGGCCGCGCTTCTGGCCGCCGCCCCTGCCGGGCCCTGCGCAAACGTGGCGGGCGCCGAACAGCCCGAGACGAGCAAAGCCAGCAGGAACAGGGCGGGGCTGCGCATCAGCTTATGTCCATGGAGCATCATTGGGCGCTTCGGCGCTGATATTCAATGCGCACGCGGGTTTGGCGGCACCGGGTTTTCCGGCCAGTCGTGCCGTGGATAGCGGCCGCGCATGTCGCGGCGCGCATCGGCCCACGCCCCGCGCCAGAACCCGGCGAGGTCCCCGGTCACGGCGATCGGCCGTCCTGCCGGCGACAGCAACGCAAGCCGCAACGGGACCCGGCCGCCCGCAAGGCGAGGCGTCTGGTCCAGCCCGTAAAAGTGCTGCGCACGGGCGCTCGCGACCGGCACCGGCTGTTCGTAGTCCACGGCCGCCCGGCCGCCAGGCAGATCGATCGCCGTCGGCAGCAGGGTGTCGACCTGCCTCGCCGCTTCCCAACCGAGCCGGCTTCGCAGCAGCGCGGCCAGGTCCACCCGTGCGACGTCCGCCAGCCGGCTCGCCCCGACCAGGGCGGGCGCGAGCCACTCCTGGACGGACGCGGCCAACGCGCGGTCCGAGAGGTCGGGGACCGCGGCCTCGAGCGTGCGCAGGATGGCGGCCCTGGCCTGGAGTTGGCGTGCCGCCGGGGTCCACGGCAATGCCTCCGGGTGCTTCAGCGTGGCGTCGGCCAGCACGGCCGCGGTCTCGCCCGCGTCGGCCGCCACCGTCCTGTCGTCGAGGATGAGCGCGCCGAGCCGCCGCCGCCGCCGCGACAGGACGGAGCCGGTCGCGGCATCGAACCCGCTCTCCACCGTCTCGGTGATGGAAGCGGCGAGATGGGCGGGCAAGCGCGCGGCGTCCAGCGGTGCGGCGAGCCGGATGAGCGCGGCCCCTTTCGGATCCAGCGCCGCGACCACCAGCAGCGGCATGGTCGAGAGCGCGTCGCCGCGGGGCAGCTTGGCCCCGCCGCCGCCGCTGAAGCGGAAGCTGCCAGGCTCGCGCCGCTGGGCGATCCGGTCCGGGTAGGCGGCCGCGAGCAGGCCGCCGGGCTCTCCGTCCGGCGTCGCCGTGGTACGCAGGCGGCGCCGGTACTGCGCGGATTGCTGCCGGATGCGCGCCAAAGCGCCCCGGTCCGCCTCCGCGTGCCCGGACAAGGCCTCGAGCCGGAGGCCGATATCGGCCGGGACGTCCCGGCCACGCAGCGGATCCCGCTCCTCCAAGATGGCCGCGAGGTCGGCCGCACGGGCCGCCTCGCCGGCCGAGCTGGCCGCCAGCATCATGGCGGCCAGCCGTGGATGGGACCCGAGCGCCGCCATGCGCCCGCCCAGCGGTGTGACGGCGCCGTCGCGGAAGGCGCCGAGCAGCTCGAGCAATCCCTTCGCCGCCGCCAGCGTGCCGGCCGGCGGCTGATCCTGGAACGGCAGATCATGCGGCCACGTGCCCCAGACAGCGCAGTCCAAAAGCAGGCCCGACAGCTCCGCCTCCAGGATTTCGGGCCGGTCGTGCTGTGGCAGGCTGCGGTGCATGGCCGCCGTCCACAGGCGGAGGGCCACGCCCGGCCCCTCGCGCCCGGCCCGGCCCGCCCGCTGGTCCGCCGCGGCACGGCTGATCCGAACCGTCGCAAGTCGGGTCAAACCGGTTCCGGGATCGAGCCGCGGGGTCCGCCGCCAGCCCCCGTCGACGATCACCCGCACCCCGGGGACCGTCAACGAGGTCTCGGCGATGCTCGTCGCCAGCACCACCCGACGGCCCTCGGCCGGACGCAGCGCCAGGTCCTGGTCCGCCGCCGGCAGCTCTCCATGCAGCGGCAGCACGAGCGCCCCGCATCCTGCCAGCGCGGCCTGCGCGCGCCGGATCTCGCCCATGCCGGGCAGGAACGCCAGGATATCGCCCCCATGCGCCGCCAGCGCGCCGCGAATGGCGCGCGCAACCGCCTCCGGCAGGTCCCGCACATCCATCCCGTCGCGGCCGGCATGCTCGACCGCAACCGGGAACATGCGGCCGGCGCTCTCGATTACCGGGCCCTGCAGCAGTGCCGACAGGCGCGCGCCATCCAGCGTCGCCGACATCGCGAGCAGACGCAGCGACGGGCGCAGCAGCCGCTGCAGGTCGAGGCAGAGCGCCAAGGCAAGGTCGGCATCGAGCGAACGCTCGTGCACCTCATCCAGGATCACGCAGGCAACGCCGTCGAGCGCGGGGTCGGCAAGGAGGCGCCGCACCAGGAGACCTTCGGTGATGACCTCGATCCGCGTCGCCTTGGAGACCGCGCTCTCGATGCGGGTGCGAAACCCGACGGTTTGGCCGACCGGCTCGCCGATCAGGCTCGCCATGCGCGTCGCCGCCGCCCGGGCCGCCAGGCGGCGGGGCTCGAGCACCAGGATGCGGCCGCTCCCGAGCCAGGGCGCGTCCAGCATCGCCAGGGGCACGACCGTGGTCTTGCCGGCGCCCGGCGGCGCAACCAAGACGGCGTTGCCGGCGAACAGGGCCTCGAGCAGGGCGGGGAGCGACTCCGAGACCGGCAATGACGGCAGGGGTAGTCTCGACATCATGCGACGCGATATAGGTTCGATGATGATCCGCAAAGCGGCAATCGCCCTCATGCTGGGCCTGGCAGCGGCCCCGGCGCGCGCGGCGGAGAGCGCGCCGGTCGCCAGCCCGCGCGTGACGGCGACCGTGCTGAGCGACAGCGACACCGCCCAGCCAGGGTCGCCGCTGCACCTCGCCCTGCGGCTGCGGATGGCGCCCGGTTGGCACACCTACTGGCGCAACCCGGGCGACGCCGGCGCCGAACCGCTGCTCGATTGGGCGCTGCCCGCCGGCGCGGCCGCCGGCCCGGTCGAGTGGCCGACCCCCCAGCGCCTCCCGGAGGGGCCGGTGATGGCCTTCGGCTACACCGGCGATCTCGTGCTTCCTGTCACGGTCACGCCCGGCACCGGGCCGCTGGACGTGACGTTGAAGGCGTCGTGGCTGGTGTGCGAGAAGATCTGCGTGCCGGAGGAGGGCGCGTTCCACCTCGATCTGCCGCCAGGCGCGGTGTCGGCGTCTGCGCAGGCGCCGCTGATCCGTTCGGCGCAGGACCGGGTGCCGCGCCCGTCGCCGTTCGAGGCGCGGGTGGCGCCGGATGGCACGCTGAGCCTGACCGGCACCGGGCTGGACACCGGGACCGTGGCGGATGCGTGGTTCTTCCCAGACACGGCGGGCGTCATCGAGCACGCGGCGCCTCAGCAGCTTGAGGTCGCGCCCAGTCTGGTACGCCTGCGGCTCCGGCCTGCGTCCGAGTTCCGCCCGGCCACGCCGCTCGATGGCGTCGTCGTGCTGCGAGATCCCAGGGGTGACGAGAGCGCACTGCAGGTCTCCGCCCAGCCGGGGCCCCCGATCGCGGCCGCAACGCCGGTCTGGCAGGCGCTGGCGCTCGCCGCCGTCGGGGGTCTGATCCTCAACCTGATGCCCTGCGTGTTCCCCGTGCTTGCGATGAAGGCGGTGGCCTTGGCCCGCCTGTCCGGGCAGGCGCGCGGGGCGGTCCGGGCGGAGGCGGCTTCCTATACGCTCGGGGTCCTGGCGGCCTTCGGCGCACTCGCCGCGGTCATGCTGGCCGTCCGCGCGGCCGGTGGCGCGGCCGGGTGGGGGTTCCAGTTTCAGTCGCCGGTGTTCGTCGCCGCGATGGCGGTTGTGCTGTTCGCGGTGGGATTGAACCTGTCTGGCGTCTTCACGGTCGGGTCCGGGGCGGCCGGGGCAGGGCAGGGCCTGGCGGCGCGGCGGGGTCATGCGGGGAGCTTCTTCACCGGCCTGTTGGCCGTCGTGGTCGCCACGCCCTGCACGGCGCCGTTCATGGGGGCGGCCGTCGCCGCGGGGCTTGCGGCACCGCCGATGGTGTTGGTCGCGACGTTCCTGGCGATGGGCGCCGGTCTGGCCTCGCCCTATGCCCTGCTCGCCCTCGCGCCGCGCCTGGCCGGCCCGCTGCCGCGGCCCGGTGCGTGGATGGAGGTGCTGCGAAACCTACTGGCGTTCCCAATGTACGCCGCCTCGGTCTGGCTCGTATGGGTCGTCAGCCTGCAAGCGGGGCCGGACGGCGTCCTGGTCACGCTCTCCGCATTGGTTCTGGTCGCTTTCGCCGCTTGGGCGTTCGGCGCCGCGCAAGGCTCCGGGCGGCGGCTGGGGCAGGTTGCCGCGATGCTGGCGGCCGTCGCAGCGGTCGCGCTGTTGCCTTGGCTGGGCGGGGCGCGGCCGGTGGAGCTGGCGGCCAGCGAGGCGGCAGAGGCGTTCACCCCCGGCAAGCTGGCGTCGTTGCGGGCCGAGGGCCGGCCCGTATTCGTCAACCTGACCGCGGCCTGGTGCGTCACCTGCCTCGTCAACGAGCGGGTCGCCCTGTCACCCGCTGCGGTGCGTAAGGCGTTCGCCGACCATCATGTCGCCTATCTGAAGGGTGACTGGACGCGGGGCGACCCGGCGATCACCGCCTACCTGCACGACCAGGCACGCGACGGCGTTCCGCTCTATCTCCTCTACGCGCCGGGCGAGGCGCAGCCGACGGTGCTGCCGCAGATCCTCACCGAGGCGGAAATCCTCGCGCAACTGGGCAAATTCGGCGCCTGAGTCTGTCATTCCCGGGCGAAGCCCGAGTGTCTAAGGGACCGGGGTGGACGGCGCGCCGAGATCCTGCCGCTGGACGGCCGCGGGCGGCGGCGCCGTCGTGGTCGTCTGCAAGTAGTCCTTCAGCGAACGGCGGAGCTGGAATTCGAGCTCGACGTTCATGTCGTCCAGCATTTGCTTCGTGAAGTCGTAAAGCGCACCCCGCAGGTCCCGGCCCGTGCCGGTCGTGCGCCGTGCCACGCGCGCCTCCGCGAACCCGGCCTGGTTGCCGTCGGCCGCGACGATGTCCACCCGGACCGCCATCGCACCATCAAGCCCATCCCCGTCGCGCACGATCCGGGCTTCGGCCAGGCTCACCTTCGCGCGCCCGCTCGACCCGGCAGCGATCAGCCGGTCGCGGACGAGTTGCTGCAGCCCCATGCCGGGTGGGGCCGGGTCGACCCCGTCGAGCGGCCCGGGCGGCGGCAGGTCGCCAAAGTCGAGGTCGGCCACATTGAGCTGGAGCCGTGTGAGGTAGTCGTAGCGCAACGGCGGGAAATCCTGCCGGACCGCTTCGTCGGAACACGCGGCCAAGCCAGGCAGCAGCAAGGGCGCCAGCAGCGCAGCCCGTCGGGTCAGGGGCATCGTGTTCAGCCTTCCTGCTGCGGGTCCGGCTGGCCGCGCACTTCGTCGCGGCTGAAACGGAAGTCGAGGTTGCAGAACTCGCACGTCATGACGATCGCGCCCTCGCTCGCCATGTGGTCCAGGTCGTCCGTCGAGAACCCTTCGAGGATCCCCGAGAGCCGGGCGCGGGAGCACCGGCACCCATAGGCGAGCGCCCGGTTCCGGTCCGCCGCCACGCCCTCCAGCCCGAACAGGTTGTACAGCAGCCGCTCGGCCGGCAGCGCGTCGTCCAGCAGCTCGCTGTCCCGCAACGTCCCGGCCAGTGCCGTCGCGGTGCGCCACGCCTCGTCCTGGGCCTCCTTGTCCATCTCCGGCTCGGCCCCGCCCTCCCCGGCGATGCGCTCCAGGATGAGCGCGCCCGCGCGCCACCCGGCCTTGGTCTTGGCGCAGGCCAAGGTGACGCTGCAACGGATCTGCTCGCTCGTGTCGAAGTAATGCAGTGCCATGTCGGACAGGGTGTCGCCGTCGATCGCAACGATGCCTTGATGCCGGTCGGTAGCGTTGCCCTGATCGACGGTGAACGCCAGGTAGCCGTCGCCAAGCAGCGCCCGCGCCGTCGGCGACGTCGACTTCGCAAGCGCCGCCTGCAGCCGTTCCGGCTCTGCCCGCGCATAGCCCCGCAGGGCGCCCGATTCGGTGCAGTCCGCCAGCAGCATCGGCACGGCTCCGTCCCCCTTGGCCTGCAGGCTGAACGACCCACGGAAGCGCAGCGCGGTCGCGAGTGCGGCCGCGAGCGCCAGGGCCTGGCCGCACAGCGCGGTGACCACGGGGTGGTTCTCGTGCCGGGTCAGCAAGGCGTCCGCCAAGGGGCCGAGGCGCACGAGCCGGCCGCGGACGGGCCGCCCGGGCAGGTGGAACGGCGTCACCCCCCGTGGCACGACGATGTCGGGAACGTCGGGACGGTTGCTGTCGAGGAACGCAGGGGTCGCACTCATGCCCATAACATAGGGATTGCCGGGACCGAGGTGAACCGGCGTCCGACGCGCGGCGAACGGGCTCAGCTGTCGCGGTCGATCTCGGCCTCGAGCGCCTCCAGCTGCAACGTCAGGTCGGCCATGTCGATCCCGGCACCGACCGTGCCGAGCGACCGGATCAGCGTTGCCCGGCAATCCTCGAACTCGGCGCCGAGTTCGTCCGAGATCGCGGCCGGCGACTTACGGGCCGCAAGACAGTCCGCATAGGCGTTCCGCGCCGCCGCGATGGCCGGGGAGGGTGGGATGCGCGCAAAGACCGCATCGACCCGCTCATCCACCCAGCCGGGCGTCGCCGCGATCTCCTCGGTCATCGCACCGCGCCCAAGGACCAGGTCAGGATCCCCTTCTGCGCATGCAGCCGGTTCTCCGCCCCGTCGAACACCACCGATTGCGGTCCGTCGATCACCTCGGCCGTGACCTCCTCCCCACGATGGGCGGGCAGGCAGTGCATGAACACGGCGTCCGGCGCCGCCAACTCCATCAGCCGCCGGTTCACCTGGTAGGGCATCAGCAGGTTGTGGCGGCTCTCGCCCGGATCATCGGCCAGGCTCACCCACACATCCGTCACCACGCAGCGCGCGCCCGCGACGGCAACGGCCGGGTCGTCCGTCAGCACGATGCGCGCGCCCTGGGCGCGTGCCCAGTCCAGCAGGCGTTGCGGCGGCCGCCGCAGCTCGGGGCACGCGATCTGGAGCGTGAAGCCGAACCGGACGGCCGCCTCGATCCACGTGCACGCGACGTTGTTACCATCGCCGACCCAGGCGACGGTCTGCCCGGCGATCGGCCCCCGGTGCTCCTCGAACGTCATCACGTCGGCCATCAACTGGCAGGGGTGGCTCATGTTCGTCAGGCCGTTGATGACCGGCACCGTGGCGTGCTCCGCCATCTCCTGCAGCCGTGCGGCGTTGTCGGTGCGCAGCATGATGGCGTCGACGTAGCGGGACAGCACCCGCGCCGTGTCCGCGACCGTCTCCCCGCGTCCGAGCTGCAGCTCGGACGAGGTCAGGTTGATGACCTCGCCGCCAAGCTGCTTCATCGCCACCTCGAAGCTCACCCGCGTGCGCGTGCTCGCCTTCTCGAAGATCGTCGCCAGCGTCTTGCCCGCGAACGGCCGAGAGTGGCTCCCGCCCGACCGCTTGTAGCCTGCGGCGACGTCGAGCATCGACCGGAGCGTGACACCGTCGAACTCGCGCAAGTCCAGGAAGTGGCGTGGCCGCGGCGCGTCCTCGCCCGTCGTGTCGACCGGCTCCGCCCGGCGGGCGACGGCGGTCATTTTGCCGCCGCCGCGATGTCGGACGGCAGGCAGCGCCGCGCCCCGCGGCGGATCATCTCCACCGCCGTGTCGACGTCCTCGTCCGTCAGCACCAAGGGCGGCACGAGGCGAACCACGTTGTCGCCCGCCGCCACCGTCAGCAGGCCCTCCGCCATGAACGCGTCCTGCAGCGCACCATTCGACACCACGGCTTTCAGGCCCAGGATGAGCCCGGCGCCGCGCACGTCGGACAGGACGGTCGGGTAATCGGCGACGACCCGCTCCAGCAGATGCCACAGCCGGCGCGCGCGCTGATCGACCTGGTCCAGGAATCCCGGAGCCAGGATCACGTCCAGCACCGCGTTCGCGGCCGCACAGGCGAGGGGATTGCCCCCAAACGTCGTCCCATGCGTCCCCGGTACGAGGTATTTCGCCACGCTCTCCTTCGCGAGGACGGCCCCCATCGGGAACCCGCCGGCGATCCCCTTGGCGATCGACATCACGTCCGGCTCGATCCCGGCCCACTCATGCGCGAACAGCTTGCCGGTCCGCCCCATGCCGCACTGCACCTCGTCGAGGCCCAGCAGGATGCCGAACTCGTCGCAGGCCGCGCGCAGGTCGCGCAGGAAGTCCAGCGTCGCCGGCCGGATGCCGCCCTCGCCCTGCACGGGCTCGACCAGGATCCCGGCCGTCTGCGGCCCGATCGCGTCACGCACGGCGTTCATGTTGTTGAACGGCACATGGTCGAAGCCGTCCACCACCGGGCCGAACCCCTTTAGGTACTTGGCATTGCCGGTCGCGGCCAGCATCGCCAGCGTCCGGCCGTGGAACGCGCCGTCAAAGCAGATGACCCGGAACCGCTCGCCCCGCCCCGTCTCGCTCATCGCCCGGCGCATCATCTTGACCAAGCCCTCGTTCGCCTCGGCGCCCGAGTTGCAGAAGAATACGCTGTCCGCGAACGTCGCCTCGACGAACCGGGCCGCCAACCGCTCGGCCTGCGGCACGCGATACAGGTTGCTCGTGTGCATCACGCGCCCGGCCTGCTCGGCGATCGCCTCGACCAGGTGGCGGTTGTTGTGCCCGAGCGAAGACGTCGCGATGCCGGCCCCGAAATCGAGGAATCGTCGCCCGTCCGTCGCGAACAGCCAGGCGCCCTCGCCCCGCTCGAAAGCGAGGTCGGCGCGGTTGTAGGTCGGCATCAGGGCAGGGATCATGACGGGCGGTGCACCTCGAAGGTTGAACCGCGCGAGCCGCCGATCGTCAGGGGACGGGCTGGCGCGAACGGGAAGCTTGACGGCGACGGCGCACCGGAGTCAACGCCGTTGCCGCGCCTCGTCCTACCCGGGCGTGCCGGACGAGCAGGTCTGCCATGTGCGCCGGGCCCGCGCGATGGCCGTTTCCGCCCCAGGGCGCCGCATGGCATCGTTGCGGCATGGACAAAGCCGACAGACCTGCCGGCGCGGCGCCCGACCGTGCCCGGCTGCACGAGGCAGCGCTCCGCCACCTGGCCCGTTACGCGACCACCGAGGCCGGGCTGGTGCGCGTGCTCGACCGCCGCATCGACCGCTGGGCCCGCGCCGCCGGAGCCGAGGACCAGCCGATCGAGGAGCGCGTGCGCCAATCCCGTGTTGCCGCACGCGACGTCGCGTCGTCGCTGGTCCGGGCTGGCGTGGTCGACGACGCCGCGTTCGCCGCCGCGCGTGCACACCGCCTGTCCCGCACCGGCCGGTCGCGTCGGGCCGTCGCAGCGCACCTCAGCGCAAAGGGAGTCGGCGCGGAGCTGGCCGCGCAGGTCCTGCCGGATCCCGAGCGCGAGCTGGCCGCGGCGCTGACCTACGCCCGGAAACGCCGGCTGGGACCGTTCCGCGTGGAGGCCGACCCGTCCGCCCGTCTTCCCGATCTCAGACGGCTCGCGCGGGCCGGCTTCTCCAGGGACGTGGCCGAGCGCGTGCTGGCCATCGAGCCGGACGAGGCCGAGGCGTTGGCCAACGCCGCAAGGCGGGGTTGACCGTGCAGCAGCAGTTCACGCGCGTGGCCGTCATGGCTGGCGTCCGGCGCAGCATCTCCTTGCAGGTTGCCGTCATCCCGTTCGCGCTCGTGTTCGGCATCGTGGCGCAGGGACAGGGACTCTCGCTGCTGGAAGCGACGTTGATGAGCGCGCTCTGCTACGCCGGGTCGGCGCAGTTGCTGGCGATGACGCAATGGGGCGTCCCGGCGCCAGTTCTGGCCGTCACGGCGGCCGCGTTCGTCGTCAACCTGCGGCTGGCCCTGATGGGCCCCGTGCTCGGACCCTGGCTCGACCGTGTGCGCGGCTGGCGTTTGTGGGCGAGCCTGTTCGTGATGGCGGACCAGAACTGGGCGCTGTCGGTGACGGAGATGCAGGCCGGGCGGTTCGACGCTGGCTACCTGTTCGGATCCGGCATCGCGATGTGGCTGAGCTGGGTCGCTGGCACGGTCGCCGGACACGTGATGGGTGCGCTGCTGCGGCCGCCCCCGGGCCACCCGCTGTTCTTTACCGCGCTGGCCGTGTTCGTGGCGATCGTCGCCGGCATGTGGCGGGGGCGGCGCGACATGCTGCCCTGGATGGCCGCCGCGATCACCTCGCTCATCGTCTCCCGCATGCTCGGCGGAACGGTCTACATCGTGGCCGGCGCAGTTGCCGGCGCGGCGGTCGGCGTTGTGCAGGAGCGGCGGCGGTGAGCCTCGACACGTCCGTGCTCGCGGCGATCATCGGCATGGCTGCCGCGACATATGCGACCCGGGCGGGCGGCTATGTCCTGTTCCGCCTGCTCCGCCCGCCCCCGGTGGTCCGCACGGCGCTGACCTACATCCCCGGTGCGCTCTTCGTCAGCTACGTGGTTCCCGCGCTCGCCGCCGGGGGGCGCCAGCAATGGGTCGGCGCGGCCGCGACCATCGTGCTCATGCTGGCCACCCGCCGTCTCACGGTCGCGATCCTGGGCGGGACGGCCGCCGCCTGGGCCGTCTGGTCGCTCGGCTGACCGCCCAAGGCGATGGCGACCGTTGCGGGCCGATCATCGTTGCTGCAGAATCAGGTCTCTAGGATCGGAGGTTGGATGGGTCGGCTGCTCGCGCTTGCGGGGATCTTCGCGCTTGGCGGCTGCGGTGCCGGGCCGCTTCTCGGCACAAGGGCAGAGGCCGGGGCCGGCATCGAATGCGCACCCTTCGCCCGCCAGATGTCGGGCATCCAGCTCTATGGCGACGCTGCCAGCTGGTGGGACCAGGCGACAAGTCGATACGAACGGCGGAGCGACCCAGTCGAAGGCGGCGTGCTCGTCTTCCGCCGCTCCGGCCGGCTGCCCTCCGGCCACGTCTCCGTCGTGGTCGGGCTGGTGTCGGGCCGCGAAATCCATGTCACGCAGGCCAACTGGGTGCATGGCCGCATCACCCGCGACGAGCCGGTGATCGACGTCTCGCCCGGCAACGACTGGAGTAGCGTGCGGGTCTGGTGGGCGCCGGCCAACGCCATCGGCTCGACCACCTATCCCACCTTCGGCTTCGTCGCGCCGACGGCGGCCCGGCCCGGCCCCGACGTGATGGCCACCCTGCAGCCACGCTGACGCTTGCATGCGCCGCTCAGCCGCGCCACATCCTCTGTCGGCAATCGCAGGGGCTACGACGCTCCAACGGAGGAACGATGGGAAGCTTCAGCATCTGGCACTGGATGGTCGTGCTGCTGGTCGTGCTGCTGCTGTTCGGCAGCGGCAAGGTGAGCAACCTGATGGGCGACTTCGCGAAGGGCATAAAGTCGTTCAAGAAGAACATGGCCGAGGAACCGGATGCCTCGATGGAAGCGTCCGCCGATCGGCCCGCCGGCAATATCGCCGGCCCTGCATCGCCTGCTGGTGCGACCACCCGGGAGTCGACCACGGCGCGCTCCCTCTGACGGCGTGAGCGAGGGGTTCGGGGCAGCACGAGACGGTTGCCCCGCTTGACTCGATAGGGTTTGCGCACAGGATCGTCCGGTATGCCGGAGAGCGCGCCATGACTGCCCATCACCTCGCCGCAACGCCCGAGACGATCCACTGGGGCACATTCAGTGCCGAGTATGCACCCGTGCTCACGGTCGACAGCGGCGACACGGTGACGCTGGAGTGCGTCTCCGGCGCCCCGGACGCCATGCCGCCGCCCGGCTCGGGACTGAGCATCCCCCCGGCCCTGGCCGCCATCCACGCTGCCAATCCGCCGCGCCTCGGCCCGCATATCCTCACCGGCCCGGTCGCGGTCCACGGGGCCGAGCCCGGCGACATGCTCGAGATCAAAATCGACGCGATCGAGCTTGGCGCCGACTGGGGCTTCTGCGGGCACCGTCCGCTGGCCGGAACCCTCCCCGAAGACTTTCCGGAGCGCTTCCTCAGCCACATCACCGTCGACCGGAACGCGGGCACCTGCCGCCTCCCGTGGGGCGCGGAGCTGCCGATCGCGCCGTTCTTCGGCGTGATGGGCGTCGCGCCGAAACCGTCCTACGGCGTGCTGTCGACCAAGGAGCCGCGGGAGCACGGTGGCAACCTCGACAACAAGGAACTTGGCGCCGGGAGCACCTTGTTCCTGCCGGTGTTCGTGCCGGGCGGCAACTTCTCGGCAGGCGACGGCCACGGCGTGCAGGGCGACGGCGAGGTTTGCATCAACGCGCTCGAGATGTGCTTGACCGGGACCTTCACCCTGGCGCTCCACAAAGGCGGGGGCGGGCGTGATCCGCTGCTCCGTTTTCCGCGGGGCGAGTCGCCGACGCACTTCATCTCGATGGGGATGAACGAGGATCTGGATCTCGCGATGAAGCAGGCGTTGCGGGAGATGATCGCGTTCATCTGCGCCCGTACGAACATCTCCCGCGACGAAGCGTATCAGCTCTGCTCGCTCGCGGTGGACTTCCACGTGACGCAGACGGTCAACGGCGAGAAGGGCATCCATGGCATGCTGCGGAAGGGGTTGGTCGTCTGACGGCCCTCTCTCCGGCGTGTTATCCACAAGATTTTGTGGGTAGCTGGCTGAATGTGTCTATCCCTAGACTCGCGCCGTCGATAGCCTCCTGATCATCGTCGTCAGGGGAAGGCAGTTCGATGGATTGGACCGAAGACACGATCGCACGTCTGCGAAACCTGTGGGACGAGGGCCACACGACCGCCGAGATCGGCCGCCGCCTGGGCGTGACCAAGAATGCCGTCGTCGGCAAAGCGCATCGCTTGAGCCTGCCCGCGCGTCCCTCGCCGATCCGGCGCGGCAGCGCGGAGGGGCGTGCCGCCCTGCGCCCCGCCCTGCGCCGCACCAGCGGGCCGACGCTGCCGGCCCTTCAAGCGATGGTCCCATCCCGTCCCGACCTGGCCCGTCCCGACCTGGCCCGCCCCCAGCTGCCCCGGACCGAGCCATCCCGCGCCGAACTGGCCCGCCCTGCGGCAGCGCTGCGGCCTGTCCCGGCCACGCCCCGCACCGCGGCGCGCTCCGTCTCCTGCTGCTGGCCCATCGGCGAGCCAGGGACCCCGGCCTTCCGTTTCTGCAGCGACGTCGCGCTTGCCGGAAAGCCCTATTGTGGCGAACACGCGGAGATCGCCTACGTGAAGGTGCGCGACCGCCGCGCTGACGCGGCGTAACCCGCGCCGGCCGGCCTACTGGAATCATGGCTCCCCAGCCTTGATGCGACGGTGCCGCAGGCGTAGGGAACCTGCGGAGAGATGATGGCCCCACTTGAAGAAACGGTCGACCGGCGTGCAACCGGCGTTCCACACACCGCCCTGGACGCCGATTCGGTCCGTGCGGCTTACAAGCGGTGGGCTGCGGTCTACGACGCCGTGTTCGGTGGCGTCTCGGCATTCGGTCGCAAGCAGGCCGTGGGTGCAGTGAACGCGTTGCCCGGGGTCAAGGTGCTGGAAGTGGGCGTCGGCACCGGCCTGGCCCTGCCGCACTACGACCGCTCGAAGCGGATTACGGGGATCGATCTGTCCGCCGACATGCTCGCCCGCGCCCGCGCCCGGGTGCGTGAACGGCGGCTGACCCACGTCGACAGCCTCGCGGAAGTCGATGCCGAGGCGACCGGGTTCGATGCCGGCACCTTCGACATCGCGGTGGCGATGTTCGTCGCGTCCGTCGTACCGAACCCGCGGCTTCTGCTGGCTGAAATGCGCCGTGTCGTGAGGCCGGGCGGGCACCTGCTGTTCGTCAACCACTTCGCGGCCGAGCGGGGACCGCGGTGGTGGGCAGAGCGCGCCATGGCGCCTGCCTCGCGCAAGCTGGGCTGGCATCCCGACTTCGCGCGCCAGGCATTGCTCACCCCCGAGGACATGGGGGTCGCGCAGTTCAACCCTGTGCCGCCATTCGGCTTGTTCACCTTGGTCCGGCTGACGAACTAACCCCTTGGCACCTTGATATCAGGGCCCACGTCCGATACTGCCTGCTGCAGCGCACCCGTCCCAGAGTATGGGCAGCGCATTGCGGGCAAGAGGCGGATGGGACCGGTCGATGAAAGCTTTGAAGCGTGGTTTCGCCGTTGCCGCAGGTCTGATGCTCAGCGGTTCCGCATGGGCGCAGGTCGTGCAGGCGCCGCACCCGTGGGAACTGAGCTTCCAGGCGCCGCATAGCCCGGTTCAGCAAAGCGTCGAGGGCCTGCATGCCTTGGTGATCTGGCTGATGGCGCTGGTCACGATCTTCGTCGCGGCGCTGCTCGGGTACGTCATGTGGCGGTACAACGCCCGCCGGAACCCGGTGGCAAGCCGGGTCAGCCACCACACCGCCCTCGAAGTCGCCTGGACCGTGCTGCCGGTCCTGATCCTGGTCGTCATCGCGATCCCGTCGTTCCGCCTGGTCTACTTCGAAGACCGGACGGAGGCCGCCGACATGACGATCAAGGTCACGGGTCATCAATGGTTTTGGGAATATACCTACCCCGATCAGGGTGGGGTGGACTTCTCCAGCCTCGTCGTGCCTGAGGACCAGCTGCAGCCCGGCCAGTTGCGCAACCTCGAGGTCGACAACCGCCTCGTCCTGCCGTCCGGCAAGAATATCCGGATCCTGACCACGAGCGCCGACGTCATCCATAGCTTCTTCATCCCGTCGCTCGGTGTGCAGCGCTATGCCATCCCCGGCCGGACGATCGAGACCTGGGTGAAGATCGACCAGCCCGGCGTCTATTACGGCCAGTGCAACCAGATTTGCGGCACAAACCATAGCTTGATGCCGATCTCGATCCAGGCGCTCAGCGAGAAGGACTTCGCGGCTTGGGTCGAGCAGGCGAAGACGAAGTTCGCGGCCAACGATGCGACGGGCGAGCGGCCGGCGCAGATGGCAGCCATTGTCGCAGCAGGGCGCTGAACCGGTCTCCGGCAGCGTAGAAAAGGGCAACACGATGTCAGCGACGACACATGATGACCACGGGGTCCACGGCCACGCACCAGGGTTCGTTCATCGCTGGCTGTTCAGCACGAACCACAAGGACATCGGCACCCTCTATCTGATCTTCGCGATCATCGCCGGGATCGTCGGCGTCGCACTCAGCGTTCATATGCGTATGGAGCTGATGCGGCCGGGTCTGGCCTACTTCAAGTCCGGCCAGGACTGGAACGCGACCGTCACCGCCCACGGCCTGATCATGATCTTCTTCATGGTCATGCCGGCGATGATCGGCGGCTTCGGCAACTGGTTCGTGCCGATCATGATCGGCGCGCCGGACATGGCGTTTCCCCGCCTGAACAACATCAGCTTCTGGCTGCTCGTCCCTGCCTTCGTGTTGATCATGATGGGCCTGTTCACCGGCGACGGCGCCGGCCCTGGCTGGACGCTCTACCCGCCGCTCTCCGGCCCGACCTACATGCCCGGCCCGGCCATGGACTACACGCTGTTTGCCCTGCATCTCGCTGGCGCCAGCTCGCTGCTGGGCGCGATCAACTTCATCACGACCATCTTCAACATGCGCGCGCCGGGCATGACCCTGCACAAGATGCCGCTCTTCGTGTGGTCGATGCTGGTCACGGCGTTCCTGCTGCTCCTGTCGATCCCGGTGCTGGCCGGCGCGATCACGATGCTGATCACCGACCGGAACTTCGGCACCTCGTTCTTCGACCCGCAGGGCGGCGGCGACCCGGTGCTGTTCCAGCACCTGTTCTGGTTCTTCGGCCACCCCGAGGTCTACATCATGATCCTGCCGGGCTTCGGCATGGTCAGCCATGTCGTCTCGACCTTCTCGAAGAAGCCGGTGTTCGGCTACCTCGGCATGGCCTATGCCATGATCGCGATCGGCGTCGTCGGCTTCGTCGTCTGGGCCCACCACATGTTCATCTCGGGCATCGGCGTCGATACCCGCGCCTACTTCATGGCGGCGACGATGATCATCGCGGTGCCGACCGGCATCAAGATCTTCTCCTGGATCGCGACGATGTGGGGCGGCTCGATCGAGCTCAAGACGCCGATGCTGTTCGCCATCGGCTTCATCTTCCTGTTCACCCTCGGCGGCGTGACGGGCATCGTGCTGTCCAACGCCAGTATCGACCAGGTGCTCCACAACACCTACTACGTCGTCGCGCACTTCCATTACGTGCTCAGCCTGGGCGCCGTGTTCTCGATCTTTGCCGGGTTCTACTACTGGATCGGCAAGATGTCGGGCCGGCAATATCCGGAGTTCTGGGGCCAGGTGCATTTCTGGGTCACGTTCATCGGCGTCAACCTGACCTTCTTCCCGATGCACTTCCTCGGATTGGCCGGCATGCCCCGCCGCTACCCTGACTACCCGGACGCTTTTGCCGGCTGGAACTACGTCGCCTCGATCGGGTCCTATATCGGCGCCTTCTCGGTCCTGATCTTCCTCTATGTCCTCTATCGGACCTTCACGTCCAAAGTGACGGTCGCCGACAACTATTGGGGCGAAGGCGCGACGACGCTGGAATGGACGGTCACATCGCCGCCTCCCTTCCACACCTTCGAGGAGCTGCCGCGGGTACGCTGATGGGAAATCTCGTTCCAGCGCCGGTCGAGAGGGGGGCGGAAGCTCCCCTTTCTGCTTCGATGGCCATGCCGGGCGACGTCCGGGACTGGCTGATGCTCCTCAAGCCCCGGGTCGTGGCGCTCGTGGTCTACACCGGCTACATCGGCCTTGCGGTCGCGCCGGGCGGGACCCATCCCGTGTTGGCGCTGACGGCGGTGCTTTGCATCGCCATCGGCGCCGGCGCCGCGGGTGTCATCAACATGTGGTACGATCGCGACATCGACGCGATCATGCGGCGGACCTGGAAGCGCCCGATCCCCGCCGGGCGGATCGACGCGTCCGAAGCGCTGGGGTTCGGCGTCGTCCTCGCGGCCGCGTCCGTCTTGGTGCTGTACCTCGCGACCAATCTTGCCGCCGCTGCCGTCCTGGCCGTGTCGATCCTGTTCTATGTCTTCGTCTATACCATGTGGCTCAAGCGGCGGACGCCGCAGAACATCGTCATCGGCGGCGCCGCCGGCGCGTTCCCGCCAATTATCGGCTGGGCCGCCGTCACTGGCACCATCGACGTGATGCCCATCCTGCTGTTCGCGATCGTGTTCTTCTGGACACCGCCGCATTTCTGGGCGCTGTCGCTCTATGCCCACGCCGACTACGAGCGCGCCGGCGTGCCCATGCTCCCGGTCGTGTCCGGCGCGCGGACGACCCGGTGGCACGTGCTCGCGTATACCGCAGTGCTTGTCGCAAGCTCTTTGCTCCCCTACCTGCTCGGCTATAGCGGTCCGGTTTATGGTGCCGCCGCCGCCGTGCTCGGGGCCGGGTTCCTGATCGCCGCCATCCGTGTCGTGCTCGACCGGCAAGACCCGGGCGGGCGCAGCCTCACGAACGACCGGCCGGCCCGGCAGGCGTTCAAATATTCGCTGATCTACCTGTTCGCCCTGTTTGCAGCCGTTGCTGTTGATCATTGGATCCGATGAACCCCGTCGATGAAGGCTTCCCGCCACCGATGTCGCCGGCCGACGCGGCCGAGTTCCGCCGGCGCCAGCGGGGCCGCAACATCGCCCTGCTGCTCGCGCTCATCGCCATCGCCGCGCTGTTCTATGCGATCAGCATCGTCAAGTTTAAGGTCAGCTGAATGGCTCGCCGCAACGGCGCGATCGCCGGCGGGCTGCTCGCCTGCATCGTGGGCATGGCCGGGCTCTCGTTCGCCGCGGTGCCGCTCTATCGGATGTTCTGCCAGGCAACCGGCTACAACGGCACTCCACGGATCGGCCCGGCCGCAGCACCTGGTGCCGATGGCCGTACCATCGAGGTGCGGTTCGACGCCAATACCAGCCCTAGCCTGCCCTGGCATTTCACCGCCGACACACACGCCATCAAGGTGCCGCTCGGCGAAGACCATCTCGCCACCTACACCGGCGTCAACGAGGGCGCCCGCCCGATCACCGGCGTCGCCACCTACAACGTGACGCCCGACAAGGCAGCGCAATACTTCCACAAGACGGCCTGCTTCTGCTTCAACGAGCAGACGTTGAGCGCCGGCCAGTCCATGTCCTTCCCGCTCAGCTTCTGGGTCGACCCGGCGATCCTGACCGACCCGGACACGCGCGACGTGAAGACGATCACGCTGTCCTACACCTTCTTCCGCTCGCTCGACGACGCCGCGCGGAACGGTGGCCTGGACCATGCGGGGCCGCATGTCGGCGCCCGGGCCGATGCGGGTGAATCAGCCTTGAACCCCGGGCGGTTTTCGCGATGATGCCGCAGCTTTCGGATGGGATGCGATGAGCACCGACCTACACGCCTCGACGACGACCCACGCGCTGAACAGCTCCGGCATCAAGCAGCCCTACCATCTGGTCGACCCAAGCCCCTGGCCGATCGTCGGTGCCCTCGGCGGCGGCATCCTCGTGTTCGGCATCATCACGGCGGCCAAGGGCAACGGCCCCGTCCCACTCGTCATCGGCCTCCTGCTCGTGCTCGGCGTGATGGTGATGTGGTGGCGGGACGTCTGGCGCGAGAGCGCCACCGTCGGCCTGCACTCGCCCGTCGTGCGCCTCGGGCTCCGCTACGGGATGACGCTGTTCATCGCCAGCGAGGTGATGTTCTTCGTCGGCTTCTTCTGGGCCTATTTCCACTTCGCCCTCTACCCCCAGCATGTGCTGGGCACCGCAACACCCGAGTGGCCGCCCGTCGGCATCCGTACCTTCAACCCGTTCCAGCTGCCTTTGATGAACACGCTGCTGCTCCTGCTGTCCGGCACCACGGTGACCTGGGCACACCACGCGCTCATCCATCGCAACCGCACGCACATGATCATGGCGCTCGGCCTGACCATCCTGCTTGGGCTGACGTTCACCACGTTCCAGGCGCTCGAGTATTCGGAGGCGCCGTTCAAGTTCGACGGCGGCGGCGTCTACCCGTCGACGTTCTTCCTCGCGACCGGGTTCCACGGCTTCCACGTGATCGTCGGCACCCTGTTCCTGGCGATCTGCTGGATCCGCGCCAAAAGCGACGAGTTCACCCCCGAGAAGCATTTCGGCTTCGAAGCCGCGGCCTGGTATTGGCACTTCGTCGACGTGGTCTGGCTGTTCCTGTTCGTCGCCATCTACCTGTGGGGCGCCGGATCGGCGGTCGGCGAGTAGCGCCGCCGTCCCTTGCCCGCCGGCTCGCTTGGCCGGCCGCGACCACCTCGCTCATGCTGGCGCTCACGCTCGGCCTCGGCATCTGGCAGGTCCAGCGGCTGGCATGGAAGCGCGGACTGCTCGCCTCGATCGACCGCGGCGAGGCAGCGTCGGCGGCGCCGCTGCGTGCCGATCCGATCGCCTTCTCCAAGGTCCTCGTCGAGGGCCGGATCCAGCCCGGCATCGTCCGTTATGGTTCGGAGGTCCGGACCGATGCCACGGGCCCGACCCTCGGGTCCCAAGTCGTCGGCGTGCTGGACCGGGCAAACGCGGCCCCGGTCGTGGTCGACCTCGGCTGGGCGCCCGACACCTGGTCCGGCCCGCTCCCGGCGGGTCCCATGGCCGTCGAAGGCTATGTGAGGCCGCCCGAACACACGCCCTGGCTCGGCAATGCCGACGACCCGGGCCACCGCCGCTTCTTCGCCCTCGACCCGATCGGCATCGGCGCGGCCCTTGGGGCCCTGCACGTGGAACCGTTCACGGTCGTCGCGCTGGGCCCGGCAAGCGGGCTCCCGCAACCGTCCGAGCGCCTGCCGCGACCACCCAACGACCACCTGACCTATGCGATCACGTGGTTCAGCCTCGCCGCCGCCCTGACCGTCGTATTCGGCCTGTTCGTCAAACAATCGGTCCAAAAGGACCGTTCTTGACCCTGCGACCCACGCCGGCAGGTCGGCCCCGCCCGGCATCCTAGGATACCGGGCCTCGCCGCGGCGCATTGTGCAACCCGCTCACCATCGCGTACACAGCGGCAATGAGCGCGAGTCTTGCCAACATGTCGATCGACGCTGCCTTGGCCGACGCCCGGGAGCGGTTCGTCACGGCCAACCCGGCCAGTCTGGCCGCGCATGTCGAAGCGGTGGCTGTCCTGCCCGGCGGCAACACCCGCACCGTCCTGTTCCACACACCCTTTCCCCTGGCGATGGTACGCGGCGAGGGCTGCCGCCTGTGGGATGCGGACGGCCACGAATACGTGGATCTCCTGGGCGAGTACACCGCCGGGCTCTATGGCCACAGCAACCCGGTCATCCGTGCCGCGCTGGATGCAGCACTGGACGGCGGCTGGAACCTGGGCGGCCATGGCTTGGCCGAGGCGCGGCTCGGCCGCCTGATCGTCGACCGGTTCCCCTCGATCGATCTCGTGCGCTTCACCAACTCCGGCACGGAAGCGAACCTGCTCGCTGTCGCGACCGCCATCGCCGTGACCGGACGGCGCAAGGTGCTCGTCTTCGATGGCGGCTACCACGGCGGGATCATGCTCTTCGGCGGTGGCGGCAACCCCATCAACGCGCCGCATGAGTGGGTGCTTGCCCGCTACAACGACGCGGATGGCGCCGTATGCCTGGCCCGGGACCATGCGGCGGACCTAGCCTGCATCCTCATCGAGCCCATGCTCGGCAGTGGCGGCTGCATTCCTGCCGACCGGGCCTTCCTCCAGGCGCTGCGCGACGTGGCCACCGAGACCGGCGCGATCCTGATCTTCGACGAGGTCATGACGAGCCGCATGTCGGCTGGCGGTCAGCAGGCCCGCCTTGGCATTACGCCGGACATGACCACGCTCGGCAAATACATCGGCGGCGGCATGAGCTTCGGCGCGTTCGGCGGCGCCGGCGCCATCATGGACCGCTACGACCCGCGTCGCCCAGGTGCGCTGTCCCACGCCGGCACGTTCAACAACAATGTTTTCACCATGGCGGCCGGCGCCGCAGGCCTGACGCGCGTGTTCACGCCAGAGGCCGCAGATGCCCTGTTCGACCACGGTGAGGCGTTCCGGGCAGCGCTGAACGCGCTCACGCCACGCCTGCCGATGCAGTGGACCGGCCTGGGCAGCCTGCTGACCGTCCACTTCCAGGATGGCGCGCTCCGGTCCCCGGCCGACCTGCGCGGGGACGGCGGCCTTCGAGAGCTGTTCTTCCTCGACATGCTCGAGCGCGGCTTCTACCTGGCCCGGCGCGGCATGGTCGCCCTCAGCCTGGAGATCGGCGAAACCGAAACCGGAGCCTTTGTGGCCGCCGTCGCGGAGTTCGCCGCCGATCGCGCGGGTTTGCTGACGAGCTGAACGCGCGGTCCTTGGTAAGGGGGCCGGCGGCGCGCCCTGGTATCAATACGACCGCGGCAAACCCAGGACATGTTCGGCGATGAAGGACAGGATCAGGTTCGTGCTGATCGGTGCCACCTGATACAGCCGGGTCTCGCGGAACTTGCGTTCGATGTCGTATTCCTCGGCGAAGCCGAAACCGCCATGGGTCTGGATGCAGGCGTTGGCCGCCTCGAACGAGGCGTCGGCGGCGAGCATCTTGGCCATGTTGGCCTCCGCACCCGGGTTCTGCCCGGCCTCGTACAGCCGCAGCGCCTCGTGCACCATCAGCTCGGCCGCACGCATGTTGGCGTAGGCGCGGGCGACCGGGAATTGGACGCCCTGGTTCTGGCCGATCGGGCGGCCGAACACGACGCGCTCCTTCGCGTAGCCGACGCTGCGTTCGGTGAACCACTTGGCGTCGCCGATGCACTCGGCCGCGATCAGGATCCGCTCGGCATTCATGCCCGACAGGATGTAGCGGAACCCGCGCCCCTCCTCGCCGAGCAGGTTCGCGGCCGGGATCGCCATGTTGTCGAAGAACACCTCGCAGGAATTGTGGTTCATCATCGTGCGGATGGGGCGGATGGTCAGGCCTTGGACTGCGCGCATATCGACGATGAACGTGCTGAGCCCGTCGGTCTTCTTGGCCACCTGGTCGCGCGGTGTGGTGCGGGCCAGCAGCAGCATGAGATCGGAGTGTTCGGCGCGTGACGTCCAGATCTTCTGGCCATTGACGATGTATTGGTCCCCCTCGCGCCGGGCCGTTGTGCGCAGCGCGGTGGTGTCGGTGCCGCTGGTGGGCTCGGTCACGCCGAAGGCCTGCAGGCGGAGCGCACCGGAGGCGATCTTGGGCAGGTATTCCGCCTTCTGCGCGGCCGAGCCGTGCCGCAGGATGGTGCCCATGATATACATCTGGGCATGGCAGGCGCCGCCGTTGCAGCCCTGGCGCTGCACCTCCTCCAGGATCGCGGCCGCGCCCGAGAGCGGCAGGCCGACGCCGCCGTACTCTTCGGGGATAAGTGCCGCGAGATAGCCGCTCTCTGTCAGCGCTTGCACGAACTCCGTCGGGTAGCCGCGCACCTCGTCCAGCTTGCGCCAGTATTCACCGGGAAAGCGGGCGCACAGCTTGGCCACTTCCTCGCGGATCTCGGCATAGCCGGATGGGCTGTCATGGATCATCGGGGCATCGTTCATGGGTGGGCTTTCAGGGGGGCGGTTTCGGCGAAGGCGAACTCGGCGCGGATAGCGGCGGAATGCGAACCGATCGCCGGGACCGGGCCAAGCGCCGGGGCGGCCCCGTCGTGCAACGCGGGCGGCGCGACGATGCTCGCTGGCCCGGCCGGCGTCTCCACGACCACCCGGCGCAGCGCGGGGTGGCAGCCAAGGTCGGCCACCTCGTTCACGAACCCGTACGCGGTGCGGCTGCGATCCAGGCGCTCGGCGGCCTGCGCGCGGGTCATGGCGGCAAACGCCCCGGCGATGCGGGCATCGACTACGTCCCGGTTCGCGACCCGGACGGTGTTGGCCTCGAACCCGGGCGCGCCGGCCAGCGCCGGGTCATCGAGCACCAGGGCGCAGAACGTGGCCCACTCCCGCTCGTTCTGGATGCTGATCAGCACCAGGCTGCCGTCGGTGGTCGCGAACGCGCCATAGGGACAGATGGACGGATGTGCCAGGCCGACCCGGCGCGGTGCGGCGCCCGTGCCCTCGAAGAACAGCAGCGGCACGTTCATCCAGTCGGCCATGCCGTCGAACAGGCTGATCTCGAGCCGCCGGCCAACCCCGGTAATGCCGCGGCCGATCAACGCCTCCAGCACCGCGGCATGGGCGGCCATGCCGCAGGCGATGTCGCAGGCCGACACGCCGACCCGGCCTGGCCCGGCAGGATGGCCGGTGATTGCCGCAAGGCCGCTTTCCGCCTGGACCAGCAGGTCGTACGCCTTCATGCCGGCATAGGCGTTCCCCGCGCCATAGCCCGAGATGTCGACCGTGATCAGACGAGGGTAGCGGTCGCGCAGCACCGCGGCGCCAAACCCGGCCCGGGCCGCGGCCCCGGGCGCGAGGTTCTGGATGAACACGTCGGCCCGGGCCAGCATCGCATGCAGCAAAGCCGCGTCGGCCGGGTCCTTGATGTCGGCGACCAGGCTCTGCTTGCCGCGGTTGAGCCAGACGAAGTAGGTGGACAGCCCGTGCACCGCGGCGTCGTAGAAGCGGGCGAAATCCCCCTCCGCCCGCTCGATCTTGATGACCCGGGCGCCGGCATCGGCCAGCCGCGACGAGCAGTACGGGGCAGCGACGGCCTGTTCGAGGCTGACGACGAGCAGGCCATCGAGCGGGCGGCCCGCGGAACGCGGCTGGGTGTCGATCGTGCGCATGACAGCCTCGGTGTGCCGCCTAGGACGGGGAACCCCATCCTACGGACGAATCCGTCAGATTGGCGAGGGCGGTCCGCGCCGCATGAGCGCGATGAGCAGCAGGCAGCCGAGCGCGCCGATTGCCGCGGCGAAGAAGCCGTCGCGGTAGGCAAGAACGCTCGCCTGGGTCGCGACCGCGCTGCCGAGGAGCTTCGACGCCCGGGCCGCGGTGGCCGCCGGGTCGGCTCCGTGCGTGCCCAACGCGGCGGCATAGCCGGCGAGCCGCTCGGCCGTGAGGCCGCCGCCGCTGGCGACGTGCAGCCCCACCAGATTGGAGTGCAGCTGCTCGCGCATCCGCACGAAGGTCTGCATGAACGCGGTGCCGATCTCGCCGCCGAACAGCCGGCTGACCTGCAGCAGGCAGCCGATCGTGAGCGCTTCGGCGGGCACGATGCCACGGACGATCAGGACGATCAGCGCAGTGAGCCCGAAGGACTGCCCGATCGCTTGCAGGATTTGGGATGGCAGGAAGTCGTCGGTCGCCCATACGCTGGTGAGCTCGCTCGCCATCAGGCAGGCGACGCCGATCAGGACCGTGCCGAGCGCGAGGATCGGGCGGCCGTCGACCCTCCGCAGCAGCGCCGCGAGCGGCAGGGCGATCGCGAGCTGCGGCAGCGCGATCCACAGCAGGACCTGGCCCACCTGCAGCTCGCGGAAGTTCTGCACCGCCTGGAGGTAGGTCGGGATGATATACGCGGTCGACAGGATGATGAAGCGGAAGCCCACCAGCGTGAGCATGAGCACGGCAAGGTTGCCACGCAGCAGCACGCGGAGGTTGAGGAAGGGCCGGGCCGCGGTGAGTTCGCGGACCAGGAACGCGGCCGCGAGCACGCCGCCACCGGCGAGCAGGCCGACGATGAGCCCGCTGCCCCGCCAATCCAGCCGGTTGCCCTGGTCGATCCCGGCATACAGCATGGCAAACCCGAGCCCGGCATAGGCGACGCCCGGCCAGTCGAGATCCCGCAGAAGGCCCGTATTGATCGGCTCGCGCGGGATCCCGAGCCAGACCGAGACGAACATCAGCGGCAGCGCCGCGCAATACTGCCAATACACCCAGTGCCAGGACAGGTTGTCGGCATACCAGCCCTCAAGCGAGGCGGCGACGTTCTGCGACAGTTCCGAGTTCATGGCGTAGATCGCCAGCCCGTAGACGACCAGGCGGAGCGGCAGGCTGCGGATGACGAAGCTGATGGTGAGCGGAATGAACGTGCCGGAGCCGAGCCCCGCGAGGCAGAGCAGGATCAGGAACCCGGGCAGGTTGGGCGTAAGCGGGGCCAGCAGGGAGGTGACGAAGAACAGGATGATGCCGAGCAGGAGAATGCGGCGGGCGCCGAAGATCGCGCCGAGATAGGGCGAGGCGATGCCGACGATCATCTGGCCGATGCCGAAGCTGGTGGTGATCCAGGCGCCCTCGTCGAAGCCGGCATGCAGGCCGCCGCGCAGGTCGGCCAGGCCGAAGCTGGTCGCGCGGGACCCGAGCGTCCCCATGATCGAGCCGAGCAGGACGCCGAAGATGCCGACATACGGGCGCCAGTTGCCGACATGAAAACGCGGATGGGCATGGGCGAGGCGGTGCAGGGCCGTCCCGGCTGCGCTGGCAGGACGGAGGTGGAGGCTCATTTCGGTCCGGTTGCGGGCGCGGGATCGCTGCCGGTGTCGATCGTGGCCTCGACCGACATGCCGGGGCGAACGAGGGCGCCGAGCGCCGGGTTGGGGTCGAGCAGGATCTTGACCGGGACGCGTTGCACAACCTTGGTGAAGTTGCCGGTCGCGTTGTCGGGCGGAAGCAGCGCGAAGGTGCTGCCCGTGCCGGGCGCCCAGTTGTCGACGCGGCCGTTCAGCACGAGGTCCGGGAACGCGTCCGCCACAACGTGCACCGGCTGGCCGGGGCGCACGTGCGTCATCTGGGTTTCCTTGTAGTTCGCGATCACCCAGATGTTGGACAGCGGCATCACGGCGACCACTTGCGTGCCTACGTTCACGAACTGCCCCGGGCGGACCTGCTGCTGCCCGGATACCCCGTCGGCCGGCGACAGGATTCGCGTGTAGCGGAGATTGTTGCGCGCCATGTCCAGCTGCGCCGCCACGGCGTTGACCTGGGCATCCAGCACCTTCTCCTGCGTGTCCAGGCTGTCGAGCGTCGCCTTCTGCTGGTCGAGCTGCGCGTTGTTGAGCACCAGCTGCGCCGCCAGCCGGCGTTCGTTCGCATCCCCCTGCTCGACGGCCTGCTGCGTGCCGGCCAGCCTGTCGCGCAGCAGGTTGCGCTGCCGCTCCGCCTCGAGATGGTACCGGAGCACGTCGGCCGCGGTGCCCTGGATGGTCGCTTCGGCCTGGCGCACCAGGGCGCGCTGGATCGCCTTCTGGTTCTCGAGGTTGGCGCGGCTCGCCTGCGCGCCGGCCAAGTTGGCCTCGACCTGCGCCACCTGCGCCTGGTAGTCCGACGGTTCGATCTCGACCAGCAGGTCGCCGGTATGGACCGCCTGGAAGTCCGTGATGCCGACCTTCACCACATAGCCCGACACCTTGGCGCTGAGCGGCGTGAGGTCCCCGGCCATGGCGGCGTCGTCCGTGCGGATGTAGCGGGCCGCACCGGTCCAGCGGTCCCAGTTGTTGGCGATGAACCAGGCCAGGAAAGCGGCGCCGACGACCAGCAGGACGCGCAGGGCCGAGCCGACCCAGGCCCCGCGTCGCGCCGGGGCGGTCGCTTCAGCGGCCGGTGGCGTCGCGGCCGTCTGCGGGATGGCGCTATCGTTCACGGCGCGGCACCCGGTGCTTCAGCGGCCCGCCGCCGGCAGGGGTTCGATCCGCACCGCATGCCACGTGGTGTCGGGCCCGTAGGACTGGCCGGAGATCTGCTGTTCCGTCGTGCGCAGGGCGATCCCGGTCCCGATGTCGCGCCATTGGGTGATGATCGAGTGGTAGGTATTGCCGTCGATTCCGTTGCGGTCATGGGCGATCCGTAAGGTTGCGTGCGCGACGCCGTCGATCTCGAGGGTCTCGGGTCCGCGATTGGTGAAGGTGTCGGTCCATTGCAGGCCGGGGACGGACCGGGTGACGAACGAGGCCTGGGTGCCGGGCGCGCCACCGATCACGGCCTTCAGAGCCGGGTAGGCCTGTCCGGCGCCGGGCCAGTCGGAGCGCCAGACGCCGTAGTACAGCTCGCCGTCGCCGTCGGCGGTGCGGTGGATACGGCAGAGATCGGGGATGCCCGGCACCGTGCCGAGATAGTCGATCGTGCCGCCCGCGGAGCGGACCACCCGGACGGGCGTGCCGGGGCAGGCGGCCGGCACAACGGCACTTGTGGACGCGATCGGCGTGGCGGCGATGGCGGGAGCCGCAGCCGCAAGCCAAAGAGCCAGGATGGAAGGCGCGTTCATGGCAGGCCTCGTGATTCCGACCGCGGACGGCCGTGCGGAAAGGGCAACAGAGTAGCCCATCCTGTCTAGCTCGATCTTAACGAGGATTGTGCGTCGTTATCGGATTTGCGCTTGCCGGCGGAGAGGGCGTCGATAGGTTTCCAGGTATAGACCACGATGGGGTATAGACCAGGATGGGCATGATGCGGACCGATGTCGCGGTTGTGGGCCTTGGCGCGATGGGCGCGGCGACGCTGTATCAACTGGCGCGGCTTGGGGTCGCGGCCGTCGGGGTCGACCGGTTCGCGCCGCCGCATGCGATGGGTTCGAGCCATGGCGAGACGCGGATCACGCGGTGCGCTGTGGGCGAGGGAGAGGCCTACGTGCCGTTCGTCACCCGCTCGCACGCGATCTGGCGCACGCTCGAGGCTGAGACCGGCGCGACGCTGCTGGAGGCGTGCGGGCTGCTGATGCTGGCGCCGCGTGGGGTCCGCACCGGGCATCACGGCAAGGCGGACTTCCTGAACCGCACGATCGGGGTCGCGCGACGGCACCGCATCGCCCATGAGACATTCGATGCGGACGGCATTGCCGAGCGGTTTCCGGCGTTCGCGCTGCGGGGCGACGAGGCGGCGTATTTCGAGCCGGGCGGCGGGTTCGTGCATCCGGAGCGGTGCATCGCGGCCCAGCTCAGTCGGGCGGCGGCGCTGGGCGCGCGGGTCGTGACCGGATGCACGGTGGGAGCGATCGAGCCGGCGGGGCGTCAGGTCCGGGTGACGACGGATGGCGAGACGATCGTCGCCGACCAGGTGGTCGTCGCGGCCGGAGCCTGGGCCGGGCGCCTGTTGGGCGGGCCGTTCGGGGGCGCGCTCGTGCCGTACCGGCAGGCGCTGCATTGGTTCGGGGTGGCGGACGAGGCCGCATACCGGCCGGGGACGTGCCCGGCCTACATCTGGATGCATGGGACCGCGCCGGACGAGTATTTCTACGGCTTCCCGACCGTTGCGGGATCGGGCGAGGTGAAGGTCGCGACCGAGCAGTATGGCCTGGCGTGCGACCCCGATACCGTGCAGCGGACCGTGCATGACGACGAGCGGGCGGCGATGTTCGGGGCGCACGTGGCCGGTCGGCTGCGGGGCGCGAAGGGCGGCCCCGGCCGGTCGGCGGCGTGCCTGTATACGGTGACGCCGGATTCGGGCTTCGTGATCGACCGCCATCCGGAGATGGACCGGGTGATCGTGGTGTCGGCGTGCTCCGGCCACGGCTTCAAGCACTCCGCCGGGATCGGCGAGGCGGTCGCGCAACTGGCGACGGAGGGGCGGAGCGACGTCGACCTGGCGCCGTTCCGGCTGTCGCGCCTGGCGGATGCGACCGGGGCGTCGTTGGCCGTCCAGTGAGCGACAGGGACGGAGAGCCGCGCGACCCGGCCAGCGTGCACGGCCAGACGGTCGAGGTGGCGGAGCGGGCCGGGGTGCTGGTCATCGGCGCCGGGCGGTCCGGCATCGCGGCGGCGCTGGCGGCGGCCCGCGCGGGCGAGGCGGTCGTGCTGGTCGACGAGAACCCGGTCCCGGCGGAAACGATGGGCGACGACATCCCGATGCTGTGGGGCGGGACCGCGTCGGGCGCGGCGCGGAGCCGGACGGCGATGACGGAGGCGTTGCTGGCGGCGCGGCCCGGGCTTGCCGACGCGGTCGAAGCCGGTGTCGATGTGCGTCTCAGCACGGCGTGCTGGGGCCTGTATGTCAACGGGCCGTCGGTGGGTTGGCTGCCCGGGCCGGTGGCGGGGCTCGCGGATGCCGGCTGTGCATGGATGCTGGGGTTCGACCGGGCGGTGGTCGCAACCGGCGTGCGGGATATGGGGGTGGCGTTCCCCGGCTGGGATCTCCCGGGCGTCGCCGGTGTGCAGGCGGCGGCCGCGCTCGCGCAATCCGGCGCGTTCGGGCCGCGGCGGGCGGTGCTGCTCGGGACCACGGTGCAGGCGGTCACGGCGGCGCAGGTGCTGCGCCAGGCGGGGGTCACGATCGTCGCCATTGTGGAGGTCGCCGCGGCGCCACTGACGGACGTGTCGGGCCTCGGGGCACCCCTGCTGTGCGGATGCACGGTGCGGCGGGCCGAAGGAGGTGCGGACGGGGTGGCGTCGCTCGTCGTTGCGGGCGCCGCGGGTGAGACGCGGCTCGACTGCGACGCGGTGCTGCTGGGCGTGGGCGCGGTGCCAGTGATCGACCTGCTCGACGCGGCCGGGTGCCGCATCGTGTTCGACCCGGCGAGTGGCCACGTCCCGTCGCTGGACGCGGCCGGACGGACCAGTGTGCCCCAGATCGGCGCCGCCGGGCGCTGCACCGGCGCTGCGATAGCGGCGGACGTCGCGGCCTACCGCATGGCCTGGGTCGAGGCGCTCGTGCTGGAGGGGGGCGGCGACATGCAGGTGTGCCGGTGCGAAGCGGTCACCGCGCGGGAGATCCTGCAGGTGCGCCCGCCCCGCTATCTCGGCGCCGCTCCGTCGCCCCGCAACGATGCCAGCCTCCGGGCGCTGCTCGGCGAAGGGCCGCCGAACCCGGACCTGATCAAGCGGCTGACCCGGGCCGGCATGGGCGTGTGCCAAGGCCGGCGCTGCCGGGAGCAGATCGCCTGCCTGCTGGCGCTCGGCTCGGGCCAGGCGATGCAGGCGATCCCGCTCGCGACCTACCGAGCGCCGGTGCGTCCGCTGCCGCTGCGGCTGGCGCATGCGGTGGGCGAGCCTGCGTCGATGCGCCGGCACTGGGACACCTGGTTCGGGATGGCGTCGCAATACGTGCCGTTCTGGGACGTGCCACCGGGCTACACCGCCGCCGGCCGCCCGGCTGGGGAAGAGGTCACCGGCGAATGACCGGCTCGGGTGCAGCCGTGGTCGTCGTCGGCGGCGGGGCGAGCGGCCTGTCCGCCGCTTGGTGGCTGGCGCGCGAGGGGGTCGACGTGCTCGTGCTCGAGCGCGGCCTCGTCGGGTGGGAGGCGTCGGGCCGCAACGGCGGCGGCTGCACGCACCATTTCAGCCCACTTTTCGCCGAAGAGCAGCGTCTGTGGCCCCAAATGGATACGCTGCTCGGCTACCCGACCGAGTTCCAGCCAGGCCGGATCCGGGTCGCGTTCGATCAGCGGCAGATGCGTCTCTACAGCCGGCCGATGGTCAATGCCCGGCGGCACGGGTTCGCGGCCGACGTGCTGGACGCCGCCGCCCTGCGTGACGCCGTGCCGCTGATCGGCGCGGGACCGGTGGGCGGCTATCACCTCAAGTTCGGCGGCCACGCGAACCCGCACCGGACGGTGCAGGCCTATGCCTGGGCGCTGCAGGACCTGGGCGGCCGGGTGATGCAGCACACGGACGTGCTCGGGTTCGACAGCGAAGCGGGGCGCGTGACGGCGGTTCGGACCAGCCGGGGCGTGTTCGGCTGCGACCACCTGGTGCTGGCGGCCGGGCCGGGGACGGCGAAGCTGGCGCGGATGCTGGGCGTGACCGTTCCGATGGTGGCGGCACGGGCGGAGATGATCGTGACCGAACCGCTGCCGCTGATGCCGCTTGGCGGGGTCGACGGCAACGGCCTCTATGGGCGCCAGACGCTGCGCGGCAACCTGGCCTATGGCGGAGGGCCGCACGAGTGGCTCGAGGAGGGGGACGAGCCGCCGCCGCGGTCGACGACGCCCCTGGCGCTGCAGATCGCCGGACGCTTGGCCGAGATGTTCCCGCGCGCGGCGCACGCGCGGGTGATCCGCAGCTGGGCGGGCATCGTCGAGAACACGCCGGATGGCCGGCCCGTGATCGAACGGCTGCGCGACCCGTCCAACACGGTGCTCGTGAGCCTCTCCAGCATCGGTTTCGGCCTCTCCCCCGCCACGGGCCACGCGGTCCAGCAACTGGTGACGCAGGGGCGCTGCGACTTCGCGGACTTGTCCACCCTGTCCCTCTCGCGCTTCTCCGCGCTGGAGGACGACTGGGCGGACATCCAGGGCTGGCGGCGGCCCGAGCCGTGGGGTGAAAGCGTCACGCCCGGACGAAGTTCCGCTTCCGGGTAAGGCGCTCCTCGGCAACTTTCATCAGTTCGGTCCAGTCCGCGCCGTCCTCGGGAAAGCAGGCGTGGCCGAAGCAGGTCTCGACGCGCATGCCGCCGGGAACGCCCGGGAGCGGGACGGTCCGCTCGCACTCGGCGCGGAGCTTGCGGACGACGATGTCGATCTCGCCGGGCCCGTTGAGGCGGGCGATCAACACGGCGAACTGGTCGTCGCCGGTGCGGGCGACCGTGTCCATGTCGCGCGTGATGGTCCGCAGCCGCTGGCCGAAGGCCGCGAGGACGCGGTCGGCAAGATCGGTGCCCTGCGTCAAGGCAACGGCCTTCATTCCGGGAAGATCGACCAGCACCAGTCCGAAGACCCCGCCGGTGCGGCGGGCGAGCGCCAGCGCGGCCTGCACGCTCCGCTGCAGCTCGGACAGCACGAGCAGGCCCGTGAGCGGGTCATGGTGCGCGAGCAGCGCCATCTGGCTTTGCGCTTGCTCGAGCCGGTTCTGCGCCCCGCTGAGTTCGAGCATGAGCGTCGCCACCCGCCGCTGCGCCCGCCGGCCGCTTGCGGCGAGGGTCAGCGCGGTGAACAGCCAGCCGACGCCGAACAGGACCGCCGCGGCCGCGGTGAGCGCGTTGGGAGTGTCGTAGGACGAGAACATGATCGCAGGCGCCTCTTGGGCTGGTCGGTGCCGCTGACTGCAGACCATCCTGCGCGAGCGGAGGCGACATCGGCGATTTGCAGCGTGCTGGGTGCCGGCTCCGAAGCCAAGTGCAGTTTCGTCATCGTCTGTAGGCACGGCCGGCTCAGGCCGCCCGGGGCGCCCATGGTCCGAGCGACCCGCACCCCCCGATGGCATAGCGATTGCTTGTAATTGCCCCGTGCTGGATGCGACCATCGCTGGTCTGAGACACAGGAGAGCGCAGTGAAGCTGACGACAGTGGTTTCCATGATCGGGGTCGCCGCGGGGCTGGCTCTGGCTGCCGGACCGGCGCAGGCGAAGGAGTGGACGACGATCCGCTTCGGCGTCGATGCGACCTATCCGCCCTTCGAGAGCGTCGACAGCGACGGCAAGATCGTCGGGTTCGAGATGGAGTATGCCGCCGCCTTGTGCAGCAAGATGAAGGTCACCTGCACCTACCAGAACCAGGACTGGGACGGCATCATCCCGGCGCTGCTGTCGGGCAAGTTCGACGTGATCTTCTCCAGCATGAACATGACGCCGCAACGGGCCCAGAAGGTGCTGTTCTCCGACATGTATTACGCCACGCCGCCCGTTTGGGTGGCGCAGTCGTCGATCAAGACCGACGACACCTCGACAGCTGCCCTGAAAGGCAAGACGGTCGGCACCCAGTCCTCGACGGTGTTCGCGAACTACCTCGAGAAGGACTACAAGGGCATCGAGACGAAGCTCTATCCGGGCGGCGACGAGCCGTTCATGGACCTCGCCAACGGCCGCATCGACTACGTCGTGAGCGACATCCTGGTGGCGGAAAAGATGATCGAGAAGAACCCCGGCTGCTGCCGCATCGTGAAGGAGATCCCGCGCACGCCGGACATCTTCGGCCCTGGCGTCGGCGCCGCGTTCCGGCCCGACGACAAGGACCTGGCGGCCATGTTCAACAAGGCGATCGCCGAAACCGACGCCGACGGCACCTTCAAGGCGCTCGAGGCGAAGTACTTCAAGATCGATATCCGCGGCAAGTAACGGCGCGGCAAGGACGGCCAAGGCGGGCGCGCGCGGTGGGCGGCTTCGAACTTCTGTTCGGGTCCGGCGGCTGGGCGCCCCTGCTGCTGCGCGGCGCGCTGATCACGGTCGCGCTGTCGATCGCGACGATCCCCGTTGGGTTCGGCGGCGGACTGCTGTTGGCGCTGCTGAAGCTGTCGCCGAGCCGGGCGGTGCGGGGCGTCTGCGCCGCCTACACCACCTTCTTTCGCGGCATTCCGGACCTGCTGTCCCTGTTCCTGGTGTATTTCGGGCTGCAAGCCCTGCTGAACGCGATCTCGGCTCGGCTGGGCGACGGCTGGCACGTCGAGATGAACGCGTTCGTGGCCGGGGTGATCGCGCTCTCGGTCGTCGTGGCCGCCTACAGCGCGGAAGTCTGGGTGGCGTCGCTCGCGGCCGTGCCGCCCGGGCAGAGCGAGGCGGCCCGCTCGCTCGGCCTGAACAAATACCGGGTGTTCCTCCATGTCGTGCTGCCCCAGCTCGGCCGGGTGGCGCTGCCCGGCCTCGGCAATATCTGGACGATCCTGGTCAAGGACACGTCGCTGATCTCGACGCTGGCGGTGCTCGACCTGCTGCGCGCAGCGTCGGAGGCGAGCCGCGCCACCAGCCGGCCGATCCTGTTCTACAGCGCCGCAGCCGGCGTCTATCTTACGTTCAGCATCGCCTCTGCTGCCGTCCAGGCCGCACTCGAGCGGCGCGCCAACCAGGGATACGCATGATGTGGGGTGCGCTGGGCCAAGCGATCGACCTCGACATGCTGCAAACCTATGGCTGGCGCCTGGTGCAAGGCTTCGGCATCACGCTCGAGGTGGTGGGCATCTCCTGCTCGCTCGGGTTCATGCTGTCCTACCCGCTCGCGCGGGCGCGCATGTCCAAGCGCTGGTGGCTGGCCTGGCCGGCGCTGGCGAACACGACGTTCTTCCGCGGAACGCCGCTGCTCTGCCAGTTGTACCTGGTCTACTACGGCGCCGGTGAGGTCCGCCCGGCGCTGACGTCGGCGGGGTTGTGGTGGTTCTTCCGCGACTCGTTTTATTGCTGCATCTTCGCCTTCACGCTCAACACGGCCGCCTACCAGGCGGAGATCGTGCGCGGCGCCATCCTGTCGGTGGCCAAGGGACAGATCGAGGCGGCGAAGGCGTTGGGCCTGTCGCCATACCGGACGGCGCGGCACGTGGTCGGCCCCCAGGCGGTCCTGGTGGCGCTGCGCCCGCTGGGCAACGAGCTCATCAGCATCATCAAGGCCAGCGCGCTGGCGGCGATCGTGACGCTGCTGGACCTGATGGGCCAGACCCGGTTCGTGTTCGCGCGAACGTTCGACTTTTCCGTCTACCTGTATGCCGCGCTTGTTTACCTGGCGCTGACCGAGGCGATCGGGCGGCTGTGGAACTGGATGGAGCGCGGCCTGTCCCGGCACCTTTTACCCGTCGCGGACCGGACGGCGGTGGTCAATGTCGGGGCCGGCGCACGTCGGGGCGTGAGCACCCAGGTGGCGTTGCCGAAGTAGAGCGCGCAGCCGCGGACAGGCGGTCCGCTGCGGTGCGATTCTCACGTGACAGCGGCGGAGACACCATGATGCCTGCAGACCTGGCCCGGGCGGTCTGATGCCGGACCTGTTCAGCCCGTTTTCGCTCAAAGGCGTCACGCTTCGCAACCGTGTCGCGATGTCGCCGATGACGATGTATCGGTCGATCGACGGCAAGATGAACGACTACCACGTCATGCTGATGGGTTCGCGCGCGGCGGGCGGGTTCGGCCTGGTGTTCCCGGAGCAGATCGCCATCACCCCCGATGGCCGGACGGGCGTTCATTGCGCCGGCATCTATGATGACGACCAGATCGAGGGGTTGTCGCGGGTGACGGCCATCGTGAAGGCGATGGGCGCCGTCCCGGGTATCCAGCTCGGCCACACCGGACGGAAGGGCAGCGAGCAGAAGCCTTGGGAGGGCAAGCTGCAGATCGCGCCCGACCATCCGGACGGGTGGCAGGTGCGGGGGCCCTCGGCGATCACCTATGGCGGGCGCTACACCTATCCGGTGCAGGAATTGAGCGTCGCTGAAATCCATGACCTGCATCGCGCCTATGCGGACGCCGCCCGGCGGGCGTTGGCCGCCGGGTTCGAGTGGCTGGAAATGCACTTCGCGCACGGCTACCTGGGCGCCAGCTTCTTCTCGCCGCTCGCGAACCAACGGACGGACGCGTATGGCGGCAGCCTCGAGAACCGGTTGCGCTTCCATCGCGAGGCGCTCGACGCGGTCCGCGCGGTCTGGCCGGAGCGCCTGCCGCTCACGATGCGGCTGGGCTCGGACGACTTCCACGCCGACGGCGTGCAGTTCGACGACGCCGTCTGGGCGGTCGGTGCGCTGAAAAGCCATGGGTTGGACATGGCGGATTTGAGCCTCGGCATGAACACCGATGCCATGACGGACCCGCCGTTCGGGCAGGCGGCGTTCATGGTGGAGCGCGGCGCGCGGGTGCGGCGGGAATGCCGGATCCCGGTCGGCGTGAGCTGGAATCTTGGTGTGCCGGCCGTTGCCGACCGGGTGATCCGGGAGGAGCTGATCGACTTGGTCATGCTGGGCCGGCCGGCCCTCGCCAACCCGCACTGGCCGATCTGGGCCGCCCGCGAGCTTGCCCACAACGATCCGTTCTCGCTTCTCCCGGAAGACTGGTCCTGGTGGTTGCGAAACCGCCCGGGCTCGACCGGGTCGCATGGCTGGCCGGAGGTGGCCCGCAGCGGTTGAGGAGCGGCGGTCCTAAGCGGACGCGCCGACCTTCAGCTTCGCCGCGGCGAACGTTTCCAGGAACCGCGCGAGGCCGTCGATCGTGGCGTCCAGCAGCGCTTCCCCTGCCTCCAGGGTGGCGGCGGCCGGGTCGCCGTAGTAGCCGGGGTCGCCGGCGGGGAACAGGGCGGCGTAGGTGGCGCCGGTGTCGAGCAGGGGGTTGCTGCCGTCCTTGGCGTAGGGCGGTGTGAGGCGGGCCGGCAGCCCGTGGATGCGGCCCTCGATCTGCTGGCGCTCGCCCGGGCGGAGCGCGAGCTGCATCGCGGTCTCATAGGCGCAGGCATGGCCGACTCCCGGCTTCTGCCCGGGCATGAGCTTGGCCCAGTCACTTTGACCCGGTGCGAAGTAGTTGACGGCGGCGACCCGCAGGCCGCGGCTGACCAGCTCGGTGCAGATGCTCGTCAGCGGGCCCATGTTGCCGCCGTGGCCGTTGACGATCAGCAGGCGGTCGAACCCGGCGCGGTGCACGCTGTCGGCGACGTCGGTGACCAGCGCGAGGAAAGTCGACAGCCTCAGCGTGACGGTGCCGGGCCAGGCCTGGTGGTGGGGAGAAAAGCCGAAGCTCGGCGGCGGCAGCACGAGCGCATGCACCGACGTGGCCCGTGCCGCGGCCGCCATGGTCACGCGGTAGGCGCTGAGCGTGTCGGTATCGACAGGCAGGTGGTCGCCATGCTGCTCGACGCTGCCGACCGTCAGCACCGGCAGCGCGCCGGCGTCCCGCGCCTGGGCGATCTCGGCCCGGGTAAGCGCGCCCCAGTCATGCGTGCGGGTGTAGGTCATGTAGGTGCCTCCTCGAGTTCGACGCTGAGGGTTCGCAGTTCGGTGGTGTGCGGGTGATGGGTGCGCCCGGCGCGCAGGGCGTCCGCGGTGAGCTCCTCGACGATCTGGCCCGACTGCATGACCGCCAGCACAGGACAGAGATGGGCGACGACGGCGAGGTTGTGGCTGACCAGAAGGTAGGTCAGCCCGCGCGACTGCTGCAGGTCCTTCAGCAGGTTGAGGATCTCGGCCTGAACCGACACGTCGAGCGCGCTGGTCGGCTCGTCGAGCAGCAGCACGGATGGTTCGGACATCAGCGCCCGGGCGATCGCGACGCGCTGCCGCTGGCCGCCGCTGAGCTGGTGCGGGTAGCGGAACCGGGCCGACGGCGGCAGGGCGACGGCGGCCAGCGCCTCGGCCACCCGGCGGTCGTGGTCGGGGATGCCGTGGATGATGAGCGGCTCGGTCAATGCCCGGTCGACCGTCTGGCGGGGGTGCAGCGAACCGTACGGGTCCTGGAACACCATCTGCACCTGGCGGAAGAAGCTGCGCGAGCGGCGGGCGGCCAGGGGCGTCCCGTCCAAGCTCATCGAGCCGGTCCAGCTGGGGTTGAGGCCGCTGAGCGCTCGCAGGATGGTGCTCTTGCCGGAGCCGGATTCGCCGACCAGGCCGTAGCTGCCGCCGGCCGGGACGGCGAGGGAGACGCCCTTGACGACCTCGGTGGCGCCGTAGCGGACCCGGAGGTTGTCAATCGTGATCATGACGGGAGGGGAGACGTGAGAAGCCAAGCCGGGTCGCGATGGAGCGTCGGCAGCCGCGCTTTGGGATGGCTGAGGGCCGGGAGGCAGTCGAGCAGGCCGCGGGTGTAGGGGTGGTTCGCGTGGGCCAGGTCGGCGGCGCGAAGCTGCTCCATCACCTGGCCGGCATACATCACCACGACGCGGTCGCAGAAGCGGCCTACCAGCGGGAGGTCGTGGCTGATCAGCAGCAGGCCCATGCCGCGCCGGGTCACGAGATCTTCCATCAGGCGCAGGATCTCGGCCTGCACGGTCGCATCCAGCGCCGACGTCGGCTCGTCGGCGATCAGCAGCTCGGGGTCGGGCGCCAGCATCATCGCGATCATGACGCGCTGGCCCATGCCGCCGGAGAGCTCGTGCGGGTAGGCCCCGGCGACCCGGCGCGGGTCGCGGATGCGCACCTGGTCGAGCAGGTCGACCGCCGCCTCCGACGCGGCGCGGCGGCTGCCGCCCTTGTGGGTGCGCCAGGCCTCGGCGATCTGGTCGCCGGCCGTCATGACCGGGTTCAGCGCGTATTTCGGGTCCTGCAGGATCAGGCCGGCTCGCTTGCCGCGGATCCGGCGCATGGCGCGCTCGGAGGCGCCGAGGATATCGATGCCGTCGAAGGCGAGCGTGTCCGCGGTGACAACGGCGGCGTCGGGCAGCAGCCGGAGCAGGGCGCGCGCCGTCAGCGACTTGCCCGACCCGCTTTCTCCGACGATGCCCAGCTTCTCCGCGCCCAGCTGCAAGCTCACGCCGCGGACGACGGCGCTCGGCCCGGTCGGGGTAGGGAAGGCGATATGCAGGTTCTGGATGTCGACGAGCAAGGGTCAGGTGCCCTGCTTGGGGTCGAGCACGTCGCGCAGGCCGTCGCCGAGAAGGTTGAAGGCGAGGCTCGCGGCGAAGATGGCAAGGCCGGGGATGGTGGGCACCCACCACTGGTCGAGGATGAAGCGGCGGGCGGTGGCGATCATGGTGCCCCATTCAGGGCTGGGCGGCTGCGCGCCCATGCCGAGGAAGCCGAGCCCCGCCGCGGTGAGGATGATGCTGCTCATGTCGAGCGTCACGCGGACGATGAGGCTCGGCAGGCAGAGGGGCGCGATGTGGCGCAGCACGATGCGGCCGGGCGATGCGCCGGCGAGGCGGGCGGCGGCGATGAAGTCGGTGCCGCGGAGGCTGAGGGTCTCGGCGCGGGCGAGGCGGGCGTAGGGCGGCCAGGCGGTGAGCGCGATGGCGGCGACGGCGCTGGTGACGCCGGGCTTCAGCGCGGCGACGAAGGCCAGCGCGAGGATGAGGCGGGGGAAGGCCAGGAACACGTCGGTGACGCGCATCAGCAGCCGGTCCCAGAGTCCGCCGGCGTAGCCCGCGATGCAGCCGACGGCGAGGCCGACGGGGGCGACCATGACGACGACGGCGACGACCATGCCGAGGGTGACGCGGCCGCCGTACAATAGGCGGGAGAGCACGTCCCGGCCCAGCTCGTCGGTGCCGAGCCAGTGCTTGGCGGAGGGGCGGGCGAGGCGGTTCGCGAGGTCCTGCACGCCGGGGTCCATGGGCGCGAGGACTGGGGCCAGGACGGAGGTGACGATGAGGAACAGGGCGATGACCAGGCCCGCGACGGCCAGCGGGTTGCGCCGGAACTGCAGCCATAGCCGGTAGCGCCGGCCCCAGGCCGCCTGGCCGCGCGACGCCGGCGTCTCCGTCAGCAGCCAGGTGCGCGACGCGCTCATCGCACCCTCGGGTCGAGCAGGCGGTACATCAGGTCGGCGAACAGGTTGAGCGCGACGTAGCTGAGGCCGACGACGAGGGTGGCACCGAGCACGGCGTTCATGTCGGCGTTCAGCAGCGATCCGGTGAGGTATTGGCCGAGGCCGGGCCAGGAGAAGATGGTTTCGGTGAGCACGGCGCCTTCGAGCAGGCCGGCGTAGGCCAGGGCGATCACGGTGACGAGGCGGACGAGGATGTTGCCGAACGCATGGCGCCAGATGACGGCGAGCATCGAGAGGCCCTTCGCCCGGGCGGTGATGATGAACTCGCCGCGGAGCGCTTCGAGCATGAAGGCGCGGGTCATGCGGGCGATGTAGGCCATGTTGAAGGCGGCGAGCACGAGCGCGGGTAGCACCAGGTGCGCGGCCGCGTCGCGCAGGCTGTCCCAATCGCCGGCGATGATCGCGTCGACCAGCAGCACGCCCGTCACCTGCGGGACCATGTCCTGGAAGACGACGTCCTGCCGTCCGGGCCCGGGGGCCCAGCCGAGCGTGGCGTAGAACACCAGCAGGCTGATGAGCGCCAGCACGAACACCGGGATGGAGTGGCCGGACAGGCAGAGGACGCGGATGACCTGGTCCACCCAGCGCCCCTGCCGCACCGCCGCCCAGACGCCGAGCGGCACGCCGACCAGGGTCGCGACGATCAGCGCCACCGTCGCGAGTTCGAGCGTCGCCGGGAAGAACCGGGCGATGTCGGTGCTGACCCGGTTGCTCGTCATCACGGACCGGCCCAGGTCGCCCTGCGCCAGCTGCTCGGTGTAGCGGAGGAACTGCTCCGGGAGCGGCCGGTCGAGGCCCATCTCCTTGCGGGTCCGGTCGACCACGTCCTGCGGCGCGCGGTCGCCGACGACGGCGAGCACCGGGTCGATCGGCACGACCCGGCCGATCAGGAAGGTGATCAGCACCAGCCCGAATAGCGTGATCGGGATGCTGGCGAGGGTGGCCAGCAGCGGGCGGAGGCGACTCATGGCGACGTTCGGCGACCCCGAAGAGCCCTCACCCACCCCTCTCCCCAAGGGAGAGGGTTTTCGATCCGCGGCTCATGCCTTGGCGATGCGGACGTAGGCGCTGCGGTCGCTCAGCGGACCGATCTCGAAGCCGGCCGTGCCCTTGCGCATCATCGCCACCTCGACCTGCTGCAGCATGATCGCGAACGGGCTGCGGTCCTGGAAGTCGCGTTGCAGCCGCTCGTACTCCTTCACGCGCCGGTCGGCGTCCTGCTCCTTCACGTTCGCGGCCGTGCGGTCGGTCAGCTCCTTGTCCTGCCACGAACTGCGCCAGGCGACGGTGCGGTTGGTGGCCGCGTCGGTGTTGTCGGGGTTCATGCAGAACGTCTCGGCGTTGCTGTGCGGGTCCATGTAGTCGCTGCCCCAGCGCAGCATCGCCAGCTCGTGCTGCCGCGCCCGGGTCTTGGTGATCACCTGGCGGAACTCGCCGGCGAGCAGCTTCACGCGAATGCCGATCGCGGCCAGGTCGGCCTGCACCGCCTGCGCGACATCGGCAAACGGCGCATCGGACTGGTGGTCGAGCGTGACCTCGAACCCGGCCTCGAGCCCGGCCTGCTTCATCAGCGCTTTCGCCTTGTCCACGTCCTTCTGGAACGGCTGGTCGCTCAGCGCGGCCGGGAAGCCCTTGGGTAGGAAGGCCTGGTGCACTTCGTACACGATCGGCGTGATGTTGGCCGCGATCGCCTTGTAGTCGATCGCCCATTTGATCGCCTGCCGCACCTCGGGCTTGGCAAGGTTCGCGTTCTTCTGGTTCATCGCTAGGTAGTTGACGCTTGCCTTGCTGGCCGTGACGCGGGTGAAGGCGTCGTTGCCGTCGAGCTGCTTGATCTGCTCCGGCGCCAGGTTCCGGGCGATGTCGACGTCGCCCTTCTGCAGCAGCAGGAGCTGGGCGGACGGGTCGGGGCGGTGCAGGATCAGCAGGCGCTTCACGCCGGGTGGCGTGGTGCTGTTCGGGTTGGCGTCCAGCGCGACGCTCTCGCTCGCCCGCCAGCTCCGCAGGCTCCAGGAGTTGGACCCGGCGCTGTTCTGCTTCAGCCAGCCGTTGCCGTAGTCGCCGTCCTTCTCGTGGCTTTGGACCAGCTTCTTGTCGACGACGCCGCCGACGTCGGCGGACAGGCAATAGAGCAGGAAGGTGGGCGACTCGACCTGGGCGATCTTCAGCACCAGGGTTCCCGGGTCAGGCGCCATGATGGTCTGCGCCGCATTCTCCTTGGTGAACCCGAACTGCGTCAGGATGAAGCCCGGCGCCTTGTTCATCGCGACCGCACGGGTGATCGTGTAGGCGACGTCGTCGGCCGTGATGGGGTTGCCGGACGCGAACTTCAGGCCGGGCTTCATCTTGAACGTGGTGGTCAGCCCGTCCTTCGACGTCGACCATGACTCGGCCAGCTCGGGCCGGATGTCGGTCGGGTTGGCCGTGTCCGGGATGATGAGCTTCTCGTAGAGGTTGCCGCAGACCTCGTTGCCGCTGAACTCGAAGCTCTCGCCGGGGTCGAGGCTGATGATGTCGTCGATCTGCATCGCCATCACGACGGTGTCCTTCGGCGTCTCGGCGAAGGCCGGCCGGAAGGCGTCGGTCCAGATCAGCGGTGTGGCGGCGGCGGCCCCCAGCAGCGTGCGGCGGTTCAGCATCGGTCCAATCCCCTCTGTTGCGAACAGCATAGACCGGCCCCGCTAATCGAGGAACAGGACGCGCGCCTTATCCGGCCCCGGGATGTGCAGGTCGCGGACATGCTGGATCACGCCGGCCGCCAGCGCCTGGTCGGGCGTGTAGATGACCTCCTCCCGGTCGAACCGCGCGATCTCGTCGTCGGACAGGGTCGTGCGGTCGTGGAAGATCGCGGCCTCCACCCCGTTGAGGGTCGAGAACTGGTGCAGCCGGTCCTGCATCTGCACGCCGCTGAGCGTCCCGCCGAACGGCACGGTGCTCGGGTGGAACAGAAAGCGCGCGTTGCGGTCGGCCGACCGGTCCTCGCCAGCGAGGAACAGGATGGTGGCAGCCGACTGGACGTAGCCGTTGGCGTGGGTCGTGATCCGCGCCGGCAGCGCGCGGATGAAGCTGTAGGTCACGAGCATGGGGTCGATGAGCCCGCCCGCCGAATGGATGACGAGCTCGATCTCCTGCACCCCGCCCTCGACCAGGCTGGTGAGCTGGTGGCGGAGCGCGCGCATGGACGCGACGTCGATCGTCTGGTCGAAGAAGAGCAGGTATTTCTTGGTCCGGTCGACGCTGGCCGCCGGAACGGGGGTGGGCGACCCGGGTGCAGAAGGCGGCGGCGTGGTGGACGGGACGGTCGCAGGCGGCGTCGAGACGGCCGGCGCCGGGGCGTCGTCGGCCCACGCAGAGCCTGGCCGAAGCGCCGCGGCTGGGCCGAGCAGAGAGAGCAGGTGACGGCGATGCAGGGTCGTAGCCTGGGTCATGGACGCCCCTTAAAGGTAGGGTAGCAACAGGCGAACCGCTGCATTGCGGAGGCGGACCGGGAACGGGGCCGCGTCCACCTCGTCTTGCCGGAGCGGGCCATGCTGGTTGCGCTTGGCGATCTCGGCCAGCGTCGCGGCCAGCGCGCGGTCATACACCTCGAGGCACAGCTCGAAATTGAGGCGGAACGACCGGATGTCCCAGTTGCAGCTGCCCACCAGGCACCATTCGTCATCGACCAGCATCATCTTCGAATGCCGGAACGGCGGCGGAGACCGCCAGATGCGCACGCCGTCGGACAGCAACGGCCCGATATTCGGGCGGCACGCCCAGTCCACGAAGGGGTGATCGCTCTTTTCCGGGATGATCACGTCCACGGCCACCCCACGAAGGCTCGCAAGGCTCAACGCGCCGATCATGCGCTCGTCGGGCAGGAAATAGGGCGTCATCACAACGATGCGCTGCTGCGCGACCGCGATCGCCTCGAGCATCGTGAACTCGATCTTCTCCACGTCCTCGTCGGGGCCACTGTCGACGATCCGGGCCGAGGGTCCGTCCGGCACACCGAGAATGTCAGGATACCAGGCGTCGCCATTCAGCTCCTCGTCGGTCGCGAACGACCAGTCCTGGGCGAAAGCCTCGGTCAGCTGGCACACGGCCGGCCCGCGCAGGCGGAAATGCGTGTCCTGGACGGGCTCGGCCGGTCGGGTCGCCATCACGTTCTCGTCGCTGATGTTCATGCCGCCGGTGAAGCCGACCGCGCCATCGATGATCAGGATCTTCTTGTGCGAGCGCAGGTTGAGGAACGGCATGCGCCAGGGCAGCAGCGAGTGCAGGAAGCGCGCGGCCGGGATGCCGCGCCGGCAGAGGTGATGATAGGCGGGCGAGCGCAGCCAGCCGCCCCCCACCCCGTCGATCAGCACCCGCACCTGCACCCCACGGCCATGCGCGTCCGCCAGCGCCTCGATGAAGCGGCCGCCCCACGCGTCGTCGCGAAAGATGTAGGACGACAGGCCGACGCTGCGCTGCGCTGCGGCGATCGCCTCCAGCATCGGCGGATAGGCCTGGTCGCCATTTTCATACACGTCGACCGCGTTGCCCGGCAGCAACGGCCGGGTCGTCAGCCGGCCCACGCTGCGGCTCAGCGGGTCGAGGTGCCGGGTCCCCGCCCGCGCGCGTGGCGGACCGCGTCCGCCGGTCCGGTCCTGCGGCAGCAGCCGCCGGGCGCGGCGCTGGACGCGGTTCACGCCCAGCACGAAATAGGCGGCAGCCCCGCTATAGGGCGCAAACCACGCGAGCCCGATCCACGCCGCCGCCGACGCGACGTCGCGCTTGCGCAGCAGCACGTGCACGGTCACGACAGCGGCCAACACGAACCCGACTCCCAACACGAGCGGCTGCGGGATGTTGGGCAGATAGCCGAGTAGGTGGTTCACCGGACGGTCCCGTGCGGCAGTTCAGCCTTTGCCGATACCGGCATAGGGCGTCCGGTCCGAGATCGGGCCTGGCACCAACCCCGACGTCGGCCGCCGAAGCGCCGCGACCGACGTCTCCTGCAGCATGATCGCGAACGGTCCGGCGGCCATCAGGTCCCGCTGCAGCGCCTCGTACTCGGCGATGCGCTTGCCCGCGTCGTCCTCCCGCACCGCCGCCAGCGCGCGGTCGGTGAACCCCTTGTCCTGCCACGAGTTGATCCAGGCCGAAGTGCGGTTGCGCGACTGGTCGCTATTGTCCTCGTTCACGCAAAAGGTCTGCGCGTTGCTGTGCGGGTCCATGTAGTCGCTGCCCCACAGGCTGATCGCGAGCTGATGCTGCCGCGCCCGGATCTTGGTCAGCACCTGCCGGCCCTCGCCGGCGATGAGCGTGAGGCGGATGCCCGACAGCTTCAGCTGGGCCTGGAGCGCCTGCGCGATCTCGGCCCGCGGCGAGCTGTTGGCGTGATCGAACGTCAGCTCCAGCCCGTCCGGGAATCCGGCCTCGGCCAGCAGTGCGCGTGCCTTCGCCGGGTCGGCGGCGTACGGCGTGTCGGTGACGGCGGCGGGGAAGCCGCGCGGCAGGAACGCCTGGTGCACCGTGAATGTGCCTGGCACCAGGTTCTGCTCGATCCCGTGATAGTCGATCGACCAGCGCACCGCATCGCGCACCTTCGGGTTGGCCAGCGCGGGGTGGGCGACGTTCATCGAGATATACATCAACGACGCCTTGGGCGCCGCGATGACCTCGATCGCCGGGTCCTTCTTCACGGTGGCGATCTGCTCGGCCAGCAGGTCGCGGGCGATGTCGACATCCCCCTTCTGCAACAGCAGCAACTGCACGGACGGGTCGGCGGTATGGCGGATGATCACGCGCTTGATCCGCGGCGGCTGTGCCGCGTGCGGGTTCGCGTCCAGCGCCACAAGCTCGCTCGCGCGCACCGTGCGGAGCATGAACGGGCCGGACCCGGCGCTGTTCGTTTTTAGCCAAGCGTTGCCGAGGTCGCTGTCGCCGTTGGCCCCGGGCGCGGCATGCGCCATCGCGACCGCCTTTTCCACCACCCCACCAACCGCCGCGGAGAGGCAATACAGCAGGAACGTCGGTGCCTGGCGCTCGGCGACCTGGATGGTCAACGTATGGTCGTCCACGGCCCGGATGCGCTCGGCGACGTTGGCCGGGGTGAAGCCGAACTGGCCGATGATGAAGCCCGGCGACTTGTTAAGGATCACCGCGCGCTGCAGGCTGAACGCCGCGTCCACGGCCGTGACCGGGTTGCCGGAGCTGAACGTGGCGCCGCCCTTCAGCACGAACGTCCAGGTCAAGCCGTCGGCGCTGGACGTCCAGCTTTGCGCCAGCTGCGGATCGATCCGGGTCGGGTCGTCGGCGCCGGGCGTGACGAGCTTCTCGTAGATGTTCCCGGTGACCTCGCTGCCCGAGTACTCGAACGACTCCTGCGGGTCGAGGCTGATGATGTCGTCGATCCGCTTGGCCATGACCAGCGTGTCCCGCGGGGTCTCGGCAAAGGCGCGTGACCACAGGACGGGGCTTGCGGCCCCCGCGGCCGCGGCGGCGAGGAGGGTGCGGCGAAGCATGGGCTGGAGCTCTCCTCGATGGACCAGCGCCTTGTATTCCGGCTGGTCGCCCTCGACAATGTGAGCACGTCCAAGGTGGGGATGTCCCGCCGCGGGCAACGCCGTCACGCCCGCAGCAGCTTCTCCATGACCACCGAGGTCGGGGCGTCGTAGCCCGCATGGGTGGCCACGCCCGCCTCGCGGTAGCCGCACGCGGCGAAGAAGGCGCGATTGCCGGGCAGGCTGAGACGCGTGCCGAGATGAACGCGGGCCAGCCCGTGGCGCCGCGCCTCCATCTCGGCCGCGTCGACCAGCGCCCGTCCGGCGCCACGACCGGCATAGCCCGGCCGCACCGCAAGCCGTCCGAAATACAGGCCGTCCGCCTGAGCGGCCCAGAGCACCACGCCGATCAGGCTGGCCCCCTCCGGGACACACGCGCCTCCGCCGCACGAGATCGCCTCTCGCACCGCGTCGACGGTCTCGCGCAGCGCGCCGGGCGGCGGCTCGGTCCGGATCGGCTGGGCGGCGAACGCCTCATGGATGACCGCGAGCGCCTCCGCCGCGTCGCCGGGGCCGAGCGGGCGGGTCCACCACTCAGTGCGCGGCGCCGTCATAGGTCGCCTTCACCTGCAGCCGCGTCAGCACCTCCGCCAGCCCCATGTGCGAGCTGGCCGCCTGGTCCGCGTCGTCCGCGGTGACCGGACCGCCGCTGGCGATGATGGACACGTCCAACACGTGCATCGGCTTTGGGAATTCCCGGATGAAGCCCAGCACCGCATCGATCGATCCCGGCGCCGTGTGCGCGACGTGCATGAAGTCCTGCGCCATGTCGGCCATCTGCACGCGGGTTTGCGCCATCTCTGCCTCCGGGTCGCCCTCGTGCCAGGAGCCGACCAGCGCCCCCAGCAGGAACTTCAGCGCGAAGCGCCTGCTGTCCGACCGCAGATGGACCGAGCGCAGGCCCGCCTCGGACAAGTCCGGCAGATTGCCCGGCAGGCTATCCGGCCCAACCCCTTCGAACGCCGCATCGAGTGTGATCTGGCCGATATCCTCGCCCTGCACACGAAACTCCTTGATCGTGAACGTATGCGCGGCGGGGTCCTCCGACGTGTCGAGCACGATGTCGAACGGGATCTGTTGCTGCCGGAACAGCCAGTTCATCTCGGTGTTCTGCGTCTCCGTGATCGTGGTCACGTCGCGCAGCTCCAACCGGCGCAGCACCGGGCCGTCCGCGCCCGCGGGCGCCTGGTTCGCCGCGAACGGCCCATGCAGCACCAGCGCGCCGGCAGCAAAGCCGAACCGGCTCCCGAAGCGCACCTGCACGGCCGCGAAGGTGCACTCCTCCGGCCCCGCCGCAGCGAGCGTCGGCGCTTGCGACAGCAGCGGCGCGATCTCCTCCAGCAGCCCGGTGCAGCGCGCCCTGTCGTCGGACTGGGCGCGGCACGGCGTCGCCAAGGAAAGCGCACAAGCCGCCAGAAACGCCGTCGCCATCCGCATGCCAGGCTCCTGTCCGCACCGTCTCGATCATGCGCCCATTAGGGCGTCCATGCCATCCGCAGCGAGCCCCGAACGCTTGCATCCCCATGGGGATCACGCTTTCCTCCGCCCCGGCCGCGCCCTAAACTGGAAGCATGCCCGACACCATGCCCGCCCCGTCGCCCCGCCCCGTCCCGCCCGGGACGCAGCGCGTCATCGAGGCCGCCCGGGCCTTCCTGGGCGAGCGGCTGACCACCAACGCGGCCCTGCGGGAGCAGCACTCCCATGGCGAGGACACCCAACCGCCGGTGCTGCCCGACGCGGTCGCATTCGTCGAGACCGGCGCCGAGGCCGCCAAGCTGCTCGGCCTCTGCCACGCCCATCACGTGCCCGTCGTGCCATTCGGCGCCGGAACCTCGCTCGAAGGGCACGTGACCCCCGTCCGCGGCGGCCTCTCGCTCGACCTCAGCCGCATGACCCGCATCCTCGCCGTCAACGCGGCCGACATGGATTGCCGGATCGAGGCCGGGGTGACGCGCCAGCAACTCAACGAACATCTGCGCGACCAGGGGCTGTTCTTTCCCGTCGACCCCGGCTCCGAATGCACCATCGGCGGCATGTGCGCGACGCGGGCAAGCGGTACCGCCGCGGTGCGCTACGGCACCATCCGCGAAAACGTGCTCGGCCTCCAGGTGGCACTCCCCGACGGCCGGCTAATTGAGACCGGCGGCCGCGTCCGCAAGTCCGCGACCGGCTACGACCTCACGCACCTCATGATCGGGTCCGAGGGCACGCTCGGCGTCATCACCGAGATCCAGTTGCGCCTGCACGGCATCCCCGAGGCGATGAGCGCCGCCATCTGCCAGTTCGACACGCTCGGCGGCGCGGTCGAGAGCGTGATCGCGATCCTGCAAGCCGGCATCCCGATCGCCCGGATCGAGCTGCTGGACGACGTGCAGATGGGCGCCTGCATCGCCTTCTCGAAGCTCGACGGCTACCGCCCGGCCCCCACCTTGCTGCTGGAGTTCCACGGCACCGAGGCCGCGGTCGCCGAGCAGGCCGCGCTCGCGCAGGACATCACGGCCGAGTTCGGCGCCCGCGGCTTCCAATGGGCGACCGACGCCGCCGAGCGCAACCGCCTCTGGCGCGCCCGGCACGACGCATACTGGGCCGCCCTGGCGCTCGCACCGGGCCATAAGGGCATCGCGACCGACGCTATCGTGCCCATCAGCAATCTGGCCGAGCTGATCGTCGGCGCGAAGGAGGACATCCTCGCCTCCGGCCTCGTCGCCCCGATCGTTGGCCACGTCGGCGACGGCAACTTCCATACCGTCATCCTGGTGCCCAACACGCCCGGCGGCATCGAGCGCGCCTGGCAGCTCGACCAGCAGATCGTCGGTCGCGCCCTGTCGCTCGGCGGCTCCTGCTCGGGCGAGCACGGCGTCGGCATCGGCAAGCGCGAGTTCCTGGAACGCGAGCACGGCGCCGAAACCCTCGCCGTCATGCGCCAGATCAAGACCGCACTCGACCCAAGCGGCATCATGAACCCGGGCAAGCTGTTCCTGAACTAGCAAGGTCGTCTGATCGCTGTACCCCGGCTGCGCGCTCGAGTGGGTTCGGGACCGGACGGACCTGGACAGTCCCCTCCGCCTGGCCTATCGCGGACCATGACGCGTGGAGCGGAAGATGCCGCAGTTCGCCCTTCGTATCCGACCCATTCGTAGTCCGGCCACTCGCCCAATTGCTTGTCTTGGCCACGTCGTCTGCTTGCTGACGCTGGCCGGCTCCGCGGCCCAGGCTGCTTCGCCGCCTGATCCCTCCGCCCAGGTCTGGCAAGGCACTCTCCGCTGCGATGCCATGCCCACCCTGACCACGCTCCGCCTCAACCAGCCGTTCGTGCTGACCGTCTCAGGCGGGCAGGCAAGTTACCAGCGCTACGTCCGCCGGCCGGACAGCACCCAGGAAACCGAGGTGCCCGAACGCGGCGGCGGCGCAGTGGCGGCCAACGGCGCACTCACGCTGAATGGGCACGCCGAGGGCCGCGGCTATAGCTACGTCGCCACCTACTCCGGCACATTGCCCCCCGCCGGCGGCGGGACCGTCCTGATCGGCACCCAGCACTGGACAGGTCCCCGCTTCGCCCCCATCGACCGGCCCTGCAGCATCACTCTCCAGCGCTGACATGGCCAACGACCCGGCCTCGGACAAAGAACTGGGCGAGCAGCCAAGCATCCACCGCACCGCCTCCGTGCGCGCCACCACCTTCGGCAAGTTCTGCGAAGTCGGCGCACGCACCAAGGTCGCCGAAAGCGCCTTCGGGGACTACAGCTACGTCGTCAACGACAGCGACATCATCTACAGCACCATCGGCAAGTTTTGCTCCATCGCCGCCCAAACCCGGATCAACCCGGGCAACCATCCGCTCGACCGCGTGATGCTCAGCCACGTCAGCTACCGCAGCAGCGCCTACGGTCTCGGCCCCGACGACCCCGGCTTCTTCGATTGGCGCCGCAGCAGCCCCGTGACCCTCGGCCACGACGTCTGGATCGGCCATGGCGCGATCGTCCTGCCCGGGCTCACCATCGGCACCGGGGCCGCTATCGGCGCCGGCGCCATCGTGACGAAGGACGTGCCGCCCTTCGCCATCGTCGTCGGCAACCCCGGCCGCGTCCTTCGGCTCCGCTTCCCCGAGCCCATCGTCGCGGCACTGCACCGCATCGCCTGGTGGGACTGGCCCCACGCCCGGCTGGGCGCCGCCATGCACGACATCCGCACCCTCGGCGCCGCCGAGTTCTGCGCCCGCCACGACCCCGCCTGACGACCCGCCCACCTCGGCCGCCGGCCGCGGCGACCATCCCAACGTGCCCGCCATCACCGCCATGTCGAACGCGTAGAGTGGCCTTCAGCCCACCACCGCACGCCCGACCAGAGTCTTGAAACAAGGTTCTCCGATCGGCAGGACGCTGGCGGTCCCGCGGGGCGGTGCTACAACGCCACCCGAGACCTGGAGAGCCAAGCACGTGCAGAACGCATCCTCATCGCCCGCCCGGTTCGGCGCCGGCACCTTGCCCCGCGCGATCCTCGCCGTCATCGCCGGGTCCGCACTGCTCGCCGCATCGGCGCACGTGCAGGTGCCGTTCTGGCCCGTGCGCCTATCGATGCAGAGCTTTGTGGTGCTCGCGATCGGTCTTGCATGCGGCGGCCGGCTCGGCGTCGCGACCCTCCTGGCCTACCTGGCCGAGGGCGCGCTGGGGCTGCCGGTGTTCCAAGCGGGCGCCGGTCCGGCCTACATGGCAGGGCCGTCTGGCGGCTACCTGGTGGGCTTCGTGCTCGCGGCCGGCACGGTCGGCGCCTTGGCCGAACGCGGGGCGACGCGCGGCTGGGTCGGCACGGTCGCAGTCTTGCTGCTCGGTGAGGCGTTAATCTACGCGCCGGGCATCGCCTGGCTCGCGATCCTGTTCGGCAGCGCCAAGGCCGTCGCGGTCGGTCTCGTGCCGTTCCTTCCCGCCGAAGCCTGCAAGCTGGCCCTTGCGGCCGCCACCGCGCCGCACCTCCGTCGCCTGGCGCGCTGACCCACCCCGCCTGACCCGCCCTTCCTGGCCCATCCGCGACCTCGCCGCCTATCTGCGCGGACGTTGGGACGTCGTGACCCTGGGGTGGGACGCCGGCGGCCGGCCCATGCGGGTGCGTGCTCGGGCGCTGGTATCGGGCGCTGATCAGGCGCTGCGCCTGCTCGAGCATGGCGAGAGCCGCATCGGCCCGTATCGCGGCCCGGCCTCCCGCTCCACCCTCCTGCGCTGCCATGGCCCGGCGGCCGCCCTGTTCTTCGCCGATGGACGGCCCTTCCACACGCTGGACCTTGCGGCCGGCGTCGCCCAGGTCGCCCACCAGTGCCCGCCCGACACCTATGCCGGACGCTACCGCTTGGCCGGCCCCGACCTATGGTGGCGCGCCTGGCACGTCGAAGGTCCCCGCAAGCAGCAACGGATCGTCAGCAGGTTCCGCCGCATCCTGGACGACACGGACCCATGCGGGAGCGGCGGACCGTCGTCCCCTCCGTCCAACCCGCTAAGCTAGCGCCGCGTAGGTCAGCACGCGCAGTTGCCGCCGCACCGGATAGGTGCTGCTCGGCGTCAGCTGCGTCAGGAACACCACCGCCAAGTCCTCGGCCGGATCCACCCAGAAGGCCGTGCTGGCCGCACCGCCCCAAGCGCATTCGCCCGGCGTGCCGACGATCTGCGCCCGCGCCGGGTCGAGCATCACCGAAAACCCGAGACCGAACCCGACCCCCTCGTAGTTGCTTTCCGAAAACCGCGGCTGGCCCATCGCCGCCATGTCGCCGCCCAGGTGGTTGGCCATCATGAGCGCGAGCGTCTTGCGCCCGAGCAGTGTCACCCCGTCCAGCGTGCCCCGCCCGAGCAGGAACCGGCAGAACCGCATGTAGTCGCCGGCGGTGCCGACCAGGCCGCCGCCGCCCGACGCCATGCGGGGCATGAGAAAACGGGACGTCGCCGGGTCATCCAGCAGCGTCGCCGTGCCGTCTTCGCCGCGCGCGTAGTTGGCCGCGAACCGCGCCCGCTGGTCCTCGCGCACGGCGAACCCGGTTTCGGTCATTCCGAGCGGGCGCAGCACCCGGTCGGCCAGGTAGCCGGCGAAGTCCTGGCCGGACAGCACCGCGACCAGGTGGCCCACTACGTCCGTGGCGATGCTGTAATTCCATCGTGTCCCCGGATGCGCGAGCAACGGCAGTGCCGCCGCCGTCTCGACCATCGCGCCGAGGCTGATCGGCGCGGTCTGGAAATCGATCCCCGCCTCCCGATACAGCGCGTCCACCGGCGTCGCGTTCATGAAGCCGTAGGTCAGGCCGGACGTATGCGTCAGCAGGTCGCGGTAGGTGATCGGCCGCGCCGCCGGAACCGGCTCCTGTCCCTCGCCCGCCCACACCCGCATGTCGCCGAAGCACGGCAGCACGGCCTCAATGGGATCGTCGAGTTGGAACAGCCCATCCTCATACAGCATCATGAGCGCGACCGAGGTCAGCGGCTTCGTCATCGAATACAGCCGCACGACGGTGTCGGGCGTCATCGCCACCCCGCGCTCGCGGTCCGCTAACCCGTCGCAGGCCTGGTACACGGTCTGCCCGCGCCGATGCACGAGCACCGACACTCCCGCCAGCCGCCCGCTGTCGACCCATCGGCGCATCCACGCCCCGATCCGTCCCAGCCGGGCCGGGTCCAGCCCGGCCTGGACCGCACTCGCCATGATCTCGTCCATGGGCCAACCTTGCAGGTCCGGGGCATCGGGATCAACCTGTGAGCAAGCGATGCCGACATCCGTTCGGCCTCGGCATTCGACAGCAGAACGCCAGTAATCGCGAAAGGAACAATAGAATGATCCACGTTCTCGCCATCATCACGGCCCAACCGGGCCAGCGCGACGCCGTGCTGGACGCGTTCCGGGCCAACATGCCGGCTGTCCATGCGGAACAAGGGTGCATCGAATACGGCCCCGCGATCGACACCCGGGACGCCGGATCGATGCAGACGCCGATCGGGCCGGACAGCTTCGTCGTCGTCGAAAAATGGGCAAGCATGGACGCGCTGCGCGCCCACGCGGCTGCGCCGCACATGGCCGCTTACGGCGCCCGGACGAAGCCGATGCTTGCCAGCCGGGTCATTCACATCCTCTCGCCGGCGGCTTGACCGCAGAAGCAGGCGCGATTCGGGCGCGATCGCGCCCGTTTCCTGAAATCTCTACTTGCAATCACTCGCCGAATAATAGACATCCGAATCGCGCACGATGGCGCGGGCTCGGTATCCCACCCATGTCATTGCGCCGATCACCCTCCAACCCAAAAAAGAGAATTCATGGCCGATACAGGTAGGCGCGGGCCACTGGCCCCGATCAGCCCGGCACTTCGCGACGACGCCCAGGCGTCTGACCAGCAGACAGAAAGCAAGATGCGCCGTGCCCTGGGCCTCGGCACCGGCGGCGGCCACCACACGCCCCAGCAACGGCCCGAACAGGCCCGCGCCCGGCACCGCTTCGTCCAGGATGGCGGCGTGCCCGTCGTGATGCTGAGCCAAAAGACCGAGCCCGAGGTCACGCAGTTGCGCGAGCGGATCGCGTCGCTCGAAGCCTCGCTCGAGACCGAGCGTCAGGCGCACCAGTCCGTCCTTCGTCTCCTGAAGGAGACCGAGGCCCACCATACCGCGACACAGACCAGGCTGGCCCACGCCAACCTGGCCCACCGCGATGCGATCGAGCAGGAGCGGCGGCTGCGGATCACGGCTCAGGAAGCGCTCGCCGAGGCTCTGGCCGCGGTGCCCGCCGCGCGCCGCCGCGCGCCCGCCGCCATCGCCTCGATAGCCGGTCCCGCAGCCACGGCCGCGAACGACGCCGAAGAGCTGGCCGGTGCCGCCCCGCGCCTGCAAGCCGCGCCGATCTCCGCCGATGCGCCGCCCAAGCGCGGCCGCGGCCGCCCTCGCTCCACCACCCCGCCCGAGCCGAAACCCGTGCGCTGGTGGACACCGAGCTTCAAGGCCAAGGGCAAGAGCTGAGTACGTCGCCCGACGAGCCGGTCCAGCCGACGGCCGCGATCCGGGTCGTGCGGCTGCCCCACGGCAAGCACCTGCCCTTGCCCTCCTATGCCACGCCGGGATCGGCGGGGATGGACCTGTTCGCCGCGATCGCAACCCCCCTGGCACTCGGGCCCGGCACCCGTGCCCTGGTCCCGACCGGTCTCGCGATCGCGCTTCCGGCCGGCCATGAACTACAGATCCGCCCGCGCTCCGGCCTCGCGCTCCGGCACGGCATCATACTCCCAAACAGCCCGGCGACGATCGATGAGGATTACCGGGGCGAGCTGCAGGTCATCGTCATGAACGCCGGCGACGCCCCGTTCACGATTGAGCCCGGAATGCGCATCGCCCAGGCCATCCTCGCACCCGTGGTCCGCGCCGCATGGACGGAAGTCGAAGCCCTCGACAGCACCACCCGCGGCACTGCCGGCTTCGGCAGCACCGGCGTCGGCGCCATAGGCGCCGTTTGATCCGTCATCAAACGGACATGCGGTCGCTGGGCTGACAGGTGCGCCGCAAACCGCTACAGCCAGCCGCGACCGAGGAGATCCGCGGCTGAATTGACCGCTTTTGGACAGAAAGGGTGCGACGATGTCCGAGACCGCCCATCCCGCCCTCCTGTCGGCGCGTCGCCTTCCCAACCTGATGGACGTCGTCGCCGGCGCGATCATCCTGGCCGCCGTCATCTACGTCGCGAGCATCGCCCGCGGCACCCTGGCCCCCATCGACGACTCCGTTGCCACCGCCATCACCCTCGACCCGTGGGCGCTCCCCGGCTACGCCGTCCGCACCACGCTGCGCATGTTCGCCGCCCTGGTCTGCTCGCTGCTGTTCACCTTCACCTACGCCACCTGGGCCGCCAAATCCCGCCGCGCCGGGCTGATCCTCATCCCCATTCTCGACATCCTCCAATCCGTCCCGATCCTCGGCTTCCTCACCTTCACCGTCGTCTTTTTCATGAGCCTGTTCCCAGGCCAAGTGCTGGGTGCCGAACTCGCCGCCATCTTCGCCATCTTCACCAGCCAGGCCTGGAACATGGCGTTCAGTCTCTACCAATCCCTCAAGACCGTCCCCGCAGACCTCGCCGAGGCCTCGCGCTCGCTCCGTCTCTCCGGGTGGCAGCGCTTCTGGCGCCTCGAAGTGCCGTTCGCCATGCCCGGCCTGGTCTGGAACACCATGATGTCCATGTCGGGCGGCTGGTTCTTCGTCGTGGCATCCGAGGCGATCACCGTCGGCGACACCACCTGGAAGCTGCCCGGCATCGGCAGCTATGTCGCGCTCGCACTCGACGAGAAGAACCTGCTTGCCATCCTCTACGCCATCATCACGATGCTCATCGTCATCCTCGCCTACGACCAGCTCCTGTTCCGCCCCCTGGTCGCCTGGTCCAGCAAGTTCCGGTTCGAGACGACCGCCTCCGAAGCCGTCGAGGACCCCTGGGTTCTGAAGCTGCTGCGCCGCACGCACCTGCTCCGCACTCTGTCGGGCTACGTCGGCGACGTGTTCGACTGGTTCGGCAGCCTTCGCCTCTCGCTGGGCCGCCGCAGCGCGGTCTCCGCCCCGCGCGCCCCGTCCCGCATCGGCGACGTGGTGTTTGGCGCCTTGCTCGTCCTCGCCGTCAGTGTCGCGCTGTGGCTCATCGTCGACTTCGCCAGCGAGAGCCTGGCCTGGTCGGACCTGCTGACCGCGGTCGAGGATGGGCTCATCACGCTCGTCCGCGTCGTCGTGCTCATGGTGCTCGCGACCTGCATCTGGGTGCCGATCGGCGTCTGGCTCGGCCTACGCCCGAAATGGGGGCGCCGCGCGCAACCCATCGCCCAGTTCCTGGCCGCCTTTCCAGCCAACCTGTTCTTCCCGATCTTCGTCGTCACCATCGTCCACTTCTCGCTCAACCAGGACATCTTCCTAACGCCGCTGATGATCCTGGGCACGCAATGGTACATTCTGTTCAACGTTATTGCCGGCGCCAGCGCCTATCCGGGTGACCTGCAGGAGGTTGCGAACAACTTCCGCGTCGGCGGCTGGCTGTGGTGGCGCCGGGTCATCCTGCCGGGGATTTTCCCCTACTACGTCACCGGCGCCATCACCGCGTCCGGCGGCTCCTGGAACGCGGCCATCGTCAGCGAGGTCGCGGTGTGGGGCAGCGACCACCTGCATGCCCACGGCCTCGGCGCCTACATCGCCGACAACACTGCCGCCCAGGGCCACACGCCGCAGGTCGTGCTCGGCTGCGCCGTCATGTCGGCTTTCGTCGTCGCCTTCAACCGCCTGCTCTGGCGCCCGCTCTATGGGTTCGCCAACCGCCGCCTCACCCTCGGATAGGACCGGATCGATGGACCTGCAGCCCGCACCGACCCAGGCCCATCCGTCCAGCGGCGCCGCCGACCTGTTGCTGGTCCGTAACGTACGCCAATCCTATCACAAGGACAGCAACGCCGACCTGGTCGTGCTCGACGACGTCGACGTCACGCTCAAATCCGCCGAGATCGTCGGCCTGCTCGGCCGCTCCGGCAGCGGCAAGTCCACCTTGCTGCGCATCATCGCCGGTCTCCTCTCACCGACGGCCGGGACCGTCACGTGGCGCGGCGCGCCCCTGCACGGCCCGGCCGACGGTGTCGCGATGGTGTTCCAGTCCTTCGCCCTGTTCCCGTGGCTCACGGTCCAGGAGAACGTGGAGCTGGGCCTCGAGGCCCAGGGCGTCGCACGCGCCGAACGCGAGGACCGGGCCGAGGCCGCCATCGACCTCATCGGCCTCGGCGGCTACGAGAGCGCCTACCCCAAGGAGCTGTCGGGCGGCATGCGCCAGCGCGTCGGCCTGGCCCGCGCGCTCGTGGTCCACCCCGACCTCCTGCTGATGGACGAGCCGTTCTCCGCGCTCGACGTCCTCACCGCCGAGACCCTCCGCACCGACCTCATCGACCTCTGGTCCGACGGCAAGCTGCCCGTAAAATCGATCCTCATGGTCACCCACAACATCGAGGAGGCCGTGCTGATGTGCGACCGCATCCTCGTCTTCAGCAGCAATCCGGGCCGTGTCGCCAGCGAACTGCGGGTCCCGTTCCCACACCCGCGCGACCGCCACGACGCCGCCTTCCGCCAGATGGTCGACGACATCTACGCGCTCATGACCCGGCGCGCCGCCCCAACCACCCGCGCCGCCGCCCAGGCCGCGCCCACGCTGGCGATGCAGCTGCAGCCCGTCAGCACCAACCTGCTCGCCGGCCTGCTCGAGACGCTCGACGCCCAGCCGTACAACGGCCGCGCCGACCTGCCCGCTTTGGCCGGCGCGCTGCAGCTCGAACTTGATGACCTGCTTCCCATGGGCGAGGCGCTCCAGCTTCTCGGCCTCGGCGTGCTGGAGGAGGGCGACCTGCGCATCACCCCGCTCGGTCACCAGTTCACCGATGCCGACACCGACGCCCGCAAGGCGATCTTCGGCACGGCCCTGCGGCAGAACGTCCCCCTCGTCGCCCAGGTCCGCCGCGTGCTCGACGACCGGCCCGGCCACCGCGCCGCCGCCGTCCGCTTCCGCGACGAGCTGGAGGATTTCATGTCGCCAGACTACGCCGACGAGACCCTCAGCGCCGCAATCGCCTGGGGCCGCTATGCCGAGCTGTACAGCTACGACGAAGAGGCGGACCAGTTCTTCCTCGACGACGAGGGATAGTGGACCAGCCCGGGCCGGCCGTCTCAAAAAAGAACCAACGCCGAAGTGATCGGGGGTGACGGCCGTTGCCATGGCGTCGGTTACAACCCGATGCCAGGCTCTCGGTCCCCTATCAGAACGAGAGCCCCGCATGATCCGACGACCCGGACGATTGGCCCTGGCGCTGCTGACCCTTGCCGGCTTGGCAGCTTCGCCTGCCCGTGCCCTCACCGTCGACCTCTCCTCGTTCGTGAACCAGCCCACGCCGATCGGCGCCATCCCCGGCTCGCCGGTCGCATCGATCACCTCGTCCACCCCCGGATCGTTCTTCGTCGAGCAGCAACTGCCGGGCTCCCTTGCCGACTTCCCGACCCTCGGCCAGTTCGTGCTGACGAACAGCAACTTCGACGGCGCGACGCTCACCATCAGCTTTAGCACCGCACAACGCGACTTCGCGGCCGGCTTCGCCACGGCCGACTTCGGACCACCCAGCCCGCTCTCGCTGACCGCCTATCGCAACGGCGTGGCGGTCGGCAACGCGACCGCGACCGGGACGCCGAACATCCTCGCCTCCGAAGGCGTGATCGGCTTCGACGGCGTCCTGTTCGACGCCCTCACGCTGTCCGACAGCCTCGCGCCCTCCTTCGCGCTCGGCAACATCCAGGTGCCCGAGCCGGGATCGCTGTTGCTGTTCGCCGGCGGCCTCGGCCTGCTCGGCTGGCGCAGGGCCCGGACAAGTCTGCGGCGCGCTTTCGTGCCGGCCGTCGTCGCGATTCTGAGCCTCGCCATCGTTCGCCCGGCCGCCGCCCAACTCGCGTTCCGCTCGGCCGCGACCAGCCTCCAGGAGATGGTCGTCACCGCCAACCCGCTCGCCACCCAAGCCGGTGCATCCATCCTGGCCCAGGGCGGCAACGCCATCGACGCCTCCATCGCGGTCGAGGCGGTGCTCGGCCTTGTCGAGCCGCAGGCCACCGGCATCGGCGGCGGCGGGTTCGTGCTGTATTTCGACGCCGCGAGCAAGCGCGTCACCAGCTTCGACGCGCGGGAGGCCGCACCCTCGGCGGCCACCGGCTCCCTGTTCCTCGACAACACCGGCGCCCCGCTCGGCTTCAGCACCGCCGTGTTCAGCGGCAAGTCGGTCGGCGTGCCAACCGTCGTCAAGCTGTGGGACACGATCGCCCGTCGCTACGGCACCAAGCCGCTCGCCACGCTGCTGCTCCCGGCGATCAACCTGGCCCGCAACGGATTTGCCATCAGCCCGCGCATGTCGGCCTCGATCGACGGCTACAAGTCGATCCTGGCGCTCGACCCGAACGCGGCGGCGTACTTCCTGAACCCTGACGGCAGCGCCAAGGCGGCGGGGACGATCCTGAAGAATCCGGCCTATGCCGACGTGCTGTACCGCATCGCATTCGCCGGGCCGCGCGCCTTCTACAACGGCCCGATCGCCAACGACATCATCAACACCATCCAGACCGACAACCGCCCCGGCGGGCCCGGCCAGCTCACGGTCGCAGACATCAACGCCTACCAGATCGTCGAGCGCCAGCCCGTCTGCGGGCCATACCGCAACTACATCGTCTGTTCGATGGGCCCGCCCTCGTCGGGCGGCATCGCCGAGCTGCAGATCCTCGGCATGCTGAACAACTTCAACCTCACCGGGCCGAACGACCTGAGCACGGTCCACCTGTTCCTACAGGCCAACCGCCTCGCCTTCGCCGACCGCAACCTGTATGTCGCCGACACTGATTTCGTCCCGGTGCCCGTCGCCGGCCTTATCGACTCCGGATACATCGCCAGCCGCGCTGCGCTGATGACGGCGGCGGGTCCGATCAGCAACACGCCTGTCGCCGCTGGCGTGCCGCCCGGCGCGAACACCGGCCAGACGCAGGACCCGAGCCCGCCGCGCTTCGGCGGCACCAGCCATGTCTCGATCGTCGACAGCTTCGGCAACGTCGTCAGCCAGACGATCACCGTCGAAAGCCCGTTCGGCAACAACCGCCTCGTCGACGGCTTCATCCTCAACAACGAGCTGACCGACTTCTCCTTCGACCCGGGCCCGGCCAGCGCGCCGATCGCCAACCGCGTCCAGGGCAGCAAGCGCCCCCGCTCCTCCATGAGCCCGACCATCATCTTCACGCCCACCGGACAGCCCGCCTTCGTGACCGGCTCCCCCGGCGGGTCGTCGATCATCGGCACCACGGCCCAATCCGTCATCGCCCTGGTCGATTTCGGGCTCGACCCGCAACAAGCCGCCAACCAGGCCCACTTCCAGAACAACAACACGACCGTGACCACGCTGGAGACGCTGTTCAGCCCGACCATCGCTCCCGGCCAGCCCGGCGGCGCACCCGCCGGGACCACGGGCCTCATCGGCCCCTTCGACGTGCGCAGCCTCTCGACCCAACTGATCGCGCTCGGCTGGGTCATCTCGTCCAACCCCACCGTGCTCACCAGCGGCCTCAACATCATCGCCGCCGCACCCGGCGGCGGCTTCCTCGGCGGCTCCGACCCGCGCCGGGAGGGCATCGCGCTCGGCCGCTAATCACACCTGGAGCCCAATCCGATCGAAGTGGATCGGATTGGGCCCCAGCTTTCCAGTGATGCGAGCATTGTCATTCGACGGGTGTGACCACGACTGGTCGGATCATGCTCCAGGCCGCTGTCGGGCCCGGTCCCGTCAGCGGCCTATGCGCAACCCCGCCTGCCACTGGGGCAGCAGGCCATACGCCTTCGCCGCCAACACCGCGATCAGCACCACCGACCCGATCCGCAGCCAACCTCCGAGCAGGCGCAACACCAGCACCAGCGGCACCACCCACAACGCGCCCAGCAGCGCCGGCTGCCACGAGAGCGGCACCCGCAGAGCAGCGAGTTGCGCCTGCAGCATATGCGTGACCCGGTCGAACACGATCATTACCGGGTCGAGCAGCCGCGACACGCCGAGCAGGAACCCGTAGGCGATCCGTTCGAGCAAGGACATGACGGGATCGTGACTGCGAAGGCGCCAGGCCGTCCAGTGGGCAAATCCGCGGCGTTCAGCCCAGCATGGCCAGCGTCAGACCCGTCACGTTTGCTGTCACGCCCGCCTCGGCGAACAGGCGCACCTCGATCTCGTCGGCGAACCCCGGCACCAGGAACTCGATCCCGGCCTCCGCCGCACCCGCCGGGACGGGCGCCTGCGCCAGCACCGTCACCCCGCGATCCATGCACGCATCGATCGTCAGCCCCGCCGAGACTGGCCCGGCAAACCGATACAGTCCTCGATAGCGGCCGGGCGCCAGCGGCACGTGCGGCCCGAACACGCCGCATCCGGCGGCCCCGCCCGCCAGCCGGATCACTGCCCCCTCCGCCTCCGGCGACGTGATGCCGACGAAGCTGCCAAGCCGTCCATCCCCGGCCGGGAACGCCTGCACCGGCCTAGGCCAGCGTGACAGCTCCCACACCGGCGCCCAGGGCAGGTCGGCCGAGCAGCGCCGGCGCCCCAGCCATCCCGCCTGCAGCAGCGCGTCCCGCGAGGGGTCCGCCGCTTCGGCATCCCGTGCAAGATAGACCGACCCGTCGGGCACCAGCCGGTGCAGCCCTCCCAGCAGCGGACCGAGGTCGCCCGTTTCGATCACCGCGGCGTCGAACGGACCCGCATGCGCCTCCACCGCCTCGATCCGCACGCCGCGACGGGTCCCCTGGCCCGCGACGAAGGCGCGCACCGCCGGGTCGGGATCGATCGCGACGACGCCGAAGCCAAGCCGGGCGAGCGCGATGGCCAGGTTGCCGTCTCCCGGGCCGAACACGACGACGCGGGCGCCGGCCGCCAGCCGGATTTCCTGCAGCCGGAACCCCAGCGCGCCAAGCGCCCGCCCTGCGGCGGCCGCATCACCCCACAGCAGCGGAAACGGGCGGCGGAGCGCGGGATCGGTGGATGGCATCCCGCACCCTACGCCGCGCCTCGCCTCGCCAACACCCGCCGGCCACCCTATGGTCGCGCGCCACGACCGGGGGTACCCTGTGCAGGTCATCACGACCCTCGAACAGCTCGAAGCCAAGGTCGAGGAATGCAACGCCGCGTTGCGCGTGTCCGACGACGCCATGCGCCGGCTGTTCGGCACCTTCCAGCTGGACTTCTCCGCCCAGCTTCCGCCCGACCCGCTCGCCCCCGGCTACCGCGACTTCCAGCTGGACCTCTACCGCCGCGTGACCGGCCGCCCCTACACCCTGGCCAACGAGCGCACCCTGTTCGACCCGGCAGCCTATCGCGGCCGTCCGTTCCCCTACTACGTCGGCAGCACGGCGACGGCCGGGCAGCACCTGCAGGCGATCGGCTTCCTGCTCCGCACCCTCGGCCTGCCGCCCGGCGCCCGCATCGTCGAGTTCGGGCCCGGCTGGGGCAACACCACCCTCGCCCTGGCCGGCCTCGGCTACCAGGTCACGGCGGTCGAGATCGAGCCGAACTTCTGCCACGCCCTGCGCGACCAGGCGGCCGAGGACGGCGTTTCCCTCGACGTCATCGAGGCCGACTTCTTCTGGGCCGAAACGGTCACCGAACCATACGACGCCGCCATCTTCTTCGAGTGCTTCCACCACTGCGATGACCACCTGCGTCTGCTCCGCGCGCTGCACACGGCGCTGCGCCCCGGAGCCCCGGCCGTGTTCGCAGCCGAACCGATCATCGCCGACTACCCGATCCCCTGGGGCGTCCGCGTCGACGGCGAGGCGCTTTGGGCGATGCGCAACTTCGGCTGGCTCGAACTCGGCTTCCGCGAAAGCTATTTCGAAAGCGCCCTGGCCCACACCGGCTGGACCGGCACCAAGCACGCCTACGCCGATCCGAGCTGGGCCAGCATCTGGGTCGCACGGGCCAAACCGGCCGAACCCGTCCCGCCGACGGCGCCCGCTCCGGCGCGGCCCGGCTGGCTCGCCCGCTGGCTTGGCCGCGGCTAGCCTGTTACCGATCCGCCACCGCGCCCTTCGTCCAGCAGAGGCCTCGATGACCGCCACTCCGTCCCGTCCCTTGAAGGTCGCCGTCCAGATGGACCCGATCGAGACCGTCAGTATCGACGGCGACAGCACCTTCGCCTTGATGCTGGAAGCCCAGCGCCGCGGCCACGCCATGGTGCACTACGACGTGCGCCACATGTCACTGCACGAAGGCCGCGAACGCCCCGGTGGCGGCCGCCGCACCGAGCGCCTGATGGCGACCGTCCGCCCCGTCACCGTCCAGCGCGTCGCCGGCGACCACTACACCTTCGGCCCGGCCGAGCGCATCGACCTCGGCAGCATGGACGTCGTGCTCATGCGGCAGGACCCGCCGTTCGACATGGCCTACATCACGGCCACCCACATGCTGGAGCACATCCACCCGCACACGCTCGTCGTCAACGATCCGAAATGGGTCCGCGACGCCCCCGAGAAGCTGCTGGTCACGCACTACCCCGACCTGATGCCGCCGACGCTCATCACCTGGGAGCCGGAGGCGATCCGCGCCTTCCGCGCCCAGTACCAGGACATCATTGTCAAGCCGCTGTTCGGCAACGGCGGCGCCGGCGTGTTCCGCATCAAGCCCGACGACGAGAACCTCGCCTCCCTGCTCGAAATGCACTTCGCCCGCTCGCGTGAGCCGCTCATGGTCCAGCGCTACGAACCCGCCGTGCGCGCCGGCGACAAGCGCATCATCCTCGTCGACGGCGAAGCGCTCGGCGCCATCAACCGCGTCCCGGCGGCGGGCGAGGCGCGCAGCAACATGCATGTCGGCGGCCGTCCGGAAAAGACGGGGCTGACTTCGCGGGAGCGCGAGATCTGCGCCCGTATCGGCCCGCATCTGCGCGACCACGGCCTCCTATTCGTCGGCATCGACGTCATCGGCGACTACTTGACCGAGATCAACGTCACCTCGCCCACCGGCCTGCAGGAACTCGCCCGCTTCGACGGCGTCGACCTCAGCGTGGCCATCTGGGACAGCATCGAACGCAAGGTCGCGGCGGGAGGCTGACAGGCAGGGACTGTCCCGTCCGCGATGTTCGGGCGAATGCTGGGAAGCGGGAATACGCCCGGCGATCGGCCCGGGTTGCTGGCTGCAGCGGCCAAGCCTGACGCGCACGAGCGGTTCGGCGCGGTCTGACGCTGGCGAACAAAACTTGTCACCTCGTCGTGTTTCCTATCACGGACAGCTGTGATACCGACCGCCAAAACGTCCGGTGGCCCCATGGAAGACAATACGGTCTCGCAATCGCGGAATGCCGCCGAGAGTGCCGCCATGGCCGGGATCGGGGCCGTGTCCGACGCGATCCCGCTGGTCGTGACCGACGTATCCGCGACCGCGGCTGCCGGGCCCGCACCGAACGATGCGGCTGACGCCGCCGTGGCCGGCGCAGCCGCCCGCAGCACCTATGGCGTGACCGGCGCCGGCGAGAAGATCGGCATCATCTCCGACAGCTTCAACGCCAATGGCGGCGCCGCGGCCGACCAGGCTGCCGGCTTCCTGCCGAACGTGACCGTCCTGGGCGACCAGAGCGGCACGGATGAGGGCCGGGCCATCGCCGAGCTGGTCTACGAAACCGCGCCCGGGGCGCAGATCGTCTTCGACGACGTCGGCACCACCCTCAACAGCTTTGCCTCCGCCGTCACCGCCCTCCAGAACGCCGGCTGCACCGTCATCGTCGACGACGTGAGCTTCGCCGGCGAGCCCTTCTTCCAGACCGGCGACGTGCTCGAGAACGCGATCGAGTCGTTCGTCGCGGCGGGCGGCAACTACTTCACCTCAGCCGGCAACAACGGCGGCACTTACTACCAGGCCACCTTCAACGGCATCTCGACCGTCCTCCCCGGGACCACCACCGCCGTGACGGCCGAGAACTTCGGCGGCGGCACCACGCTCGAGAGCTTCACCCACCTCAACACCGGCACGCTCGCGATCGACCTGCAGTGGGAGACGCCGTTCCGCTCGGCCGGCTCCGGTGGGCCGAGCGGGCAGGGCGCCCAGGACAGCCTCGCACTCTATCTCTACAACAGCAGCAACCAGCTCGTCGCCTCGAGCACGGGCAACGCCATCGGCGGCGACCCGGTCCAGTATATCGGGATCGGCAGCCTCGCCGCCGGCAGCTACAAGATCGCCATCGTCCTCAATGGCGGCTCGGCGCCCAACATCTTCCGATACCAGTTCGTCGACAATTTCTACGACGACGCCATCAGCGACCCGAACGCCGACGTCGGCGGCGGCAACGTCTACGGCCACGCCGTCCTGGCCGACGTCAACACCGTCGGCGCCGACCCGGCCTACGCCACGCCATCGCAGGGCAAGAGCCAGCCCGCCGTCGAGACCTATTCCAGCACCGGCCCGGGCGAGCTGCTGATGGATGCCAACGGCAACGTGCTCGCGTCGCCGGTCTATACCGGCAAGGTCGACTACACCGCGGCCGATGGCTCGTCGACCAGCGTGAGCGGTTTCTCCTCGTTCTACGGCACGTCCGCCTCGGCGCCCGTGGCCGCGGCCACGGCGTCGCTGATCCTGCAAGCCGACCCGGGCTCGACCCCCGCGCAGGTCAGCGCCGACCTCGCCAAGTCGGCCGACCCGATGGGCGGCGCCGCGAACGTCGGCGCCGGCCTGATCCAAGCGCCGGCCGCGCTCGCCATCGCCGATGGCGCTGCCGGGACCGGCTTGGTCATCGACCTCTCCGAAGACGCCTACCTCGGCGACGCGCAGTTCACCGTGAGCGTCGACGGCGTGCAGGAGGGCGGCGTGTTCACCGCCAAGTCCCTGCATTCGGCCGGTCAGACGGAGGCGTTCACGGTCGCGACCACGCTCTCCTCCGGCACCCACAAGGTCGCTGTCACCTTCACCAACGACGACTATGGCGGATCCGCCTCGCTGGACCGGAACCTGTATGTCGACGCGGCCAGCTACAACGGCGCGACCGTGGCGGGCGCCACGCAAGCTCTGCTCGGGCCCTCCACCGACTCCTTCGCCGTCTCCGTCGGCGCAGCCGTGGCCTCGCCCGCGCCCATCGCCGCCGGGTTGGTGGTCGACGTCGCCGAAGACGCCTACCAGGGTGACGCCCAGTTCGACGTCCTGATCGACGGCAAGCAGGTCGGCGGCACCTACACCGCGACCGCGTCCCATGCAGCCGGACAATCCCAGGCGGTCACGGTCGCGGGCGCCCTGTCGAACGGGTCGCATACGGTCGGGATCAGCTTCATCAACGACGCCTATGGCGGCAGCGCCAGCACGGACCGCAACCTGTACGTGACCGGCGCCAGCTATAACGGAGCGGCCCTGCCAGGGGCGGCCGCCACGCTTTTCACCAACAGCACCGACAGCTTCGTCGTTACCTCCGGGACGGCGCTCGCGAGCACGGCCGTGATTGCCGTCTCCGAGGACGCCTATCTCGGCGACGCCCAGTTCACCGTGGCCGTCGATGGCAAGCAGTATGGCGGCACGTATACCGCGACCGCCAGCCATGCGGCCGGCCAGTCGCAATCGATCACCATCTCCGGCATCCCGGAAAGCTTCTCGGCGCACGACATCGCGGTCACCTTCCTCAACGACGCCTATGCCGGGACGCCGTCGACCGACCGGAACCTCTACGTGAACTCGATCACGCTCGACAACCAGCCGGTCCCGAACGCGTCGGCAAGCCTGTTTTCCGCCGGCACCCAGCACTTCGCCGCCCTGGCGCCCGCCAACTACGTCGGCTGACCCGGGGACCCACGCAGGGGCGGCGACGATCGCTCGGATTGGGGCCACGTCGCGAGTTTTTCGACATCCCGTCGAAGCAGCCGGAACCGGACAGCCTTCGCCCGTCTCCGGCGCCGATTCAACGCGGCTGGACCGGCGGCACGCTTCCCTTCGTCGGCGGATCGGTTTGCTCCTTGTCGAGCAGCTCCTTGCCCAACTGGTCCACCGTCGATTGGTTCTGGTCCGCCTGCCCCTTGGAGGGTGCGACCCCGGCCTGCCGTTCGCGCGGCAACACCTGGCTCGGCGACGGCTCCGTATGCCGGCCGGCGACGATGCCGCCATTCGTCTGCGCCGACGCCGACGGGGCCGCAGCGGACCAACCGGCCAGGACGGCGGCGAACATCAGAACGTCTCGCGTAACTCGGTGCATCGATCGTCTCCGGCGGTGGCACAGAGGCAAAGCGCCGGTCGCCCCGAAAGTTCACCCCGGTGCGAAGCGGATCGGCTGCGCTCCCTTTTCCAGCGTCATCCGCCCGAGCGCATGCAGGTTCTCCAGCCCCTCCGTGATCGTCAGCAGCGGATTGCCCGCCAACTGGCCCGCCTTGCTCGCGAACCGGCACGGACCGTAGGCGATCAGCACCTCCGTCTCGCTCACCGCCCCGGGCACGTTGCCGGGATACAGGATCACCTCGCCGGGCGCGGGAAAGCTCGTCGGGTCCTCGTACGGCAGCCCGAAATCCCGCGTGCCGAGCGGGATCCAGCACGCCTCGCCGCTCCACCGCACATGAATGATCCGCTCCGCATACGGCAGCAGCGACTGGAACAGCGCGCAGGTGCGCGGCGCCCGCGCCGTCTCCAACCGTGCCCGGAAGCGATACGGCCCCGCCGAGATGATCACCACGCGATGCGCCCCCTTTTGGTCGATGACGCGGAAATTTAGCAGAGAGACTACGCGCTGCGCCGTATCCCCGTGAATTGCACCAGCCCCTTCGGCACGTTGGTAAGGTTCGCCCGGTAGGCGACCGGCTGCGCGTAGGCGCCCAATGGCAGGTAGGGCACGTCTTCCAGCGCCTGCGCCTGGAACCGCCGCGCGATCGCCTTCTGCGATGGCAAGTCCGATGCGGCCAGCCACTCGTCGCGGATCGCCTCCAGCTTCGGCAGGTCGGGCCACCCATTATAGGCGCCGGCGCCGTTACCACGCGCCAACTGGTGCGTTCCCGGCGTGCTCATGTCGATCCCGCCGGAGAACGCCGAGAACATATGCCACCCGCCCTTGTCGGGCGCCGACCGGCTGACGCTCCGCTGCACGGTCGTGCCCCAGTCGGTTGCGATCACGTCGATGTTCATGCCGATCTTGCGCAGCATGTCCGCACCCACCTCGGCGATCGCGTTGATCCGCGGCACGTCGGTCGGCTCCAGGTACACGATCTTTTCGCCGGCATAGCCGGTCGCCTTCAGCTCCGCCTTCAGGTCCGACAGGCTGTGCGTGCCGCTGAGCGCCTCCATCCCGGCATCGTTGGCCAGCGGCGTGCCCGGCGTGAAGATGCCGCACTGCGCGCTGTACGGGGCGTTGCCGCCGACCACCGCCTCCATGAACTCCTTCTGGTTGACCGCCTTCAGCACGACCCGGCGCAGCGCCGGATTATCGAACGGCGGGTAGATCTGGTTGAAGCGCAGGAAGCCGATCAGGCCCTTCGTCTCGACCACCTCCACCCGCAGCGCGCGGTTGGCCTGGATCGACGGCACAAGGTCCATCAGCGGCTGCTCGATGAAGTCGACCTCGCCATTCGCCAGCGCCGCGACCTGGGTCGCCGGGTCGGGGGTCGTGATCCACTCCACCCGGTCGAAATTGGCGATGCGCGGCCCGGCGGTGAAGCTCGCCGTGCCCTGGCGCGGCACATAGCCCTCGAACCGCGCATACACGTTGCGCGCGCCCGGCACCCGCTCGCCGGCCACGTAGCGGAACGGGCCGCTGCCGACCATCTCCGTCAGCCGCGCGGTCGCGGGCGTGTTCGCCAGACGCTCCGGCATCATCGCCGCGATCGTATTCGTGGGGTGCGCGAGCGCATCGGGCAGCAGGGCGAACGGGTGCTTGAGCCGGAACCGGATCGTGCGGTCGTCGGGGGCCGAGACCTCCTCCGTCGCGGCCGCAAGCGCCTGGCCGAAGGCGTCCGCGGCCCACCAGCGCCGGATGCTGGCGACGCAGTCCCGTGCCAGCACGGCGCTGCCGTCGTGGAACGTCATCCCTGGCCGCAATGTCAACGACCACGTCAGCCCGTCCTCGGACGTGGTGTGGCCCTCCACCATCTGCGGCTGCACGGCGCCGGCCTCGTCCACGCCATACAGCGTGTCGAATACCATCAGCACGTGGTTGCGCGTGACGAAGGCCGAGACGGCCGGGTCGAGCAGGGCGAGGTCGGCGTAAGGGATGAACTTCAACGTCGTCGCCGTGGCCGCGCGGACCAGGGCCGGCCGGGCGAGGGTGGCCATGCCGGACGCAAGACCGGTGGCGAGCAGGGTGCGGCGGCGCATGATGAACCTTCCTCTGGCGAGCGAGACGTCTCGGGCGAAGCACACGCCGTGCCGCTCCCATTGGCAGCCGGCCGTTTGCCGGGCAGGGTCGCGCCGCAACAATCGTGCAGGGAACGATGCCGGGATGGGAGTGGGGCGGCCGGGGGGTGCTCGGGGCGGTGGCGGCGTGCGCCTTGGGGCTGCACCCGGCCACGGCGGGCGCGAAGGAGCTCACCGTGTTCTGTTCGGCCGGCCTGCAGTCGACGATGGACGCGCTGCGCGGGCCGTACGAGGCGGCCAGCGGCGACCGCCTGGTGCTCACGTTCGATACGGCGAACAACCTGAAGGCGAAGCTTGACGCCGGCGCGCCGTTCGATGTCGCGATCCTCACACCCGGGCTGATTGCCGAGCTGGTCAAGGAGGGCCGGGTTGACGAGCAATCGGTCCGCACCGTCGCCCGCGCCGGCATCGGCATTGCGGTGGCCAAGGGCGCGCCGCACCCGGACATCTCGACGCTCGACGCGTTCCGAACGGCGCTGCAGGACACGCCGTCCATCGCCTACACCACCAGCGGGCAAAGCGGGCAGGCCTTCCTTGCCGCCCTCGACCGGATCGGCCTTGGCGACACGGTGCGCGCCAAGGCGCACACGTTGCCCGGCGGACCCGTCGGCGCGCTGGTCGCGAACGGCGAGGCTGCGATGGCCGCGCAGCTCATCCCGGAGCTGCAGGCGGTCGCAGGGATCGAGTTGGTCGGGCCGCTGCCCGCCGAGGTACAGAGCTATGTCGTGCTGACGGCCGGGGTGGGGGCGACCGCCTCCGACCCGGCGCGCGCCGCCGCGCTCCTGCGCTACCTCGCCGGACCGGAAGCCGGCGCGGCGCTGCGCGCCAGAGGCCTCGACCCCGGCTAGCACGCTGCCCGGCACCCGGCGGCTCAGCAAAACGTCATAGCGCCCGGCCCGGGCCGGCGCGACCCGGGACACGCCGCCGCGTTCGGCTCCCACACCCTTGCCGTGAGGACACGCATGATCGACACCAGCCAGCTCAAGGAACACATGGAGGTGGTCGGCTCCGACCACGAGCACGTCGGCACGTTCGACCACATGGACGGGCAACGCCTGAAGCTGGCCAAGCAGGACCCGGCATCCGGCGGCGAGCACCACTACATCCATATCGACTCCGTCGGCGCCGTACAGGACGGCAAGATCGTGCTCAACCGCACCGGCAGCCAGGCGCGCGACGAGTGGGGCGTCAAGCAGGTCGGCTGACGCTACATGCCCAGGTAGGCCCGGCGCACGTCGGCGTTGCCGGCGATCTCGGCCGCCGGGCCTTCCATCACGATCCGCCCCGTCTGCAGCACGTAGGCGCGGTCGGACAGCTCCAGCGCCTCGGCCAGGCGCTGCTCCACCAACAGCACCGTCGTGCCCAGATCGCGGATGCGCCCGACCGCGGCCAGGATATCGTCGACGAGCTTGGGCGCGATGCCCTGGCTCGGCTCGTCCAGCATCAACAGGCGCGGCTGCGTCATCAGCGCGCGGCCTATCGCCAGCATCTGCTGCTCCCCGCCCGACAGCGTCTCGGCCCGCTGCGGCAGCCGTTCCTGCAGCCGGGGAAACAGGCTGAACACCAGCTCGAGCGGGGCGAAGCGCGCCGGGTCGCCGCGGCGGGCGTAGGCGCCGAGGCGGAGGTTGTCCTCGACCGAGAGGCGGGGGAACAGGCGGCGGCCTTCCGGCACCAGCCCGACGCCGGCGCGCGTGATCAGATGCGGGGCCACGCGCGTGAGCGGCTGGCCGGCGAACGTGATCGCCCCCTGCGTCGCGACCTGCCCGGCGATCGCGCGCAGCAACGTGCTCTTGCCGGCGCCGTTCGCGCCCACCACGGCGACGATCTCCCCGGCGCGCACGCTCAGGTCTACCCCGGTCAATGCCGCCAGGCCGCGGTAGCTGGCGGACACGCCATCCAGACGCAGCAGCTCCGGCCCGGGCTCAGGCGGCATACCGGTCTCCCAGATAGGCGCGGATCACGTCCGGATGGCGGACCACCTCGGCCGGCGAGCCCTGCATCAGCACGCGGCCGAGATTGAGCACCACGGCGCGGTCCACCAGCGGCAGCACGATCTCCATCACGTGCTCCACCATCAACACCGTGATCCCCTGGTCGCGCACGGCACGGACCAGCGCGACGCCGGCGGCGGCCTCGGTGGGCGTAAGGCCGGTCAGCATCTCGTCCAGCAGCAGCACGCGGGGCCGCGTCGCCAGCGCCCGGGCGATCTCGAGCCGCCGCTTCTCCGGTGGCGTGAGCTGGTGCGCCGGACTGTCGACCCGGCCCTCGAGCCCGCAGAACGCCAGCACCTCGTCGGCGACGCGCATGGCGGCCCGCGCGCGCACTCCGTGGGCGAAGGCGCCCACCATGACGTTCTCCAGCACCGTCATGCTGTCGAAACTGCGCACCACCTGGAACGTCCGCGCGATCCCCGCCCGAGCGCACGCCACCGGCCCCATGCCGCTGGTCCGCTTGCCGAGCAGCCGGACCTCGCCGCGATCGGGCGAGACCTCGCCGCCGATCGAGTTGAACAGGCTGGTCTTGCCGGCTCCGTTGGGGCCGATGAGGCCGAGGATCTCGCCCTCGGCCACGGTGAATGAAACGTCCACGTTGGCGGCGACGCCGCCGAACGTCTTGGTGACACCATCCACCTCCAAGAACGCCATCAGGTCTCCCTCGCTCTGAGGGACGGGTCAGGGGTGGGTCGCCCCGCCCACCAACGAGACACGCGAAGCCACGAGCCGGTCACGCCACCCCCCGCCGCGTGCCGAACAGGCTCACGATCCCTGCCGGCCGCGCCAGCGACACCACCACGATCAGCCCGCCATAGATCATCAGGTCGACGCCCTGCCCGCTGCCGCCCAGGTAGCTGCGCGTCAGCTCCGAGAGCGGGATCAGCAGCGCCGCACCCAGCAGCGGACCCCACAGCGTGCCGACCCCGCCCAGCACCGCCGGCAGCGCAATCAGGATGCTGAGCTGCCCCGACAGGATGCTGTCCGGGTCGATGTAGCCGACGTACTGCGCATAGATGGCGCCCCCCATCCCGGTCAGCCCGCCGCTGATCGCCGCCGCCGCCATCTTCGACGGGAACACCCGTACCGCCAATGAGCGGGCCGCGACGACGTCGTCCCGCACCGCGCGCCAGGAAAACCCCCACCGGCTCCCCTCGACCAGCCAGGCAACGACCCAGGTGAGCGTCAGGAAGGCGAGCACGACGTAGTGGAACGGCATCTTGCTGGTGCGGAAGGCGAGGTTGACGAGGCTCTCGCCCTTGAACGGGACATAGAGGCCGGTCGCGGCGCCGACGAAGTCCCAGTTGAGGAACAGCAAATAGCCGATCTCGCCGACGACGACCGTCGCGATGGCGTAGTAGTGCCCGCTGAGGCGGAAGCAGGGCCAGCCGACCAGTAGCGCGCACAGCCCGGCCGCGGCGGCGCCCACGAACATGCCCACCGTCGGTGGCACGCCGAGGTTCAGGAACAGCAAGGTCGAGACGTAGGCGCCGATGCCCAGATACAGTGAATGCCCGAGGCTGATCTGCCCGCAATACCCGCCCAGCACGTTCCACGCCTGGCTCAGCCCGGCGAACAGCAGCGTGATGATGATCAGGTTCTGCGCATAGACGTCGTGCACCAGCCACGGCAGCGCCGCGAGCCCCACCAGGACGACAGCGCCGATCGCCAGCTCCCGCCGTCGCCCCCGCAGGATCGCGTTGTCGCGCAGCACTGCTCCCTCTCCCGCCTGCGGGAGAGGGCCGGGGTGAGGGTTCTTGGAAACAGCACGGTCCATCATATCTTCCCGAACAGCCCGCGCGGCCGCACCATCAGCACCGCCAGATACACGGCGAACATGCCCACCTGCTTCAGGCTCGGCTCCAGCACCAGCGCGGTGACGGCCTCCACTTCCCCGATGACCACCCCCGCCACGAGCGCGCCCAGGATCGAGCCGAACCCGCCCAGCGCGACCGTCACGTACGCGATCAGCGCGAAGTTGGCGCCGACGGTGGGTGAGACGTAGTAGAACGCGATCAGCATGACCCCGGCTACGCCGACGGTGCCGACACCCAGGCCCCAGCCGAGCGCGAAGATGCGGTCGCGGTCGATGCCGATCAGCGCAACCGCGTCCCGGTCCTCGCGGGTGGCTTCCAGCGCGCGGCCGAACTCGGTCCGGCCGATGAGCAGCAGGCCGGCGAAGGCGACCAGGCAGACGACGCTCGCGGCCAGCTGCGGCATCGGCACGTAGATGCCCAGCACCTGGACGGTGCGGCCGGTGAACCAGGTGCCGGAGATGCTCTTGAAGTCGCCGCCGAACACGAACTGCGCGGCGCCGCGGATGAAGATCGCCAGGCCGAACGTGGCGAAGATCTGCACCATGCCGCGGTTGAACCGCACCCCCAGCGCCCGGGCGATGATGCCGCGATAGACGCCCCAGCCGAGCGCGAACATCACCACGCAGACGATCGGCAGCATGAGCAGCGGGTCGAGCCCAGTCAGACCGAACGTGACGACGGCGGCATACATCGCCAGCATCAGCATCTCGCCGTGGGCGAAGTTCACCACGTCCATCAGCCCGAAGATCAGGCTCAACCCGGCCGCGACCAGCGCATAGATCAACCCCATCAGCAGCCCGCTGACGAGGGCCTGGGCGATCTGTTCGATCATCCAGTCCCCCTCCCTGAAACTGAGGGGTTAGGGGTGGGTGAACCGCTGCAGGAGCTCCGGTCGCCGGTGGGCGCGCTGCGGTCGCCCCGCTCCGGCCCTTCCGTGGAAGGGAGGGGAGGAAAACCAAACCCTCCACCCCCCGGCGTCTCGATGACGAACACGTCGCCCGGGAGCAGCTCGGCGCGGCTGCGCCCGCCCATGACCGTCGTGCTGCCATCCGCCCGCTCGACCCATTGGTGCCCCGGCGCGCCATCCGCCCCCCCGTCCAGGCCGAACGGCGCGACGTCCCGGCGGCTGGCGACCACCACCATTGTCATCGGCTCGGCGAAGCGGATGCGGCGGATGGCGCCGTCGCCGCCGCGGCGGGCGCCGGCGCCGCCGGAGCCGCGGCGGATCGCGAACGTCTCGAGGCGGACCGGGTAGCGCAGCTCCAGCACTTCGGGGTCGGTCATGCGGGTGTTGGTCATATGGGTCTGGATGGCCGACGCGCCGTCGTTGCCGGGTCCGGCGCCCATGCCGCCGCAGATCGTCTCGTAGTATTGGCGGGTCGCGTCCCCGAAGACGACGTTGTTCATGGTCGCCTGGCTGCAGGCGAGCCGGCCGAGCGCGCCGAACAGCGCGTTGCACACGGCCTGGCTCACCTCCGTGTTCCCCGCCACGACGGCCGCGCCGGGCGCCGGGCTCAGGAAGGTGCCGGGGGGCAGCACGATGCGGATCGGCTTCAGGCAGCCGTCGTTGAGTGGAATATCCTCGCCGACCAGGCAGCGGAACACGTACAGCACAACGGCGCGGGTCACGGCGGGGGGCGCGTTGAAGTTGCCCGGCGACCGCGGCCCGGTGCCGGTGAAGTCCACCGTCGCGGTGCGGGATACGCGGTCCACCGTGACGGCAACGCGGAGCGGCGCGCCGTCGTCCATGGTGTAGTCGAACGCGCCGTCGCCGATCCGCTCCAGCACCCGGCGGACCCCCGCCTCGGCGTTGTCCATCACGTGGCCCATGTAGGCCTTCACCGTCGCCCAGCCGAACTGCTGCACAACCCGGCCCAGCTCCTGCACGCCGCGCTGGTTGGCCGCGACCTGCGCCTTGATGTCGGCCACGTTCACGTCCGGGCTGCGGGCCGGGTATTTCGCGCCCGCCAACAACGCGCGGAACGGCGCTTCCTGGAACGCCCCGGCATTCACGAGCAGGAAGTCGTCGATCACGACCCCCTCGTCCTCCAGCGTGCGGCTGTCCGGCGGCGTGCTCCCCGGGGTCAGGCCGCCAATGTCCGCATGGTGGCCGCGGCTGCCCACGAAGAACTGGATGGCCCCGCCCTCGGCGTCGAACACGGGCGTGATCACCGTCACGTCCGGCAGATGCGTGCCGCCATTGAACGGGTTGTTCAGCGCGACGACGTCCCCGGGGCGCAGCGCCCCGCCACGGCTGCGGATCACGGTCCGCACGCTCTCCCCCATGGCGCCCAAGTGCACCGGCACATGCGGCGCGTTCGCCACCAGGCCGCCCTCCGCATCGAAAATCGCACAAGAGAAGTCCAGCCGTTCCTTGATGTTGACGCTCAGCGAAGTATTCTGCAGCACCGCACCAGTCTGCTCCGCCACGTTCATGAATAGATTGTTGAACAACTCCAGCAAGATCGGATCCGCCCTCCCGTCTCCCTTCCCTCCGAGGGAGGGGCCGGGGGTGGGTAGCCCGTCCGCCAGCACGGCCGCCTCGGAACGAAGCGGAGCAACCCGCCGCAACACCATATGATCCTGCGCCGTCACCTCCGCCGCCCACCCCGGCTCGATCACCGTCGTCGCGTTTGCCTCCCGCACCAGCGCCGGCCCGGTCAGCCGGTCGCCCGCCAGCAGCCCCGTGCGCTCGAACACCGGCGTCGCATGCTCGGCGCCCCCGCTCCACATCGGCACCGTGTCGACCGCTTCGGGCGCCCCATTTACCCGCGCGGCCAGGGCCGGTTCGCGCACGGCCTCGCCGGGAGCGACGGCCTCAACCGCGACCAGCTCGGCGACAACCGGGCGCTCCGGCGTCGCGAAGCCGAACCGCGCACGGTGGGCGGCGGTGAACGCCTCGAGCGTGGGTGAATGCTCGGTCAGTGGCACCGGCAGCGCCGCCTCGGTCCCGGCATAGCGCAGGTGCACGGAGCGCGTGACCGCGATCCGGGCCGGGTCGGCCCCCTGCGCGGCAAGCCCGGCCCGCGCGGCCTCGCCAAGCTGGTCCGCGACCTGGTGCAGCGACAGAAGGGCCTCCGCCTCGAACGCCCGCTCCACCGCCTGTTCACGCAGCAGGATCTGGTCCGCAAGCCCCATCCCGTACGCGCTCAGCACGCCGGCATAGGGATGGATGAACACCGTCTCCATCCCCAGCGCATCCGCCACCAGGCACGCATGCTGCCCGCCGGCGCCGCCGAAGCACTGCAGCGCGAACCGGCTGGGGTCGTGGCCCTTCTGCACGCTGACCTGCTTGATCGCGTTGGCCATGTTGGCGACGGCGATGCGCAGGAATCCCTCGGCCGCCGCGCGCGGGTCATCGGCGCCCATCTCGGCCGCCAGCGCCGCGAATTTCTGCCCGACGATCCCAGAATCCAGCGCCTCGTCCCCGCCCGGCCCGAAGATCGCGGGGAAATGCGCCGGCTGGACCTTGCCGACACAGACGTTCGCATCCGTGACGGTCAGCGGCCCGCCCCGCCGGTAGCACGCCGGCCCCGGGTTCGCGCCCGCGCTGTCCGGCCCCACCCGCACCCGCGCCCCATCGTAATGCAGGATGCTGCCGCCGCCGGCCGCGACGGTGTTGATCGCCATCATCGGCGCCCGCATCCGCACGCCGGCGACCTCGGTCTCGAATGCCCGCTCGAACGCGCCGTCATACAGCGCGACGTCGGTGCTCGTTCCGCCCATGTCGAACCCGATGATCCGCCCGAACCCGGCCATCTCGGCCGTGCGGGCGGCGCCCACGATGCCGCCCGCCGGGCCAGACAGGATGGCGTCCTTGCCCTGGAAGCTCGCCGCCTCGGCCAGGCCGCCATTGGACTGCATGAAATACAGGCGCACGCCGCCCAGCTCGGCCGCCACCTGCGCCACATAGCGGCGCAGGATCGGCGACAGATAGGCGTCCACCACCGTCGTGTCGCCGCGCGGCACCAGCCGCAGCAGCGGGCTGACGCGGTGGCTGACCGAGACCTGCTCGAACCCGGCCTGTTCCGCCAGCGCGCCCAGCCGGGACTCCATGGCCGGGTACTTCCAGGCGTGGATCAGGGCGATGGCGCAGGCCTTCACGCCATCGGCCACGGCACCGGCGAACGCGGCACGGGCGGCGTCCTCGTCCAGCCGCTCGACTTCGGCGCCGTCCACCCCGACGCGGCCGCCCACCTCGGCAACCCGCTCGTACAGCAGCGTCGGCAGGACGACGTCGAGGTCGAACAACCGCGGGCGGGCCTGGTTGCCGATGCGCAGGATGTCGCCGAAACCGCGGTTGACCACCAGCAGCGTGCGCTCCCCCTTGCGCTCCAGCAGGGCGTTGGTCGCAACCGTCGTACCCATCTTCACGTGCTCGATCAGCCCGGCCGGGATCGCCGCCCCGGCCCCGATGCCAAGCACCTGCCGGATGCCGGCGACGGCGGCGTCCGTGTAGCGGCCCGGGTTTTCGCTCAGCAGCTTGTGGGTGGAGAGCGTGCCGCCCGGCGCGCGGGCGACGATGTCCGTGAACGTGCCGCCGCGGTCGACCCAGAACTGCCAGCCAGCGTCCGGTGCATGGCCGTCAGGCATCGTCGGACACCCAGTCGGTCACCAGCATGCAGCCCGGCGCATGGGCCAGGAAGAACGGCAGCCGCGCCCGCTCCAGCGCGGCCTGGCTGGTGACGCCGCAGGCCCAGAACACTGGAACTTCGCCGGGGCACACCTCGACCGGGTCGCCGTAGTCGGGCCGGGCGAGGTCGGGGATGCCGATCGCGGCCGGGTCGCCGATGTGGATGGGCCGGCCGTGCTGGTCTGGGAACCGCGCGGTGATGTCGGCCGCACGGCCGGCATCCGCCGCGGCGACCGGGCGCATCGACACCACCATCGGGCCGCCGAACCGACCGGCCGCCGTGGTCTCGATGCTGCTGCGATACATCGCCACGTTGCGCCCCTGCTCGACATGCCGCAGCGTGATCCCGGCACGCAGCAGCGCCTGCTCGAACGTGAAGCTGCAGCCGATGACGAAGGTCACCAGATCGTCACGCCAGAGATCGCGGACGTCGGTCCGTTCTTCGGTGAAGGCGCCGTCGCGATACACGCGATAGCGGGGCAGGTCGGTCCGGATGTCGATGCCGTCGCCCAAGGCGGGCAGCGCCGGATCACCCGGGCGGGAGACGGCGAGCAACGGGCACGGCTGCCAGTTGGCCCGGCAATACGCCTCGAACGCCCCAGCCTCGGCCGCCGGCACGATCGCGACGTTGCCCTGCACGAACCCCGCCGCCAGCCCGGACGTATGCCCATCCAACCTCCCGGCGCGCGCCGCAAGCCGGGTACGTGCGGCGTTCGTCGGTATCGGCCCGGGCAGATTGGTGTCCATCGGCATGCTCCCCTGCGATGCAACACTCGGGCCCGCAGGGTAGGGCTGGCAAATCGTCATTGCCGATACCGTTTGATCGTAGGAGGTGATCACTCCGATCGCGGCTGACGAGGGCCGAAGAGGGTGAGCGCCGTCCCCTCAGTCGGTGGGCGGCCTACACCACGATCGCGCTGATCTGGTGGCCGATCGGGTGGCCGCCGGCGAGGGTGCGGCGGCGGTGACTGAAGAAACGGGCCGCGTCGGGCATCGTATCCGCGTCGATGACGTCCACCGCCGCCAGTCCGGACAATCGCCAGGCGCAATATCCCGCGAGGTCGAACTGCCAATGCCCGGCACGGCCCGGAACGAACAAGCCCGTCGCCGCCGTGCCAAGGGACAGCACGGCATCCCGAAGGTCGGGGCCGACCTCGTAGCTCGGCTGGCGGATACACGGGCCGACGGCTGCGGTGACGTCCGTCGCGCCAAGGCCGCGCATGGCGCCGATGGTCGCCTCGAGCACGCCGGCAAGCGCGCCGCGCCAGCCCGCATGGACCGCCCCGATCACCCCGGCCCGGACGTCGTGCAGCAGGACCGGGGCGCAGTCGGCGGTGACCACGCCGAGCGCCAGGCCGGGGCAGGCGGTGACCATCGCGTCGGCCCGTTCGCCTGCTCCGGGCTGCCACGGTGCTGTGACGGTCACGACGCCGGCCCCGTGCACCTGGTGGACGCCGAGCAGCACGCCGGCGCCGAGCTGGCGGCGGACGCGGTCGCGGTTCTCGGCAACGCAGGCCGGATCGTCCGCACCGGACACGCTGCAGTTCAGGCTGGCATACGGGCCCGTGCTCACCCCGCCCTGCCGGGTGAAGAAGCCGTGGCGGGTCGCGATGGCGGCGCTGGTCAGCGGGCGGAGCAAGGACTGTTCGGTCAAGGCGCGGCGAATCCGGGCGGGGTGGGTTGCCCAGGATGGGTGAGCGCCATCGCCTTGAACAGACCGCCCATGCGGTTCGGCTCCGCCAGGCGCTGGGCCGACTGCACCAACTGCGCGGCCTTGGCCGGGCCTTGCGTGCGGGCCAGCACGCCGGTCCGTTGAAACAAGCCCAACGCCGCGAGGAACGGGCCCTGGGGCAGAGGGCCATGAACGGCGGCGCCGGCCGCGCTGGCGGTGCGCGCAAGCGCTGCGAAGTCGACATGGGCGGTCAGGTCGCGTGAGCCGGGGTCGGCAAGGGGGTCGGCAGGACGGCCGCGGTGAAGCGCTTGCAACGTGTTGCCAGGGCCGGAGCGGGCAGGGCCGTAGTCGAGGATGAGGGCGCCCCCGCCGTGCCGGGCAAGGCGGCCGGCGATCTCGGCGATGATCGCGTGGCTGGCGGGGCTGTGCTCCCGGGTTGGCTCCCCGGCCATGCTGGGGCCGTGAGCAATCCGGTCGCGATCCTCGGACTCGATCCGAGCATCCACGCCGCTCCGCTCGCACCCGTCCCGGCTTCTCGTGCCCGAGGTGGCCGAATCTACGCTGTGCGGGACGGCGTGGATCGTCGGATCGGGTCCGACGACGAAGGGAATGTCCTGCTTGCTGATCGGGAGCAGGACGGGGCTCGCATCCTCGACGTAGGTCTCCCGCCATTCGTGCCCGTGATGGACGAACTGGCGGATCGGCAGCGCGTCGAAGAACTCGTTCGCGATCAGGATCATCGGTGCGTCGGGAAGCGTGCCCAGCGTCTCGTGCCACACGGCGCCCGGCACCCGGGCCGCCTGCTGCTCGCGAAGGCGGCGGCTGGTCTCGATCAGGTGCACGGCGCAAGCGGCATGGAACGCGCTGGCGATGCGGGCAGTCGCGCGCCGCGCGTCCGCCATCAGGGTGCCTCGGCCGGGACCGCATTCCGCCAGGATCACGTGGCCCGGGCTGCCCATCTGCTCCCACACCACCGCCGCCCAGGCGCCCAGCAACTCCCCGAACACCTGGGTGATCTCGGGCGCCGTCGTGAAATCCTGGAACGGGTCGTGGGTCGCGTAATAGCCGGCGTTCGCCTGGCCCATGAACGCATCCAGGCGAAGCCTCAAGCGACGACCATTGGCGCATGACGGCGGGCCCGAACGATCAGCCCGGCGCCGAGCAGCAGCATCGGCAGCGAGAGCACCTGCCCCATCGTGAGCCCCCCCGGGAGGAACCCCAGGAACCGGTCGGGCTCCCGGAAGTGCTCGCCGATGCTGCGCGCGATGGCGTAGCCGACCAGGAACGTGCCGGACAGCAGGCCGAAGCGGGCGCGGATGGCGGGACGGCTGCACATCGCGCCCAGGATCACGAGCAGGATCACGCCCTCCATCGACGCCTGGTAGAGCTGGCTCGGATGCCGCAGCTCCGGCCCGGCGTAGGGAAACGCCATCGCCCACGGCAGGTCCGCCGGCGCCTCGCGTCCCCACAGTTCGCCATTGATGAAGTTGGCAACGCGCCCGAGGCCGAGCCCGATCGGCACGACAGTGGCGACCCTGTCCGCGAACCCCAGCAGGTTGATGCCGCGCTTGCGGCAGAACAGGATCAGCGCCGCGATCACCCCCAGCGCGCCGCCGTGGAAGCTCATGCCCCCCTGCCAGACCGCCAGCGCATCCAGCGGGCTCTGCAGGTAGTGCGACGGCTGGTAGAACAGCACGTAACCGAGCCGCCCGCCGAGGACGACGCCGAGCGTGGCCCAGGTCAGGAAGTCGTCGACCTGCTCGACGCTGGCCACATGCGGGTCGAGCCGCACCAGGCGCCGCATGATCCGCCAGCCGAGCACCAGGCTGACGATGTAGGCGAGCGCATACCAGCGGATCTGGAACGGCCCGACGCTGACGAGCACCGGGTTGAAGGCCGGAAAGACGAGTGAGATCATGCGTAGGGCGCTCCGGTGGCCAGGTAGGTCCCGATGTAGCGGTGGATGCCGTCCTCGAGCGGCGTCCACTGCCCGGGGTAGCCGGCAGCGCGAAGACGGTCCATGCGGGCCTGGGTGAAGGACTGGTATTGCCCATGCAGCGCGGCCGGCATCGGGATGAACTCGATGATGCGGGGCACGCCGAGCGCGTCGCACACCGCGGCCGCAAGGTCGTTGTAGCTGCGCGCCTGGCCGGTGCCGAGGTTGAATAGCCCTGAGACCGCGGGCGTGTCCCCCAGCCAGAGCAACACGTCGACGACGTCGCCCACCCAGATGAAGTCTCGCCGCTGCTCCCCGTCGGGCACGTCGGCCCGGTCGCTGACGAACAGGCGCGGCGGATGCCCGGCCGCCACCTCGTCGTACTTCACCTTCACCACAGAGACCATCGGCCCCTTGTGGTATTCATTCGGCCCGAACACGTTGAAGAACTTGACCCCGGCCCACTGCACCGGCGTGGGCGCGCCGCTGGCCACGGCCGCCTGCACGCGGCGGTCGAAGGCGTGCTTGGTCCAGCCGTACAGGTTCAAGGGGCGCAGCGACGCGAGCGCCGCCGGATCGTCGTCGAAGCCGTGGGCCCCGTCGCCGTAGGTGGCGGCGGAGCTGGCATAGACGAACCGCGCCCCGGCGCCGGCGCACCACTCCCACAACCGCCAGGACAGCTCGACGTTGGTCTGCCAGACCAAGTCCCCGTCCGTCGCCGTCGTCTCGCTGATGGCGCCCAAGTGATACACAAGGTCGATCTTGGGCCCGGTGCCGAGGAACGCCTCGAGCTGTTCGGGGCGGATCAGCCGCGCCGGCGGATGGGACGCGAGGTTGCGCCACTTCTCGCCGTCGCCAAGCCAATCGACCACGATCGCAGCCTGGCCGCGCGCATGCAGGGCGGCGTGCAGGTTGCTGCCGATGAAGCCGGCGCCGCCGGTGATGAGGATCATGGCCCGGCTTATATGTGCGACGATGCCGCTGGCAAAGCGCAGTATGGCGCATCACATGGCGTGTCGAGTTGACGAGGGAGCATCCCATGGCTGATCGACCCAAATTCTTCGACGACCTGGCCGGCGTGGCGGGCGGCGCGTTCTCGGCCCTGGCCGGCATGCGCGAGGAGGTCGAGAGCACCATCCGCGCCCGCGTCGACGAGGCGATCCGCAAGCTCGACCTGGTCAAGCGGGAGGACCTCGAGGCGGTGCAGGAGATGGCGGCCGCTGCGCGGACCGGCCAGGAAGCGCTGGACAAGCGCCTGGCCGGGCTGGAGCTCGAGGTCATGCGGTCGCGGCTGATGGCGCTCGAGGCGCAGGTCGCTTCCTTGAAGGCAGCCACCCCGGCAAGCAGCCCCTCGCAGCCATCCACGGCCGAGGCGGACGCGATGAGCGCCTTCGCCCCGCACACTGGCACCGGCGCAGGCCTTGGCGCGGGCACCGGAAGCGGCAGCGGCCCGGGCGCCCCCGGGACCGGGTTAAGCCCGGATCCGCTGGCATAGCTTAGGGACCCACACTCGACCGTCTTCGGAGCCGGCTGGCCGAGACGCTTGCTGTCTCTGGATTCGCGACGTTAGTGTCACCTCGGCGGGGCGCGCCGGATGCGGCTCCGTGACATGGCTTCAACCTTGGGGAGACCCGCATGTCTGCAGCCCTCGGCACCGCATCGCCGGACACCGCCGCCAATCCCCTCGACATCATGGAGCAGGTCGTCGCCGCCAACGACTGGGCTTTCGAGCGCCATACGGAGGCCGAGATGGCCGCCGAAGCCCCGGGCCAGTGGTGCACCTATGGCCTCTATTTCTGCTGGTCCAACGAGATCAGCGCCATGCACTTCACGTGCGCGTTCGACATGAAGGTGCCGGAGAAGCGCCGCGCCGCGCTGTATGAGTTGCTCAGCCTTGCCAACGAGAAGCTCTGGATCGGCCATTTCGGCATGGACAGCGACGACGGCATGCCCGTGTTCCGTCACGCGGTGCTGCTCCGCGGCGCCCCCGGCGCCAGCGCCGAAAGCCTTGAGGACATGGTCGATATCGCCATCACCGAGTGCGAGCGGTTCTACCCCGCGTTCCAGTTCGTCCTCTGGGGCGGCAAGACCCCCGCCGAGGCCCTTCAGGCCGCCATGCTGGAGTGCGTCGGCGAGGCATAAGGCATGTCGCGGCTGCCGCCGCTCTTGCTGGTGGGCGGGGGCAAGATGGGTGGCGCCATGCTGTCCGGCTGGCTCGAGGGCGGCGCGTCGGCCGTCGTGGTCGCCGATCCCTCGCCGGGCGCGGCGGCCCTGGCTGGTCCGAACGTGACGGTGGTGCCCTCGGTCGATGCGGCGCCGGCCGGATTCACCCCAGCCTGCGTCGTCCTCGCAGTAAAGCCGCAGCAGGCCGCCGCCGTCCTGCCGCTCGCGGCGCGGTTCGCCCCCGCGCTGTTCATCTCGATCATGGCCGGCAAAACCATCGGCGGCATGCGGCAGGCCCTGGGCGCGGATGCCGCGGTCGTGCGGGCGATGCCGAACACGCCTGCGGCGATCCGGCGCGGCATCACGGTCGCGTTCCCCGGTCCCGCCGTCACAACGGCCCAGCGCCATCTCGCCGACGCGCTCCTGGCCTCGGTCGGCGAGGTCGCCTGGGTCGACGACGAGGCGCTGATCGACCCGGTGACGGCGATCTCCGGTGGCGGCCCGGCCTACGTCTTCCTATTGGCAGAGCTGCTGGAACAGGCTGGGCTCGCCCAGGGCTTGAGTCCGTCTCTGGCCCAGCAGTTGGCCCGGTCGACCATCGCCGGGTCCGGAGCCCTGTTGGCGGCAAGCAGCGAGGCGTCCGCGGTCCTGCGGGTCGCCGTCACGTCGCCTCAGGGGACGACCGAGCGGGCTCTCGCGGTGTTGATGGCGGCCGATGCCTGGCCGGCCCTGGTGCCGCGCGCGATCGAGGCGGCGACGGTGCGGTCGCGCGAGCTCGGAGGCTAGCGCGGGCGGCCAGGCGCCTCTTCTATCGCGCCGCAACGGTGCTATGTGGGCGGCATGGATACCAACGAATTCGACAAGGCCGTGGTGACCGCCGTCTTTGAGTCGGCGGGGTTGGTTGGCTGGCGGGAGACGACCCTGGTCGGCGCGGCACGGGACGCCGGGCTGGACCTGGCCCGGCTTCGCGTGCGCTTCCCCGACAAGATGGCCTTCCTGCTCCGGTTCGGGGTCATCGCAGACCAGGCCGCGCTGGCCGGCGCGCCGCCGGCCGGCCTACCGCGCGAACGGCTGTTCGACCTCGTCATGTCCCGGTTCGACGCGCTGCAGGCGCATCGGATGGGCGTGCTGGCGCTGATGGAGGCGCTGCGGACCGATCCAGGGACGGTGCTGCTGCTGTGGGCTGCCACCCTGCGGAGCATGCGGTGGCTGCTGGAGGCCGCTGGCGTTCCGACCGCGGGCGCCGTGGGCGGATTGCGCGTGCAGGGGGCCGGTGTCCTGTGGGGCTACGCGTTGCGGGCCTGGCAGACCGACGAGAGCGCCGACATGGCCGCGACGATGGCTGCCGTGGACCGGGCGCTCGACAAGGCGCTCCAGGCGGAGCGCACCTTACCGGGGCGCCGGCCCGAGGAGCCGGCCGCGCCCGACCCGGCTGTGCCCGACCCGGCTGTGCCCGAAACGGCCGAGTACCCGGACGACACGGAGGCCGCGCGGCTGGCCGTGGCCGGCGCGGCCGTCACGACCCCGCCGGTCGACCCCGACGACGGGCCTGCCGCCGATCAGGCGCCCATGCTATAGCGCGGGCACCGACGCACCCCGAAGGAGAAAAGCCATGTCCGACCAATCCGAACACGCTCACCGCGCCATGACCGAGTCGGCCGAAAGCATGGCTTCGGGCATGCAGCACGCAACCTCCACGGCGCAGGACATGGGGCGCCAAATGATGGAAAAGAGCATGGCCGGCATGCAGGAGTTCTCCAAGCTGTTCGCCGACATGAAGATGCCCGGCATGGGCGGCATGGACACCTTCCTGCAGATGCAGCGCCGCAACATGGAAGTGCTCTCCGCTGCGAACCGGGTGGCGCTCGAAGGGGCGCAGACCGTCGCCAAGCGCCACATGGAGATCATGCAGCAGACCATGTCCGAGATGACGGAGAGCATGCGCGAGATGGCCAGCCCCGAAAGCCCGCAGGTGAAGGCAGCCCGCCAGGCCGAGATGCTCAAGACCTCCTACGAGCGGGCCGTCGCCCACATCCGCGAGCTGGCGGACCTCATCCAGCGCGCGAACGGCGAGGCCGTGGAGATGCTGAACAAGCGCTTCACCGAAGCGCTGGACGAGGTCAAGAAGCTCGCCGCCCAAGGCGCCGCCTCCGCCGCGGGCTGATCGGCCCACGCCCCCGCTCAGCGCGGATCGAGGATGAAGCGGACCGGGCGATCCGGCTGCGTCGTCACCATCCCCCGCGGGACGACGTGGCCGCTGCCCGAGAAGCGCGGCCGCACCAGCCGAAGTAACCGGGCAAGCACGATCACCGCCTCGGTGATCGCGAACTGGGCGCCCACGCAGATCCGCGGCCCGGCGCCGAACGGCATGTAGGCATATCGTGGGGGCGGGGTGCGGCCCGGCAGGAACCGGTCCGGATCGAACACGCCCGGCCGGTCCCACAAGCCGGTGTGGCGGTGCAGCACCCAAGGGGCGACGCTGAGCACGGCGCCCCGACCGATCGCCTGGCCGCCCGGCAGCGTGTCGGCGCCGAGCGCCTGGCGCACGATCATGAAGGCGGGCGGATACAGGCGGAGCGCCTCGTCGATGAAGGCACGCGTGTAGGGCAGGGACGCGATCGCACGAGCGGCGTGCCCGGCCGAAAGATCCAGCGGGGCGGCTTCGGCCGCGATCCGGTCGGCGTGCTCGGGCAACCGCGCCGCCAGCCAGCAGGACCAGAACAGCGTCACCGCCGTCGTCTCGTGCCCGGCCAGGATCATCGTCGCGACCTCGTCCCGCAGCGCCGCGCGCGAGAAGCGGGCGCCGGTCTCGGGATCTTCGGCGGTCCGCAGCAGGTCGAACAGGTCCCGCGGCGTGTCGTTGTCGGCCGCCTGGCGCTCGCGCGCATCGATCACGCGGTCGAACAGGGCCAACCAGTCCCGGCGGAACGCGGCACGGCGCCGGTCCGCCGGGGTGGCGACGCCGGCCGGCAGCAGCAGATCCAGCAGGCCAGGCTGGGCGTGCGGGGCGTAGCGGACAAGTAGTTCCCGAAGTTCGCCCGCGAAGCCGGTCGCATCGAGCGAGACCATCGAGCGTGCCGCGATCGTCAGCGCCAGCCCCTGCAGGTGCGGCAGCAGCTCGACCGGCCGCCCGGCAAGGCCGAGCAGCTCGGTCTCCTTGGCCGCGCAGGCCTCGACCACGTGCCGCGCGAGCAGCGCCATCGTGCGCGGCGCCAAGGCGGGCGCGATCGTCCGGCGTTGGTGCCGCCAGGCCGCGCCTTCCGCCAGCAGCAATCCTTCGCCGAACACCGGGCGCAAGACCCGCTTGGTCCCGGGGCTGCGTCCGTAATTGGCCGTGTTGTCCACCATCACGTGGCGGATCGCGGCGGGATCGTTCAGCAGGAACTGGTCGCGCCCGAAGAACCGCCCCGCCAGCACCGGCTCGGCATAGGCCCGCTCGCCCCACAGCTCGAGCGGGTTGCGCCGTAACACCATGAACGATTCGAGCTGGGAGCGGACCCGCGCCGTGACCGGCGGAGCCGGAAGAGCGAGCGGCATGGCCGTAAGATGGGGTGGCGCTGGATCGGGACCAGCCTGCGCCGGACCGTGCCCAACGCCGGCCTCGCCGAAGAAGGACTTCTTTAAAAGGGAAGAGAGTGCGTCATGCTCGGACTTGTTCCGAGTAGGCTATGACCGCACAGGCCTTCACCACGATAGTGGGACGGTGCTGGCCTGTTGCCGACAGGATTGGCTCGACCGGATAGTGGGGTAGCGTGACTGCGCGGACAGTCCGGGTCAGCCCAGGACGATCGAGGTCCTGCTCGCCTCCCTTGCAGGAGGCGAGCAGGATGGTCGTCAGGCGCGGCGGCGAACCAGGCCACCCATCGCGATCACGCCCATGCCGAGCAGCGCGATCGACGCCGGCTCCGGCACCGGCGTTCCGGAGATGATCGGCGTGACCGTCCCGAAGGCCAGGTTGTCGAACTCGAGGTTCGCCGTCGTGGTCGAGAACGTCACCTGGTCGTAGCCGCCCGTGCTGAACACGAAGTCGACGAACTCGTTGCTGCCCGCCGAGGACTGGCTGCCGTTCGACGGCGGGAACGCCGCCCCGGTGAACGAGCCGACCGTCGATCCGCCCAAGGAGAACGTGATCGTGTTGTAGGCGTCGATCGAGCCCCAGTACAGACCGAGGTAGTTCTCGGTCGTGCCCGGCTTGAACGTCGCGGACCCGATGTAGCTCGGCGGCCCACCCACGGCGAAGAAGTTCGAGGTGTCGCCGTTCGGCGCAGCAAACTGGAACTGACTGGTCCCGTTCACGACGACACCGCCGGTCAACTGGCTCGGCACCGCTGTGCCGGGGTCGAACGTCAGCGTCGTCACGCCCGTGTAGGTCGTTTTCATGCCGCTGGCCGGAGCCGTCGTGCTCGGCGTGACGGTTGTGATGATCGTAGCCTGTGCAGCGCCTGCGCTGACCAAAAGGCTGAGTGCGGCGACGGCAGCGAGAGACGAACGGGTCACGGAGCACCTCACATCCTGGAACTGCTCCTTTTTATCGACATCCGTTAGGAAATGCTACCAAAAATGCGCAATGTTAACGACTCCTTGATGATTGCCCGCCGCCCACCCCATCGAGTGCACGCAAATATCCGGATGAAACGCGCTCAGCGTGAAATCTCGTTAGGGCCAGCTTAGCTTTGCCGCATCTCGCGTCGGGATGATCAGCGTTGTGGCAACCGTTCATCCTGCACGACATAGGTGTGGTATCGCACGGCACCGTCCGTCTTGGGCTCGCGATACACCCCCTGGATCTCCGTCCCCAGCCCCGGGAACTCGTTTTCCGCGTGCTGGAAGGCGAGCAGGTAGTCGATCATCGGCGCCGCCCGTCCGCCGAGCCGCTCCCCCGGAACGATCACCGCGATCCCCGGCGGATACACCAGCATCAAGGTGGCCGCGATCCGGCCCGCCACCTCGTCGATCGGCAGGAAATCGACCTGGTTGCGCACCAGCATGCGGGCCGCGTCGTGCGGCGTCATCGCCAGCTCGGGCAGGTGCGCGGCCTCAAACTGCTGGCGCTGCAACGTGCTCACCCCGGCATCGCGGTAGAACCGATGCATCTGCCCGCACAGGTCCCGCAACCCGAGCCCATGATAGCGCCCCGGGCGCCGCCGCACGAAGCCGGGGATCACGTCCTGCAGCCGCGCATTCTCGTCATGCAGGCGCTTGAACGTCACCAGCCAGCTCAGCAGCGTGCCGGCCTTGCTGCTCTCGACCCCAGGGGTGAGCAGGAAGAGGATGCTGTGCAGGTCGTTCTTCTCGCACACGATCCGGTTCTCGCGCAGGTACTCCGCCAGCAACGGCGCCGGTATGCCATGGTCCTCGTAGGCGCCCGTTGCCCGGTCGAACCCCGGCATCAGCAACGTGAGCTTGTTCGGGTCGGTCATCGCGAAGCCGGGCGGGACGGCATGGAACCCGTGCCAGTCGTCGCTGCCCGACAGCGCCCAATGCGCCGGGTTGCTCGCCAGCTCGTCCGTCGGCACGTCCTCCCACGCGGTCTCGGCGCCGTTATAGGTCACGATGTGCGGCACGAACGGGTCGAAGAACCATCGCCGGGCCGGGTCGCGCTCGGTCTGCCCGTACTCGCGCTTGACCAGCCGCAGCTTCTTCCGCAGCTCGATCCCGAGCCGGATCGTGTCGTCCCACAGCACCTCTCCGGCGCGCCCCTTCATCATGTGCGCGCCCACGTCCAACGAGGCGAACAGCGGATAGAACGGCGACGTGCTGGCATGTTGCAGCACGCTCTCGTTCAGCCGCCGGTGCTCCACCCGGCGACGCTGCCCCTTGATGTGGTTGTCCCGCACGTGGATCTGCGACGCCTGGCTGAAGCTCGCAAGCTGCTTGTGGGTCGATTGCGTGGCGATGATCCCCGGGCTATCGGCGCCCAGCGGCGTCAACCCCATCGCGAACCGCTTGCGGAATAGCGGGTGGAACTTCATGAAGCCGGCCCACGCCTCGTCGAACAGGATGTAGTCGCACAGGTGCCCGAGCTTCTGCAGGATCATCGTCGCGTCGTAGATGGTGCCGTCATACGTGCACTGCTCGATCACGGCCACGCGGAACGGCCGCTCGCGGGTCCACGCCTCCGGGTCGCTCACCAGCGGGTTGTCGCGGATCGCCTGGCGCAACCGCTTCTCGTCGAGCGCGGCGAAGTCGATCGGCCCGACCATCCCATACGTGTTCCGGTCGCTCGGCAGATACACCGGCACCCCGCCCGCCATCAGAAGGGCGCCGTGATGGGCGGCCTTGTGGTTGTTCCGGTCGAACAGCACCAGGTCGCCTTCGGCGACCAGCGCGCCGAGCACCATCTTGTTCGACGCCGAGGTCCCGTTCAGCACGAAGTAGGTACGTTCGGCGCCGAAGATGCGCGCGGCCGCCATCTGCGCCGCCAGCGCCGGACCCTCATGCGTCAGCAGGTCGCCCAGCTCCAGCACGGAGTTGTCGAGGTCGTCGCGGAAGATCGCGGGCCCCAGGTGCTCGACGAAAATCCGGCCGATGGCGCTGCGGCTGTAGAACACACCGCCGTTGTGGCCCGGGCAGGTCCAGAGCTGGTTGCCCTGCTCGGCATAGTCCACCAGCGCGCCGAAGAACGGTGTCTTCAACGTCGCCGCATAGTTCCGCAGCCGGCTGGCCAGGTTCCGCGCGACGAACTCCGGCGTCTCCTCCGACAGGAAGATCGTGCCGTCCACATGGTTCAGCACCTCCACCGGGATATCCTCGAGCCGCTTGCGCCGCAGCAGGATCAGCACCGGCATCTCGAGCCCACGCTTGCGCACCAGCGAGATCAGCCCCGCCGGCTTGCTCAGGATGCCGCGCTTGCCCCAGTCCACCACCATGCAGCCGATCGCCGCATCCGTCTGGATCGCCAGCTCCGCATCGTCCGTGCTGCGCGCGACCACGACCTGGAACCCCAGCCGCTCCACCTCGGCGATGATCGCCTGGAGGCGCCCCCAGTCGAGATCCGCCGGGTCGAACGACGGCGCGCAGACCAGGAACTTGAATCGGCGCTCGTATTCCATGGACCGTCCTCGGCTATGCGGGCCGGACCATTACCGATCGGGCCGCGGCCGCCAACCCCTTTGGAGCGCGCGGGCGCTGTGCGCCTGTCACTGCAGGATCGAGAGGCTTTGTGCCGGGGACCGGCACACGTTCAGGTGCGGGACGATGCTGTCAAGATCGCTTGAGTTAACGCGGTCCCACAAATCAGACCTGCACTATTTTACATCGCGGGTGCCAGGGAACACGCCAGGCCGTCCGCGTTCGGGCAATTACTCCAGCCGGTCGCACGCGGCGATGATCTATACGGCGACCCGGTTCGCGGCGGCCGGGTTGTCCCGCCCGATGTGGGCGCGTATCCGCAGCAGGTCCGCAAGGGCCGGCGCAGCGAGGGTTACAGGCAACGCGGAGGAGGCAGCTCCGCTTGGGTGCCACAGGACAGCAGCCAGCGGCGCACCGCCTCGTAGGGTATGGCCGGCATCGGCCGCGGCCACGCCCTCATGGACCGCCTCGATGAGGGCGGCCGTGTCGTCGTTGGCCAGTGCGGGACGTGCAGGTTCAGCCACGCCGAAAGTCTAGCACAGGCCGTGGCTCTCCGGCCAGAAACAGAGAGGTATGAGAGATGTGGATTACCGGATGCACCACCATTTGACTGCTGCAAAGTCATTCAGGCCCATGTCCACCTCTCGTCGGACTACGTTATTTCTCTCACGTCGAGCAACGCTCGGCGTAGTTCGTCGAGGGCGGTGGGATCTTCGATGGTGGGGGGGATCGGGACGGCTTCGTCCGCCGCAATCCGCCGGATCGTCGCCCGCAGGATCTTGCCGGATCGGGTTTTGGGCAACCGGTCGACAACGACGACCCGGTTGAGCGCCGCGACCGGCCCGATGTGGTCACGCACAAGCTGCACGATCTCCCGCTGCAGCGTCGCCGCATCGGTCGCCACACCGTCCTTCAAGATCACGAACGCACACGGCGCCTCACCCTTCAGTGCGTCGTGCACCCCGATCACCGCACATTCGGCCACGGCTGGATGCAGCGCAACCACTTCCTCCATGGCGCCCGTGCTCAACCGGTGCCCGGCCACGTTGATCACGTCGTCGGTGCGGCCCATGACGAAGGGGTAGCCGTCGGCGTCGATGAAGCCGGCGTCCGACGAGGAATACCAGCCCGGGAACTCCCGCAAGTAGCTGTCGTGGAAGCGCTGGTCGGCGTTCCACAGCGTCGGCAGGCAGCCCGGTGGCAGCGGCAGCTTGATCGCCAGCGTGCCCATCGTCCCCGCCGCCACGGGCTGTCCCTCGGTGTCGAGGACGCCAAGCTGATAGCCCGGCATTGCCGCTGTCGGGGAGCCCGGCTTGATCGGCAGGGCGCCAAGCCCCAGCGGGTTGGCGGCGATCGGCCAGCCCGTCTCGGTCTGCCACCAATGGTCGATGACGGGCACGCCGAGGATCCGCTCGGCCCAGTGCAACGTCTCTGGGTCTGCACGCTCCCCGGCGAGAAACAGCGCGCGCAGGCCGAGCGGTTCGTGATTCGCCAACAGCCGTGCGTCAGGATCCTGCTTGCGGATGGCGCGGAGGGCGGTCGGCGCGGTGAACAGCACGCGGATGCGATGCTGCTGCACCACGCGCCAGAATGCCCCCGCATCCGGCGTGCCCACAGGCTTGCCCTCATACAAGACGGTGGTGCAACCCGCGAGCAGCGGGCCATAGACGATGTAAGAGTGACCGACCACCCAGCCCACGTCCGACGCCGTCCAGAACACCTCGCCGGGCGCCATGCCGTAGATGGCGTGCATGGTCCAGGCGAGTGCGACCATATACCCGCCCGTGTCGCGGACCACGCCCTTGGGGCGGCCGGTCGTGCCCGACGTATAGAGGATGTAGAGTGGATCGGTCGCTGGGACGGGGGCGCAGCGGACGATGCGGCCATCGCGGATCGCCTGCATCGCCGTGGCCCGGTGCCCTGCCCAGTCATGGTCGCGGCCGGGGATCAAGTCGGCCAGGAGTTGCGGGCGTTGCAGCACGAAGCAGACGCCGGGCTTATGGGTAGCCAGACGAATGGCCTCGTCGAGCAAGGGCTTATAGGCGACGGTCCTGCTGGGCTCGATCCCGCAGGAGGCGGTCAGGATCGTCACCGGGGTCGCGTCGTCGATGCGCGTCGCGAGCTCGGGCGCCGCAAAGCCGCCGAACACCACGGAGTGGATGGCGCCGAGCCGGGCGCAGGCCAGCATGGCGATGACGGCGGCCGGGATCATCGGCAGGTAGATCAGCACGCGGTCGCCATGGCCGACGCCATGGTCCTGCAGCATCGCGGCGCACGCCTGCACCTCGGCCAGCAGCGCCGCATAGCTGAGCGTCAGGCCGCGGCCGGTCACGGGGCTGTCGTAGATCAGCGCCGCCTGCGCCCCCCGCCCGGCCAGGACATGCCGGTCGAGGGCGTTGTGGCACATATTCCCGACGGCGCCTGGGAACCAGCGCCCATAGAACCCGCTGCCCGGCTCGAACGCCTGCGTCGGCGGCGTGCTCCAATCGATGGCCCGCGCCGCCTCTAGCCAGAAGGCGCCGGGATCGGCCTGCCAGGCGGCATACGTCTCCCGATAGCTGCGGGTCACAACGCTCCCGGGCCGACCGACCCGGCCCCCGTGACGATCGCGACCTTCCCCGTCGAGTCCAGCATCGCCGCCCCCCACGAGGAGATCGTGCACCAACCCATGGCCGGGGAGAAGCCCGTCAGGCCAGCTCGGCCATCATCTCGGCGACCGTGGCCACGCGGGACACCGGGCGCAGCGCCGCGATCGCCGTCTCGTGCACCGGCACGGTGAACGCGGCGCACCCGTCGGCCAGCACCGTCACGTCGAACTCGCGCACATTCGCCTCCCGCACCGTGGAGGCGACGCCGCCATCGGTCACGATGCCGCAGGCGAGCAGCCGGGTGATGCCGCAACGCCGCAGCACCCACTCCAGCCGGCTCATGTAGAATGCCGAGTAGGCAACCTTTTCGACGGACAGGTCGGCCGGCTGCAGACCGTCGACCAGCTGGTGGCCCCAGGCGCCGAGACAAAAATCGCCGCGGCCGAGGAACGGGCGCAGCGCGGCCAAGTGCGGCGAGATCAGCGGCGCCCCGCCCCGGCCCGGCACCAGCGTGAACTGCGTCGCTACCACCCAGCCGCCGCCTGCCCGCACCCGGCCGGCCAGCGGCGCCAGCCGGTCCGGCAGCGCCGCGATCTCACGCGTGCCCAGCCCGGCCCGGCCGTAGGCGCCGTCTGGATGGACGAAGTCGTTCTGCAGGTCGCACACCAGCAGCGCCGTCCCGGCCAGGTCCAAGACGGGCGCTGGTCAGCGCGCGGCGAGCGGGCCGACCGTGGCCGGTACGTCCCGCCAGTTCTGCGGGAACAACCGCTGCAGCGCCTCCACCTTCGGCATGTCGTTGGCGGCGATGTAGCCGTTGTCCGGATGATGGATCAGGTAGTCCTGATGGTAGCCCTCAGCCACGTAGAACGGCTGCACCGGGTCGATCCGGGTGGCGATCGGCTTGTCATAGACGTGCGCCGCCTCGAGCTGCGCGACATAGGCGCGCGCCACCCGTTCCTGCTCCGGCCCGTCCACGAACAGCTCGGACCGGTACTGCGTGCCATAGTCCGGGCCCTGCCGGTCTACCTGCGTCGGGTCGAGCGCCACCGAGAAGAAGATGCGCAGCAGGCTCGCGTAGCTGATGCGTGCCGGGTCGAACGTGACGCGCACGGCTTCGGCATGGCCGGTGCGCCCCGCACTGACCTGGCGGTAGTCGGGGTTGGCGACGCTGCCGCCGCTATAGCCGGAGACGGCCTGGACCACGCCATCGACGTGCTGGAACACCGCCTGCACGCCCCAGAAGCAGCCGCCGGCGAACACCGCCGTCTGCAGTCCATCCGGCTGCGACGCCATGGTGACGTCGGTGCCCGGCGCCGGCAGCGCCGCCGTCGCCGCATCCGCCCGCAGCGGCCCGGCACTCAAGGCCAGCGCGACGCCCATCGTGCCGACCACCGCCGCACCCACCGTCATCATCCGTATGTTCATCCAACCCCTCCTGGACTTCTGCCGTCGCACGGCCCTATGTCGGCCCAAATACAGCGGCTGCCTTTGCCGCCGAACAAGGAGCCGGTCCGCTGCCCTACGTCCGTCGCGTCCTCCTGGTTACGCTGCTGGGGCTGGCGCCGTCCATCGCCATGGCCGCCGAGCCCGTCCGCATGTTTGCCGCGGGCAGCCTCGGTGCGGTCCTGCCGGCGCTGATCGCCGCCTCCGGCCTGCCGCCTGGCGCCGTCACCCCGCCAACCTTCGGCCCTGCTGGCGTGCTGCGCGACCGGCTGCTCGGCGGCGAGACGGCGGACCTCTTCGCGTCGGCCGACCTCGCCGGGCCCCGGGCGGTCGTTGCCCGGCTGGGCGGCTCCGTCGTGCCCTTCGCGCGCAACCGCATGTGCGTCCTGGCGCCCGAGCGGCTGGCGCTCACGCCGGAGACGCTGCTGGACCGGCTGCTCGCCCCGGCGTTCCGGCTCGCGACGTCCACCCCCGGTGCCGATCCGGGCGGCGACTACGCCCGCGCCGTGTTTCAGCGCGCCGAGCGCGACCGGCCGGGCGCCGCGGCCGTTATGGCGGCAAAGGCCCAGATGCTGCTCGGCGGCCCGGGCTCCATGACGCCGCAGCAGGGCGAGAGCCCGGCCGCCTCCATCTTCCTGGCCGACCGCGCCGATGGCCTGCTGTATTATTGCAGCGGCACCGCCGCGGCCGCACGCGAGATGCCGGGCCTGGCCTCCATCCCTGTCCCGGATGCGCTCGAGGCCGGGCCCATCTATGGCCTGGCCATCCTGTCCGACCGGCCCGAGGCGGCCCAGCTTGCCCTGTTCATGCTATCGGCGCCGGGCCAAGCCATCCTGGCCCGGGGCGGGCTGCTTCCGCTTGTCGAGGAACGCTGATGTCCAGAGCCGCCGCCGTCCTGTTCGCCCTGCTGCTGGCCGCGCCCGCCCGCGCCGAGGACGGACTGCATGTGTTCGCCGCCGGCAGCCTGACGGGTGCGATGACGGCGATGCTGGCCGAGTCCGGCCTGCCGCACCAGATGATCGCGCCGCCGGTGTTCGGGCCGTCCGGCGTGCTGCGGGAGCGGATCGAGGCCGGGGCGCTCGCCGACGTGCTGGCGTCGGCCGACATGGCGCAAGCCCGCCGGCTCGGCGCCGCACGCGAGCGGCCGGTGATCCTGTTCACGCGCAACAGCCTCTGCGCCTTGGCGCCAGCCACCCTCGCGCTCACGCCGGACACGGTCCTGGACCGCATGCTCGACCCGGCGGTCAAGCTCGGCACCTCCACCCCCGGCGCCGATCCCGGGGGCGACTATGCCTGGGCCGTGTTCGCCCGCGCCGAGGCGCTGCACCCCGGTGCCAAGGCCACGCTGGAGGCCAAGGCTCTAAAGTTGGTGGGCGGCGCCGACAGCAAGCCGCTCGTCCCCGGCAAGGGCCAGGTCGAGGGCGTGTTCCTGTCCCACGCGGCCGACCTGATGCTCGGTTATTGCACTGGCGCCGCCGCGGTGATGCGCGAGGTTCCGGGCCTGGCTTCGGTCCCGCTGCCGCCGGAGCTGACGGTCGGTCCGGCATACGGCATGGTCGTGCTGACGGACAAGCCGCTCGCGTCCCGGTTCGCGTTGTTCGTGATGTCCGAACAGGGGCAGGCGATCCTGGCGCGATACGGCTTCCAGCCGGTCGGGATCGCGGAGTAGCTCCAGCGGCTCCCCATCCCGGAGGGCGGGTGAAGAGGTCGGGTCAAGGCTGCGATCGATCAGCCGTTGCCGATCAGGATGCCGGCGGCGAGCACCAGTGCGCCGCCGAGCATGACCTTGGCGGCCGCCGACACGGGCGGCGTGTCCATGTATTTCCACTGGATCCAGGCGATCGTCAGCAGCTCCAGCACGGTGACGCAGGCGGCCACCGCCGTCGCGGTCCAGAACGCCTTGATCAGATAAGGCAGCGTGTGGCCGATGCCGCCCGCGACCGTCATCAACCCGCAGACGACGCCGCGCAGCAGCGGCGTTCCCCGCCCCGAGAGCTTGCCGTCATCGGCCAGCGCCTCGGCGAACCCCATCGAGATGCCGGCGCCGACCGAGGCGGCGATGCCCACCAGGAACGCGTCATGGCTGTTCTGGGTCGCGAAGGCGGCGGCGAACACTGGCGCCAGAGTGGACACCGACCCGTCCATCAGCCCGACCAGGCCTGGCTGGACGATCTGCAGGATGAAGCGCTTGCGTGCGTCCTCATCTTCGGCGTGGCGCTTCTCCCCCGGCAAGCGCTTCTCGGTGATGGCGCCGGCCGTCTGCTGGTGCTCCGCCTCCGCCTCCGCCAGGTCGCCGAGCAGCTTGCGGATGGCAGCGTCGTTCGAACGGCTGGCCGACTCCAGGTAGAAGCGGCTGGCATCCACCTCCATCTGCCGCGCGTGCCGCCGCACCGCATCGATCCCGAGCGGGCGGATCATCCAGGCCGGCTTGCGCACGACGGCGCCCTTCACGTCCACCCGGCGCACCAGCGGGATGTGGTCGCCGAACTTGGTCACGAACAGATCGATCAGGGTGCGGCGGTGCTCGCTCTCCTCGGCCGCCATGTCGTCGAACACCCGCGCGCTGTCGGGAAACTCCTCCCGCAGGCTCTCGGCGAAGTCGAGGTAGATCCGCCCATCCTCCTCCTCGCTGCTGATCGCCAAGGCCAGGATTTCACGCTCGTTCAATTCAGTGAGGTTCCGCATAGGCTTAAGATGGCGAACGGGCCCGAAACGATCAACCCGCCTTCGTAATGACGCAACCGCCTCTCACTCGCAAAAGGCAATGCCGAAACGAACGTCAGTGCCGGAAGTGGCGCATCCCGGTGAACACCATCGCCACCCCGGCTGCGTCCGCCGCGGCGATCACCTCAGCGTCGCGCATCGAGCCGCCGGGCTGGATCACCGCCGTCGCCCCGGCCCCGATCGCCACTTCCAACCCGTCGGCAAACGGGAAGAACGCGTCGGACGCGACCACCGATCCCTCTGTCAGCGGCCGGTCGAGCCCGGCCGCACGCGCCGCCTCGGCGCCCTTCCAGGCGGCGATCCGCGCGCTGTCCACCCGGCTCATCTGCCCGGCGCCGATCCCAACCGTCGCCCCGTCGCGCGCATACACGATCGCGTTGGACTTCGCATGCTTGGCCACCTGGAAGGCGAACACCAGGTCCCGCAACTCCGCCCGGTTCGGCGCCCGCTGGGTCACGATGCGCAGCTCCGCTTCGGACACGTGCCCGCTATCCCGCGTCTGCGCCAGGAACCCGCCCGCGACGCTCCGCAGCGAAATCCCGGCCGCCGCCGGGTCCGGCACGCCGCCCGTCAGCAGCACGCGCAGATTCTTCTTTCGCGCCAAGACCGCGAGCGCGCCCTCCTCGGCGTCCGGCGCCACGATCACCTCGGAGAAGATGGCGGCGATCCGCTCGGCGGCAGCCGCCGTCAAGGTCCGGTTCACGGCGACGATGCCGCCGAACGCGCTCACCGGGTCGCAGCGCAGCGCCAGGTCCCACGCCGTCGCCAGGTCGCCGGCCACTGCCACGCCGCACGGGTTCGCGTGCTTGACGATCACCACCGCCGGCCGGTCGAACTCGGCGACGCACTCGAACGCGGCATCGGTGTCGTTGAGATTGTTGTAGGACAGGTCCTTGCCCTGGACCTGGCGGGCAGTCGCGAGGCCGCGGCGGTCACCGTTGACGTAGAAGGCGGCGGCCTGGTGCGGGTTCTCGCCATAGCGCAGCGTCTGCCGCAGCGTGCCGCCGAGCGTCATCCGTGGCGGGAACGCTTCGGCGCGTGCGAACCAGCCCGCGATCGCCGCGTCGTAGGCCGCCGTGCGGGCATATGCCGCCGCGGCCAGCCGGGTGCGCAGCGCGAGCGTCGAGCCGCCCGCCGCCAGCGCCTCGATCATGTCGGCATACTGCCCCGGCTCCGTCAGCACGCAAACCGACGAGAAGTTCTTCGCCGCCGAGCGGATCATCGCCGGGCCGCCGATATCGATGGTCTCGACGCAGGCGTCCGCGTCGGCGCCGGAGGCGACGGTCGCCTCGAACGGGTACAGGTTGACGCAGACGAGATCGATCGGCGCGATCCCGTGCGCCGCCATCTGCGCCAGATGCGCCTCCGAGTCCCGCCGCCCCAGCAAGCCCCCGTGCACCTGCGGCACCAGCGTCTTCACCCGCCCATCCAGGATCTCGGGGAAGCCGGTATGGTCCGCGACCTCGACCACCGGCACCCCCGCCTCCCGTAGCGCCCGCGCGGACCCGCCGGTCGACAGCACCTCCGCCCCATGCGCCACCAGCGCCTGCGCGAGCGGCACCATCCCCGCCTTGTCCGAGACCGAGATCAGCGCCCGGCGGACCGCCACGCGGCCCTGTGCATCCGTGTCCATGCCCGCCCATACCGCCTGGGCCGCCCGGCCGGAACCCCCCTTGCCATCCGCGGGGGGCGGGCGCACTCAGCCGGCCATGGCCATCCCCGACACCGCCTGGCTCGTTCTGTTCAGCCTGACGCTGTCCGGCGGGCAACTCCTGTTCAAGCGCGCCGCCGAAGACATTGCCGGCATCCCGCTGCCGCGCATGCTGCCGGCCCTGGCGCACAGCCCGGCCATGTGGGGCGCCGTCACCCTATACGGGTCCGCGACCCTGCTCTGGGTCTGGATCCTGACGCGCATCCCGCTCAGCCAAGCCTATCCCTGGGCCGCGCTCGGCGCCGTCTTCGTCCCCCTGGCCGCGATCCTCCTGCTCGGCGAGGCCGTCACCCCGATCTACTGGCTCGGCGCCGCCCTGATCGCGGCGGGGATCATCCTTACCCAGCTCGGCGTCGTGACCTGACGACTGCAAGCGCGGATAGCGCTGCCGAGAGCATCAGGGCGGTGCGGACGCCGGGCCGTTCGAGGGCTCGGGCCAGCAGGCGGGGGGGAAAGTGCCGGAGCACCAGGGCGGTGCCCATGCCGCTCCGTTCGCCGCGATAGACGGCGGGGATCGGCACGTCCTGCACCAGCAGGCCGAGCGCGGCCAGATGGACCAGCATGTCGCACTCGAAGAAGTAGCGCCGGTCCATCCGCCCGAGCGGCAGGCTCGCCAGCGCGTCCCGGCGGATTGCCGTGTAGCCGTTGGCCGGGTCCATCACGCGCCACAGCCCGGCGGCCGGCTTCATCAACAGGGACAGCACACCGTTGCCCAGCAGCCGCGGCCCGGGCATCTGCCGCAGCGACGCCCAGCCGCAGAACCGGTTCCCCTTCGCGTAGTCCGCAGCGCCCTCCAGCACGGGCGCCAGCAGCGCCGGCAGGTAGGCCGGGTCCATCTGCCCGTCCCCGTCCATCTTGACCACGATCGCATACCCGTCCTGCAGGGCGCGGCGATAGCCCGTCATCACCGCCCCGCCGACGCCCTGGTTGGCCGCATGGAACAGGACCGTGATCGCCGGGTCGCGGCACTGCGCCTGCACGAACCGACCGGTCTGCTCCGGACAGGCGTCATCGACCACGTAGATGCGCGCCACACGCCCGTGCAGCCCGGCGAGCACGCCGATGATATGCCGCCGCACGCGATAGCACGGCACGACCACTGCGACCCGCTCCACTTGCCCCGCCCCAGCCCGCTCACGCCGCCGCATGCTCGTCACCGAATTCGCCTGCGAATGTCTGAATGGCGACACTAGACGCACCCCTTTGCGCCTTCGCGCCTTTACGGTTCAATTGTTCTGCGCGTGCCACGTGCCTGGCCGCCGCACTGTCCGGAGTCTTCGTCCCATGCGCTCGCATCTCGCCGCCACGGCTCTCCTCGTCGCCCTTGCCGGCGCCGCCCATGCCGCCGAGCCGGCGCCCGTCCGCATCACCGTCATCGCCGACCTCGACGACGACATCTACGACGCCCGCGCCGGCCGCGGCGGCGTGGACGCGACCCGCATGGCCGTCGCCGATTTCGGCGGCCAGGTGCTCGGCCGCCCCATCGTCGTCGACGCGCTGAACGACCACAACAAGCCGGCCGAAGCGCCCGGCCTGGCGACCCAGGCCATAGACGCCGGCGCCGACCTGCTGATGGACGTGCAGAACTCCCCGATCGCGCTCGCCGTCGCCAAGGTCGCGACCGAACGCCGCCGCATCGCCATTTCCACCGGCAGCGCCGTCCCGGCGCTGACCCGCGGCGCGTGCAGCAAGTATGTGTATCACTACAGCTTCGACTCGATCGCGATCGAGGGCGCCACCGCCGCCCGCCTCGCCGCCCAGCCCGACGGCAAGCGCTGGGCCGTCATCGCCGCCGACGCCGGGTTCGGCCGCGGCGCGCTGGCGACGGCGACCCCGGTGATCGAGCACGCCGGCGGCAGGGTCGAGAAATCCTTCGTGGTGCCCCCGACGACGACGGACCTCGCCGCCATCCTGAACGAGTTGAAGGGCCTCGCCCCGGACGTCGTCGCCGTGTTCAACGCCGGCGCCGACAACGACCGCCAAGTCGCGGCCGTGACCGCGGCCGGCCTGCAGACGCGCATCACCACCGGGCTGCTCTACATCAGCGACGTCGACCGTGTCCCGTCCGGCTATGCCGGCGTGCAGGCGGCCGTCCCATGGTATTGGAACCTCGACGCCGAGGCCCGCGCCTGGTCCGAGCGGTTCGCCGCCGACCACGGCGGACGGCGCCCGACGGAGGCGCAAGCCGCCGACTACTCCGCCACGCTGCAATGGCTCGAGGCGGTCCGCACCGCAGGAACCACGGACGCCGACGCCGTGGTGCGCGCGCTCGACAACCACAAGTTCGAGGATATGTTCGCCCGCAACGCGCAGTTCCGGGCCGCCGACCACATGGTGGTGCACGACCTGTATTTCGTGAAGGTGCGCGGCGCCAACGACGTGCCGGAGGCCCAGGCATGGTTCGAAGTCCTCGACACCATCCCGGCTGCGCTCGCCTTCCCGCCGAACGACGCCTGCAAGATGCCGCGCTGATGAACCAAGTCCTCGCCCTGCGCCCCTTCGTGCCCGCACAGGACTACACCCTGTCCAAGCGTTTCTACCAGGCGCTCGGCTTCGCGCTGACCTTGGATGACCCACACGTATGCATCCTAAAGCTCGAGAGCTTCAGCTTCCTGCTGCAGAACGTCTACGACAAGGCGATGGCCGAGAACCTGATGGTCCACCTGCTGGTGCGCGACGCCGATGCGTGGTGGCGCGCGCACGACCCGGCCCGCCTGCTTCAGGACTTTCCCGTCAAGCCGCCCCGTCCCCCCGCCATCCAACCCTGGGGCTTGAAGGTCGGCTTCGTGTTCGACCCCTCCGGAGTGCTGTGGCACATCGCCGAGGCACCGTTCTGAACCGCGGCTACGCCGGGTCCATCAGCGACACATGCGCGGCGACCACCCGCCAGCCCTGGTCTGGGAACCGCACCCAAGTCTGGCTCTGCCGCCCGCGCCGGCCCGACCCGCGGGCGACATACTCGATGTTGACGGTCGCGAAATCGGCCCCGAGCGTCAGGATCTCCAGCCGCACCCGCCGCTCCTTCGATCCGCCCGGCACCATCGCCACCCGCGCCGCATGAACCTCGTCGAACCCGTAGCAGTTCTCCCGCACGGCGAAGCGGATCGTGTGCGGGCTCTCCCAGAACGTCCGGTCCAGTACGTCGACGTCGGCGTCGATCAGCGCCTGCTCGTAGCGCTCGAACAGCGCCGTGATCTCCGCGACGACGGCCGGCCGGTTCACGTCGACATCCATTTGCGACCCTCCTGGTCTGAGCGGCGTCGACAGGACGCCGTCCGCTCGGTCAAGCAAGCGCCATCAAGCTCGCATTCCCCCCCGCCGCGGCCGTATTGGTGCTGACCGACCGCTCGCGCAACAGCCAATCCACCGGGTAGCCTTCGCTGCCATAGTCGGCGCCCCCGGTCGAGGCGCCGAACACCGGCACGATCGCGCCGTCCCGCGCGGCGACCTCCCGGCAGAGCACGGCCAGCGCGTCGGCATCGCCCTCGAACAACACGGCGTCCACGCCAGCCAGCTCCAAGCCGCCCAGCACCGTCACCCGCTGCCGCACGCCCTCCGGTGCGCCCTCCAGCCCTGCCGCCAGGCTCGCCGGCCCGTGCAGCCGGATCACGTTCCCGGCCGCCAGAGCCACGCCGATCTGCACCTGCAGCCCCTCCGGCGTCGCCGGCAGGCACAGCACGGTGCCCCGCGGCTCCAGCGCATAGGTGTTCGTCTCGCCCACCGGGCCCGGCAGTTCGAGCGACAGGCCCAGCCGCGACTGCCCGATCGCCTCCGCAACCCGCTCCGCCGCGGGCGCCCCCCGCGCGCGGAGCCACTCCAGCCACGCCAGCGCCTCCGGATCGGCCGCCCCCGCCCCCACCCCCGTCCTCGGCAGGCCCATGTCGCCAGGCCGGACCGACAGCAGCCGCCGCAGATACAACGGCCCCCCCGCCTTCGGCCCGGTCCCCGACAGCCCATGTCCGCCGAACGGCTGCACCCCCACCACGGCACCGATGATGTTGCGGTTCACGTAGCAGTTCCCCGCCGCAACCCGCCCGAGCACGCGCGCGATCGTCTCGTCGAGCCGCGAATGCACCCCGAACGTCAAGCCGTATCCGGCGGCATCGATGTCGTCGATCAGCGCATCGAGCCGGTCGCGCCGGAACCGCAGCACATGCAGCACCGGCCCGAACACCTCGGCCCCGAGCTGCCCCACGCTCGCCACCTCGATCAACGTCGGCGCCACGAAGCTGCCCCGCCCGCACGCCTCGGGCAGCGCGGCCCGATGCACCCGGCACCCGGCCTGCTCCATCGCCGCGACATGCCGCTCGATCGCCGCCGCAGCCGCCGCGTCGACCACCGGCCCCACATCGGTCGAGAGTAGCGCCGGGTCGCCCACCGCCAGCTCTGCCATCGCGCCCTGCAGCATCGCGATCACCCGATCGGCCACCTCGTCCTGCAGGCACAGCAGCCGTAACGCGGAGCACCGCTGCCCCGCGCTGTCGAACGCCGACGACAGAACGTCCGCCACCACCTGCTCCGCCAGCGCCGAACTGTCCGCCACCAGCGCGTTCTGCCCGCCCGTCTCCGCGATCAGCGGGATCGGCTGGCCGTCGCGCCCCAGCCGCCCGCCAAGCTGGCGCTGGATCAGCCGTGCCACCTCGGTCGACCCGGTGAAGATCACCCCCGCGACCCCGGGATCGCCCACCAGCGCCGCACCCACGCTTCCGTCGCCCGGCAGCAACTGCAAGGCCGCATCGGGCACCCCGGCCTCCCGCAGCAGCCGCACCGCCGTCGCGGCGATCAGCGGCGCCTGTTCGGCGGGCTTGGCCAGCACGGTGTTGCCCGCCGCTAGCGCGGCCGCGACCTGCCCGGTGAAGATGGCCAACGGGAAGTTCCACGGGCTGATGCAGGCCACCGGCCCAAGCGGGCGATGCGTGTCGTTGTCGAACCCGGCGCGCACCTGTGCGGCGTAGTAGCGCAGGAAGTCGACCGCCTCCCGCACCTCGCCGATCGCGTTCTGAATCGACTTCCCTGCCTCCCGCACGATCACGCCCAGCAGGGCCGGCAGCCGCTGCTCCATCAGGTCTGCCGCCCGGTCGAGGCAGGCGGCGCGCTGCCCCGGCCCGGTCGACTGCCAGATCGGCTGGGCCTCGGCGGCCAGCCGCACGGCATGCGCCACGTCCGCCGGGCTCGCATCGACGGCCTGGCCCACGATGTCGCGGCCGTCCGCCGGATTGCGGCAGGGACGGGCGCACCCGTCACCCTTTCCGTCGCCGAGCAGCGGCCGCGCGTCCCAGGCGAGGTCGGCGCCCGCGAGCAGGGCCGACGCCAGCGAAGCCAGGCGCTGCTCGTTGCCGAGGTCCAGCCCCGCGGAGCTTCGCCGGTCCGGAAACAGCGCCGCGGGCAGCGCGATGCCCGGATGCGGCGCCCCGAGCGGCTCGATCGCCCGCGCCTCCGCCACCGGGTCCGCGACCAGCGCGTCGAGCGCGATCGCCATATCGCCGATCCGGTTCACGAACGAGGAATTCGCGCCGTTCTCCAGCAGGCGCCGCACGAGATACGCAAGCAAGGTCTCATGCGTGCCCACCGGTGCATAGACGCGGCACGGTCGGCCGAGCTTGCCGTCGCCGACCACCTCGTCATACAGCGGCTCGCCCATCCCATGCAGGCACTGGAACTCATACTGGCCCGGCGTGAACAGCGGGCCGGCCATGGCGTGGATGGCGGCCACGGTGCGGGCGTTATGCGTTGCGAATTGCGGGAACACCGCCTCGGGCGCCGCCAGCAGCCGGCGGGCGCACGCCAGATACGACACGTCGGTGTGCACCTTGCGCGTGAACACCGGGAACCCCTCCAGCCCGTCCACCTGCGCGCGCTTGATCTCGCTGTCCCAGTACGCGCCCTTCACCAGCCGCAGCATGATCCGCCGGCGGCTGCGGCGCGCCAGGTCGATCACGTGGTCGATCACGAACGGCGCGCGCTTCTGATACGCCTGGACCACGAAGCCGATCCCGTCCCAGCCCGACAACTCGGGTGCTGCACACAGCGCCTCCAGCAGGTCGAGCGACAGGTCGAGCCGGTCGGTCTCCTCGGCGTCGATATTGAGGCCGATGTCGTACCGCCGTGCCAGGGCCGCCAAGCCGAGCAGCCGCGGCAGCAACTCGGTCAGCACGCGCCCGCGCTGCGACCGGGCATAGCGCGGATGCAGCGCCGACAGCTTCACCGAAATCCCCGGCCCGTCGTGGATCCCGCGCCCGGCGGAGGCGGCGCCGATGGCATGGATCGCCTGCTCGTAGTCGCGCAGATAACGCGCCGCGTCATCGGCCGTGGCGGCCGCCTCGCCCAGCATGTCGTACGAGAACCGGAACCCCCGCGCCTCCCGCTTGCGGCTGTTGGCCAGCGCCTCGCCGATCGTCTGGCCGGTGACGAACTGTTCGCCCATCATCCGCATCGCCATGTTCACGCCCTGGCGGATCACCGGCTCGCCCCCCCGCGCGATCAACCGGCCCAGCGCGCTCGAAAGCCCGGCCTCGCTGCTCGTCGCCGTCAGCCGCCCAGTGACCACCAGGCCCCACGTCGCGGCATTGACGAACAACGACGGGCTGCGCCCCACATGCGACCGCCAGTCGCCATGGCTGATCTTGTCGCGGATCAGCGCATCCCGGGTGGCGCGGTCCGGGATCCGCAGCAAGGCCTCCGCCAGGCACATGAGGGCCACGCCCTCCTGCGACGACAGCGAGAACTCCTGCACCAGCGCCTCGACCCCGCCACGGCTGGCCTTCGCCCGCAGTGCCGTGACGAGCCGCCGGGCCGTCGCGTCGGCCAGCGCCTCGGCCTCCGGCTCCAGCGCCGCCGCCGCGATCAGCGCCGGCAGGCACTCCGGCTCGGGCCGGCGATACGCCTCGGTGATGCGGGCGCGCAGCACGGTCTGCGGCTGCACGCCTTTGGCGAAGGCCAGGAACGGCGGCCCTGGCGCTTCGGCGGGCAAGGCCGGGCCATCCTCGAGTGCCGCCAGGATGGCCTGCTTGACGACAAAGTGCGGCGACCGCCCCTGCGCGTCCGCCGCCTGCCTGATGCGCCCGCGCAGCACGTCGTCGACCTTAACGCCCATGGTCGTGGCCATCGTTCGTCCCCGTTCCTTCCCCAGGGTGTAACCCGGCGCAAAGCAAAGGTGCAACCGCAACGACGAGCCGCTCGTAGGGGCCTCAGCCCACCACCGCATGCACCGGCAACGACGTCGCGCCAAAACCCAGCCGGCGCGACACTCGCAGCATCGTCACGTTCGCCGCCACCGCCGAGACCACGATCACAAGCACCACCGCCGTCGTCAGCTTCACGTTGTGCTGCGCAAGCCCGCTCACCAACAGGAACCCCAGCCCGCGCTGGGAGGAGAACATCTCCCCGATCAGCACCCCCAGCAGGCTCAGCGAGAAACCGATCCGCAGCCCGCTGCCGATCGCGGGCAGGCAGGCCGGCACCAGCACCGCCCGCATCGTGCAAATCGGGCCCAGCCGCATCGCCCGCGCCGCCCGCATCAGCACCGGCGGCAACGTCCGCACGGCGCCGAGCGTGAACAGCATTACCGGCACCAGCCCGTGCATGACCCCGAATGCCACCTTCGCCGAGACGCCAAGCCCGAGCACCAGCAGCACGACCGGATACAGCGTCACCTTCGGGATCGTATAGAACCCGGCCAGGATCGGCTCCGCCACGTCGGCCGCGAAGCGCTGCAGCCCGAGCAGCAGCCCCAGCGCCACGCCCAGCACCGCCGACAGCGCGAACGCCATCAGGAATGCCGCCCCGGTGGCGCCCACGTGGCCCCAGAACATCGCCGTCTGCACCAGGCCCGCCAGATAGGCCAGCGTTCCCAGCGGCGGCGCGATCGCGACGCCCTGCGTCCAAACGCCCGCGGCCTGCCACGCCCCGAGCAGCACCATCGCCAGCAACGCCGGATCCTTGACGCGCCACCAGCCTGCCGGGGCCGCCACCGGCAGCACCGCCCCGCTCACGGCCGCGACCGCCGGCGCGCCAGCCGGCCCTCCCACGCATACAGGAAGCCGTTCGCCGTCACCGCCGCCAGCAGCACGAACAGCATAAGCCCATACATCGTGCGGTTGTCGAAGCTCTGGTAGGCGAACGAGATCGCATAGCCCAGGCCGCTGCCGGACAGGATGAACTCCCCCGCGATCACCCCGATCAGCGCGTAGCTCAACGCCAGCTTAATCCCGCCGAATAAGCCGGGCAGAGCCGCCGGAAGCACGATCAGCCGCAATGCCTGCACCGGCCCCAACCGTTGCACGAGCGCCACCTTGCGCAAAGCCGGCGTAACGCCGTCCAGCCCGCCCAAGGTGCCGATCACCATCGCCGGTCCCGCCGACAGCACGCCCAGCACCACCAGCGGCGCCGCACCGAGCCCCAGCAGCGCCACCAGCAGCGGATAGAACACGAACGTCGGCACCGAGTAGTAGGACGCGAGAAGCGGGTCCACCGCCCGCCGCGCCCGCGGCGCCGCGTGCAGCGCCGCCCCCACGGCCGTGCCGCCGGCCACCGCCACCACGAACGCCAGCAGCACGGTGGAGAACGTCTGCACGATGGCCCCCGTCACTGTGCCCGACTGCAGCGCCTCCACCATCGCCGCCGCCATCTCGCTCGGCGGCAGCATGGTCATCGGGTCGATCGTCCCGCGCCGGCACAACCACTCCAGCAACAGCACCGCCCCGCCCAGCACGGCCACCCGCACCGCCACCACGGCCACCCCCCGGCTCACCGGAAGGGAGACCGCAGGGCCAAGGCGCGTCGGTAGCATGGTTGCGGCTGGCCGAACCCTGCCAAGGCTGACGGGATCACGCCGCCCGCCCGAGCGCCTTCATCGACTCCGCCCGCAGCGACGTCCACAGCCGCCCCGTCAGCGCGCCGAACGCCGGGTCCGACACGATCCGGCTGTCCCGCTCCCGTTGCCACCCGGTCTCGACCAGGTCGATGAAGCGCCCGGGCCGCGCGCTCATCACCCCCACCCGGTCCGACAGCATCGCCGCCTCGTCCAGCGCATGGGTGATCAGCAGCACCGTCGCCCCCGTCTCGCGCCACAGCCGCAGCAGCTCGTCGCCCATCAGCAGCCGTGTCTGTTGGTCCAGCGCCCCGAACGGCTCGTCCAGCAGGATCAACCGCGGCCGCTGCACCAGCGTCCGGGCGATGCAGACCCGCTGCCGCATACCGCCCGAGAGCTGCGCCGGGTAGTGCCCCGCGAATTGATCCAGGCCCATGAACCCGATCGCATGGTCGACCCGGCGGTCGATCTCCGCCGCAGCCAGCCGCCCTCCCGCCTGCTCGCCCCCCGCCTGCTCGGTCACCGCCTGCCGGCCGCGTCGGAGCCCGAACGCGACGTTGTTGCGCACCGTCAGCCACGGGAAGCTCGCATCCTCCTGGAACACCACGCCCACGCCGTCGGGCACGGCACCGCCGATGTCCCGGCCCTCGAACCACACCGTCCCGCTGGTCGGCCGCGACAGGCCCGCCAACACGTCCAGCAAAGTCGATTTGCCGCAGCCCGACGGACCGACGACCGAGAAGAACTCCCCCCGCGCCAGGTCCAGGTCGATCGGCCCGAGCGCCTCGATCGGCTGCGGCCCGTCATAGCGCCGCACTACCCCGCAGAGGCGCGCATGCGGCTCGGCCCCGCTCATCGAGAGGCGCGCATGCGGCTCGGCCCCGCTCATCGCGAGGCGCGCAGGTCCGCCGGCAAGTAGGACAGGTCGACGATCTTGCCCCAATCGACCCCGCCCTTGAGCTGCCCGGTGATCTGCAGGCCCTCGACCATGTGGTCCATCCCCTCGTAGTCGAGCCGCCCGTCGCTCCAGTAATGGATCGCCAGCAGGTCCTGCAGCTCGGTCCGGAACAGGGCGGTGTCCGGGTTGTTGTAGGCGCGGGCCGTGATGTCCGCCGCCTCGTCCGGATGGTCGGCCATGAAGGCCAGCCCCTCCCGCCGCGCCGCGATCAGGCCGCGGATCGTGTCCGGGTGGGCGCGGGCATAGTCGGCGGTCGTCACCAGCACGGTCTGCATCATCCGCGGCGACATCACGTCGCGCACCCGGAACACCGGCTCCACCAGGGCCGTGTTCTGGCCCAGGATCATCTCGTCCCCGAACGCCGCATCCACGGCGCCGCTGCTGACGGCAGCGAGGTTGGCGCCCAGATCCCCGGCCGGGATCAGTTGCACCTGCTGCGCCGTCATCCCGTTCGCCTTGAGCGCCATCAGGATGATCATGTTGCTGACCGAACCCGGCGCCGTATAGGCGACGCGCTTGCCGGCCAGGTCCTTGATGCCGTGCAGCGACGAGCCTTTCTTCACCAGCCAGAGCTGGTCGGCGACCGTCTGCGCCCCGGCGCCGACGATGATCAGCCTCTGCCCGGCATTGATCGCCTGCACCGCCGCCGCCAGAGACGTCTCGCCGAACGGGATGTCGCCGGCCAGCGTGTTGCGCACCGCGGTGCCCCCGCCCGCCGCCGTCAGGATGCCCGTGATGTCCACGCCATGGGCGCGGAAGAAGCCCTTCTCCATCGCGACCGCATACGGCGCGCCGTAGAACTGCCCGCCCCAATGCGTGACGGTGATCGTCTCCGCCCGGGCCTCCGGGGCCGCCACGGCCGCAAAAGCCAAAGCCAAGGCCAGCCAAGCCCGTCCGAGCGGTCGCCCCATCATCCCGCACTCCCCTCCTGCAAGCGGCGTCTCACGCGCCGGCTCCGCTGAAGCCTACACCCGCCGAGCCCCGATCCGGCAAGACGATCTCCCTGGTAGCTCATGCCTGACCGAAACCGCCACCACTCGGGCACCGCTGGGCCAGGATCCTTGCCACCGCCGGTCGGGGAACCATGAAAGGAGCCACACCCCCGCCGCCCGCCGAGGATGACGCGCGCCGCGGAACCCGGTAATGCGCCGGGCGAAGCACAGAGGGGATAACGGCATGGAGGAGCGGCCCAGGTCCGGCGTCGAGTCCACGACCAAGCACCGGACCGTACTGACGTCCGAGCTCGACCCGACCAACCCCTACGAGCGCGAAGCCCAGATCTTCCCCCACCTCACGCCCGAGATGGCCGAGCGGGTCGCCGGCTACGGCACCGAGGAGCGGCTGCCAGCCGGAACCTCCGTCTTCGAGACCGGACAGCGCGGGGTCGACCTGTTCCTGGTGCTCGAAGGCAGCATCCAGATCCTCGACCACGCCGTCGACGGCACGCCGAAGCTCGTCTCCACCCATCGCGCCCGCCAGTTCACCGGCGAGATGGACCTGTTCAACGATCGCGAGATCCTCGTCTCCGGCCGCACCGGTGAGGACAGCCGCGTGATCCGCGTCGCACGGCACGATTTCCGCCGCTTGATCAGCACCGAGTCCGACATCGGCGAGATCATGATGCGCGCCTTCATCCTCCGCCGCACCGGCTTCATCGTGCACCAACAGGGCGGCGTCGTCCTGGTCGGCCCCGGCCATGGCGGCGACACGCTGCGGCTGCAGCGCTTCATGACCCGCAACGGCTACCCGCACCGTCTGCTCGACGTCGATACGGACCCGGACGCCGCCAGCTTCCTCACAGGCTTCAAGATCGACAAGGCCGCGCTCCCGGTCGTGGCAGGGCACGGCCCGACGCTGTTGCTGAACCCGTCCAACGCCGCGCTCGCCGATGCACTGGGCCTCACGGAGCACATCGACCCGGCCCATACGTTCGACGTCGCCATCGTCGGCGCCGGCCCCGCCGGGCTCGCGGCCGCCGTCTATGCCGCCTCCGAAGGACTGTCGACCATCGTGGTCGAGATGCTCGCCCCGGGGGGCCAGGCCGGAACCTCGTCGAAGATCGAGAACTATCTCGGCTTCCCGACCGGCATCTCCGGCCAGGGCCTGGCCGGCCGCGCCCAGTCCCAGGCCCAGAAGTTCGGCGCCGTGCTCGCGGTCTCGCGGCCCGTGACCGGCCTCGATTGCGCCGCCGCGCCGTTCCGCCTGCACGTCGAGGGCGGCGCCGACATCCCGGCCCGGGCCATCGTCGTCGCGACCGGCGCCCGCTACCGCAAGCTCGACGTGCCCGGCTACGAACGCTTCGAGGGCCAAGGCATCCACTACGCCGCCACCGGAATGGAGGCGAAGCTCTGCTCCGGTGAGGAGATCATCGTCGTCGGCGGCGGCAACTCCGCCGGCCAGGCTGCCGTGTTCCTGTCCCGCAGCGTGGCCCACGTCCACCTCCTCGTCCGCGCCCCCGGCCTGGCCGCGACCATGTCCGACTACCTGGTCCAGCGCATCGCCGCGTCCTCGCGCATCACCCTCCATGCCCGCACCGAGATCACCAGGGTCGACGGCGACGCCTTCCTGCGCCAGGTCACCTGGACCAACCGCGACACGAGCGTCAGCGAGACCCGGCCGGTCGCCAGCGTGTTCGTCATGGTCGGCGCCGAGCCCAACACCGAGTGGCTGGGCGGCTGCGTCGCGCTCGACGACAAGGGCTTCGTCCTGACGGGACGCACGGCCGATGGCGACCCGGCCGGATCGGCCTACTCGACCACCCTGAACGGCGTCTTCGCCGTCGGCGACGTCCGGTCGGGCTCGGTCAAGCGCGTCGCCTCAGGCGTCGGCGAGGGCTCGGTCGTCGTCCAGTCCGTTCACCGCTTCCTCACCCCCGGCCTCGCCTGATCACACCGTGCGTTCCTCGACGACGATGGTGTCCGCCACCGCGTCCGGCTCATACAGCAGCCGCCCCAGCGCGCCGGCGATCATGGCGCCCCCGATCGGCGCCAGCCAGAACAGCCAGAGCTGCCCGACATACTCGGTGCCGCCGAACAGCGCCGGCCCGGTGCTGCGCGCCGGATTGACCGACGTGTTGGTGATCGGGATCGAGATCAGGTGGATCAACGTCAGCGCCAGGCCGATCGGGATGCCGGCGAACCCGGTTGCCGCCCCCTTCGACGTCGTGCCCACGATGATGAGCAGGAAGAAGAACGTCAGCAGCAGTTCCGCGACGAAGCAGCTCGCCACACCGTAATGGCCCGGGCTCAGCGCGCCATAGCCGTTGGACGCGAACCCGGCCGGCACCCAGTCCGGCTTGCCCGACGCGATCAGCCACAACGCCCCCGAGGCGGCCACCGCGCCCACCACCTGCACCACGATATACGGCAGCACGTGCTTGTTCGCGCACCGGCCAGCCGACCACAGCCCCAGCGTCACCGCCGGGTTGAAATGCCCGCCCGAGATATGGCCGACCGCGTAGGCCATCGACAGCACCGTCAGCCCGAACGCGAACGATACCCCGACGAACCCGATCCCGAGCTGCGGATACCCGGCCGCGATCACGGCACTGCCGCAGCCCCCGAACACGAGCCAGAACGTGCCGAAGAACTCCGCCGTGAGGCGGCGCTGCATGTCGTTTCGCATATCCGTATCCCGCCCGCTTTTCTCGATTTCGAGACAGCGTACAGCGAAGCGGGGTTCTGATCAATTCAGCAACGACCGCCGCTGCTACCCCGGCGCGCGTGCCATCGGCGGCACGAACAACGGCGCCGTGTCCCACGGGAACAACACCCAGGTATCCTGCGGCACCTCGACCACCCACGTGTCGGCCACCGCGGCGCCGGCCGGCTTGGCATACAGGCAGGCGAAGTGCGCCCGCGGCAGCAAGGCCCGCACCAGCTTCGCCGTCGTGCCGCTGTCGACCAGGTCGTCGATGATCACGAAACCCTCGCCGTCCCCGGCCGCCTCCGGCGATTTCAGCAACCGCGGCGCGCCTTGCGACTCCTCCTCGTAGCTCGCCACGCACACGCACTCGACCAGCCGGCAATCCAGCTCGCGCGCCACGATCGCCGCCGGGATCAGCCCGCCGCGGCTGATCGCGACCAGGCCGAGGATTTCCCGCCCCATCAAGGCCGAGGCCAGGCTGCGCGCGTCCCGGTGCAGCTGGTCCCACGTGACGGTCGCGTAGGCGCGGGCGGCGGTCAAAACAGCCGCCCGCCATTCGGCACCGGCAGGGTGGGCGCGACCAGCACCACCGCCCCCTCGGCGTCGGGCATGCCAAGCGTGAGCACCTCGCTCATGAACGGCCCGATCTGCCGCGGCGGGAAGTTCACCACGGCGCAAACCTGCCGTCCCACCAGCGCCGCCGGTGCATAGTGCGCGGTGATCTGCGCGGAGGACGTCCGCACGCCCAGCCCGGCGCCGAAATCGATCCACAGCTTGATGGCGGGCTTGCGCGCCTCGGGGAACGGCTGCGCGTCCACCACCGTCCCGACACGGATGTCGACCCGCTCGAAGTCGGCGTAGGTGATCGGGCTCGTCGTCTCGGATCCGGGCTGCATGCCCCGTTATCGGGGCAGGCCCGTCGGTTGCCAAGCCAGAACCCCCATGCAAGCGTTTCCGCCCGGAACCAGGAGCTCCCGATGCGCGACTTCCACCTCGCCGGGCGCAGCCCGGTCTATTCGACGCATGGGATGGCCGCCACCGCCATGCCCGCCGCGACGCTCACCGCGCTCGACGTGCTGCGCGCCGGCGGCAACGCCATGGACGCGGCCGTGGCCGCGGTCGCGGTGCTGGGCGTGATCGAACCGCAGTCGACCGGCATCGGCGGCGACTGCTTCTGCCTGTATGCGCCCGGCGGCACGGACAAGGTGGTGGCGCTGAACGGCTCCGGCCGTGCCCCGGCCGCCGCCGCGATCGATTGGTTCGAGGAGCGCGGCATCGCCTCGCTCGACAACACGTCCCCCCACACCGTCACCATCCCCGGCGCCGTCTCCGCCTGGGAGACGCTGCTCGCCCGGCACGGCACCAAAGGCCTCGACGAACTGCTGCGCCCGGCGATCCGCTTCGCCGAGGAGGGCTGGCCGGTGCACAGCCGGGTCGCGTTCGACTGGACCCGTCTCGAGGGCAAGCTGCGCAAGACGGGCGCCCACGCCTTCCTGCCCCACGGCGCCGCGCCCCGTCCCGGCGACCTGTTCGTGCAAAAACCGCTGGCCAAGACCCTGCGCGCGATCGCCAGCCAGGGCAGCCGGGCCTTCTACGAAGGCTCGGTCGCCGCCGACATGGTCGCGACCCTGCGCGCGCATGGCGGGCTGCAGACGGAGCAGGACTTCGCCGAAAGCCGCACGGTCGCGGAGTTCGTCACGCCCATTTGCAGCGACTACCGCGGCCACACCGTCTGGCAATGCCCGCCCAACGGCTCCGGCCTGATGGTGCTCATGCTGCTCGGCATCCTCGAAGGCTTCGAGCCGCTGCCCGACCCGCTCGACCCGGTGCGCCTGCATCGCCACCTGGAAGCCGCTCGCCTCGTCTACCGCGACCGCGACGCGTTCCTGGCCGACCCGTCGCAGGCCGACGTGCCAGTCGCGCGGCTGACCAGCCCCGGATACCTCGCAAGCCTGCGCGCCCTGATCCGCGACGACGTCGCCAGGGCGCACATGCCGGCGGCGGGCGAGGCGCTGCTGCCGGCCCATCACGACACGACCTACCTGTGCGTCGTCGACCGCGACGGCAATGCTTGCAGCTTCATCAACTCGCTCTTCCAGGGCTTCGGCAGCGGCATCCTGGCCGCAGGCTCGGGGGTTATGCTGCAGAACCGCGGCTTCGGCTTCGTGCTGGAGCGCGGCCACCCGAACTGCATCGCGCCTCGCAAGCGGCCGATGCACACGATCATCCCTGGGATGGTCACGAAGGACGGGCGCGCGCTGATGCCGTACGGCGTCATGGGCGGCCATTTCCAGCCCATGGGACAAACCTGGTTCCTGTCCAACATGCTCGATTACGGCCTCGACATCCAGCAGGCGCTCGATTTGCCGCGCGTGTTCCCCTACCAGGGCAAGGTCGAGGTGGAGCGCGGCGTCCCGGCAGCAGCCGTGCAGGCGCTTGCGGCGAGGGGCCACGCGATCACCGAAGTCGACCGCCCCCACGGCGGCGGCCAGGCGATCTGGATCGACGAGACCCGTGGCACGCTGCTCGGCGGTTCGGAGCCGCGCAAGGACGGGATGGCGCTTGGGTATTGAATGAGGCGCGCTGACCGAAAACGACGAGCAGACATCATCTGGCCGACGCGGAGCCTCGGCAGAGGCGTCATCGGCCGACTGATCCGGAGACGACCATGACCCACCCCTGCGACCTTACAGCCACCGAAGCCCGGCGCTTGATCGGAACGCGGCGGCTTTCTCCTGTGGAGTTGCTCGAGAGCTGCATCGCCCGCATCGAGGCGGTCGACCCGGCCGTGAACGCCCTGCCGGCCCGCGATCCCGCGGGCGCGCGGGCGGCGGCCCGGCAGGCGGAGCAGGCGGTGATGCGCGGCGAGCCACTCGGCGCCCTGCACGGGCTGCCGCTGGCAGTGAAGGACCTCGAGGACGCGGCCGGCTTCATCACCAGCCGTGGCAGCCCGATCCACGCCGGCATCGTGGCCGGACAGGACCAGCGCAGCGTCGCCGCGATCCGCGCCGCGGGCGCGATCATCCTGGCCAAGTCCAACGTGCCGGAGTTCGGGGCCGGGGCCAACACGCGCAACGCCGTCTATGGCGCGACGGGCAATGCGTTCGACCCCTCGAAATCGGCGGCCGGCTCCTCGGGCGGGTCGGCGGTGGCGCTCGCCACGGGCATGGTGCCGATCGCGACCGGGTCCGACACGGGCGGCAGCCTGCGCAACCCGGCCGCGTTCAACGGCGTCGTCGGGTTCCGGCCCACCCCCGGCCTGGCCGCCAACGAAGCGGCGGTGTTCTCGCCGCTCATGGTTCTCGGCCCGATGGGCCGCACGGTCGCGGACACGGCGCTGCTGCTCTCGGCCATGGTGAGCGACGACAAGCGCGACCCGCTCGCGACCACCATCCACGGCCGCCCGGTGCGCCATCCGGACCAGTTCGCCGTCCCGGCCCGGATCGACCTCGGCAGCCTGCGCGTGGCGCTCACGCCGGATTTCGGCTTCGCGCCGACCGAGCGCCACATCGCCGAGGTGTTCGCCGAGCAGACGGGGCTGTTCCGCAGCGCATTCGGCATCGCCGAGGACACAGCGCCCGACTGCGCGGGGGCCGACGAAGCGTTCGAGGTGCTGCGCGCCGTGGAGTTCCTGCGCAAGCATGAAACGTCGATGCGGACCCGCCCGCAGGACCTCGGCCCCAACATCCACGCCAACTACGAGGAAGGCCTCCGTTACACCGCTGCCGACGTCTCGCGCGCCATCGGCCTGCAGGCCGACATGTATCGCCGCTGGCAGTCCTTCTTCGACCGCTTCGACGTCGTGCTGTCCCCCGCGATCACCATCAGCCCCCGTCCCTGGACCGAGCTGTTTCCGGCGGAGATCGACGGCCGGCCCACGCGCACCTACTTTCACTGGCTGTCGCTTGCCTATTGCAGCTCGCTCATCGGCCACCCCTCGCTGTCGCTGCCGGTGGGGCGGGACCGGCACGGCATGCCGTTCGGGCTGCAGATCGTCGGCCCGCGCGGCGGCGATGCGCTGGTGCTGGCCGCCGCCGCCGCCCTGGAGGCGCACTTGGCCGCGGATCCGCGTACGGCCCGGCCCGTGCCGGACCTGCGCGCGCTGGCCGCCTCGCCGCCGATCGCGGGGCGGCCCGGCTTCATGGGCTTCGGCTGACGCACGACAGCGGACTGGACCGCTTACGGGGTCGCGCTTTTCAGCGCCGCCACCACCCTTGCCGTTTCTCCACCGGCGGGGCGTCGGGCGTGCCGATCAGGATGGGCGTGATCGCAGGCCCCACGACGGGTTCGTTGGGCGCGGGCTTGCTCGCGGGGGGCTCGGCGGCTGTCGCGATTGCTGCGGGCGCCGGCTCCTCCGCGGCCGGGTCGGGCATCGTCGCCTCGGCGGTCAGCTCGGGCGCGGTTGCGGCGATTGGGATGGGGGCGACCGGGATGGGGGCGATCGGGATGGGGGCGATCGGGGAGGGAAGGGGGGCCGGACGCATCGGCACCGCCGGCTCGATCTCCTCGACCGCGTCGAAGAAGGCGAAGGCGTTGCTGTCGCCGCCGAACGGGTTGGCCGGGGTGGGGCCGCGATAGGGCGCGGGCGCATAGGCCGGCGCGAAGCTCGGCGCCACCGCGGGCGCCACGCCGGGCGCCAGCGTGGGCGGCGATGCGGCCGTGTCGAGCTCGGCCGCGTCGCCGTCCGCGGCAGGCGCGTCGGCCGCGCCCGGCTCACGACGGCGGCGCCGGCCACCGCGACGGCCGCGGCGCTTGCGGTCCCCGTCCGCGGCGGACGCCTCGGCCGCGAGACCCTCCCCGGCCGCGTCCGCGTCCTCAGGCGTCACGCCGGCCGTCTCCTCGGTGCTCTCGCCGAGGCTCGCGGTGGGCGCGTCCACCGCGTCATCCAGGTCCGGCCCAACAGGCGAAGCCGCAGCGAGCGGCGCCGCATCCTCGCGGCGCCCACCCCGGCGGCGGCGGCGGCGCTTGCGCTGCTGCTGCTCCGCCTCCTCGGCAGTCTGGCCCGCGACGGGCTCGTCGGCGCCCTCCTCGGCGGCGCCATCCTCGGCCGGATCGGTCGCGTCGGCGTCGACGTCCTCGGCCTCCATGACCGCGTCGTCGGGGTCCTCCGCCAAGTCAGGGGCCGCCAGGGCCGTCACCGGCGCCGGCAGGTCGCCTTCCATCAGCGCCCGCATCCGCTCGATCCGCAGCTGCGGCGGCACCAGCGAATCATCGGCCTGGAACGTCACGTGCAGCCCGGCCCGCGCCTCGATCTCCGCCAGCCGGACCCGCTTGTGGTTCAGGATATACAGCGCGATCGACCCGTTCACGTGGACCACGATCTCGGCCGAGCGGCGCCGCCCGCCCTCGTCCTCGATTTCGCGCAACACCGACAGCGCGGCGCTTTCGGTGCTGCGCAGATGTCCGGTGCCGCCGCAGTGCGGGCAGGGGACGGAGTTGGTCTCCGACAGCGACGGGCGCAGCCGCTGGCGGCTCATCTCCAGCAGCCCGAAATGGCTGATGCTGCCGACCTGGATGCGCGCGCGGTCGTCCTTCAGCGCGTCCTTCAGCTTCTTCTCGACGGATGCGTTGTTGCGCCGGCTCTCCATGTCGATGAAGTCGATCACGATCAGCCCGGCCAGGTCTCGCAGGCGCAACTGCCGGGCGGCCTCCTCGGCGGCCTCCATGTTGGTGCGCAGCGCCGTCTCCTCGATGCCGCGCTCGCGCGTGCTTCGGCCGGAGTTGACGTCGATCGCGACCAGCGCCTCGGTCTGGTTGATGACCAGGTAGCCGCCGGAGCGGAGCTGCACCGAAGGCTGCAGCATCGCGTCGAGCTGGCTCTCCACCTGCGCCTTGGCGAACAGCGGCGCCGGGTCGCGCCAGAGCTGCACCTTCTTGGCGTGGGCGGGCATCAGCATCCGCATGAAGTCGCGGGCGGCGCGCCAGCCCTCTTCGCCGTCGACCAGGATCTCTTCCACGTCGCGGGAATAGACGTCGCGGATGGCGCGCTTGATCAGGCTCGCCTCCTCGTAGATCAGCGCCGGCGCCATGCTCCGCATGGTCGACTCGCGGATCTGGTCCCACTGGTTCAACAGGTACTCGCAGTCCCGCAGGATCTCCGGCTTCGGCCGGGCGGCCCCCGCGGTGCGGACGATCAGGCCCATGCCACGCGGCAGGTCCAGCTCGGCGGTGATCTCCTTCAGGCGGCGGCGGTCGGCGGCCGACGTGATCTTGCGGCTGATGCCGCCGCCGCGGGGCGAGTTGGGCATCAGCACGGAAAACCGGCCCGCCAGCGAGATATAGGTCGTGAGCGCCGCGCCCTTCGTGCCGCGCTCCTCCTTGACCACCTGCACCAGCAGGATCTGGCGGCGGCGCATCACCTCCTGGATCTTGTAGTTGCGCATGAAGCGCGGTGTCTGGCGGCGGTCGGCGCCATCGTCGGTGTCCAGCTCGCCGCCGATATGTTCGGGCGCCGCCTGTTGCGGCACGGTCTCGATGTGGCCGTGCCCGGCGCCCTCGTCGTCGGCGGGCGCGTCCGGCCTCTCCCCGTCCGGGGCGGCTTCCGGCGGCGGCGCGTCTGGCTTCTCCGTCGCGAGCGGCTCGTCCGGGAGCGCGGCCGGCTGGTGCGGATGCCCGTCGACCGCTTCGGCGGCCTCGGGTGCGAGGTCGGCACCTTCCAGCATCGGTTCCGCTGGCTCGTCGGGGAACAAGGCCTGCGCCTCCTCCGGCGCGATCACGATCTGCTGGGCGATCGCCGCGGGCATGGCGACCTGGGCCGGCGCCGGCATGGGCGGCTCGGACAGAGGCTCCGGGCCCGGCTCGTGCTCGTGCTCGGGAGCGGCGGCCGCCGGCTCGGTGTCAAGCTCAGGGGCACCCGCCTCGGCGGGCGCACCGGGCTCGGCCTCGGCGGGTTCGTCCGGCACCTGGACCTCCGCTGCGGGCTGCGGCCGGGGTTCGCCACCCCGCTCCTGCCGGCTGGCCTCGCGCTCCTCTGCCTCTTCCTCCTCGCGCGCCTCGGCTTCCTGCAGCTCCAGCAGGCGCTTCCGGTCGGCGACGGGGATCTGGTAATAGTCGGGGTGGATCTCGCCGAACGCCAGGAACCCGTGCCGGCCGCCGCCGAACTCGACGAAGGCCGCCTGCAGGCTCGGCTCTACGCGGACGATCTTGGCGAGGTAGATGTTGCCCTTGAGCTGGCGCTTGGTGGACGTTTCGACGTCGTAGTCTTCGAGGCGGTTACCGTCCAGGACCACCACGCGGGTCTCTTCCGCGTGCGTGCTGTCGATCAACATGCGCTTCGTCATGGGCTCTGGAACTCCGGATGTCCGCGCGCACGCGCACGCCGGCATCGCCCAAGGGGCTTCGGCCGGTGCTGCTGTGGCGGCGGTTGAGGCGTGGGGAGGGCTCGCCAGAGGCTCGGTGCTGCGGTTCGGGTCCGGATCGGGTGGGCGCGACGCTTGGCATACAAACCCTGGAGAATTGGGCGGAAGCCGCCGGCCAGGGCCGAACGGCACCGCCCGGGTGAGGCGATCAACCCCGGCGCGCGTGGGCGCGGCGCGGGCGACGGTGCAAACGCCCCCATCCGGAGATAACGCGGCCGACTTTCTGATGAAAGACCCGGCGCGGGCACGGAGTGGGCCGGGGGTGCACCGCCGGAACGTCGCCGACCATGACCGAAACCGTCACATGCCGCAAGTGTGTGCTGAAATAGCCACGCCGGCCGGCTTGCAACGGGGCCCGCGGTCGCCGACGCGCACGCGGCGCATGCGCCCCACACCCTCATGTGATACATGAAGGTCATGGTTCATCCCATGGTGATCCCGCGCCGCTTGCTCTTGGCCGGCGCCGTCGTCGCGCCCGTCGCGGCCGCCCATGCACGGCCGCGGGAGACCCCGCGGGAAACAACGGCGGCGAAGCGCCCGCTGCCGCTGGTCATGCTCGACCCCGGGCACGGCGGCAAGGACCCGGGCGCGATCGGCTATGCCGGCACCTACGAAAAACACATCGCCTTCGCCACCGCGCAGGAGCTGAAGCGCCAGCTCGAGCAATCCGGGGCCTGCCGGGTCGCGCTCACGCGCGGGCGGGACGTGTTCATCCCGCTGCCGGACCGGGTCGCGATCGCCCAGGGCCACGACGCCGCGCTGTTCGTCTCAATGCACGCCGACGCGCTGACCGACCCGGGCGTGCGCGGCGCCAGTGTCTACACGCTGTCCGACACCGCATCGGACGCGCAAACGGCCGCGCTGGCGGTGCGGGAGAACAGCGTCGACCGGCTCGGCCCGTCGCTGCGCAATTTGCCGCCCGACGTCGCCCACATTCTCGCGAGCCTGGTCCGGCAGGAAACCCGCGCCGGCTCGGCCCGGATGGCCCGCACCGTCGTCGGCAGCCTGCTACCGGAGGTGGGCCTGCTCGCCAATCCGGCCCGCCACGCCAACTTCGCCGTCCTGAAAGCGTCCGACGTGCCGAGCGTGCTTGTTGAAATGGGCTTTATGTCCAACCAATTGGACGAGTCGGCGTTGCGCCGGCCAGACCACCGGGCGCGCATCGCGGCCGCCATGCGGCATGCGATCGAAGCGTTCTTGGCGGCAGGCAATCACACGGTTCGGGTGGCGGCGCGATAGCGTGTCCACGGGGTAGCAGAGACATGGACGAGCGCGACCGACCGAGCCAGCCTGCCCCGAGCCAGCCGCCGCCGCGGCTCGCCGTCAGCAGCGCCGCGGCGGCAGAGCGGCCCACGCCCCGCAAGCGCCGGTTCGGGTTCCTACGCGGCCTGTTCGGGACGGCGATCGCCCTCATGCTGCTTGCCGGGCTCGGCGTCGCGGCCTTTGGTTGGCACACGTACGAGCGCTATGCCGAGGATCTACCGACCTTGGACAGCCTGCGGAATTATCAGCCGCGGGTCATGAGCCGGATCTACGCGGGCGACGAGCGGCTGATTGCGGAGCTGGCCACCGAACGGCGCATCTTCATGCCCGTCAGCGCGATCCCCGAGATCGTCCAACAGGCCTTCCTGTCGGCCGAGGACCAGAAGTTCTGGACCCATAAAGGCGTCGACCCGCTGGCGATCGCGCGGGCCGGGTGGACCGACCTTATGAATTACGGCCAGGGCCGCCGGCCCATCGGCGCGTCGACCATCACGCAGCAGGTCGCCAAGAACATGCTGCTCGGCAACGAGGTGTCGGTGGCGCGCAAGGTAAAGGAGCTGATCCTCGCCGTGCGCATCGACCAGTCGATGCCGAAGGAGAAGGTACTCGAACTCTATCTCAATGAGATCTACCTCGGCCTGCAATCCTACGGCGTCGCCGCGGCGTCCCAGGCCTACTTCAACAAGTCGCTCGACGAGTTGTCCCTGCCGGAGGCCGCGTTCCTGGCGGCGCTGCCGAAGGCGCCCAACAACTACAACCCGTTCCGCTTCCCCGATGCGGCCAAGGGCCGCCGCGACTGGGTGCTGGACCGCATGGTCGAAACCCGGGCGATCAGCGCCGATCAGGCCGCGCAAGCCAAGGCGACCCCCGTCGTCCCCGCCGCGTTCCGCCGGCCGGAGACGGTGGCCGGCGCCGAGTGGTTCGGCGAGGAGGTGCGGCGCCAGATGATCGATCGCTTCGGCGCCGACGCGACCACCCAGGGCGGCTACGCCATCCGCACCAGCCTCGACCCGGCGCTGCAGGCCGCCGCCGACGAGGCCCTGCGCAAGGGCTTGATGGCCTATGACCGCACCCACGGCGGCTGGCGCGGCCCCGTCACGCGGATCGACCTGCCCACCATCCGCCAGGGCTGGAGCGCCAAGCTCGCCACGTTGCCGCGTCCACCCGGCATGTTGGCAGCATGGCGGGAGGCCGTGGTGCTGGACGTCGCCAACGATCAGGCCAAACTCGGCTGGCTCGATCACGCCCCGGCCGACGCTCCGGCGCCGCCCGGCGGGTCGCCCGCAGGCGGAACGCTGTCGCTGAACGATCTGTCGTGGGCCCGCGCCGTCCGCTCCAACGGGCTCGGCCCGGCGCCGAAGCGCATCGCCGACGTGGTCCAGGTCGGCGACGTGGTGATGATCGAGCCGCAGCCCCAACCCGCACAGGGCAAGGCGCCGGCCCGCCCCGATCGCGTCATCCTCCGCCAGGTCCCGCAGACCCAGGGCGCCATCGTCTCCCTCGACCCCGCGACCGGACGCGTCCTGGCCATGTCCGGCGGCTGGAGCTTCGAGGGCAGCCAGTTCAACCGCGCCACCCAGGCCCAACGCCAGCCGGGCAGCTCGTTCAAGCCGATCGTCTACCTCACCGCGCTGGAGGCCGGGTTCTCGCCCACCCAGCGCGTCCAGGACGCACCCTTCGTGCAGAACCTCGGCGCCCAGGGCCAGTGGAAGCCGCACAACGACGACAACAGCACCAGCGGCCCCACGCCGCTGCGCATCGCCCTCGAACGCTCGTTGAACCTCGTCACCGTCCGCCTCGCCGATAAGCTCGGCATGGACTCCGTCGCCCAGAACGCCATCGCCTTCCATGTCGTCGACGGCATGCCGAAGGTGCTGCCGGCCGCACTCGGCGCGGTCGAGACGACGGTGCTGCGCCAGGCCTCGGCCTATGCCGGCTTTGCCATGGGCGGCAAGGAGGTGTTGCCCTCGCTGGTCGATTCCGTGCAGGACCGCGAGGGCCACGTGATCTGGCACGCGACGGGCGTCGAATGCCAGGGCTGCAACGACCCGGCCAAGCCGCCCAGCCTGGTCGACAACCGCCGCCAGATCGCCGACCCGCAGAGCACGTTCCAGCTCGTGACCATGATGCAGGGGGTCGTGCGCGAAAAGGGCGCCACCGGCTACGGCCTCGCCTCCGGCATCCCGCAGCCGATCGCCGGCAAGACCGGGACGTCGCAGGATTTCAACGACGCCTGGTTCGTCGGCTTCACCGCCGACCTCGTGACCGCCGTTTGGGTCGGAAACGACGACAATACCAGCTTGGGCGACAAGCAGTTCGGCGCCACCGTCGCCGGGCCGGTCTGGCGTGACTACATGCTGGCCGCGCTGAAGAACCGCCCGGTGCTGCCGTTCCGCATGCCCGACGGGCTGCGCATGTCCGCCTGGGACGGCGGCGGCGGCCGGGTCGACGCCTTCAAGCCGGACCAGCAGCCGGGCGGCAGCCAGGGCACGATCGGCGGCGGCGACGCCCCGGCCGATGACGTCGCCGCCTCCGGCGGGTCCGGCGTCGGCGTCGACAGCGGCATGGGCGGGCTGTATTGACGCGCCCGCCGCCTATCTAGAGCCCACCATGTCCACCGAATCCGAAGCCCTCAACACCCAGCTCAGGCAGACCTTCGCGTTGCTGAGGAGGCATCTTTGACTGGGATGTCGCCTCCGCCCGCCTGGAGGAGCTGAACGCCCGCGTCGAGGACCCGGCGCTGTGGAACGACGCCGCCGCCGCCCAGGAGGTCATGCGCGAGCGCGGCCGGCTGTCTGCCGGGATCGACGGCCTCAAGAAGCTCGAGTCCGAAGCGGCCGACGCGGTCGAGCTGATCGCCATGGCTGACGCCGAGGGCGACGCGTCGATGGTGGCCGACGGTATCGCGTCGCTGAAGGCCAGCCTGGTCGAGGCCAAGCGGCTTGAGATCGAAAGCCTGCTGTCGGGCGAGGCGGACGGGCGCGACGCCTTCCTGGAAGTGAATTCCGGCGCCGGCGGCACCGAGGCGCAGGACTGGGCCGAGATGCTGTCCCGCATGTATAACCGCTGGGCCGAGAAGCACGGCTACAAGGTCCAACTCCTTGAACAAAGCGACGGCGAGCAGGCCGGCATCAAGTCCGCCACCCTCCAGGTCACCGGCCCCAACGCCTACGGCTGGCTCAAGACCGAGGCCGGCGTCCACCGCCTGGTCCGCATCAGCCCCTTCGACTCCGCCGCCCGCCGCCAAACGAGCTTCGCCAGCGTCTGGGTCTACCCGGTCGTCGACGACACCATCGAGATCGAGGTCAACGACGCCGACCTCAAGGTCGACACGTTCCGGGCCAGCGGCGCCGGCGGCCAGCACGTGAACAAGACCGAAAGCGCCATCCGCATCACCCACGTGCCGACCGGCATCATCGTCGCCTGCCAGACCGACCGCAGCCAGCACCGCAACCGCGCCACCGCCATGACCATGCTCAAGGCCCGCCTCTACGAAGCCGAACTCCAACGCCGCGAAGTCGCCGCCAGCGCCCAGGAAGCCGCCAAGACCGACATCGGCTGGGGCCACCAGATCCGCAGCTACGTGCTTGCCCCCTACCAGATGGTCAAGGACCTGCGGACCGGCGTCGAGAAGAGCAACCCCGACGCCGTGCTCGACGGCGAACTCGACGAGTTCATGGCCGCAGCCCTCGCCGCCCGCGTCGGCGCCACGCGGAGCGAGGCCAGCGCCAACGCCCAATAAAGCCCTCTCCCCCCGGGAGTGGGTTGGGTGAGGGCCCTGGAACCCGTACCGACCGTGCCGTCGAGGAACCAACAAGGGACAGCGAGCAAAGAGCCCCCGCATGACCCAACGCCCCAGCCTGACCGCGCTCCGCCTCATTCTCCCGTATCTCCGGCCCTACCGGGCCCGGGTCGCGGCCGCGTCCGTCGTGCTGCTGCTCGCGGCCGGGCTGGTCTTGGGGTTGGGGCAGGGGGTCCGCCACCTCATCGATTCCGGCTTTGCGGCGGGCGACGCCGGCCGCCTGAACCAGGCCGCGCTGGTCATGGCCGCGACCGTCGCCGGCCTCGGCCTCACCACCGGTGCGCGCTACTACCTCGTGTCCTGGCTTGGCGAGCGCGTCGCGGCCGACATGCGGCGTGCCGTGTTCGACCGGGTCCTCACCCTCGGTCCCGCCACGTTCGAGACGCTCCGCACCGGCGACATCCTGACCCGTCTCACCACGGACACGACCCTGCTGCAGACCCTGATCGGCTCGGCCGTCTCCGTCTGGCTCCGCAGCGCGCTCATGGTGGTCGGCGCCATGACGATGCTAGTCGTCACCAGCCCGAAGCTCGCGCTCATCGTGCTGGCCGTCGTGCCGCTGGTGGTGCTGCCGCTGGTGCTGTTCGGCCGGCGCGAACGCTCCCTGGCACGCGGCGCGCAGGACCGCGTCGCGGACCTGGGCGCCTACGCCGAGGAGACGGTGAACGCGCTCCGTACTGTCCAGGCCTACACCCACGAGGCCGTGGACCGCGAGCGCTTCGGCACGCGGCTCGAGGATGCGGTCGGCGCCGCGCTGCGCCGGGTGAAGGTCCGGTCCGGGCTGATCATGTCCGTCATCCTGCTCGGCTTCGGCGCCATCACGTTCAGCCTCTGGGTCGGCGGGCTCGAGGTCGTGCACGGCCGGCTGTCGGGCGGCGCGCTCTCATCCTTCGTGTTCTACGCCGTGCTCGTCGCCACCTCGGTCGCGTCCGTCAGCGAACTGTGGGGCGAGGTGCAGCGGGCCGCCGGGTCGGCCTCCCGTATCGCCGAACTGCTCGACGAGGTCCCGACCGTCCAAGCCCCGGCCCGGCCCATGCCGCTGCGCCGCCCCGACGCCGCCGGCTCGCGCGTGGCATTCGAGGGCATCCGCTTCCACTACCCCTCCCGTCCCGGCACGGCCGCACTCGAGGATCTCACTCTGCGCGTCGAACCCGGCGAGACCGTCGCCCTCGTCGGCCCCAGCGGCGCCGGCAAGAGCACCGTGTTCCAGCTCCTGCTCCGTTTCTACGACCCGGCGTCCGGCCGCGTCGCCCTCGACGGCACCGACCTTCGCGAGGCCGACCCCGACGCCGTCCGTCGCCGGATCGCGCTCGTCAGCCAGGACCCCGTGATCTTCGGCGCCGACGTCTGGGACAACATCCGCTACGGCCGACCCGGCGCCAGCGACGCCGATGTCATCGCCGCCGCCCACGCCGCCTCGGCCGGTTTCCTCGAGGATCTGCCACAAGGCTTCGCCACCTTCCTCGGCGAGCGCGGCCTGCGCCTGTCGGGCGGCCAGCGCCAGCGGGTCGCGATCGCCCGCGCCATCCTGCGCGACGCCCCGCTGCTGCTGCTGGACGAAGCGACGAGCGCGCTGGATGCCGAAAGCGAGACCGCCGTGCAGGCGGCGCTGGCCCGGCTCTCGGCCGGCCGCACCACCATCGTCATCGCGCACCGCCTGGCGACGGTGCGGCGAGCCGACCGGATCGTGGTCATGGACCAGGGCCGGGCGGTCGCGGAGGGGACGCACGACGCCCTGGTCCAGGCCGGCGGCCTCTATGCCCGCCTGGCCAGCCTGCAATTCGCCACGGCCTGACGCCCGGCGCCCCCGCCGAGGCGCCGGACCTTACGTCCCGTCAGGCCGCCGGGGCCAGGTGCCGGAACAGCGCGTGGCGCGCCGTCTCGTCCATCTCCGCCTTGAACGCGTGCTTGTCCTTCAACGCCTTGGCCCGGGTCGCGGCCGGCCGGGCGTCGACGGCGTCGAACATGCGCTTGAGGTTCGGGAACTGGTCCCACGGCGCCATGTCCGTCGGTGCCGATCCCAGCACGAACGGGATCATCCGCGCCCAGCCCCACACGGACATGTCCACCACGCTGTAGGCGCCCCCGACCATCCAGTCCCGGTCCGCCAGATGCGCGTCGAGGATGCCGTAATGGCGCTTGGCCTCGAACGCATAGCGCTGGACGGCATACTCCTTGGGCTCCGGCGCGAAATGCCGGAAGTGCACGCTCTGCCCGGAATACGGCCCGACGCCGCTGGCCACGAACATCATCCACGACAGCAGTTGGCCCTGGTCGGCCGGCAGGAACTGGCCCGTCTTCTGCGCCAGGTACAGCAATATCGCGTTGCTATCGAACACCGTCGTCCCGCCGTCGACGATGACAGGGACCTTGTTGTTCGGGTTCAGCTTGGCGAATTCCGGCGCGTGCTGGTCGCCCTTGCGCGTATCGACCGGGATAGCGGTGTACTCCAGGCCGCTTTCCTCGAGAAACAGCGCCACCTTCATCGGGTTGGGGGCCAGGCTGTAATAGAACTGGATCATCGTCGTCCTCCGTTGTGCGTTACGTGTTCGCTGCCACCAGCAGCGTGGTTCCATCCAGGCCGACGACCTTCAAGGCCTGCCCCGTCTCCGGCGTCGCCGCGCCCTCCATCCGGGCCGGCCAGGTGCCGTCGCCAAGCGTGACCCGGCCCTCGCCGTCCCGGAACGCAACCGCCCGGCACGTCTGCCCGACCAGCCCGGCCGCCGGCGCATTGACCAGGGTCGTGGGCGGCCGCCGTCCGAGCCGCAGCGCCGCGAACGCCACCAGCAGCAACGCCAACGCCACGAACACCGCGATTTGCCCGGGCCAGTCGAGGTCCATCAGCCCCGCCGCGGCCCCGGCGCCGATCGCCGCCAGGCCCACCCACAGCAGGAACACGCCAGGTGCGACCATCTCCAGCGCCGCCAGCACCAGCCCGCCCACCATCCAGGCCGCGCTCATCGCAACCCGGCCTTCCCCGATCCGTCCGTCCCCACCCCGTCCGTTCCAAGTTTCATCGCCTCGATCGCCTGGGTGATGCCGCCGGCCAGCGCCGCCGTCTCGATCGGGATCACCAGCGTCCGCCCGTTCGGGTTGGCCGCCAGCGCGCGGATTGCATCGACGTATTTCTGGGCGATGAAATATCGCAGCGCGTCCGCCCCGGCCCCTTGCGACGCCTCCGCGACCGACTGCGTCGCCCGCGCCTCCGCCAGCGCCAGCCGCTCGCGCGCCTCGGCGTCCTTCATCGCCGCCTCCAGCCGCGCCTCGGCCTGCAGCACCGTCGCCTGCTTGGCGCCCTCCGCCTTCGCGATCGCCGCTTCGCGCTCGCCCATCGCGCGCGCCACCGTCGCCCGCCGCTCCCGCTCGGCCGTCATCTGCAGGTTCATCGCCATCACCAGGTTTGCCGGCGGCTCGATCTTGCGCAGCTCGACCCGGCTCACCTTCACGCCCCACGGCGCCGTCGCGTGGTCCAGCGTCACCAGCAGCTTGGCGTTGATCTCCTCCCGCCCCGACAATGCGCCGTCCAGGTCCATCGCCCCGATCACGCTGCGGATGTTGGTCATTGCCATGCTGGTCAGCGCCTGGACCAGGTTCTGGGCGCCATACGCGGCCTTCGCCGGGTCGAGCACGCGGTAATACATGATCCCGTCCACGCTGACGGCCGCGTTGTCGCGCGTGATCACCGCCTGCTCGGGGATGTCGAGCACGATCTCCTGCACGTTCATCTTGTGCCCGACCCGCTCGACCAGCGGCAGCATCAAGTTCAGCCCTGGGTTCAGCAGCCGCGTGAACGCCCCGAACCGCTCGATCGTCCACACCTGCCCCTGCGGCACCGTCCGGATCCCTCGGCTGAGCGCCAGGATCACCACCAGCGCCAGCACCGCCAGAACGACCAAGGTTGGGTTCACCGCCACGCCCCAACCTAGCCCGCCGCGCCAGGGCGTGGAAGGGTGGCCCGGCGCCGACAAGGAGACATGCGATGACCGACCACCCCACCGCCGCCACCCTGTTCGAGCTGGGGCTACCGGTCCGGCGCGAGGTGCTCGGCGCCGAGCACGTCGACCGCTCGATGGCGAACGCCAACGCCTTCATGCTCGCCGCCCAGCACGCCGCGACCGAGATCGGCTGGGGATACGCCTGGGCCCGCCCCGGCCTCGACCGCCGCACCCGCAGCCTCATGAACCTCGGCATGCTCACCGCACTCCGCGCCTCGCACGAGCTGCAGGTCCATGTCCGCGGCGCGCTCAACATTGGCGTCACCGTCGAAGAGATCAAGGAAGCCCTGCTGCACGCCGCCGTCTACTGCGGCATGCCCGCCGCACTGGAGGCGTTCCGCGCCGCCAACGCGGTGCTGGTCGAACGCGGCCTGGTTTCGCCCGAAGCCACGGCCTGACCGCCGCATCCCAGGGTAGGACGGTCCATGCGGTTTTCCATCTTCGCGGCCGCGCTGGTGGCGGTCGTGGTGGGGTTCGGCGGCACGTCGGCCATCATCGTCGCCGCCGCACGCAACCTCGGCGGCGACGCGGCGGAGGCCGGGTCGTGGCTCGGCGCGCTCTGCTTCGGCATCGGCCTTGTCAGCATCGGGCTCAGCATCGTCACCCGCGTGCCCATCGTCGCGGCCTGGTCCCTGGCCGGCGCAGTGCTGATCGCCGCCCTCCCGCCCGGCCTGGCGATGCCCGAGGCGGTCGGCGCCTTCCTCCTCTCCAGCGTGCTCATCACCCTGGCCGGCCTGATCCCGGCGCTCGGCAACGCGGTCGAGCGGCTGCCCACCTCGATCGGCGCCGCCATGCTGGCCGGGCTGCTGCTCCGCTTCGTCGCCGCGCTGTTCCAGGCCGTCCAGGCCGCCCCGGCGCTCGTCGTCCCGCTGCTGGCCGTCTTCTTCGTCGCCCGCCGCGTACATGCGGCGTCGGCGCCGTTGCTGGTCATCGCCGCCGGCCTGCCGCTCGCCTGGGCGCTCGGCAACGCCATGCCGGGGCCGGATTTCGGCCTCGCAATCCCGGTCTGGACGACGCCGGTGTTCGAGTGGGGCGCCGTGGTCGGCCTGGGCTTGCCGCTGTTCCTGGTGACGATGGCGACGCAGCAAGTGCCCGGCGCAGCCGTGCTGAAGGCGGCCGGCTACGTCCCGCCGGCACGGCTCGCCTTGATCTCGACCGGAGTGCTGTCCTTCGTGCTGGCGCCGTTCGGCGGTTACGCAATCAACCTTGCATCGCTGACCGCCGCCATCTGCACGGGTCCCGAAACCCATCCGGACCCGGCCCGGCGCTGGCCCGCCGGCGTCGTCTATGGCCTGCTCTACCTCGTGCTGGCCCTGTTCGGCGCCGGGTTCGGCGCCATGCTGGCGGGGCTGCCGCCGCTGCTGATCAGCACGGTGGCGGGCGCGGCGCTGCTGGGCCCGATGGCGAACGCGCTGACTGTCAGCGTCGCGGTCGAGCGCGAGCGGTTTGCCGCGGTCACCGCCTTCTGCGTCACGGCATCCGGCGTCACGCTGCTGGGGCTCGGCGGCCCGTTCTGGGGCCTGCTGGCCGGCGTCGGCGTCCTCGCCTTCGAGCGGCTCCGGTTCGGACCACGCCCGGCCCCGACCTGAGCGGGCCGGACGCTGTCGCCGACGCTACTTGCGGGCGCCGATCCCGGCGAACTTCTTGTTGAACTTGGCCACCTGGCCGCCCGTATCCATCATGCGCTGCACACCGGTCCAGGCCGGGTGGCTCTTAGGATCGATGTCGAGCCGGATGGTGTCCCCGGGCTTGCCCATGCAGCTGCGGGTCGTATAGGTCGTGCCATCGGTCATCACGACGGTGATGTCGTGGTATTCGGGATGGATGCCGGCTTTCATCGTCGTGACCTCGATCGGATAGGCCGCCGATACCGACCGGCAGCGAAGCGCGCGGTATAGTGCGGGGCGGGAATGGCCGCAAGCGGGCCGGCGTGAGTGCTACCGAAACGCCGCACGGCCGCATGTTTGACAGCCTAGCCCCGCTCGCCTATGCACCGCGCTCCGGCGGCGGGCCAACGAGCCCTGTCGTGGCATGCCCATAAGAAGGACCATCCGGCCCCGCCGAGACGGTCGCATCAGGATCGATATCATGTTCGCAGTCATCCGCACCGGCGGAAAGCAATACCGCGTTGCCCCGAACGACGTGCTCAAGATCGAGAAGCTGCCCGGCGAGGCCGGCGAGACGATTACCTTCGCCGACGTGCTCGCGGTCGGCAGCGAGGGTGGCGGCACCACCATCGGCACCCCGCTGGTGGCTGGCGCGACCGTCACCGCCACGGTCATCGCCCAGGATCGTCTGGACAAGATTGTCATCTTCAAGAAGCGCCGCAGGCAGAACAGCCGCCGCAAGAACGGCCATCGGCAGCACGTCACCGTGTTGCGCGTGGCCGGCATCACCGCCGACGGCCACCACGCCGCGCCGCTTGCAGACCCGGCTGCCGCCGAGGCGCCGATCCCTGTCGAGTCGGCCGCGCCTGTCGCCGCCCCGGCCACCGAAATCGTCCCGGCGTAAGGAGACACTTCCATGGCACACAAGAAGGCAGGCGGCTCCTCCCGTAACGGCCGCGATACCGCGGGCCGGCGCCTCGGCGTCAAGAAGTTCGGCGGCGAGAGCGTCGTCGCGGGCAATATCATCATCCGCCAGCGGGGCACCAAGATGAAGCCGGGCCTGAACGTCGGGTTGGGCAAGGACCACACGATCTTCGCGCTCACCGACGGCCACGTGAAGTTCACCCGCAAGGCCGAGGGCCGCGTCCACGTCTCGGTCGAGCCGGTCGGCGTGCCACAAGCCGCCGAGTAACGCCGCCGCGTCACCACCTGCAAGGGGTCGGCACACCAGCCGACCCCTTTTGCGTTCAGGTCACCCTTATGAAGTTCCTCGACCAGGCCAAGATCTATGTCCGCTCCGGCGATGGCGGCAACGGCACCATCGCCTTCCGGCGCGAGAAGTTCATGGAGTTCGGCGGCCCCGATGGCGGCGATGGCGGCCGGGGCGGCAGCGTCATCTTCGTCGCCGCGCAGAACCTGAACACGCTGATCGATTTCCGCTACACGCAGCACTTCCGGGCGCCGAAGGGCGGCAACGGCGCCGGGTCCGACCGCACCGGCGCGGGGGCACCGGACGTCGTGATCCAGGTGCCGGTGGGGACGCAGATCCTCGACGACGATCGGGAGACGCTGCTGGCCGACCTCGACGTGCCCGGGAAGCGGGTCACGCTGTGCCGCGGGGGTGACGGCGGCCATGGCAATGCGCACTTCAAGACCAGCACCAACCGCGCGCCACGCAAGGCCACGCCGGGCTACCCGGGGGAGGAGCGGTGGGTCTGGCTACGGCTGAAGCTGATCGCCGACGTGGGCCTGGTCGGGTTGCCGAATGCAGGCAAGAGCACGTTCCTGAGCGTCGTCTCCGCCGCCCGGCCCAAGATCGCCGATTATCCGTTCACCACCCTGCACCCGCAGCTCGGCGTGGTGCGCCTCTCGCACTCGGAGGAGCTGATCATCGCCGACATCCCTGGCCTGATCGAGGGCGCGCATGAGGGCGCCGGACTGGGCGACCGGTTCCTGGGGCATGTCGAGCGGTGCGCCGTGCTGCTGCACCTGATCGACGGCACCGGCGCCAGCCCGGTGAAGGCCTGGCGCACCGTGCGCGAGGAGCTCGAGGCGTATGGCGCCGGCCTGTCGGTGAAGCCGGAGATCATCGTGCTCAACAAGATCGATGCCATGACGCCGCGCCAGATCAGCACGCGCCGGGCCGCGCTGCGGAAGGCGTCGGGCCGCGACGTCATGCTGCTGTCGGGCGCCACGGGCCAGAACCTGCCCGACGTCACGCGCGCGCTGATGGACCAGGTGCACCGGCATCGCACGTCCGACCTCGTTCCCGCATGATCGCCGACCCTGCCTCCCTGCCGTCCAGCGAGCCGACGAGGGTGGGCCAGGCAAGTGCCGGCCCGGACGTGGCGACCGCCCGCACCCTCGTCGTCAAGATCGGCTCCGCCCTCGTCGCCGACCACGGCGTGCCGCGGGCGGCCTGGCTCGAGAGCGTGGCCTCCGACATCGCCGCGGCGCGCGCACGCGGCACGGCCGTCGTCGTGGTTTCGTCCGGCGCCATCGCCTTGGCCCGGCCGGTGCTCGGCCTGTTGCACCCGCGCCTGCGCCTCGAGGAAAAGCAGGCCGCGGCCGCGGTCGGGCAGATCCGCCTCGCGCAGGCCTGGACTCAGGCGCTCGCGTCCCAGGACCTGGTGGCGGCGCAGCTTCTCTTGACGCTCGACGACACCGAGGACCGCCGCCGCTACCTCAACGCGCGCGCGACCTTGACGACGCTGCTGGCGCTCGGGTGCGTGCCGGTCATCAACGAGAACGACAGCGTCGCGACCGCCGAGATCCGGTTCGGCGACAACGACCGCCTCGCGGCACGCGTGGCCGAGATGGTGCAGGCCGACCAGCTTCTCCTGTTGTCCGACATCGATGGGCTGTACACCGCTGACCCGAAGCGCGACCCGGCGGCCCGGCATTTGCCGGTCGTCGACGCGCTCACCCCCGAGATCGAGGCGATGGGGGGCGACCCGCCGCCCGGCTATAGCAGCGGCGGGATGCGCACGAAGCTGGCCGCGGCGCGCATCGCCACCCAGGCGGGCTGCGCGATGGCGATCGCGGTCGGCGCCGTCCCGCATCCGCTGGCGGCGCTGCTCGCCGGCGCGCGCTGCACCTGGTTCCTGCCCGCCGCCGACGGACTGACGGCGCGCAAGCGCTGGATCGCCGGCAGCCTGCAGCCGGCTGGGCGCCTGGTCGTGGACGCCGGTGCCGCGCGGGCGCTGGCTGGCGGCCGGTCGTTGCTGCCGGCCGGCGTGCGCGCCGTCGAGGGAACGTTCGAGCGGGGCGACCCAGTGCTGATCCAGTCCGCTGCCGGCCAGGTGCTCGCGCGCGGATTGACCGCCTATGCCAGCGCCGACGCCGCGCGCATCGCCGGCCACCGTTCCGAAGAGATCGAAGCCCTGCTGGGCTGGCGCGGACGCGACGAGATGGTGCACCGGGACGATATGGTCCTGGTGTAGCGCCGGGCCGACGCGAGCCGTTGCCGAAGCGAACGCATACCTGCGCTAGAACGGCCAGCGCGCCCACACATCCAGCCCGCCATCCCACATCAGCTTGAGCGCCACATACAGCACGATCACCAGCCCCACCCAGGCGATCCAACGCCGCGTTTCCAGCAGCCGCGCCACCACCCGTGCGGCGACCCCCATCAACACGACCGACAGGCCGAGGCCCAGCACCAACACCCAGGGGTGCTCCCGCGCGGCGCCGGCCACCGCGAGCACGTTGTCCAGGCTCATGGACAGGTCGGCCAGCACGATCTGCACCATCGCAGCCCGCAGGGTCTTGGGCGGCGCCCGGCCGGCGTGTTGCGCGCGGGTGCGGGCGCTCGGCCGCAGCTCGCGATACATCCGCCAGCACACCCACAGCAGCAACAGCCCGCCCGCCAGGAGCAGCCCGACGACCGCCAGCAGTTGCAGCGTCACCAGTGCAAGCCCGATCCGCAGCAGCGTGGCGGCGCCGATGCCGACCAGGATGGCCCGCGTCTTCTGATGGTCGGGCAGCCCGGCGACGGCCATGCCGACGACGATCGCGTTGTCCCCCGCCAGCACCAGGTCGATCACCATGACCTGGCCCAGCGCGAGCAAGGCCGGCCACAGCTCCGTCAACTCGGCGGTCATCGCGGCCTTGCCTTGCTCGGGAGGGGGGCGTAACCGCGCATCGCACGACAAAGCCCACGAGGCCCGCCATGGTTCCCCGCTACGCCCGCCCCGAGATGACCGCCATCTGGGCTCCCGAGAACCGTTTTCGGATCTGGTTCGAGATCGAGGCCCTCGCCGCCGAAGCCATGGCGCAGGAGGGCCTGATCCCCGCCGAAGCCGCGCGCACGATCCGCGAACGCGGCGCCGCCAAGGTGGCGCACATCACTCAATCCGACCTCGACCGCATCGACGAGATCGAGCGCGAGACCCGGCACGACGTGATCGCCTTCCTGACCTGGCTCGCCGAGGGGATCGGGCCGGACAGCCGTTTCGTGCACCAGGGCATGACCAGCAGCGACGTGCTCGACACCTGCCTGTCCGTCCAGCTCACGCAAGCAGCCGACCTGCTGCTGCGCGACGTCGACCAGGTGCTGGCCGCGTTGGAGCGCCGGGCCGTCGAGCACAAGTATACGCCCACCATCGGCCGCAGCCACGGCATCCATGCCGAGCCGACCAGCTTCGGCCTGAAGCTCGCCGGGCACTGGGCGGAGTTCGACCGCAACCGCACCCGGCTGCAGGCGGCCCGCGCCGAAATCGCTGTCTGCGCGATCAGCGGCGCCGTCGGCACCTACGCCCATCTCGGCCCGGCGATCGAGCAACATGTCGCCCGCAGGCTGGGCCTGACGGCCGAGCTGGTCTCGACCCAGGTGATCCCGCGCGACCGGCATGCGGCGTTCTTCTGCACACTCGGCGTAGTCGCGAGCGGCATCGAGCGGCTGGCGACCGAGGTGCGTCACCTGCAGCGCAGCGAGGTGCGGGAGGCCGAGGAGTTCTTCCATGCCGGGCAGAAGGGCAGCAGCGCGATGCCGCACAAGCGCAACCCGGTGCTGAGCGAGAACCTGACCGGCCTTGCCCGCATCGTCCGCGCCTGCGTCACTCCGGCGCTGGAGAATGTGGCGCTCTGGCATGAGCGGGACATCAGCCATAGCAGCGTGGAGCGGGCGATCGGGCCGGACGCGACCGTCACGCTGGACTTCGCGCTGGTCCGCCTGGCCGGCATGATGGACCGGCTGACGGTCTATCCTGAGCAGATGCGGGCCAACCTCGAGAGCCTCGGCGGCGTCGTCCATAGCGGCGAGGTGCTGTTGGCGCTGACCCGGGCCGGCATCCTGCGCGAGGAAGCCTATCGGATCGTGCAGCGGAGCGCGATGGCCACCTGGTCCGGCTTGGGCACGCCGGGCGCCCGCAGCTTCCGTGACACCCTGCTGGCCGACCCCGACGTGGCGGGCCGGATCGACCCGGCCACACTGGACGCGGCCACGGGTCTCGACATGCACCTCGCCCACGTCGATCACGTGTTCGCGCGGTTGTTCGGGCGCCATAACGAGGCCACGAAAGCGGCCTGATCCGGCCCTATCCGGCGCGCTGTTGGAGGTGGGTCAGAGGAGGCCCACCATCATGCGCAAAATCCTGTTGTCCTTGACTGCATTGGCCGGCGCTGCATTCGCGACGGCATCCCAAGCCGGCGCGACCCCGGCCCGGTTCACCGCTCCCGTCCTGAGCGCGCCGGCTTACGTCCAGACCGTCCGCGAGGACGAAGACTGGCGCGCCCGCGAGTGGCGCCGTCATGAGGAGTGGGAGCGGCATCGCCGCGAGGAGGAACGCCGCCGCTGGCACGAGTGGCATCGCGGCTAATCCGACACTGCCCGTTGACCCGCCCGACACGGGTCAACGGGTCCCTGCCGCGCAAGAGGCCGTGCGTCCCAGCCGCCCTGGGGCAGGCCCGAGTGGTGCCTGATCAGCGTGAGCTGGTCCTGGATGTCCGTCAGCAGGAAGCCATGGCCGGACACGGCCGAACGCCGCAAGTGGCACCCCCCGCCACCCCCTGCTATACGGGCCCCGTGAAAACAGGGATCAGCTGATGGCACGCCGCCGGCAACTTTTTGAGGGCAAGGCCAAAGTCCTGTTCGAAGGCCCGGAACCCGGCACCCTCGTGCAGTATTTCAAGGACGACGCCTCGGACGGCAAGGACGGCAAGACCGGTACCATCACCGGCAAGGGCGTGCTGAACAACCGCATCAGCGAGTACCTGATGATGCGGCTGGCCGAGATCGGCGTCCCCACCCACTTCGTCCGCCGGCTGAACATGCGCGAGCAGCTCATCCGCGAGGTCGAGATCATCCCGCTGATGGTCGTGATGCGCAACGTCGCCGCCGGGTCGCTGAGCACGCGCCTCGGCATCCCGGAGGGGACGCGGCTCCCGCGCAGCATCATCGAATATTATTACAAGAACGAGGCGTTGAACGACCCGATGGTGGCCGAGGAGCATATCACCGCGTTCGGCTGGGCCGGGTCGCAGGACATGGACGACATCGTCGCCCTCTCGCTCCGCGTCAACGACTTCCTCTCCGGCCTGTTCCTCGGCGTCGGCATCACCCTGGTCGATTTCAAGCTGGAGTTCGGCCGGCTGTGGGAGGAGGACGACATGCACATCGTGCTCGCCGACGAGATCAGCCCCGACAATTGCCGCCTGTGGGACAGCAAGACGTCCGAGAAGATGGACAAGGACCGGTTCCGCCGCGACATGGGCCGGGTCGAGGAAGCATACCAGGAAGTCGCCCGCCGCCTGGGCATCCTGCCGGAGGCCGGGAACAACGACCTGAAGGGGCCGGAGACGGTGCAGTGAAAGCTGTCGTCACAGTGATGCTGAAGCCGGGCGTACTCGACCCGCAGGGCCGGGCCATCGGCCACGCGCTGGGCACGCTGGGCTTCGAGGGCGTGGGCGAGGTCCGGGCTGGGAAGGTGATCGAACTGGAACTGGCGGCCGCCGACGCGCAGGCGGCGCGCGACCAGGCCGAGGCCATGGCTCGCCGCCTGCTCGCCAACACCGTCATCGAGAGTTTCAGCGTAGAGGTGCACCCATGAAGACCATCATCCTGGCGTCCGCCCTAGCGGTCGTGCTCACGGGCCACGCCCAGGCGCAGCGCTTGTCCAACCTGACCGGGCAGCGCCTGGTGGGCCTGTGCACAAGCCGCGATCCGAGCCAGATCGAGGGGTGCACCGCCTATATTGACGGGGTGGCGGACGCGGCGGCGTTCTATCAGCGCCTCCGCCCGTCCGACGGCAGCAAGGGCGGCGCCCTGCCAGGCTACGTCTGCGTCCCCGGGGCAACGACGGGCGTGCAGCTCCGGCAGACCGTCGTCGACTGGTTTCGCAAGCACCAGGAGCAGGCCAGCCGCCAGGCCAGCGGCATCGTCCTCCGCGCGCTCGACGACACCTATCTCTGCCCCGGCGAGCAGCGCCACCTCGCCCCCGGCGAGTAGCATCGGTGCGGGCCGCCATCGTCGTCTTTCCCGGCACCAACCGCGAGCGCGACATCGCCATCGCCCTGCAACGCGCGAGCGGCGTCCGCCCGCAACGGGTCTGGCACCACGAGACGGACCTCGACGGCCTGGACCTCGTCGTCCTCCCCGGCGGATTCAGCCACGGCGACTACCTCCGTTGCGGCGCGATGGCCGCGCGCAGCCCGGTCATGGGCGCCATTCGCGACTTCGCGGCGCGCGGCGGCCACGTGCTGGGCGTCTGCAACGGCTTCCAGATCCTGACAGAGGCCGGGTTGCTGCCCGGCGCCCTGCTGCGCAACGCCAGCCTTCGCTTCCTCAGCCAGGACTGCCACCTGCGCGTCGAGCAGACGGACTCGCCCTACACCCGCCTCTACGGCCAGGGCACCGTCTTTCGCGCCCCCATGGCCCATGGTGACGGCAACTACTTCGCGGGCGCCGATGACCTGGACCGGTTGGAGGGCGAAGGCTTAGTGGCGCTGCGTTACTGTTCGCCGGCCGGCGAACTGACGCCCGAGGCCAACCCGAATGGCTCCGTGCGCCACATCGCCGGCATTCTCTCGCCGAACCGGCGCATCCTCGGCCTCATGCCCCACCCCGAAGACCTCGTCGATCCCCTCCTCGGCGGCACTGACGGCTTGCCCCTGTTCCAAGCGATCGCCGCCGCCCTCTCGTCCCCCCTCCCTTTAAGGGAAGAGGTGGGGGTGGGTAGCCCCAACCTTGTGCACCCCGCCCCATGACCCCGGACGTCAACCAGGCCCTTGCCAAGCAGTTCGGCCTCTCGGCCGACGAGTACGCCCGCGCGCTCGCCATCATGGGCCGCACCCCGACGCTGACGGAGCTGGGCGTGTTCAGCGTGATGTGGTCCGAGCACTGCAGCTACAAATCGAGCCGCGTCCACCTCCGCACCCTGCCCACCAAGGCTCCCTGGGTGATCCACGGCCCCGGCGAGAACGCCGGCGTCGTCGCTGTCGGCGACGGCTTGGCGGCCATCTTCAAGATGGAATCGCACAACCACCCGAGCTTCATCGAACCCTACCAGGGTGCGGCCACCGGCGTCGGCGGCATCATGCGCGACGTGTTCACCATGGGCGCGCGGCCTATCGCCAACCTCAACGCGCTCCGCTTCGGCGACCCGGCCGACCCCCGCACCCGCCGCATCGTCGACGGCGTCGTCCGCGGCGTCGGCGGCTACGGCAACTGCGTCGGCGTCCCCACGGTCGGCGGTGAGGTCAACTTCCACCCGGCCTATAACGGCAACCCGCTGGTGAACGCGATGACCGTCGGCATCGCGCCGGCTGACCGCATCTTCCTCAGTGCCGCCGCCGGCATCGGCAACCCGGTGATCTATGTCGGCGCCAAGACGGGTCGCGACGGCATCCACGGCGCGACCATGGCGTCGGCCGAGTTCGGCGCCGACTCCGAGGAAAAGCGCCCCACCGTCCAGGTCGGCGACCCGTTCATCGAGAAACTGCTGATCGAGGCCTGCCTCGAGCTGATGGCCACCGACGCGATCGTCGCCATCCAGGACATGGGCGCCGCCGGGCTCACCAGCAGCAGCGTCGAGATGGCGGGCAAGGGCGGCGTCGGCCTCGACCTCGACCTCGACGCCGTGCCGCAGCGCGAAACCGGCATGACCGCCTACGAGATGATGCTGTCCGAAAGCCAGGAACGCATGCTGATGGTGCTGCGGCCGGACCGGATGGACGTGGCGCGGGCGATTTTCGAGAAGTGGGAGCTGGACTTCGCGACGATCGGCCACCTGACCGACACGGGCCGCATCGTCGTCCGCCACCAGGGCCGGATCGAGGCCGACATCCCGCTCGACCCGCTGTCGGAGGCGGCGCCGCTCTATCACCGGCCCATGGCCAACACGCCCAAGCCGGGGCCGCTCGGCCCCGTCGCCGACCCGGTGGGGCTCGGCCCGGCGCTGTTGACGCTGATGGCGTGCCCCGACCTGTGCAGCCGGGCGTGGGTGTGGAACCAGTATGACAGCACCATCGGCGGCCAGACCGTTCGCCGGCCGGGCACCGCGGACGCCGCGATCGTCCGGCTCGAAGGCCTGTCCCGCGCGCTGGCGCTGACGACGGATGTGACGCCGCGGTATTGCGCCGCCGACCCCGAGGAGGGCGCCAAGCAGGCCGTCGCCGAGGCGTGGCGCAACATCACCGCCACCGGCGCCATGCCGCTGGCCATCACGGACAACATGAACTTCGGCAACCCGGAAAAACCCGAGATCATGGGCCAGTTTGCCGCCTGCGTGCGCGGCATCGTCGCCGCCTGCCGCGCGCTCGACTTCCCGGTCGTGAGCGGCAACGTCAGCCTTTACAATGAGACAGAGGGCCGCGGTATCCTCCCCACCCCCGCAATCGGCGGCCTCGGCGTGCTGGACGATGCCGTGCTCGCCGCCCGTATCGCGCTGCCACCCGGCCTCACCCTGGTCATGGTCGGCGCGACGGACGGCCATCTCGGCCAGTCGCTCTGGCTGCGCGAGATCGCCGGGCGCGAGGACGGGCCGCCGCCCCCGGTCGACCTGGTCGCCGAGCGCCGCAACGGCGACTTCGTCCGGTCCGAAATCCTGGCCGGCGCCGTCAGCGCCTGCCACGACGCGAGCGACGGCGGCCTGCTCGTCGCGGTCGCCGAGATGGCGCTGGCGGGCGACACCGGCGTCACCCTCACGCCCGTCCAGGATCACGCCTTCTGGTTTGGCGAGGACCAGGCCCGCTACGTGCTCGCGGTCGGGAACGCCCCTGCATTGCTGGCCCGCGCAGCCTCGGCCGGCGTGCCAGCAGCGGCGATCGGCACGTCGGGCGGCGACGGTTTGACACTGCCGGGTGCAGTGACAATATCGCTGCAAGAGATCCGGGACGCCCACGAGCGGTTCTTCCCGGCCTGGATGGGGTCCTGAACATGGCGATGGTCGCCGCAGACATCGAAGCGCTCATCAAGCAGGCCATGCCCGACGCCGTCGTCACGATCGACGACCTCGCCGGCGACGGCGACCACTACGCCGCGACTGTCGTCAGCAGCGCGTTCAAGGGCCGCTCCCGCGTCCAGCAACATCAACTCGTCTACGCCGCCCTCCAGGGCCGGATGGGCGGCGCCCTCCACGCGCTCGCCCTACAGACCTCGGCCCCGACCGATTAAGGAGTGACCATGAGCAATCCCGTCTTCGAGCGCATCCAGTCCGATATCGGCGCCAACCCGGTCATGCTGTACATGAAGGGCAACGCCATGTTCCCGCAATGCGGCTTCTCCGCCCGGGTCGTGCAGATCCTCACCCATCTCGGCGTCCCGTTCCAGACCGCCAACGTCCTCGAAGATCCGGCGCTGCGCGACGGGGTGAAGGAGTTCTCCTCCTGGCCGACGGTGCCGCAGCTCTATGTGCAGGGTGAGTTCGTCGGCGGCTGCGACATCGTCACCGAGATGTTCCAGTCCGGCGAACTCGAGACCATGCTCACCGAGAAAGGTATTCCCCACCAAGCCGCAGCTTGACAGCAGCCAAGAAGCCTTCTCCCCCTGGGAGAGGGTTGGGTGAGGGTGTCAGCAATACCTTTCCCGGCTACCCGAAGGAAGCACTCGCCTTTCTCGCCGACCTCGCCGCCCACAACGAGAAGACCTGGTTCGAAGCCAACCGTGCGACCTACGAAACGGCGCTCAAACAGCCGACCGGTCTCCTCGTAACCGCCGTCGCCGAAGCGTTGCTGGCTCGCGGCTTGCCGCTTGAGGGCTCGCCCAAGCGGTCCGGCTTCCGCATCCATCGCGACACGCGCTTCAGCAAGAACAAGTCACCCTACAAGACCAACGTCGGCACCGTCTGGTATCGCCAGGGCAGCGGCAAGGACGGCGCCGGCGTGCTCTACTTCCACCTCGCGCCCACGGGCTGCTTCGCCGCGGCCGCCTTTTACATGCCGCCGCCCGAGGTGCTGGGCGCCATCCGCGAACGCATCCGCGTCCACCCCGATCGCTTCCTCGCCGTCACCGAGCACCTTCGAGGCCACAGGCTCCACCTTGCTGTCGGCGAAACCCTGTCCCGAATGCCGCGCGGCTTCGAGGACATGGCGGCCAGCCCCGTCGCCCCCGCGCTGAAGCTCAAATCCTACCTCGTCAGCCGCCCCATCCCCGCCAAGGTCGCCCAAAGCGCCGCCCTGGTCGCGGCGATCGCCACCCTCGCGGCCGAGGCACTGCCGCTGCTCGAGTTCGGCTGGGCCGCCGTAGACGAAGCCCGAGGGTAAGCCCCGCCTGCGCCGGCCGTTACTGCTCCGGTCCTGGTGGAAGCCCAAGCAGGATGCACAACCGCCGCCGCACATCCGGCGGCTCACGCGACCAATAGGCACCCTGCAGCAGTGGAACCCAGCGCGCCCGCATCGCCGCATCGCGTTCCAGACGGTCGAGCAGGTCGCGGCCGATCAGGTCCTCGACGGGTCCCGCCGCCAAGACGCCGAGACACGCGTCGGTCACCCCAGGTGTCGCCAAGACGCTTTCGACCAAGCGCAGCCTGTCGTCGAACGTCATCGTCTCGTAGAAGGCATCGACGGCCCAGCGATCGCCCTCCTGCCCCGCATTCCGATAGGCCGCATACGCCCGCCCGAACGCCGCGGCGGTGGCCGCCACGGCCCGGCACACGGTCGGCTGCCAGTCTCCACCAGCCAAGAGCGCGCTCGGCATGGGACGGTCCCGCGTGGAAAGCCAAGCCGTGTCCCAGTCGAACAGGGCACAATACCCGGCCATGACCGCAGTGGTCCGCATGGCCCCCCGGTGGAGGAAGCGGGCCTGCGTGGCATCCGGCTGGTGGACCGGCCATACCGTCACGAACGCGCCCGGTGCGTCCCAGCGCGGCGGCTTCGCATTGATCAGCGCCGGATCGTACGGGATATGACAGTACTCCGACACCGCCTCCGCGACGAAGCACGCGTCGATCAGCAGCGAGGCCACGAAGTATGGGCGGAGCGCGTCCCCCGTCTCTGGCAAGAAAGCGTCCACCCGCCGTTCGCCACGCTCGCTGCAACCCAACCAGCGAACCGGCACGCCAGGAAAGTAGCTCGCCAGGAGCTGCCGCGCATCGTCCATCTCACGTCCCAGCTGGAGCCAGGCCCACCTCACTCACGCCGGCCCGCAGTGGGTAGCAAGCCAAGCTGTCCGATACATGGCACTCTATGTGTCCGCCTCCGCATCGCCCACACGGTTCGCAGCCAGCGTCCCGATCCGGCAGTTCCGAAGGCCGTCTTCGGCCTCCTCGCGAGATCGATGGCACCCATCGGCGGAGCGTCCGTTCCCCCGACACCGGACAGATCGAGTGCGACCTTCACATGCGGTCGGGCGGCGTTGCGACCTCGCGCCCGATCCCCTATAGACCGTCGCCGCAGGAGAGGTGGCCGAGTGGCTTAAGGCGTCGGTCTCGAAAACCGGAGTGGTGTCACATCCACCGTGGGTTCGAATCCCACCCTCTCCGCCAATTGATTCCGCCGAAATCCGCGTCGCGTGCTCCGGGCTGGCAGCTGAATGTCGTCCGGACGGTATCACGTGCACGGTCGCTGTCTCAACTGCCGAGACTTGTCCTTGGTTTCCAGCGTCGCGTTCCGTCGCCCTCGGAACGCTTCCCTACCGCACCGATCCGGGCGACGGTTGGGCCTGTGAGCAACGCTTGGCTCAGACCGCGGACCGCACCGTCTCGACGCCTGGACGATGGCCTACCTGCCAACGCTGGCCGCGCTGCATCTCTTGCGGGTCAATACCATCATCCGCAGCGCCTGCGATGCGGCTGAGCTTCCCTATACGCTTGGGGAGCGTCGATTGAAGGGTGCCTGGGTGGGATGCGGGAAAGGGCGAGGCGATCCGTAGGTGAGCAGCAGCGTGGCAGGTCGCATTGCATCGTTCTGGGGAAAAGCCAGGCCCGTGGAGAACGCGGATAGCGCTGCACATCCCCTCGTCGCGCACGCGCTCGATGTGGCAGCCGTTGCCGTGCTGCTGCCGGGCGAAGCCTTGGCGCTGGACGGGCGAACGCTGGGGTGGCTCGTGGCACTCCACGATATCGGCAAGTTCTCGCGGACGTTCCAGGCCAAGGAGCCACGGCATTGGCCCGCCTCCAGCCTTGGCCCGTTCGATCCAGCCGGGCTCGCAGGTCCGCGGCACGACGCCATGGCGCTCACATTGTTCGACGCAGCCAAGGATCTGCTAATGCCAGTCTTTCCACCTCGCGCGGGACGATGCGGATGGTCGGACGGAGAGCGTGGCCAGGTGCTCCGTGCCCTCGCTGGACACCATGGGCGGCCAGTGGCGAAACCTGAGAGCATGACCGACGCGGACCTCGGGCCGGCTTGCATCGACGCCGCAAGGGGCTTTGTGCAGGCGATGACGGCCGTGTTCCGGCCCCCTGCTTTGCCCATCCCGCCGACCCCGCGAGAGCTGGCGCGACTGGAGTGGAGCCTGGCCGGGCTGGTCACGCTGGCCGACTGGGTTGGCTCGCGCCAGGCGTGGTTCCCGTATGTGCCGGAGGCGGCGGTTGCCGATCCGGCTGCCTACCTGTGGACTCATGCCTTGCCCCGGGCCGCGGCGGCCTTGGCCGCTGCCGGGCTGTTGCGGGCCAAGCCGGCGCCGTTCCGGGGCTTGCAAGCCTTGTTTCCCGCCATCGCCGACGCCTCGCCGGTGCAGCGCTGGGCCGCGGAGGCGCCACTGCCCGACGGGCCGGTGCTGGCCGTCATCGAGGACCTGACTGGAAGCGGCAAGACCGAGGCGGCCGTTGTGCTGACCCATCGCCTGCTGGCGTCCGGACGGGCGCGTGGCGTGTTCCTGGCTTTGCCGACCATGGCGACGGCGAACGCGATGTTCGACCGCATGGCGATCGCCTACCGCCGGCTGTTCGAGGACGGCGCAGACCCTTCGTTAGTACTGGCGCATGGGCGGGCGGCGGTGGATGCGCGGTTCGCGCCCAGCTTCGCGCCCAGCTTCGATGCCGACGCTCCCGCGCCTGGCGACCAGGAAGGCCGAAGGCAAGACCCGGCTGACGAGCCGGCCGAATCCCATTGTGCGGCATGGCTTGCGGAAGATCGCCGCCGCGCGCTGCTGGCCGAAGTCGGCGTGGGCACGATCGACCAGGCGCTGCTGGCTGTGCTGCCCGTCCGTCACGCGGTGCTGCGCCAGCGGGGGTTGCGCGGCAAGGTGCTCGTGATCGACGAGGCCCACGCCTTCGACCCCTACATGCGCGAGGAGGTCACGACGCTGCTGCAGTTCCATGCGGCCATGGGCGGGTCGGCGATCCTGCTGTCGGCCACCTTGCCGCACGCCACACGGCAGCGGCTGGTCGACGCATTCCGCAAGGGGCTGGGCGCCAAACGGGCGTTGCTGCAGAGCAGCAACTACCCGTTGGCGACATTGGCCGGGGCAGCGGAGACGGTGACCGAACACCCCTGCGCCCCGCGCATAGGCTTGCCACGCCGCGTGACGGTGACGCGGGCCGCGGACGTCGCTGGCGTGCTGGAGCGGGTTCTCGACGCGGCCCGCCTCGGCGCGGCCGCGGCCTGGGTGCGCAACACGGTCGACGATGCGCTCGCCGCCGCCGCCTTGCTTCGGGCTGAGCGGCTCGAACCGCTCGTCTTCCATGCCCGCTTCGCCTTGTGCGACCGCATGCGCATCGAGGCCGAGGTGTTGCGGCGGTTCCGGCGCAATGCCGGCTCGGCGCAACGCACGGGCGTGCTGGTCGCGACCCAGGTCGTGGAGTCCTCGTTGGATCTGGACTTCGATCTGCTGTGCACCGACCTGGCGCCGGTCGATAGCTTGATCCAGCGGGCAGGACGGCTCTGGAGGCACGAGCGTACGCGGGCACTGGCTGCGCCGGAGCTGGTGGTGCTCTCGCCCGAGCCGGTCGCCGACCCCCAGCCCGGCTGGATCGACGGCCTGCTGCCCGGCACTGCAGCGGTATATCGCGACCCCGCCCTGCTCTGGCGCAGTGCCCGCGCCATCTTCGACCACGGCACGCTGGACACGCCCGGCGACATGCGTCCGATGATCGAGGCGGTCGCCGAGGGCGAAACGCCGCCATCGCTGGCGGCCCGATCGGGGCACGCGATCGGCAAGGCCGCGGCGGCGGCGGGCGTGGCGCGGCAGAACGTCCTGGATTTTCGTCGCGGCTACACGCCTGACAGCGGCGCGTGGGCGCCCGACACGCACACGCCGACGCGGCTTGAGGACGTGCCCCACGTCACGCTGCGCCTGGCGCGGAGGGCGGGGTCCGCACTCATGCCTTATGCGCCCATCGAGGGTGCCGGCCTGCCGGCCGATCTGCGCCGGGCCTGGACGATGTCGGAAGTGTCGGTGCCTGAGCATCGCTTCGCGACGTGTCCACTCCCGCCCGAGTGGCAAGACGCCGCGCGGGTCGCAAAGCAAGCCTGGGGGCGCTGGGAGCGGGAGAGCGACCGCGTCATCCTGGTTCCGCTGGAAGTGACGAGCGGCGGCGGGGCGTTTACGCTGCGCGGGCGGGCCAGGGGTGAACGAGTTGTCTCGGCCCGCTACACGCCGCAGGAGGGGCTGCGTTGGGAGGACAGCCTCGAATAAGCGGGATGACCCGTGGATGCGCTAACCGGACGCATGCGCCGGGCCTTCGTTGCCTGCGTCAGCGGGCATAAGTGGATACGCTAATGGAGTTGTTGACGGGTGAGCTAAGAGCAAGTTAGACGTGAGCCGCCGCTTAGGTGAACGACTCTTCTGATCTAATATACAGACAAGATTCCGTAAGAACGCTCACAAATTAAATAAGCGGGAGCAATCGCATTCCTGGACACATGTCTAGATAAAGATACGCCTGAATCAGAGTCATTTTCCTTTCTTACAAGGGGTGCCCACTCTTGAACATTTCATCCGATCCTTGGCTGCCTGTCCTGCGGCAGGACGGCCAGCGCTGCACTATCGCCCCAAGCGACATCACCACCGATCACGACAGCAACCCCGTTACCGCCCTCGACTGGCCCCGGCCCGACTTCTGCGTGGCCGGGCTCGAGCTGCTGACGGGGCTGCTCGCCACCGCCTGCCCGCCTGATGGACACCGCGCCTGGCTCGAGCGCTGGGAGGCTCCGCCAAACCCGGACGACCTCGCCGACGCCTTCGCACCCCTGCAGGCAGCGTTCGAGCTGGATGGCCCCGGTCCACGCTTCATGCAGGACCGCGAGGACCTGGTGTCCGAGCCCGAGCCTGTCGAGCGCCTGCTGATCGAGGCGCCGGGCGAGAGCACGGTCAAGAAGAACACCGACTTGCTGGTTCGCCGCGGGCAAGTGGCGACCCTGGGGCGCGCTGCGGCCGCGATGGCGCTGTACACCTTCCAGTCCTGGGCGCCGGCCGGTGGCGCCGGCAACCGCGTCGGCCTGCGCGGCGGTGGGCCGCTCGTGACCATGGTCCTGCCGGGCGCCGCCCCGACCCTGTGGCAGACCCTATGGGCCAACGTGCCCGAAGGCGAGCCGGCCGAGCTGCACGACTTGCCCTTGATCTTCCCTTGGCTGGCGCCGGCATTGACGTCAAAGGACGGCCGCGTCGTCGCCCCTGGCAACGGGGCGCACCCGCTGCAGTGCTGGTGGGGCATGCCGCGCCGCATCCGGCTGGATTTCGCGACCCTCGGTGAACCTCGTCCCTGCGGCCTGACCGGCGCGCCCGACACCTCCGCCGTCGCCACCTGGCGGCAGCGCCCGCACGGCGCGAACTACGCGGCTTGGGGCGGCGAGCATCCGCTTTCGCCCACCTACCAGCAGAAGCCCGGCGCCGAGCGCCTGGCCCTGCATCCGCAACCGGGTGGTATCGGCTACCGGCACTGGCTCGGCCTGGTGACCAAGGACTGGGCGGGCCTGCGCCAGCCCGCACCGGCCGTGGCGCTGTGGCGGCAGATGCGCAGCGGCGACGCGGCCAGCGGTACGCGCCTGCTCGCCGCCGGGTTCGACATGGACAACATGAAGGCGCGTGGCTTCGTCGAGAGCACGATGCCGCTTCCGGCCGCGTCCGACCCGGCGAAACGGGATCGGCTCGACGACCTCGCGCGGCGCCTGGTGCTGTCGGCCGAGGCGGTGGCCGGCATGCTTCGCGCCGCTGTCCGCTTCGCCCTGTTCAGCGCCGGCGCCAGCGTGAAGGCTGACCTGGCCCTGCTGTCGCTGGTGCGCGAGCGGCTATGGGCCGACACCGAGCCGGCATTCTTTGACGCACTGGCCCGCATGCTGCCCGACGAGGCGCAGCAGGCGCGGCAATGGCAGGCGTTGCTGCGGACCACCGCGCTCCGCCTGTTCGACGAGGTCGCGCCGATGGAGCCGGACGCAGCGCCCCTTGCGCGCCAGGGCGAGACCACCCCGCGCCTGCCGCGGGCGCGACGCAACCTGGTGTTCGGGATGCAGGGTTTCGGCAAGGACGGGCAGGCGCTGTTCCACCTGCTCGGGCTGCCGCCTGCCGAGAGCAAGGCCGCACGGAAGGGGAGGGCCGCATGACCATACAGTTCTGGAAGGCACGCGAGTGGTGGCGCGACTTGCAGCCCGATCCGGCGGCGGGCCGCACCGGCGATCGCGGCGCATTGGCCCGGTTGCGCCGCTGCAGCACCGTCGGGCACGCCATGCAACAGGAGGCGACGATCCGCCTGTTCCGCCGCCTCGGCGCATCCGGACCGCGGGACTTGCCGGATGTGGCGCTCGCGGCCGCGGTGCTGGCCCATGTGCGGCAGGACGCGCCGGGCAACGTCGCCCGGATTGTTGGCCCGGCCACGCTGGAGAAGCCGGAGACGGCGCTGCTGAAGCCGTTGCGGTTCCGCCGCCTGATGGAGGCGCAGGGGCATGACGAGCGGCTGACCGCCTTCCGGCGCCTGGTGGCGCTTGCAGGCGGCACGCTGCCGGTGACGGATTTGGCCGCGGCTCTGATCGATTGGTCGGAAGATCGGCAGCGGCGCTGGGTCTACCACTACTGGGGCGCCGACCTGCCGGCCGACCTTTCCCCCACCCCCGCCACCCTTCCAGCAGCAGCCCCCAACGAGGATGCCACCCCATGAGCCGCTTCCTGCAACTGCACATGCTGACCTTCTTTCCGCCCGCCAACCTCAACCGCGACGACACCGGCCGGCCCAAGACCGCCGTCGTCGGCGGCACCACGCGGTTGCGCCTGTCGTCCCAGGCGTTGAAGCGCGCCTGGCGTACATCGAGCGTGTTCGCCGGTGCGCTCGGCGGCCACATGGGCAGCCGCACGCAGCGGCTGGGCGAGGAGGTGCAGGCGCATCTATTGGCGCGCCAGGTGCCGCCCGCCCGCGCGACGGCCATCGCCCGCGACGTCGCCAGCGTATTCGGCAAGCTGAAGGACGAGAAGGACTCGAACCCCACCCGTATCGAACAGCTTGCCTTCATCGCGCCCGAGGAGTTCAAGGCGGCCCTCGCCTTGGCCGAGCAAGCTGCGGCCAGCGGCGACAAGATCGACCCCAAGAAGGCCAACCTGCTGCGCACCGCCGACACCGCGGCCGACATCGCGCTGTTCGGCCGCATGCTTGCCGACGACCCCGGCTACAACCGCGAGGCCGCGGCCCAAGTGGCGCATGCCATCACCACCCACCGCGTGACGGTCGAGGACGACTACTACACCGCCGTCGACGACCTGAAGCGGCCGTCGGAGGATGCCGGTGCCGGGTTCCTGGGCGAGGCCGCATTCGGCTCCGGCGTGTTCTACTTGTATCTGTGCGTCGATCGGGACCTGCTGGTGCGCAACCTGGGGGGCGGCGACGCGGCGAAGGCCTTGGCCGCCACCGCCCTGGCCGCGCTGACCGAGGCGGCGGCCACCTGCGCGCCCTCCGGCAAGCAGAACAGCTTCGCCGCCCATGGCCGCGCGCACTATATTTTGATCGAGCGGGGCGACGCGCAGCCACGCACGCTGGCCGGCGCGTTCAGCAAGGCGGTGGCAGGCGAGGACTTGGTTGCCGCGTCCGTGCGAGCCCTGGCCGACTTTCGGACGGCCCTGGACGCGGCGTATGGCCCGGCGACGACCGACCACCTGGACATGCAAGTGGGCCAAACGGGCAGCTTGGCCGAGATCATCGCCTTCGCACAGGCATAGAGGCATGGCGACGTTCCTCACCTTCGCGCTCGTCGCGCCGCTCGCCTCGTTCGGCGCCATCGCCGTCGGGGAACGGCGCCCAACATGGGACCGCCCGGCGCGCTCCGCGGTGCTCGGCCTGGTCGGCGCGTGCCTGGGGGTGGAGCGCGAGGACGACGCCGCACAGGCCGCGCTGGCCGCGCAGTACGGCCTGGCGCTGCTGTGTCACGCGCCGGGGCGGGTGCTGGCCGATTACCACACCGCCCAGGTCCCACCCCGCGGCAAGCGCCGCTTCGCCACGCGTGCGGAGGAGCTGGCGGCGCCCGACCTGGCCACCATCCTGTCTCGGCGCGACTACCGGACCGGCGCATGGCATCTGGGCGCGTTGTGGGTGCGTGTGTCGCCGCCACGCTGGGGGCTGGACGCCATCGCCGACGCCATGCGCGCGCCCTGCTTCACGCCGTACCTGGGCCGCAAGTCCTGTCCGCTCGGCCTGCCGCTGGCCCCGAACTTGGACGAGGCGCCCGACCCCGGGATCGCGCTGGCCCGGCGTCATCAGGGCGGTGCCGAGGCGAGATTCCGCTCCATGGTCGAGGGTGCCAGCGAAGTCGTGGTCGCGCGCGACCCGTGGCACGGCGACCCGGCCCGAACCTTGCGAACCGAACTCCGGCGCGATCAGCCGCGGTCGCGCCGCTTGTGGCAGTTCGACCTGCGCCAGGAGGTCGTGGAGCGCCTGCCGGTCCTCGACCAGGCGCCGCCGTGACCGCGTTGTGGCTCAGCCGGGCCAGCCTGCGCCGGGACACGGGCGCGGCCGATGCGCTGGCCCGCCTGCTGGTGCCCGAAGGCAACGGCCCGCGCACCGCCGCCGCGCACCGGCTGGTGTGGGCCCTGTTTGCCGACACGCCCGACCGGCGACGCGACTTCCTGTGGCGGGAGGAGGCGCCGGGCCGCTTCATGACCCTGTCCACGCGTCCGCCCGCGCCCGTGGCCGGCTTGTTCGAGGTGGACAGCACGGCGTTCGCGCCGGCCCTGGCGCCCGGCGACCGGCTCGGCTTCGCGCTGCGCGCAAACCCTGTCGTGTCGCGGTCCGAGGCGCCGGGCCGACGGGGTAAGCGGCACGACGTGGTCATGGATGCGCTGCATCACCTGCCGCGCGCCGACAGGGCCGCGGCACGGTTCGCGGTGGCCGAGCGGGCCGGCCGCGACTGGTTGGCCCGGCAGGGTGCGGCGCATGGGTTTCGGCCCGACGAGGCGGTGCGGGTCGACGGCTATGAGACGATGCGGGTCCCGCGCGACAAGGGACTGACGCCGATGCAGTTCAGCCGGCTGGAGTTCACCGGCGGCGTCACCGTCATCGACCCGGCTGCGTTCCTGCCTGCGTTGGCCGCCGGTTTCGGCCGCGCCCGGGCCTTTGGCTGCGGGCTGATGCTGATCCGCAGGATATGACCGTGCCCGACGCGATGCCCGGACTGCCGCCGCCACGCCCGATCCCGATGAAGGAACGGGCATCGATCCTGTTCATCGACAAGGGCCAGCTCGACGTCATCGACGGCGCCTTCGTCGTGGTGGACGTGCGCGGCGTGCGGACGGTGATCCCCGTGGGCGGCCTGGCCTGCCTGATGCTGGAGCCGGGCACGCGCGTCAGTCACATGGCCGTGGCCCTGGCCGCACGGGCGGGAACGCTGCTCATCTGGATCGGTGAGGCCGGGGTGCGCCTGTATGCGGCCGGCCAGCCCGGCGGCGCACGATCGGACCGCCTGCTGTATCAGGCGCGCCTCGCCCTGGACGACGAGGCGCGCCTGCGTGTGGTACGTTGCATGTACGCCAGGCGCTTCGGCGAGGACGCCCCGGCCCGCAGATCGGTCGACCAGCTGCGGGGCATCGAGGGCGCCCGGGTGCGCGAGACCTACCGACTTCTCGCCCAGCGCCATGGCGTGACCTGGGATGGCCGAAAGTACGACCACCGGAATTGGGGTGGGGCCGACACGGTGAACCGCTGCCTCTCGGCCGCGACCGCGGCGCTGTATGGCATCACCGAGGCTGCGGTGCTGGCGGCCGGGTATGCGCCGGCTATCGGCTTCTTGCACAGCGGCAAGCCGCAAAGCTTCGTCTACGACATCGCAGACCTGTTCAAGTTCGAGACGGTGGTGCCTGAGGCATTTCGCGTGGCGGCGGCGGTCGAGAAAGGCCGCACCGAACTGGAAGGCGACTCACTGCGGAACCCCGTGTCTTCGGTGCGCCGCCGATGCCGGGATGTGTTCCGGCGGGAGGACTTGCTGTCGAAGCTGATCCCGGCCATCGAGGATGTTTTGGCAGCCGGCGGCCTTCCAGTGCCGCCCGAGCCCGAGGAGGCGATGCCGGTTGCGATCCCTTTGGCGGAGGGGTTGGGCGATGCTGGTCATCGTGGTTGAGAATGCGCCGCCGCGCTTGCGCGGCCGGCTTGCGGTCTGGCTGCTGGAGGTACGCGCCGGTGTGTATGTCGGCACCTATGGCCGGCGTGTGCGGGAGATGATCTGGGGCCAGGTGTGCGCCTATATCGAAGACGGGAACGGCGTGATCGCCTGGGCCGCCCCGAACGACGCGGGGTTCGAGTTCGACACATGCGGACGCAACCGCCGCGTGCCTGTCGAACTGGACGGCTTTCGTTTGGTGTCGTTCACTGAAGAGCCACAAGTCGGGAGCCCGCTTCTCCCGTCTGGACGCCGCCGAGATCGGTAGGGATCTTTGACAGGAAAATACTGTTGGAACTCAATCCTTTCCCGGAAGAGTGTTCCCCGCATGCGCGGGGATGAACCGGGCTGATCTTGCCGCCTACACGGACCCGTGTTCCCCGCATGCGCGGGGATGAACCGTCGTGGCCCAGCGAAGGGCGCAGGGTGTTCCCCGCATGCGCGGGGATGAACCGGAGCCGCCAGCAGCATGCGCATCCAGGGCGATATCGGCGTGTGTTCCCCGCATGCGCGGGGATGAACCGTGGCCGGGCGAGCACCGCAACCGACGCCGAACACGTGTTCCCCGCATGCGCGGGGATGAACCGGCTGCCCCGGGGCCGGGACTTGGGCGGCCGGGTCTAGTGTTCCCCGCATGCGCGGGGATGAACCGGTGACGGGCCAATACGAGGCCAACCTGGGGGCGTGTTCCCCGCATGCGCGGGGATGAACCGTTGTCGTAGAACAATCGGGTATTCGGCGCGGCCGTGTTCCCCGCATGCGCGGGGATGAACCGGTAGACCCGCAGCACGTTCGTCGCGCTTGCGAGTGTTCCCCGCATGCGCGGGGATGAACCGCGGTCGAGGATGGCCCATGACACCCCGCCGCGGTGTTCCCCGCATGCGCGGGGATGAACCGACCTACGATCAGGGCCGGCAACGGTGGCAGGCGTGTTCCCCGCATGCGCGGGGATGAACCGTGGGCGGCAGAGCCTCGGATCAACGGGACTGGGTGTTCCCCGCATGCGCGGGGATGAACCGTCGTCGCCGCCGTCATGGCGCAGCTCGAGCGCGTGTTCCCCGCATGCGCGGGGATGAACCGGTGACGGTCAGCAATTCGTGGTTTGGCTCGCCGTGTTCCCCGCATGCGCGGGGATGAACCGCACGGGCGGTCGCCGCGAGTATTCTTAACCGTGTGTTCCCCGCATGCGCGGGGATGAACCGTTCTGCCGGTAGGTCTCACCGGAGTTGAACACGTGTTCCCCGCATGCGCGGGGATGAACCGAGCCAGGACGTCGCGCGCCTTCTCGCCGCCAAGTGTTCCCCCGCATGCGCGGGGATGAACCGGCAACGCGGCGTGGTTCCCGCCGCCAGGACTCGTGTCCCCGCATGCGCGGAGATGAACCGTTCTGGGGCGCTGCGGGTCTCAGCTGAGAGCGGTGTTCCCCACATGCGCGGGGATGAACCGGTGTTGCTGTCCTGATTGGTGAGGGTGGCGTTGTGTTCCCCGCATGCGCGGGGATGAACCGGCGCCGAACCTGCCCGCGAAACCCTGGTGGTAGTGTTCCCCCGCATGCGCGGGGATGAACCGGGCCTTGGCCACCTGGCAGGGTCCAATGCGAGTATTCCCCGCATGCGCGGGGATGAACCGGGTCTGGACCGAGGCGACCTGCACAGGTCGCGTGTTCCCGCATGCGCGGGGATGAACCCACTTAGGCCGTCCTGGGAGCAGGCTATCACTTCGATTATCGCCCGCGCTACAACGGACCCGAGTGCGGCGACGGAAACGTAGCCGGGGGTTGCGCCACACCCCTCAAGAGTCTCCGGGTGCCGGGGCCGGATGAGCCAGCCGGCGCAGCGTCTCGGGGACCGGCTACGCCGACATGCATACCGCAGCAGAGACAGTGGTTCCATGGACGTCCGGATTCCGTCCTCCTCCTGGATGCTCCGCCAGCAGCTGCAGTAGCCGTATTCGACCAGACGGCCACGGCTTGACGGAGTAGCGTCCTGTGGACCTTAGCCCTGCACGGACCGTCATGGTGCCAAGGTGATGGGGTCTCCGGAAAAGCGATCAGACTGGCGCGGACGTTCACACATCCGTCATCGACACGAAATGCGGATTTGCCCTAAGCCCCATTTCGCGGCTATGCTGCCGCGCGACATACGTGAGCAAGAAAATGGCAATGGGTACGGTTAAGTGGTTCAATGCAACCAAGGGCTTTGGCTTCATCGAGCCGCAGGATGGCGGCAAGGATGTGTTCGTGCACATCACGGCCGTGCAGGCGGCGGGGCTGAATGGCCTGAATGACGGGCAGAAGGTCTCCTTCGACGTCGTCGCGGAACGCGGCAAGCAGGCTGCGGCCAATCTGAAGCTGGCCTAAGCCGGGCCCGAGCGGGAGCGCGGCTTCGGCCGCCTCCAGCGTCGGCCTCCTGGCGCACAGCAATCCACACATCTCGCTCGTCGATCGATTTATCGAAGTAGCGTTTGATCGTCGATAGGAATAGTTTCAGGTGAACCAGTTCGGCCGATGACGAAGCCCGCTTCCGTGATCGTCGTCGGTGCCGGGGTCGCCGGCCTGGCGGCGACGCGCCGTCTTCGCGCCCGGGGCGTCAGTGTCAGCCTAATCGAAGCGCTGCCGCGGATCGGCGGCCGGGCTGTCACCGCGGAGGTGGACGGGGAACCGTTCGACCTCGGCGCCACATGGCTGCACGATGCTGCACGCAATCCGCTCGTCGCGTCGGCCGATCCGTCCGACCGCCTCATCGACACCGACCAGTCCCGGCGGGAACGTGTGACGGTCGGCGGCCGCCTCGCGACGGCAGGCGAACGGGCCGCCTACGACGCCGCGTGGGATGGCCTGGACGAGGCCGTCGCGCCCGCGCTCCTTGGCCCCGACGTCAGCCTTTCTCAGGCGATGGAGCCCATGGCCATGGACCCCTGGGCGCCGCTGGTCGCGTTGTGGGAGGGCGCGATCATCGCCGCGGCCGATGCCGACCGCCTCGGGATGCAGGACTGGCGGCGCAACCGGCTGGAGGGCCGCAACCTCGTCCCGGCCGACGGTGTCGGCGCCTTCGTGGCCCGTCGCCTCGGCACCGAAGCCACAACCGGGACGCCCGCGACCCGCATCGCCTGGGACGGGCCCGGCGTCCGCGTCGAGACGCCGCGCGGCACGCTGCACGCCAGCGCCGCCATCGTCACCGTGTCCACCGGCGTGCTCGCCGCAGGCTCCATCCGGTTCGACCCACCGCTCCCGCCCGCGGTGCAGGCCGCCATCCACGGGCTGCCGATGGGGCTGCTGTCCAAGATCGCTTTGCCGGTCACGGGCGACATCGGCGTCGAACCCGGCACCCTGCTGATCGACCGTGAGTCCCGGATGACCTTCAACGCCCGGCCCCGCGGCGCCCGGCATATCGCCGGCTTCGTCGGCGGACGCGATGCCTGGCGGCTCGCCGCCGACCCGGCCGGCTTCGAGGCGTTCGCGCGGGCCGAGCTGGTGCGGACCCTCGGCCGCGACGCGCTTCGGGCGATCGGCCCGGCGGCCATCACCACCAGCTGGGGCACCGACCCCACTATCCTCGGCGCCTATGCCTATGCCGGGCCGGGCGACTCGCGCTGCCGCGACGTGTTGGCCCAGGCCTTTCCGGGGGAACGGCTGCTGTTCGCCGGGGAGGCGACCCGAACCGATGGCCTCGCCGGCACCGTGGGCGGCGCCTACCTCAGCGGCGTCGAGGCCGCCGAGCGGCTCCTCTCAGTGGATCTCCTGTAGGCGGGCGAGCAGGAAGTCCCGGAAGACCGCGACCCGCTTGCTGTTCCGCAGCTCCTCCGGATAGACGAAGAACACATCCACCTTCGGGCTTTTCAGCTCGGGCAACAGGCGCACCAGGCCGTCCAGCTCGGCGTCCATCCAGTCCGGCAATACGCCGATCCCCATGCCCGAGCGGATCGCCAGCGCCATCGCGTGCAGCGAGTTCACCTCCAGCAAGGGCCGCCTGGGCGAGCCGGAACGGCGGCCGGCCTCGGCCAGCCAATTGATGTCGGCCACGGGCGGCCGGTAGTCGCCGAACAGGATCAGCTTGTGGTCGTCGAGTTCCTCGGGCCGGGTCGGCGTGCCGTTCGCCTTCAAGTAGTCCGGGGACGCGACCACCACCCAGGTGAGCTGCATCAAGTGCCGCTGCACCAGGTCGGGCTGTTTGGGCGGGTGCATGCGGATCGCGACGTCCGCCTCGCGCATCGCCAGGTCCAGGTCCGTGTCGTCCAGCAGCAGCGTCATGGTCACGTCGGGATATTGGGCGAGGAAGGCCTGGAGCCGGGGCGCCAGCCAGGTCGAGCCGAAGCCGACCGTGGTGGTCACCTTGATGCGTCCGGCGGGCTTCTCCTTGCTTTCGGTCAGCAGCGCCTCGGTCATGGCCAGTTTCGCGAACACCTCCCGCACCGTGCGGTTCAGGCTTTCGCCCTGTTCCGTCAGGATCAGCCCGCGGGCGTGGCGGTGGAACAGCGGCACCTGGAGGTTCTCTTCGAGCGCCGAAATCTGGCGCGAGACGGCGGACTGGCTGAGGTTCAGCGTCTCCCCGGCATGGGTGAAGCTGCCGGCTTCGGCCACGGCGTGAAACACCCGAAGCTTGTCCCAATCCATCTGCCCAACCGCCTTTCGCGCAACCCTGCGTCCCGAGTCGGGCAGAGTGGCGCGTCAAGCCTAGCCTGCAAAGCCCTGATTGCGTCGAGTTTTCGGCGCGGCGGCTATTCCGCCGCCTCCCGCAGCCCGGCGACCCGCGTGCGCGTCCGCATGGTCACGAACTCTTCCGCACTCGTCGGGTGGATGCCGATCGTGCGATCGAAATCGGCCTTGGTGGCGCCCGCCGTCAGCGCGACGGCGATGCCCTGCATCATCTCCGGCACGTCGTCGCCCAGCATGTGGACACCGACCACGCGCTGGCTGGCCTGGTCGACGATCATCTTCATCAGCGTCTTCTGGCCGCGCCCGCTCATGACGTGGCGCATCGGCGTGAACCGGGCGACATACACGTCGACCGGGCCCAGCGCCGCCGCGGAGTCCTCGCTCAGCCCCACGGTCGCGATGGGCGGGTTGCTGAATACGGCCGTCGCGACCGCGTCGAACGCCCAGCTGCGCGGCGGCGGCGGGCCGAACAGGCGGTCGGCGAGGTGGTGGCCCTCGGCGATCGCCACCGGGGTCAGATTGAGGTCGTTCGAGACGTCGCCCAGGGCGAAGACGTGCGGCTGGCTGGTCGCGTTGTGGGCGTCGACGATGACGGCGCCGCGTTCGTCCGTCTTCACCCCGGCCGCCTCGAGCCCCAGGCCTGCGGTGCGCGGCGCCCGGCCGACGGCGAAGAACACCAGGTCCGTTTCCACCACGTGCCCGTTTGTCAGGGTGACGCGGCGCGCGGCGCCGTGCGCCGCCACCTTGTGCACGGTTTGGCTGGGGTGGAGCTTGATGCCCTGGCGTTCGTAGGCGGCGGCGAGGTCCTCGCGGATCTCCTGGTCGAAGCCACGCAGGGGCAGGTGCTGGCGGTAGACCAGCTCCACCGCCGCACCCAGGCCGCGGAACAGCCCGGCGAACTCGACCGCGATGTAGCCGCCACCCACCAGCAGCACCCGCCTGGGCAGTGCCGGCAGGTGGAACGCCTGGTCCGAGGTGATGCCCAGCTCCATGCCCTCGATGGGCGGCTGGACGATGGGGGTGCCGCCGGTCGCGATGACGATCCGCTCGGCCGTGATGACCTGGTCGCCGACCTGGAGCGTGTGCGGCCCGGTGAAGCGGGCGTGGGCGTCGTGCATGATCACGCCAGGGCCGCCGAGCAGGCTGCGGTAGATGCCGTTGAGGCGCTTGATCTCGGCGTCCTTGCGGTGGATGAGGGCGGCGAAGTCGTGGTGGCCGGCGTGGCTGTCCCAGCCGAAGCCGCGCGCATCCTCGGCCAGGCGGCCGTATTCGGCGGCCTGGACCATGATCTTCTTCGGCACGCAGCCGACATTGACGCAGGTGCCGCCCCAATACGTGTCCTCGGCGATGCCCACCTTTGCGCCGTGCCCGGCCGCGATCCGCGCACACCGCACCCCGCCCGAGCCGCCGCCGATGACGAACAGGTCGTAGTCGTAGTCGCTCATCCGCGCCTCCCTGCACAGGCCATGCGCCTATGATGGGCGTCGGGGCGGCCGGTGTCAGCCCTTCGGGTGGGTTCCGGGCTCGACGCGGCCGAAAAGGGATTTGGGGAGTGTGCGGCGAAGGCGGCCGGCTTGGTGGCGGAGGAGTTCGGCGAGGCCGGTGGGGTGGAGGGGGTTGGCGAGGAGGAGGCCGACGCGTTGGCGGCGGTGGGTGGTCCAGGATTGCTTGTAGGGGTCGTCGCCGCGGCCGAAGTCGAGGGACGTCACGCCTTCGGGGAGGATGGCGCGGATCATGTGGGCAGTGAGCAGGGTGCCGGGGGAGAGGGCGCGGCCGGCCTCGTCATGGGCGAGCTTCAGCACGGTCGCGGTGCCGTCGGCCACGACCCAGTATTGGGCGGCGAGCGGGGTTTCGCCGCGCCAGAGCACGCCGAGGCGGAGCAGGCCGAGGTCGGCGACGCGCGGCAGGAGGGTGGCGTTGAAGCGGGGGAACGGCTCGGGCTGCTTCCAGCTGGTGGCGTAGACGGCTTCGTAGGCGGCGAGGGCAGACTCCAGGCCGTCGCGGGTGCGGACGATCTCGAATCGGACGGATTGGTCGCGGGCGGCCGCGGCGCCGCGGCGGCGGATGGTCTCGCGCAGCGCGCCGGGGCGGCGGGCGAGGTAGGCGGGCCAGTGGAGGCCGGCGACGTTCTCGGACCAGTTGCCGAAATGGTCGTAGCGGATGGGAACCAGGCGGGCGCGGCGCAGCCCGGCCAGGAGGGGCTCCAAAGACGGCCAGGCGGGGTCGAGCGCCTCGAGCCGGGCGAGCGGCCAGCGGTGGAGATGGCGGCCGAGTGCGGCGCCGATAGCGGCCGGGTCGGCGGCCGGGTCGAGCAGCGGCTGGAAGGCGACGGTGTAGGGGGTGGTGAGGCTGGTGATCCCGGCGCGCCCGTCGCGCCCGTCGCGTCGCATCGGCAGGAGTGCGGCCGGGCGGCCGGCGTCACGCAGGGCGACGTAGTGCGGCACGGCGCCGGGCGGCAGCGCGGCGGCCTCGGATGCTGCGAACCAGGCGCGGCGGGACTGCAGGCCGGCGGCGGTCGGCTGGTCGAACAGCGCGTCCCAGTCCGGGCCCAGCCGGGCGATGGCGTCGACGGCCTCGACCTCGATCAATGGCGCAGCCCGTAGGCGAGCAGACCGATCCATTCGTGGATGGCGTAGAAGCTGCGCTCCCAGCCGGTCGCGCGGGGCATGAGGCTGGCGAGCGTCCAGTCAGGCCCCGGGTCTTGCCGGACGGGGACGGGGACGGCGTCCATGCCGGCGCGGGCGAAGGCGAGCAGGGAGCGGCGCATGTGCCAGGCGTGGGTGACGAGGTAGATGCGGGTGATGCCGTCGGCCTTCAGCATCGGCACGCTGAACTGCGCGTTCTCCCACGTGGTGGCGGAGCGGGTTTCGGCCCAGCGGACGGGGACGCCGAAATCGGCGGGCAGGCTGGCGGCCATCATGGCGCCGACCGGCGGCGGGGCGATGACGAGGCCGCCGGTGACGAGCACGGGCAGGCCGGTGCGGCGGGCGAGGGCGGCGCCGGCCCGTTCCCGCTCGAGCGTGAGCGGCCCGACGTCGGCGGCGGCGGGCGGGGCGGCGCGCTCGACGTCGCCGGACAGGATGACGATCGCTCCCGGAGGCGGGCCGGCGTCTTGGCCCGCGGCGGGCGCCGGGTCGAGCGAGGCGAGCAGGGCGGCGCCGACCAGCGGGGTGGACAGAGCGAGCAGGGCGGCGATCAGCAGGGCCGCGACCCACCAGAAGCGGCGGCGCCCGAACAGCAGGACGAGCAAGGCCAGGGCCGCGAGCCCTTGCGGCGGGAGCCAGGGATCGACCACGATGAATCCAAAGGGCAAGGCGGGCCTCGATGCGTGCGGTCCCCTCATCACGCCTCTGGGACCCGGGCGCGGACCGTGCCAGCCTTTGTGCAGCCGGGCCAGACTCGGCGATAATGCAGACGCGGCCGGCTGCCGGGCGCAATCCGGTGAGCCGCCATCGCCTCCACCCGCCTGTCCCGCCCCGATCTCGACGACCCGGCCCTGGCAGCGCGCTGGCAGGCGCTGGCGGCGGCGTCGGGTGCGCCGTTGTTCCGGTCCTGGACGTGGGTCGGCTGCCTGGCGCACGAGCGCTATCCGGACCCGGTGCTGGCCGAGGTGTTCGAGGGGGGCGTTCTGGCAGGGATGGCGCTGTTCAACCGCCGGGGGCGGACGCTGCTGCTGCAGGAGAGCGGCGACGCGGAGCTGGATTCGGTGTTCGTCGAGCATAACGGGCCAGTGGCGAGCCGCAGGGGCGGCGAGGGTGCTGCGCTGGACGCGATCCTGGCGGGGGTGGGGGCGCGGGCGCGCCGGGTGGTGCTGCCGGGGCTGGACGATGCCGGGCTGGCGCGCGTGCGGGCGGCGGGGGGGATCGTGGTCGGGCTGCAGACGCGGGTGGCGCCGTATGCCGCGCTGCAGGCGGACGGCCCGGCGCATGCGGAGTCGCTGAGCCGCAACACCCGCATGCAGCTTCGGCGGTCCGACCGGTCCTATGCGACAGCAGGGCCGATCGTGGTGGAGCGGGCGGCGACGGTGGCTGAGGCGATGGCGATGCTGGAGGCGATGATGCCGCTGCATGCCGCGACTTGGGCGTCGCGGGGGGTGGTGAGCGGGTTCACGACGGGGCCGGTGCAACGCTTCGTCCGTGCGCTGATCGGACGCGGCGTGCCGACCGGCGAGGTCGAGCTGCTGCGAGTGGCGGCCGGGCCGCGGGTGATCGGGTATCTGCTGAACTTCGTCGCCGGGGGGCGGGTGATGGCCTACCAGGGAGGGTTCGCCTATGCCGCGGCGGGCGCGCACGAGAAGCCGGGGTTGTCGTGCCATCATGCGGCACTGGAGCGGGCGCGGGCGTCGGGGGCGGTCGAGTACGACTTCCTGGCCGGGGACGCGCGCTATAAGCGGAGCCTGGGGAACGCCGTTCGGGACCTGCACTGGCTGACGTGGAAGCCGCGGCCGGCGCTGTTCGGGGTTGAGGCCGTGGTCCGGCGGTTGTTGGGGCGCTAGGCGCCGCGGGGCGGCGCTGGCTGCCTATGGGCCGGGCAACCGCTCGCCATTGCATCACGGCGGGGCTGGCCAGGGCGGCTCACGAACGCGGCATCGGGTGCGCACCGTCCGGCACGAGTGTTGCAGACAGGGTGCCGTGTCCAAATCGGCACGCGAAACAATTTGGGGGAACTGGCACGATGGCTTCCGTTCGAAACTGGATGCGGCGCACGGGCCTGGCCGCCCTTGGAGCCGCCGGCTTGGCAGCCGCCGGCCTGGCCGCTCCGGCGATGGCGCAGACGTCGACCGAACCGGTCAAGATCGGCATCCTGCATAGCCTGTCGGGCACGATGGCGATCAGCGAGACGACGTTGAAGGACGTCATGCTGATGCTGATCGACGAACAGAACAAGAAGGGCGGCGTGCTGGGCCGCAAGCTGGAGGCCGTCGTGGTGGACCCGGCGAGCAACTGGCCGCTGTTCGCGGAGAAGGCGCGCGAGCTGATCACCGTCAACAAGGTCGCGGCCGTGTTCGGCTGCTGGACCTCGGTCAGCCGCAAGTCCGTGCTGCCGGTGTTCGAGGAGACGGGCAACATCCTGTTCTACCCGGTCCAGTACGAGGGCGAGGAGAGCAGCAAGAACGTCTTCTACACCGGCGCGGCGCCGAACCAGCAGGCGGTTCCGGCGGTCGACTACCTGATGGCCGAGGAGAAGGTGCAGCGCTGGGTGCTGGCCGGGACGGACTACGTGTATCCGCGCACGACGAACAAGATCCTGGAGGCGTACCTGAAGGCGAAGGGCGTGAAGCAGGAAGACATCCTGATCAACTACACGCCGTTCGGGCAGAGCGACTGGCAGACGATCGTGGCCGACATCAAGAAGTTCGGCAGCGCGGGCAAGAAGACGGCGGTGGTGTCGACGATCAACGGCGACGCCAACGTGCCGTTCTACAAGGAGCTGGGTAACCAGGGCATCAAGGCGACGGACATCCCGGTGGTGGCGTTCAGCGTCGGCGAGGAAGAGCTGGCCGGCGTCGACACGAAGCCGCTGCTGGGCCACCTGGCGGCGTGGAACTACTTCATGAGCGTCGACAACCCCGACAACAAGGCGTTCATCGCCAAGTGGCAGGCGTTCACGAAGAACCCGAAGCGGGTGACGAACGACCCGATGGAGGCGCACTACGTCGGCTTCGCCATGTGGGTGAAGGCGGTCGAGAAGGCCGGCACGTTCGAGCCGGCGAAGGTGATCGACGCGATGATCGGGGTGACGGCGCCGAACCTTTCGGGCGGGGTGTCGGCGATGATGCCGAACCATCACATCACGAAGCCCGTGCTGATCGGCGAGATCGAGGAGAACGGGCAGTTCAACGTGGTGAGCACGACGCCGGGGCTGATCGTGGCGCAGGAGTGGTCGCCCTACCTGGAGGGGTCGCGCGACCTGATCGCGGATTGGCGTCCGCCGATGAGCTGCGGCAACTTCAACGTGAAGACGGGCAAGTGCGGCGGGGCGTCGAAGTAGCACGCTCGATCCGTGACGTCCGGCCGGCGGCGCGCGCGCCGTCGGCCGGGTGGGCGGTGCTGTTCGCGCTCGTGCTGCTGCTGTTCGCGGGCGGGACGCGGGCGGAAGTTCCGGGCGTCGCGCTGCTGGGCGGCGGGTATGACGACGTGCGGCGCGGGATCGAGGCGCTGGCGACGTCGGGCAGCGCGCGGGCGGCGCCGATCCTGGACGCGCTGACGGCGGGGCGGCTGTTTGCGCGGGCGAATGGCGGGCCGGTGTTCAAGACGGCGGACGGCCAGGTGGTCGATGCCGAGACCGGGGCGGTGGTGGCGGATGCGGCCGGGCTGCGGCCGGTGCGGTCGAACAACACGGTACGCCGGGCACTGGAGGCGGCGCAGGGGGCGTTGCAGCTGTTCTCGCCCGACCCGGCGGTGCGTGCGGCGGCGGCCGAAGCGGTGTTCAAGTCGCGTGACGCGGCCGCGCTGCCGGCGCTGGACCGGGCCATCGCGGCGGAGGGTGATGCGGGGGTGCGGGCGAGCATGGAACAGGCCCACGCTGCCGCGACCCTGGCGACGCCGAATGCGGCCGAGCCGGCGGGGCTGGCGGCGGTGGCGACGTTGCGGGCGCGGGGCGATCTGGAGGCGCGGGCGATCCTGTCGTCGCTGCCGGCGCAGTCGCCGGCCGTGGCGGCGGCGGCGGCGGATGCGGCGGGCAGCATCGATCGGGCGTTGCAGCTTTGGAACTTGGCGCAGGGCGCGTTCTACGGGATCAGCCTCGGGTCCGTGCTGCTGCTGGCGGCGGCGGGGCTGGCGATCACGTTCGGGGTTATGGGCGTGATCAACATGGCGCATGGCGAGATGGTCATGATCGGCGCCTACGTGACCTATGTGGTGCAGGAGCTGATCCGCGGCCATGCGCCGGGGCTGTTCGGCGCCAGCCTGTTCATCGCGGTGCCGCTGGCGTTCCTGGTGTCGGGCGGGATCGGGGTGCTGATCGAGCGGGGACTGATCCGGTTCCTGTATGGCCGGCCGCTGGAGACGCTGCTGGCGACGTTCGGGCTGTCGCTGGTGCTGCAACAGGCGGTGCGGTCGATCTTCGGGCCGACGAACCGGGAGGTGGGGACGCCGGCCTGGATGAGCGGGGCCGGGAAGATCGGGCAGTTGACGCTGACCTACAACCGGGTCGCGATCGTGGTGTTCGCGGTGGCGGTGCTGTTCGCGCTGATGGCGGTGCTGCGGTTCACGTCGTTGGGTCTGCGGATGCGGGCGGTCACGCAGAACCGGCGGATGGCGGCGGCGATGGGGATCCGCACGCCCTGGATCGACGCGCTGACGTTCGGGCTGGGCTCGGGCGTCGCGGGCATGGCGGGGGTGGCGCTGAGCCAGATCGACAACGTGAGCCCGAACCTGGGCCAGGGCTACATCATCGACAGCTTCATGGTGGTGGTGTTCGGGGGCGTGGGCAATCTGTGGGGGACGGCGCTGAGCGCCTTGACCCTGGGGGTGGTGAACAAGTTCCTCGAGCCGGTGGCAGGCGCGGTGCTGGGCAAGATCGTGGTTCTGGTGCTGCTGATCCTGTTCATCCAGCGCAAGCCGCGGGGCATGTTCCCGCTCAAGGGCCGGGCGGTGGAGGCATGAGAAAGCCCTCTCCCGCTGGGAGAGGGTTGGGTGAGGGCCCGGGCCGCATGCCGGGTTTGTCATGCCCGAAGGCCCTCACCCCGACCCTCTCCCGGAGGGAGAGGGAGCCGTGAAGCTTGCCACCCCGCTCACGCTCACGCTGATCCTCGGCGGCGCCGTGTTGCTTGCGGCGTTGAACCTGCTGACCGGCCCGCAGAGTGCGATGCACATACCAACCTACGTCGTGTCACTGGTGGGCAAGTACCTGTCATTCGCGATCCTGGCGCTGGCGATCGACCTGGTGTGGGGGTTCGGCGGCATCCTCAGCCTTGGCCATGCGGCGTTCTTTGCGCTCGGCGGGTATGGGATGGGCATGTACCTGCTGCGGCAGATCGGCACGCGGGGGCAGTATGGCAGCACGCTGCCGGACTTCATGGTGTTCCTGAACTACAAGGAATTGCCCTGGTACTGGCTGGGGTTCGATTGGTTCGGGTATGCGATGCTGATGGCGTTGCTGGTGCCCGGCCTGCTGGCGGCGGTGTTCGGGTGGCTGGCGTTCCGGAGCCGGGTCACGGGCGTTTACCTGTCGATCATCACGCAGGCGCTGACCTATGCGCTGCTGCTGGCGTTCTTCCGCAACGACATGGGGTTCGGCGGCAATAACGGGCTGACGGACTTCAAGGAGCTGCTGGGCTTCCCGCTGGCCGCCGACGGCACGCGGTGCGGGCTGCTGGTGATCACGGCGGTCGTGCTCTGCGCGCTGTATGTGCTGGCGCGGTGGGTCACGCGCTCGCGGTTCGGCAAGGTGCTGATCGCGGTGCGCGACACCGAGAGCCGGACGCGGTTCCTGGGCTACCGGCCGGAGCACTACAAGCTGGTGGTGTTCACGCTGTCGGCGGTGATGGCGGCGATCGGCGGCGCGCTGTACGTGCCGCAGGTGGGGATCATCAACCCGGGCGAGTTCGCGCCGCAGAACTCGATCGAGGCGGTGATCTGGGTCGCGGTGGGGGGCCGCGGGACGCTGTACGGGGCGATATTGGGCGCGGTGCTGGTGAACGCGGCCAAGACCGTGTTCACCGGGCAGCTGCCGGAGCTGTGGCTGTTTGCGCTCGGCGGGCTGTTCATCGCCGTGACGCTGTTCCTGCCGCGTGGCCTGGTTGGCCTGGTGCGGGCGCCGCGGCCGACGGAGCCTTCGGTGGCGACGCGATCCGAAGAGGCGCCGGTCAAGGCATGAGCCCGGTCATCGGCGCGCCGACGGGCAGCCTGCTGTACCTGGATGGGGTGAGCGTCAGCTTCGACGGGTTCCGGGCGCTGAACAACCTGGCGCTGGTGCTGGCGCCCGGGGAGATGCGGGCGGTGATCGGGCCGAACGGCGCCGGCAAGACGACGATGATGGACGTCATCACCGGCAAGACCCGGCCCGACACCGGGCAGGTCATGTTCGGCGCCGAGACGGACCTGACGAAGCTGGACGAGCCGCGGATCGCGGCGCTGGGGATCGGGCGGAAGTTCCAGAAGCCGACCGTGTTCGAGCCGCTGACGGTGTGGGACAACCTGTTGCTCGCGCTGGCGAACGACCGGCGGCCCTGGTTCACGCTGGGGGCGCGGCAGACGGGCGAGGAGCGGGAGCGGATCGACGGGATCCTGGGCACGATCCGGCTGGGCGAACACCGGCACCGCCGGGCCGGCGAGCTGAGCCATGGGCAGAAGCAGTGGCTGGAGATCGGGATGCTGCTGGCGCAGAACCCGCAGCTGCTGCTGGTGGACGAGCCGGTGGCGGGGATGACGGACGCGGAGACGGAGCAGACGGCGGAGCTGCTGGTGGAGATCAACCGGACCCGGAGCGTGGTGGTGGTGGAGCACGACATGGCGTTCGTGCGGGCGCTGGGGGTGAAGGTGACGGTGCTGCATGAAGGCAGCGTGCTGAGCGAGGGGACGATCGACCACGTCAGCGAGGACCCGAAGGTGGTCGAGGTGTATCTTGGGCGGTAGTGATGCGTCGTTGCAGGTGGAGGGCGTGGACCTGCATTACGGCGCCGCGATCGCACTGCGGAAAGTGTCGGTCTCGGTGACGCAGGGGCGGGTGACGTGCCTGCTGGGGCGCAACGGGGTGGGCAAGACCAGCCTGCTGCGGGCGATCACGGGGGCGCATCCGGTGACGCGGGGCACGATCACGTGGAACGGGGAGAACATCACGCGGCTGCCGACGTACGCGCGGGCGCAGCGGGGGATCGCGTGGGTGCCGCAGGGGCGGGACGTGTTCCCGCTGCTGACGGTGCGGGAGAACCTGGAGACCGGGTTCGCGGTGCTGCCGCGCGGTCAACGCCGGGTGGACGACGAGATCTTCGAGTTGTTCCCGATCCTGAAGACGATGCTGCGGCGGCGCGGCGGGGACCTGTCGGGCGGTCAGCAGCAGCAGCTGGCGATCGCGCGGGCGCTGATCATGAAGCCGCGGCTGCTGGTGCTGGACGAGCCGACGGAGGGGATCCAGCCGAGCATCATCAAGGACATCGGCCGGGTGATCGCGCTGCTGCGCGCCCGGGGGACGATGGCGATCCTGCTGGTGGAGCAGTACTTCGACTTCGCCCGCGAGCTGGCGGACACGCTGTGCATCATGGACCGCGGCGACATCGTGATGAACGGCCCGCCGGACAGCCTGGACGAGGCGGAGGTGCGGCGGCGGCTGTCGGTTTGACCTAAGGGCGGTCCGTGACCGCGGTGCCCGTTGCGGCCATGCGGGCCTTCACGTCGTCATAGGACCAGTCGGTCAGCTCGACCACGTTGCGGGCCTCGGCGTTGAAGCGCCGGGGCAGGCCGGTGCGGTATTCCTGGCCGGCGCGGCACGACGCGGCGCCCCCGAACACATGGTGCACGACGAACCGGGCCTGGTAGCTTTCGCGGTCGCCGGTCTCCTGGAGTTGCAGGTCTTCGGGGAAGGTGTCGCGGTCGTAGCGGACATGCATGCGGGTGATGAACGGAAGCCGATGCGACTGGCCCGACGACCCCGGCGCGCCAAGCTCGTGCAGTTCCGCGTCGGAGATGGGCGGGGCCGAGCACGGGTCGCAGGCGCCGAGGTCCCACGTGTATTCCAGGAACGTGCCCGTGCCGCCGGCGTCCCGCACCTGCCGGTCGAAGACGGCGCGGTAGAACGCGGTGAAGTCGGCCCTGACGAACAGCGGCACGTCCGTCCCGCTCGGCATGCGCCGGGTGCGGTAGTTCACCGGCTCGACCCGGCCGCGGTCGCTCAGCGCGAGCACGATCATGTCCTGCGGGCCCCGCGCGTTCACGGTGCCCAGGCGGATCGGCAGCATGAATTTCGCCGACTCGTAGTCGACCCGGAGCGGGCGCAGAAACGTCGATCCGCCGCCGCGGCGGGCCATGTTCACGCGGGCGACGAAAAACTGCATGTGGCTGCGGAGATAGCTGCCGATGACCGGCGCGGCGCCCGCGGGAATGCGATAATGGCGCTCGTTGAGGTAGGTGATCAGGCCGGAGCTGTCGGCCGCGGACAGGACCTGGATGTCGTATTCGCCGACGGCGTACTCCGCCTCGACCCGGACGCCGAGGGCGCTGGCGCCGGAGGGCGCCGGGGCAGGGACCGGCGGCGGGATGGCTGAATACGCCCGCACCGGCATTGGCGGCGCGCATGGGTCCGGGTCGTCGTATTCCACCAGGCGGGGCGTGGTGTAGGCGTCCATGTGGTCGACGGTCGCGGAGAGGATCACGCTGACCTGGTCGCGCTGGATGGTGGTGGGCACCGGGATGACGAGTGCGAAGTCCTTCGGGTCGCCGCCGACGTCGCTGGACATCGTGATCGACGTGCGCTGGCCGAAGCGCGCGAGGACGACCTTGGACGCGTCGTTGAACAACGACCCCTCCTGCGCGACGTAGAAGCCGCAGAACGCCCAAGCCGTCGACGAGAACGCGAAGCAGAGGGTGGTCGCAAACAGCAGCGCGCGCATCGCTAAGCCTCCTGGATCATGGTGGGCGCGTGCCAGCGATAGCGGGCGGCGCGGAACGTGGCGTCGATCACGGGGGTTGTCAGCGACACGGCGGCCAGCGCCAGGAACAGGCCGGCGCGCAGCTGCAGAGCGAACTGCAGGTGGTAAGCGAGTGCGGCGACGGCGACCGCGAACAGGACGCGCCCGGCGGGGTGGTCGGGGGTGGAGCGCGGGTCGGTGATCATGAAGCAGGTGAACAGCAGCAGGCTGCCGGACATCAGCTGATGCAGCGGGATGGCGGCGGGGTCACCCAACCGGCTGGCGCGGATGACCAGCAGCCCGGCATACGCGGCAATGAACACGGCCGCGGTGTCCGCCCGCCGGGCCCGGCCGAGCACCAGCGCGCCCAGCGAGAGCAGCACGGCGGCGAGCCACCCTGCCGCGCCCCACTGGCCCGGTGAGATCCAGACGTCGGCGCCGGCGGCGATCAGCGCGACGATGCCGATGTTGGCCGGGTTGAAGACGTGCTTGCCGCGCACGCGAAGCAGCATCTTCGAACCGACCGCGATGGCGGAGGCGGCCACCCAGAGCGCCGGGTCATGCGTGCGGAGCAGCAGGCTGAGCGAGAGGCCGGTGATCAGCGGGCTGAGGGGATCGAACCGCAACTTGCGGGCGCGACAGGCGACGCACTGGGCCGACAAGGCCGCGGCGATGGTGACGGCGCTCTGCCCGGGCCGGGCGCCGAAGTCGAACCATGCGATGCTGGCGCCCAGCAGGATCGACAGGCTGCCGATCTGGAACCAACGCGGGTCGATCCGGGCGATGCTGGCGCGCAACGGAGCCTGCCGATGTCGTTGCGATACGGTGCTTCGGTTCGCAGCTGGCCGTCAAGCAGGAGCGTCAAGCGGGGGCCAAGCGGGGGGCCTCGGCGGCGCTTCGTGACATAGTGCAACGTCACGCGTTCCAGGCTTTCCGCCCAAGACGGGCCTTGTTAACCAACCACGGCTGGGCACCGAGCCTGGCACTGGCCAGACGGGGTGCGCATGGCGGCTTTCAAGTGGATCGCGAACGACAGCCTGCCGGGCGGCACCGATTATCTGGCGGCCGCGAACCTCGTGGATCTCACCGCGGCAACGCCGCTCCCGAACGCTGGCGATAGCGTGGGCATCACGGGGATCGCCGATGCCGGGATCCATCGCCTGGGTGCGCTCTATGTCTTTCCGCCGTTGGGCCGCTACACGCATATCGACTTCTTCGCGCCGCAGAACCCGCTGACGGAGATCCAGGCACCCAACGCCATCCACGGCTACACGGTCACGGGCCAGATCCTGAACATCGACGGCAGCGCCGGCCCGGCCGACTTCTGGCTGCAGAACAGCACCCTGCAGAACGACACGCTGAACGTCGTCGGGACCGCTGTCGTCTCCTCCTACCTCGACAGCACGGTGTCGGGCGCCATCAACATCGGAACGGGGACGGCGACCGGCACACTCGAGATCGAGGTCATCCCGGCCGACGTGTCGCTGGTCGTGCCGAGCGACCACGATCCGGTCACCACCCTCGATGCCACCGTGACCATCGATCGTGGCAGCGAACTCGACATCGAGGCCGGGTCAGGCGCCGTGTCGGGGTTCATCAACAACGGCGCGATCACCGTGGCTCCGGGCGGCAGCCTCGCCATCGACGACGAGGACGCGCCGAACCCGGTGACCAACCCGCCTCTGGTGTCGTTCCCGTTCGAACACAACCTGCTGTTCGCCAATGGCGGCAGCATCAGCATCCTGGGCGCCGCCGGCCAGACGACGAAGGCGGCGTTCGTCGCCGACGTGGGCGGTCCGGGTTCGATCACCATCAACGGCAACGGCGCCGCGCCGTCGGCCACCACGCTCCTGGTCGCAGGCGACCTGCATGACCAGTCCATCACGCTGGCCGATGGCACGGTCGACGTAGAGGACGCCAGCACCGCGATCGACACCCCGGGGACGGATGGCTTCGACGTGACCGGCGGGTCCTTCACCTTCGCCGACGGCCATGGCGTGCTCATCCTGCACCAGGCGGAGCTGACGTCGCTGCAGTTCAACGCCGACGATACCGGACAGATCGAGGTGGCCGACGGACGCCATCCGTTCACCACGCCGATTGCCGGGTTCGGCGCGGGTGACGTCATCGAGCTGCCGGGCAAGAACTTGGCGCGCTTCGGCCTGTCCACCTACACGCTGTCCTACGATCCCGGCTCGCACTTGCTGGAGGTGCTGTCGCCCGCCGACATCGCCGGCAACCCGCCCGAGGTGATCGCGGCCCTGCGCTTCGCGGGGAACTATGCCGGCGGGCTGTTCCACCTGTCCGGCAACAACGCGACGGAGGAGCTGGACGTGACCTATGCCGGCGCGGCGCCCCCCGTGCCGTTGCCGCCGGACCCGTTGGTGGACAGCGCCTATGTCTTCGCCGAGCGGCCGGACGTCGCCGCGTCGGGCATGGATGCGACGACGTGGTACGATGACTACGGCTGGAAGGAGGGCGCGAACCCGGACGCCCTGTTCGACACGCGATACTACCTGACGCAGAACCCGGACGTGGCCGCCGCTGGCGTCAACCCGCTGCAGCATTTCGAAGCGCATGGCTGGACAGAGGGGCGCGACCCGAGCCTGCTGTTCTCCGACAGCAAATATCTCGCCGCCTACCCGGACGTCGCTGCCGCCGGTGTCGACCCGCTGCTGCATTACGCGTTGCACGGCCAGTCCGAGGGCCGCATGGCCTTCCTCAGCGGCCCCACGGCGCCGGCCGACCCGCTGGTCAACGCCGCCTATTACGACCCGCAGCTCGGCGCGACCCTGATCCCGGTCGGGGCGGCCGCGGCGCAGCAGGCCGCCGGCAGCTACGCCGCGACCGGCTGGCAGCGCGGGCTGAACCCCGATGCGCTGTTCGACACGCGATATTACCTGGCGAACAACCCCGACGTCGCGGCGGCGCACGTCGATCCGCTGACCCACTACGAGACGTATGGATGGCATGAGGGGCGCAATCCGTCGCCGCAGTTCAGCACCAGCAAATATCTGGCGGCGTATGCCGACGTACGGGCGGCCGGCGTGGATCCGCTGTTGCACTACGTCGAGTATGGCCAGGCCGAGGGCCGCCAGGCGTTCGCAGTATAGGCGACGGCGCCCGGGGATCGCTGGCGGTTGTGTCGGCCATGTCGATACAGTCACACTGGTGCGACGTGTCGCGGGGTGCAGCCATGAACGTCGGACTGGGGTCCGCCAGTCGGCAAGGAGGTCTGGTAGCGCCCTGTGACGGATGCTCCCGAAGCCGGGGACATCGTCTGGGTGAACATCGACCCACGGCTATTCGTTCGAGGTGCCGCTCTCGGGCGATCCGCCGGGCGTGGTGCTGGCCGGTCACGTGACGAGCCAAGACTGGCGTGTACGGACCGCGACGCAGACAGGACGCGTGACCGCGGCCGAGTTCGAACGGATCCGCGCGGTCCAGGTGGGCCTGATCGGGTGATCTGCCCGCAGGGATGTCCGGAGTGAGTGTCCTCCATCAGCGCGCCCGCGGCGAGCTTCGGCTGACCTTCAAGCGGCGGCAGGAGCGCTCGGTGCTGGATGGGTTGCGGCAGGACGGGTGCCTGAAGGCGCGGTTTCCGCGGACCGAGCCGGGGCCCTATGCGGAGGCGGTGACGCTGAACTCGGCCGGCGGGATGGCCGGGGGCGACAGCCTGGTGGTGCGGGTTGGCGCCGGGGCGGGGACGTCGGCGACGGTGGCGAGCCAGGCGGCTGAGCGGATCTATCGTGCGCTGCCGGGGGCGGTGGCGCGGGTGGCGACCACGCTGCAGGTGGGGGCGGGCGCGGCGCTGGAGTGGCTGCCGCAGGAGACGATCCTGTTCGACGGAAGCGCGCTGCGGCGGACGCTGGAGGTGGAGCTGGCCGGCGATGCGGCGTTCCTGGGGGTCGAGAGCCTGGTGTTCGGGCGGACGGCCATGGACGAGCGGGTGCGTACGGCGTCGCTGCACGACCGCGTTTCCATCCGGCGCGAGGGACGGCTGGTGGTGCATGACGCGATCCGGCTGGAGGGCGCCGTGGCGACGGTGCTGGCGGGGCGGGCGGTGGCGCGCGGGGGGTGCGCGGTGGCGACGATCTGGTGCGCGGGGCCGGCCGCGGCGGCGCTGCTGGAGCCGTTGCGGCAGGCGCTGACGGACGCCGATGCGGGCGCTTCGGTGGTGGAGGGTGTGTTGATCGCCCGCATTGTCGCGCCGACCGGGGCGAGCTTACGGAAAACCGTCGTGCAAGGCTTGAACATCCTGCGCGGGGGCCGCACGCTGCCGAGGGTGTGGATGTGTTGAGGGCAGGATGAACCTGACACCGCGGGAGAAGGACAAGCTGCTGATCAGCATGGCCGCGGTGGTGGCGCGGCGGCGGCTGGAGCGCGGGGTGAAGCTGAACCATCCGGAGGCGGTGGCGCTGATCAGCGACTTCGTGGTGGAGGGCGCGCGGGACGGGCGGACGGTGGCGGACCTGATGGAGCAGGGCGCGCAGGTGATCCGGCGGGACCAGGTGATGGAGGGGATCGCGGAGATGATCCACGACGTGCAGGTGGAGGCGACGTTCCCGGACGGCACGAAGCTGGTGACCGTGCACGAGCCGATACGGTGAGCGGGCCGATGATCCCGGGTGAGGTGGTGACGGCGCCGGGCGACATTGCGCTCAACGACGGTCAGCCGACGACGGTGATCACGGTGGAGAACACCGGGGACCGGCCGGTGCAGGTGGGCAGCCACTACCACTTCGCGGAGACGAACCCGGCGCTGCGGTTCGACCGCGCAGCGGCGCGGGGGCAGCGCCTGGCGGTGGCGGCCGGCACGGCGGTGCGGTTCGAGCCGGGGCAGTCGCGGGAGGTGACGCTGGTGCCGTTCCGGGGCGCGCGGGTGGTGCACGGGTTCCGGGGCGATGTGGGCGGGGCGCTTTGAGGTCCGGTCAACTTCCTTCTCCCCTCCCTGGAAGAGAGGGGTCGGGGGTGGGTCAATGCACGACTGACCTTCAAAGCAGCGATTCGTTCTTGCCTCACCCACCCCTAGCCCTTCCCTTGCAGGAAGGCGAGCTGGGCGGCGCCGAAGGTGACCGGCCATGATCACCCGCCGCGCCTACGCCGACATGTATGGGCCGACGACCGGGGACCGGGTTCGATTGGCGGACACGGACCTGTTCGCCGAGGTGGAGCACGACCACACGATCTATGGCGAGGAGGTGAAGTTCGGCGGCGGCAAGGTGATCCGTGACGGGATGGGGCAGTCGCAGCTGTCGCAGGCGCAGGGGGCCGTCGACACGGTCATCACCAACGCGCTGATCATCGACCATTGGGGGATCGTGAAGGCGGACGTGGCGCTGCTGGACGGGCGCATCCATGCGATCGGCAAGGCGGGGAACCCGGACGTGCAGCCCGGCGTGACGATCGTGATCGGGCCCGGGACGGAGGTGATCGCCGGCGAGGGCAAGATCCTGACGGCAGGCGGGATCGACGCGCACATCCACTTCATCTGCCCGCAGCAGGTGGAGGAGGCGCTGTGCGCGGGGTTCACGACCCTGGTGGGCGGCGGCACCGGGCCGGCGACGGGGACGTCGGCGACGACCTGCACGCCGGGGCCATGGCACCTCGCGCGGATGCTGGACGCGGCGGAGGGGCTGCCGGTGAACCTGAGCTTCTCCGGCAAGGGCAACGCGTCGCAGCCGCAGGCCTTGGAGGAAATGCTGCGGGCCGGGGCGTCGTGCCTGAAGCTGCACGAGGATTGGGGGACGACGCCGGCGAGCATCCGCTGCGCGCTAGGGGTGGCGGACCGGTTCGACGTGCAGGTGATGATCCATACCGACACGCTGAACGAGAGCGGGTTCGTGGAGGACACGATCGCGGCGTTCGAGGGCCGCACGATCCACGCGTTCCACACCGAGGGCGCGGGCGGCGGGCATGCGCCGGACATCATCAAGGTGGCGGGCCTGGCGAACGTGCTGCCGAGCAGCACGAACCCGACGCGGCCGTACACGTCCAACACGCTCGACGAGCATCTGGACATGCTGATGGTGTGCCATCACCTGGACCCGTCGATCCCGGAGGACGTGGCGTTCGCGGAAAGCCGCATCCGGCGGGAGACGATCGCGGCCGAGGATATCCTGCACGACATGGGCGCGCTGAGCATGATCAGCAGCGATAGCCAGGCGATGGGCCGGGTGGGCGAGGTGGCGATCCGCACCTGGCAGACGGCGCACAAGATGAAGCAGCAGCGGGGCGCGCTGCCGGGTGACGGCGCGGCGGACAATGCGCGGATCAAGCGCTACGTCGCCAAGTACACGATCAACCCGGCGATCGCGCAGGGGATGTCGCACGAGATCGGCAGCGTGGAGGTGGGCAAGCTGGCCGATCTGGTGCTGTGGACGCCGGCGTTCTTCGGGGTCAAGCCGGACCTGGTGCTGAAGGGCGGGATGATCGCGGTGGCGCCGATGGGGGACCCGAACGCGTCTATCCCGACGCCGCAGCCGACGCATTACCGGCCGATGTTCTCGCAGTACGGGCGGGCGATGCAGGCGACGAGCCTGACCTTCGTGAGCCAAGCGGCGCTCGATGACGGGATCGGCGCGCGGCTCGGGCTGCAGCGGCGGCTGAGCGCGGTGCGGAACACGCGCGGCGGGATCGGCAAGCGCAGCATGGTGCTGAACGACGCGACGCCGGTGATCGAGGTCGATCCCGAGACGTACGAGGTGCGTGCGGACGGCGTGCTGCTGACATGCGAGCCGGCGACGCTGCTGCCGATGGCGCAGCGGTATTTTCTGTTCTGAAGCGAGGGGCCCCCAATCGATGCGCGCCGTGCTGCTGTTTTCCGCGTTGCTCCATATCGTTGCCATCGGGGGGCTGGCGGCGTTCGCGCTGCGGAGTTGGCTGAACGTGAACCGCCCGAAGGAGCCGACGACGCCGGAGTTCGTGGCGGCGGCGGCCGGGCTGGGCCTGATCATCGCGGTGGTGGGGACGATCATCACATGGATGGGCCGCAGCTTCGGCCCGGCGCTCACGACCGGGCTTGCGGCCGGGCTGCTCTCGGCGCTGGCGTTCATGCTGGCGCTGGGCGTGATGCCGCATGCACGCCCGGACCAGGCGGCGCCGCCGAGCCTGTATGTGCGGATGTCGGCGCTGAGCCTGGTGGGTGCCCTGGTGGTGACGGAGGTGATCGCGTTCTGCTTCCTGGTGATCAGCGCGAGCCGGACGGCGCCATACCTGTGATGCGGGCGCAGGCCGTGCTGGCCGCTGGCACGTGGGAGGGGTCGGCGGTCGATACGGTCCTGATCGACTTCGACCGGCGGCACCGGCGGCGGATTCAGTTGAGGACGGAGGCGGGGGCGGACCTGCTGCTAGACTTACCGCAGGCGCACCGGCTGCGCGACGGAGACGGGCTGCGGCTCGAAGATGGGCGCGTGGTGCGGGTGCAGTCGCGGGCGGAGCCGTTGCTCGACATCCATGCGCACGATGCGGCCGGGCTGGTGCGGATCGCCTGGCATCTGGGTAACCGGCATCTGCCGGTGCAGATGCTGGGCGAGCATATACGGATCCGGGCGGACCATGTGATCGCGGCAATGGTGCGGGGCCTGGGCGGGCATGTGCACACCATCGATGCGCCGTTCGACCCGGAGGCGGGGGCGTATGCGGGGGGGCATGGGCATCATCACCATGACGAAGACGAACCGACTCCGTCTCCCGCTGGCGGGACAGGGTTGGAGTGAGGGTGGTCGAGGCCGGCGCTCGCCCCCGTAACCCTGACCCCGGCGCTCACCCGCAGGCGGGAGAGGGGGCGGTCGCGTTGACCCGGTTGCTGACGTGGTTGTCGCCGGCGTTTCCGACGGGGGCGTTCGCGTATAGCCATGGGCTCGAGTGGGCGGTCGAGAGTGGGGACGTGACGGGGGAGGCGGAGGTGCTGGCGTGGGTGGCGGACGTGCTGCGGCATGGGGCCGGGCATTCGGACGCGGTGGTCCTGCGGCAAGCCTATGCCGCCGACGAGGTGGCGGCGCTGGCGGCGGTGGCGGACGTGGCCGAAGCTGCGGCGGGCGGCCGGGAGCGCCGGGCCGAGACGCTGGGGCAAGGCGACGCGTTCGGGATCGCGGCGCGGGTGTGGGGCGCGCCGTTGCTGGCGGCGCTGGGGCGCGCGGTGGCGTATCCGGTCGCAGTGGGCGCGCTGGCCAGGGCCCATGCGGTCACCGAGGGCGCCGCGGTGGCGGCGTATCTGCATGCGTTCGCGGCCAACCTGGTCGGCGCCGCCATCCGCTTGGTGCCGCTCGGGCAGACGGCCGGGCTCCGGCTGCAGCTCGCGCTCGAGCCGACCATCCATGCGCTCGTGGACGCGACGGCCGGGCTGACGCTCGACGACATCGGCGGGGCGTGCTTCCGGTCCGACATCGCCGCGATGCGGCACGAGACGCAATATACGAGGCTGTTCCGGACATGAGCGAGCATGGACCCTTGCGGGTGGGTGTCGGCGGCCCGGTGGGCACGGGGAAGACGGCGCTGATGGACGCGCTGTGCAAGCGGTTCTCGCCGCGGTACGACGTGGCCGCGATCACGAACGACATCTATACCAAGGAGGACGCCGAGTTCCTGACCCGGGCCGGCAGCCTGCCGCCGGAGCGGATCCTGGGGATCGAGACCGGGGGGTGCCCGCATACGGCCATCCGCGAGGACGCCAGCATCAACCTGGCCGGCGTGGCGGAGTTGCGGCGGCGGTTCCCCGGGCTGGACGTGATCCTGATCGAGTCGGGCGGCGACAACCTGGCCGCGACGTTCAGCCCGGAGCTGGCGGACCTCACGATCTACGTCATCGATGTGTCGGCCGGGGACAAGATCCCGCGCAAGGGCGGCCCGGGGATCACGCGGAGCGACCTGCTGGTGATCAACAAGATCGACCTGGCGCCGCATGTGGGCGCCAGCCTCGAGGTGATGGACCGCGACAGCCGCCGCATGCGGGGCGAACGGCCGTTCGTGTTCACCAACATCCGGGCAGGCGACGGGGTGGCAGAGGTGGCGGCGTTCATCGAGACAGCAGGGGGTTTGCTGCCATCAAACTCGATCTCGCGCTAGCGTTGGTGTATAATAGCACGACTTTATACACACTTAGGTTTTGCCATGCGAACCAACATCGACATCGACGATCAGCTGATTGCCGCCGCCATGGCCGCGACGGGCCAAAAAACCAAGAAGGCCACCGTCGAGGAGGCGCTTAGAGCGGTCATCCAACGGCGCCAGCAGATCCTTGCCATCGAAGATATGGCCGGGCTCGGGTGGGAGGGCGATCTTGATGCAATGCGCGCCGCAAGGACGTTCGATCCACAAGAGTGACTGTCGTCGACAGCTCCGTCTGGATCGCAAACCTCCGGAATGAGGACATCGCGTCCGTTCGGACCTTGCACGCGCTTGCCCTGGGTATTGGCGAGCTGCTGCTCGCCGACATCGTCCTCCTCGAAGTCCTTCAGGGCGCCCGCGACGACCGTCATGCGCAGCGGCTGGAGCGCGACATGCGCCAGTTTCCCCTGGTGCAGGTTCTCGACCCCGGGCTTGCTGTCGCGGCTGCCCGCAATGCACGCACGTTGCGCTCGCGCGGTGTCACCATCCGCAAGACCGTCGATCTTGTCCTCGGAACATTCTGCATCGAGCGGGGCCACGCGCTGCTTCAGAACGACCGGGACTTCCTGCCGATGGCCGCCCACCTCGGCCTGCAGCTTGCCTGACCAGCCCACTCAAAGAACGCCGCTCAAGGCTGCGATCAGCAGGCGGGTGACTTGCACAATAGCATTGACGCCGGATGCAAGGCTGCCGAGGAGGAGCATGGCGCCGAGCAGGCGTTCGCGGGCCGTCCGGTGCCGCCGGTCGTCTGCTGTCATCATCGCCCCCTCCCCGCTTCCGAGCGGGCGATCTTAGGACAGTTCTCCTTATTAGGACAGAGTTCACAAAGCGAGACAGCATCACCTTGGCGGGAGCGGTACAAACCTGTCCCCGTGCCCCGCGCTACCCCCAACGAACGCGCATGGGGACACACACGGCATGAAGGCACTCTGCTGGCACGGAAAGGGCGACATCCGGTGTGATACGGTGCCGGATCCGAAGGTTCAACATCCGCGCGACGCGATCATCAAGGTGACGGCCTGCGCGATATGCGGCAGCGACCTGCATCTAATGAACGGGTTCATGCCTGGAATGAAGTCCGGCGACGTGATGGGCCACGAAACGATGGGCGAGGTGGTCGAGGTCGGGCGGGAGAACACCAAGCTAAAGGTCGGCGACAAGGTCGTCGTGCCGTTCACCATTGCCTGTGGGGAGTGTTTCTTCTGCCAGAAGGGCCTGTTCGCCGGGTGCGAGCGGTCCAACCCGAGCCCGAACCGGGAGGTCGCGTCCAAGCTGTGGGGCCACTCGCCGGCCGGGCTGTATGGCTACACCCACCTGCTGGGCGGCTATGCCGGCGGGCAGGCGGAATACCTGCGCGTGCCGTATGCGGATTTCGGCTGTATCAAGGTGCCGGCCGGCCTGTCGGATGAGCAGGTGCTGTTTCTGTCGGACATCTTCCCGACCGGTTACATGGGCGCCGATTTCTGCGACATCCAGCCCGGCGACACGATCGCGGTGTTCGGGTGCGGTCCGGTCGGGCAGTTCGCGATCCGGTCGTGCTTCCTGCTGGGCGCCGAGCGGGTGATCGCGATCGACACCGTGCCGGAGCGGCTGACCCTGGCGCGGCAGGCCGGGGCGGAGACGATCGATTTCATGAGCGAGAGCGTGTACGACCGCATCAACCAGATGACGAAGGGTCGTGGGGCCGACGCGTGCATCGACGCGGTCGGCACCGAGGCGAGCCCCGGCGCGAGCTTCGATAGCGTGCTGGACCGGGCCAAGCAGGTCGCGTGGATCGGCACCGACCGGCCGCACGTGTTGCGGCAGGCCATCAACAATTGCCGCAACGGCGGCGTCGTTAGTATCATCGGCGTCTATGGCGGGCTGCTGGACAAGGTGCCGATGGGGTCGGCGATCAACCGGGGGCTGACGTTCAAGATGTCGCAGACGCCGGTGCAGAAGTATCAGCACCAGCTGATGGAGCGGATCGAGAAGGGCGAGATCGATCCATCGTTCCTGATCACCCATGTAGGGACGCTCGAGGACGGGCCAGACCTCTACAAGGTATTCCGCGACAAGCAAGACGGCTGCGTGAAGGTGGTGCTGAAGCCATGAACGATATCGAATTTTCGAAGCTGCTCGGGCTCACGAGCGTGCTGATCGGCGCCGTGGAGGTGTTTGCGGCACGCCGGTTGCGCGACGGGCTCGGTCTGCCAGTGCCGGTCGGTTTCGTGCGCTGGTTCCTGGGTCCGCGGGAAATCATCAATGGGTTCGTTGCGATGACGCATCCGGATAATGCGGGGCCGATCGGGACGCGCGTGGCCGGCGATGCGCTGGACCTGGCGATCCTGGGCAACGCTCTCCTGCCAGGCAACCGGAAGCGTCATGCCGCGGCGCTTGCGACGATCGCGGTCGTTGGGATCACGGTGCTCGACATGGCCGCTGCGACGGCGTTAGCCCGGCGTGAAGGACGGGCCATGGTCACCGCGCGGCGGACGCGGGTGAAGCGGCTCCTGGCGAGCTGACGGGTGGCGAGCTGACCGGTGTCGAGTTGACCGGGTCTAGGCGCGGCGGCGGAGGAGGAAGTCCTCCAGCAGCGCGAGATTCCGGAGGTTGGCCTTGAAGGCCATGTCGAACAGGTCGCCGAGGATGGGCACGGAGCCACCGGCGACCTCGACGGCGATGTTGGCCATCATCCGGCCGAGCAGCGCCGTGGGGGCGCCGAGGGCACGAGCCTCCGCGACGATATAGAGGCCCACGGCCCCCAGCAGGACATCGCCGGCAAGCGGGGCAAGGCCGAGCACGCTGTTCAAGCCGAAGCGGAACTTGGTTCCGGGCAGGCCGAACTGGGCATCGAGCAGCCAAGCGAGCTTCTTCAGCCGCGCAAGGCGGGCGAGGGCGTCCGGGGCGGTCCGCGTGAAGGTGGCTGTGTTCATCATGGGCGCGATGTCAGCAGCGGGAGCAGGCGTTGCAAGGGGGCGATACGGCTATATTCACGGCAGCCTTTCAGCCGCCGTCAGCGGCCGCGCAGCTGGGAAAGCGCCGGATCGTCGCGGAACTCGGCCACCAGGAAATCCATCACGGCGCGGGTGCGGGGGGCAAGGTTGCGCTGCGCGGGATAGACGGCGTGGACGGCGGAGACCGGTGGGGTCCAATCCGGCAGGATGGAGATGACGGTGCCGGCGGCAAGCTCGGCCTGCATCAGCCAGTTCGACATGAGGCCGAGCCCCATGCCGGCGTTGACTGCGACCCGCGCCGCCTCGACGCTGTCGGTGCGGAAGCGGCCATGAACAGGCACGTCGCGGACACCCTGCGGGCTCTGCAGGCGCCAGACGTTGGGGTGGGCGGACAGCTCCAGCAGCACGCATTCGTGCTCGGCGAGTTGGTCGAGCGTGGTGGGCGTGCCGTGCCGGGCCAGGTAGTCGACGGAAGCCATGACGTGGCGGGTGACGGCGCCCATGCGGCGGGCGATCAGTGACGCCTCGGTGATCTCACCGACGCGGATTGCGATGTCGATGCCGTCATGGACGAGGTCGGATGGGCGGTCGTCAAGGCGAAGATCGACCTCGAGCGCGGGATAGCGGGCGAGCAGCACCGGCAGGCGGGGCGCGATGACGACGCGGCCGAACGTCACGCTGGACGCGACGCGGACGAGGCCGGCGGGCCCGGCATGATGGCGCCCGACGGCGCCCTCCGCCCGCTCCACCGCTTCCAGCACGGCCCGGGCATGGCCCAGCAGATCCATGCCGTCGGACGTAAGGGCGAGGCTGCGGGTGGTGCGTTGCAGCAGCCGGGCCCCGAGATGCGTCTCGAGCGCGCTGACCTGGCGTGAGACGGCCGGCTGCGTGACGCCGAGTTCCCGGGCGACGGCCGAGAAGGAGCCGGACTCGGCCACGCGCACGAACACACGAAACGCCGCGATCAGGTCCAAACTGCCCCTCCTGACGAACTGTCGGAAGATCATGCCGACGAGGCGCGGCGGCAATGCGCGCCTGCAATGTCCAGCCCTGCACCGCGGGCGTGCTGGCTTTTCGGCCACGGCGGGGTGGGGCAGAGTGCCGGGCATGAACTCGCCCCGCGCCCGTGCTGCCGCGTTCTGCGACCGTTACGGTCTTCGCTTGCCGATCCTGCTGGCGCCGATGGCGGGGGCGTGTCCGCCCGAGCTTTCCGTCGCGGTGGCCAATGCGGGGGGTTTGGGCAGTTGCGGCGCGCTGCTGCTGCCGCCTGAGGCGATCCTGGATTGGGCGCGGCAGGTCCGGGCGCGCAGCAACGGCGCCTTCCAGCTCAACTTGTGGGTTCCCGACCCGGCGCCGGAGCGGGACGGAGCCCACGAGGCGGCGGTGCGCGCGCACCTCGCCCAGTTCGGTCCGGTGCCGGCAGCAGATGCGGGCGACGCGGCGCCGATCGATTTCGCAGCCCAGTGCGAGGCGCTGCTGGCCGCCGCGCCGACCATCGTGAGCTCGGTGATGGGGCTGTGGCCGGCCGGGTTCGTGGGGCGGCTGAAGGCGGCGGGGATCGCGTGGTTCGCGAACGTGTCGACCGTGACGGAGGCGCTGGCGGCGGAGGCGGCCGGGGCGGACGCGGTGGTGGCCCAAGGCATGGAGGCGGGCGGGCATCGCGGCTGCTTCGATGCGGCGGCGGCCGAGTCCGGCATGGTCGGCAGCATGGCGCTGATCCCGGCAGTGGCGGATGCGGTGCGCATCCCCGTGGTCGCGACCGGTGGGATCGGCGATGGCCGGGGCGTCGCCGCGGCGCTGATCCTGGGCGCCAGCGCGGCGCAGGTGGGCACCGCGTTCCTGCGCGCGCCGGAGGCGAAGACGAACCCGGCCTGGGCCGGGGCGCTGGACGGGCTTCGCCCTGAACAGACCCGGCTGACGCGCGCGTTCAGCGGCCGGGCCGGGCGCAGCGTCGCGACGGCCTATGTCGAGGCGCCGGGGCCGGCGCCGGCGCCCTACCCGGTGCAGCGCGGGCTGACTGCGGCGATGCGGGCCGAGGGGCTGAAGACAAACGATATCGGGCGCATCCAGGCGTGGTCCGGCCAGGCCGCCGCGCTCGCCCGGCCGGAGCCGGCGGGCGACATCGTGCGCCGGCTATGGGCCGAGGCGGAGGCGTTGCTGGGCTGAACAGCCGGACGAATGGCGAGGGGCTTTGTGGACGGGCGCGCGGCAGGGCCATGCCAAGCGGGTCAAACTACGACCAGACTCGCATGGCCCTGCTACTGTCGCCGGACGTGATCCTGGCCTGGGCGCGCGAGATGCGGGCGCAAGGCAATGACGCATTCCAGCCTAATACGGTACGAAAACGTAACTCTGTTCTGGCCGGCTGCGAGCCTCCAACGGAAGTGTTCAGATTGCACCACCCCGTCAGCAGCAAAATGCCTCTGCTAGACATTGCACAGACCTGTCTTGCTTAGCCGGGTGGAATGGATCGCTACCCGCGAGCCCCTGCACTCCACATTCCGCACGTCACCTGCACTCCCTTCCTGCGCCCAATCGCCGCGACTCCCAGCGCAGCAAACGCGAGCAGCGCTAGTGAACCTGGCTCCGGGACAGGGGTGAAATCGTAGGTTAGAACAAGCTGGCCACCGGCCTGAGTGAAGGGTGTATCGGAGGGTCCAGCCGCGAGATCGACCGCGTACACGTCGATCCTGAGGTCGGGAGCGGAGTCTCTGCTCGTTGCCGGTGCGGAGAACATGAAATCTTTAAAGCTGTCGGACACTGAGACGCGGTTGCTGGTGTCAATATTACCGACAACGCTCTGAGTAGGTGCGGACGATGCGACACCGTCGAGCAAGACATCGAGGTGACTGGTAAATGCCAACTGCGTGGGTTTCGGATTAGGCGTGAAGCCGGAGTGATACGATTCGGCGAAACTGATCGATAGATCGCCTGTAATCAAAGATAATGTACCGAGGCTGGTATCAAAATGGGCTGGAGAAACAATTGCCTCGCCATACTCCGTGTTGAAGTTAGATGGTGAAAGACTTATATTTTGGCTTATAGTCGCAGCATTTGCAGTGCCGACAATCATGCCGAGTGTCATTGCTAGTAGTAAAGCCTTCACGTTTTCTCTCCATGTAATCTTAACCTTTGTAGGACGGTAATTTGGCTGCGTCAACGGTGGTAGGGTAGCATCGCGCTATAATCAACGTAAAAACTGTTATTGGCTCAGGCTCATACGGCCGATCAATGTATTATTTTTGGGATAATTAGCACTGCAGGCTTTCTGCGTGGAGGCATCCACACCATCAGCGCCAAACGTTTTATTAATGTGATATCTTAGTGGTGTTCGCCGTGATCATACGACCGGGTCTTGCAAACTCCCGATCCGCAGTCGGAGCGTGACGCTTGGGGGGCGACAGTGCGCGTGCGTCTGGCCCAGTTCGGTCCGCTGCCGGCGCTGATGTCGCCGACGCGGTCGGCCGGCCCGGGGACAACGTTCGGCGGCTGTGGGCAGAATCGGAGGCGTTGTTGCCCGTGGTCTGGCCAAGGCCGGATGAACGGGGGTCTTTGCGGGGCGGCGCCGCGGGGCCATGTCCAGTGATGTGGACCACTCACGTCACGCTCGGGGATCGCATGAGCCTGCCAATCACGCTGACAATCAACGGGCTGAGGCGGACGATCGAGCTGGACGATCCCCGGGTGACGCTGCTGGACCTGCTGCGGGAGCGGCTGGACCTGACCGGGACCAAGAAGGGGTGCGACCGCGGGCAATGCGGCGCGTGCACGGTGCTGATCGATGGGCGGCGGACGAATTCCTGCCTGGCGCTGGCGATCAGCCATGACGGCGCGGAGATCCTGACGATCGAGGGCGTGGCGCAGGGCGACGCGCTGCATCCGGTGCAGGCGGCGTTCATCGCGCATGATGGCTTCCAGTGCGGGTTCTGCACGCCGGGGCAGATCATGAGCGCGATCGGGTTGATCGAGGAAGGCCAGGCGGGCGCCGACCCGGAGCGGGTGCGGGAGGGCATGAGCGGCAACCTTTGCCGTTGCGGCGCGTATGCGGGCATCACCGAGGCGGTGCTGGACGCGCATACGGCGATGACCGCCGCCGGCCGGACGCAAGCGGCGTGAACCGCTTCGAATACGTGCGGCCCGGCACCGCGGCCGAGGCCGTGCTGGCCGCCGCGGCCCCGGGTGCGGCGTTCCTGGCGGCCGGGACGAACCTGCTGGATTTGATGAAGGGCGGCGTGATGCGGCCCGGCCGGCTGGTCGATGTCAGCCATCTGCCCGGGCTCGACCAGATCGAGGATCTCCCGGATGGCGGAGTGCGGATCGGCGCGCTGGTGCGCAACGCCGACCTGGCGCACGACGCCGGGTTCGCGCGGCGCTTCCCGGCCGTGGCGGAGGCGCTGCTGTCGGGCGCGTCGCCGCAGTTGCGCAACGCGGCGACGGCGGGCGGCAACCTGCTGCAGCGGACGCGGTGCGCTTATTTCTATGACACGGCCAGCGCCTGCAACAAACGCGCGCCCGGCGCCGGGTGCGACGCGCGGGGCGGGGAGAACCGGCTGCATGCGGTGCTGGGCTGGAGCGAGGCGTGCATCGCGACGCATCCGTCGGATTTCTGCGTGCCGCTCGCGGCGCTGGACGCGGTCGTCGAGATCGAGGGCCGGACCGGGCGGCGCGAGGTGGCTTTGGACGCGTTCCATCGCCTGCCCGGGACCACGCCCGAGATCGAGACGGTGCTGGAGCCGGGCGAACTGATCGTCGCGATCCGGCTGCCGGCGGCCGCGGCGGGGTTCGCCGCGCATGCGCGATACCTGAAGGTGCGGGAGCGCACGTCCTATGCGTTCGCGGTGGTATCGGCTGCGGCGTGCCTGCGCATCGAGGGCGGCGCCATCGCCGAGGCGCGGATTGTGCTGGGCGGCGTGGCGCTGAAGCCCTGGCGGGCGCGGGCGGCCGAGGAGAGCCTGGCCGGCCAGAAGCCGGATGCCGCCGTGTTCCGCACGGCGGGCGCGCTGGCCCTGGCCGACGCGACGCCATCGGGCGACAACGCCTTCAAGATCACGCTCGGGCAGCGCATCGTCGCGCGGGCGCTGGCAATGGCGGCGGCCGGCACGCCCGCCCGTGTCGCCGCCCTACCCGCCTCTCCGTTCGGAGCAACGACCCATGGCTGACCTCGTTCTCACCCAGGCCACCGCGCATCTGCGCCACGGCTCCAGCATCGGCCAGCCACTGACCCGGCGGGACGGTGTCCTGAAGGTGACCGGCACGGCGCGGTTCGCCGCCGATAATCATCCAGCCGGGATGCTGTATGCCGTGCTGGCCGTCAGCAGCATCGCGCGCGGCCGGGTGGCGGCGCTCGATGTGGCGGCGGCAAAGGCGCATCCGGGCGTGGTCGAGGTGATGACACCCGGGAACGCGCCGAAGCTGGCGCAGGACCCGGACGAGAAGAACCACCCGTTCATGTTCCGGCTCGACCTGCTGCAAAACGACACGGTGCGCTATCCAAACCAGGCGATCGCGGTGGTAATCGCGGACACGCTGGAGGCGGCGACGGAGGGGGCGACGCTGCTGGCGCCGCGCTATGACGCGGAGCCGGCGCGGACGGGTCTCGACTCGGCGGAGAGCTTCGTCCCCGCGGTGGTGGGGGCCGGACACCCGGCGAACATGACGCATGGCGATGTGGAGGCCGGTCTGGCGGGGGCGTCGCGCCGGGTGGAAGCCACGTACGAGACGCCGGCGCAGTACCACAACGCGATGGAACCGCACGCGATGGTGGCGGCCTGGGATGGCGACACGCTGTCGATCGACACGCCGAGCCAGGGGATGGCGATGGCGCAGGGGCGGATCGCCGGACTGTTCGGCATTTCGCCCGAAGCGATCCACATCCGCAGCCCGTTCCTGGGCGGGGGGTTCGGCTCGAAGGGGATGATCTCGGGGCCGCAGGTGCTGGGGATCATGGCGGCGCGGCTGGCGGGGCGGCCGGTGAAGCTGGTGCTGCGGCGCGAGCAGATGTTCGGCCCCGTCGGGCATCGGGCGCCGACCCGGCAGACCTTGCGCCTGGGTGCGGCCGAGGACGGCGCGCTGACGGCGATCGAGCACCGGGCGAAGACCACGTCGAGCACGTTCGACGATTTCTTCGAGCCGGCGGCCGATGCGTCGCACACGCTCTATGCGAGCCCGGCGATCGCGACGTCGCACGAGGCGGTGCGGCTGGATACCGGCACACCGATGTTCATGCGGGCGCCCGGGGAGGCGACCGGGAGCATCGCGTTGGAGAGTGCGATCGACGAGATGGCGCACGAATGCGGGATGGACCCGCTGGCGTTCCGGCTGAAGAACTACGCCGAGTCCGAGCCGATCACGGGCAAGCCGTTCAGCTCGAAGGCGCTGCGGCAGTGCTATGACGAGGGGGCGGCGCGGTTCGGCTGGGCCGCCCGGCCGCTGGCGCCGCGGACGATGCGGGACGCGGATGGGCTGCTGGTCGGCTGGGGCATGGGCACGGCGACGTTCCCGGCGCTGATGTTCCAGGCGAAGGCGCGGGCCGTGCTGAAGCGCGACGGCACGGGCCTGATGGAGATCGGCGCGCACGACATGGGCCAGGGAGCGTGGACGGCGCTGGCGCAGATCGCGGCCGACGGGCTGGGGCTCGACCTCGATCAGGTCGAGTTCCGGTCGGGCACGTCGAACCTGCCGGACGCGGGGATCGCCGGCGGGTCCGCCCACACCGCCACTGCGGGGATCGCGATCCATGGTGCCGGGGCCGACGTGATCGGCAAGCTGGCGGATTTGGCGACGAACGACCAGGCGTCGCCGCTGTTCGGGGCGGGCAATGCCGGGGTGATCGCACGCGAGGGGCGGCTGTTCCGGCGCGACGATGAAAGCCGCAGCGAGTCGTATGCCGACATCCTGGGCCGGGCCGGGCTTGGAGAGCTGGAGGGCAGCGGCAGCAGTGCCGCCGACCCGGCCGAGCAGGCGGCTTATGCGATGCACGCCCATGGCGCGGTGTTTGCGGAGGTGAAGGTCGACCCCGAGCTGGGCCAGATGCGCGTCACCCGCCTCATCGGCGCGTTTGCGGCCGGGACGATCGTGAACCCGCGCTTGGTCCGCAGCCAATATTACGGCGGCATGATCTGGGGCCTGTCGTTCGCGCTGCACGAGCACGCGGTGATCGACAAGCGCAGCGGCCGGCCGATGAACCCCAACCTCGGCGAATACCATGTGCCGGTGAACGCCGATGTGCCCTCGATCGAGGCGATCCTGGTCGAGGAGCGCGACACGCACGTGAACGCGCTGGGGATCAAGGGCGTGGGCGAGATCGGCGTGACGGGCACGGCCGGCGCGATCGCCAACGCGGTCTGGCATGCGACAGGGGTGCGGGTGCGCGACTTCCCGATCAGCCTGGAGCGGCTGCTGGTCCCAGGTTGACGCCAAGCTTGCGGGACCTTTCGGCAGTCCCCTCATTCTGGCAGAACGCTGCTGAAAGCTCGGAGAAGCACCATGACCGTCGACGTTAAGTATACAACCCACGCCACGGCGACCGGCGGCCGCGACGGCGAAAGCCGGCTCGATGACGGCGGCATGGCCGTGAAGCTTGCGGTGCCGACGGAGATGGGCGGGCCGGGTGGTGGGTCGAACCCGGAACAGCTGTTCGCGATGGGCTACGCGGCCTGTTTCCTGGGCGCGATGAAGTTTGTCGCGAGCCAGCACAAGGACCTGGCCCGCGTGCCGAACGACGCGAAGGTGCACAGCAGCGTCGGCATCGGCGGCCGCAGCGAGGGCGGGTTCGGGCTGGAGATCTCCCTCAAGATCGACTTGCCCGGCGTGGACCATGCGGCGGCCGAGAAGCTGGTGCATGAGGCCCACCAGGTCTGCCCCTATAGCAACGCGACCCGCAACAATGTCGACGTGAAGCTCAGCGTCGCCTAGGTCTCCGCCGGCTGGCGCTCGCAGTCGGGCGCCGAGCCGTCGATCCAGCAAGGAGTCGCCGATGATCACCACTGCCGTCTGGTCGCCGACCGAGCGCGCCGAGTTGCCCGGGGCTGGCGCCACGATGCGCCATGTGGCGATCAAGGCGGGCCACACGGCGACGAAGCATCACCACGACCATGAGCAGTTCCTGTATGTCGCCTCCGGCCACGGGCGGCTGGAGTGCGCGGAGGGTTCGGTCGCGCTCACGCCGGGCACGGCGCTGCATCTTCCGGCCGGCGCGTGGCACAGCGCGGAGTTCATGGCCGACACGGTGCTGATCGAGGTCAACCTGGCCTGATTGTTCCTGGCCCTTTGATAGCCGTTTGGGTGGTGGGCTGAAGCCCCCACCGGATGGCCGGATGGGGTCAGAGCGTGCGGGCCATCGCGCCGAGGAGTGTGAGGGCAATCCGGGCGGCGGCGGTCGCCGAGAGGGTTCCGTGATCCTTCTCCAGGGCCAGCTCGACGAGGGTGCAGCCGACGACGCGGCCGCGGCTGGCGGCACCCATGATCAGTGTCGTCAGTTCGACCATGTTCAGGCCGCCCGGGGTCGGCATGTTCACGGCGGGGATGATGGACGGGTCGAGCCCGTCGCAGTCGACGGTGACGAAGATGTCGCCGCCCTCCGGCAGGAGCGCGAGGGCGGCCTCTAGCCCGCCGCGGCGGAGCGCCGGCATTGGCACGATGCGTGAGCCCCAGGCGCGCGCCTGGTCGAGCTGCTCGGCCAGGCCGCTGCCGAGGCCGCGCATGCCCACCTGCACCATGCCACCCACCCACGGCATCTCGGACGCGCGGCGCATCGTGCTGCCATAGCCGAACGGGTTGCCGCGGATCACGTCGCCCCAGTCCACATGCGCGTCGATCTGCAGGATCGTCAGCGGACCCCGCCCGGCCTGGTGCCCCTCAAACGCCTGCAGCACCGGGATCGGCACCGAATCATCGCCGCCGAGCACCAAGGGCGCCGTTTCACCGTCCAGCAGCGCACGCACCGCTGCGGTGATCCGCGCGCGGTTGCCCGCCGGGTCGCCCGCGTCGGTCGGCACGTCGCCCTCGTCCGCCAGCGCCTCGATCCCGACCAGGCCGGGCAGCTTCTTTTCGTCGTCCCGCACCAAGGTGCCGCCAAGGTCGTAGTCGAACTGCTTCAACTGCAGGCGGAACAGCTCCGAGGCGGCCCGGATCGCGGCCGGGCCGCCGGCAGCGTGGCTGGCCTGGCCGGGGACATAGGGGGAGGCCTCGGCCACGCCCAGTACGGCCAGCTTGGCCGCGCCCGGCCGCTCCATCGCCGGCAGACCCACGAACCGCGTCAACCCAGCCATCGCCACCCCCGCCGTTGCGTTCTGCCCGGGCTTTGCCATGCTGCCGCAAAACCAGGAGGCCCCGCCATGATCCTCGACCTGCGCATCTACACCACAAAGCCTGGGCGGACGCCCGAGTTCGTGGCGCTGTACAAGGAGCATGCCTGGCCGTTGCAGCAGAAGTACCTCGGCCGCTGCGTCGCCTGGAACACGGTGGTCGAGGGCACGGTGCACCAGGTCGTGCACATCTGGGCATACGACAGCCAGGCTGACCGGGAGGCGCGGCGCAACGCAATGGCGGCGGACCCGGGCTGGAGCACGTATCTGGCGAAATCGCGTGAGGCGGACCTGCTGGTGAGCATGGAGAATCGCATCTTGAAGCCGACGGAGTTCAGCCCGCTGCAGTAACGGCGGCAGGACCCGGTCAGGGCTGGCCGATGATGGACACCTTGCCGTCCCGCTCGGCGACGGCGTAGCGGACCTGTTCGAGGCGCATCAGGCCGCGTTGCCGGGCGGCGGCCATCACGTCGCTCTCGAGCACGCGGAGCGCCCGCATCCGGTCCTCATGCCAATGCCCGTCCTCGTAGATCACCACCGGGGTGCCGTCGACCAGGCGGCCGAACCAGGCGGAGCGCGCCTTGATCCACGACACGCCCACATGCAGCAGGCCGATGGTGGACAATGCGGTCAATGCCGCGACCAGCGAATGGTCGTCGCCAACCACCGCCGTGATCGCGATGCCGCCGAACATGAACAGCACGACCAGGTCGAACGGGGCCATCTGGCTTGCGGTGCGGCGGCCCATGACACGGATCACGGCGAGCAGCAGGAGGTAGCCGGCCGCGGCGCGGAGGATCACTTCCATGGCCGGCTCACGGCAGCACGACCTGGTCCCATTCGATCGCTTCCGGGCCGACGCGGGCGGCCATATGCTGCCAACCGACGCCCGTCGGCTTGAGGCCGATCCTCACCAGCGCCTGTTGCTGGCCCGGCTCCAGCGCGAAGGTCAGCGCGACGCCGCTGCCGTCGGCCGCCTGACGGATCGGCTGCGGCTCGACCTGCAGCAGTCCCATCGGCTCGAGGAAGGTGCCGTTCAGGTGCACCACCCAGTCATGAGCCGGCGAGAAGGTGGAGGTGTCGATGTGCAGCGTCACCATTGTGCTCGTCCCGAAGCGCGCCACCGGCTCACGGTCGACGGCCAGGGCGCCGGTGGCGGTCGCCGACGAGCGGTGGCTGAACGGACCCCGGCCCATCAGCCCCGCCAGCCCGGCGGCGACGACGAGCGCGAGCAGGATGCGGCCGACCAGCTCGACGGAGCGCCACGACCGCTCGAAGCGCTCGTCGAAACCGACCTCGAACTCCCCATCATGGATCGAGTCGGCGCCGCGTAGGGGCTGGGTTTGTATGTCCGGCATGTACTTAACAAGCCGGCCAATTCCGGACAGTTGCCCGGCTAACCCAGAAGTGTGGCGGACTCGTCCGGAACCACGGCGCCGTCACCCGTGCGCCAGAACACAGCCTTGTGCTCGAGCGCGGAGAATGGCTCCCGGTCGGTGCCGGTCAGCAGAACTTGGCTGCCGCCGGCCTCCAGGGCGGCGAACAGGGCGGCCCGGCGGGAGGCATCCAGGTGCACCGCCGGCTCGTCCAGCAGGAGCAGCGGCGGCGCCGCGCGCTCGGCGGCGATCAGGACCGCGTGGCCGAGCACGGTGCCGATCAGCAGGGCCTTCTGCTGCCCCGTGCTCGACCCGGCGGCGGGGAGCCCGGTCTGGCGGTCTTGCAGCAACAGATCGGCCCGGTGCGCGCCCGCTGCGGCGCCGCCCGCGGCCGCGTCGGCCGAACGTCCCTCCGCCAGTGCCGCCCGCAGCCAGTCCTCCACCGCCAGGGCAGGGGCCGCTTGCAAGCGGTCCGCGAGCGGGTCGAGCAGGACCAGGCGCGCGGCCGGGAACGCGCCGGCGGCGCCCTCCGCCAGCGCTGCGTTCAGCCGGCGGACCAGACCGGCGCGGGCGGCAGAGGCGGCGACGCCATGCCGGGCCATGCTGTCCTCGAGCGCAGCGAGCCAGGCCGGATCGGCGCCACCCGTGGCAAGCAGGCGGTTGCGCCCGGCCATGGCGGCCTCATAGGCCGAGACTTCCCGCGCGTGCCCGGGTTCGAGCGCCCAGACCAGCCGGTCGAGAAAGCGGCGGCGACCGGATGCGCCCTCCTGGAACAGGCGATCCATCTGCGGCGTGAGCCAGAGGCAGGCGACCACGGTCGCGACCTCCGCCTGATTGCGAGGCGGCGCGCCGTCGAGGCGAAACACCCGGCGGTCGCCGGCGCCCTCCGGGGCAGAGCCGGTGCCGACCTCGTGCTCGAGCCCATCGCGGTCGATGCGGCCATTGACACCCCAGCGCAGGGCGCCGCGGCGGACGAACTCGGCGTTGCGCGCGCCCCGCAGGCCGCGGCCAGGGGCGAGGAGGGACACGGCTTCCAGCAGGTTCGTCTTGCCCGAGCCGTTCGGCCCGGTGATGACGGACAGGCGCGCGCCAGGGTGCCAGGTCAGCGCGGGGTAGTTGCGGAAATCGGTGAGGGTCAGCCGGGACAGCCGCACGACGAAACCTTTCCAATCCCGCGGCCCGGGCCGACGATGCGGGGCGGTGTAGCGCGATTGCCGGCGGCTTACGAGCAAGGCCCGTTGGCGAACTCGCCAGGCGGTGATCGAGTCCATACCCATCCGGCATTGGCTGATGGGCCGAGGCCGTAAGATAAGTTTGTCAGGCTGGGCCATCGCGATCGATCCATGGCTGTACAGCGAGATGGCCGGCGATCCGGCGCGGCCGTCGATACAGGGCAATGACAGGGGCGGCGGTGGCGAACGATGGGCGATGACCTCATGCCGATGGGCATCCGGCTGGATGACGTGGCGCACATCATCCAGGTGGCATTGACGCCGGTGTTCCTGCTGTCGGCCATCGGCTCGCTGCTGAACGTGATCAACGCCCGGCTCGGCCGCGTTGCCGACCAACTCGACACGATGCGCGAGCAACTGCGGTCGGACCGGGGCGGGGCGGCGTCGCTGCGGCCCCGGTTACGGCGGCTTCGGCGCCGGGTGCGGGCGCTGGACGCGGCCCGGGCCTCGGGCGCGCTGGCCGGCATCAGCATCTGTGCCGCGACCACGACGCTGTTCGTGGGCGCGCTGCAGAACTCGGTGCTGGCGAGCCTTCTGTTCCTGTTCTTCGGCGCGTCCGTCTTGTGGACGCTGGCGGCGCTGGTCAGCTACCTGGTCGAGGTGATGCTGTCGTCGCGGCGGTCGACCGCCGTGGAGGACGAGGCATGACGATGATGCGCGCCGGACTGGGGGCATTGGCGGCCGTGGCGCGGGCGATGGAGGCGGCGCTGGGCCCGTGGCTGGCGCTGGCGATCCGCGTCTGGGTGGCCCAGGCGTTCCTGGTCGGGCAGGTGCACGAGATGATGGCCGGCACCGCGCCGCATGCTGCGGCCTGGGGCTGGACCTTGCCGGACCTGATGGCGTCGGACGTTGGCGGGATTATCCGCGCGGTGTGTCCGCTGTTGCTCATGTTGGGGCTGTTCGCGCGGCCGGTTGCGGCGGCGATGCTGCTGCAGCTCTGGCTGATGCCGCTGCCGGGGGAGGCCGGGCTGTTCTGCGCGGCGCTGCTGCTTCGGATCGTGGCCGCGGGGCCGGGCCTGGTCTCGGTGGACGGGTTGTTGCATCGCGGGGCGGACAGCCTGGCCGTACCCGGCGTCGCGCTGACGCGGCGCTTCTTCAAGCGGGCCGACGCCGCGCTGGGCCCGGCGTCGTTGCTGGGCCTGCGCGTTTGGCTTGCGGCGGCGCCGGCCGGGGCGGCGTTCGCCGCGCTCGGGGTCACGTCGGCCATGCAGCCCGGGCTGGCCGGTTGGCTGCCGCACCTGCCGTCGATGCTGTCGGCCATCCCGCCGGGGCCCGCGTTGGCGCTCGCGGGCCTGCTCGTGCTGGGGGCCTGCACGCGGGTGGTCGCGAAGATCCTGCTGGCACTGGTGCCGCTCAGCCACTTCGCCGCGGGCGAGGCGCTGGTCTATTGGGCGCTGCTGTTGGCGCTGCTGTCGATCCATGGCGGGGGGTGGCTCTCGGTCGACCGGCTGATCGTGCTGTGGCAGCGGCGGCGGACCGAGCCGGTCGACCGGGGGCATCTGCCGCATGTCGTGGTTGTTGGCGGCGGGTTCGGCGGGGTGGCCGCGGTCCGCGGACTGCGCGGGGCGGCGTGCCGGGTCACGCTGGTGGACCAGCGGAACCACCATTTGTTCCAGCCGCTGCTGTATCAGGTCGCGACGGCGGGTCTGTCGCCGGGGGATATCGCGACGCCGGTCCGCAGCATGGTGCGCGGACAGGCCAACGTGAAGGTGCTGCTGGGCCGGGTGACGGGGGTGGACCCGGCCGGCAAGCGGGTGGTGCTGGGGCGGGGAGCGCTCGACTATGACTATCTGGTGCTCGCGACCGGGGCACGGCACGGGTATTTCGGGCGGGACGACTGGGCGCCGTTCGCGCCGGGGCTGAAGAGCGTCGACGACGCGACCGACATCCGCCGCCGCCTGCTGATCGGGTTCGAGGAGGCGGAGGGGGCGGCCGATGCGGCGGAGCGGGCGGCGTGGCTGACGTTCGTCGTGGTGGGCGGCGGCCCGACCGGCGTCGAGCTTGCGGGCGCGATCGCCGAGTTGGCGCATCATGGGTTCACGGGTGAGTTCAGCGCGATCGATCCGGGCACCGCGCGCGTGCTGCTGGTGCAGGCTGGGCCGCGGCTGCTGCCGAGCTTCCCGGAAGGGCTCTCGGCCGAGGCCGCGCGTGCGCTGCGGCATCTTGGGGTGGAGGTGCGGCTGGACAGCCGGGTGGAGGCGGTGGGCGACACCGGGGTGACGGTGTCCGGCGAGCTGATCGCGGCGCGGACGGTGCTTTGGGCAGCCGGTGTGATGGCGTCGCCGGCGGCGGCATGGCTCGGTTCTGCCGCGGATCGGGCGGGGCGGGTGACGGTCGGGCCGGACCTGTCGGTGCCGGGGCGGGACGGGGTTTTCGCCATCGGCGATACGGCTGGGTCGCTGGGGTGGCAGGGGAAGGACGTGCCGGGCCTGGCGCCGGCTGCCCGGCAAGGCGGCGCCTATGTCGCCCGGGTGATCCGGGCACGGCTGCGGGATGCCAGGCCGCCGCCGCCGTTCCGCTATCGCCATCTCGGCAGCCTGGCGACCATCGGGCGGCAGTCGGCGGTGGCCGATTTCGGGTTCGTGCGCGTGCGCGGAGCCTTTGCCTGGTGGCTGTGGGGCGCCGCGCACATCCTGTTCCTGGTGGGAGGACGGAACCGCATGTCCGTGCTGGTCGAGTGGCTGTGGGCCTACCTGACGTTCCGGCGGGGCACCCGGCTGATCACGGGGGATGCGGGCTCCCGCGGGGCGTAGTCTGCCGCCGGCAGGCTCCTCGCACGGTGTCGTCGATCGTGAACAGCACCAACATCAGCTGACGCACTTCGCCGGCAGCGCGACGGCGTCACTCCGCCGCGTGCGGGGTGGCGGCGCGCTGGCTGGCGAGTTGCCGGGTGAGCGGCAGGAGGGTGCGGCCGTACTCGAGCGCGTCCTCCAGCGGGTCGAAGCCACGGATCAGGAAGGTCGTGACGCCCAGCGCGTGGTAGTCCAGGAACGCCTCCGCCACTTGCCGCGGCGTGCCCACCAGGGCAGTGGTGTTGCCGCGCGCGCCCGTCGCGCGGGCGATTGCGGTATAGAGCCGTCCCTCTGGGCGATCGCCCAGGGCGGCGGCAGCCAGCAGGCGCTGCGACCCGGCATTGGCGGGTGCGCCGTTGGCCGGCCCCAGCGCAGCTTCCCCACGAACCTGCTGCACGCGGGCCAGGATGCGCTCGGCCTTGGCCCAGGCCTCGTCCTCCGTCTCGCCGAGGATGGGGCGGAACGACAGGCTGAAGCCGACGTGGCGGCTGTGCCGCGCCGCGGCGGCGCGGACACGACCGGTGATCTCGGCCACTTGGGCGCGCGTCTCGCCCCAGAGCGCGTATATGTCCGCGTGGCGGCCGGCCACGTCGATCGCGGCATCGGAGGCGCCGCCGAAATAAATGGGAATGCGCGGGCGCTGCATGGGCCGCACTGCGGGCGAGGCGCCCACGATGCGGTAGTGCGGGCCGGCATGGTCGACCGGGCTGTCGGCGCTCCAGATACGTTTCAGGATGTCGATGTACTCGTCCGTCCTCGCATAGCGCTCGTCCTTGCCCAGCCAGTCACCGTCGCGCGCCTGGTCCTGGTCGTCACCGCCGGAGATCACGTGGATCGCCGCCCGGCCTGCGCTGAGCTGGTCCAACGTGGCGAAGGCCCGGGCGGCCGTGCTGGGCGCCTGGAAGCCGGGCCGGTGCGCGACCAGGAAGCCGACCTGCTTGGTATGCGCCGCCGCGTGGGCCGCGAGCTGCAGCCCGTCCGGCCCGTTGCTGTGCCAGCCGATCAGCACGCGGTCGAAGCCGCCGCCTCCGGAAGCGTGGGCCTCATGCGCCTGGGCGGAGGCGACGAGGTAGCCGGGGTCGATCGCCGGGCCTTGGGCCGGGTGGATCTCCGACTGCTCGCGCGGCTGGATCATGCCGATGAACTCGAGTGACATGCGGGGCTCCTATTGGCCGAGGGCGATGCGGCCGGCGGCGGTATAGGCCGCGTCGGGCTGCGGCGTGTGGATGCGGGCGCAGAGCACGTCGCGCAGGTGCCGCTCCAGCGGGTTGGCGCGCGACAGGCCGTGGTTGCCGGTGAGCTGGAGGGCGGCCTGCACCGCGTCGATCGCGTTCTCCGCGGCGATGGTCTTGATAAGGCCGCTCTCGGCCGGCTCCGGCGGCCGAGCTGCGTCCGTGTCCGCCGCGGCGCCGGCGACCAGGCGGCGGTTGGCGAGTAGCAGCGCCTCGATCCGGCCCATCGCCTCCTGCATGCGTGGCAGGGTCGCGAGCGGCGCGCCCAGGTTCGCCGGCGCGCGGTCACGCAGGAAACCGGCCGTCCAGTCCCGCGCCGCCTCGGCGACGCCGGTGTAGAGGGCGGCGACCAGCAGCGCGTTCCAGGCCGCGCCCTCGGCGTCCCGCTGCGCCCAGCCGGATGGCGCGCGCAGGTCGACGGCATGGTCCAGCGGAAGCGCCACGCGGTCGAACACCACGTCATGGCTGCCGGAGCCGCGCAGACCGAGCTGGTCCCACGTCTCTTCGATGCGGACACCCGGGGATTTAGCCGGGACCAAAAACTGGCCGACGCGGGGCGCACTCTCGTCGGTGCGGGCGAACACCAGCATCCAGGTCAGGCCCGGGCTGCCCGTGCTGTAAACCTTGCGGCCCGAGAGCGACCAGCCCTCGGCGGTGCGCCGGGCGAGCGTTTCGGGCAGGCCGCCGCGGGCCGGGGTGCCGAGCGCCGGCTCGACCCGCAGGGCGTTGATCAGCGCGCCGAACCGCCCGGCGCTGCGCCCGACCTGCGCCCGAAGGTGTTCCGGCCAGCCGGCCTGTGCCGAGGCGCGCAGATGGATGAGCTGCATGGCGAAGATGAGTGCGGTGGAGGCGCAGCCGCGGCCGGCTGCGCGCACCAGTTCGGCGGCCTGCCCCAGCCCGGCGTCCTGCCCGCCATCCGCCGCCCGCGCGGTCAGGTTGAGCACGCCGCGGGCATGGAGCGCCTCGAGGCCCTCCCAGGGAAAGCTGCCGGCGCGGTCCACCTCCGCCGCGTGCTCGGCCAGTTCGGCCCCAAGGTCGTCGTCGACGCGCGGCGACCGCGCGGCCATCCCGTCCATCAGGCATCTCCGATCAGTGCCTCGAACGTGGTGCGCCAGGCAGGCCGCCGGCAAGAGTGCGGTCCTGCAATGTTGGACGTTGCGCCAGAACGGCTTGCTTCTCAGGGCGCCGGCCCTGGCACGCTATTCCATCTTGCGATCAGCGGCGCTCCGGCCCTACCACCGCTTCGCAGACCGCGGTTAGCCAGACCTGCACCGCGACGGCGCCGCCGTCGGGGATGCCGAGCACGCGGTCGCCGAGGTAGCTGCCGCGGCCAAGGCGCGGGCGCATGGCGGCGGTGGCCTCGGCGCCCGTCCGTGCCGCGGCCGCGCAGGCATGCATGGCATCCGGCAGCGAGGCCCCGGCCGCTGCGGCGCCGGACAAGGCAGCGGCGGCGGGGTCGAGTGCGTCGACCATGGTGCGGTCGCCGGGCCGTGCGCCGCCCAACTCGCACACGGCCTGGACAGATAGGGTCAGGGCGTCGGCCCAGTCGGCCGGCGCCGGGTGGTCGATGCCGGCCAAGCGCCGCGCGGCGCGCATCAGGCCGGTCGCGTAGAACGGCCCGGAGCTGCCGCCGACGACCCGGCGCAGCGTGTCCGCCATCTCCGTCAGCGCGGTGGACGGGGGCGCCCAGACCGACCCGGGCAACGCAAGGATGGCGTTGGCGGCGCGGGACATGCTGGCGCCCAGGTCGCCATCGCCGGCCTTCGCATCCAGCTCGGTCAGATGCTGTTCCGCGGCCAGCAGCGCGTGAGCAGCGGCGGCGGCGGCGGTTTGGAGATTTTGGCCGCGCGCCAGAGTTGCCGGCCCGCGCGGCGGCTCGGCGATGGCCACGAGGCGAGCGGGCAGGACCACCTGGTCGTTGAGCCGGCCGGGGCCAGGCCAGGCGGGGGCATTGGTGGGCGCGTCCAGCAAAGCGGTGAGCTGGTCGTCGAGTCGCATCACCGAGATGGAGCAGCCGGGCATGTCCAACGCCGAGAGCAGCGTGCCGCACCAGGCCCGGGCAACCTCCACCCCGCGCGCGCGCAGGTCGGCGAGGGCCGCACGCAGCATGATGTCCAGCTCCATCGCCGGCGTGCCGCCCAGGCCGTTGACGAGCAGCGCGACCGGCTCGCCCTTGGTCAGCGCCAGGTCGTCGGCGATGGCGGCAAGCAGGATGCCGGCCAGCTCGTCGGCGGGCTTCATCGTGGTCCGGGTGACGCCGGGTTCGCCGTGGATGCCCAGCCCCAGCTCGACCTCGTCGTCGGAAAGCGCGAAGCCGCCCTGTTCGGCGCCGGGCAGGGTGCAGCCGTCCAGCGCGACGCCCATGGAGCCCAGGCCGTCCGCGGCCCGGCGCGCAAGGGCGGCGACCTCTGGCAGCGGCAGGCCGGCGGCCGCGGCCGCGCCGGCCACCTTGTGGACCAGCACGGTGCCAGCGATGCCGCGGCGGCGGCTCCGCTCGACCGTGTCGCGCAACGCGACGTCGTCGGCCACGACCACGATCTCGACCGCGAGGCCTTCGGCGCGGGCGATCTCGGCGGCAAGGCCGAAGTTGAGCCGGTCGCCGGTGTAGTTCTTGACGATCATGAGCGTGCCGGACGGGCCCGCGACCGCGCGCAGCCCGGCGAGCACGTCGTCGACGCTGGGTGAGGTGAACACGGCGCCGGCGACCGCGGCCGCCAGCATGCCGTCACCGACATAGCCGGCATGGGCCGGCTCGTGCCCGCTGCCGCCGCCCGACATGACGGCGACGGGCCACGGCATGGCGCCAGTGGGCAGGGGACGGCGCACGACCACGGTCTCGTTCGCCAACACGGCCTGAAACGGCACACGGGCGACGGCGCCCTCCAGCATCTCGCGCACGACGGCGCCGGGGTTGTTGATGAGCTTCTTCATGCCGCCACTCCTTGTGTTGTCCCGGCGTCCTGCTGCCGCATCCCTACATCCCCCAGCGGAGCGCGGCGGTTCGCACCGGCGCGTCCCACAGGTCCCGCAGCTCGTCGTCGAGCAGCGTGACGGTGATCGAGCAGCCCGCCATCTCGATGGAGGTCACGTACGACCCGGTCAGGAAACGGGTCGCGGTCAGCCCTGCGGCTTGCAGCCGGCGATTGGCGCAATGGGTCATCAGATAGAGCTCCATCAGCGGCGTCCCGCCGTAGCCGTTGACGAGCAACAGGACCTCGGCCGCGGGACCCGGCGCGAGGTCGCGCAGGATCGTGTCCAGCATCTCGTCGGCCAAGGCCTGGGCGGAGGCCATCTTCGCGCGCCGCCGGCCCGGCTCGCCGTGGATGCCGACGCCCATCTCGATCTCGTCCTCGGCCAGGCGAAAGGTCGGCTGCCCCGCGGCCGGGACGATGCAGGACGTAAGCGCGACGCCCATGGTGCGGGTGACGGCGCTGACCCGCTGCCCGAGCGCGATCAGCTGCCCCACGTCGTGGCCGCGCTCCGCCGCCGCGCCAACGCATTTCTCGACCACCAAGGTGCCTGCAACGCCGCGGCGGCCGGTCGTGTCGGCCGCGTCCTCGACCGCCACGTCGTCGCCCACCACGAGGGTCTCGACCATGCCGGGCGCCATCTCGGACGCCATGTCGAAGTTCATGACGTCGCCTTCGTAGTTCTTGACGATGAACAGGCAGCCGGCGCCGGTGTCCACGCCGTCGATCGCGGCAAGCATCTGGTCGGGCGTGGGCGAGGTGAACACCTCGCCCGGGCAAGCGGCGTCCAGCATGCCATGGCCGACGAAGCCGACGTGCATCGGCTCGTGGCCGGAGCCGCCGCCGGATATCAGCGCGACCTTCCCCGGCGTGAGCGTGCGCCGGCGGACGAACTTGCGCTGTGCGCCGAGGGTGACGAGGTCCGCATGGGCGGCAGCGAAGCCGTCGAGGCTTTCGGCGAGCACCGTGCCGGGCGCGTTGATCAGCTTCTTCATGCGTCCCGGCCTCGCGCGCCGTCGTCCGCCCGGCGCTCGGCGCCCAAGGCCGTGGCGAACCGAACCAGTTGACGGGCGTACTCGGCCAGCATCTCGTCGACCGCGTGGTTCTGGCCAGGGTCGCCGAGATCGGCGACGCGGAGTGTGACGGTGCGGGTACGGGTCTCGCCGGCGCCTGACTCCCGCCGGTTCGGGTGGGCGCGGTCGTAGGCATCGAGGAAGGCGGCCCGTTCGGTGGGAGAGAAGCGGCAAACGTCGAAGATGGCGGCGAGGTGCTGCGCCGGGATCGGCATGGCGTAGGCCGGGCTGACGAGTTGCGACACGAACGAGCGGTTGGTGCCGAGGGCCGCGGCGAGGCGCCCGCGCGTGCCGGACGGGCGGTTGTCGCAGACCGTCTGCAGCAGGCGCTTGTAGTCGGTCACCGCGCCGCCGGCACCGCCGTCGCTCATGGCGCGACCTGGTCCAGCCGGACCGACGCGATGGCTTGCTTCGTGCGCCCGACCGCGTCCGGCGCCACCGAGAGCGAGCGAAGGCCGGCCGCCAGCAGGGCGCCGATGCAGCGCGGATCGCCGGCCGCATCGCCGCAGAGGCCGACGGCGCGGCCGCTTCCCCGGCCGTGGCGGGCCACGATCTGGATCAAGCTGAGGACGGCGGGATTGAGCGGGTCGGCCAGATTCGCGACCGCGCCGTTGTCGCGGCCGGCGGCCGTGACGTATTGGGTGAGGTCGTTGGAGCCGACCGAGAAGAACGCGGCATCGAAGCGGTCAACCGCGATTGCCGCCGCCGGGACCTCGATCATGATGCCGAGCATCGGGCGGCGGGCCGGGACCCCCGCCTGCTGCAACTCGTCCATGACCACGTCCAGCAAAGTGCGTGCGGCGACGAGTTCCTCGGGAACCGTGACCATCGGCAGCATCACCCGCAGGTCGCCCTGCGCCGCGGCCCGGGCCAGGGCGCGCAGCTGCGTGCGGAACAGCGCGGGGTGGCGCAACAGCAGGCGCACGCCGCGCAAGCCGAGGAACGGATTGCTCTCGCCGTCGGGCGTGAGCCCCGGGATGGGCTTGTCGCCGCCGGCGTCCAGCGCGCGGATGACGACCGGACGGCCCTGTGCCCAGGCGAGGATGCGCTGATAGACGGCATGTTGCGCGTCCTCGTCCGGGAGGCCGGCGGCGGCGCCGTGGAACAGCAGCTCCGTCCGCACCAGGCCAATGCCGTCGCAGAGTGCCGGGTCGAGGCCGTCCAGCTCCGCCGCGTCGCCGATGTTGAGATGCACCGCGATGCCGGTCCCGTCGGCGGTCCTGGCGCGGGCGGCCCGGAAGCCGGCCGCCTGCGTCCGCGCGGCCTGGTGCGTGGCGAGCCGGGCGGCGAAGGCGGCGCGGGTGGCGTCGTCCGGATCGAGCGTCACGTCGCCGCTGCCCGCATCGACCAGCGCCTCCCGCCCGGCGAGGTCGGGGCCGGTGCCGGCTGCGCCCACGCCCACCACCATCGGGACGTTGCGCGCGCGGGCCAGCATCGCGACATGGCCCGCCGGGCTGCCGCGCCGCAGCACGATCGCGCCGCCGCTCGACCAGTCCAGGGCGAGGAAGCGGGACAGGGACAGGTCGCCCGCCAGGATCACCGCCCCCGGTGGCGGGGCGCCGTTCGCGGCGATCGGCCCCAGATGCCCGAGCACGCGGTCGCGCATGTCGTCGAGGTCGGCAGTGCGGGCGGCCAGGACCGGGTTGCCGGACCCGGCATAGGCGGCCGCCTCGGCCGCCATCGCCTGCTGCCATGCGGCCGGGGCGGACATGCCCGCGGCCACGGCGTCCAGGGCCGGGCGGGCCAGCTCGTCGTCGGCCAGCATGGCGGCCTGGAAGCCGAGCATGCCGGCCGCCTCGCCGCCCGTCGCTTCGGCCAGCGCCTCCAGCTCCGCACGGGCGCGGTCGAGGGCGCGGAGCAACTGCGCCCGCTCCTCGGCCGGGGCGCCGGCCGGGCGGCTGGTCTGCTGCCGTGGCGCGTCCAATACGCTCAACGTGCCGCGCGCGAGGCCTGGGGCCGCGCCCTGCCCGGCGATCCGCAGCTCAGCCATGGGCGGCCTTGGGCGGCGGCTCGGCCGCTTCGCCGAAGCCGTCGCGGACCAAGGACAGGATCGCCGCCGCAGCCCGCTCGGCACCGGCGCCCGTCGAGCGGACATGCAGCGTGGCGCCGCAGGGCGCGCTCAAGCGCATGACCTTGACGGGGCTTTTCGCGTCCACCCACGGGCCCTCGGCCGACAACGCGACCTCGACCCGGCAGGCAAAGGTCTTGGCGAGCTGGGTCAGCTTGACGGAGGGGCGGGCGTGCAAGCCGATGGCGTTCACGACCGCGGCGGCACCCTGGCTGACAATGTGGGCGGCCCGCGTGCCGGTCATTGCGGCGAAAGCTCCTCGGCCACGCGGCGGACCGCGTCCAGCGGCGACCCGCCCGATGCCTCGGCTGCGGCGAGCACGGCGCCCTCCACGATGGGCGCATTGCAGACGACGACCCGGCCGCGGCGCTCGGGTGCCAGCATCTCGACCGCCATCTCGCTGTTCGTCTCGGCGCCGCCGAGGTCGACCAGGATCGCGACCCCCGCCTCCGACCAGGCTGCGCCGATCGCATCGAGGATCGATTGCGCGCTGGTGCCCAGGCCGCCGCCCGGGTCGCCGCCGGTACATGCCAGGGGGACGCTGTCGCCGACCATCTGCCGCACCATGTCCGCGGCGCCCTCGGCGACCTTGCGCGAGTGCGACACGATAACGATCCCGACATTGGCCACCCTCAGGCCTCCCAAGCGCCGCAGCCGGCCGAGACGATCAATGCCGCCGAGCGCGCGCCGGGGTCGACGTGGCCGACCGACCGCTCGCCCAGGAACGACGCCCGGCCGCGGGTCGCGCGGATCGGCGCCGTCGCCGCGGCCGCCTGTTCTGCAAGCGCGGGCAGGCGCCCAACCAGCCCCTCGCCGCCGGCGGTGACGGCCGCCTGCACCGGCGCCAGCACGTCCAGCATCGTCTTCTGCCCGGGCTGGGACTTGCCGCGGGCCATCACCGCCGCGACGGCGGCCGCGAACGCGTCCGGGAAGTTCGTGCCTTCGGGCGTGATGCCCTTGCCGAGCGCCATCATCAAGGTGCCGTAGAGCGGGCCGGACGCGCCGCCCACCGTCATGACGAGCTGGGTGCCGATCGCCTGCAGCGCGTCCGGAAGGGGCTTTCGCGACAGGGCTTCGGCGTCGCTCCGCAGCGACTCGAACCCGCGACGCATGTTCAGGCCGTGGTCGCCATCGCCGACAGCCTGGTCCAGCGCCGTCAGTTCGTTCTCATGGGCGACGACCGCGTCGGACACGGCGACGATCAGCCGGTGCAGCCGGTCCGGCGTGATGGCCGGGGCAAGGGCCGGCGTCACGCGCGCACCCGCTCGCCCGCGGCGTCGAATAACAACGGGGCGGCGAGCGACACGGCGACCTCGTCACCCGCGGCCAGGCCTGCCTCTGGATCGGCCAGCACGACCAGGTCGGCGCCGTCGAGCTTGAGGTGGAGGTGGTCCTGCTCGCCCAGATGTTCGACCCAGGTGACGCGGCCCGCCGGGGCGCCCTGGACGGGCGGGCCGATGCGCGCGTGCTCGGTGCGGACGCCGACCTGGGTGGCCTGGGCCGGGCCGCCGACGCCGGGGAACAGGCGGCGCGGGACGATGTTGATGGGCGGGCTGCCGAGCCGTGCGGCGACGGTGATGTTGACCGGGTTCTCGTAGATGTCGCGCGGCGTTCCGGTCTGCACCAGCCGGCCGCCCTCCATCACGCCGATCTTGCTGGCCAGGGTCATCGCCTCGGTCTGGTCGTGCGTCACATAGAGGACGGTCGCGCCCAGCTCCCGCTGAATGCGTTTCAGTTCGATCCGCAACTCGCCGCGCAGCTTGGCATCCAGGGACGACAACGGTTCGTCCATCAGGTGGACCAGCGGGTCGCGGACGAGGGCGCGGCCGATCGCCACGCGCTGCATCTGGCCGCCCGAGAGCCGGGTCACGCGCTGGTCGAGCTTGTCGGCGATGTGCAGCAGGTCCGCGACCTCTCCCACCTTGCGGCGGATGCTGTCCGCGTCCAGGCGCCGGCCCGGCGCGCGCAGCGGGAAGGCCAGGTTGTCGAACACCGACAGGTGCGGATAGAGCGAGTATTGCTGGAACACGAACACCACGTCGCGCGCTGCCGGGGGGGCGCGAGTGACGTCCTGGCCGCCGATCCGCACGGTGCCATGGTCCGGCCGCTCCAGCCCGGCGGCGACGCGCAGCACCGTGGTCTTGCCCGCCCCGGTCGGGCCCAGCAGCACCACGAAGCTGCCGTCATCGACGATGAGCGACAGGTCCGACACTGCTTCTGTCGTGCCGAAGCGCTTGGAGACGGCGGCGAGCGCCAGCTCAGCCATGGGCGGGCTCCAGGGCCGGCGCCGGGTCGTGCATGGCGGTCTGGACGGCCCGGCCCGACGCGGCGTCGAACACCGAGAGCTTGTCGGGCACGAAGGTCAGCCCGACCTGGTCGCCGGCCTCCGCCCTCGTGCTGGCCGGCAGGCGGGCGCGGACCAGGCCGTGGGCCGTGGTGACGCTGACGATCTGGGTCGAGCCGAGGTACTCGGTCCCGAACACCTCGCCCCGCAGCGCGCCCGCGTCGCTCAGCCGAACGTGTTCCGGGCGGACGCCCAGCACGAGCTGCCGCTCGTCCAGCGCCTCGCGCGGGTCGGGGATGGCGATATCGGCGGCGCCCAGGCGCAGCTGGCGGCGGCCGGGCTGCAGGGCGTCATGGCAGGGCAGGAGGTTCATGGCGGGGGAGCCGATGAACGAGGCGACGAACACGGTGGCGGGCCGGGCGTAGATGGCGCGCGGGGTGTCGAGCTGCTCGACGACGCCGCCGTTCATGACCGCGATCTGGTCGGCCAGCGCCATGGCCTCCATCTGGTCGTGCGTGACGTAGACCGTCGTGGCCTCGATGCGGTCGTGCAGCATGCGCAGCTCCGTGCACATCAGGTGGCGGAACTCGGCGTCGAGCGCGCCCAGCGGCTCGTCCATCAGGAAGGCGAGCGGGCGGCGCACGATGGCCCGCCCGAGCGCCACGCGCTGCCGGTCACCGCCCGAGAGGCCGGAGATCGGTCGATCCAACAGATGACCGATGCGCAGGATGCGGCCGACCTCCTCGACACGCTCCTTCACCTCGGCCCTGGGCACGCCGGTCGAGACCAGCGGATAGGCGATGTTCCGGCGGACGTTCATGTGCGGATAAAGCGCGAAAAGCTGGAACACGAAGGCGATGTCCCGCTCGGAGGCGCGTTTGCCGGTCACGTCGCGGCCGCCGAGCAGGATGCGCCCGGCGGTCGGCAGCTCGAGCCCGGCGATCATCCGCAGCGTCGTGGTCTTGCCGCAGCCCGACGGGCCGAGCAGGCAGAAGAACGACCCGTCCGGCACGGTGAAGCTGGAGTCGCGCACCGCGGTGAAGGCACCGAACGACTTGTGCAGGTGCTCGACCCGGATTTCCGCCATCGCCTAGGCCGGGAACTTGGTGACAATGAGGAACAGCACCACGCCCGTCAGCGTCGCGGTGAACGACCAGCCGTACAGGTCGAGCGAGAAGGGCTGCGTCAGCATCACGACGCCGGCGGCGACCAGGGCGGTGGCGACGTTCTCCCACGGGCCGCGCCGGAACACCCGGCCCAGCAGGCTGCGTTGCTGGCTCATTTACGGACCGCCCCGAAGGTGATGCCGCGCAGCAGGTGGCGGCGGAGGATGACGGTGAAGGCGACGATCGGCACCAGGAACAACGTGGTCGCGGCGGCGACCGCCGGCCAGTCCTGCCCGCCCTCGCCGATGATGAACGGGATGAAGGGCGGCATCGTCTGCGCGTTGCCGCTCGTGAGCAACAGGGCGAAGGCATACTCGTTCCAGGAGAAGATCAGGCAGAAAATGGCCGTCGCCGCGATGCCGGTGATGGCCTGCGGCAGCACGACCTTCCGGAACGCCTGCAGCCGCGTGTAGCCGTCGACCAGCGCCGCCTCCTCGTACTCGCGCGGGATCTCGTCCATGAAGCCCTTGAGCAGCCAGACCGAGAGGGACGAGTTGACCGCGGTGTAGAGCAGGATCAGCCCCATGTAGGTGTCGTTCAGGCCGAGCTCGCGATACATCAGGTAGATCGGGATTGCGACGGCGATGGGCGGCATCATCCGGGTGGACAGGATGAAGAACAGCAGGTCGTCCGCCAGCGGGATACGAAAACGGGAGAAGCCGTAGGCCGCAAGCGTGCCGAGCAGCACAGCCAGGAAGGTGGAGCCGAACCCGACGACGAGCGAGTTGACGAAGCGCGGCACGACCTTCGACGGCCCGGCGATGACCATGTCGTGCGACCGCACCAGCTTTTCCCACCAGTGCTCCGGCGGCGGCAGGCTGGCCAGGAACTCGGGCGGCTGGCGCGTGCGGACGGTGAACAGGTTCACCCAGCCCTCCAACGTCGGCTGGAACAGGATCTTGGGCGGGTAGGAGATCGCGTCCGACGGCGACTTGAACGAGGTCGCGCCGATCCAGAGCAGCGGCGCCACCGTAATCAGGGCATAGAGCACGACCACGAGGCCGGCCACGGCCCGGCTGCGCGGCGACGCCTCGACGATCGAACGTGCGGACTGCAGGCCGCTCACCGCTGCTTCACCCGGTTGAGCGTCTTGACGTAGATGTTGGCCGCCCCGAACACCGTCACGAACAGGATGATCGCGAACGCCGAGGAGTAGCCGGTGCGCCACTTCTCGAACGCCTCGCGCTTGAGGCTGATGGACGCCAGCTCCGTGATGGACCCGGGGCCGCCGGAGGTCAGCAGGTTCACCATGTCGAACATCTTGAAGTTCTCGATGCCGCGGAACAGCACGGCCAGCATCAGGAACGGCAGCACCATCGGCAGGGTGATGGTCCAGAACTGCCGCAGCGGGGAAGCGCGGTCGACCTCCGCCGCCTCGTAGATGTCCTCGGGGATCGAGCGCAGGCCGGCCAGGCAGATCAGCATGACATACGGCGTCCACATCCAGGTATCGACGAGGATGATGGTCCAGGGCGCGAGCCCGACGTCGCCGATCATCTGGAAGCTGCGCGGGTCGGCGCCGGTGACGAAGGCGACGACGTTGTTGAAGCCGCCGATCTGCGGCTGGAACAGGAAGGTCCAGAAGTTGCCGACGACGGCCGGGGACAGCATCATCGGCAGCAGGATCACGGTGGTCCAGAACCCGTGGCCGCGGAACTTGCGGTTGATCAGCAGCGCGAGGCCGAAGCCCAGCAGCATCTGCAGCAGGATGGTCCAGACGACGAAGTGGGCCGTGACCTGCATCGCGTGCCACACGTCCGGGTCGGAGAGGATGTCGGTGTAGTTGTCGAGACCGACGAAGCGCAGCGGCGCGTTCGGGCGGTTGGACTTGTAGTTGGTGAACGACAGCCGGACGGCCCAGATCAGCGGGAAGATGTTGATGGCCAGCAACAGCAGCATCACCGGAGTGATGAACATCCAGGCGAGGCTGCGGTCCGATAGGCCGCGGACGTGACGGGACAGGCTGGGCCTGGCCAGGCGCGGCGCCATGGCGGGCGGTCGTTCGACGGTGGCGGACATCGGGTGCGGTCTCCGGCTCGGCCCCGCCCGTCCGGCGGGCGGGGCCATTCGCTGCTACTGGATGTCCTTGCCTTCGTCCTTGAACACCTTCACCCAGTCCTTCACGAGCAGGTCGAGCGCGCCCTTGGCGGTGCCCTGGTCGGCGACGACGTAGTCATGGACACGCTTCTGCATCGACAGCAGCAGGTCGACGTAGAGCGGCTCGGCCCAGAAATCGACCATCACGTCCATCGATTTCAGGAAAGCCGGCGCGAAGGGCGCGCTCTCCGCGAACCCGGGCTTCTGCACCACCGCCTTCAGCGCGGAATAGCCGCCCAGCTCCCACCATTTCTGCTGCACGTCCGGCTGGGCGAACCACTTGATATACTCCAGCGCGGCGTCCCGGTTCTTTGAGTAGGACACGACGGAGATGCCCTGTCCGCCGAGCTGGGCGAACTGCCCGGCGGGACCGGCCGGGTTGACGAAGAAGCCGATCTTCTCGCCGCCGACGTCCGGGTCCTTGTACAGGCCGGGGAAGAAGGCGAAGAAGTTCATCTGCATCGCCACCTGGCCCGACTTGAACGCGTCGAGGCCCTCGGACATGTACGCGTTGGTCAGGCCGGCGGGCTGGCAGCACTTGAACAGCTCTTTATACACTTCGAGCCCCTTGACCGCGCCGGGCGAGTTGACGAAGCCGTCCATGTGATACGGCTTGGCCGGGTCTTCGTACTTGAAACCATAGGCGAGCATGGCGTTCGTCACGCCCATCGTGATGCCCTCGGAGCCCCGCTCCGAATAGATATACGTGCCGTACACCTTCTTGCCGTCGATGCTGCGGCCGGTGAAGAAACGGGACGTCTCGAGCAGCTCGTCCCAGGTCTTGGGCGGCTCCAGCTCACGGTTGTACTTAGCCTTGAAGTCGGCGCGGATGTCGGGGCGGGCGAACCAGTCCTTGCGGTAGGTCCAGCCGACCACGTCGGCCATCGCCGGCAGCGCCCAATAGTTCGGCGTGTTCTTCGGCCACTCGGAATACGCCAGCACCGTCGCCGGCATGAAGTCGTTCATCGACAGGTGTTCCTTGTCGAAGAAGTCGTTCAGCTTCACGTAATGCCCGTTCTCGGCCGAGCCGCCGATCCACTGGCTGTCGCCGATGATCAGGTCGCACAGCGCGCCGTGCGAGTTCAGCTCGTTGACGAAACGGTCGGCGTAGCTGGTCCACGGCACGAACTCGTACTTCATCGCGATGCCCGACTTGGCGGTGAAGCCTTTGCCCAGCTCCACAAGGGCGTTGGCCGGGTCCCACGCCGCCCAGCACAGCGTCAGGGATTTACCCTGCGCCTGTGCGGGCGCCGCACCGATCGCTACGAGCCCGGCCAGGGCGCACGCAGCCGAAAGCAACATTCGTTTCATATCCGCTCCTCCCGCAAGGGCCGCCTTGGGCAGCCTCGTTCATTGTCTCATCAGCCGAACCGCACATCGCCGGCGGCGCGGCACGAGTGCAACCGGCCCACTCGGCCCGCCGCACTCGTCCGGCGAGCCGTCGAGGTGTTTAGTGACGCACGGGTCACTAACCATGTCAACTAAACAACGTGGCTCCGATCCGTGGCGCGTCGCGTCAATGAGACTGCGCTGAAGGCGGCCGTTCGTTACGCTGGAGCGCGGCGTGCGCCGATGAAGTCGACAAAGGCGCGGAGCGGCGCCGGGAGGTGGCGGCGGCCGGGGTAGTACAGGAACGGTCCCGAGAAACGCAGCCACCAGGGTTCGAGGACGGGTTGCAGGGCGCCGCAATCGAGATGTGGCCGAAGCCAAGCCTCGAACAGGTAGATGATGCCGGTGCCGCCGACCGCCGCATCGACGGCGAGATCGGTCGCGGCGCCGACGCGCACGATGAGCGGACCGCCCGGCTCGACGCGCACGAGTTGCCCATCCCGTTCGAACTCCCAGGGGGTGGTCATTGCGCCGCTGGGAAACCGGCCGCGGATGCAGGCATGTCCAAGGAGGTCGCGCGGATGGCCGGGATGTCCCCGGCGGGCGAGGTAGGCCGGCGATGCCGCGGCGGCGAAGCGCTGCTCGCGCGGCCCGATCGGCACCGCGATCATGTCCTGCTCGAGACGTTCGTCGTAGCGGATGCCCGCGTCGCAACCGGCGGCGAGCACGTCGACGAACCCGTCTTCGGCGACGACATCGAGCTGGATATCGGGGTAAGCGGCCAGGAAGTCCGGCACGATGGCCGGCAGCACGAGCCTTGCCGCGCTGACCGGCACGTTCAAGCGCAGCGTCCCGGCCGGCCGATCACGGAAGTTGTTGACCACGTCCAGCGCGGCCTCGATCTCGCTCAGCGCGGGGCCGAGCCGTTCGATCAGGCGCGCGCCCGCCTCGGTCGGCGCCACGCTTCGCGTCGTCCGGTTCAGCAGCCGAACCCCGAGCCCGACCTCCAGGCGGCGCACGGCCTCGCTGAGGTTCGAAGCACTCCCGTTGCTGGCCCGCGCGCCCTCGCGGAACCCGCCGGCGCGGGCGACGGCCATGAGTGCAGCCAGGTCATCCAGATCGACCGCCATTGTTCGCCAGCCCGCACAGCCCGTGCCGATCATACCCCATTATCGGGCGGCGGCTGTCTACCCAGTTACGGCACCCACTAGCAGGAGACAGGCGATGGTCACGATCGGCAAGGCCGGAACGTTCATCCTTGGAGCACGCACCGTGACGCGGATGGGGTATGGCGCAATGCAGCTCGCCGGACCCGGCGTGTTCGGGCCGCCCAGGGACCGCGACGGCGCGATCGCCGTTCTGCGCGAGGCGGTGGCGAGCGGGATCGACCATATCGACACCAGCGACTTCTACGGCCCGCATCTGACCAACCAGCTCATCCACGAGGCGCTGCACCCATATCCCGACAACCTCGTCATCGTGACGAAGGTCGGTGCCCGCCGTGGCCCCGGCGGCTCCTGGGACCCGGCGTCCTCGTCTGCCGAGCTCATCAGCGCGGTCCACGACAACCTCCGCAACCTCGGGCTGGACGTGCTCGAGGTTGTCAATCTCCGCCTTATGTTCAGCGCCCACGGCCCGGCCGAAGGCTCGATCGAGGCGCCACTCGCCGCCCTTGCCGACCTGCAACGGCAGGGTCTGGTGCGCCATATCGGCCTGAGCAACGCCCTGCCCAGCCAGGTCGCCGAGGGCAGGCGCATCGCCGACATCGTCTGCGTCCAGAACCAGTTCAACCTCGCGCACCGGGGCGACGACGCGCTGGTCGACACGCTGGCCGCGGCCGGCATCGCCTATGTGCCGTTCTTCCCGCTTGGCGGGTTCAGCCCGCTCCAATCGGCGGCGCTCGACGACGTCGCTGCCCGGCTTGGGGCCACGCCGATGCAGGTCGCTCTCGCTTGGCTGCTCCGCCGCGCGCCGAATATCCTGCTCATTCCGGGAACCTCGTCGGTGGACCACCTGCGGGAGAACCTGGCGTCCGTGTCGATCGACCTGACGGAGGACACGATGGCGGCGCTGGGGCTCATCGCAGGTGAAAGCCGGCCGCCGCAGGGCTAGGGCCGCTGGGTTAGGGCAGTCCGCCGCGGCCTCGGTCCTGGTCCGTTGGCCTGGGCGTCATGGCCCGGCAGCCGGCCGTGCCGACGACCGTGCGTTCCAGCGCAGGTAGTCCTGGAACAGAACGTCGCGCTTTGCGGGCGTGAGCGCGGCCGTGTCGCGGCCCGAGCGGTCGAGGAAGGCGTTGAACTCGCGCCGTAGCGCCTCGGCCGAGCGCCCTGGCGCCGGGGCGTCGGGGATGGGCGGCCCCGGGAGCGCCGGCAACCGGGCGGGACTGGCGGCGGGCATTCCCGGCGGCGCCTGCAGGTGCGCAGCAGAGGGCACCTCAGGAGCACTGGCTGCCGGTCCGGGCGGCGAGGTCGGCCCCGGTTCGGATGGCGCATCCGTTCGTTGGACGGTGGCCGGCGGTGGCGACGCCGCCTCGCTCTCGAACGACGCAAGGGGTTGGGTGGCGACCCAGGGCTGCTGCCAGGCGAACCAGCCGCCCGTCAGAACGCCGCCCGCGACGGCGGCGAGCGCGACCAGGCGAAGGTCGCGCGCAACAAGCTGCCGCCGGCCCCGGCGGGGAGCCGGGTCGAGGTGCCCGAGCGGCTCGGCCACGCTTCCGACGTCGGCGCCGGTCGGCGCCGGAGCGTCGTGCGGCCTGGCTCCGCCGGGCAGCTTCAGGAGCAGCGTGCGGCGCGAGTTGCGCAACTGCTCCAGCCCGGGGGCGGCCAGCTTCGCCAGCAGGGCCGGCTCACCGGACAGCACCAGGATCATGCCGGGCAGGTCGGGCCCGCCCAGTCCCGGCACCCGCGACAGGGCCGATAGGGCAAAGCCCGTTAACGTGTGCGCGTCCTCGACGGCGAGCACCGCCGAGTAGTCCTCGTACGCCATGGCGGCCAGCGTGCGGAGGAACAGGCCTTGTTCGTCCGCCTCCTCGACGGGCGCCTGGCCGAGCTGGTGCAGCATGGCCGCAAGATCGAGCGGCCCATGGCCCTGGTTCGAGATCCGGAGCACGCGCCCGGCTGTTCCCGCGACGAGCTGGTCGACGATCGCCGACTTGCCGGCTCCCTTCGGGCCCGAGAGCACGACCCCGCGCCCGCCGCCGGCGAGGAAGGATGCGACGCGGGCCGACTTCTCGGCCAGGTCGGGTGAGAGCGGCGCCGTCGGCCGCTCGAGCGAATAGGTGTGATCCATTTCGGCCTATCGCGCTCGGGGTTGGCAGGGGGGCGACGCGGCCGGAGCGGCGGCCACGTCCGCGTCGGCGCCCGCCTGCTCGGCGTGGAACTGCTGGAACAGCTCGGTCACCCGGTCGGCCTTGAGATCGACCCGCGCCAGCTTGCACCGGTCGGGCCGGTGCAGCCGCAGCTTGGGCGGGTTCAGCCGGATGAATTGCGTGGCCACCGCAGGCGTGGCGTCGGCCGCTGGCGGGGCGGCCGGCGTGTCCGCGCAGCCCGCCAATACGAGTGCGGACGTGCTGAGCAGCGCGATGGTAGAAGGCCAAATGAGCATGGGGGTCCGCTGTTCGGCGATGTATTCAAATGCCGGCGCAGACTACCAGCGCAGGCGGGTCGGAAAGCGCATGGTTTCGTCAGGAACTGTCTAACGCGGCGTGCCGTGCCCGGCTCAATCCGGCCATCGCGCGGCTGCCGCAGGGTGCGTCCCGGGCAGCCGGTCGGCGCCGAATAGCTGCTTCCGGTGGGTCCCGCCGCTGTAGGCCGTCTTGTAGGCGCCGCGCCGCTGCAAGGCGGGAACCACGAGTTCGATCACGTCCAGGAAACACTCCGGGACCACCGTCCGGGACAGGATGAAGCCGTCGACGCCCGTCGACTCCGCCAATTCGACCAGCGATTCGGCCACATGCTCGCCATCGCCCACGATCGGCACTTGCCGGCTGCCGAGCACCATGCGGTCCAGCAGCTTGCGCTTGGTCATCCCCTGGGCCGCCATCGCCGCCAGGTTGCTGACGATTGCCTGGGTCGGCGCGGCCCCGATCGGGTCGTCCATGCCATAGGCGGCCAGGTCGATCCCCATGCTCGCCGAGGCGTGTACCAGCGCGCCCTCGGGCGAGGCATGGCGGCGGTAGTCTTCGAATTTCGCCCGCGCCAGCGCCGCCGTCTCGGCGACGACGATGCTGACGCCCATGAACGCCTTCACGTCCAGGACAGCGCGCCCGGCGGCAACCGTCGCCGCGCGGATCGCGTCGACGTGTTCGCGCACCTGCGCCACCGGGCCGCCGTTCAGGAACACGCACTCCGCATGCTGCCCGGCGAACCGCCGGCCCCGTTCGCTCGATCCGGCTTGATACAGCACCGGCGTCCGCTGCGGCGATGGCGCCGAGAGGTGCACGCCGTCCAGCCGAACATGCGGCCCGTCGTGCCGCACCGCCCTCACGCGCGAGGGGTCGGCATAGACGCCGCTCGTCCGGTCGGCGCGCACGGCGTCGTCGGCCCAGCTGCCTTCCCATAGCTTGTAGACGGCAGCCATGTAGTCGTCGGCGATGTCGTAGCGGTCGTCATGCGCGACCTGCTGCGCGCGGCCCATCGCCCGCGCCGCACTGTCGAGGTAGCCCGTGACCACGTTCCAGCCGATCCGGCCGCGCGTCAGATGATCGAGCGTCGACATGCGGCGCGCGAAGACGTAGGCGGCCTCGTAGCTGAGATTGGCCGTGACGCCGAAACCGAGATGCGTGGTCGCGTGTGCCATCGCCGGCACCAGCAACATCGGGTCGTTGACCGGCACCTGCACCGCGTGGCGGATGGCACCGTCCGCGCTGCCGCCGAACACGTCATAGACGCCGAGCACGTCCGCCAGGAACAGGCCATCGAACAGCCCGCGTTCCAGCAGCCGCGCGAGGTCGACCCAGTGGCCAAGGTCGGCATAGTCCGTCGAACGGTCGCGCGGATGGGTCCACAACCCCTGCTGGATATGGCCGATGCAATTCATCTCGAAGGCGTGCAGGTGAAGTTGCTTGGGCATGGCCGAAGGGACGCCCGATCGTGCCCGGCTGTCCAGCGGTCGCTGGCGTTTTCTCCCTGGCTGACCCAAGATCGGCATGGCGTCTCAAGCTCGCAAGGAACCGAACGATGCGCACCGTCACGCTCGCCGCGATGCTGCTCCTGCTGGGGGCCGGTGCCCGGGCGCAGGGGGTGGGCCAGACGATCGACGTGCATGGCTGGAAGGTCCACTTGTCGGCCAACGCCGACGGCTCCCACACCTGTGCGGCGATGTGGCAGTTCGAGGACAAGTCCGCCGTCGGCTTCGCGGCCGATACGGACCAGCATACGTTCCTGATCGTCTCGGAGCCGGACGCCGGGCTGACGAAGGACCAGCAGTATGAGGCCAAGTTCCACGTTGACGGCGGCAAGTCCAAGACCGTGACGGGGATCGCGACCAGCGCGGTCATGTTGGTGATGCCGGTCAGCGACCCGGACGACGACTTCGCCGCCCTTGGCGCGGGCAAGGCCGTGACCGTCGACTTCGACGGCGGGTCCTACGAGGAGCCGCTTCAGGGCTCCCACGACGCGATCCGTGCGCTGGCCCGCTGCATCGCCGGTGCGCCCGCCAAGCCGTGACGCCAGCCCTCGTTCAGGCCCGCTGCGGATCCTCGTAGCGGTCCTGCATCAGCCGGTCGAGCAGGCGCACGCCCCAGCCCGTGGGGCCCTGCGCATACCGGTCGCTTGCCGTTTCGCGGCTTTCCACGCCGGCGATGTCCAGGTGCGCCCAAGGCACGTCGCCGACGAAGCCGCGCAGGAACACGGCCGCATGGCAGGCATCCGGCTGCATCTGTCCCTCCGCGCACTGCCGCACGTCGGCGATGTCGCTTTGCAGGGCGTCTCGGTAGGCTGCCGAAAGCGGCATGCGCCAGACACGCTCGTCCACCCCCGCCCCTGCGGCAGACAAGTGTGCGGCGAGCACGTCGTCGGTCGCGAAAAGCCCGGCCATATGATGCCCGAGCGCGGTGATGATGCTGCCCGTCAGCGTGGCCAGGTCGACGACTGCCTGCGGGCCGGCTGTCGCGATGCCCCAGGCGAGTGCGTCGGCCAGCACCAGCCGGCCCTCCGCGTCCGTGTCGACGATCTCCACGGTGGTGCCGTTCTGCAGCCGCAGCACGTCGCCGGGCCGATAGCTGTCGGCGCCGACCATGTTTTCGGCCAGCGCCATGATGGCCATTGCCGGGGCCGGCGAGCGGCGCAGCGCCAGCGCCAACATTACCCCGGCGCAGGTGGCGGCCCCCGCCATGTCCGCCCGCATCTCCCACATCGGCGCGGCCGGCTTGATGCACACGCCGCCCGTGTCGAACGTGATCCCTTTGCCCACGAACAGCACCGGGGCCGTGGCCGTACCGGCGACAGGGTGCCCGTCCCAGCGCAGCACCGCGAGGCAGGGCGGGTTCACGCTCTCCCGCCCGACGGCCAGCAATCCCCCGAACTTCTCCGCGGCCAGGCGGTCCGGCCCCAGAACCTCGAGGTGCAGGCCGTAATCCTCGAGCGGCCGCAGGCGCTCGGCGAACACAGCCGGAGTCAGCAGGTTGCCCGGTTCGGCAACCAAGGCGCGTGCGAACGCCGCGCCCATCACCCCCGGTTCCTGCAACGCCCAGGCGGCCCGCGCCGCCTTCGGGTCATCGACCATCACCTCGACCCGCTCCAACACCGGCCGCTCCGGGTCGGGCCGGGTCAGCAGCCGGTGGAAGCGCCAGGCCCGCATCGCCGCGCCGGCCCCGAGCCGGGCGGCGTCGGCCGCCACGAACCCGCGGGCGTCGATCGCGATGTGCGGCACCGCCTGCAGCCGGGCCACCGCCAGCGCGCCCGCCGCCTCCAGGTCTGCGTCGGCGCGGATCAGCAGCAGGCGGCGCTTGCGGGTCAACACCTCCGCAACCTGCCCGGCCCGCTCGCCGAACCCGGCCAGCATCGCCTGCTCCGGCCGCGGCGGCGCGGCACCCAACGGGACCGGCACCGCGCGCACGGGCGCGGTGCTGCGCCGCACGAAGGCTGGCGTCATGCGGCCTCGTAGTGGTCGGCGATCAGCCGGTCCAGCAGGCGCAGGCCATAGGCGGTGGCGCCCTTCGGAATGGTCGCGGTGTCCTTCGTGCCCCAGGCCATGCCGGCGATGTCGAGATGCGCCCATGGCCCGCGCACGAAGCGCTGGATGAACTGCGCGCCGATGATGGCGCCCCCGGGCCGGCCGCCGATGTTCTTCATGTCGGCGATGTCGCTGCGGATCAGCTTGTCGTAGGCCTCGGCCAGCGGCATCCGCCACACTGGCTCGTTGGCCGCCTGGCCGGCCGCGATCAGCCGCGTCGCCAGCGTGTCGTCGTTGCTGAACAGCCCGGCATACTCGTGGCCCAACCCGACGATGATCGCACCGGTCAGGGTCGCCAGATCGACGGTCAATGCCGGCGAGAACCGGTCCTGCGCGTACCAGATGACGTCGGCGAGCACCAACCGCCCTTCGGCGTCGGTGTTCAGCACCTCCACCGTCTGGCCCGACAGGCTGTGGATCACGTCGCCCGGGCGGACCGCCGACCCGCTCGGCATGTTCTCGCTCAGGCCGACCAGGCCCACGACGTTCGCCCGCGCATGCCGCCCGGCCAGCGCTGCCATCAGGCCGACGACGGCGCCCGCGCCGGCCATGTCCCACTTCATGTCTCCCATTCCGGCCGCGGGCTTGATGCTGATGCCGCCCGTGTCGAAGGTGACGCCCTTGCCGACGACGCAGACCGGCCGCTCGCCGGCCGTGCCGCCGTGCCATTGCATCACCACCACCCGCGGCTCGTTCACGCTCCCCTGCGAGACGGCGAGCAGCGCCCCGAAGCCTTTTTCGACCAGTGCTGCGCGGTCCAGCACCTCGACGTCGACGCCCAGGGCGGTCAGGGCCTTGCAGCGCTCCGCCATCTCGGCCGGGTTCAGCACGTTGGCCGGTTCGCTGATCAGGTCGCGCGCCATCGCTGCCCCGTCGGCGACGGCTTTGGCGGCCGGGAAGGCGGCCTGGGCGGCAGCCGGGTCGTCGGTCAGGACCTGCAGGGTCGAGAGCTTCGGCTTGGCGTCGGCCGCTTCCTTGGTCCGGTAGCGGTCGAACCGGTAGCTCCGCAGCATCGCCCCCAGCGCGGCGGCGGCCGCATGCCCGGGCGGCATGCCGTCGACGGCGATCGCCGCCTGTTCGTCCCGCATCAGCGCCGCAACAGCCGTCCCGCCCGCCTCCTCCATGCCGCGCACCGTATGGTCCTGCGGCGCGCCGACGCCCACCAGCACCACCCGGCGCAGCCCGGCGCCCGGCGCCAGCACGGTGCAGGTCTGTCCCTTCTTGGCCGAGAACTCCGCCGCCGCCATCGCCCGCCCGATCGCGCCGCCGCAGGCCTCGTCCACGCTGGCGGCGAGCCCGGCCAAAGGCTGCTTCTCGATGCACAGGAGAGCGAGCGAACCGGCGTCGGGAGCCGCGGCGGCGGCGAAGGCGATGGTGATCATGCGTGGTCTTTCCTGTCTGCGGTCGAATGTAGCAGCGCTGCCCCGGTTGCCTAGCGTGCCAAGCCTCGGCGCGCGCCCGCTTGGCGGGCAGGCCCCGCGCCGTTACACCACTGGACATGGACGATCCTGCGCTGCTCAGCCTTGCCGCCGATCTTGCCCGCCGGGCCGGCAGCGTCATCCTCGCCGTGCGCCAGCGTGGCTTCGAGACGCTGCGGAAGAAAGATGCCAGCCCGGTCACCGAGGCCGATCATGCGGCCGAGGCGCTGATCCTCGAGGGTCTGCGCGGGGCGGCGCCACACATCCCGGTGATCGCCGAGGAGGAGATCGAGGCCGGGCACGTGCACGAGACCGGGCGCGAATACTGGCTCGTCGACCCGCTCGACGGCACCCGCGAGTTTGCAGCGCTGCGCGACGAGTTCACCGTCAATATCGGCCTGGTCCGCGATGGCCGACCCGTGCTCGGCGTCGTCGGCGTGCCCGCCTATGGCGAGCTGTTCGGCGGACTGCTCGGCCCGAAGCCCAAGGCCTGGAAGCGCAACGGCGCCGGCGAGCGCCCCATCCGCGCCCGCACGCCGCCGGCCGACGGCGTGCACGTGCTGGCCAGCCGGCACTACGCGGCCGATCCGCGGCTGGACCGCTTTCTGCAGGGCCGCAGCGTTGCCAGCGTGACCAACATGGGCTCCGCGCTCAAGATCGTCCGCCTCGCCGAGGGTGCGGCTGACCTATACCCGCGCTTCGGCCGCACCATGGAGTGGGACACCGCCGCGCCGCAGGCCGTGCTGGAGGCTGCGGGCGGCCGATTATGCGCCATGGACGGCTCGCCGCTGGGCTACGGCAAGCCGGGCTGGGAGAACCCGCCCTTCGTCTGCCACGGGGTTCTGTGACCGCCGTTCTGCGGCCAGACGCAGCGGGGCTTGCGGAGGCGGCGCGGCTGCTGTGCGCGGGAGAGCTGGTCGCGTTCGGGACGGAGACGGTGTACGGCCTGGGGGCGGACGCGACGAACAATGCGGCCGTCGCGCGGGTGTACGACGCAAAGGGCCGGCCGCATTTCAATCCGCTGATCTGCCACTACCCCGACGCCGCTGCCGCCTTCGGCCATGTCGAGCCCGGCCCGGCCGCTAGCGCGCTGGCCGATGCATTCTGGCCCGGGCCGCTGACGATGGTGCTGCCGCGCCGGGTCACCTGCCCGGTGGCGCTGCTGGCGGGCGCCGGCCTTGAGACGCTGGCGGTGCGGGTGCCGGCGGGTGCGGATGCACTGGCGCTGCTGCGGGCCGTGGGGCGCCCGGTCGCGGCGCCATCGGCGAACCGGTCGGGCGAGGTGTCGCCGACGACGGCGGCGCATGTTCTGGCGGGCCTGCGGGGGCGGGTCGCCGCGGTGCTCGATAGCGGGCCGTGCCGGGTGGGTGTGGAGAGTACCGTGGTGGACCTCGCGGCGGGGTCGCCCTGCCTGTTGCGCCCCGGCGGTGTCGCGCTGGAGGCGATCGAGGCGGTACTCGGGCCGATCGGGCGCGGATTGACGCCGGCGGCGGCGCAGATGACGCGGAACCTGCGGTCGCCCGGACTGCTGGTGTCGCACTACGCGCCGGCCCTGCCGGTCCGGCTCGGCGCGGAACGGGCGGGTGGGGACGAGGCGCTGCTGGCGTTCGGGCCCGCGCCGGCGGGGGCGGGGGCGGTGTTCCAGTTGAGCGCGAGCGGCGACGTGGTCGAGGCGGCGTCGCGGCTGTTCGAGGGGCTGCGGGCGCTGGATGCGGACGGGACGCGGCTCGGGCTGGCGAGGATCGCGGTGATGGCCGTGCCCGAAGCAGGGCTGGGGCTGGCGATCAACGACCGGTTGCAGCGGGCGGCGGCGCCGCGGTGAGCGATGACCTCGGACACGCTCGCCCCGGCCCTCTCCCGGCGGCGGGAAAGGGAGCGTTGCGGCGGTCCACGCGGCGGGCGTTGTTCCGGAGTTTCCTGCGGTTTGCGATCGTTGGGGCGAGCGGGGTGCCAGTCGATACGGCGGTGGTCTATATATGCCGGACGTCGTTGGGCCTGTATGGCGCGGGGGCGGTATCGTATCTGGTGGCGGCGACCTGGACGTTTGCGTTCAACCGGCTCTGGACGTTCGCGGCCCACGCCGAGGGGCCGGTTTGGCGGCAGTGGCTGGCTTTTCTTGGAGCGAACCTGTCGGGGCTGGTGCTGAACCGGGGCATGTTCTTCACCCTCGTGACGGTCAGCGCGGTATGCCGGGACTATCCGGTGCTGGCGGTGGCGGCCGGGTCGCTGGCGGGAATGTTCGCGAACTTCTTCGCGACACGGCAGCTGGTTTTCCGGAGGCGGTGATCCGGCATAGGGAGGTTCGAGCGATGGCTGCATACCTGGTGGCGAACCTCACGGTGACGGATCCGGAGCGGTTTGCGGCTTACAGCGCCGCGGTGCCGGCGGTCGTCGCCCAGTATGGGGGGCGCTATCTCGTCCGGGCGGGTGCGGTGGATCCGAAGGAGGGGACGTTCGGGTTGGACCGTGTCGTCATCATCGAATTCCCGTCGATGACGGCGGCGCGGGCGTTCTACGACGGGGAGGCGTACGCGCCGTTGCTGACGCTGCGGATGGAGGCGACGCGGTCGCACGTGGCACTCGTCGAGGGTTACAGGCCGGCCTGATTGCCCAAGCGGGAGGCGGCCGGGCGGCGGGTTATGCAGTTCCGGTCCGGGAGGGTCGAAAAGCCGGTTGCGCGGGCGCCAATTCCGTTGCGCCTGGCGGGGCTGCGCCTCACGCTACGGTGACTGTCTCGTGGAGCGCCCGATGGCCCGGTTTGCCCGTCTCTCGACCCTTGCCGCCGCCGCCCTGCTCGCGCTTGCCAGCCCGGCCCGCTCCGAAGGCGTGCTGACGGTCGCGATGACCGCGGGCGACATCCCGACGACGGGCGGCAACCCTGACCAGGGGTTCGAGGGGTTCCGCTTCGTCGCGCTCAGCCTGTATGATTCGCTCGTCAACTGGGACCTCAGCCGGTCCGACAAGGCGGCCGAGATCAAGCCCGGGCTGGCGACGGCCTGGGCGATCGACCCCGAGGATCACAAGCGGTGGGTGTTCACGCTGCGCGAGGGCGTGAAGTTCCATGACGGATGCCCGTTCGACGCGGATGCGGTGGTGTGGAACTTCGGGCGGTTCGACGAGAAGGCGCCGCAGTGGAACCCGCAGCAATTTGCGCTCAGCCGGGCGTATCTGCCGAACTTTGCCAAGGTGGAGAAGGTCGACGACCATACGGTGGCGCTGACGACCAAGACGCCGAGTTCGTTGTTCCCGTATGAGATGAGCTTCGTCGTAATGACGAGCAAGTGCCGGGCCGAGGCGGTCAAGTACGACTGGGCGAAGTATGCCGAGCAGCCGTCCGGCACGGGACCCTACAAGTTCGACCGGGTGGTGCCGCACGAGCGGCTCGAGTTCGTGCCCAACCCCGACTACTGGGACAAGGGGCGGGTGCCGAAGCAGGACCGGCTGGTGCTGCTGCCGATGCCGGAGGCGAGCACGCGGACGGCGGCACTGCTGAGCGGGCAGGTGAACTTCGTCGAGGCGCCGAGCCCCGATGCGCTGCCGCGGCTGAAGTCCTCGGGCATGGTGATCGTGACCAACACGTATCCGCATGTCTGGCCCTACCAGCTCAACACCGAAGCCGGGCCGTTCAAGGACGTGCGGGTGCGGCAGGCGGCGAACTTCGCCATCAACCGCGACGACGTGGTGGAACTGCTGGGCGGCATCGCGATCGCCGCGCCGGTCGCGTTCCCGCCGGGGACGGAGTGGTACGGGCACCCGAAGCCCTACACGCACGACGTGGCCAAGGCGCATGCGCTGCTGCAGGCGGCCGGGTGCCTGCCGTGCAAGGTGACGCTGGCGATCAGCACGTCGGGGTCGGGGCAGATGCAGCCGCTGCCGATGAACGAGCTGGTGAAGTCGCAGATGGAGGAGGCCGGGTTTGAGGTCACGCTGCAGGTGATGGACTGGAACGCGCTGCTGGCGCTGAGCCGGGTGCCGCCGCCGCCGGGGGTGGACGCGAACAACGTGAGCCGCTCGATCCAGGACCCGATCGCCGGCATGACGCGGTTCACGCAGCGGGCGCAGTGGTCGCCCAACGGCAGCAACTGGGGGCACTATACCTCACCCGAGATGGAGGACTTGATCGGGGCGGCGTTCAACGAGTTCGACCCGGCCAAGCGGCTCACGATCCTCGAGCACATGCACGAGAAAATGGTCGAGGAGGCGCCGTTTATCTGGGTCGTGCACGACCTCAACCCACGCGCGATCTCGCCCAAGGTGCACGGGTTCGTGCAGGCGCAGAGCTGGTTCCAGGACCTGACGCCGATCACCGTCTCGAAGTAGCGCGGGGATGGCGCGGGTCATCCTCTGGCGGCTGATCTACGCGCTGCCGATCGCGTTCGGGGTCAGCCTGGTGTGCTTCATGCTGGTCTATCTGGCGCCCGGGGACCCGCTGCAGGCCGTCCTGCCGCCGGATGCGAACCAGGAGATGATCGAGACGGTCAAGCGGGCCTACGGCTTCGACAAGCCGCTGCCGGTGCAGTTCGTGAACTGGCTATGGCGGGCGTTGCAGGGGGATTTCGGCCTGTCGGTCGCGACCCGGCGCCCCGTCTCGCAGGAGGTGGGCGGGGCGTTGCTGAACACGGTGGAGCTGGCGATCTTCGCCGTGCCGCTGTCGTTCGTGATCGGCGGCACGCTCGGCACCATCGCCGGCTGCGTGTCGCCGACGCGGCTGGGGCGCATGATCGACCGGCTGGTGACGGGCACGGCGGTGATGGGCGTCAGCGTGCCGAACTATTGGCTCGGCCTGGTGATGGTGATCGTGTTCGCCGTCGAGCTGAGTTGGCTGCCTGCGTCCGGGATGGGGCCGAGCGGCTCGGGTGCGTTCTCCGCCTTCCATCCGGACGATCTCCGTTACCTGGTGTTGCCCGTCATCACGCTCGCCATGGTGCCGGTCGGGATCATCGCGCGGACGACCCGGGCGGCCGTGCTGGAGGTGCGCAGCCAGGATTTCGTGACCACGCTGCGCGCCAAGGGCCTCGGTGAATGGGCGGTGGTGCGGCACGTGCTAAAGAACGCGGCGCCGGGCATGCTGGCGGTGATGGGGCTGCAGTTCGGCTACCTGATGGGCGGGTCGATCCTGGTGGAGCCGGTGTTCGCCTGGCCCGGCTCCGGCACGTTGCTCGGGCGTGCGATCGTCAACCGCGACGTCCCCGTCCTGCAGGGCGCGATCCTGAGCCTGGCCTTGATCTTCGTCGCGACCAACCTGGTCGTCGACCTGATGCAGACAGCGATCGATCCGCGGGTGCGCCGCGCGTGAGCCAGGCCCTGGCCCTGCCAGTGGCTCCCGAGGCGCGCCCGGACGCGGCGCCGGGCTATTGGGGCATGGTGGGCCGGCGGCTGCGGCGGGATCCGGTGACGGTGGTGTTCTGCCTGTTGCTGCTGGCGATCGTGCTCTCGGCCGTGTTCGCACCGTTGCTGGCGCCGTTCGACCCGTTCAAGGAAGGCATCATCCTGCGGCTGAAGCCGTTCGGGTTTCGCGGGCATTGGCTGGGCACGGACGAGCTGGGGCGGGATATCCTGACGCGCATCCTGTATGGCGGCCGCACGTCGCTGCTGATGGGAGTCGCGCCGGTCGTCGTCGCGGGCCTGGTCGGCGGCACCTTGGGCGTGGTCGCGGGCTATGCCGGCGGCTGGGTCGGCACGCTCATCATGCGGGTGATGGACGTGTTCTACGCCTTTCCGTCCGTGCTGCTGGCGGTCGCGATCTCGGGCGCGATGGGCGGCGGCATGCTGAACGGCATGATCGCGCTGGCGCTGGTGTTCATCCCGGCGGTGTGCCGGGTGGCGGAGACGGCGACGACGCAGGTGCGCAACCTGGACTTCGTCGAGGCGGCGCGGGCGACGGGCGCCGGGCACCTGATGATCGTGCGGCATCACCTGCTCGGCAACGTGCTAGCGCCGGTGCTGGTGTACGCGTCGAGCCTGGTGAGCGTGTCCATCCTGCTGGCGTCGGGTCTGTCGTTCCTCGGCCTGGGGGTGCGTCCGCCGATCCCGGATTGGGGGCTGATGCTGAGCACCCTGCGGCAGTCGATCTACGTGCAGCCCTGGGTGTGCGCGGTGCCGGGGGCGGCGATCTTCCTGACCAGCATGTGCTTCAACCTGGTCAGCGACGGGCTGCGCTCGGCGATGGACGTGCGGATCAGGTGAGCATCGCATTCTTCTCCCCCCCCTGGCAGGGAGGGGCCGGGGGTGGGTCGCGAAGGCCAGCGCTGGTTTCGGCATGGGTCGTGCTGGCCTTACCCACCCCCGGCCCCTCCCTGGACGGGAGGGGGAAAGGGTGAGCGCCGCCGTCGACATCCGCGACCGCGGCGGGCCGGGGCAGCCGATGCTGATCGCCGACGGGCTGCAGAAGCATTTCCCGCTGCCGGGCGGGGGGGCGGTGCGGGCGGTGGACGGGGTGTCGTTCACCGTCGCCAAAGGCGAGACGCTGGGCGTGGTCGGGGAGAGCGGGTGCGGCAAGAGCACCTTGGCCCGGCTGCTGCTGCACCTGATCCGGCCCGACCGGGGTGACCTGGTGTTCGATGGCGAGGCGGTGGGCGCCCCCCGTGGAATCGCCCTGCAGGACCTGCGGCGGCAGGCGCAGATGGTGTTCCAGGACAGCGCCAGTTCGCTCAATCCGCGCATGCCGGTGCGGGACAGCGTGGGGTTCGGGCCGCTGGTGCTGGGGCGCAGCCGGCGGCAGGCGGCGGACGAGGCGAACGAGGCGCTGCGCCGCGTCGGGCTCGACCCGGCGCTGTTCGGGCCACGCTATCCGCACGAACTCTCCGGTGGGCAGAAGCAGCGCGTGAACATCGCCCGCGCACTCGCATTGGGGCCGCGCCTGGTCATCCTGGACGAAGCCGTCTCGGCCCTGGACAAGTCCGTCGAGGCGCAGGTGCTGAACCTGCTGGCCCAGCTGAAGCGGCAGCTCGGGCTCACCTACGTGTTCATCAGCCACGACCTCTCGGTGGTGCGGCACGTCAGCGACCGCGTGCTGGTCATGTATCTGGGCTGCGTCGCCGAGAGCGGCCCGGCGGACCAGGTGTTCGCGCAGCCGCTCCATCCCTACACGCGCGCGCTGCTCGCGTCGCGGCTCAGCATGGACCCGGACCACCGTGTCGTGGCGGCGCCGATCACCGGGGATCCGCCGTCGCCCGCGAACCCGCCCAGCGGCTGCCGGTTCCGCACCCGGTGCCCCTACGCGGAGGACGTCTGCGCCGCGACCGCGCCGGCGCCGCCGGCCATCGACGGGCACGACGCCGCCTGCCACATGCTCCGCCCGGCCTCCGGCCACTCCCGGGCGGCCGCATGACGCCGCTGGCGGAGCTGGAGGACCTTCAGGTGCGGTTCGGCGCCGGGCCGGATGCCACCCAGGCAGTGCGGGGCGTGAGCCTGCAGGTGATGCCGGGCGAAGTATTGTGCCTGCTGGGCGAAAGCGGCTCGGGCAAGTCCGTCTCGATGCGGGCGCTGATGCGGCTGCTGCCGCCGCAGGCGCGTGTTTCGGGCGGCGTGCGGGTCGAGGGGCAGGATGTGATGCGGCTGTCGGGCCGGGCGCTGCGGGACCTGCGCGGCGGCGCCGCGGCGATGGTGTTCCAGGAGCCGATGACCGCGCTGGACCCGGTCTACACCGTCGGCCAGCAGATCGAGGAGACGGTGCGGATCCATCTCGGGCTCGGGCGGGCGGCAGCGCGGGCGCGGGCGCTGGAGGTGCTCGAGTTCGTGCGCGTGCCGGACGCGGCGCGGCGGCTCGACGCGTATCCGCACCAGTTGAGCGGCGGGTTGCGGCAGCGGGTGGTGATCGCGATGGCGCTGTCGTGCCGCCCGCGCCTGCTGCTCGCCGACGAGCCGACGACGGCGCTGGACGCAACGGTGCAGATCCAGGTGCTGGTGCTGCTGCGGGACCTGCAGCGGAGCCTGGGCATGGGCATGGTCATCGTGACGCATGATCTGGGCGTCGCGGCGGAGGTCGCGGACCGGGTGGCGGTGATGTATGCCGGGCAGATCGTCGAGCAGGGGGCGGTGCGCGATGTCCTGCGGCGGCCGGCGCACCCCTATACGCGGGGATTGCTGGCGTCGGTGATCCGGGAGGGCGGGGCGGAGATCTCGGCGATCCCCGGCTCGCCGCCCGACCTGCGCCGCCCGCCGCCCGGCTGCGCCTTCGCGCCCCGCTGCCCGGCGGTGCGGGACGCGTGCCTGGCGGGGGTGCCGCTGGAGCGGGCGCTGGGGCCGGGGCGGACGGCGCGGTGCATCCGGCTAGGGGACGAGATGGCGGCGTGAGGAGACTAGAGATGACGGACGAATTTACAGCCATGACCGAGGCCACCATCGCCGCGTGGCACGGAATCGGGGTGCCCAACGACGTGGCGCGGCGACTGGCGGCCGATCTTGCCGGCACGATCCGCGCGTTCGAGGCGCAGCGCGACCGGCTCCAGTTCGAGGACGAGCCGAGTTCGTTCGAGAGCGCGCTGCAGGCGTTCAAGGAATGAGCGGCTTCGACAGCCTGGTCGACGCGGCCGAAGCCGTCCGCAGCGGGGCGACGACGTCTGTCGCGCTGCTGGAGGGATGCCTGGCGGCGATCGATGCGCATGAAGCGGCGGTGAACGCGACCATCTGGATCGACCGCGCAGGGGCGATGGCGGCGGCCGAGGCCGCCGACGCGGCCGTCAAAGCGGGCGGGGCGCTGGGGCCGCTGCATGGCGTGCCCCTGGCGCACAAGGACATGTACTACCGGGCCGGCCACGTGAGCACATGCGGTTCGGCGATACGCCAGGGTTGGGTGGCGCCGCGCACAGCGACGGTGCTGGACCGGCTGCATGCGGCCGGGTCGGTCACGTTCGCCGGGCTGAACATGGCGGAGTTCGCGCAGAACCCGACCGGCCATAACCGGCATCACGGCGACTGCCACAACCCTTGGAACCTGCCGTACATCACTGGCGGCTCGTCCAGCGGGTCCGGCGCTGCGGTCGCGGCGCGGTTTGCCTATGGCGCGCTGGGATCGGACACGGGTGGGTCGATCCGGCTGCCGGCGTCGGCCTGCGGCGTGGTCGGGCTGAAGCCGACCCAGACGCGGGTGAGCCGGGCGGGGGTGATGCCGCTGAGTTTCAGCATGGACAACGTGGGACCGCTGACGCGCACGGCGCGGGACTGTGCCCGCGTGCTGGGGGTGATCGCCGGGCATGACCCGGCTGACCCGACAAGCGCGCGCGAGGCCGTGCCAGATTACGAGGCCGGGCTGACGGGCGGGCTGACGGGGTTGCGGATCGGGCTGGTGACGAACCCTGGCCTGATGGGGACCGACGACGCGGTCGTCGATGCGGTGGCCGCGGCGACGCGCGTGCTGGCCGGGCGGGGGGCGACGGTCCAGCCGGTGGTGCTGCCGCACATGGACGCCGTGTCGGCCTATGTGGGGATCGTCTCGCGATGCGAGGGGGCGGCGATCCACGCGCGCTGGATGCGCGAGCGGCCGCAAGACTATGCCGTGCACCTGAGCGCCCGCCTCTATGCTGGTTACGCGATCCCGGCCGCCTACTACGTGGAGGCGCTGTCGGGCCGCGGGCCGCTGCTCCGGGCGTTCGCCTCGGATGTGTTCGGGCAGGTGGACGTGCTGGTGCTGCCGACGATCCCAAGCGCGCTGCCGACCCTGGCCGAGACGGATATCGATGGCGGCCCGCCCGGGACGGAGCACCGGTTCATGGCCGTGTCGGCGAACACGCGGCCGTTCAACTATCTCGGCCTGCCGGCCGCCTCGGCGATGTGCGGGCTCGATCGAAACGGCTGCCCGATCGGCCTGCAGATCGTGGGCCGACCATTTGCCGAAGGGCGGGTGCTGCAAGTGGCCGATGCGTATCAGCGCGACACGGACTGGCATCTGCGGGTGCCGGCGGGGGTGGGCTGACCCTCCGCCGTCGGCGTAGGGCGGGCTTCGACCCGCGCCGTCATGTCCAGTAGAGCTGTTTGGCGACGGGAAGGTGCCGGCCCAGGCTGCTTTCGATCGCGGCGCGCATGGAGGCCATCTCGTCGCGCGGGAAGACATACTTCACGGAGCCGAACTTCGTCAGCTTCTTGGACCGCTGCGCCTCGTCCATCTCGAGCGGGCTGCCGGGATACCAGGTTTCGAGGACGCCCTTCGATTTCGGGGTGAAGCGGTGGGTGATGAGTTCGGCGGTGAGGTCCGGTTCCAGGCCGTCGAGCGCTTCGGCGACCTGGGCGAAGAGGGTGTCGTAGGCCGTCTGCCAATCGGGGACACGGAGGATCGGCGCCACCGTGAGGCCGACCGGATAGCCGGCCGTGGCGACGGCGCGGAGGGCGCCGAGGCGGGCCTTGACGCGGGGCGCGCCGCCCTCGTGCCGCTCGGCGGCGGCGGCGTTGATGGAGAAGCGGATGCGGGTGCGGCCCTGGTGGTGCAGCGCGAGCAGCGGCTCGACGGCGTCGAACTTGGTGGTGAAGCGGAGTTGGACGGGCTGGTTCCAGCGTCCGAAATGGGTGACGCAGGCGGCGAGGTGGCCGGTCAGGTGCTCGAGCGCGAGCGGGTCTGTGTAGCAGGAGCACTCGAACGTCGTGCCCTCATGGGCACGGGCGGCGTTAGTGGAGGTGACGCCGCCCTGGCCGACGGCGGCGGGAAGCTCCGCCAGGATCTCCGGCAGGTTCGCATAGGCGCGGATGATCGGCGGCCCGGCCAACGACCCGGCGAGGTAGCAGTAGGTGCAATGGGCCGGGCAGCCCTCGGCGAGGTCGAAGCGCCAGTCGGCGCTGGGCGGGATCGGCTGCAGGCGGCGCCGGCTCGCGCTGGCGGTGACGACGGCCAGGGTGGTCTTGGCATCCCGGTAGGCGTCGGGCAGACCGGTCAGGCGGTCGCGGTCGAGGCGGATGATCTCGGACCCGAGGGCGGCGGCGCGGTCGACGATCTGCGCGCCCTGCTCCCAGGCGAGGGCGGCGGGGGTGACGAGGACGCGTTTGGGGACCCAGGGGCGCATGGGTGGAAGGTTGGTTGGTCTGGCCGGGTTTCGAGGGGGGTGCCTGGCATCGAGAGAGACCCCATTAGCGATGGCCCTCTCCTGCGGGCGGGAGAGGGGCAGGGATCATTGTTTGATGCCGGTGATCGATTTGGTGAGGGTGCGGGCGTCGCGGGTGGGCCAGCGGCCGGCGTCGACCTGGGCCAGGAAGGTGCCGACCAGGTGGTTGAATTGGTCGGGGTCCTCGATGTTGATGGTGTGGCCGCAATTGGGCATGACGCTGAGGGCGGCGGTGGGGATGTGCTGCTTCATCAGCAGCGCGGGCTGCAGGCAGGGCCAGTCTTCGTCGCCGGTAAGGATGAGGGTGGGCACGGTGAGCGCCTGCATCTGGGCGGTGAGATCATACAGCGAGGGGCGTTCGCCCTGGCAGCCGCGCTGGGTGTTGGCGGAGCCAAGCGTGCTGTGCTCGGCGAGCTGGGCGGCGAATTCGGCGAAGCCCCGCGGGTTCTTGTTCTCGAACTGGACGCGCGTGGGGCCGTAGGCGTAGCGGGCCGCAAAGGCTTGCATGCCGTCCTGCAGCAGCGTGTCGGCAATGGCGGCGGCCTCGGCCTTGAAGCGCCCGGCCTGGCCGGGTTCGGCACCGTAGCCGCATCCGGCGACCGTGAGCGAGAGAGCGCGGGCGGGATGGCGGAAGCCGAAATGCAGGGTCGCGAACCCGCCCATCGAGAGGCCGACCACGTGGGCGCGCTCGATGCCCAGGTGGTCGAGCACGGACAGGATATCGTCGGCGGCTCGGTCCTGGCTGTAGGCGCTGGCGTGTTCGGGGATGTCGGACGGCGGATAGCCGCGGGCGCTGTAGGTGATCGCCCGGTAGCGCTGGCCGAAGTGGCGCATCTGCGGTTCCCAGCTCCGCCAATCGCCGGCGAACTCGTGGACGAAGATGACGGGGGTGCCGGCGCCGGTCTCCTCGAAGTGGAGGGCGACGCCGTCGTTCGTCCGGGCCTTGGGCATTCGGGGCTCCCGTGTCGTGTTCGCGATCCCGGACAGCGTTGCACGTCATCCGGGGGCGGACTAGCGTTCGGGACAGCGAGGAAGCGGCCGCATGCGTGCAACACCCTACCAGGTCGCGGTCCTGCCCGGCGACGGCATCGGGCTCGAAGTCACGGCGGCGGCCGAGCGGGTGATGGCGGCCGCGGCGGCCCGCCATCGCTTGGCGATCGAAACGGCGCATTACCCGTGCGGGGCCTTGCACTACCAGGCGACGGGCGAGTCGATCTCGGCGGACGCGCTGGCGGCCGTGGACGCGGCGGACGCGGTCCTGTTCGGGGCGGCCGGATGGCCCGGGATCGTGGACCGCAACGGGGTGGAGATCGCGCCGCAGATCGATTTGCGAGAGCGGTTCAGCCTGTTCGCAGGGCTGCGTCCGATCCGGCTGTGGCAGGGCGTGCCGGGGCCGCTGAAGCAGGGGGCCGTGGACATGCTGGTGATCCGCGAGCAGACGGAGGGGCTGTTCGCCGGACGGCATGACCCGGCGGGCAACGACCCCGATGCGGTGCAGGACCGGATGGTGATCACGCGCACCGGCTGCGAGCGGCTGTTCGAACTGGCATTCGCCGAAGCCCACCTGCGGCGCAACAAGGTGACGCTGTTCGACAAGGCCAACGTGCTGCGCGGCATGGCGCTGATGCGGCGCGTGTTCGACGAGGTCGCGGACCGCTACCCGGACATCGAGGCCGAACGGCTCTATATCGACAACGCGGCCATGCTGATGGTGACGGACCCCGGGCGGTTCGACGTGGTGGTGACGGAGAACCAGTTCGGCGACATCGTGAGCGAGATCGCGGCCGGGATCGGCGGCGGGCTCGGCATCGCCCCCTCGGCCGATATCGGGCCGTCGCACGCGGTGTTCCAGCCGAGCCACGGGACGGCGCCGGACATCGCCGGGCGGGGGGTCGCGAACCCGGTCGCGGCGATCCTGTCGGCGGCGATGCTGCTGGACTGGCTGGGCGAGCGGGCGGCCGGCGATTCGGTGCGGGCGGCGGTGGCGCATGTGCTGCAGGACGGGCCGCGGACGCGGGACCTTGGCGGCACGGACGGCACGGATGCGGTGGCGGCGGCGGTGGTGGAGGCGATTTGAGCGAGGACGCGTTCGACTACGTCATCGTCGGCGGTGGCGCGGCCGGGTCCTTGCTGGCGAACCGGCTGACGCAGGACGAGCGTGTGACGGTGTGCGTGCTCGAGGCCGGGCCGCGGGACCGCAATCCCTATATCCACATCCCGGCCGGGTTCATCAAGACGCTGTTCGACCCGGCCGTCACGTGGCAGTTCAAGACCGAGCCGAGCGAGGGCACGGCGGGGCGCCCGATCGCGACCACGCAGGGCCGCACCTTGGGCGGTGGCAGCAGCATCAACGGCATGGTCTGGAATCGCGGGCAGCCGGCGGACCTGGACAACTGGGCGCAGCGGGGCAACCGGGGCTGGGGCTACGACGACATGCTGCCGTACTACCGGCGGACGGAGCGGCGGATCGGTGCCAAGGGCGCGACGGTCGACGAGGCCAAGCGCGGGCGCGGGGCGGGCATCCCGGTGACGGACATGCGGTGGATCCACCCGATGTCGGAGGCCTTCATCGCCGGCTGCATCGCCGCCGGGATCCCGCGCAACCCCGACTACAACAGCGGCGACCAGGCCGGCGTCGGCTACTTCCAGCGGGCCATCGAGCGCGGATGGCGGGTGAGCGCGGCGCGTGCATTCCTGCGCCCGGCGGAGGCGCGGCCGACGCTGGAGGTACGGACGGAGGCGCGGGCGACGGGGATCGTGTTCGAGGGCAAGCGGGCCGTCGGCGTGCGGTATGCAAGGCGGCGCGGCGGGCCGGAGACGGTGGTGCGGGCGCGGCGGGAGGTGATCCTGTCCGCCGGCACGGTGAATACGGCGCGGCTGCTGCAGATCTCGGGCGTCGGGCGGCCGGAGGAGCTGGGCGCGCTCGGCGTGCCGGTGGTGCATGCGGCAGCCGGCGTGGGGCGCAACTTCCGCGACCACTATGCGGTGCGGCTGGTGATGCGGGCCAAGCCGGGCGTCGCGACCCTGAACGAGCTGTCGCGCGGGCCGAGGCTGCTGGGGCAGATCGCGCGCTGGGCGATGGGGCGGCCCAACATCCTGGATAACGCGCCGAGCCAGGTGCACGTGTTCTGGCGCAGCTGGGCGGGCGCCGACCTGCCGGACCTGCAATGCGTGTTCACGCCGGGCAGCTACGCCCAGGGCAAGACCTACGTGCTGGACCACTACCCGGGGGTGACGGCCGGGGCCTGGCCGCACCGGCCGGAGAGCCACGGGCATGTGCGGGCGGTGAGCACGGACCCGTGGGAGGATCCTGTGATCCAACCGAACTACTTGTCGGACGCGATGGACCAGCAGGTGACGCTGGGCGGCATCCGGCTGATCCGCAGATTGCTGCATGCGCCGGCGCTGGCGCCCTATCTGGAAACGGAGACGCTGCCGGGCCCGGGGGTCGAGACGGATGACGAGATGCTGCAGTTCGCGCGCGAGAACGGGACGACGTGCTACCACCTGATCGGCACGGCGAAGATGGGGCCGGCGAGCGATCCATCGGCCGTGGTGAGCGACCGGCTGCTGGTGCACGGGATACAGGGGCTGCGGGTGGTGGATGCGAGCATCATGCCGATGATGCCTTCGGCCAACACGTATGCGACGACGCTGATGATCGCGGAACGGGCGTCGGACTTCATCCGGGGCAAGGCGGCTTGAGAACTCTGGTCTGGGTGGTGCTGGCCCTGGTCCTGGCAGGATGTGCGGCCCGGCTGAACACGGTCCCGGTGTCGCTGATGACGCGGAGCGAGGACCAGTTCCTCGCCGCGGTGGGGCAGCTGCTGCAGGCGGGGGACATCACCGACCAGGCGGCGGTCGAGCGCTTCGTCGGGGAACCCCTGGTGTTCGCGCGCGGGCAGTCGGCGCTGTTCGGGCAGGCGCGGTTCTTCCGGCCGGCGCCCGGGTCGGAGGCGGCGAGGCACGGCGTGGTGTGGGAGACGATCGCGATCGAGCAGGCGCCGGGGCGGCCGACGCGGGTGGCGTCGCTGGAGATCATGGACCTGCCGGGGCTGCTATGCGTGGACGAGGCGGCCGTGACGCGGCGGTTCGCCGGCTACGCGATCAACGACAGCGCACGGGCGGTGACGGTCCATTCGGGACCGGGGCAGGAAGGCGAGTTCTACGTGCGGTTCACGAAGGGCACGGGAGAGCGGTGCTTCGTGGGGGTGACCTTCGTGCAGAACTCCAGCCGGGGGTAGGCGAATTCAGGTGCGCTTACAGTGCGGCTATCACCGGGAGCGAAGCGCCCCCGCCATCACGCAAGACGATTGGTCGCCCGCCCGGCACAGCGCTCGATAAAGGCTGCGCGAGCGTGTGTCGTTGAGGTCGAGTACAGCTTGCGCACGAAGCCAGACATCTGCGGTGTCGATCGACCGCTGAGCAAGCGCGCTTTGGACCGTGATGGGCGGATACTTCGTCGGGATCATTATAGGCAGAATTGGCGAGGTTACTGCCAACGAGTGTGGCTCGGGCGGCGGCAGACTCTGCTGAGCGATTGTCACTGGGGCAGTCACCGGCGTTGTCACATCCGGCTTGATCTGCGCACCGCTGGCCAGCATGCAATCGTTGTAGTCGCGGTTGCTCCGGATCGCGTTGCCGATCTCGGCGCCGATCGCGGCAGCCGCCACGAACTTATAATTGCCGCGGAACTCATAGCTGGCGCCTCCATTGCGAGCGCTAATGCGGCAATTAGCCAAGATCTGGCTGAAATCCAGCGGGTTCATACCAGGTCCCGGAACAAACTCGTGGGCACACCCCGATAGCACGAGAAGCAGAACTGTCAGCCAGGCCGACCGTAGTGAGAGCAGGTGAGCATTAGTAAGCATTTCAACTTCCGGGTATCTGCGATTTCCACTATCATTCTTTGTTCAGCTCTAGCAGTCAGAAGTCGTTTGCGTTTTGTAACCTGCGTCGGGAATGGTCGGCTCGGCTGCCAGGCAACTTGGTTGCGGTATGTGCCCGGCGCAGGCTAGTGCTGGCGAAACGATGTGGCGGCAGCATGCGGCCGTGGAGGAGGGAAAGATGAATATGTCGCGACGCGGCGTGTTGGCGGCCGGCGTCTTAGCAAGTACTCCATCCCTGATCTGGCCGCAGCGGTCGCGCGCGGCGTCCGCGCTGCCGACGATCACCATCGGCGTGCTGACGGACCTGTCTGGACAATACCGCGACAATTCAGGGCCGACGACGGTGCTGGCGGCGCGGCAGGCGGTGGAGGATTTCGGGCCCGAGGCGCATGGCTTCCAGGTGCGGGTGGTTGCGGCCGACCACCAGCAGAAGCCGGACGTCGCCAGCGCCGTGGCCCGGCAATGGTTCGACCAGGAGGGGGTGGACGCGGTCGCGGACCTGAACAACTCCTCGATCGCGCTGGCGGTGGGCACGATCGCCAAGGAAAAGGACCGCGCGCTGCTGATCACGGGCGCCGCCTCGGCAGACCTGACCGGCCCGGCGTGCAGCGCGAACGCTGTGCACATGTCGCCGGACACGTATTGCGACAGCCATTCGACCGGCGCGGCGCTGCTGGCGGCGGGCGGGGACCGCTGGTTCCTGATCGTCGCGGACTACGTGTTCGGCCACAACCTGGAGCGCGATATCGGGGCGCTGGTGCAGGCGCGTGGCGGCCGGGTCGTGGGGCATGCGGCGTATCCGTTCCCGGGGACGACGGATTTCTCGTCGTTCCTGGTGCAGGCGCAGGCGAGCGGTGCCAACGTGCTCGGGCTGTGCAACACCGGCGGCGACATGGAGAACTGCGTCAAGCAGGCGCATGAGTTCGGACTGCCCCAAGGCGGCATGGCAATGGCGGCGCTTCTGAGCTTCGTCACCGAGATCAAGGCGATCGGGTTGGCGACAGCGCAAGGGCTGCAGATGTCGGACACGTTCTATTGGGACCTGAACGACCGCACGCGGGCGTTCACGCAGCGTTTCCTGCCGAAGACGCCGAACAACTACCCGAGCAGCCTGCATGCCTCCTGCTACGCGGGCGTGCTGCACTATCTGAAGGCGGTCGCAGCACTGGGGACCGACGCGGCGCGCAGCGGCCGCGCGGCGATTGCGACGATGAAGGCAACGCCGACCGACGACGATTGCTTCGGGGCCAACGTGATCCGCGAAGACGGGCGGTTCCTGTGCCCGGTGCACCTGTTCCGGGTGAAGACCCCGGCGGAGAGCCGGTCGGCCTGGGACGCGCTGGTGCGGATCGGCACGACGCCCGGGGCCGATGCGTTCCGCCCGCTGGCAGAGGGGCACTGTCCGCTGGTGCGGGCATGATGCTGGACGGAGCCCTGGCGGGCGCGGACGCCGTCCCGGACAGCCGGGGGCTCGATCTGCTGGCGGCCGACCCGGACCTGCTGCGGCTGGCCGCGTTGTATGTGCCGGCCGGCCTGCTCGCGCATCTGTCGCCGTATCTGGACCGGTTGGGGCGGCTCGCGGGTGGCTTCTTGGACGGACTGGCGGGGGAGGCGGACCGTAACCCGCCGGTGCTGCACCACCGCACGCGGCGCGGCGAGGACGTGCAGCGGATCGACAAGCACCCGGCCTATCGCGAGATGGAGCGGCTGGCGTTTTCGGAGTTCGGCTTGGCGGCGCTGTCGCACCGGGGCGGGGTGTTGGACTGGCCGGAACCGATGCCGCCGGTGGCGAAGTATCTGCTGACGTATCTGTTCGTGCAGGCGGAGTTCGGGCTGCTGTGCCCGGTGAGCATGACCGACAGCCTGACCCGGACCTTGCGGCGGTTCGGCGGGCCGGACCTGGTGGCGCGATACCTGCCGGCGCTCACGAGCCAGGACATGGACGGCCTCGCGCAGGGGGCGATGTTCATGACCGAGCAGGCTGCCGGGTCCGACATCGGCGCCACGACGGTGCGGGCAGAACCCGGGGCGGACGGCAGGTGGCGGCTGTATGGAGAGAAATGGTTCTGCTCGAACCCGGATGCGGCGCTGGCGATGGTGCTGGCGCGGGCGGAGGGCGCGGCGCCGGGCATCAAGGGCGTGTCGCTGTTCCTGCTGCCACGGGTGCTGCCGGACGGGCGGGACAACAGCTACCGGATCATGCGGCTGAAGGACAAGCTGGGCACGCGTTCGATGGCGAGCGGCGAAGTGCGGCTGGAGGGGGCGGTGGCCTGGCTGGTCGGCGAGGCGGGCGCGGGAATGCGTCAGATGGCCGACATGGTCAACAACTCGCGGCTGTCGAACGGGGTGCGCGCGGCCGGCCTGATGCGCCGCGCGGTGACGGAGGCGACGTATGTGGCGCGCAACCGCCAGGCGTTCGGGACACGGCTGATCGAGCTGCCGCTGATGCGGCGGCAGCTGGCGAAGATGACGCTGCGGGCGGAGCAGGCGCGGACGATGATGTTCCAGGCCGCCGAGGCGCTGCACCGGGCGGATGCCGGCGAGGCGGGCGCCTATGCCTTGCTCCGCGTGCTGACACCGCTGATCAAGTTCCGGGCCTGCCGGGATGCGCGGCAGGTCACCGGGGATGCGATGGAGGTGCGCGGCGGCTGCGGCTACATCGAGGAGTGGCCGGAGGCGCGGCTGTTGCGGGATGCGCATCTGGGATCGATCTGGGAGGGGACGAGCAACATCGTCGCGGCCGACGTGCTGCGGGCAGACCGGCGGGAGGGCTCGCTGGACGCGCTGCGGGCGCATGTGGCGGCGCTGGACCCGGCCGTCCTGCCGCATCTGGACCGGGCGATCGCGCTGGCCCGCGACGGCGGGGCGGCGCATGTGCGGCAGGCGGCGTCGGCGCTGTATCACGTGACGTCCGCGGCAGCGATGGCGTGGGAGGCGGGCCGGCTCGGCGATGCACGGCGGGCGGCGATGGCGCAGGCGGTGCTGACGCACCGGGTGCTGCCGCGGGACCCGCTGGCGGCGAACGAGGCCGGTTAGGCGGCGGCGCCCCTAAGCGGCCTCCGCCTGGGCTTGCCGGGTCGAGTCCAGGGCGTCGAAGCCGTGGATCCAGCCGAAGCGGTCGGGAAAGCCGGCCATCTTGGCATTGCGGGCCGCGAGGTCGGCGTCGTCGGGCAGGTGCAGCAGGCCGTTGGTGGCCCACGCGCTGAGCTGGATCGTCCGGGTGCGGACCTGGCGGAGCGCCTGGTAGCGCTGCAGCGTGTCGGCCCCGGCGCCGGATCGCGCCAGCAGCTCGGCCAGGGTGACCGCGTCCTCGATGGTCGTGTTTGCGCCCTGGCCGTGGTGCGGGACCATGGCGTGGACGGCGTCGCCCAGCAGGACGGCGCGGCCGCGGTGCCAGTGCCGCGGCTGGGGCACGGTGAACAGGCCCCAACGCAGCGGATGCTCGGTGGCGCCGATCATCTCGATGACGGCCGGGTGCCAGCCGGCGAAGGCCGCGAGCGCCGCGCCGGGCTCGATCGGCACGGTGGAGCGGCCTGGCGCGAACGCTTGCGGCCCGTCGACGACGGCGAAGTAGTTCACGTCCTGCCCGGCGCCGCCGATCGCGTAGTGCAGCAAGTGGGCGCCGGGGCCCATCCAGAACTGGATCGCCAGCGGGTCCGGAAGAGACGGCAGCCGGCTGGCAGGCACGATGCCGCGGAAGGCGCTGGTGCCGGAATAGACCATGCCGGCGCCGCCGGTGACGAAGCCGCGCACGATGGAGCGGACCCCGTCGGCGCCGACGACCAGGTCGGCCAGGGTGGTCGTGCCATCCTCGAAGATGAGCGCGATGCCGTCCGGCTGTTCGGCGATCGCAGCCAGCCGGCGGCCGAGGTGCAGGCCGTCGCCGCCATGCGCGGCCGCCAGCGCACGCTGCAGGTCTGCGCGGTGGATGCCGCAGTAGGGCGCGCCGAACCGCGACTGGTAGGCGAGCCCGGCGTGGATGTCGTGCGCTGCCACGAGCCGGCCGCTGCGCCCGTCGCGGAAGATCAGCTCGCTCGGCTCGGTGGACGCCGCCATCACCGCGTCGAGCACGCCGAGGCGGCGCAGCTCGCGCGTGGCGTTGGCAGAGAGCGCGACGGCGGCGCCGATCTCCGTCAGTTGCGCCGCCTGCTCGTAGATGGCCGCATCGAGCCCCCGATGCCGAAGGGCGAGCGCCAAGGTCAGGCCGCCGATGCCGGCGCCGATGACGGCGATGCGCATCCTAACTCTCCTGCACGAGGGCCGAGGGATGCTGGGCGAGGGGCGTGACGGTCAGCGCCATGTAGGGAAAGAGCGGTAGGCCGGAGAGGATCGCGTGGAGCTCGTCGTGGCTGGCGACATCGAAGACGCTGATGTTGGCGTAGCGCCCGGCGACGCGCCACAAATGCCGCCACTTGCCGTCGCGCTGCAGTACGGCGGCGCGGGCCTTCTCCTCGGCCTTCAGGCGGTCGAACAGGGCGGGGTCGACGTCGTGCGGGACGCGGACGTCCATCTCGACGCAGTACAGCATGGCGGGTCTCCTCAGTCGCGCGCGTAGGCGCGGAGCTTGTCGGGGTCGAGTTCGACGCCGATGCCGGGTCCGGTGGGCAGATGGATCTCGAACTCCTCGAACCGGAGCGGCTGGGTGACGAGGTCGCCGGTCAGGATCTGCGGGCCAAAGTGTTCGCAGCCCCAGGCCAATTCGCGGAGCGTGGCGAAGGCCTGGAGGTGGGCGGCGGCGCCGATCGAGCTTTCGAGCAGGCAGCCGCCGTAGAGCGCGACGCCGCAGGCGTCGGCGACCGCGGCGACCTGCTTTAGGCCGAGCAGGCCGGCGTGCTTGACGAGCTTCAACGAGACCGCATCGGCGGCGCCCGCGGCGCCGACGGCCATCATGTCGTGGGTGGTGAAGACGCACTCGTCGGCCAGCAGCGGCGGCGTGCCCGGGCGGGCGCGGAGCCGGGCCAGGGCGGCGATGTTCCAGGCGGGGACGGGCTGTTCGACCAGGGTGACGCCCATTTCGTGCAGCTGCGGCAGGCAGCGTGCGGAGACCGTCTCGTCCCAGGCCTGGTTGGCGTCGACGATCAGCTCGGCGCGGCCCTCCAGCGCCCGGGCCAGGGTGGTCATCCGGGCCATATCGGCGGCGGGGGCCTGGGCGCCGATCTTGACCTTGAAGCGGCGGTGCAGGCGGGCGGCGAGCTTGCGTTCCGCCTCCTCGGTTTCCTGCACCGGGTCGCCGGAGGCGAGGGTCCAGAGGACGGGGATGCGGTCCCGCACGGCGCCGCCCAGCAGGGCGCTCGCGGGCAGGCCGAGCGTGCGGCCGACCGCGTCGAACAGGGCCGTCTCGATCGCGGCCTTGGCGGCGTTGTTGCGTTTCGCCGCGGCGTCCATGCGCATGCCGGCGGCGACGAACAGGTCGGCGCGCTGGCCCAGCACGGCGGGGGCCAGGTAGGTGTCGATGACGGCCTTGATGCCCTCGACGCTCTCCTCGCTCCAGCGCGGGCCGCCGAGGGTCGCGGCCTCGCCGATCCCCCCCACCCCGTTAGCCAAGCGAAGCTGGACGATGACGTAGCTCTGCGCCGAGACCGACGTGTTCGACAGCTTGTGCCGGCGCACGGTGGGCACGTCGACGATGGTGCTGCGGATGGAGGCGACGGCCATGTCCCGGACGAGGTCGTCCGGGACATGGGTCAGGGAGTCGGGCATCGGGGCTACGCCGCCTTGGCGTGGGCGCGTTCGACGACGGTGCCGGGCAGCGCCGCCATCTCGGGGTTGAGCGTGAAGTCGAAGGTGATCTCGGCGTAGGGCGCGTTGAGCCCGTGCTTGTTGAGGTCCGCCGGATCGTCGTGGCGGATCACGGGCGGGATCAGGTCGTCGCGGGTGGCGAACGCGAAGTCGTCGTGCAGGTAGGCGTCACCGTCGATGTTGATCTGGGTCGTGAGCTGGCGGTAGCCGGGGGCGGAGACGAGGAAGTGCACATGGGCGGGGCGGCGGCCGTGGCGGCCCAGTGCGGTGAGCAGCTTCTGGGTGGGGCCGTCCGGCGGCAGGCCGTAGCCGGCGGGCAGGAGGCTTCGAAAGCGGTAGCGGCCCTCGGCATCCGTCTCGATGCGGCGGCGCAGGTTCCAGGGCGCCTGGCTGGGATCGAAGAACGAGTAGCCGCCCATCGTGTTGGCGTGCCAGACGTCAACGACGGCGCCGCCGACGGGGCGGCCGTGGGTGTCGCGCACCTGGCCCTGCATGAACAGCACCTCGCCCTGTTCGCGCCCGTCGTCGAGCCGGGCCTCGTGCTTGGCCAAGGGCGCGCCCTCAACCCAGAGCGGGCCCTCGATCGTCCGCGGCGTGCCGCCCGACAGCCCGGCGGCACGCTCCTCGGCGTCGATGCGCAGATCGATGACGTGCTCGAGCCCGACGCCGGGAACCAGCAGGCCCATCTCGTTGGACTGGCCGACCTCGGTCAGGAACGCCATGGTCGACCAGAACTCGCTGGGCGTCACGTCGAAGTCCTCGATGGTGCGGATGATGTCGCCGACGACGCGGGCGACGATCTGCTTCAGGCGCGGGTCGCCCTCGGCATGGTCGAGCCCGGCGATGCGGTCGAGCAGATTCTTGACGGGGCTGTCGTTCAACAGGTCTGACATGGTTTCCTCCCTTTAGCCTTGGTCGCCGCCGCCGACCGGCAGTACGGTCCCGGTAATGTAGGAGGCCTCGTCGGAGGCCAGGAACAGGATCGCGGCGGTCTGCTCGGCGATGGTCCCGTATCGCTTCATGAAGCTGGACTGCACGCTCTGCGCGACGACGACCTGGAAGCCGGCGCGGTCCTGGTCGGTCCGCGGGTCGGTCCCGCGCGGGATGCGGCGGGGCGGGGCGTCGGTGATGCCGGGGGCGACGGCGTTCACGCGGATGCCCTGCTCCGCATATTCCCAGGCGAGGCCGATCGTCATGGCGTTCACGCCGCCCTTTGCTGCGGCGTAGGGGACGCGGTTGAGGCCGCGGGTCGCGACCGAGGAGACGTTGACGATCGCGCCGCCGCCGGCCGCCAGCATGTGCGGCAGCACTGCGCGGCAGCCCCAGAGGGTGGGGAACAGCGAGCGGCGGATCTCCGCCTCGACCTGGTGCTCCTCGTAGTCGCCGTAGGGCTTGGCCCAGATCGTGCCGCCGACGTTGTTGACCAGCACATCGACGCGGCCGAACGAATTCCGTGCGGCGTCCATCACGCGGCAGCAATCGGCGTAGCGCTCCATGTCGGCCTCGACGGCGAGCGAGCCGGCGCCGGCCTCCTCACGCGCCTCCTGCACCAGCGGCGAGCGGTCCGCCAGCACGACCCGGGCGCCTTCGCGGGCCAGGCGGAGCGCGACGTCGCGGCCGATGCCCTGGGCGGCGCCGGTGACGACGGCGACCCGGCCGGCGAAGCGATCCGGGCAGGTGCTCACGCGGCGACACCGCTGGGCGCGAATTTCTCGTAGTGGAAGCTGGCGGGCGCCACGCCCTCGGCGCTGAAATGCGCGCGGACGGCATCGACCATCGGCGGCGGGCCGCACAGATACACATCCACGCTGCCGCCGTGGAGATGCGCGGGGTCGAGGTGCTGCGTCACCCAGCCCTTGCGCGGATGGGCGGAGGCGCCGTCAGCGACCACGGTCACGTAGCTGAAGCCCGGCAGGCGTGCGGCAAAGGCGGCGAGGTCGTCGAGGTGGACGAGGTCCGCGTCGCGGGTGACGCCGTAGACGAGGTGAACCGGATAGGCGGATCCGGTTTCGGCCAGGCGGGCGAGCATGGAGAGGAACGGGGCCAGGCCGGTGCCGCCGGCCAGCATCAGCACGGGGCGGGTCACGTCGCGGAGGTAGAAGCTGCCGATCGGGCCGGTGAAGGTGAGGGCGGCGCCGGGCGCGGCGGCGGCGAGGAAGCCGGTCATCTGGCCGCCGGGCATGTGGCGGACGAGGAAGGCGGCTTCGGGCGCGCCCGGGGCCGAGCTGAAGGAGTAGGAGCGGTGGTGCGGCGTGCCGGGCACCTGGATGTTGACGTATTGGCCGGGCAGGAAACCGGGAGGCGGGCCTTCGGTGCGCAGCGTGAAGGCGGTCGTCGTGTCGGACAGGCGGGTGAGCGTGGCGATCTGGGCGGCGTGCGCGGCGGGCCTGGTCTTGCAGGCCTCGGCGCCGGCGAGGATGCGGAGCACGAGGTCGGAGGTTGGGCGCATCTGGCAGGCGAGCGCGAAGCCCTGGGCGGCCTCCTCGTCGGTCAGCGCGTCCTCGATGTAGTCGCCACCGGTGTAGGTGCCGGATTCGACGTGGGTCTTGCACGTGCCGCAGGCGCCGTCGCGGCAGTCGAGGGGGATGTTGATGCCGACGCGGTATGCGGCGTCGGCCACCGACTCGGTTGGCGCGCAGTCGATGAAGCGGGTGACCCCGTCCTCGAAGTTGAGGGCGATGCTATGGCCCATTGTCGGGCTCCTAGATGTGGTAGATGTCGATGACGTGGTGGATGTAATCGTTCTTGAGGACGACTTTCTTATTCTTGATCAGCGGCGACTGACCGGACGTGTCGACTGCGTAGAACGACGCGCCGAAGTAGGTATCGACGGTCTTGTAGCGGAAGTTCAACGTGAACCAGTTGTAGCGCAGGTGGCACAGCGCCTCCGTCTGCCCGGTGATCTCGACGTTGCTGATGTTGTGCGACGTGCGGGGTTCGGGGAGGCTGGTGGCGCTGCTGCGTTCGGTGCGGATGCGGAAGACGCGGTCTTCGAGGCCGCCCTTGTGGGGGTAGTAGATGAGGCTCACTTCGCGTGCCGGGTCGGTGACGAGGGTGTCGTCGTCGTCCCAGGACGGCATCCAGAACTGGGCGTCGGGCGCGTACATCGCCAGCCAGTCGTCCCACTGCTTGTCGTCGAGCGCGCGGGCTTCGCGGTAGAGGAACTGGCGAGCGTCTTCGATGGTGAAGGGCATGGTCGGGCTTCCTCGGGGCGGTGGCCGCGGTCAGTCCAGCGTGAGCCGGTCCTTGGCCAACGCCCGTTGCATGGTGTCCATCCAGTAGCGGTGCTGGACGGCGAACAGGCCCTCGTCCTCGGTCTTGGCGCCGCTCAGCAGCGGTTCCAGGCCCACGGCCGCGGCGGCCTCGTCCGGGCCCTTGATCCAGTGGGCGGCGCCGCGGCAAAGGTCGTTCCACGGGGCGGCGGCGCCCTGGTAGCCGATCTGGCAGGAGCGGAACTCCTCCAGATCGTCCGGGGTGGCCATGCCGCTGGCGTTGAAGAAGTCTTCGTATTGGCGGATGCGATGGCTGCGCGCGGCGTCGCTCTCGCCGCGGGGGGCGATGCAATAGATCGTCACCTCGGTCTTGTCGACGGCGATCGGACGGTAGGTGCGGATCTGCGAGCTGAACTGGTCCATCAAATAGACGTTCGGATAGAGGCACAGGTTGCGGCTGCGGCCGATCATCCAGTCGGCGCGGGCCTGGCCGAACTTCTCGATGTAATCGTCGCGGCGATCGAAGTTGGGGCGGTCCTCTGGGTTGCCCCACTTGGTCCAGAGCAGCAGGTGCCCGTGCTCGAACGAGTAGAAGCCGCCGCCCTGCTTGGCCCAGGTGCCGGCGTCCATGGCGCGGACCTGGTCGGCGACGGCCTGCGTCTTGCGGCGGTTGGTGGTGGCGGCATAGTTCCAGTGCACGGACGACACGTGGTAGCCGTCGGCGCCATTCTCGGTCTGCAGCTTCCAGTTGCCGTCGTAGGTGTAGCTGGATGCGCCGCGGACGACCTCGAGGCCGTCGGGCGCCTGGTCGACGATCATGTCGATGATCTTGGCGGCCTCGCCCAGGTGTTCGACCAGCGGCAGCACGTCGGGGTTCAGGCTGCCGAACAGGAAGCCACGATAGGCTTCGAACCGGGCGACCTTGGTCAGGTCGTGGGAGCCGTCCGTATTGAATTGCTCGGGATAGCCGGCGCCGTCGGCGTCCTTCACCTTCAGCAGCTTGCCGGAGTTGTTGAAGGTCCAGCCGTGGAACGGGCAGGTATAGGCGGCCTTGTTGCCCTTCTTGTGCCGGCACAGCATGGCGCCGCGGTGGCTGCAGGCGTTGATGAAGGCGTTGAGCTGGCCCTGCTTGTTGCGGGCGATGAAGATGGGCTGGCGGCCCATGACCGTCGTGAAGTAGTCGTTCACCTTGGGGATCTGGCTTTCATGCGCCAGGTAGATCCAATTGCCCTCGAAGATGTGCTTCATCTCCAGCTCGAATAGCTCGGGGTCGGTGAAGATGTTGCGGCGGCAGCGGAACTGGCCGGTTGCCGCGTCGTCCTCGACTGCCGTGTCGAGAGTCGTTTGGATCGCATCCAGCATTTGCCGTCCCCTCCGCCTCGTATCAGGGTTGTCCCTGTCGTTGAGGAAATACTAGCGCCGCGTCGCGCCCTGCGTCCAAGACTGAGTCAGTCCATTCTCATGCTGCCCAGGTATGGAGCGGGTCAGACGCCCACGGTGCGGGACAGCAGTCCGGCGTCGGCGGCCAGGGTGGCCGGGTCGCCGTCATAGGCGACGCGGCCCTTCACCAGCACGGTCGCGCGGTCGACCACGCTCAGCACCGCGGCGACCGTGCGGTCGACGACGATGGTGGCGATACCGTCGGCGCGGATGAGCGCGATCGTGCGCCAGATCTCGTCCCGGATCAGCGGCGCCAGGCCCTCGGTGGCCTCGTCGAGGATGAGCAGGCGCGGGCTGGTCATGAGCGCGCGGCCGATCGCGACCATCTGCTGCTCGCCGCCCGAGAGCTGGCCGCCGCGGTGGCCGATGCGCTGGGCCAGGCGCGGAAACACCGACAGCACGCGGTCGAGCGGCCAGCTTGCGGCGCCGTCCCGTCCCGGCCGTGCCGCGAGCAGGAGGTTCTCGCGCACCGAGAGGGAGCCGAACACGCCGCGGCCCTCTGGCACCACGGCAATGCCGGCGCGGGCGCGCAGATGCGGCGGCCGGCCCGCCACGTCCTGCCCGTCCATCAGCACCTGGCCCTCGCGCGCCGGGACCAGGCCCAGCAGGGTGCGGATCAGCGTCGTCTTGCCCATGCCGTTGCGGCCCATCAGGCCGATCGCCTGGCCGGGCATCACCCGCAGGTCGATCCCACGCAGGATGTGGCTGGCGCCGTAGAAGGCGTGCAGGTTGGCGGCCTCGAGGATCGGCGTCATGCGGCGTGGCCCAGATAGGCGTCCCGGACGGTGGCGGAGGCGCGGATCCGGGCCGGCGTCCCCTCGTCCAGGACCCGGCCGTCGACCATCACGGTGACGTAATCGGCGACCGCGAACACGACGTCCATGTCGTGCTCGATGAGCAGGACGGCGTGGTCGACGGCGAGGGCGCGGAGCAGGTCGGCGATGCGCTCGGCCTCCTCGGGGCCCATGCCGGCGAGCGGTTCGTCGAGCAGCAGGACGATCGGCTCGGTCGCGAGCACCATTGCGATCTCGAGCTGGCGGAGCTGGCCGTGGCTGAGGATTTCGGCGCGGCGGTGGGCGAGCGGGGCGAGCCCGACGCGGTCGAGCGCGGCGGCGGCGCGGCGGTGCGGCTCGGTTTCGGACGCGGCTGGGCGGAGCAGGCGGCGCATGGGCGTGCAGGCGATCTGCGCGGCGAGGCGGACGTTCTCGGCGACGGTCATGCCGGGGAGCACGTTGGTGCGCTGGAACGAGCGGCCGACGCCGGCGCGGGCGAAGCGCCAGGCGGGCCAGCCGGTCACGTCCCGCCCGGCGACACGGATGCGGCCGGCGCTCGGCGGCAGTTCGCCCGAGAGCAGGTTGACCAGCGTGCTCTTGCCGGCGCCGTTCGGGCCGATGACGGCGTGGAGGCAGCCGCGCTCCAGGCTGAGCGACACGCCGCCCACGGCCGCGAGGCCGCCGAAGCGGCGAATCAAGCCCTCGGCCTGGAGCAGCGCGGTCATGCCGGGTCGATGACGGGCACGGCTGCCGCCAGCGCTTGCCGGGGCCGCCGCAGCCCGGCGAGCCCCCGCGGCAGCGCCAGCACGACGAGCAGGATGACCACGCCCTCGACCAAATGTTGCCGCTCGGTGACCAGGCCGGCGACCTCGCCCAGGATTGCGAAGGCGAGCGCGCCCAGGATGGGGCCGTGCAGCGCGCCGGCGCCGCCGAGCACGATCGCGAGCAGGGCCAGCGCCGAGCGGTGCCATCCAAGCAGCTCGGGGCTGACGAAGGCCTCCGTCATGGCCCATTGGTGGCCGGCGACGCCCGCAAGCGCGCCGCCGAGCACGAAGGCGGCGAGCTTGTAGCGGTATGTCGGCAGTCCAAGGGCGGCCATGCGGTGCTCGTTGGCGCGGATACCGAGCAGGGCGCGGCCGAACAGGGTGCGCATCAGCGCGGCCAGCCCGGCATAGACCAGCACGAGCACCCCGAGATCGATCCACAGCAGCACGGCCGGGCGCTGCCGCCGTGGGATGGTCCAGACCCAGTCGAAGGCGCCGAGCGCGGGGCGGGTGATGAACACGCCGTCCGTGCCGCCGCCGAGCGGCGTGTCGTGGAACAGGAAGAACACCATCTGCCCGAAGGCGAGCGTGGTCATGAGGAAAAAGAAGCCGCGGGTGCGCAGCGCGAGTGCGCCGATGGCGAGCGCGACCAGTGCGGAAAGGAGGGCGGCGGCGGGCAGGGTGAGCAAGATGCTCGGCGCCTCGCCGCCGGCGGGGGTGAGGAACCAGACGGTGTAGGCGCCGACGCCGAACAGGGCGGCGTGGCCGAGGCTGACCATGCCCGCGGCGCCCACGAGCACCTGCAGGCTGAGCGCGAACAGGGCGGCGACCAGCGCGGTGGCCACGAAGCCGACATGGTAGGCCGACCCGCTCAGCGGTATGGCGGCGATCGCGGCCGCGCCGGCGGCCATCACCAGGTGGCCGCCGCGGCCCGTGACCTGCATCATGCCCGCCATCAGGCCCGGGCGGCCGCGAACAGCCCGGCGGGGCGCACCAGCAGCACGGCCGCCATCAGCACATAGACGGCCGCGCCGGCGCCCGCGGGCAGGAGCACCTTGCCAAGGGTATCGACCAGGCCGACCAGCAGCGCCGCCCAGAACGCACCGGCGACCGAGCCGAGCCCGCCTACGACCACCACCACGAAGGAGACGATCAGGAAGCCGTCGCCCATCCCCGGATAGACGGAGTAGAGCGGTGCGGCCAATGCACCGCCCAGCATGGCGAGCGCCGTGCCGGCCCCGAACACCAGCATGTGGACGCGCCGGGCATCGAGGCCCAGCAGGTCCACCATCTCGGGCTTTTCGGCGGCGGCGCGGACGGCGGACCCGGCGCGCGTGCGCTCGATGATCCAGAACATCACGGCCGCGACCGCGAGGCAGGCCGCGAGCACTGCGAGACGGTAGGCCGAGTAGGAGAAGCCGGCCGCGACCGGCACCGGTACGTCGAGCCAGGCGGGCACCGGCACGCTGTGGAAGTCGTTGCCGGCGACCATGGACCTCGCCTCCTCGAACAGCAGGATCAGCGCGAAGGTCAGCAGCACCTGGTCGAGGTGCTCGCGGTGGTAGAAGCGCCGGAACAGAACGCGTTCGAGCACGACGCCAAGCAGCGTGCCGCCGACCAGCGCGAGGGGCAGCGACAGCCAGAGGCCGAAGCCGGCCTGGGCCACCATGTAGGTAACGTAGGCGCCGACCATGAACAGGCTGCCATGGGCGAGGTTGATCACGCCGAGGACGCCGAAGATCAAGGTCAGCCCGCTGCTGATGAGGAACAGCAGCAGGCCGTACTGCAGGCCGTTCAGCACCTGGATGAGCAGGCCACCGGCGGTCATCGATCGAGGCTCACCGGCTCAGGCCAGCTTGCAGCCGGTGCCGGGGTCGGCGAGGGCCTCGGCAGCGATGCCGATGACGCGGTTCTGCCCGCCCTTGGCCTCACGCAGATAGATGTTCTGCACCGGGGTGTGCCCGGCCGAGAGGGTGAATGCGCCACGGGGGCTGTCGATGCGGGCATTCCGCATCGCGCTGAACAGCGGCTTGTCGGCCTCCACGTCGCCCTTCACGGCATCGAGCCCGACGGCGAGCAGCTGGGCCGCGTCGTAGCCCTGCACGGCATACACGTCCGCATCGCGGCCCGCCTTCTCGCGATACGCCTGGCGGAAGGCCGTGTTCTTGGGCAGATCGATCCCGTCGCCGTAGTGGAGCGCGGTGCGGATGCCCTCGGCCGCGGCGCCCTGCGCGGCCAGCGTGCCCTCCGTCAGGAAGCCGGAGCCGCACAGCGGCAGCTTCTCGCGCAGGCCGGCGGCCGCGTAGTCGCGCACGAACTGCACCGCCCCGCCACCGGCGAAGAACGAGCCGACCGCATCGACGCCCAGCCCCGGCAACTGCGCCAGGATCGGCTGGAAATTGGTCTCCGGGAACGGCAGCAGCAGCGTCTGCACCAGCTCGGCCCCGCCGGCGCGCAGCCCGTCGCGGAAGCCCTCGCCCGATTCCTTGCCGGCCGCGTAGTCCCAGCTCACCCAGGCGGCTTTCTTCACGCCGCCCTTGGCCAGCGCCAGGCCCATGCCGTAGGCCGGCTGCCAGTTGGTGAACGACGTGCGGAACACGCTCTCGGCGCACAGCTCGCGAGAGGCGGCGACGTTGCCGGCGTTGGGGATGATCAGCGGCACTCCCTTCTCGCGCGAGGCCTGCACCAGCGCCATGACGACGCCCGAATGGACGGTGCCGACCAGCACGTCAGCCCTGTCGCGGCTCAGCAGGCGGTTGACGTTCTGGGGTGCGGCCGCCGGGTCCGACGCGTCATCGAGCTTCAGGACCGTGACGGACCGCCCGCCGAGCTTGCCGCCGCGCTCGGCCAGGTGGAGCTCGAACGCGGCCGTGATGCTCTCGCCAAGCTGGGCGAAGGTGCCGGAGTAGGGCAGCATCAGCCCGATGCGGAGCGGCGCCGTCTGGGCGATGGCCGGGCGCGCCAGGGCGGCGGCCGCAAGGAGGCCACCCAGGCCGCGGCGCGTGACTGCGTCGTTGGACATCGTCGTTCCTCCCATTGCCCGCCCGGCTTTGACTGCCCGGCTTGGTTGCTCGACCGCCGATCCTTGGTTCGGAGATGAAAGAACTTGCACGAACGCGAGTCGGGCGTCCAATGCACGCTTGGTCATTCATCATGCTTTGGGAGTATCGAACTGGATCTGCGGCACCTTCGCAGCTTCGTCGCGGTGGCCGAGGAGCAGAGCTTCACCCGGGCGGCGGCCCGGCTGAACGTGGCGCAGCCGCCGCTCAGCCGGCAGATCCAGCAGCTCGAGACCGAACTTGGCGTGCTGCTGATCGAGCGCGGCAGCCGCCCGGCCCGGCTGACCGACGCCGGACGCGTGCTGTTCGAGCAGGCGGTGCAGATCCTGGACCGGGTGACCGAGCTGCGCGCGATCGCGTTGCGGATGAGTTCGGCCCGGCTGCGGCGGTTCAGCATCGGGTTCGTGCCGTCGACGCTGTATGGCCACTTGCCCGCCGTCTTGCGCGGGTTCCGGTCGGCGAGCCCGGGCACCGAGGTGATCGTGCTGGAGATGACGACGATGGAGCAGATCGCCGCGCTGAAGGAGGGGCGGATCGACGTGGGGTTCGGCCGCATCCCGTTCGACGACCAGTCGATCGCCCGCGTGTACCTCCGCCACGAGACGATGATCGCCGCCCTGCCGGACGGGCATGCGGTGGTGGACGAGGCGGGGCCGCTCGACCTCAAGCGGCTGACCGGCGACACGCTGATCGTCTATCCGAAGGCGCCGCGGCCGAGCTATGCGGACCAGGTGCTGGCGCTGTTCCGCAGCCTGAACCTGCGCCCGGCCGCGGTGCAGGAGGTGCGGGAGCTGCAGACCGCGCTCGGCCTCGTCGCCGCCGGCCTCGGCTACTGCTTGGTCCCTGCCTCGGTCGAACGTCTGCAACGCTCCGGCGTGCGCTACCGCGCGCTGGCCCACGCTTCGGCGCGGTCGCCGATCATCATGAGCCAACGGGTGAACGACCGGTCGCCCGAGCTCGGTTTGATCCTGGCGGTGATCAAGACGGTCTATCAGCAGGAAGGCATCGCGTTCGGGGCGTAACCGGACAGGAACATGCCGGGTGCAGGATTTGAACCCGCGACCTTCGGTTTACAAAACCGCTGCACTACCGCTGTGCTAACCCGGCCCGGCGTGCGCATTGGTCGGCCTTTCCGGGGCGGGTTTCAAGTCCCTGAACGGCGGATTTCATCGGGTTCATGAAGCGAACGTCACGGCGTCGCAAGCATTCCGACGGGGTGTGCTTCCTATGTTGAGGGGCATGCGGGGCGGATCGCCCCCTTGGACATGGGAGAGCGGGCTTTGGTTCGACGTCAATCGACTTGGAAGACCATCGGTTTGGCTGCGGCGTTGCTTGGCGGGAGCGCTCTGGCCGGGGTCGGGGCGCTGTCGGCGCATGCTGAGGGGCCGGGCGCCCTGACGCCGGGCCAGACGGCCGCGGCCGGCCCGATCCAGCCGTCAGCCGTTGCGCATCCGCTGCCGGACTTCTCCGACCTTGCCGCGCAGGTCAGCCCGGCCGTCGTTTCCGTGACGGTGCGGGAGCGGGCGGCGGCCGCCGATGACGAGCAGGGCGGCGGTATGCCGGGCTTCCCGGGGATGGCGCCGCACGCGCCTCACCGGGTCATGATGGCGCGCGGCTCCGGCTTCATCATCGACGCGAACGGCACGATCGTGACCAATAACCACGTCGTCAAAGGCGCCGAGACGGTGTCGGTGACGCTGTCGGACGGAACGGAGCTGCCGGCCAAGGTCGTCGGGCGGGACGCGCGGACGGACCTTGCGGTGATCAAGGTGGACGCCGGCCACGCGCTGCCGTCGCTGCTGCTGGGTGATTCGGACGAGGTGAAGCCCGGCCAGTGGGTGCTGGCGGTGGGCAACCCGTTCGGCCTGGGCGGCACGGTGACCGCGGGGATCGTAAGCGCGCGGGGCCGCGATATCGGCGCCGGGCCCTATGACTCGTTCCTGCAGGTAGATGCGGCGATCAACCAGGGCAACTCGGGCGGGCCGCTGTTCACGCAGGACGGGCGGGTCGTGGGCGTGAACACGGCGATCCTGTCGCCAAGCGGCGGCAGCGTCGGCATCGGGTTCGCGATCCCGAGTAACCTGGTCAAGCAGGTGACGGGCCAGTTGCGGACCGCCGGACACGTGACGCGCGGCTTCCTGGGTGTGGAGACGCAGCCGGTGACGGCGCAGATCGCGCCCAGCCTGGGTCTCGCAAACGGGGCCAAGGGCGCGCTGGTGGCAGGGGTGTCGCCGGACAGCCCGGCGGCGAAAGCCGGCTTGCAGCCGGGCGACGTGCTGACGGCGGTGGACGGCCATGCGGTGACGAGTCCTCGGGAGCTGGCGCAGCTCGTGGCGAACGACAAGCCGGGCGAGGACGCCCAGGTGTCGCTGGTGCGGGACGGCAGCACGAAGACGGTGGCCGTCCATCTGTCGGCGCTGCCGGACGAGCAGCAGACGGCGGATGCGGGCGATCAGGACGCCGGCCGTGGCCGGATCGGCCTGGCGCTGGCGCCGTTGAGCCCGGATCTAAGGCAGCAACTGAGCCTGCCCAATGGGCAGCGCGGCGCGGTGATCGCGGGCGTGCAGCCGGGCTCGGCGGCCGAACAGGCCGGGCTTCGCGAGGGCGACCTGGTCGTCGGCGTCGGCACGAAGGCGGTCGGCAGCCCGTCGGAGGCGGTGTCGGCGATCCAAGGTGCGACCAAGGGCGGCAAGACGGTCGCGTTGCGGATCATGCGCGAGGGTCAGGCTCGGTTCGTGGCGGTGCCGACGAACGCCGAAGGCTAACTGCCGGTGATCGCAGGGGCGCCCGATTGCGGGCGCCCCCTGCTGTCGTAGGTCAGGCCGTCCCGCCTGTTTCGGCGGCATTGGGCCCAAGGGCGCGGACGATCGCGGCCATCAGGCGCAGCGCCTCCGCCCCGCCCCGGTCAGCGAGGGCCCCCGCATCGAACTCATCGGCCAGGACGTCGGCCTGGCCGGCGATCGTTTCTGCAGCCTGCCGGAAGGCCTGCTGGGCCAGATATAGCTGAAGCGGCTCGGACAAGGAGTTCCAGTCAGACATCATGGGCGAAAGGTCCAGGACTGGCCGTTTTGGCACACAAGATCGCCGCGAACACCGAATCAGCGCGGCCCGTAACCCGACTATGCAGGCGCAATCTTAATGCAGGGTTGCCGAGAGAGGGCCGGCGGGAACGATCATGCAACCGTGATCAGGATCGTCAGACCAGGTCGAGGGTGACGGGCGTCAGATTGCCGAAGCGCACCTCGATCCGGCCTGGACCTTCGAGCCAGATCGGCGGGGTGACGCTGCCGAGCATGACGACCTGGCCGGCGCGCAAGCCGCCGAAGGCCGCGGCCTCGGCCGATCCGGCGAGCCAGGCGAGCACGCGGAGGGGGTGGCCCATGAGGTCGCCGCCGCGGCCCTGGCCGACGGTGGTGCCATCGACCGTCATGTGGCCGGAGATGGCCACGAGATCGAGGGTGCGCCAGTCCGCGACCGGCGCGCCGAGGACGGCGCCCGCGTGGAACGCCTGGTCGGCGATGAGCGAGGGCGCGCCGAAGGCGGCAAGGTCGGCATAGCGGTTCTCGACGATCTCGATCGCCGGCATGAGCAGGTCGACGGCGGCCATCGCCTCGGCTTCGGTGCAGGGGCCGGGCGGCAGGTCTTGGGCGAGATGGACCGCCAGTTCGCATTCGACGCCGGGGCGGAGGAAGCGGTCGAAGCGGAGCGTGCTGCCGGACGCGTGCAGGTTGTCGCGGGGCATGAACCCGGCGGCGGGGCCGTCGAGGCCGAGATAGGCCTGCATCTGCGCGGTGGTGGCGCCGACCTTGAAGCCGCCGGGGGCGGCCTGGTCGGTGAGCTGGGCCAAAGCGAGCTGGGTCGCGGCGCCCTCGGCGACGGTGGTGGGGCGGATCCCGGATGGCAACGGCGCCATGGGGGCGCGGTTGGGGCGGCGGCGGGCGCCCATAAGGGCGGCGGCGGCGGATTCGGGGGCGAACGTCATTCGGGCCGGGTCAGTTCATAGAGGGCGAGCGTCGCGGCGGCAGACACGTTGAGGCTCTCCATCGTGCCGGGCATGGCGAGTCCGACGAGCTCGTCGCAGGTCTCGCGGGTAAGGCGGCGCATGCCGTCGCCCTCGGCGCCGAGCACGAGCACGACCCGGCGCTGCTTGAACGCGGCACCGCGCAGCGCCGGTGCGACCGCATCGAGACCGAGGGTCCAGAGGCCGGCCGCCTTCAGCGCGACGAGGGTGCGGGCGAGGTTGACGGCGCGAAGCAGCGGCACCGTCTCGAGCGCGCCGGAGGCGGCCTTGGCCATGACTCCGGTTTCTTCGGGCGCGTTGCGTTCCTGCAGGACGACGCCGGCGGCGCCGAAGGCGGCGGCGCTGCGGAGGGTGGCGCCGATGTTGCGCGGGTCGGTGACCTGGTCGAGCACGAGCAGCGGGCCGGGGCGGGCGAGGACGGCGGACAGGGCGGGCGGGGCGAGCAGGTCGGCGAGCAGGCCGACGCCCTGGTGGACGGTGTCGCGACCGAGCATGTGGTCGAGCCGCGCGCGCTCGATGCGTTCGGGGGCGATGGGCCAGGGTTGCGGGATGCGGGCCTGGAGGGCGGCCTCGGCGTCTTCGGTCAGGACGAGGCGCTTGAGGCGGCGGCTGGGGTTGGCCAGCGCGGCAGCCACGGCGTGGATGCCGTGTAGCCAGACCGTGCCGCGCGGGGCGGCGGGGCCGCTAGGGCGGGGAGCGGCGGGCGCGGCGCCGGGGGGTGGCGCGGGGGCGCGGAGGGTGTTGGAGCTGGGCTCGCGAACGGGCGCACGGACGGGTTCGAGGCGGGCAGGTTTTGGGCGGGCAGCTTCGGGGCGGGCCGGCTCGGGCGGCGTGGCAGGACGGGCTGTCGGGCGCGGAGCCTGGCCGGGTTCAGGGGGGCGGCTGGGCCGAGGGCCGGCCTTGCGATCGCGCGGAGGCTGGCGAGCCGGCCCGCGAGGGCTGTCGAAGCCGGGTCCCGGCGGCCGGGTAGGGGGTTTGGAGCGCATCGGCGGGTTATAGGGGGGTTGGGATGGGTTGGGTATGGCGGGTTGGGTTCGCGCGGGCTCGGGTTTTCAACCCGGCCCTCTCCCGCCAGCGAGAGCGGGTGTGTTGATTGACAAAGGGGCGCACGCGGGGTTACGCCGCGCGCTCGCTTGCGCTTCGGCGCGCAGCCCTGTGGAGGGGTGCCCGAGTGGCTAAAGGGGGCGGACTGTAAATCCGCTGGCGTACGCCTACGCTGGTTCGAATCCAGCCCCCTCCACCAGTCCATCGCTAAGCCCTTGCGGCGCCTCGATGTTCATGCAAATCAGAGGCTTGAAGGCACCTGGTGGTCCATTCCAGGTGGTCCAAATGGCCCTCGCGATGTCCCGTCCATACAAGCACCCGAAGACCGGCATCTACTGGCTCCGCAAGGTGGTCCCTGAGCCCCTCCGCGCCATCGTGGGCAAGCGTTGAGATGAAAGCGACGCTGGGCACCAAGGACCCTGAGGTCGCAAAGGTCGCTGCCCGGGAGGTCCTGGACCGTTTCGACGCGATCCTTGCCGGCGCCCGCGCCAAGCTCCTTGGCACAGAGGCAGCCCTGAGCCTCCGGGAGATCAACGCGGCCGTTGGGGTCGTGCTCCGAGAGGAGGCGGCACAGTGGCCAAGATGACCCCGGCGACGTTCGGCACTGGGAGGACCAAGAGGTCTACTACGGGGACTTCTTCCCGGCTGACGACGATGGGCACGGCCGGGAGTTCGTGTCGGATCGCCACCTTCGGGCGGAGGCCACGGCCGTCCTTGAGCGCCAAGGCATCCTGGGAGACGCCAAGGTCATCGCCAGAGCGTCCGAGGTCCTGGCCCGTGAGCGGCACCGCTTTGCCCAGGTGATGATCCGGCGGTGCCAGGGCGACTGGAAGGCATCCACCGGGCTTGACCATCTCCCGGAGCCCGCGAAGGCCCCCACGCCCGCCGCGGTGGTCTCTGTGGCGTCCCTGGTCGCCGGGTGGGCAGCAGAGACCGGCAAGACCGGCAAGGCCCTCTATGACCGCGAGAGGACCGCGGCGGGGTTCGTGACGTTCCTGGGGTTCGATGACGCCTCCAGGGTCACTGCGGAGGACGTGGTTCGCTGGAAGGAACACCGCCTAGCCGCCGGCCGGTCCATCAAGACGGTGGCCAACGACATCAATGAGCTTTCCCCGGTCTGGAAGTGGGCACGCCAGAACCGCAAGGTGGCCTTCACTGAGAACCCGTTCGCCGGCCTTGCGCCGTCCAAGAAGGCCACGTCGGCTCGGTCACGTTGGCCCTACACCCCGGCGGAGGCCACGGCGCTGCTCATAGCGGCCCGGAAGGAGACGGGGCTACTCCGGTGGCTGCCCTGGCTCCTCTGCTTCACGGCGGGGCGGCTTGGGGAGGTGTGCCAATCGGTGAAAGAGGACTTCGCGCCGATCGCGGGGATGCCGGGGTGGCTTGCACTGCACATCCATGAGGACGGGCCAGGCCGATCGCTCAAGACCCCCCAGAGCCACCGCTACGTGCCCCTCCACCCGGCGCTGATGGCAGAGGGCTTCGGCGCCTACCTAGAGGCGCTACCGGCGAAGTCTCCGATCTTCCCAGCGGTGGGCCTTGACAAGTTCGGCACCCACAAGGGCCGGGCTGGGAACAAGCATAGCGCGTGGGTGCGGGGCACCGTGGGGATCACTGACACTCGCAAGGACCCGGCGCACGCCTGGAGGCACACCTTTGAGGACCGCGCGCGGCAGGCCAACGTGCCACAGAATGTCACTGACGCGCTCATGGGCCACCTGAACGCCGGGAACGAGTCTGAGGGCTACGGCCGGGGCTTCAAGTTCATGCCTGAGACCACCGCGGGGCACGTAGCCACGATGTCCAACCCAGCGGCGGCTTATGGCGGCCCAACTTGCTTTCCAAGGTGCCCGGCAACGGCCCTGAGGACAAAGCGTCACGTCGATTAGTAAACGTCGCGTGCCTCTCTGGGATGTCCGGGAGAGCCGCGATGCTGCTTTCAGCGGCTTGTTCCTGAGGCGAAGGAGTTGCGTGAACGCGATCTTCGGGACCTGTGCACAAGCGGGCATACACCTGTTCCCGCCTTTGACGGAGTATCCGCCGGGCCAGCCGATAGTGGGAGTGACAATCTCCACGAACATTTGAGAGCAATCATTATGCCATCGTCCATGTCCCTCAAGATCGTAGACGTTCAAGTCGCCGGTTTGATACACTAGAGGATGCACGTTGAAATCTATTTGCATTGGAGCTTGCTCTAGACTGGCTTACCAGGGTGAGCGTTCAATTCCTCGAATGTCTTCTGAATTGCCGCAGCCCTCCACTTCCAAACCTCTTTGGCTTCAACAATGAGAACGGCTGTCTGGAAGGTCTGGGCTGATCCCGAGCAACCGGTGCGCAAAGTTGTGACGGTGTTTCGCCAAGGGAGTGACTTCACCATCATCACCGCGCGATACATCTCATGATATGCTCTAGGAACTAACGAACAGCTGAGTTGCCACAACATTCATCTCAGGATGCTTCTCTGAGATTGGAAGACCATTCTTGCGATGAGTAGATTGCAGCCGCAATGTTCGAGCTATTGGGAACCATCACGATCGCACATTCAGGCTCCCCAACGTGCTCTCCAGGTAGGACCACATGTTTATCAGGAACGCCTATGAGGCTACGATTGCAACGGATCGCTGAGCCATCGCGAAAGGATCAAATTGCACATCGTGCGTCCTTACGGACCCTAGAGAGTGGTATGTGGTCGCCATGAGGCTTGAAACTATTACAGGAGCCAACCTCCGTCGAGTTGTGGGCCATTAGGAGCTTGGCCCTCTCTCTATCGCCGGGAAGCCCACTTCGCCACCGTGAGCCCCCCAGCGTCCCGTTCGAGTCATCGCGCCGCTTGCTGAGCGTTCAACGCCCGGGCGTCTATCCCATGGCCCAAGAGCATCTCATTGCGGACCGTGTTGTAGAGGCCCGCGAGTGACCCGCCCCGTCGTGATCCATGAGAGCCTTGGAGAAGTCCGTAGCCATCCGGTGAAGGCCGCGGTTGGACGTGACTGAGGTTTCGGCCGCCGAGATGTCGCGTGATCGGCCTTGCTGGGATCAGGCTGCCAGCTTGGCGGCCGGGGTCGTGCAGTTCCAGGGCAGCAACTCGTCAAGGCACGATGCAGGGTGATCGGCGATGCGCCTGAGCACGTCGGCAAGCCAGGCGCGCGGATCCAGGCCGTTCAGCTTGGCCGTGACGATCAGCGTGTACATGGCGGCAGCGCGCTCCCCGCCCCGGTCCGAGCCCGCGAACAGCCAAGCCTTGCGGCCGATCGCGATGCCGCGGAGGGCGCGCTCGGCGGCGTTGTTGGTCAGGCAGATGCGGCCATCGTCGACGAACCGGGTGAATGCCGTCCAGCGCTTGAGCATGTAGTCCATCGCGCGGGCCACGTCCGAGTGCCGGGACAGCTTGCCGCGCTCGGCGCGCATCCAGGTCTCGAGCCCAGCCACCAACGGCGCAACGTGCTGCTGCCGGGCCGCTTGGCGCACCGCCATGGGCACTCCGTTGATGTCACGCTCGGCGTCGAAGATCGTGTCGATCCGGCGCACCGCCTCGGCGGCGATCGGCGCGCGGGCGAGCTGGGCCTGGGCGAACAGCTTGCGCCGGCCGTGGGCCCAGCACGCCGCCTCCGTCACCGGGCCGGGCTGTCGGCCGGGATGATACAGGTCGTTGAACCCGGCATAGGCGTCGGCCTGGAGGATGCCGCTGTAGCCGGCCAGGTGCCGGGCCGGGTGCTCGCCGCCGCGGTCGCGCGAGTAGTGGAACAGGGCCGCGGGCGGGGCCGGGCCACAGAACGGCCGGTCGTCGCGCACATAGGTCCACAATCGGCCTGTGGTGGTGCTTGTCTTGGCCAGGACCGGCACGGTGGTGTCGTCGCCATGAATACGCTCGGCCGCCAGCACGTGAGCACGGATCAGCCCGACGAGGGGCGACAGCGCCGCGGAGCACGCGCCGACCCAGTCGGCCAGTGTCGAGACATCCAGCTCGATCCCTTCGCGGGCGAAGGTTTCGCTCTGCCGGTTCAGCGGCAGGTGCTGGCCGAACTTCGCTTCCAGGATCGTTGCCAGCAGCTCGGGCCCGGCGCGGCCGCGGGGGATGACGTGGAACGGCGCAGGCGGCTGATGGATCGCCTCGCAGGCCCGGCAGGCCATGCGCTCGCGCACGGTCTGGATCACCTTGAACTGCCGCGGGATCACCTCCAGCGTCTCGGTTACGTCCTCGCCGAGTTTGGACAGCTTGCCCTGGCAGCAGGGGCAGGCGGCCGGACCTGGCACGACCACCCGCTCGCGCGGCAGGTGGGCAGGGAACGGAGCACGGACGGGCTTGCGCCGGGTGGGTGGCGGCCTGGCGCCATCCGGGGGCGGGTTGGCCTGGACGGCGGCCTCGTCCTCGGTGGCGGCGGCCTCCAACTCCTCCAGCTGCAATTCGAGCTGGTCCAGCAGCTTGCGTCCGCGCTCGGACGAGGCGCCGAACCGCTCGTGCCGCATCTTGGCGATCATCAGCTTGAGCTGGGCGATGACCGCCTCGGCGCCGGACGCGCGTTGCTCGGCGACACGCCGGGCGGCCTGCTCGGCCAGCAGTGCGGCTTGCAGGGTGGCGACGGTGTCGGGGAGCGGGGCGGGCGCGGTGGTCACGGCGGGATTCAAGCACAAGCGCTGCCGCGTCGGGTACTGCGGAATGCAGGTGTGCGGCGTTTTCTATCCCGCTGCCTGGGGCCGCCAAGTGTGTTGCGGGTTCCGCCAATCGATGCCGTCCAGCATGTAGCCGAGCTGGGCGGTCGAGATCGACACGACGCCGCCAATCGGGGTGGGCCAGATGAACCGGCCGCGCTCCAGCCGCTTGGCGTAGAGCGACATGCCGAGCCCGTCATGCCAGAGGATCTTCACCAGGTCGCCGCGCTTGCCCCGGAACACGTACAGGTCGCCCGCGTGCGGGTCACGCTGCAACGCCTGCTGCACCTGGAGTGCGAGGCCGTTCATGCCGCGCCGCATGTCGGTGTGCCCCACCGCGAGCCAGACCCGGACGGCCCCGGAGCGCGTGGGTCCGACGGGGATCAACGACGAACAGCCGCGATGACCCGGCGCAGCGTGGCCAGGCCCACGTCCGCACCCACGCGGATGCAGGTGCCGTCCAGAAGCGCGATCTCGATCTGCCGGTCCCCGCCGGCCGGCCCCAGCGCTCCCCGCGGGCCAGGCAGCGCCGGGGTAGGCGAGGACGGGAGCGGCTCGGGCAGCATCCTTACCGGCATGAACACCGGGGCATGATGCTCAGCCGCCAAGGCGCCACGACGAACCTGCTGGCGCCAACTCGTCAGCAAGCCCCGACTGACCTGGTGACGACGGGCCACGTGGGAGACAATAGCCCCCGGTGCCTCCGCCTCCGCCACGATGCGAAGCTTGTCCTCCGCCCGCCAGCGCCGACGACGCTCAACCCCGGTGATGATCTCCATCCAGCAACCCGCCCCTGACCTTAACGACGCACGTACGAGCGCCGCTAAGGTCGGCCGGTCGCTGTAGCCGCCGCTAGGGGGCCGTCACCGGACCGATACGATGAAGCTGGAGATACATGCATTAGTAGAACGGGATAATCCGGTCAAATGGGAAACAGTTTCTCAGTTTCGGGACAGGATTTGGAATGGACCATCTACGCGATTTGGCTCTGTTCGTCGCAGTCGCGGAGACGAAAAGCTTCACCAAGGCTGCCGCCCTGCTCGGAGTGCCGACATCCACCCTGTCGCGCCGGATCGCCGAGCTTGAAGCGGCTATGGAGCTGAAACTCCTGGTCCGCAGCACGCGTGTAGTGGAACTGACCGAGGCCGGTGCGCTTTATTTATCGCTGGGCGAGGGCATCGTTGCGGCAGCGCGCGAGGCCCATCAGCACGTGCGCGGCTTGGCTGAAAAACCGCAGGGCACGCTCCGCGTGTCCGTCGAAGCGGAGATTGGCCCGCGACTGGTCGCCCCTGTCCTGGCGGAATACACCGAACTTTATCCCGAGGTTCGCGTCGATCTGGATCTGTCGCCGCGCCGGGTCGATCTGTTGTCCGAGGGGTTCAACCTTGCTCTCCGCATCGGCAAATTACCAGACTCAGGACTGACCGTCCGGCGATTGGCGATGCTGAGCGCCAGCCTCTACGCAGCGCCGTCTTACCTGCAGCGACGCGGAGCGCCCGAGCACCCGGCAGACTTGGCGAACCACTCGCGTATCCACCTTCTGCATAAGGGAGACCGCGGCGAATGGCGCCTCAAGAAAAGCGATGAGGTGATCGAAGTGCCCTCGGGCAGCGTGCTGTGCGCGAACAACATGACAATGATCCGCCACCTCGCACGCTTCGGCATCGGCATCGCCGTGGTTGACGATCTCATGGCGAGCGAAGACGTGGACCAGGGATTTCTGCAACCAGTCCTCCCTGGCTGGGCGCTGGACCCGATGCCGCTGTCGATACTCACGCCCACCCGCCTTCTGGCAGCCAAAACGCGTGCGTTTGTTGATCTGTTGGCACGACACGCGGTTGGAATGGTCGGCCTGAGCCCGTGACGCAGTTGGACGTCAACAGTGCTTAAACGTCCCTCTCAAATGTCAGCTTTCGAGCGCGGCTTACCAGACCCCGACCATCTGAGTTGGGCGCACAGCCGATTTCACAGCCCCACCCTTGCCACGAGCCGTGCAACCGTGGTGTGCGTCCACACCCGACCCTCTCGCGGCGTCGGCACGCCGCGCTCTGTCAGAGCCCGAGCCAGCCCCGCACAGGTCGATACACCCGCGGCTTGCAAAATCGAGATCTCTAGCGCGAGCCGGTGCGCCGTCCGCGCCGCCTCCTCGCCCGCGCCAGGGCCGCCGCTGCCGCACACGGCGCCGCTGTGGGCCGATACCCACGATCCCCGCCCAGCACCGCCCCACGTGTCTGCGCCATCGCTGCATAGACGCGCATCATCAAGTCGTCCGCGCCCGGCATGTCGGCGGCCCGCACCGAGTAGCCGTCCTCCAGCAACTGCGACAGCGTGTGAGCCCGCCGCGTGATGCGGTCGAGCCGCGCCGAGGCCAGCACCGCGCCCAGCTGCCGGCACCGGGCCAGGGCAGCCTGAAACCCGGGCCGGCTGTCGTCCTTGCCGCTTGCCACGTCGGCGAACTCGGCCACCAGCGTCCAGCCCTGCGCGGCGGCAAAGGTGCGCACGCTCGCCTGCTGTGCTTCGAGCCCGAGCCCGCTCTGACCCTGCTCGGCGGTCGACACCCGGTAAAGCCCGACGGCGTAACGGGATGCTTTCTCCCTCGCGCGCATCAGACGGCCTCCGCCACGCGGTAGACGGTGTAGCTGCCGGTGGCGCCCTGATTGCCGGGGCCGACCTGCCGCACGCGGTCCAGGACCTCGACCGGGATGCCCTGCGTCTTCAGGCCGGCGAAGAAGCCGTGCACGGTGTGCCGGGCCCAGCCAGTCGCCTCGACCACCTGGGCGACGGTCGCGCCCGCGGGGCGGCGCAGCAGGACGAGCACGGTTGCGCGCTTGGTATCGGGCCGGGGCTGACGAGGTGCTGCTGCCGGTCGGCTCGATCCGCGGCGTCCGGACAGCGCCGCCCGGAGCGCCTCGATCGCGTCGGGCAAGGCAGGGCGGCCCTCAGTCGGGTCGTCCCAAGCCGTCAGGACCGCGTGGGCTGCGATCTTGGCAGAGAGGCGCGCTGGGGCTGGGCGCATCGCTGCGGCGGGCACATGTCCGGCTACGGCCGGGTTCGGCTCGCGTGCGGCCGGCTCGTCCTCGACCGCGGCCCGAACCGCGTGCAGTCCAGCATCGGTCGCCCGGAGTGCGTAGCGAACCCCGTCATCCCCCGTGCGCCACGCCGGTTGGTCGTCGTCGGCTTGGACTTCTTCAACCAGTCCGGCCTTCACCATGGACTGGATCACGACCCGCTTGGCAGCGACGGGCAAGCGCTCTGGCGCGGAGGCAAGATGGTTGGGGTGCTCGGTAGCAGCTGCCAGGATCGCGCGGACGGTGTCGGTGATGGGCATCTCGGTCTCTACTTTACGGCACCGGACGATCCGGCGCTGCTACCGAGACGAGCCCCGGATGGGGTGGGCGCATGGATCGCTCTGGTCGAAAGAGATGGCAAGCGGAGCAAAACCGGACCTCCCTGCGCGAATAAACCGATGGCGTTCTCGGTCTCACTCTCAGACGGTCCGGACAGCAAGTATCGAGAGGCCGTGTGACCCCCATCACAGCCAGACTGGCAACACCCATCGCAGGCTGCCTCGCTGGCCTGGATTGAAGGAGGGTGCCATGACGGAGAGTGTTCTCGTTGAGTCTGCGGAAGACATGTGCCGCTGTTTGCAGAACGCCTGCCAAGGCAAGG
>CBDCAA010000006.1:0-57387 GCA_965213855.1 Acetobacteraceae bacterium | reverse complement strand
TCGTTCGCGTGGCCCTCGAGCGTGGTGGTGCTGAACCGCCCGAGCGAGAGCATCGCCGCGAACCCGGCCAGCAGCCCGCTCAGCGCATAAAGCCGCAGCAGGTGCCCGGACACGTTGATGCCAGACCGCCGCGACGCCTCGGGGTTCGAGCCGACCAGATACGTGTGGCGGCCGAACCGCGTCATGTGCAGCACGATGGCGCCGACGATGGAGACGATGGCCGTGACCACGACCAGCCACGGGATGCCGAGGACCGAACCGTGGCCGAAGGCGATCAGCGCGTTCGGCACCGTGCGGATGTCGTTCCCGTCCGTCACCAGGTAGGCCGCGCCCAGCGCGGCGCCCATCGACCCCAGCGTAGAGATCAGCGCCGAGACGCGCAGACGGGTGATGCACAACCCGTTGAACACCCCCCAGGCCGCCCCGCAAGCGAGCGAGACCAGCAGGCCGACCGCGACCGTCCACAAGCTGTCGGACCCGAGCTGCAGCATCGCCTGCGCCGCGACCACGCCGGAGAACACCAGCACGGACCCGATCGACAGGTCGAAGCCGCCGGCGATCATGATGTACGTCGTGCCGACGGCCAGCACGAGCAGGACGGACGCATCGAGGAAGATGTTGCGGATGTTGAAGCTGCTGGCGAACGTCGCCGGGTGCAGGAAGGAGAAGAAGGCGACGAGCAGGACGAGGATCACGCCCATGTAGAACGGCGACGACGCCATCGCCGTCTTGGCGGCGCGCGCCAGGCCGGGCGGCGCTTGCACGGGCTCGGCCAGTGCGATTTCCGTGCTCATGCGCCGACCTCCGCCCCGGCTTCGACGTCCAGCGCCCCGGTCATGGCGCCCACCAGGTCCGGCACCGTCAGCCCCTGGTTGCGCATCGTCGCGATGCGGCGCCCCAGCCGCAGCACCTCGACCGTGTCGGCCACCTGAATCACGTCGCGCATGTTGTGACTGATCAGCACGACGGCGACGCCGGTATCGCGGATGCGGCGCACGAGGTCGAGCGTGCGCGCGGTCTGCACCACCCCCAGCGCCGCGGTCGGCTCGTCCATGAACACGACCCGGCGGGCCCACATCGCGGCGCGGCAGATCGCGACGCTCTGCCGCTGCCCACCCGATAGGCTTGCGATCGGCGCGTCCATGTCCTTCAGCGCGACCTTCAGCTTCTGGAACGCCAGCGCGCTCTCCCGCCGCATGGTCGCGTTGTCGAGGAAGCCGAGCCGCCCGAGCAGCCCCGGCCGGACCGCTTCGCGCCCCATGAACATGTTCGCACTCGGGCTCAGGTCCGGGCAGACCGAGAGGTCCTGGTAGACCGTCTCGATGCCGAGCGCATGCGCGTCCGACGGGGAGCCGAAGGCGACTGGCGCCCCGTCCACCAGCAGTTCGCCGCTGGTGGGCCCGTAGACACCGGAGAGGATCTTCACGAGCGTGCTCTTGCCCGCCCCGTTGTCGCCGATCAGCGCCGTGATCTCGCCCGCATGCGCCTCGAAGTCGGCCCCGCGCAGCGCCTCCACGTGCCCGAACCGCTTGACGATGGAGCGTGCCTGCAGGATCGGCTGCGACCCCGCCTGCTTCGACGTTTGGATCGACGTTTGGATCGATGCGGCAGACACGGACATGGCCATCCCCCCTGCGTCACTGTCGCAAACGCCGAACACCGCCGCAAGCGGTTCCGCATTCGATTGCGGAGCCGCGCGAACGGCGTAATCTCCACCAGGATGGAGGGCCCATGCCGATCGCGCGAGGGGGACAGGCGGTGTACGGGGCGGCGCTCGGCATCCTGATGCTGGAAGCCCGGTTCGCCCGCGTGCCCGGCGACATCGGCAACGCGCTCACCTGGCCGTTCCCGGTGCACTACCGCGTCGTGCCCGGGGCGACGCCCGCCCGGGTCGTGTTGGGCGGCGCCGCCGGCCTGTTGCAGCCGTTCAAGGATGCGGCAGCCGAGCTGGTGCGGATGGGCGCCGCGGCGATCACGACGAATTGCGGCTTCCTGTCGCTGTTCCAGGCGGAGCTGGCCGCGCATGTGGGCGTGCCGGTCGCGACCAGTGCGCTGATGCAGGTGCCATGGGTGCAAGCGACGCTGCCGCCGGGCCGTCGGGTGGGCGTGGTGACGATCAGCGCCGGCAGCCTGACGCCGGCGCATTTGGCGGCCGTGGGCGCGCCGACGGACACGCCGGTCTCCGGGTGCGACACGGAGGGCGAGTTTGGCGGGCGGGAGCTGTTCGATGTGTTGATCCGCGGCGCCCGTGAGGACCTCGACACCGACGCGGCCGCGGCCGACGTGGTGGGCGCGGCCCGCACGCTGCTGGCGGCGCACCGGGACGTCGGTGCGATCGTTCTGGAATGCACCAACATGCCGCCCTACGCCGCCGCCGTCGCGGCCGCCACCGGGCTGCCGGTGTTCGACGCCGTCACGCTGCTGCACTGGCTGCATGCGGCGGTGCGGCCGCGGCGCTGGGCAGAGCGCTGACGCGCCGGAGCCGCAGAGAACGGGGCCGCAGAGGACGGGGCCGTGCAGGCAACGGCCGGGGCATGGGATCATCCACCCTGCGCCAACCCCCAACTGCTGACCTGGGCACGCGAGATTGCAGGGCCATTCGTCGAGGAGGCCGAGGCGAAGCTCGGCTTGAAATCTACGGCGAAGGCGACCGCGGAGGAGAACCTCGGCGAAGCCGAGCGCGGGGAGCGCCCAATCAGCCGAGGCATCCTCGAACGCGCGGCCGCAACCTACCGGCACCCGCCGACACATTCTTACTGAAGCGGGTCAGCACGTGCACGCCGGCTCGCGCCAGACCTACGGGCACCCCGGGTCCACGACCCGCGCATCTCGACTTGAGGGTCGCCACTGCCCCTGTTCCGGCCCGGCATGAGCGGACTAGAACCTCGAATGCTCGCGCGCTTGCCGAAAACAGCTCTCGCTCCGCTCATGGCTTCGGCCCGCACCCGCCACAGGACGGCGGCGTCGGCCGTGACGGAGGTGCTGCGCTCGGCAATCGTCAGCGGCGCGCTTCCGGCCGGGATGGCGCTGCGGCAGGATCTGCTGGCCAGCGAACTCGGGGTCAGTCGCATGCCCATCCGTGAAAGCCTGCGGAGGCTGGAGACGGAGGGTCTGGTCGACTTCACCCCGCATTGCGGGGCGGTGGTCGCCACGCTGCTGACGGCCGACATCCGCGAGATCGCCCAGATGCGACTGTCTCTCGAGTGCCTGGCGCTGGAGCGCGCGATCGATCTCGCCGACATGTCCCGTCTCGATGCGGCGGACATGCTCCTGGCGCAATTGGACGCGGCGGACGCTCTGGCGGCGCGGAACGCCCTCAATCGCCGGTTCCATGCCGCGCTTTACGGCACGGCCCCGGCATCGCGGCTGCAGCGGCACATCGACATGCTCTACGACGCGTACGAACGTTTTCTCCTGGTCGAGCATAGCCAACTGGATCGCCGCGCGCGATCGCAGGCCGAACACCGCGCCATCCTTTCGGCGTGCCGGGTCCGCGACGCGAAGGCGGCTCGCGCAGCGCTGGTCCGGCATATCGAGGGCGCGGCGGACGAACTCGTCCGCTACCTGGAAAAGCAGAACGCCTGATTATCGGGCAGTGGCGGGGGCAGAGCGCACCGTTTGCGTATCGTGACGTCCCGCGCACGGCGGAATTGGATCCAATCCTCCACTGCTGATTTGGCACGAGCCTTGCTGTTCCGCTGGCAGGACCGTCACCCCGACCGGAGCATCAGCATGTCGCGATCCCTGCACCTCACACGCCGCCATCTGCTGCAGGCTTCCGGCGGCGCAGCGGCACTGCCCTTGATCGGGGCGACCCCGGCCATGGCGGCCGCGGCCACCGTCGGCTTCATCTACGTCGGCCCAAAGAACGATTTCGGCTACAACCAGTCCCATGCCGAAGCGGTTGCGAAGCTGCGCAAGGAGCTGCCGGGCGCCAAATACCTGGAAGAAGAGAAGGTCGCGGAGTCCTCGGCTGTCGAGAAGAGCATGGAGAGCATGATCAACCTCGACGGCGCCAACCTGCTATTCCTTACGTCGTTCGGCTACTTCGACCCCTACATGCTGCGCGTCGCCGCGAAATACCCCAAGGTCCAGTTCCGCCACCAGGGCCTGCTCTGGGACCCGGCGAAGAACCCGCAGAACACCGGCAGCTACTTCGGCTACATCAGCGAGGCGATCTACGTTTGCGGCGTGGCCGCCGCCCACGCCAGCAAGACGCGCAAGCTCGGCTTCATCGCCGCCAAGCCCATCCCAGCCGTGCTGCGCAGCATCAACTCGTTCCTGCTCGGCGCGCGCTCGGTCGACCCGACGCTCACGCTGCGCGTGATCTTCACTGGCGACTGGTCGGTGCCCACCAAGGAAGCCGAGGCGACCAACGCGCTGGCCGATGCCGGGGCGGACTGCGTGAACTGCCATATCGACGACCTGAAGGTGGTGCTGGGCGTCGCCGACCAGCGTGGCATGTTCAGCTTCGGCCTGAACACCGACCAGTCTAAGCTGGCGCCGAAGGGCTACGTGACCGGGGCGCTATACGCGTGGGACAAGATCTACGGGATCTTCATCAACGATCTGCTGGCTGACAAGCCCTTGCCAAACCTGCTGCAGGGCGGGTTCGCGGAGGGGTTCGTCCGGATGGGCCCGTTCGGTCCGGCCGCAACGCCCGCGATCAGGTCCGCTGTCGCGACGGCCGCCGCCGAGCTCACGTCGGGCAAGCGCGCCGTCTATGCCGGGCCGTTGAAGGACAACAAGGGCAACACGGTCGTCGCCGCGGGCGCGCCGCTCGCCGTGGCCGACGCGTCGCTGGGCAAGATGAATTACCTCCTGGACGGCGTCATCGGCTCGATCCCTTGATCCGACCGGGGCGCGCCTTGCGCCTGGTTCGGCTGGCCGAGGAGGTCGCGGTCCCGCTCGGGGCCCTGGCCACCTCGGCCGTCGTGTTCGGCCTGATCGTCCTCGCCATGGGCCACGATCCTGTCGAGGTCTACCGCCTCATCTACGTTGGCGGGTTTGGAACCTGGTTCTCCTGGCAGAACACGCTGCAGCGGGTCGCGCCGCTGCTGCTGACCGCCCTCTGCGCCGCCCTGCCGGCCCAGCTCGGGCTCGCCGTCATCGGGGGCGAGGGCGCGTTCGTATTGGGTGGGCTGGCGAGCGTGGAGGTGTCCGTTCTGGCCGCCCCGTTGCCGGCGTGGCTCGACAGCACGATGATGTTGGCGGCGGGCATGGTGGCGGGGGCCGTGATCGTAGGCTGTGCGGGCGTGCTCCGCGCCGGGCGCGGGGTGAACGAGACGATCGGCAGCCTGCTGCTGAACTATCTGTCCATCGCCCTCTTCAATCAGCTCATCGAGGGGCCGCTGCGGGACGGCTCGGACGTGAACCGCGCCTCGACGCTCCCGGTTCCTGACCAGGCCATGATCGGGACGATCGGCGACAGCTCCATCCACTGGGGCCTGGCCATCGGCCTCGTTGCATGCGTGCTGGCCTGGCTGCTGATCTTCCGGACGACCACGGGGTTCGCCATGCGCGTTGCGGGAGGCAGCGCGCAGGCGGCGCGGATGGTGGGCATCCCGGTGGGCCACCTGATCGTGGGCGCCTGTGCCATGGGGGGTGCCGCTGCCGGCCTGGCGGGAGGCATCGAGATCGCGGCCGTCTACAACAGGGCCAGCAGCTCGCTGGTCGCGGGTTACGGGTTCAGCGGCATCCTGATCTCGTTCATCGCGCGGCATAACCCGCTGCTGATCGTGCCCGCGGCGATCCTGTTCGGCGGCATCGGCGCCAGTGGTGGGCTGATCCAGCGACGGCTCGACCTGCCGGACGCGGCAGTGGCGGTCCTGCAGGGCACCACATTCCTGGTCGTGCTGATGGCCGAGACGGTCCGGGGCCGCAGCCTCCGTTCGCTGCTGGTGCGCCCTGCGTGATGGACGCCAGCAGCTTGGGCACCGTCCTGACCTCACTGCTGGGAGGGGCTATCCGGGTCAGCACGCCCTATCTGTTCGTCAGCCTCGGCGAGTGCATCACCGAGAAATCCGGTCGTATCAACCTCGGCCAGGAAGGCATCCTCGTCATGGGGGCGATGGTGGGCTACGCCGCCTCCTACGGGACGGGGGACGCTTGGCAGGGCGTGCTGTGCGCTGGGTTCGCCGGGGCGGCGCTCGGTGCGCTGCACGCGCTCGCCTGCAGCCTGAGGCGGGTGAACGACATCGCGATCGGCATTGCCGTGCTGTTGTTCGGGACCGGCCTGGCCTTCCTGGTCGGCAAGCCTTTCGTCGAACCGGCGGCACCAATGCTCCCCGCGCTCGAACTCGGGTGGTGGTCCGGCGACGAGGCGGTGCGCGCCGCCCTGCGGGTGAACGGACTGTTCTTCGTGGGCGCGGCGCTCGCGGTCGTGCTGCATTGGGCGCTCGCCCATCTCCGCTGGGGCCTGATCCTGCGGACGGTCGGGGACAGTGCGGATGCGGCCAGGGCGCTCGGCTTCTCCATCCTTGGCGTGCGGTTCGCCGCCACCGTTTTCGGCGCGTTCCTGTCGGGCGTCGGGGGCGCGTTCCTGTCGCTCTATTATCCCGGAAGCTGGACCGAAAGCCTGTCGAGCGGCCAGGGGCTGATGGCGGTCGCCCTCGTGATCTTCGCCCGGTGGGATCCGTTGCGGTGCCTCTGGGCCTCGTTGCTGTTCGGCGCTGCCGGGGCACTCGGACCGGCTTTGCAGTCGGCTGGGATCAGCCAGGTCTATTACCTGGTTGCCGCCGCCCCGTATGCGCTGACGCTCGCGATCCTGGTGAGCAGCAGTTCGCGCGACCGCCGTGCGGCCGGTGCGCCCGGGGAGCTGCGGGTCGTATGAAGCCGCCCCATGCGATGGAGGCCATCGGCATCTGCAAGCAGTTCGGCGCCGTGACGGCGCTGGACGGCGTCTCCCTCGCGGTGCGTCACGGCAGCGTCCACGCGCTGCTCGGCGAGAACGGCGCGGGCAAGAGCACGCTCGTGAAGTGCCTGACCGGCTATTACTCGCCGGATGCCGGGCAGTTTCTCGTCGCCGGGCGCGAGCTGTCCAGCCGGTCTCCGCGGGAGGCGCTGCGCGCGGGGATCGGCATGGTCTACCAGCACTTCACGCTGGTCCCGAGCATGACGGTCGCGGAAAACCTGATGCTCGCGCGGTCCACCATCCCGTTTGCCATTCGATGGCGGGGCTTCCGGCGCGAGCTGGAGCAGCGGCTGGACACCATGCCGTTCCGCGTGCGCCTCGACGCCGTGGTCTCGACCCTGGCGGCGGGCGAGAAACAGAAGGTCGAAATCCTCAAGCAGCTGCTGATGCGCCGGACGCTCCTGGTGCTGGACGAGCCCAGCTCCGTATTGACGCCGCAGGAGGCCGACGACGTTCTGGGCGCGCTCCACCGCGAGGCCGCGTCCGGCGCGATCAGCGTGGTGCTCATCACCCACAAATTCCGCGAGGTCCGACAGTTCGCCGACGACGTCACCGTGCTGCGTCACGGCCATGTCGCGGGTGGCGGCCCGGCTGCCAGCCTGTCGGACGGCGACCTCGCCGACATGATGGTCGGCGCCCACTGGCAGTCAGCGGACGCGACGGTCCGCAGCGCCCGAACCGCTGGGCCCGAGGTGCTGCGCATCGAAGGCCTGCGGGTGCGCGGGAGCAACGGCGGAGTGGCTGTCGATGGCCTGTCGCTCGAGGTCCGGGCAGGCGAGATCCTGGGCATCGCCGGCGTGTCGGGCAATGGTCAGCGGCAGCTGGTCGACATGCTGGCGGGCCAGCGATCGGCCGAATGCGGGACCGTGCACGTGGACGGTGCGCCCTTCGTGCCGAGCCGGGCGGTGCTCCGCGACCGTCGGGTCGCGCTGCTGCCGGAGGAGCCGCTGCGCAACGCCTGCGTGCCGGAGATGAGCGTGGCCGAAAACCTGGCCCTGCGCAGCTTCGACCAGCCTCCCGCAGTCAGCCGCAGCCCGATCCTGCGCTGGTGGCTCGACCCGGCACGCCTTGCCCGCGCCGCCATCGGCGTGATCGCCCGCAACGCCATACGGGCCGGTGGGCCAGAGGCGCCCGTCGACACCCTCTCGGGCGGCAATGTGCAGCGCCTGGTGCTCGCCCGCGAACTCGGCGAGCGTGAGGTCGGTCTGCTGATCGCGGCCAATCCCTGCTTCGGGCTGGACTTCGCCGCCGTGGCCCGCATCCGTGACCGCATCATACGGGCCCGGGACGCAGGGGCGGCCGTGCTGCTGATCAGTGAGGACCTCGACGAGCTGTTCGACCTCGCCGACCGGATCGCCGTCATGTCCTCGGGCCGGATCATCTACACGACAGGGCGGGAAACGGCATCGCGCAAAGCGGTCGGCCGCGCGATGGCCGGTCTTGTCGACACCTGCATTCCTTCGGAGAACGCCGCGGCATGATCATTGGTCCCACACGTCTGCTCATCCGCGGCGGCCTCGTCTTCGACCCCGACGGCACCGGCGACATCCCCGCGCCAAGGGACATCCTGGTGGTCGGCGACACCATCGTGGCGGTCGCGGAGCCCGGGCGGGCGCTGGACCGGATGGAGGGCGACGGCGACGGCCTCGAGATCATCGACGCCGGCGGCCGGATGGTCGTGCCGGGCTTTGTCAACGCGCATTACCATTCCTACGATGTGATGGCGAAGGGTCTGCTGGAGGACATGCCGTTCGATTTGTGGGCGCTGCATTCGCAACCGGCCTATTTCGGCCCCCGCGGCAAGGCGGAGCTGCGCATGCGCGTGCTGCTGGGGGCCATCGAGTGCCTGCGGAACGGGATCACCACGGTGCAGGACATGAACACCCTGGTCCCGCAGGACGAAGAGACGCTCGACACGATCCTCGCCGCCTACGAGGAGGTCGGGATCCGGGTGGTGTTCTCCATTGCCTTGCGCGACATCGGCGCGCTCGACATCGCCCCCTTTCTGCCCGACGGCGTGCCGCCGGACGTGCTCGCGCGGATCCAGGGCAGCGACCGCGACCCGCTGCCGGACCTGGCCTTCGTGGAGGCGCAGATCACCCGGCGCACGGACCTGCCGAGCCGCATAAGCTGGGGCTTGAGCCCGTCGGGCCCGCAACGGTCGTCGCGGACCCTCCTTGAAGGCATCAGCGACATCGGCCGTCGCCACCGGTTGCCGGTCTTCACCCATGTGTATGAGACCAAGGCCCAGACGGCGAAGGCCCGCGCGCTGTATGCCGAGCAGGGCGGCTCGATGATCCGGTGGCTCGATGAGGTCGGCCTGCTGCGGCCCGGCACCACGCTGGCCCACTGCGTCTGGCTCAAGCGTGACGAGATGGGGATGCTGGCGGAGCGCCAGGTCAGCGTCGCGCATAATCCCATCAGCAACATGAAGCTGAAGAGTGGGGTGGCGCCCATGAAGTCTTTGGCGTGCGAGGGGGTGAACATCGCACTCGGCTGCGACAATTCGAGCTGCGGCGATTGCCAGAACATGCACCAGGCGATGAAGGCGTTCTGTCTGATGGCCGCAGTCGCCGACCCTCAGCCGACCGGCATCCATGCCGCCGATGCGATCCGCGCCGCGACCGTCGGCGGCGCGCGCGCGCTCGGCCTCGGCGGTGCCGTCGGGGCGATCCGGCCTGGCATGAAAGCCGACATGCAGATCGTCGATCTCGCCGACCCCGCCTACATGCCGTTCAACAACGCCGCACGGCAGCTCGTGTTCAGCGAAAGCGGCCGCGGCGTCGAAACGAGCATCGTCGACGGCCGCGTGGTGATGCGCAACCGCCGCATGGTCACCGTCGACGAGGCGGCCATCCGCGCCGAATTGGCCGAGCTGATGCCTAAGTTCCGGAAGGATTTCGCGCGGGTCGCCGCGATGAACGAACAGGCGAAACCCTATCTGCTCGAAGCCAATGCCCGTGTCGCGAGGCACGACGTCGGTGTCGAGCGTTTTCTCGAAGGAGGCACGCGATGAAACCAGTGGTCACCGGCCTGTTCCATGTGGCGATCAAGACCCGCGATCTCGCGGCGACGCGCCGTTTCTGGCTAGACGTGCTCGGGCTCGCGGAAATTCCTCGCCCGGATTTCGGTTACCCCGGGGCCTGGTTCGGCGTGCCGACGCCGTCGGGCACCGGCATCGTCCACATCTACGCCGGCGGCCCCGCCCTCGCGCAGACCGACCAGGCGCAGTCCGGCACGGCGGTCATCGACCATGTCTCGCTGACCGCCATCGGCTATCACGCGTTCCGAAGCCGGTTTGCCGAAGAAGGTCTCGAGTGGCGCGAATTCCTGGTGCCCGGCACCATGCTGTGGCAGCTCTTCGTCTACGATCCCAGCGGCGTCCAGCTCGAGCTGACGTTCGATGGCCGGGTCGAGGAGGGCGCTCCGCCCGACATGTCGCCGGGCCGAGGCTACCTGGCAGGGCAAAGCTTCTTCAAGACGGTCCAGGCCAGATTGGCCGAAGGCTGACAAACAGGCTCGGAGAAGCATTTCGGGAAGCAGACATGCCGCGGGTGCCGGCTTGTTTGCCGACGGGTTTGAATGCGAAGCAGCCCCGCATCGCTCCCCAGTTCAGGGTAGCCACCCAGGGTCCGCTTACCTAACCTCCACCGATGTCCCGCTCCCCGACGGCCGACCTCGCCCCTCTCATCAAGCTCCTGCAAGCGGGCGTCCCGCCCGGCCGGGCTTCCACCGAACTCTCACGCGTCTTGGCGATCTGGACGGCTGAACGAACTGACGACGGCGAGCAGATCGATGAGCGGCTATCCGCCTTGGCCGAGCAGATGGCGACGGGGATCGAGGAGCTGCACGAGGGCATCGCCGCGGCGAGCGACAAGGGAAAACCAACACTGCGGCGCATCCTGGCGACGCATGAGGCGGTGCTGGACGAACTGCGGAAGGCGCAGGGGGCAGGGTAGGCGGTTCTCCGCCTGTCCGAAGAGGCTGGCCGCCTTATTCGACCGGCGCCAAATTCGCGTAGAGGGTCTGAAGGGATTGTCGCAGCACCGGTATGGCGGCGAGGAGTTCGAGGATGTTAAGCCGCTTCTTGCCGGGCTTGGAAACCGTCCACGATTTCGCGGTTCCGTAGACAATCGCATTGGGGATGCCGGCAGCCACGCTCTCTGCGAATTCCTTAAACGCATCCTTCGCGTCACCGATGCTCCGCGGGATTTCGCAGAGCCCGTTCTGCTGAACGCCAATCACATTGAGAGCTTTGCCGCCAACCTCCATCCGGACCAGCAGGACCTTGTTCAGGCGCCGGGTCACGCAAAGCTCGGCGCAGTCATCGACAAAGCTCGTCAAGCGGGCGGAGGCTCCTGGCTGGGCCGCGTCTAGCGTGGCAAACCATTCAGTGCTCGTCATCCGGGACGGCGCCGGTGCTGGCTCGTCGCGTGCGTCGAGCGCAGCAGGCGTGTCCTTCTCACAAGCAGTAACGGCCGGTTTGGCCAGCAGACCCGTCAGGCCGTCCCATTCGTCCACGATCGGAGAGCGGGCTCGCGGGTCGGACAGTCCGACCTCTTCGAGTGAGAAGTCGCCACGGCCGAACTGGCCGGCCCAGCAGGCCGTGACGAGATTGTCGAGGTCGTTGCCTCCACCAGCGCAATAGGGAAGGTGATGGCGGACGTGGTCCTCGACCACCTCCGCCATCAGGCCGGCCATCGCGCCCCGAGCGCCCGCGAACAGGTGCATGACCTGCTCGCAGCCCGCGTCGCTCTCGAGCGCCCGCTCGATCGCGTCGACCTGGCCCTTCATGCGGCGAACCCGCGCCAGCAGCTTCTGCCGTTCTCGGACGGTGTGGGTCATCGGTCTCGATAGTTTAGGGATGGGGGGTATGCTGCGGCCGTCCTGTGGCCTGGTCGCGAATGAGACATCAATTGTCGTGTAGGCGTTAGCAATCAGGATCTCGGCGGGCCATAGTCGCGGGCGACATTCGGGGCCACACATGGCGGACAGTCTTCCAAGCCTCCTCCTGCGGCGGACACCCGGGCACAGCCTGGAGGCGCCGTTCTACCTCGATGAAGCGGTCCACCGCGCCGACATGGACCTGATCTTCGCCCGCCATTGGATCTTCATCGGGCAGGAGCCGGATGTGCCGCAGCCCGGCGACGTCATGGCGTTGCGGATCGGGGACGCGCCGGTGCTGGTCCTGCGTGACGATGACGGCGCCGTCCGCGCGTTCCACAACGTCTGCCGCCATCGCGGCGCGCAACTGGTGCCCGACGGCAAGGGGCAGGTCGGCAACCTGGTCTGCCGTTACCACACCTGGACCTATGGGCTCGATGGCCGGCTGTTGTTCGCCGACCACATGGGCGCGGGGTTCGACCCGTCGTGCCGCGGGCTCAAGCCGATCGCGCTGCGCTCGGTGGCCGGGCTGCTGTTCATCTGCCTTGCCGAACAGCCGCCGGACGACATCGAGGAGATGGCGGCCGCGATGGAACCCTATCTGCGGCCGCACGCCATTCCCGACGCGAAGATCGCCTGGCAGACGGACCTCGTCGAGGCCGGGAACTGGAAGCTGACGATGGAGAACAACCGCGAGTGCTACCACTGCGCGGGCAACCATCCGGAGCTGACGGTCCCGCTGTTCGCCTACGGCTTCGGCTTCGCCCCCGGCGCCATGGACGCAGGCGAACTGGCGCTGGCCGCCCGCTACGACGATCTCGTTGACGAGATGCACGCGCGCTGGGAGCGGTCCGGTTTCCCATCCCGCCGGATCGAGCGCCTGACCGGCCGCGCCACCGGGTTCCGGACCGAGCGGCTGCCGCTGGACCAGGCCGGCGAGAGCCACACGGCCGACACCCGCGCCGCCTGCCGCCGCCTGCTCGGCGGGCTGACGGAGGCCAAGCTCGGCGGGCTGAGCTTCTGGACGCAGCCGAACTCATGGCATCATCTGATGGCCGACCATGTCGTCACGTTCTGCGCCCTTCCGCTCGGACCGGACCGCACGCTGCTGCGAACGACGTGGCTGGTGCACAAGGACGCAGTCGAGGGGGTGGACTACGACCTGGCCAATCTCACGGCGGTGTGGGAGGCCACCAACCGGCAGGACGCCGCGCTGGTCGGCATCACGCAGGCCGGCGTCCGCAGCCCGGCCTATCAGCCGGGCCCCTATTCGCCGCATACGGAAGGGCTCGTCGAGCAGTTCTGCGACTGGTACCTGCAGCGCCTGGCCGCCGGCCTGCGCGGGTGACGGGGGCGCTGCCGCCGGTGTGGGACGCGGTGCGGGACGAGCAACTCGTCTGCGTCGCCGTGCGCCCGGAGACGCATGACGTCGCGACCTTCGTCTTCGCCGCCGTGGAGCCGCGCCTGTTCCGGTTCGAGCCGGGCCAGTTCATGACGTTCGACCTGGCGGCGGCCGGCGTGCAGCGCTGCTACACGATCGCGTCCCCGCCGACCCGGCCGCACCGGATCGAGGTCACGGGCAAACGCCTGCCGGGCGGACCCGGGTCCGGGTGGCTGCACGAGCACATGCGCCCCGGGGTCCGCGTGTCCGCGAGCGGCCCGCACGGCACGTTCACCTTCACCCCCGCGCCGGGCCGCCGCGCGCTGTTCCTGTCGGCCGGCTCCGGCATCACGCCGCTGATGAGCATGGCCCGCACCCTCCACGACCTCGGCAGCGACGCCGATGTGCGGTTCGTGCACAGCGCCCGAAGCCCGGCGGACCTGGTGTTCGCCGATGAGCTCGCCGCGATGGCGCGTCGCACAGGGTTCATGCGCACCAGCATCGTCGAGGACGTTCCCGCCGGCACCGCCTGGGACGGGCTGCGTGGCCGGCTCTCGCCCGCCTTGCTCGCGGTGCTCGTCCCGGACCTGCCGTCGCGCGACGTGTTCTGCTGCGGCCCGGCGCCGTATATGGCTGCGGTCCGCGGCATGCTGGACGCCGCCGGGTTCGACCGGGCGCGCTACCATGAGGAGAGTTTCGCCTTCGCGGCGGAGGAGGAGGCGACGCCGGCCGAACCGGTGACCGCGATCCCGGTGCAGGGCGGCCAGGGCTTCACGGTCGCGTTCGCGCAATCGGGCCGGACGGTCGCGTGCCCGTCCGGCAGCACCGTCCTGGCGGCGGCGCGCTCGGCCGGGCTCCGCCTGCCGTCGGCCTGTAACAAGGGGGTGTGCGGCACCTGCAAGAGCCGCCTGGTGTCGGGCACGGTCGAGCTGCGGCACGGCGGCGGCATCCGGCAGCGGGAGATCGATGCGGGCATGACCCTGCTCTGCTGCGCCCGGCCGGTCAGCGACCTGGTCGTGGACCGCTAGCGATGGACCTGGCCGGCCTGCAACGGTTCGGTTTCCTGACCCTGCCGAACTACTCGATGATCGCCTGCGCCAATGCGATCGAGGTGCTGCGCATGGCGAACCGCCTGGGCGGCGCGGCGCATTATTCGTGGCAGGTGGTGACACCCGAGGGCACGCCCGCCTCCGCCAGCAACGGGTTGGCGGTGCAGCCCACCGTTCGGCTCGCCTCGATGGCCCGGCCCGACCTTCTGCTGGCCTGCGGCGGGGTCGATGTGCGCGAGGCCGTCGACCGGCAGGTGATCGCCGGCCTGCGCCGGATGGCCCGGGACGGCGTGGCGCTCGGCGGCCTGTGCACCGGCGCCTTCGCGCTGGCCGAGGCGGGCCTCCTGCACGGCCGGCGTTGTGCGATCCATTGGGAGGACTTGGCGGCGATCGAGGCGGAGTTCCCGGACATCGAATTCATCGGCGACCTGTATGCGATCGATCGGGACCGGGTGACATGCACCGGCGGCGTGGCCCCGCTGAGCCTGATGCTGGCGATGGTGGAGGCGCGGCTCGGGCCGGCGCTGGCGTCCGCAGTGGCGGGGCAATTCATGGTCGAGCGGGTGAGGCCCGGCAGCGAGCCCCAGCGCGCGCTGCCGGCGCACCTGGAGCGGGGCCGGATCGGCGAGGCCGTGCGCGTGATGGCGGCCTCGATCGCCGCGCCGGTGCAGGCTGCTGCGGTGGCACGCAGGGTCGGCGTGACCCCGCGGCAACTGGAGCGCCTGTTCCGTCGGCACCTCGGGCAGAGCCCCGCCGCCTACGCCGCCGGGCTGCGGCTGGACCGCGCCCGCACGCTGCTGCAGGAGACTGCGATGCCCGTGACCGCGGTATCGAGCGCCTGCGGTTATGCCACGCCGTCACGCTTCAGCGCCGCCTATCGCAGCCGGTTCGGCGCGACGCCGACCGCCGACCGCCGACGCGACCGCACCGCCCCCGTCCGGAGCACGCACGATGCACGTCACCCCGCCTAGCCGCGACCCGCTCCTGCAGCCTTATGCGTTGCGCCACCTGACGCTGCGGAACCGGATGATGAGTACGTCGCACGAGCCCTATTACTCCGAGGAGGGCATGCCGAAGGACCGCTACCGCCTGTATCACCGCGAGAAGGCGCGCGGCGGCATCGCGTTGACCATGATCGGCGGCTCGGCCGTGGTGTCGCCCGACAGTCCGCCGGTGTTCGGCAACCTGCTCGCCTACAAGGACGAGATCGTGCCCTGGCTGCGGCGCCTCGCGGACGACTGCCACGAGGAGGGGGCAGCGGTGATGATCCAGCTGACGCATCTCGGCCGGCGCACCGCGTGGAACAAGGCGGACTGGCTGCCGATCCTGGCGCCCTCACGCGTGCGGGAGGCGGCGCATCGCGGGTTCCCGAAGGCCGCCGAACCCTGGGACCTCGACCGGATCGTTGCCGACTACGCCGCCGCGGCGCAGCGTATCCAGGCGGCCGGGCTCGACGGGTTCGAGATCGACGCCTACGGGCATCTGCCGGACCAGTTCTGGTCGCCAGCCACCAACAGGCGCGACGACGAGTATGGCGGGAGCCTGGACAACCGGATGCGCTTCTCCGTCCGCGTGCTGCAGGCGATGCGGGACGCGGTCGGCCCGGACCTGCTGATCGGCGTCCGCATGGTCGCCGACGAGGACTGGGATATCGGCCTGAGCCGGGAAGACGGGATCGAGATCGCCCGGCGCTTCGCCGGCGGCGGTGTGGTGGACTTCCTCAACATCATCCGCGGCCACATGGACACGGACAATGCGCTGTCGCACGTCATCCCGATCCACGGCATGGGCACGGCGCAGCACCTGGAGTTCGCCGGCGAGGTGCGGGCGGCGACGCGGTTCCCGGTGTTCCATGCGGCCCGCATCAACGACGTCGCGACCGCCCGGTATGCGATCGCCGAGGGCAAGCTGGACATGGTCGGCATGACCCGGGCCCACATCGCCGACCCGCACATCATCCGCAAGATCATGAGCGGCCAAGAGGCGCTGATCCGCCCCTGCGTCGGCGCGACCTATTGCCTGGACCGCATCTATGAGGGGAACGAGGCGCTGTGCGTGCACAACCCGGCCACGGGGCGCGAGGCCACGATACCGCATGTGATCCCGCGCAGCACCGGGCCGGCGCGGCGTGTGGTCGTGGTCGGCGCCGGGCCGGCGGGGCTGGAGGCGGCCCGCGTGTCGGCCGAGCGCGGACACGACGTGACGGTATTCGAGGCGACCGACCGCGCCGGCGGGCAAATCCTGCTCGCCGCCCGCACGCCCCGGCGCCGCGAGCTGATCGGCATCGTCGATTGGCGGCTGGCGGAACTCGCGCGGCTCGGCGCAGCGCTGCACTTCAACGTGTTCGCCGGACCGGAGGAGGTGGTGGCGTTGCAGCCGGACGTGGTGTTCGTCGCCACCGGCGGCACCCCGGACACGGACGTGCTGACCGAGGGCAACGAGTTGGTCGTCTCGAGCTGGGACGTCGTGGGCGGCAGCGTGCCTGGCGCCGGCCGGGTGCTCGTGTTCGATGACAACGGCAACCATCCCGGCATGCAGGCGGCCGAGGTGCTGGCGGAGGCCGGCGCGGAGGTGGAGCTGGTGACGCCCGAGCGCATGCTGGCGCCCGAGCTGGGCGGGCTGAACCACGCCGCCTATGCCCGGGTGTTCCACCGCTGCGGCGTCCGGGTGACGATGAACACGCGCCTGCTCTCCGTCCGGCGCGCGGGCAACGAGTTGGTGGCGGTGCTGGGCAGCGACTACGGCGCCGGCCGGGAGGAACGCCGGGTGGACCAGGTGGTGGTGGAGCACGGCACCGTGCCGCTGGACGAGTTGTATGAGGCGCTGAAGCCGGGCTCCTGCAACGGGGGCGCCGTGGACCACGCGGCGCTGCTCGGGGGGCGTCCGCAGACGATCGAGACAAACCGGGACGGCACGTATCAGCTGTTCCGCCTTGGGGACGGGGGGCGTCCGCAGACGATCGAGACAAACCGGGACGGCACGTATCAGCTGTTCCGCCTTGGGGACGCGGTGGCCAGCCGGAACATCCACGCGGCGATATTCGACGCGTTAAGGCTGGCAAAGGACATCTAACAGCCGGATCTGTGGTCGCGACGCCGGGTGTCTGGGTGTGCCGTTTTTTTTGAAGGTGGTGGGGCGGTCTAGCAGCTTTCGGAGACTTGCTCTGCGATAGCGGACCTAAGATCGGTGGCCGATCCCGAACCGCTCAGCGGCAGCGTGTCGGGTCGCGCCGCCATCGACGGCAGCGATCACACGGGACCGAAGATCTGGGCTGAGAGCTGCTGCCATCCATGCTGGCCTCCAATCCAGCCAGCATGGAGAATCACATCAACCCGCGTCGGGGAAAGCGATTACGAATCGGCATGATGGGAAAGTGCTCTAACTGCCGTCGCTGATTGTGCGGTGGCTCCGTCCAAAGACCGTAGGCAGTCGGGCAAGCCGGGCCTCCTCGACATGCAGCCGACGCATCCGGCACGATCTCGACATGGAAACTTTTGTCGGCTTTGACAGCGCGTGGATGGACAATCCCAGAGCTCCGGGCGCCATCTGTGCGCTATCCATGAACGACGGGGAGCCGCGCCGCTGGCACCCGCCTGTGCTGGTCGGCTTCGATGCAGCACACGCATTCATCGCCGACGTCATCGCCGGGAGCCGCTATAACCTGGTCGCACTCGATCAACCAACGGTGGTCCCAAACTTAACCGGCAACCGTCCGGTGGAGCGGCTTGCAGGAAGCTTGGTCGGCTGGAACGGCGGGGGTACCCAGCCCTCAAACCGTGGCAAGGCGGGCATGTTCTGCGAAGCTTCGCCAATCTGGCGCTTTCTGAGCGCCTTGGGCGCCACTGAGGACCCGGAGATTTCCAGGACAGCCAAAGATGGCCTGCACCTCGTGGAGACCTACCCAGCGGCTGCTCTGCCAACGCTAGCCGCCTCAAGTTTCGGCAGGTCCCGAGCCCTAAAATACAATCCAAAGCCGCGCTCCAAATTCAAGCCGAGTGACTGGGTTACTGTCGTCACTGCAGCACAGGCGGAAGCCGTCTCGATGGAATGCGGCCACGTCGCCGCGTGGTGTGCCGCAACTGCGGAAATTTCATGTCCCGTCAAAGCGGACCAGGATAAACTGGACGCTGTTATCTGCCTTTTGATTGCGCTCCGTTGGCGCCTCCAGCCACGGGAGAAGAGCGCAATGCTCGGCGACTTAGTGAGCGGCTATATGGTCATCCCGGTCAGCGCAGAAGTCCGCCGATATTTGGAAAAGGCTGCGCGGACCAAAGGCGTGCCGATTGATGGGCGGATTCCGGCGTAAGCGAGCTCGAATTCTGCGATAACTGAATAGGTCGCAGAACCGCCAAACAATTTCCGGAGCTGGCCGTTAGCAGTCGGGCCCTTTTTGACGCCCAAAACTGAGAGAAATTGGACATTGTCACTGCCACTTCATGCCGGTCGGTCTCAACCTGCCTACATCATTCTCAGCCCAAGCTTCGCTCTCAGATAGCGGACCTTCCGATGGAAGGGAGGTGCTGAATGGATCGGCTTCTCGGAGCATCTCTGCAAGAAAGATTGAAGGGTCCGAGGGCGGTAATGCCGCCCCTTTCGACAAACAACTTCGGGTTGACGCGTAGTCCGCGCCGTCTACTATCGTGAGATGCCAAACTTGAATGATTGGGACCAGCGAGTAAGGAGCTTTATCGCCTCGCGACCACATACCTGGCCTCGCGCGCAGGCGTATTATCTTGAGTTGTGGCACCATCATCTGCATGCTGAGTTCGCGGGCGAGCACTTCGTAAAGGAGTTCACCAGCGGAGACGATGGAAAGTTCTCTCAGCGCGTTTGGGAAATGCATCTCGGGCGCCACCTTATCGCATGTGGCCTGAGCGTGACTTCTGCACCTGAGGGCGAACCCGACTTCCGATTTGTGCATAACGGAGTGGTAGTTTGGGTGGAGGCCGTATCGCCTTTGCCTGGACCCGACCTGCCAAAGTCCTGGTTAAAACACGACCCAGCACAGCGAATTAGTGAGGCTTACACCGTCCCTCACCAGGCCATGCTTTTGCGCTGGACAACGGCATTCGACGCAAAAGCAAAACAGGGAACCAAATATCGAAAAGATGGCGTAGTTAAGAATACGGATGCCTATGTTATAGCCATTGACGGAAATCAACTCAGCAAGATGCCTTTGGCACACGGCCATTCGAGATTGCCATACATTGTCGAAGTCGCACTGGCTATCGGGCCTTTAGCTTTTAGGTTCCACACAGAAAGCGGTAAGCTGGAAGGGGTAGAGCAAACCCTTCGATTTGGCGTAGAAAAGGAGAATGGCAGCCTCGTTCCGACTGAACCATTTTTTCGCCTCGACTATGCCGGTGTGAGCGCGGTGCTTGGGTGTTGTGCGCCGATGTTTGGCGAGCCAATTCTGCCGGTTCAAATCGCATACAATCCATTGGCAATCTCCCCTTTGCCCGCTGGCTTACTTGGCCGAGATGCTGAGGAATATGTTGCTACATTGTGCGAAGAGAATGAGGCAGGCCAGGAATGGGAATTAAAGAGGGTTAATAATTAGGGCGTAAGGTGGGCAACGCCCCACACTGTTAGGCCGACCAGTTGTTTTGCTTGTTAAACGCCGGAAAAATTGACGGCCGTTGGCCGCCTTTCGCATCCGACGTCTGCTTTCGGCTACACTGAAAATGGGTCCGAACGACCGGGTTTGGCGCTTAGCCTACGGCGGTCTACGCTGCCGAATGGTTGGTTCCGGGCGTGCTCAACTCGGCCGCGACCGTGTGGTTGGGTGGGGTAGCTGCCGTTACGCCCTTCGATTGACAACAGCCGGCGGGCGGTGACGGCTGGGTTTCGGCACCCAGCCGCTGCGCGGACTACTGCAGTCGCGGGGCACCCGTCTCTGCGCCGGACGGGTCCAGCCCGAACGAGCTGAGATATTTCCCGATCTCGCCGTTCTTGTGCATCTCCGCGATATGCGCATCCATCGCCGTGCCGAGCGAGGCGTTGCCCTTGGTGTAGAGCAGGTTGGCCTGCGACGCGTCGGTGGACGCCAGGACGCGCGGGTCCGGTTCGGCGACCTTGATGATGATGCCGGGGTAGCCGCCTTTCTTCTGGGCGTACGCGCCGGTGCCGTAGCTGTCGACGCCGATCTGGATGCGGCCCGCCTGCAGGTCCTGCGCGAGCGCCACCGGGTTCGGGTAAAGATGCAGGTTCGTGCCGAGCAGCTTCTGCAGATCCGCCACCCATAGGAAGCCCGACACGGTGCCGACCTGCTTGCCGATCATCGCCGCCACCGTCGACGCGCCGTCCTTCGAGTAGATGCCCATCTGGTCGAGGTAGGTCGGCGCCGAAAGCCCCAGCACCTTTGCCCGCTCGGCCGTGCGGTACCAGTCGCCGCCGGCGATGTCCGCCTTGCCGCTGATGACGTACTGGATGGTTGCCGCCGGGTCGACGACGACCGGGGTGAGGGTGAGGCAGGCGGACTTGGCGATACTCTTGAGCATCTCCCCGTCCACGCCGCCGATGTCGCCGCCCGACGTGACGGAGAAGGGCGGGTACTCGTAGATCGCGACGGTGAGCTTGCCGGGTGATACGAGCTGGTCGATCGGGTGCGTGGGCGTGCAGCCCTGCGCGAGCGCCGCCCCGGCGGGCGCGAGGAGGCAGGCCAGGGCGAGTACGGGTCCTTTGAGCATCATCGGTCGGTCCTTTGGTTGAGGGTGGAGGGCACAGTCGGCTCAGGCGGCATGGCGCCCGAGCCGTCGTTCGAGGAGGCTGACCAGGATGGTCGCCGGGATGCAGACCGCGGCGAACATCAGTGCCGCGAGCAGGAACACAGGCAAGTAGCGGAACGTGTTCGAGCCGACGATGTAGGCCTGGCTGACGATCTCCGGCAGGGCGATCGTGAAGCAGAGCGAACTGGCCTGCAGCATGATGATCGAGAAGCCCAGCAGGGCAGGGACGGCCACGCGCAGCCCTTGCGGCAGGATCACGTAGCGCAGCGCGTCCAGCCGACTGAGGCCGACCGCCTGTGCAGCCTCCTGCTGGCCGCCGGGCACGGCCTCCAGCCCGGCGCGGATGATCTCGCTGGTATAGGCGCCGGTGCACCAGGCCAAGGCGAGGCTGGCGGCGGTGAACGAGGTCAGCGTCAGCCCTGCCGTCGGCAGGCCGAAATAGGCGAATTGCAGCAGGATCAGCGCCGGGGTGCCGCGCCCGATCTCCACGATGGCCAGCGCCGTCCAGCGCAGCACGGCCGACTTCGACTGGATGGCGAGCGCGAGCAGCAGGCCGAGCGGAATACCCAGCAGCAGGCAGGCGGCCGTGACCTCCAGGCTGATGACGAAGCCGCCAAGCAGGTCGGGAAACCATTCGGCCCAAAAGTCCCACGTGCCGCTCATCGCGCCACCACCGCACGCAGCCGCGTGTCGGTCCAGCGCGCCAGCCAGGCGATCGGCAGGCTGATGAGGATGTAGAGCAGCCCGGCGGCGGCGTAGATGTCGAGCCCGCGGAACGTCTGCTGCGACAGGTGGTAGGCCTCGTAGGCGATCTCGTGCACGCCGATCGCCGAGGCGACGGCGCTGTCCTTCAGCAGACCGATCGCGTAGGTCGTGGCCGATGGCAGCGCGACGCGGACGAGCTGCGGCGCGATCACGTCGATGAAGCGGTGCCGGGCCGAGAGGTTCAGCACGGTGGACGCCTCCCACTGGCCGACGTGGATGGCCGCGAGCGAGCCGCGGTAGATCTCCGCCATGTTGGCCGCGGTGATGAGGCCGAGCCCGATCGCGGCCGAGCTGAACGGATCGAGCTGCAGGTAGCCGAAGCCGATGCCGAAGAAGATGACGAACAGCCAGACGATCGGCGGGATCGCCCTGAACGTCAGGATCAGCGCCGTTCCGAGAAAGCCGAGGAAGCGGTTGCGCGACATCCGCATCGCGCAAAGCGGCAGGCCGAGCGCCGCGCCGAGCAGGAAGGAGGCGAGCGTGAGCGCGAGCGTGAACGGGATCCCGACCATCACGGTCGTGATGTTGTCCAGCATGGTCAACGGTCTTTGACCGCGCTCAGGAACCGCTTGGCGCGCGCGCTCTGCGGGTTGCGCATGACATCCGCGCTGGGCCCCTCCTCGACGATCTTGCCGTCGGCCATCACCAGCACGCGGTTCGACACGTTCTCGGCGAAGTGCATCTCGTGCGTGACCACGATCATCGTCATCCCGCCCTCCGCCAGCTCCCGCATCACGGCCAGCACTTCGAGGCCGAGTTCGGGGTCGAGCGCGGAGGTCGGCTCGTCGAACAGCATCACCTGCGGCTCCAGCGCGAGGGCGCGGGCGATGGCGATCCGTTGCTGCTGCCCGCCCGAGCAGCGGGCCGGGTATTGGCCGGCCTTGTCGGCCAGGCCGACGCGCTTGAGCAGCTGCATGCCGACCGCCTCCGCCTCCGCGCGGCTGCGCCCCATCGTCCGCTCCTGCGCCAGGCTGATGTTGCGCAGCACGGTCAGATGCGGGAACAGGTTGAACGACTGGAACACCATGCCCACGGCCCGGCGCAGCTGCATCAGGTCCTTGCGCGCCGTCGGCTTCCCGGCCTCGACCACGACGCCGGCCAGGGTCACGCGGCCGGAGGTGGCGCGCTCCAGCAGGTTCACGCAGCGGAGCAGGGTGCTTTTTCCGGAGCCGCTCGGCCCGATGATGGCCATGACCTCGCCGGCCTTGAGCTTCAGGTTCACGTCGTCGAGCACGACGTGGTGGCCATAGACTTTCCGGATGGCGTCCAGCCGCACCAGCTCTGCCGGGCCTGACGGCTGCGGCATGGCCGGGATCGCGCGGGCGGATGTGGTGCTCATCGTGCCTCCTCGACCAGGTTGGCCGCGCCGTCTGTGATCGAGGGCGTTGCCGACCGCACCGCGGCGCCCCGTCGATCCCCTTCCAAGGCAAGCATCATGCCAGCTTCGTCCCCGTCCGGCAGCCCCGGCCCCGCCCCGTGTGTGCTGGACACGGTTTCGGAGTGGATGCGATCCGTTCCGTCAAGCCGTCGCCCGATGGTGTTGCACCCACCCTCGCCTGAAGAGCGCGACGGGCGACTGTGCGGCGGCCGGCAGCGCATCCGTCATCAGCCCGGCCTCAACCCGGGCCGGTCGAGACGCAGGAACCCGATCTCGTGCCGGGTGCGGCCATCGCCGGTCGCGAGGTCGGCCACGATCTCCCCGATGACGCTGCAGAACTTGTAGCCATGGCCGGAGCAGGGCGAGACGAGCACCACCTGCTCATGGCTCGGGTGGTGATCCAGGACGAAGTGCTCGTCGGCCGTGTTGGTGAAAAGGCAGGTCCGCAGCGCCATCGTGGGGCCGCTGCCGGCCGGGAAGTACCGCTCGCCGAACTGGCGGAGCAGCGCTTCGTCCTCCGCATCGACCTCCCGCCGCGCCGCGTCGGCCGTGGAGACCTCGCCGCGATGGTGGTAGCGGCCGAACTTGAAGCCAGGCACCTCGTAGACGGGGAAGCCATAGTAGCGGCCTTCCTCGACCTGGAGATTGAAGACCGGGAACGCCTCAGGGGTGAACAACGCCGGCTGCAACGGCTGCAGCCAAGCCAGCACCTGCCGCTCCGGCACGGCATGGCCCGCAAGCGGGGGGGCAAGTTCGCCCATCCAGGGCCCGGCGGCGAGCACCAGCCGCGCCGCCTCGTAACGCCCCTTTTCCGTCTGCACGGCAACCATGCCCGACGGCCGGATCTCCCAGCCAAGCACTTTCTCCCGCGCCTGGATCACGGCGCCTGCCGCCTGGGCGGCCCTGACATGGGCAACGATCGCGCGTTCGCTGGCGATCAGGCCCCCTTGCGGCTGGAACACGGCGCGCGCGGCGGCGGGCAGCTTGTAGCCGGGGAAGCGGGCATTGACCTCGGCACCCGTCAGCACGTCATGCGGAAGGCGGTGCAGCCTGGCCGAGGCGAGCGCACCCTGGAACAATGCATCGTCCTCCGGCCCGGCGTCGATCGAACCGGTGCACACCAGCAGGGTCTCGCCGGTCGCGCGCTCGGCCTCTGCCCATAGCTCGTAGGCGCGATGCAGCAGCGGCACGTAGGCCGGGTCCTCGTAGTACGGCAGGCGGATGATGCGGCTGATCCCGTGCGAGGAGCCCATCGCGTGCGGGATATCGAACCGCTCCAGCCCGAGCACCCGCTGACCGCGCCGGGCGAGGTGCCAGCAGGCCGCGCTGCCCATGCCGCCGACGCCGACGACGATCACATCAAAGCTCAAACGTCACCCCATCGTGCTGCCCGGGACAGGTGCGACCGGCGTGTGGTTACGCCTGGCCGCCGGCCCACGATCTCGCACGTCATGAACATGGGGCTCAAGCCGTCTCGCGCGTGGCCGCGTCCATGACCTTGACGATGGAGGTTCGCGGTTCGAGGGGGAAGCGCGGCCCTGCGTAGAGTCCGAGCCTACCGTCACGCGAGCGGCGACCGCAACGTCCGCGGGTCGGCCGGCTCAAACGCCAAGCCGGAACGCCGGCCAGGCCGACGCAGGAGTCCGGACATGAAAGCAATCCCCTTCGCGGCGGCTGCCCTCTTGTTCGTTCCGGCAATCGTCGCCGCCCAGGGCGGGGGCGGTCCTCTCAACCCGTCACCGGCCCCGACCATCGAGGCGCATCCGACGCTGAACGATACCGGAGTGCGGCCGCCCCCGCGTTCAACGGCGCGCTGCTCCCGTTCGACAACCAGACGCTCCCCTCGCAAGCGAACTCATCGACGGCGCAGACGCCCAACTCGATGCCACGCGGGGCCGCGCCGGCCAGCACACCGACGGCTCGGCGCATGGACAGCGGCCGGGGCGAGACCGTCGTTCCGAGCCACCTCGCGCGCAACAACGGAAGCGGCATCTCGCAGACCGCCGCCTCGATGCCCCCGGGGCGATGAAGGGCGCGACATCCGCAGCCTGGCGGACAAGTACCACGCCGAGTTCGCCGCCGCCCAGGCGTCAGAGGATACCCCCGGTCGGGACAGGACGCGCTCGGTTCACCTTTATCGGCACCGATCTTGCAGGCCTCGCGCCCAACGGACGCGAGCGCATGATGGCGGCCAAGCGGCAGATGCACCTGATCGCCTTCCTCATGACCGGACCCACGGGCCACCATCACGGCGCCTGGCGGCACCCGGAGTCGGACGTGGACGGCATCCTGCAGCCGGAGCGTTACGAGCACCTCGCCCGGGTGCTGGAGGCGGGGTGCTTCGACGGACTGTTCTTCGCCGACATCCTGGGGCTGTATGACCTTTACGGCGGATCGTACGAGACGATGGTCGGTCGCGGCGGCCAGGTCTGCCTGCTGGATCCGGCGCTGGTGTTGCCGATGATGGCACGGGTGACCCGGCACATCGGGCTTGGCCTGACCTATTCCTCCACCTTCAACCACCCCTACCAGATCGCCCGCATGCTGGGCACGCTCGACCACCTCAGCGGTGGACGCGCGGCCTGGAACGTCGTCGCGTCCACCAGCACGCTGGAGGCGCGCAACTTTGGCCTGGAGGAGATGCCGGGCCGCGCCCAGCGCTACGACCGCGCCGACGAGGTGCTGGAGGCGTGCTGCGCGCTATGGGACAGCTGGGAGGACGGGGCGTTGCTGCTGGACCGCGCGTCCGGCGCGTTCGCCGACCCTGCCAAGATCCACTACGCCAACTATGCCGGTCAGTGGATCCGCACCCGTGGCCCGCTGACGACGCCGCGCAGCCCCCAGGGCCGTCCCGTGATCATGCAGGCCGGAAGCTCCGACCGGGGACGCGCGTTCGGCGCCCGTTGGGGCGAGGTCATCTTCACCCTGCAGCACCGCAAGGAAGACATGCAGGCCTTCTACGCAGACTTCAAATCCCGCATGGCCGCGCTTGGCCGCGCACCGGAGGAATGCGTCGTGCTGCCCTCCATCGACGTGGTGCTCGGCGAGACGGAGAGCATCGCCCGCGAACGGGCCGAGCACGTGAACAGCCTGGTGGACACCCAGTTGGGGCTGGCGCAGATGTCCGGGCACATCGGCATCGACCTCGCGCGGTTCGACCCGGACCAGCCGCTGCAGGACATCGCCGTGGAGACGGGGTCCCGTGGCTCGTTCGACGTGATCCTGCAGGGCACGCGCGCCGAGGGGCTGACGCTGGGCGAGGCCGCCCGCCGGTTCGCGACCAGCGAATTGTGCCCGCAACTGGTGGGGACGGCGGAGATGGTCGCCGATCGGCTGACCGACCTGTTCGCCGATCATGCCTGCGATGGCTTCGTGCTGACGCCCACGCTGTCGCCGGGCATGTTCGAGGAGTTCGGCCGCGCGGTCGTGCCGGTCCTGCAGAGGCGCGGCGTGTTCCGGCGCGAATACACCGGGCGCACGCTGCGGGAGAACCTGCGGGCCTGATGGTCCGGGTCGGCCGTTCGCGCGGTCAGGCGGCTGCGTCGTCGAGCATTCGCACGGGCGTGCGGTGCCACCCCTCGGCATGGCGCTGCCAGTAGAGCGCCTTCAGCCGCAGCGAAAGCGGGCCCGGCCGGTCGTTGCCGAGGATACGGCCACCGACCCGCGAAATGGGCATCACGCCGCCGGCGGTGGTGGCGGCGAACAGTTCGTCGGCGTCCTCCAGCGCGGCACGCGGGATCGGGGTGACGGCCGCGCCGATGCCCTCCGCCTCGCACAGCTCAAGCACGGACCGGCGCGTGATCCCGTGCAGGCTACCGCGGTCCGGCGTCAGCACCCGGCCATCCCGCACGACGAAGATGTTGAAGCCGGGGCCCTCGGTCACGAAGCCCGCCTCGTCGCACAGGATCGCCGTGTCGTAGCCGTGGCCGTGCGCCTCCATCAGCCCGGTCGTCAGGTCGCTCCACTGATAGGTCTTCACCGTCGGGTCGACGCTGCGGTCCGGCACGCGCGGGACGCTGGCGATCCAGAGATGGGCGCCCCGCTCCTGCACATCCTTCGGGATGACGTCGATCCAGGGGATGGCGTATGCGATGAAGTGGTTGTCGCAATCCGCCGGCCGGCGCGACCCGGCGATGCGCGGCCGCCCGCGTGACGCGACCATCGCCACATAGGCCTCACGCAGGCCCGTCAATGCCACGCAGCGGTGCAGCGCCGACTCCTGTGCGGCCCGATCCTCCGGCGGGCTCAGCCGCCGCGCCTGCATCGAGTGCGCGAACCGGTCCAGATGGTCGTCCAGGCGGAAGAACCCGCCGCCCCAAACGTGCACGACGTCATACACGCAGTCCGATCGGGTGAACCCCCAATCGGTAACGGGGATGGCCGCCTCCGCGATCGGGACATAGCGGCCCCGGACATAGGCAGCGCCTTCGGCGAACGGTGCGGTATCCATGGCGCATGCAAGCACGCGTCGCGACGGACGCGCAACGTCCCAAGACCTGCAAGGCCGCGAGGCAAGCACGCGATGGCACATGGCTTGCTTCATTGGTAAGGTGCAAAGCCCGTCCCGTCCTACCCGTCCAACTGGGAGTTATGGCACGACATGACCATTGATCTGCGCCGTGCCCTCTGGCGCGGGTTTGGCGCCGTCTGCCTCGCCGCCGCACTGCTTCCGGCGCCGTTGCGCGCCGAAACGGCCGGGCCGGTCACCGACGACGTCGGCGTGCTCAAGATCGCCAAGGGCCAGCCCATCCTGATCGGCGCGTTGCTGGTGCTTTCGGGACCGGACCTGTCGCTGGGCGTCGATGCGTCGCGCGGGGCGGAGATCGCCTTCGACGATCACAAGAACATGCTCGTCGGCCACGCGATCAAGTATCTCCCCGAAGACGGCCAATGCAGTGTCGAGGGTGGGCAGACCGGCGCCACGCGGATCGCGGCCAACAAGCAGATCGTCGGCGTGATCGGCACCACCTGCTCGTCCGAATCACGCGGCGGCGCTCCGGTGCTCTGGAACGCCGGCATACCCCAGGCCGACCCTGCGGCCACGGCGCCGGCGCTGACCGCGGCCGACCGGCCCGTCGGTCTCCAGGGCATCGTCCGCTTCGTCTACAACGACCTCAACGCTGCCGCGGCCGCCGTGAAGTATGCGCAGAGCGTGCATGCGACGAAGGTCGCGACCCTGCACGACGGCAGTCTGTATGCCGAGCAGCTCGCCCAGGCCTTCGCCACCCAGTTCAAGGCGGTCGGCGGCACGGTGGTCGCGGCCGAGGCCGTCTCCCCCTCCGACACCGATCTGCGTCCGGTGCTGACCCGCATCGGCACGGCCAAGCCCGAGTTGCTGTTCGCGCCCGACTTCACCGGCGTGTCGGCCTATCTCGTGCGGCAGAAAAGCGAGGTGCCGGGCATGGCCGGCGTTCCCGTGCTGGGCACGGACGCGGTGCTCGCCCCCGCCTTCCTGGAGGCGGCGGGCGACGCTGCGGTCGGCTACAGGCTGACCGGGATCGACAACGACCCGCAGCTGATGGGCTCCCAATACGGCGCGTTCCTGGCCAAGTACAAGGCCAAGTTCGGCGAGGACCCGATCGCCGGCTTCCACGCGAACGGCTACGACTGCGCGCTGGCGCTGATGCTGGCGATCGAGAAGGTGGCCAAGACCGACGCCGCGGGCGACACGTTCATCGGCCGCAAGGCGCTGCGCGACGCGCTGCTGCACACCACCGACCTGGACGGCATCACGGGCAAGCTGACCTGCGACCAGTTTGGCGACTGCGGCTCGTCCCACTTTGCCGTGTTCGAGTATTCCAGCGGCGACCCGACGAGCTTCAAGCTGGGCGCCAACCCCAAGAAAGTCTTCCCGTAGCCCCCGCGATGCTGCGGGGCTGGCTGCGCCGGGCGACCGCGGTCGATTGGTTCCTGCTGGCGCTGCGCGTCGTGGTCGTTGCGGCGGTGGGGACGGGCTTCGTGGCCGGGCTGCTGCACCCGCGCTACGGCCGGGCCGAGTGGTTCGGCTTCCTCGCCTTCGGGCTCACGATCGGGGCGATCTACGCCCTGATCGCGCTGGGCTACACGATGGTCTACGGCATCCTGCGGATGGTGAACTTCGCCCATGGCGACGTCTTCATGTTCGGCGCCTATGCCGCGTGCTTCTCCCTTCTCGCTTGCAACCGGGCCGGCATCCTGGGGGCCGACCCGGCGCTCAGCTTCGCCATCGCCACCGTGGTCTGCATCGGCGTCTCGGCCGGCCTGGCCGTGCTGGCCGAGCGGATCGCCTACCGCCCGTTCCGGCGCGGCCGCACCCTGGCCCCGCTGATCAGCACGCTCGGACTGTCCTTCGTGCTCGAATACTCGGCACGCGGGATGTTCGGCGCGCAGAACAAGTCGTTCCCGTCGATGCCCGGCGTAGACGGGATCGTCTCCTTCGGCGGCTTCTCGCTGCCGCGGGTGCAGGTGGTGGTCGTGGTGGCGGCATTGCTGACGATGGTGGTGCTGACCCTGATCGTCATGCGCACGCGCATCGGCACGGCGATGCGCGCTGTGGCGGAGGACAAGGACGCCGCGACGCTGATGGGCATCAACGTCGACCGCGTCATCGTGTTCACCTTTGCGCTGGGCGGTGCGCTGGCCGGCATTGCCGGTCTGCTATACGGCCTGGTGTTCAAGCAGGTCTCGTTCTTCATGGGCTTCTTCCTGGGCGTGAAGGGCTTCGGCGCCGCGGTGCTCGGCGGCATCGGCAACATCCCGGGCGCCATGCTGGGCGGCTATGCGCTGGGCCTGGTCGAAAGCCTGGGGCCGGCTGCCTTCCTTGAAGGCCTCGGCGTCCAGTCCCCCTACCAACTGCGCGACGCGATTGCCTACACCATGCTGGTGATGGTGCTGATCTTCCGGCCCCGCGGCCTGCTCGGGGAGCGGCTGTCCACCGCGCGGGCCTAGCCATGGAGGCCGCGCTCCACGCTACGGCTCCCCGCACGGCAGCGGTGCCGGCGGCGGCCCGGCGTGCGGCGAACGTCACGCTCGCAATCGTCGCATCCTGCGCGTTCACCGTGCTCGTCGGGCTGTTCGGGCAGTTCGCGACCCGGGCGCTGGTGGTCGACGTGCTGGACATCGGGCACGCGCTGCTGCTGTCGGTGGCGATGGCGGGCGGCGCCGTGCTGGCCCGGCGCGACCCGGCGCCGGCCACGGTGGCGCTGGCGGGCATCGCCGGGGCCGCGTCCGGGGCGCTGCTGATTGGCCTGGTTGCGGCCGCGCGGGCGGCCAATCTGCGGTGGATGCTGGTCTCGCTGACGCCGGTCACGCTCAGCCGGGTCGGCTTCGGCTTCCCCGACGAACAGGCGGCGCTGCTGCTGGCCTCATCCGGCGGGGCCGCCGCCGCGCTGGGCGCCACGATGGTGATCTGCCGCCCGGCCGTCCGCCGCATCGTGCTCGGCGCGCTGGGCGGGGTCGTCGTGGCCGGGCTGCTGCGGGAGCTGATCCGCAGCATCCTGGGCGGCTTGGCCGGGGTAGAGGCGTGGGCGTTCACGTATGACGGCGTGCTGCCCGCCGGCGCCGCCGCTGCGGCGCTGATCGGCGTCGTGCTGGCGCTGCGTCCGGGTGCGGCCGCATTCGCCCGCCTCCCGGCCCGGACCAGGCTGGCCGCCAAGCTCGCCTGCCTGGTGCTGGTGCTGGCGCTGCCCGCGCTGACCAACGACTTCGTGGGCCAGGTGATGATGTTGGTCTGCCTCTACACGCTGATGGGGCTGGGCCTGAACATCGAGCTGGGGCTGGCCGGGCTGGTCGATCTCGGCTTCGTCGCGTTCTTCGCGGTGGGCGCCTACGCGCTGGCGCTGCTGACGACCGACCCATCGGGTACCGGCGGGGCGCTGACCTTCTGGGCCGCACTGCCCGTCTCCGTCATCGCCGCGGCCGGGGGCGGCTTCCTGTTCGGCCTGCCCGTGCTGAAGGTGCGCGGCGACTACCTGGCCATCGCCACCCTCGGCCTGGGCGAGATCATCCGGGTGCTGGTGCTGTCGGACGTGCTGAAGCCGATGCTGGGCGGCGCGCAGGGCATCGTGAATATCCCCAAGCCTGCGCTGTTCGGCCTGGTGCTGGGGTCGCCGACGCGGCTGTTCTACATGACGGCGGCCATGGCCGCCGCGGCGGGTTACGTCGCCTGGCGGGTGCAGCACTCCGGCCTGGGACGGCGGTGGCTCGCGGTGCGCGAGGACGAGGACGTGGCCCAGGCGCTCGGCATCAACCTGGTGAGCGTCAAGCTGTCCGCCTACACGATGGGCGCGGCGTTCGCCGGGCTGGCTGGGGGCATCTTCGCCGGAATGGTGGGCTCGGTGTTCCCGCAGAGCTTCCAGCTCCTGGTCTCGGTCAACGTGCTGGCCATCCTGGTCGTGGGCGGGATCGGCAGCTTGCCTGGCGTGCTGGTGGGCGCCGCCGCGCTGATCGGCGGCCCCGAGGTGCTGCGCGACCTGGGTGAATACCGCTACCTGATCTACGGCCTGGTGGTGATCGCGGTCGTGCGCCTGAAACCCGACGGGCTCAGCCCGAAGGCGATCGCCCGGCGCGAACGCGCGTGAGCGCGCTGCTGTCGGCAGCCGGCATCACCAAGCGCTTCGGCGGCCTGCTCGCGATCGATTGCGTCAGCCTGTCCGTGCCGCGCGGCGCCATCCACGCCGTGATCGGCCCGAACGGCGCCGGCAAGACCACGCTGTTCAATTGCCTGACGTCGTTCGTCCTGCCGAGTTCGGGGGAAATCCACCTGAATGGCGTGCGCATCGACGGCTTGCGGCCAGACCTGGTTGCCGCCCAGGGCATCGCCCGCACCTACCAGAACATCCGCCTTTTCCCTGACCTGACGGCGCTGGAGAACATCATGGTGGGGGTGGACGCCAAGCACCCCGAATCGCTACTCGGCGCGCTGCTCGCCACCCCTGCGCACCGCCGCACCTTGGAACGGACCGTCGCCCGCGCGCGCGATCTGCTGCAGGCGGTTGGGCTGGCCGGGCGCGGGGACCGGGTGGCCCGGCACCTGCCGTACGGCGACCAGCGCCGGCTGGAGATTGCGCGCGCCATGGCGATCGAGCCCGTGCTGCTGCTGCTCGACGAGCCGGCCGCGGGCATGAACCCGGTCGAGAGCCACGCGATGCTGGAGCTGATCCGCAGCCTGCGCGATGCGCACGGCCTGACGATCCTGCTGATCGAGCACCAGATGCGCGTCGTGATGGGCATCTCCGAACGGATCAGCGTGCTCGACCACGGCGCTTGCATCGCCGAGGGCACGCCGGCCGAGATCCGCAACGATCCCACGGTGGTCGCCGCCTATCTGGGCGCCCGCGCCGCCCGGCACGGAATGGACGCGACCGTTTGACGGCCCTGACCGCGGCGGACCTGCATGTCAGCTATGGCAACATCCGCGCGCTGCGGGGCGTGTCGCTCGCGGTGGCGGAGGGCACGATCTGCGCCGTGGTGGGCGCAAACGGGGCCGGCAAGACGACGACGCTTAACGCCATCTGCGGCCTCCGCACGCTGAGCGCCGGCCGCGTGACCCTGGACGGCCGCGACGTGACCGACGTGCCGGCGCACGACCTGGTGCCCCTCGGGCTGGTGCAGGTGCCCGAGGGCCGACGCGTGTTCAGCCGCCTGACGGTGCGGGAGAACCTGCGCATGGGCGCGTTCCGCCGCCGCAGCCCGCGTGCCGAACTGGCCGCCGAGCTGGAGCGCGTGCTGAGCCTGTTCCCCCGCCTACGCGAACGGCTGTCGCAACTGGCCGGCACGTTGTCGGGCGGGGAGCAGCAGATGCTCGCCATGGGCCGCGCCCTGATGTCGCGCCCGCGCACGCTGCTGATGGACGAGCCGAGCATGGGCCTGGCGCCACAGATCGTGGACCAGGTGTTCGAGACCATCGTCGCGATCAACAAGACCGGGGTGAGCGTCCTGCTGGTCGAACAGAACGCCTTCATGGCGCTGGAAATCGCCTCCATGGCGTACGTCCTGCAGTCCGGCGAGGTCGTGCTCTCGGGTCCAGGCCCCGAACTGCTGAACAGCGACGCCGTGCGCGAAGCCTACTTGGGATAGCCCCTGGCCGCGGACGGGCTTTCGGAGGAGTATTTCTTCATGTTCACTCCCACCTCGCCGGCGCGCCTTGTAGGCCAGGGCGATGAGCATGGCCATTTCGTTCAACACCGCCAGCAGCATGCTCGCACAATCGTCGACGTGCTCCAGTTCGAGACAGCCGAGGCTGGCTGCTGTTTCCAAGGCGTTCCGCAGTAATCCAAGCGCGTACCGGCCTTCGAGCTGCCGCCAGGCGTGCCATCCCAGGACCGACGGCGCATCGGTCACCGCGATTTGCCGCACCTCCGCGTCGGACGCCACCAGATCCAGCCATGCACCGCATCCCGCCCAAAGTGCGTCGAGGAAGGTTCGCGACGTTCCTGGACCGAGTAGCGACCGTTTCGACGATGCACGCCTCCACCTGCTCCAGAACCGATGCGAACAAGGCCTCCTTGTTCCGGACGTGATAGTACAACGCGCCTTTGCTGATGTCGCAGTCCTTCAGCACGAGCTCGATCGAAACACCGTCGTATCCCAAGGCGGCAAAGAGGCGAGTTGCCGCCGCCAGGACCTGCACTCTCGTCGCGGCGCCCCGCTCACTCCGGCGATCTATGCTGCACCTTTGACCAACCGACCGACGTATAGCTCGGTCGTTGGCTCCGTCTAGGTCTTCAACTCATAATTCACTAGCGGCGGGATCGTGTCTTAAGCCGTGGCGTAGGAACGGCTTGCCGAGCAGAGTTGGCTGCTCGGTCAGGCAGCCAGTGCTGGCATGCTGACGGTGAGATCATCGCTCAGTGGTGCGATGGTTTCCAGCGTCATGTAACGGGCGCGTTGGACGGCCCACTCGTCGTTGTGTTCCAGTAAGATGGCGCCGATCAGTCTTGTCAGTGCGGCCTCATTGGGGAATATCCCGACCACGTCGCTGCGGCGCTTGATCTCGCCGTTCAGCCGCTCGATGGGGTTGGTGGAGTGTATCTTGGCCCGGTGCTGGGCAGGGAACCCCATGTAAGCCAGCACGTCAGCCTCCGCGTCGTCCATCAGCGCCGACAGTTTTGGCACCCTGGGCTGAGCCTGGTCGGCCACCTCGCGTCACTGTTCGCGTGCGGCTGTGGCGTCATCCTGGGCAAAGGCGGTGCCAACCCAGGCCGAGACAAGGCGGCGCTGGGTCTTGCCCGCATAGGCCAGGGCGTTGCGCATGAAATGCACGCGGCAGCGTTGCCAGGTGGCGCTGAGCACCTTGGTGATGGCGGCCTGAATGACGGCTGTGAGCGCCTTTTCCGCCAACGCCGCGGCTCAAGAACGCCTGGGAAGTAGCTGCCCCGGCGCAGCTTGGGGATACGCAGCTCGACGGTTCCGGCCCGGGTGTGCCAATCGCGATCTCGGTAGCCGTTGCGTTGGTTGCTCCGATCGGCGCTGCGTTCGCCGGGTGCGGCGTTGCAAAGCGTATCGGTTTCCAGCGCCATCAGGCGCTCGGCGGCAAAGCCGATCATCTCGCGCAGGAATGTCTCGTCAAAACCCTTCTCCAGCAGCTCGCGAAGGGCGATCTTGTCGTCGGTCATCGTGGTGCTGTCCTTGGGTCAGAGTTGTGCTCGCAACCCAACCCTACCCAGCACCGCCACGGTGACGACCGCCGTGGATAAGTCGCCCGCCTAGGCCAGACTCTCGGCGGTCGCTCCGGCAGGCGACTTACCCACCGCTCCTACACCACCACCGGGGACACGACGCAGTGCGCGTTAAGGCACTCCGCCCGAAACCGGCCGTTGAACGCCTCGATCAACGCATTCGCTCAAGCTCTGACCCGCGCGCTACTCGCTCGCTCTCCGGCATAGAGCCGGTTTGAGGGCTTGCAAGGTTGGCCGCACCTTCCCTCTAGGCCTCTCCTGGGCCAGCATCGCGCATGACCCTGCAGGACCTCCGCTACGTCGTCGCGCTCGCCGACCACGGTCATTTCGGGCGCGCCGCCGCGGCGTGCAGCATCGGGCAGTCCACGCTCAGCACGCAGGTCAAGAAGCTCGAATTTCAGCTCGGCGTCACGCTGTTCGAGCGCACGACAAAGTCCTTCAGCATGACGGCCGTGGGTGCGGACGTAGCGGCACGGGCGCGGCAGGTGTTGGCCGAGGTCGAGGCGATCGCAAGTGTCGGCCAGCTGACGGCCGGGCCGCTGGTGGGCCCGTTCAGCCTGGGCGTGATCCCGACGCTCGGACCCTACCTCCTGCCCTGGCTGGTGCCGGCCATGAAGCAGGCCTATCCCGGGCTGCGGCTCGCGCTGCGCGAGGACCTCACCGCGCCCCTGCTGGAGCGGCTTGCGTCACACCGGCTCGATGCGGCGCTCATGGCGCTGCCGGTGCCGGATGAGAGGCTGAACACGATCGGCCTTTTCGAGGAGCCGTTCTGGCTTGCGGAGCCCCGGACGCGCAAGCAGCCCTCGTCCAGGCCGCTGAAGGAAAGCGAGCTTCGCGGCCGGCACCTTCTCCTGCTCACCGAGGGCCATTGCCTTCGCGACCAGGCGCTCGCCATTTGCGGGATCGCCGACCGCGACGCCGAGGGCGACTTCCGGGCCACCAGCCTGCAGACGATTCTGCAGATGGTCTCGGCCGGGCTCGGCAGCACGCTGGTGCCGGCGCTGGCCTGCGGCGAGGCCCGCACCCGCGCGGTCGCCACTCGCCCGCTCGAGCCCGGTGTCGGCCGCCGCATCGGCCTCGTCTGGCGCCGCAACTACCCGAAACCGCGCGACATCGAACTGCTCGCCCGCACTGTGCGGGACCATCTGCCGGACTGCGTCACTCCCCTGCAGGCGGCCGCGGACTGATCGCTCCGGTCGATCGGTCGGAGGGCGACAATCAATTTCCCTAACAGCCTGCCCCGGCGCTAGGGTGCCGGCGCCCGCCAAAGCAGGGCAGGGATTTCGCCGGCCGCGCAACCGCAAGGCGCTTCGCCGTCGCAGTGCACACAGCCACCTCAGAGGAGACAGGCCATGGATGGAATGAGCGAGAAGAGCACCGCCCAGTGTCCGGTGACCGGCGGAGGCGGCGGCGGTCGTGGCCCCGGCGGGGGCGGCGGGGGTCGCCGCGGCAACCGCGACTGGTGGCCACAGAACCTCAGCCTCAGCACGCTCGCTCAGCATCACGGCAGCTCCAACCCGATGGAGCCCGATTTCAGCTACCCGGAGGCGTTCAAGCAGCTCGACCTGCATGCCGTCATCAAGGACCTGCACGCCCTGATGACGGATTCGCAGGATTGGTGGCCCGCCGACTGGGGCCACTACGGCGGCCTGTTCATCCGCATGGCCTGGCACAGCGCCGGCACGTATCGCACCACCGATGGCCGAGGCGGGGCCGGCGGCGGCCAGCAGCGGTTCGCGCCTCTCAACTCTTGGCCGGACAACACCAACCTCGACAAGGCGCGGCGCCTTTTGTGGCCGATCAAGCAGAAGTACGGCAACAACCTGTCCTGGGCTGACCTGTTCGTGCTGACCGGCAACGTCGCGCTCGAGTCGATGGGCTTCAAGACGTTCGGCTTCGCCGGCGGCCGTGCCGACACGTGGGAGCCTGAGGAGCTGTATTGGGGCCCCGAGGGCACCTGGCTTGGCGATGAGCGCTATAGCGGCGAGCGGCAGCTCCAGGGCAGCCTCGGCGCGGTGCAGATGGGCCTGATCTACGTCAACCCGGAGGGCCCGAACAGCCAGCCGGACCCGCTCGGCTCGGCCCGCGACATACGCGAAACTTTTGCGCGTATGGCGATGAACGACGAGGAGACCGTGGCGCTCATCGCCGGCGGCCACACGTTCGGAAAGACCCATGGGGCTGGCGATCCCTCCTTCATCGGGGCCGAGCCTGAGGGCGGCGTGATCGAGGACCAGGGGCTGGGTTGGCGCAGCAAGTTCGGCAGCGGCATCGGGGCGGACGCGATCACGGCCGGGCTCGAGGTCATCTGGTCGCAGACGCCGACCAAGTGGAGCAACCACTACTTCGAGAACCTGTTCAAGTACGAGTGGGAGCTGGTGAAAAGCCCGGCCGGCGCCTGGCAGTGGCAGGCGAAGGATGCCCCCGCCGACATTCCGGACCCGTTCGACCCGGCCAAGAAGCGCCTGCCGACGATGCTGACGTCGGATCTCGCACTCCGCGTGGACCCGGCCTACGAGGCCGTCTCACGCCGCTTCCTCGAACACCCCGACCAGTTTGCCGACGCCTTTGCCCGCGCCTGGTTCAAGCTCACGCATCGCGACATGGGCCCGATCCAGCGCTACCTCGGCCCGCTCGTGCCCGGCGAGCGCCTGCTCTGGCAGGACCCGATCCCGCCGGTAGACCACCGGCTGATCGACGCGGACGATGCCGCGGCGTTGAAGGCGAAGATCCTCGCCACCGGCCTGTCGGTGTCGCAGCTCGTCAGCACCGCCTGGGCGTCGGCCGCGACGTTCCGCGGCTCGGACAAGCGCGGTGGCGCCAACGGTGCGCGCATCCGGCTCGCCCCGCAGAAGGAGTGGGCGGTCAACAACCCGCCGGAGTTGGCCCGCGTGCTGGCCCAGCTCGAAGCGGTGCAGGCCGGGTTCAACGGCGCGGCCGAGGGCGGCAAGAAGGTGTCCTTGGCCGACCTGATCGTGCTGGGCGGTGCTGCGGGTATCGAGCAGGCCGCCCGGGAGGCCGGGGTCGACGTGCAAGTTCCGTTCTTCCCTGGCCGAATGGACGCGACCGCGGAGCAAACGGACGCGGAGTCGTTCGCCCCGCTCGAGCCTACCGCCGACGGCTTCCGCAACCACTACGAGGGCGCGCAGTTCATGGCGCCCGAGGAAGCGCTGGTGGACCGCGCCGAGCTGCTGCGTCTGACCGCCCCGGAGATGACGGTGCTGGTCGGTGGCCTGCGCGTGCTGGGGGCGAACGCCCTTGGCTCGAAGCATGGCGTGCTTACGCATCAGCCGGGCAAGCTGACGAACGACTTTTTTGTCAATCTGCTCGACATGACGGTGGAGTGGATGCCAACCGCGTCCGACAACGCATTCGAAGGCCGCGACCGCAAGACGAAGGAAACGAAGTGGACGGCCACCCGCGTGGACCTGATCTTCGGCTCCCACTCCCAATTGCGCGCCTTCGCCGAGGTCTATGCGCAGTCCGACGCGAAGCAAAAGCTCGTCAAGGACTTCGTGAAGGCCTGGAACAAGGTGATGAACGCCGACCGCTACGACCTGGCCGACCGGCCGGCCCAAGCTCTTGCCCACGCCTGACCACACGCAGGAAAGGCCTTCTCTCCTTCCCGGGGAGAGGGCCGCCTGGGCACTCTGTCTTTTGATCACGGGAGCCGTTGGGCCGGATCATGTGTGAAACAGCACCGAAGTGGGACCCCCTCTAAGTGGCCGACAACTCCTTGAGAAAGCGTGGACAAACTCGTTGAAGGTGGGGTCCCAATCGGCGCCAATCGGGACCCCACCTTCAACGAATATTAGTCAGCAATATGAATAGATTACATGTCAAGTTCGGGGGGTTTCACTTCGGTGTTGATTCACGCGCTGATAAGCCGGTCGACAAAGTTTTTGCTCTAACAATGACTTACAGCAATAGGTTGGCGGAGAGAGTGGGATTCGAACCCACGGTACGCTTGCACGCACACACGCTTTCCAAGCGTGCGCCTTAAGCCGCTCGGCCATCTCTCCCATGCCGGCGCGCGATATAGCATCGGGCGCCTAGCTCGTCACCCGCTCCCGCGCGCAGGCGTGCCAGACGAGGGTTGGCTGGATGGTCAAATGGCCCCATGCGCCCTCGAAGCAGTGCCGGGCCACATCGAACTCGAGCCGGGCAAGGCCGGAGCCGTACAGGTCGCTCCAGCGGAAGATGGCGACGCCGCAGGTCTCGTCGCCCAGCGGGTCGAGCGTGCCGGGGACGTCGCGGCCGGGCTCGTGCAGAAGATAGCGGCCCTGCAAGCGGCCGTCGGCGCCCTCCTCGATCCAGGTGTCGATCGGCTTCGGGCCGACGCTCTCGACAATGCCGGGGAAGAAGCCAGACGCGGCCGGGTGCCAGGCGCTGCAGGCGGCCGCGAGCACGACGGCCGCTAGCACGACCGTCAGGCGTCCATCTTCAATGCGGCCAGGAAGGCGCTCTGCGGGATCTCGACCTTGCCGAACTGGCGCATCCGCTTCTTGCCCTCCTTCTGCTTATCGAGCAGCTTGCGCTTGCGGCTGATGTCGCCGCCGTAGCACTTGGCCGTCACGTCCTTGCTCAGCGCGCTGATCGTCTCCCGCGCGATGACACGCCCGCCGATCGCCGCCTGGATCGCGATCTTGAACAGCTGCTTCGGGATCAGCTCCTTTAGCTTGGCGCAGATGCTCCGCCCACGCTGCTCGGCCGCGCTGCGATGGGCGATGAAGCTCAGGGCATCGACCGGGTCCTGGTTGACCAGGATGCTGATCCGCACCAGGTCGCCCTCCTCGTACCCGTCCATCGCATAGTCGAAGCTGGCATAGCCGCGGCTGACGGATTTCAGCCGGTCGTAGAAGTCGAACACCACCTCGTTCAACGGCAGCCGATAGACCGCCATCGCCCGGTTGCCGACATAGGTGAGATCCGCCTGCTGGCCGCGGCGCTCGCTGCAGAGGGTGAGGATGCTGCCGAGATACTCGTCCGGGACCATGATCGTCGCCTTGATCCAGGGTTCCTGGATGTGGTCGATCAGGCTCGGGTCCGGCATGTCGGCTGGGTTATGCAGCTCCTGCGTGACGCCCTTGGTGCTCGTGATCTTGTAGACGACGCTGGGCGCCGTCGCGATCAGGTCCAGGTTGAACTCGCGGGTCAGCCGCTCCTGGATGATCTCCAGGTGCAGCAATCCCAGGAACCCGCAGCGATAGCCGAACCCGAGTGCGGCCGAGCTTTCCGCCTCGAAATGGAAGCTTGCATCGTTCAGCCGGAGCTTGCCGAGGCTGTCGCGCAGGTGCTCGAAATCGTCGGCGTCCACCGGGAACAGGCCGCACCACACGACCGGGATGCTGGGCTTGAAGCCGGGCAGGGCGGACGCGGCCGGGGTGCGGTCGTCGGTGATGGTATCGCCCACGTTGCAGTCCGCCACGGTCTTCATCGCCGCCGTGACGTAGCCCATCTCGCCCGGGCCGAGCTCGCCCATCGGCAGCATCTTCGGCGTGAAAACGCCCACCTGCTCCACGTGGTGCACGGCGCCGTTCGACATCATGCGGATCTTCTGGCCGCGCTTCAGGTGCCCGTCCTTGACGCGCACCAGGATCACGACGCCAAGGTATTGGTCGTACCAGCTGTCGACCAGCAGCGCCTTCAGCGGCGCGTTCGCCTCCCCCGTGGGCGGCGGCAGCCGCGTCACCAGCGCCTCCAGCACGCCCTCGATGTTGAGCCCGGTCTTGGCGCTGATCATGACGGCGTCGTCGGCGGGGAGGCCGATGACGTCCTCGATCTGCTGCTTCACCCGGTCGGGCTCCGCCGCCGGCAAGTCGATCTTGTTGAGCACGGGCACGATCTCGTGCTGCGCGTCGATCGCCTGGTAGACGTTGGCCAGCGTCTGCGCCTCAACCCCCTGGCTCGCATCCACCACCAGCAACGACCCCTCGCACGCGGCCAGGCTGCGGCTGACCTCGTAGGCGAAGTCCACATGGCCCGGCGTGTCCATCAGGTTCAGCTGATAGGTCAGCCCGTCATGCGCCTTGTAGGCGAGGCGGACGGTCTGTGCCTTGATGGTGATCCCGCGCTCCTTCTCGAGATCCATATTGTCGAGCACCTGGCTCGTCATCTCCCGCTCCGTCAGCCCCCCGCATGTCTGGATCAGCCGGTCGGCGAGCGTGCTCTTGCCATGGTCGATGTGGGCGATGATCGAGAAGTTGCGGATCTGGGCGAGGGGCGTGTCGGTCATGACCGCAACGTAGGCCTTTCCGACAGGAAAGTCAGGGTCGGCCCGGCGGCTTGTTCCCGGAAGGCCAGGTGCGATCGGCGCTGGGGCGCGCTCCTTCGACCCGACAACGCCCGACGCCGAGGGATCGAACCGCGCGCAGGTCTATTCTCTGCCTACCGCCCCGCCGCATACCCCTGCATCCCGCGCGGGTTCGCCCCCGCATACAGCATCGCCCCCTCCCGCCGTGCAGCTGACAACCGGCCCTCGGACCAGTCCTCGCCCAGCTCCGCCACATGCCCGCGCGCCGTCATCTCGGCCAGCATCGCCGGCCCGAAGCGGCCCTCCAGCACCAGCTTGCCGGGGCGGGCGATGCGCGGCCAGAAGCTGCTGGGCCAGTGCTCGCTGTGGAAGCTGGGGCAGTCGATCGCTTGCTGGATGCCCATGCCGTGGTGGACCATGCGCAGGAAGAAGATCAGCGACCACTGGTCCTGCTGCTCCCCGCCCGGCGTGCCGAACGCCATCCAAGGCTTGCCGTCGCGCAGCGCGAAGCTGGGGCTGAGCGTCGTGCGCGGGCGCTTGCCCGGCGCCAGGCTGTTCGGCAGCCCGGCCCGCAGCCAGAACATCTGCCCGCGCGTGCCCATCGGAAATCCCAGGCCAGGGATGACCGGCGAAGACTGCAGCCAGCCGCCGGACGGCGTGGCCGAAACCATGTTGCCCCATCGATCGATCGTGTCGATGTGCACCGTGTCGGCCCCGATCACGCCGAGCCGGGCCACGGTGGGTTCGCCGGCGCCGGCGGCGCGGGTCAGGTGGCCGGCGCGGCCCTCGGCCTCGTGGTCGACCCAGGGGGAGCGGTTGTCGACCGTCCCCGGGCGCAGCGCCATCGACGCCTCCGGACCGATCAGCGTGCGGCGGTCGTCGTTATATGGGGCCGAGAGCAGCGCCTCCAGCGGGACGTCGGTGAACTCCGGATCACCGTAGAACGCCTCGCGGTCGGCATAGGCGAGCTTCATGCATTCGACGACGGTGTGGACGAAGTCGGGCCCGACCGGGTCCATCGTGCCGATGTCGAATCCAGCGAGCAGCGCGAGCTGCTGCAGCAGCACCGGCCCCTGGCTCCAAACGCCGCATTTCAGCGCCGTATGTCCGTGATAGTCGAACCGTGCCGGCGCCTCGATGCCCGGCGACCAGCGGGCGAGGTCCTCGCCCGCCAGCAGTCCGCGATGGCGGCGGCCCGAGGCGTCGAGCACGTCCGTCCCACGGAAGAAGCCGTCGATCGCCTCGGCGACGAACCCCTGGTACCAGGCCCGCCGCGCCGCCTCGATCCGCGCCTCCCGCGTGGCGCCCACGGCCTCGCGCAGGATGCGCTGGTAGGTCGCTCCCAGCGCCGGGTTCGCGAACGGCCGGTCGAGCCCGGGCACGTCGCCGTGCGGCAGGAACACCGCGGCGCTGCTGGGCCACTCCGCCTCGAACAGCGGGCGCACGCTCTCGATCGTGGCCGGTACCCGCGGCACCAGCGGCACCCCGCCCACCGCATAACCGATCGCGTATTCCAGCACGTCCGCCAGCTCCCACGTGCCCCAATCCCGCAACAGCACGCACCAGGCGCCGAACGCGCCCGGCACGACGGCCGGCAGCAGGCCCGTGCCCGGGATGAGATCCAGGCCGAGCCCGGCGAACCGCTCCAGCGTCGCGGCGGCCGGGGCGGGGCCCTGGCCGCAGACCACATGCTGCTGCCCTGTCCGCGCGTCGTGCAGGATGATCGGCGCATCGCCGCCCGGGCCGTTCAGATGCGGTTCGGCGACCTGCAAGGCGAACGCCGTCGCCGCCGCGGCGTCGAACGCGTTGCCGCCCCGCTCCAGCACGGCCATGCCGACAGCGGTCGCCAGCCAGTGCGTACTGGCGACCACGCCGAACGTGCCGGCGATCTCGGGGCGGGTCGTGAACACGGGCAGTCTCCGGTTGCGTCGCGTGCAGGCTAACGCCAAGGTCCGCCCGAACCAAACCGAGGACGCCGCTTGCTGATTCTGATCGTGGGGCCGAGCGGGGCCGGCAAGGATACGCTGCTGAACGGCGCCCGTGCTGCCCTGGCGGACCAGCCTGCCTTCCACTTCGTGCGCCGGGTGATCACCCGCCCGGTCGTGGCCGGCGAGGAGGTGCACGAGCCGGTGACGGAGGCCGTGTTCCTGCGGCGGCAGGAGGGGGGCGAGTTCGCATTGAGCTGGCGGGCGCATGGGCTCTATTACGGTGTGCCCATCGACATCGCCCAGCACCTGGCTCAGGGCCGCATCGTGGTCGTGAACGTGTCCCGCGCCGTCGTGGCCGAAGCGGCACGGCGCTTCCCGGTCGCGGTGATCGAGGTGAGCGCGCCGGCCGACATCCTGGCGCGGCGGCTGGCGGCGCGCGGACGGGAGGATGCCGTGGACGTTGCGCGGCGGCTGTCGCGGGCGATCGAGCTGCCGTTGCCGGTGGAGCGTCTGCGCGTGGTCAACGACGGCACGCCGGAGCAGGGCGTGCGCAAGCTGCTGGCGGAGATCCGGAGGGCGGCGGGGCCGGTCGCCGCGCGGAACACGTAGCATCGCTGACCGGTCGGCGGCGGCCGCGGTCGACGGGCGCGCAAACGAGGTCGGTATTGCGTTGCACAACAATGCATTCGGACCGTGGCCTTGTCGAACCCGGGTCGGGCCGCTAGGTGTCCGAGGGACGTCCAGCGGAGAAAAAGCAATGGCCCTCGCAGCCGAGATGCGCAAAGGCGGCACGGTCCCTGACACCGCGATGTCGCGCGAGCAACTGCTGACGGCCTATGCCGACATGCTGCTGATCCGGCGCTTCGAGGAAAAGGCGGGGCAGCTCTACGGGATGGGGCTGATCGGGGGGTTCTGCCACCTGTACATCGGGCAGGAGGCGGTGGTCGTCGGGATCCAGTCGGCGCTGGGAGAGGGCGATCAGGTCATCACGTCGTATCGCGACCATGGGCACATGCTGGCGACGGGGATGGACCCGCGCGGAGTGATGGCGGAGCTGACCGGCCGGGCGACGGGGTATTCGAAGGGCAAGGGCGGCTCCATGCACATGTTCAGCAAGGAGAAGCGCTTCTTCGGCGGGCATGGCATCGTGGGCGCGCAAGTGAGCCTCGGCACCGGTCTGGCGATGGCGAACTGGTATCGCGGCAGCGACCGGGTGGCCGCGACATACTTTGGCGAGGGGGCCAGCAACCAGGGCCAGGTGTTCGAGAGCTTCAACCTGGCCGCATTGATGAAGCTGCCGTGCATCTACGTCATCGAGAACAACAAGTATGGCATGGGCACCAGCGTGGAGCGGGCATCGGCATCGCATGACCTGTCGAGGAACGGCGCGCCATGGGAGATCCCCGGTGCGCAGGTGGACGGGATGGACGTCGCCGCGGTGAAGGCCGCGGCGGAGGTCGCGGTGGCGCATTGCCGGTCCGGCGCCGGGCCGTACTTGCTGGAGGTGAAGACCTATCGGTACCGCGGCCACTCCATGTCGGATCCGGCCAAGTACCGCACCCGCGAGGAGGTGCAGAAGATGCGCACGGAGCGCGACTGCATCGAGGCGTGCCGCCACTTGCTGGAGGCGTTGGGGGTGGGCGAGGAAGAGTTCAAGCGCCTCGACACCGACATCAAGGCGCGGATCCAGGACGCGGCCGACTACGCGCAGTCGAGCCCGGAGCCCGACGAGGCCGAGCTGTGGACCGACATCCTGGTTCCGGGCGACGGCACGACGTTGGTGGAAGGCTAACGCCATGGGGGTGCAAATCCTGATGCCGGCGCTGAGCCCGACGATGACGGAGGGCAAGCTCGCGCGCTGGCTGAAGAAGGTCGGCGAGGACGTCCGCTCTGGCGACGTGATCGCCGAGATCGAGACCGACAAGGCCACCATGGAGGTCGAGGCGGTCGACGAGGGCGTGCTCGGCCGCATCCTGGTCGAGGAAGGCACCGAGGGCGTCGCGGTCAACACGCCGATCGCCGAGCTGGCCGGCGAAGGCGGCGCCGCGACGGGCACCCCGGCCGCCCAGAAGCTGCCCGACGCCGCTCCCCCGGTGAAGGCCGAGGCGATGCCCGGCACCACCGCGCAAACGGCGCCGGCGCCGGCAGTCGCGCCGCTGGCGGCCGCGGCGCCGGAGAAGGATTGGGGCGCGACCAAGCCCACCACCGTCCGCGAAGCGCTGCGCGACGCCATGGCGCTCGAGATGCGCGCCGATGACCGCGTCTTCCTGTTGGGCGAGGAAGTCGCGCAGTACCAGGGCGCCTACAAGATCAGCCAGGGCCTGCTCGACGAGTTCGGGCCGCGCCGGGTCATCGACACGCCGATTACGGAGCACGGCTTCACCGGCATGGCGGTGGGTGCGGCGATGGACGGGCTGCGGCCGATCGTCGAGTTCATGACGTTCAACTTCGCGATGCAGGCGATCGACCACATCATCAATTCCGCCGCCAAGACGTTGTATATGTCGGGCGGTCAGATGGGCTGCCCGATCGTGTTCCGGGGTCCAAACGGCGCCGCCTCCCGCGTCGCGGCGCAGCATAGCCAGGATTACGCCAGCTGGTATGCCCATTGCCCCGGCCTGAAAGTGCTGGCGCCATGGTCCTCGGCCGACGCCAAGGGCCTGCTGCGGGCGGCCATCCGCGACCCGAACCCGATCATCTTCCTCGAGAACGAGATCCTGTATGGGCAGACCTTCGAGTGCCCGGTCGATGACGGCTTCATCCTTCCGATCGGCAAGGCGAAAGTCGAGCGGGCGGGGACGCATGTGACGATCGTCGCCTACAGCATCATGGTCGGCGTCGCGATGAAGGCAGCCGAGGCGCTGGCGGCCGAGGGGATCGAGGCGGAGGTCGTCAACCTGCGCACGCTCCGCCCGCTGGACACCGCAACCGTGGTCGAGAGCGTCAAGAAGACGAGCCGGCTCGTGACGGTGGAGGAGGGCTGGCCCTATGCCGGCATCGGCGCCGAGGTGTCGATGCAGGTGATGGAGCACTGCTTCGACTGGCTGGACGCGCCGCCGGTGCGGGTCGCCGGGCTGGACGTGCCGCTGCCCTACGCTGCCAACCTCGAGAAGCTGGCGCTGCCGCAGCCGCAATGGGTTGTGGACGCCGTGAAGAAGATCGCCTGAGGAGCTGCACGCATGGCGACGAACATCCTGATGCCGGCCCTGAGCCCGACGATGACCGAGGGCACGCTGGCGCGCTGGCTGAAGAAAGAGGGCGAGGCGATCAAGGCCGGTGACGTGATCGCCGAGATCGAGACCGACAAGGCCACCATGGAGGTCGAGGCGGTCGACGAGGGCGTGCTCGGGCGCATCCTGGTGCCGGATGGCACGGCGGGCGTGAAGGTGAACGACCCGATCGCCGTGCTGGTCGAGGAGGGGGAGAGCGCCCCGGCTGCTGCTGCTCCCGCTCGCCCGCCTGCCCAAGCTCCATCGGCAGCGCCCACCCCCGTGGCCGCTAGCGCGCCGCAGCCTGCGCCGACGCCGGCGCCGGTCGCAAACGGGCACGATGCGCACGGTCATCCAGGAGAGCGCATCTTCGCGTCGCCGTTGGCTCGCCGGATGGCCAAGCAGGCCGGGCTGGACCTGTCGGCGCTCAAGGGCAGCGGCCCCAATGGCCGGATCATCCGCGTGGATGTCGAGGCAGCGCAGAAGCACGGCGCCAAGCCGCAACCGGCAGCCGCGCCGCAGTCTGCGTCCGCGTCGGCGTCGGCATCGGCATCGGCATCGGCATCGCAGGCCGCGGCGGCCACCGCGGCTCCCCAGCCTGCTTCCCAGCCGGGGCCGAAGCCGGCACCGGTCAGTGCGCCACACACGCTGGTACCGAACTCGACGATGCGGAAGGTGATCAGTCGCCGGCTGACCGAGAGCCACCAGCAGGTGCCGAACTTCTTCGTCACCATGGACTGCGAGATCGACGCGCTGCTGAAGCTGCGCGCCGACCTCAACGCAAAGTCGCCAAAGGACGGGGCGGGCGCGTTCAAGCTCAGTGTGAACGACCTGGTCATCAAGGCGGCCGCCGTCGCACTCCGCCGGGTGCCGAAGGTGAACGCGTCCTACACCGAGGACGCCATGGTCCACTATGACGACGTCGATATCAGCGTGGCGGTCAGCATGCCGGACGGGCTGATCACCCCCATCGTGCGCCGTGCCGACCAAAAGGGCTTGGCCGCGATCAGCAAGGAGATGAAGGACCTCGGCGCCCGCGCCCGGGCCGGCAAGCTGAAGCCGGAAGAGTTCCAAGGCGGCAGCTTCTCCATCAGCAACCTCGGCATGTTCGGCACGAAGCAGTTCACCGCGATCATCAACCCGCCACAGGCCGCCATCTTGGCCGTCGGCGCCGGGGAGCAGCGGCCAGTGGTGAAGAACGGCGCGCTGGCGATCGCGACCGTGATGACCTGCACCCTCAGCGTCGACCACCGCGTGGCCGACGGCGCCCTGGGGGCGGAGTGGATGAGCGTGTTCAAGGGGCTGGTCGAGGACCCGCTGAGCCTGATGCTGTAGCCTGGAACCCTCTCCCGCTTGCGGGAGAGGGCAGGGTGAGGGCGACGCCGCAAGCCTGGACTTTGCCCACCCGTCACCCTCACCCCGACCCTCTCCCGCACGCGGGAGAGGGAGAAGAGGAGCCTTCTATGGACACCAACTTCGACGTCATCGTCATCGGCGGCGGCCCCGGCGGCTACGTCGCGGCGATCCGCGCAGCCCAGCTCGGCATGAAGGCGGCGGTGGTCGAGCGCGAGAACCTGGGCGGGATCTGCCTCAACTGGGGCTGTATCCCAACCAAGGCGCTGCTGCGCTCGTCCGAGATCAGCCACCTCCTGCACAACCTGGGCGAGTTCGGCTTCGCGGCCGACAACATCCGCTTCGACCTCGACAAGGTCGTCAAGCGCTCCCGCGGCGTCGCCAAGCAGCTCGCCTCCGGCGTCGGCCACCTGCTCAAGAAGAACAAGGTCGCCGCCTTCGACGGCGACGCTAAGCTCGCCGGCAAGGGCACCGTCGCGGTGACGAAGGGCGGCAAACCGGTCGCGACCCTGTCGGCCCCGAACATCATCATCGCCACCGGTGCCCGCGCCCGCCAGCTTCCCGGCCTCGAGGGCGACGGCAAACTGATCTGGACCTATCGCGAGGCCATGGTCCCGGCGGCGATGCCGAAATCTCTGCTCGTGGTCGGCTCCGGCGCCATCGGCATCGAGTTCGCCAGCTTCTACCGCAACATGGGCGCCGAGGTGACGGTCGTGGAGTTGCTCGACCGCATCCTTCCGGTCGAGGACGAGGAGATCAGCGCCTTCGCCCGCAAGTCGTTCGAGAAGCAGGGCATCAAGATCCTGACCTCGGCCAAGGTCACGAAGGCGGTCAAGAACGCCGACAGCGTGACCGCGACCATCGAGGCCGGCGGCAAGACGACGGAGCAGACTTTCGACCGCGTCATCTCGGCCGTGGGCATCGTCGGCAACGTCGAGGACCTCGGGCTTGAGGGCACGAAGGTCGTGATGGACCGGACCCATATCGTCATCGACGACTACTGCCGCACCGGCGAGCCCGGCATCTACGCCATCGGCGACGTGACCGGCGCGCCCTGGCTCGCCCATAAGGCCAGCCATGAGGGCGTCATCTGCGTCGAGGCGATCGCCAAGCTGAACGACGTCCATCCGCTGAACGTCGGCAACATCCCCGGCTGCACCTACTCCCGCCCGCAGATCGCGAGCGTCGGGCTGACGGAGGCAAAGGCGAAGGCCGCCGGGCACGACGTGAAGGTCGGCCGCTTCCCCTTCATCGGCAACGGCAAGGCGATCGCGATGGGCGAGCCGGAGGGATTGGTGAAGACCGTCTTCGACGCCAAGACCGGCGAGCTCCTGGGCGCCCACATGATCGGCGCCGAGGTGACGGAGATGATCCAGGGCTATACGATCGCGCGGACGCTCGAGACCACCGAGACGGACCTGATCAACACCGTGTTCCCGCACCCGACCGTGTCGGAGACGATGCACGAGGCGGTGCTGGGCGCGTACGGTCGCGCCATCCACTTCTAGGGTAATGGAGCGCTCTTCGCTCACGTCCCGCGAGCTGTTCGAGGCGCTCAAGGTGGCGCCGGCCCGGCGCCCGTTCGGGTTCGGCGCCCGCCCGGCGCTGCTCAACGTGGACGTCCAGCACGCCTACACCCGGCCCGACGAGTTCCGAACCGCCTACACGACCGACCCGAACCAGGTAGCGCATATCGACCTGCTCGCGTCGCTGTTCCGGTCGCGCGGGCTGCCGGTGGTCTGGACGTACGTCGCCTACTCCGCGACGGGCGACGATTGCGGCGTGTGGGGCACGCGCTCCGACGGGCCCGATGCGCTGCAGACCATCCGCGAGGGCAGCCGGCGCGCGCAGCTCGACGACCGGCTCACGATCGATCCGGCCCGCGACACGATCATCAACAAGCGCATGGCGTCCGCCTTCCACGAGACGATCCTGCCCTCGTTGCTTCGCCACCACCGCGTCGACACGGTCGTGATCACCGGCGGGTCCACATCCGGCTGCGTCCGCGCGTCGGCGGTCGACAGCCTCAGCCACGGCTTCCGCACGATCGTGCCGGAAGAGACGACCGCCGACCGCCACGAAGGCCCGCACTTCGCCAGCTTGTATGACCTGGCGATGAAGTATGCCGACGTGGTGCCCGTTGCAGACGTGTTCGCCCATATCGAAGCGAATTAACCGAAGTCGTAGCCTCGGGCGCGCCCGCGCAGGCGCTTGAACACCATCGCCAGGCAAGCGGCCGTGATCGCCGCGCCGCTCCCGAGCGCGATGCCTGCTGCAACGACGCCAAACCGGGCCTGCGCCGCGCCGAGGGCGATGAGAGCGACGGTGAGTCCGGCGGAGACGACGGCCTGCATCGTCGCGAGCGCTACCCAGGCGTGGGGGCGCCGGCTTGGCGTCCGCCGGCCCTGAACCTGACCCCAGCACAACAGGACGATTTGCGCTGTGATCAGGCCGATCGCCAGCGACAGCACGAGGCCGATCGGCGACGTCTCGGCGGGGTAGCCGGTCATGACGGCCACGCCCGCGATGATGCAGCTGACGATGTTGGCCAGCAGCGGGACCGTGAACCACAACTGTGCGGACCGGAGCCGCGCGTCGGGCGGCGGCAAGGCTGCTCGGCGGTCGCCTGGCTCCATGGCGATGCCGGTGCCGCCGGGCAGGCTGCTGCGGCGCAGAGCGGCGAAGGCGGCACCCGACAGGACGGCGGTATAGGCGAGCACGCCCCACATCCATGCCGGGTCGAGGGGCGTCCCGGCCGGGTCGGACGCGGCCCGGACATGGTTCAGGGCGAGCGCGGCCGCCGCAAGAACGACCCATAGCGCGAGAAACCAGCGCAGGGTGAGCATCGTCCAGCGCGCATAGACCTGGACGGGTGCGGCCCAGATCCCGAACACGGCCACCAGCACCCAGAACAACGGCATGCGGCGGACGTCGCCTGCGGAGCCGCTGGCCAGGAGCAGCAGGCACCAAGCGGCCATCGTCCCCAGGGACGCGAGCACCGCAAGCTGCATGGCCCACTTCGCCGCGGGCTCGGCTTTGAGCGAGTCGGCACGCCGCTTCCAGGTGGCCTTCGCGTTCAGACCGTCGTCGCGGATGGGCACGGACGAGTCTGCATGCTGGTCCGCCCTGGTCGTCGGCAAGCGCAACCGCTCCTCCCCTGTATCTGGCCGCGCCGCGCCGGCCCGCTTTTCGCCGCCGGCCCCGATGTGCGTTTGACCGCGGAATGGGCGTGCTGGTTCGGTCCGACGAGGCTACATTGCCAGAGTGCTGCGCGCCACGATCCTTTCCTGTTGCGTCGCCCTCTCGCTTGCGGGCAGCGCCCGGCCGCCGGCGCATTCCAGCGTGTTATGGGCATGGCAGCGGGCGGAAGATGTTCGTTTCGCCGGGCCGGCCGTCGACGTCGCGATCTTGGCCGGAACCGTCACGCTATTCGGAGCCGAGGCCGTCGCGGTCCCGCGCCTGCAGCCGGCGCGGCTGGATCCGCTGCAGCGGCGGCTCGCCACTGTCCATGTCGAGATCGATCGCACCCGCCGCCTGCTCTGGACCGCGTATCAACGGCAGCGTGCCGCGGCCGCGGTCGTGGCCATGGGTGCTGGCTATGACCGCCTACAGGTCGATTTCGAGGTTCGGCAGTCGGAGCGCGCTGTCCTTATCGACCTGCTGCGTGACGTTCGCGCCGGCTGGCCGGGGCCACTCTCCATGACGGCGCTGGCGTCGTGGTGCGACACGGAGCGCTGGCTGGGCGAGGCGCCGGTGGACGAGGTCGTGCCGATGCTGTTCCGCATGGGCCCGGGCGGCGCTGCGCTCCGCGCCCGGCTTTCGGCCGGTGGCGATTTCGGCGACCCGCATTGCCGCACCGCCATCGGCCTTGCGGTCGACTCCCCGCCGCAGCACCTCCCGCCTGGGCGGCGCCTGTTCCTGTTCGACCCGCACGCCTGGCAGCCTGCCGATCTCGCCGGGATGCAAAGGATCCTCGAATGAAAGCTGTGTTCGTGCTGCTTGCCCTGCTCCTGTCCGGCCGCGCACTTGCGTCCGGCGCCGGGGAGACGGCCGCCTTCGCGCTCGACGCGTTCGGCGGTCCGGCCGCTGACCAGGCTGCCTTCTATGGCTCCGGCCATGTCGGCGTGCTGTTCGGCAAGTCGCCGTTCGCCCGATTATTCGCTGCTTGGCGGCTGCTGCACGGCCTTCCGGTCGGGCTTGAGGCCGGGGCGGGGCTTACGATCCCCTGCTGCGGCGCCTCGCTGGTGTTCGACCGGGCCGAAAGCCAGTGGCAAGATGATCGCCGCACCGTCGGTGGCGCAACCGACGCGGCCCCGATCTGGGAGTATCGCGACGGCGCCGACAATTCGTCGGTGCGAACCTGCTTTCCCGACGCGTTCTTGACGGCCAGCCGTACCCTGCGCGACCGGGTCGCGACATACGGCATGTCGGATCCTGGCGTGCATGCTTGGCTCGCTGGGCAGGATGTGGTGTTCGAGTCCTGCTCCAAATCGCCTGCCATGCCGCCACTGCCCGATGGCGCACCCGACTGGCTGGTCAAGGACCGTGACTACCAGCTCGCGGCGAAAGCGCTGTATGAGCGGCGCTTTGCCGACGCCGAGGCCCGGTTCGCCGCGATCGCGGACGACGCCGCCTCCGTCTGGCGCCCGCTCGGTCCCTATTTGGCGGCGCGCGCGGCCCTGCTCGCCGCCACCGCCACGCAGGATCCGGCGCTCGACGCAGCCGCCCGGGCGCGCCTTGCGGGCCTGTCAGGCGTCGATACGCCGGGCCACGGCGCCGCCATCCCGCTCGCTCACGCACTCGATCTCCGCTATCGGCCAGATGCGCGCCGCGCGGAGTTGATCGCGGAGCTGACCGGGCCGACGTTGACCGCGAGCGCGGCGGCTGACTTCAAGGACCTTCGCCTGCTCGGCCAGCAGCCGGCCGGCACCCCCGAGTTGCTGGACTGGCTGACCGTCTATGGCCGCAAGCCCGACAAGGCCGAGGGCGCCTGGTTCGATCATTACGACCAGGAGATGCCCTGGCCAAAGGACGCCGATGCGCTGGCCCAGGCAAGGGACCGTTGGGCGGCCGGCCATGACCCGGCGTGGTTGCTGGCGGCCCTGGAATGGAGCGCGCCCGGGCCGGCTGCCAAGGACCTCGTTGCCGCCGCCCGGGCGCTGCCGCCGGATCACCCGGCTTACCTTACCGCCGCCTACCATCGCCTGCGTCTGACCTTCGGCGCCGAACCGGCCGCCCAACGGGCCGAGCTGGACGCGCTGCTGGCGCGGCCAGACCAACTCGCCGCCTCGCGCAACGTGTTCCTGGCCCAGCGCGCCATGCTCGCCGCCGACCCGGCGGATTTCGCCCGCTTCGCCGTGCGCACCCAACCCTGCCACAACGAGCCCGACAAATCCGAGTGGCCTGCGTCCCCTGCGGCCTGCCCGGGCGACGCCTTCGGGATCGATTATTACGACAGCGCCGCCGGGGGCGCCTTCGGCGACGACGCGCTGCGGACGATCGATCGCATGACGCTGGCGCGCCGAACCGCACTGGCCGAGGATCAGCGCCTGCCAGCCCCGCTCCGCCTCGACGTGGCGCTGACGAGCTGGACGCGGGCGGCTCTGGCCGGAGACGACCCGGCCGCGGACCGGCTTGCCGGTGACCTCGTGGTCCTTCTGCCACAGATGGCGCCGGAGTGGCGGCGCTTCGCCGCGACCGCGCCGGGCGTGGACAAGCGCTTCGCGGCATGGTTCGCCCTGGCAAAGCTCCCGGGTGCGGCCGTGGACCTCGCCGAGGACGGCCCGAAGCAGACCCGGCCGGACGAGCTGGTCGTCGGCACCTACGTGCGGCCGGCCGGGACCGTGCCGGAATTCGAGGGGCACTGGCCCGATTGGCGCTACGTCGCCGCCGACACCCCCGCCAAGCCTGTACCGGTCCCTGCGCCGACCATCGACGTCGTCTGCCACTCCCTGTGCGGCGGTGGGGCGTTTCCCTATCGCGCCCCCGACTTCGTCACCGCCGAACTGCCCCGCGCCGCTCAGGAACGGGGGCACTATCACCCAGCCGCCGCGTCCGCCGGGTCCGTGTGGGAGGAGGTCCTCGCCTATGCTCGCGCCCACCCGGCCGACGCACGCTCGCCCGAGGCGCTCTACTGGTTGGTGCGGGTCGGCCGCTTCGGCCTCGGCCACGCGCGCTCATCGTATCGCGCCTGGACTCTGCTGCATCAACGGTATCGCGACAGCACATGGGCGAAGTCGGCGCCATACTTCTACGACTGATCACGACGGCCTGAACGCAGCTTTGCGAGTTGGTGCGCGTGGGACGGTTGCCGCTCATCGGCTCGCTGCCCGACGCGCGTCGGCGCCCGAGGCGGCAGAGTTGGAGCCAAGGCCGAGTGCCGACCGGGCTCGGTTACAGCAGGTCCACTCCGACGCAGAGACCCAGCGCCGCGACCGCCAGCCAAATGCCGCCGATCAGCCAGGCCTCTCCGGGTGCCGCCGCCCGTGCCGCATGTCCTGGCATGAGGTACCGGTTTCCAAGCCCGTAGACCACGCCCAGGACCGGCCAGGTGACGAGCTGCGGCAGGTGCCGCAGGTAGGGAACGGAGTCCAGCAAGCCGTTCTGCCAGGCGTCGAACGTGGGCGTCGCGATCGCGGCGGCGGCGATCGCGGCGACATACCAGGGCCATTGCCACCAGGCGATGCGCGGGAACACCTCCTCCGGCCGCACGTGCAGACGATCGACCTCGATATACCGGTTGAGCCACGTCAGAACGGCCATCGCTCCAGCTTCTCCTGCGCACACCGAACACTTGGTGCGCGCACCGGTTCGATACTCGGCTTGACGCACTTCAAACGGTTCTGAATACTCGCTCATATGAATGAGGTACAATTCATGGTTCCTACGACAGACATGACGATCCGTGAGAAGACCGTCCTTCTGCGGCGCAAGCACCTGCTGGAAGCGGCCACCCGGGTGTTCGCGGAAAAGGGCTTCCATCGATCGACGATCCGGGACGTGGCTCTCGCGGCGGGCATCTCCGACGGAGCGATCTACAACCTGTTCGAGAACAAGGCGGCTCTGCTGTTCGGCATGTTCGAACAATTGGGCCATGAGGCCGTCGACGGGAGTCCCGAACCTCTCCCCCCGTCGAGCGACGTCCAAGGCCTCATCCGCGCCCTCCTGCGAGAGCGGTGGGCGGCCTACACGGACGAGACGCTGCCGATGATCCGGGTGGTGCTGTCGGAGGTGTTGGTGGATGCCGAGTTGCGCGCTCTGTTCGTGGAACGGGTGATCGCGCCTGCGGTGACGCTGCCGGAAATCCTGTTCAAGACACTGGGGGCCGAGCGCAAGCTGGCCTCGACCGACGCGGCGATGACGCTGCGCCTGATCACGGCGAGCTTCCTGGGCCTGGTCGTATTGCGCCTGCTCGGCGACGAGATGCTCGAGGCGCGCGCGTGCGAAGTGCCCGACCTGCTGGCCGATCTGCTCTTGCCAGGGCTGACCGGGACCGTGGAACCGCGCGCATGACCGCGGCTGCTACACGGATCGAGATCGCCAGCGCGGCCTTCAAGGCCGATCCGTTCCCGGCCTATGCGCGCCTGCGCGCCGCGGCGCCCATGTGCCGCGTGTCCGTTCCGAGGGACGGGGAGGCTTGGCTGGCGACGCGTTACGAAGACGTCTCGGCCCTGCTGAAGGACGTGCGGCTGACGAAGGACCCGGCCAAGGTTGCCGGCCTGCACACGGGCGCGGCCCGGCGCCCACCGCCGGCGATGTTCGCGCCGCTGACCCGCAACATGCTGGGGATGGACGATCCCGATCACGTCCGGCTGAAGCGGCTGGTCATGGCGGCGTTCACGCCCCGGCGGGTGGAGACGATGACAGCGCGGACGGAAGCGGCAGCGCACGCGCTGCTCGATCGCGTGTCGCACCGGCCGCGGTTCGACCTGATTGCGAATTTCGCCCTGCCGTTGCCGGTGCGCGTCATCTCGGACCTGCTCGGTGTGCCGCCGCGCGACCAGGACCGCTTCGCCCGCTGGTCGCGCGCGTTGATCCGAGCGCCCGGATCGCGGCTGTCTGTGTTGCTCGCGCTGCCGGATGTGCTGGCGTTCTTGCGTTACCTCAAGCGGCTCATCGCCCTGAAGCGCGCCGAGCCGCAGGATGATCTCGTCAGTGCGCTCGTGCAGGCCGAGGAAGGCGAGCGGCTGGACGGGGACGAGTTGATGAGCATGATCGCCATCCTGCTGTCGGCCGGGCACGAGACGACGACGAACTTCATCGGCAATGCCGTCCTGGCACTGCTCGGCGCGCCCGGCGAGATGGAGCGGCTGCGCTCGGCACCCTGGCTGATGGACACGGCGGTCGAGGAGTTGTTGCGGTTCGCCGGCCCTGTGGAGACGTCGACGCACCGGTATGCGCTCGAGCCGATTAAAATCGCTGGCGTGTCTGTGCCCGCCGGGGCGCTCGTGCTCGGGGCGATCGCGTCGGCCAACCGCGATGCGCGAGTGTTCGACGACGCGGACCGGCTCGATCTCGGGCGCAGCGTGAACCGGCACCTCACCTTCGGCGAAGGCGGCCATTACTGCGTTGGAGCGGCATTGGCTCGACTAGAGGGCAAGATCGCGCTTGCAGCGTTGCTCGAACGGTTGCCGGGGTTCCGGCTTGCTGTGCCAGCCGCTCGACTGCGATGGCGGGGCGGTTGGGTGCTGCGTGGCCTCGAGCAGATGCCGCTGTCGCTCACGGCGGCGCCGGTTTCGGCGCGGACCCTTTCGCGCCGGACCAGGACGACGCGACGCCCGGTGGCCTAACGGTTCCTGAACCAGTCCCAGACCAGGAAGACGCAGGGCAGGATGACGATAGCGAAGAAGATCCAGTCGAACATCTGCGGCATGATAGCCCCCGTTTGCTCGTTATCTGGTGCCGTTACGCAAGCACACGGACAGAGTTGCAGGCCGCGGCTCAATTCCGATCCGTGCACGCCGACGACGACGGTGTGGTGGTGCCCAGGGCCGGAATCGAACCAGCGACACTGCGATTTTCAGTCGCATGCTCTACCAACTGAGCTACCTGGGCGCCCGGCGGAGGCAGGTGGGTAGCCCAGCCGGCCCGGGGGATCAAGAGTGGTGATCTGGACACGCCGCTCCTACCCGGCCGGGCGCTCAGTCGTCGCGTGTGACGCCCTGCAGCCGGATCAGCCCGTCTGGGACCTGTATGAACCCCTTCACGTTGCGTTTGATGCCGACCAGGTTCCGCGCCGTCCAGAGATAGATCAGCGGCAAATCGTGCCGTTCGACGGCCCAGAACCGGGCATAGAGCGCCCGCCGCTCCGCTTCCCCAGAGGCGGTCCGCGCCTGATCGAGCATCGCGTCGGCGTCGGCGTTGCTCCAATGGCCGTAGTTGAAGGCACCGCCGGAATGCAACAGCTGCCACGTGTTGCCGTCGGGATCGACCCGGCCGGACCAGCCGATCAGGAACGCCTGGAAGTCTCCGGCATATCCGGCCTGCAGCGCGGACGCGAACTCCATCCGCCGCAGCGTGACGGTGAAGCCGGCATCGGCAGCCATCGATTGGATCACTTCGGCCACCTGGACCTGGTCTGGCTCGTTCGGCACGGTGAGCGTGACAGCGATCGGCAGGGCGACCCCGGCCTCATGCAGCAGAGCCTTCGCACGGTCGAGATCGCGGCCGGCAGGCGTGAGATCCGCAAGATAGAACGGCGACGTGGGCGGATTGGCCTGCAGCGTCGGGTTGAACAGCCCCTCATAGACGACCTGATTGATTGCCGCCCGGTCGAGCGACGCCTCGAACGCCATGCGAACCCGGACATCCTGGCCGACGGCCGTGGCGGCCGCCGGGCCGTTGGCGAGGTTGAAGTTGATCCCGGTGTAGGCAAGCCCGTCGCCGGCCA
>CBDCAA010000005.1:0-50967 GCA_965213855.1 Acetobacteraceae bacterium | reverse complement strand
ACCATGGCGCAGGAGACGGCCGAAAAGGCCGGCCTGTTGTTCGACCTGTCGCCCGAGGAGGTCGATCTGCTGATGGAGCCGCCCTATCGCGGCAGCCTGCCGACGCAGGTCCCGACCGACCCTCTGATCTATCGATTCTACGAGCTGGTCAGCGTGTATGGGACGACGTGGAAGGAACTGATCCACGAGGAGTTCGGCGACGGCATCATGTCCGCGATCGACTTCGACATGACGCTCGACCGCCAGCCCGACCAGAAGGGCGACCGCGTCAAGATCGGCATGAGCGGCAAGTTTCTGGCCTACAAGACCTACTGATGGCCTGAGCGAGACGTGGCCACGGCACGACGCCCGGCGCTATAGCGTTTCCCTTCCATGTCGGCCTGGACTAGCTTGCGGCCCCCGCGCGCCATCCCCGGCTTGCGGCCGCTAAGGGAGAAGGCACGATGTTCAAGGGCTCGCTCGTCGCGCTGATCACCCCGATGCAGCCCGACGGCTCCGTGGACGAAGACGCGTTCGCCGCCTTCGTCGACTGGCAGGTCGGCCAGGGCACTCAGGGCATCGTCCCCGTGGGCACCACCGGCGAGAGCCCGACGCTCGATCACGCGGAGCACTTCCGCGTCGTCGAGATCGCGATCGAGGCGGCGGGCGGGCGCGTGCCCGTCATCGCCGGCGCCGGATCGAACAGCACGGCCGAGGCGATCGAGCTGACCCGCCACGCGCGCAAGGCCGGCGCCGACGCGGCCCTGGTGGTCACGCCCTACTACAACAAGCCCACCCAGGCCGGGCTGGAGCTGCATTACCGTGCGATCGCCGACGCGGTCGACCTGCCGATCATCATCTACAACATCCCGTCGCGCAGCGTCGTCGACATGAGCGTCGAGACCATGGCCCGCCTTGCAAGCATCCCAACATCGTCGGCGTGAAGGATGCCACCGCGAACCTGGCCCGCCCGCTGCACACCCGTGCCACCTGCGGCGACACCTTCTGCCAGTTGTCGGGCGAGGACCATACTGCGCTTGCCTTTCGCGCGGCCGGCGGCTCCGGCTGCATCAGCGTGACGGCCAACGTCGCTCCCCGCCTGTGCAGCGAGATGCACGCGGCCTGGCAGGCCGGCGACATCGGCCGGGCCATAGGCATACAGGACCGCCTGCTCGCGTTGCATGACGCGATGTTCGCTGAAACCAGCCCCGCCCCGGTCAAGTACGCCGCCAGCCTGCTCGGCCATGGCACCGACCATTGCCGCCTGCCGATCGCCCCCGTGAGCGAAGGCGTGCGCGCCCAGGTGCGGGCCGCCATGACGGGGGCTGGCCTGCTCAACTGATGGCCACCACCACCAAGAAATCCGGCCTGATCAGCCACGGACTCGCCGCCCAGAACCGCAAGGCCCGCTTCGACTACACGATCAAGCAGACCATGGAGGCCGGCATCGTGCTGAAGGGGCCGGAGGTCAAAAGTCTTCGCCACGGCCGCGCGACCCTGACCGAGGCCTGGGCCGGCGAGCGGGAAGGCGAGCTGTTCCTGTTCAACTGCTATATCCCGGAGTACCAGGGCGGCGTGCTGAGCCGCTTCGAGCCCCGCGCACCGCGCAAGCTGCTGCTCAAGCGCAAACAGATCGATCAGCTTCTGGGCGCCGCGACCCGCGACGGCATGACCCTCGTCCCGCTCGACATCCATTTCAACGAGAAGGGGATGGCGAAGGTCCTGATCGGCGTCGGCGCCGGACGCAAGAAGCAGGACAAGCGCCAGGCCGTCGCTGCCCGGGACTGGCAGCGCGACAAGGCCCGGCTGATGCGAGACAAAGGCTGACCATTCCGCCCGCTTCCTGAGCGGCGCCGCCGTTCACCCGCTGTTAAGCACGGCGGTGCATACCGTGCAGGACAGACAGGAGCGGGTGATGGGTGAGTGGCTTCGCCATGTCGCGACGGGCAGCCTCGCCGGGGTTTTATTCGTTCTGCTCGGCATCGGCACCGCGGCCGCGCAAGCGATGCCGCAGATCATCCATCCCGACGCGATTGGCTCCGGCGATGCCGGCCAGGCGGGCGGCGCCGCGGCGAAGCGCGCCAGCAACGGGTATTTCTACTTCAACGCCGCCGTGAACGGCACCGCGCTGCGCTTCGTGCTCGACACCGGCGCGACCACCGTCGCCATCCGTGCGGAGGATGCCGCCAAGGCCGGCATCGATGTCGAGCGGCTGACCTACTCCGGGATCGCGCAGACGCCGAATGGAGCGACCAAGGTCGCTCCCGTCGTGCTCGGATCTCTGACGGTGGGCGGCATCACACGGCGGAACGTGCGCGCCATCATCGGGCAACCCGGCCGCATGAGCGACAACCTGTTGGGACAAAGCTTCACGGCGCGACTGGCGGGCATCAGGATCGACGGCGATCTCATGGTCTTGCAGGGTGAGTAGCGCAGCCGGGCGGCGGTTCGGCACGGCTGTGCTGGCCACGAGACCATGGGCGCGCTTGCATGACCGGGCTGGACAGCTTCAGCAGCCAGCGCGATGGACATCGGGGCCAGAGGTGGTATCGTTATTGGACCATAACGATCAGAGATCTAGGCCATGTGCTTCCGTCATTTCGCACTCGTCGTCACGGTTGTGCTCGCAGCAGTCCCGGCCCGCGCCGCATTGCCGGTCGACGGGGTCTATAAGGGGAGTGCCGCGCTAGGCGCCAACCGCAATGGCCATTGCGGCCCCGGCATCACATTCAACCTGGTCGTCACCGACGGCGCGTTCACCTGGGGCGGGCTGAACCAGGAGAAGATCGTCGTTCGCGTCGGCCCCGACGGCACATTCAATGCCCAGAACGGACGCCGCTTTATGCAGGGCCGCATCGCAAACGGCACGCTGACCGCGCACGTCTCGGCCGAATACTGCGAGTACGACTGGTCGCTGACCCGCTAAGCCCGCTTGCCGACGCCGACCGTCGTCCCACATCACGCTTGTATGCAACAAGGCCTATCATGGACATCACCCGCCGCGCTACCCTCGCCGCCGCTGCCATGTCGGCTGTCGCCGCGGCGCCCGATCCCGGACCGGCGTGGCAGTTCAAGATGACCTCCATCGACGAGGGCACGCTGGACTTCGCGAGCCTGCGCGGCCAGGTCCTGCTGGTCGTCAACACCGCCAGCTACTGCGGCTACACGCCGCAATACAAACAGCTCGAGGCGCTGCATCGTGGGTTGTCGCCGCGGGGCTTCGCTGTCGTCGGTATCCCGAGCCAGGATTTCGGCCAGGAGAAGGGCACGAACGCGGAGGTCGCGCAGTTCTGCGAGCTGACCTACGGCGTCGAGTTCCCAATGTCCGGGCTCAGCCACGTCATCGGCTCCGGCGCGGCGCCATTCTACAAATGGGTGCGTGGCCAGACCGGCTGGGAGCCACGCTGGAACTTCTACAAGGTCCTGATCGGCCGCAACGGCGCCATCCTCGGCACCTATGCATCGGATGACCTGCCCGATACCGGCCAGCTTCGCCAGGCGATCGACCGGGCCGTCGCTACGCCACCGCCGGCGACCTGACAAGTCCGTCGATCGCGCGGATCACGGCCTCGAACATCTCGGTCGTGAGCACGCCCGTATTCGTGTTGTAGCGGGACACGTGGTAGCAGTTTGCCAAAACTCGCCCGCCGGGCAGCGGCATCAACGCCCCATGCCGAAACGGCATGCGCGCGGGCACGAGCCCCAGCGCCCGCACGGTCGCATTGTGCGACAGCACGCCCAGGCTCAGGATCACGCGCAGCGCCGGCATGCGCGCCAGCTCGGCCGCGAGGAACCCATTGCATGTCCGCACCTCGGCCGGCTCCGGCAGGTTCTTCGGCGGCACGCAGCGCACCGCGTTCACCACCCGGCACCGCTCCAGAATCATCCCGTCGTCCGGCCGCGCCGCGTAGGTCCCGCGGGCGAAGCCGAATTTGAGCAAAGTCTCATAGAGCAGAACGCCCGCATGATCCCCGGTGAACGGCCGCCCCGTCCGGTTCGCGCCCTTGACCCCGGGCGCCATGCCGACGACCAGCAACGGCGCCGTGAGCGGCCCGAAGCTCGGAACCGGTCCGTTGAACCAGTCCGGGTTGGCCGCCTGGTTCGCCCGGCGATAGGCCACCAGCCGAGGGCATAGAAGGCAGTCCGCCGGGGGCTCGACCGGCCCGGCCTGGCCCGTCGGCAAAACCTGCAAAGCGTCAGTCAGCCAGGATCGGCCGGGTCGAGCGCGTCCGACTGCACCCGGTTCGGCGCACGCCGTCCCTCAACGGGCCGCCGGGTGAACTCGGGCGCGATGTCGGACAGCTCGACGAACCGGTCTGCCTGGCGGCGCAGCTCGTCGCCCACCATCGGCGGCGACGTTCGCACCGACGACACGACCGATACCCGCACGCCCTGCCGCTGCACCGCCTCGACCAGCCGGCGAAAGTCGCTATCGCCGCTGAACAGGACTGCATGGTCGAGCCGCGGCGCCATTTCGAGCATGTCGACGGCCAGTTCGACGTCCATGTTCCCTTTGATCCGGCGCCGGCCGGTCGCGTCGGTGAACTCCCGCGCCGTTTTCGTCACCAGACTGTAACCGTTATAGGCCAACCAGTCCGTGAGCGGACGCAACGGCGAGTACTCTTCCGTGTCCAACAACGCCGAATAGTAATACGCACGAACGACATTGGTGCGGGAACGAAAATACTCCAGCATGTTGCGATAATCGACGTCGAAACCGAGATGGCGCGAGGCGGAGTAAAGGTTGGCGCCATCGATGAACAACGCCGTCCGCTCGGTCTGTAGGAAATGCATGGTCAACCCTTCTCCCAGCCGATACCCGGGCACGCCTGCCGTTCTAAGCTCAGACGCCATGCACCGGAAAGTCAAATGTCTCACCGCATGATTTTAGTCGCGATCGGCTCAAACTTGCCCGATGCCGACGGACGCGCCCCGCAAGCGACGTGCGAATGGGCGGTCGCTCGCCTGCGCACTCTTCCGGCCGTCTCGTTGCAGGCCCGGTCGCACTGGTATCGCTCCGCACCGGTCCCCGTTTCCGACCAGCCGGACTATGTCAACGGCGTCGCCCGGCTCTGGGGCCGCACGACGCCGCCGGCCATGCTGGCCATGCTCCAAGCCATCGAGCTGGAGGCCGGTCGAACGCGCGGCGCCCGCAACGCCGCCCGCACGCTCGACCTCGACCTGCTCGCCATCGATGCCATCGAATGCCAAACGCCGGAGCTCGTCCTGCCCCACCCACGCCTGCACCAGCGCGGCTTCGTGCTCGCCCCATTGGCCGAGATCGCCCCGGACTGGGTCCACCCGCACCTGCACCGCTCGGCGCGCGAGTTGCTGGCCGCCCTCGGCGACCCCGGGGCGACGATCGTGCCTTGGACCCAACGGCAATCATACGAGACACTGGGCGCCAGTGCCCGATCGAGATCAGGCCAGAGAAGGAGCACAGGACCCGCTACGCCGAGGTAAGCGCTATCGCAGGGACGAGGCCTTTGCCGCGTCTTCCGAATTGCTTGTGTTCCGTCGCCGCGCACCCTATCTCAAAGACTTATTGAAAAGCTGGAGTGGTGCCCGTATGGCGCGCGTGACGGTCGAAGACTGCGTCCAAAAGATCCCGAACCGGTTCGAGCTGGTACTGCTCGCGGCGCAGCGGGCCCGCAATCTCAGCCGCGGCGAAGAGATGACGATCGAGCGGGACGACGACAAGAACCCCGTCGTCGCCCTGCGCGAGATCGCCGAGGAGACGATCAGCTTGCCGGGCCTCGAGCAGGACCTGATCAAATCGCTGTCGCGCGCCCCCGAGCCCGAGCCCGCAGACGAGGAAGTGCTGGACCTGATCCCGACCGATCAGAACATCTTCGGCCTGCAAGACATCTCCGCCGAGGAGGAAGCGGCCAACTTGCCCGTCGAGGAGCTGTCCCCCGAAGACCTCGAGGCGGCGATCGAAGCGGAGCTGGGTGGTCGGCCGCGTCGCTGACACCATGACCGGAGCGGCGGGATGATCGGCCGTCCCGCCCCCGTTCGCGCGCCCGACGGTGCCGCCGCCGAGGCCGGCGCACTTGCCGATCGCCCCAAGATGGTTCGGCAGTTCGAGCTGACGGAGAAGGTGCGCGCCTACGACCCGAAGGCCGACACCGACATGTTGGACGCCGCCTACGTGCTCGCGGCCCAAGCCCATGGCACCCAGACACGCGACAACGGCGACCCCTACATCACCCATCCGCTTGCGGTCGCCGACATCCTCGCCGGCTACCGCCTTGATACCGCGAGCATCGTGACCGCCCTCCTCCACGACGTGATCGAGGACACGCCGATCACCAAGCTGGAGCTCGACCGCCGCTTCGGCCCGGTGGTCGGCGGCCTCGTCGACGGCGTCACCAAGCTCACCCGGCTCGAACTGCAATCCGACCGGACCAAGCAGGCCGAGAACTTCCGCAAGCTCGTGCTGGCCATGAGCAAGGACATCCGTGTCCTGCTCGTCAAGCTTGCCGACCGTCTGCACAACATGCGGACCCTGCACCTCAAGCCCAATCCCGAGAGCCGCAAGCGCATCGCCCGCGAGACCATGGAGATCTACGCTCCGTTGGCCGAACGCATCGGCATGGAGGCGCTCAAGTCCGAGCTGCAGACGCTCGCCTTCGCCCAGCTCGAGCCCGAGGCGTACGATACCATCCAGGCCCGCCTCAACTTCCTTCGCGGCCAGGGTGCTGACGTCATCGAGGAGATGCGGCAGGAACTCGCCCGCGTCTGCACCGACGCCGGCGCCACGCCGCTCGAGGTGACCGGGCGGGAGAAGTCCGTCTACTCGATCTGGGAGAAGATGCAGCGCCGCAATGTCGCCTTCGAGCAGCTCTCGGACATCATGGCGTTCCGCATCGTCGTGCCCTCCCGCGACGCGTGCTACGTCGCCCTCGGCGGCATCCATGCCTCGTATCCCGTGATCGCCGGGCGCTTCAAGGACTACATCAGCACGCCGAAGTCGAACGGCTACCAAAGCCTGCACACCGGCGTCACCTTGCGGGAGCCGCGCAACCAGAAGATCGAGGTGCAGATCCGCACCAAGGACATGCAGGACGTCGCCGAGAACGGCGTGGCCGCGCACTGGCTTTACAAGCAGGACGACGCGTCCGCGACGGACCTGCAGAAATTCCGCTGGGTGTCGGACCTGCTCGAGATCCTCGACAACTCGCAAAACGGCGAGGATTTCCTCGAGAATACCAAGCTGGAACTCTATGAGGACCAGGTCTTCTGCTTCACGCCGAAAGGGCAGTTGATCCCGCTCCCGCGCGGCGCCACGCCGATCGACTTCGCGTATGCCGTGCACAGCCAGGTCGGCGACACCTGCGTCGGCGCCAAGGTGAACGGCCGCCTGATGCCGCTCCGGCACGAGCTGCAGAACGGCGACCAGGTCGAGATCATGACTGCGCGCGGCGGCACGCCAAGCCCGGCCTGGGAACGCTTCGTCGTCACGGGCAAGGCCCGCGCCCGCATCCGCCGCTACGTCGCGCAACGGCAGCGGCAGGGTTACGTCGACCAGGGGCGCGCCGCACTGGCAAAGGCCTTCCGGCAGGAGGGCGTCGACGGCTCCGAGAAGGTACTCGAGAGCGCCCTGAAGCTCCTGAAGGCTGCGACCGTCGACGACCTGTATGTCGCCGTCGGCAACGGCAATACCGGCCCCAAGGACGTCGTCCATGCCGCCTACCCCGAGCTTCGGCAGGCGCCCCGCGCCCCCCGAATCGCGCCGAACCTGCCTTCCCGCCCGGCCCGCCCCGGTCCCGGCATGCGGCAGGAGGGAATGCCCATCACCGGCCTCGTCGCCAGCATGGTCATCCACTATGCCGGCTGCTGCCATCCCCTCCCGGGGGACCGGATCGTCGGCATCGTCAGCACCGGCAAGGGTGTCACGATCCATACCCGCGAGTGCCCCACGGCCGAGGCCTTCGGCGCCACGCCCGAGCGCTACCTCGACGTCGATTGGGACGCGGCCGAGGTTGCGCGGACCAAGTCGCTGCACACCGGCCGCATCAGCGCCATCGCCAACAACACCTCGGGCGCACTCGCCACGATGACCAACGCGGTCGCCAAGCAGGACGGCTCGATCGTCAACCTCAAGGTCGTCAACCGCCAGCAGGACTTCTTCGAGGTCCTACTTGATGTCGAGGTCCGCGACGTTCGCCACCTTAACAACGTGCTCGCCGGCCTGCGAGCGGCAGGCGGCGTGACCCAGGTGGAGCGTGCGAAAGGGTGACCGGCGGGTGATCATTGGCCTTGGCACCGACCTGTGCGACATCCGCCGGATCGAGCGCGTCCTGGCCCGGCATGGCGATCGCTTCCTCCAGCGCGTCTTCACCGAAACCGAACGCGCCCGCGCCGCTCGCAGGACCGAGGCGCTCCGGGCCGGCACCTACGCCAAGCGGTTCGCGGCCAAGGAAGCCTGCGCGAAAGCGCTCGGCACCGGTTTCAGCGGCGGCGTGTTCCACTCGGACATGGGCGTGGTCAATCTGCCGTCCGGCCAGCCTACCCTTCGCCTGACTGGCGGGGCCGCGGCGCGCCTGGCCCGTCTGCTGCCCTCCGGCACACGACCGCTGCTGCACCTGACCCTGACCGACGAGTACCCGTACGCCTTCGCCCACGTCATGATCGAGGCGCACCCGGCTCATTGACCCCGCAGCGGCTGCCACCGCCGGACCGCCGTGGGAGGATCCCGTTCCGCAGCACACCCCGCGCCGTCGCCAGGACCAGCCTCGGCCCACCCGCCTCGATGCCGGCCGGCAGGGCCGGCAGCCGGACGGCGGGGTCGGCCAGGGCGGCCTCAGCAAGCCGGGCCGCGGCGGAGGCGAACCGCTCCGCGCGCTCGAACACCATCTCGGTCAAGCTGCGCGGTTGCAGGCTCAGCACCAGGTAGGCGTTGTACTCCTCCGCGGTTTCCCACATCGCCTGGCAGGAAGGGCGGTCCTGCCGCGCCGCAGCGGCCGCCGCACAATGGACCGAGTCGGTCGCAAGCCCCGCCGCTTGCGCCACGATCGCAGCCGCGCCACCCTGCAACGGCACGATGCAGGGATTGAGCCCGGTCCGCTCCGCCCAGTCTTCGACGATGCCGAGCAAGGCCAGACGCTCCGCCGGCCGCAGAGACGCGCTTGCTGGGCCCCGTGCCACCCCTGCGGCGATCCGGGCCGCACTCAGGGCCAGCACGCCGTCGAACGGCGGACCCAGTTCGATCAGGCCATCGGCACCGAGCTGCCACGTCACCACGGCCAGGCGCCGCGCGATGGGTTCGATGAACTCGGGATGCCGGCGCAGGGCGCGCTGGAACAGCTCCCGCTCGGTCGTCGCAGGATCGGGCTCGGCCGGCAACAACCCCATCCTCCGTCCCGCCGCATCGCTTCGCGAAGCGGGCCGCCATCCGGTCGCGAGCGCATGCCGCCACACCGCCACGCGCAACGTCACCTCCTCGGCGGCCGCCCGCGTCACATCGATCGTGCCCTCGGCCGCAACCATGTCGCGGGCCAAACGCTCCGCCTGCTCGGCGAGCGTCTCGGCCATATCGTGCCGCAGCTTCGACAGGATCCGGCTGTCGCTCGCGACCGCGATGAAGGCCAGCGTCGGCGCCCGGTCGGCCGGGGCATCGTGCCATTGCGAGACGGCATCAGGCAGGCCGTGGCGAAGCAGCCACCGCTCATGCAGATCCTTGCGGGACTCGCCCGACACCATTCCGCGCGCCACCTCCCGATCCCACCAAAGCGGTCTCGGCCGCCAAAGTAGCATGGTCACCTTTACAGGAACTTAACGTGAACTCGTCGCTCACCGCCGGACCCCGTTCCTTGACACCACACCCGCAATCCTATTGATCCGCCGCACCAGTCACCGGGATCAAACCCTCCATCATGGCGAAGCCGAAATCGGGCGGTTTGCTCGAAAGCGTACAGACGATCATCTATGCCGGCCTGATCGCGATCGGAATCCGCACCGTCGCGTTCGAACCCTTCAACATCCCGTCCGCGTCCATGGAGCCCACTCTCCTCGTCGGCGACTACCTGTTCGTCTCGAAATACAGTTACGGCTACTCCCGCTTCTCTCTCCCGCTTGCACCGGACCTGTTCAAGGGCCGCATCTTCGGCCGCTACCCGGACCGCGGCGACGTGGTCGTGTTCAAGTTCCCGCGCGACAATGAGACGGACTACATCAAGCGCGTCATCGGTCTCCCCGGCGACCGCGTGCAGATGACCAACGGCCAGCTTTTCCTCAACGGCACCGCCGTTCCGAAGAAGGAGACGGGCAAATTCCTTGCCGTCGACGAGCGCCGGTCCGAAGTGCTCGCCGACCTATGGCAAGAAACCCTCCCGCCCAACGGCCGCAACCATGAACTCCTCACCCAGACAAGCGAGGGCTTCGCCAACAACACGCCCGAATACAAGGTGCCCGACGGCTACGTGTTCTGCATGGGCGACAACCGCGACAACTCGCTCGACAGCCGGTTCATGACGGGGCAGGGCGTCGGCTTCGTCCCGCTCGAGAACCTCGTCGGCCGCGCCGAGTTCCTGTTCTTCTCCATCGACGCCAAATACCCTTGGTGGCAGGTTTGGGAATGGCCCTTCGAGATCAGGTGGACGCGCCTGCTGCACGGGATCGGGTGACGACCGGACCCGAAACACGGCGCCGCATCGCCGCGCGCATCCTGGGCCACGTCTTCACTCGCCCGGACCTGCTGGACGAAGCGCTAACGCACCGCTCCGCCGCTCACGGCAACCGCACCCACGCCCCCGGCGAGCGCCGGGGCGTCGGGTCCAACGAGCGGCTCGAATTCATCGGCGACCGCGTGCTCGGCCTGGTGATGGCCGAATGGCTGATCGAGCGCTACCCGGAGGAGCAGGAGGGCGAGCTCGGCCGCCGCTACGCCCACTTGGTCAGCCGTCCCGTGCTGGCCGGCATCGCCGAGGGGCTGGGCCTGCAGGACGCGATGGCGATCTCGCCCAACGACGCGCGTGCCGGCGTCGCCTCCCTCGCGACCACCTTGGCCGACACGCTCGAGGCGATCTTGGGCGCCTTGTTCATCGATGCCGGGCTCGAGGAGGCCCGCCGCTTCGTCCGCGGCGCCTGGACGACCGTGCTGGATGAGCAGCTCAAGCCCCCCAAGGACGCCAAGACGGAATTGCAGGAACGGCTGCTCGGACGTCGGCAGCGACTCCCCACCTATACCGTCTCGTCGGCATCCGGCCCGGCCCATGCCCCGGCCTTCACCGTTTCGGTCAGCGGCGCCGGCCAGGACGGCGTCGGCATTGGCAGCACCAAGCGCGAGGCGGAGCAGGCCGCCGCCGCCGATCTCCTGGGAAAGCTCAAGCCATGACCGATCCCTCCCGCTGCGGCTTCGTGGCCATCGTCGGCGCTCCGAACGCCGGCAAGTCGACCCTGCTGAACCGCCTGACAGGCGCCAAGCTATCGATTGTGAGCCCAAAGGCGCAGACCACTCGCTTCCGCGTTCTCGGCATCCTCATGCGCGGGACCAGCCAAATCCTGCTCGTCGACACGCCCGGGATCTTCGCGCCGAAGCGTCGATTGGATCGTGCCATGGTCCGCGCCGCCTGGACCGGTGCCGAGGACGCCGACCTCACCCTGTTCCTGGTCGACGCCCGAGCGGGCGCGACCGACCAGGTGCGCGAGATCGCCCGCACCCTCGCCGAGCGCACGCGCCAGAACGCCGGCCGCCGCACCTGGCTCGTGTTGAACAAGCTCGACCAGGTGCAGCCTCACATGATGCTGCCGCTTACCGCCGAACTGTCCGCCATCCTTCCCGCCGAGGAAACGTTCATGGTCTCGGCCAGCACCGGCGACGGCCTCGATCGCTTGCTGGACCGCCTGCAACTCGCTGTCCCCGCCGGCCCGCACCTCTATCCGGACGACGACCTTACCGACCTGCCCGACCGCCTCCTTGCCGCCGAGATCGTCCGCGAACAGGTTTTCCTCCAAATCCATGAAGAAATCCCTTACGGCTGCACGGTCGAAACCGAGAGCTGGACCGAGCGCAAGGACGGCTCCGTCCGCGTCGACGCGACCATCTACGTCAGCCGCAATGGCCATAAGGCCATCCTGATCGGCGCCGGCGGCAGCCGGATCCGCGAAATCGGCGCCAAGGCGCGCGCGCAACTGACCCACCTGCTCGAGCGCCCCATCCATCTGTTCCTCAACGTGAAGGAACGCGCTGGCTGGGACGAGGAGACCGCCCGCCTGCGCGCCTTGGGGCTTGAGGACACGGATTGAGCGTCGAGTGGGAGGCGCCGGCGGTCGTCCTCGACGTCCGTCCCTATAACGACGCCGACGCGCTCGTGACCCTCATGACCGAGCCGCACGGCGCGCATCGCGGCCTGGTCCGCGGCGGCCTGTCGCGCCGCCACGCCGCCCTTTGGCTGCCCGGCAACCTCGTCCAGGCCCGCTGGGTCGCCCGCCTTTCGGACCAGCTCGGCACGATCACCGCCGAACTCGTCCACCCCGGCGCCGCACTCGCCATGGACGACGCGCTGCTCCTCGCCATCCTGTCGAGCGCCTGCGCCGTCGCCGAAGGCGCGTTGCCGGACCGTGAACCGCATCCGATCGTGTTCGGCGGCCTGGTCGGCCTCGTCGCCGGCCTGGCCGCGGACGCCGCCCCGCTCGAGACGCTCGTCCGCTGGGAGGCGAGCCTGTTGGCCGAGCTGGGCTACGGCCTCGACCTGTCTTGCTGCGCCGTTACCGGCCAGCCTGCCGGGCTCGGCTACGTCTCGCCCCGGACGGGCCGGGCCGTCTCGAACGCGGCCGCCCGGGCCTGGGCGGAGAGGCTGCTGCCGTTGCCGCCGTTCCTGCTGGGCGCGCCCGGCACGCCGGCCGCGTGGCACGACGGCCTGCGGCTGACCGGGCACTTCCTGACCCGCGACGCCTTCGGCCACCAGCACCGGCCGTTGCCCGCCGCCCGGGCGATGCTGCTGGACCGGGCCGCCGCGCTTGCCGCCCCACGCGCCCCGGTTTAGGATGTTCTTGAAATGTTTCGCGTGAACCGATGCCCGACGACCTGACCGGAACGATCGAAAAAACGCGTCTTGAGGACGCCCTGGGCGACCGCTACCTCGCCTACGCGCTCAGCACGATCATGTCCCGCAGCCTGCCGGATGTGCGGGACGGCCTGAAGCCGGTCCATCGCCGGCTGATCTACGCCATGCATCAGCTGAAGCTCGACCCGGCGAGCGGCTTCAAGAAGTGTGCCCGCGTCGTCGGCGACGTGATCGGCAAATACCACCCGCACGGCGACAGCTCCGTCTATGAGGCGCTGGTCCGGCTCGCGCAGGAGTTCGCGGCCCGCTATCCGCTGGTCGAGGGCCAGGGCAACTTCGGCAACATCGACGGCGATAACGCGGCGGCGATGCGCTACACCGAAGCGCGGCTGACGGAGGTCGCGCAGACGCTGCTGGCCGGCATCGACGACGACGCGGTCGACTTCCGCGCCACCTACGATGGCGAGGAAAGCGAGCCGGTCGTCATGCCCGGCGGCTTCCCCAACCTGCTCGCCAACGGCGCCGCCGGGATCGCCGTCGGCATGGCCTGCAGCATCCCGCCGCATAACGCCGGCGAGGTCTGTGCCGCGGCCATCCACCTGGTCCACAACCCCGACGCAACCACCGACGACCTGCTGGCGCACATGCCGGGCCCGGACTTCCCGACCGGCGGAACGCTGATCGAGGAGCGGGCGTCGATCCTGCAAGCCTACGAGACCGGCCGTGGTGGCTTCCGCATGCGTGCCAAATGGGAGGTCGAGCGCGGCCGCCTCGGCATGTGGCAGGTCGTCGTTACCGAGATCCCCTACCAGGTGCAGAAAAACAAGCTGGTCGAGCAGATTGCCGGGCTGTTGGAGGAAAAGAAGCTGCCCTTCCTCGGCGACGTGCGGGACGAAAGCGCGGAGCTGGTCCGCCTGGTGCTGGAGCCGAAGTCCCGCACCGTCGACCCGGCCGTGCTGATGGAGACGCTGTTCCGCACCACCCAGCTCGAAACGCGGTTCCCGCTCAACATGAACGTGCTCACGGCCGACCGCACGCCCGTCGTGCTGGGCCTGAAGGGCGTGCTGCGCCACTGGCTCGATCACCGGCAGGAGGTGCTGGTGCGCCGCAGCCGGCACCGGCAGGCGGCCATCGCGCGCCGGTTGGAGGTGCTGGACGGCTATCTGGCGGTGTTCCTCAACCTCGACGAGGTGATCCGCATCATCCGCGAAGAGGACCAGCCCAAGCCGGCGCTGATCGCCCGCTTCACGCTGACGGATGTCCAGGCGGAGGCGATCCTCAACATGCGGCTGCGCAGCTTGCGCCGGCTGGAGGAGGTCGAAATCCGCAAGGAGCACAAGGCGCTGACAAAAGAAGGCAAGGACCTGGCCAGTCTGCTCGGCGACGTGGCGCTGCGCTGGAGGCGGATCGCCGAGGAACTGGCGCAGGTGCAGGCGAAGTTCGGCAGCGGGCCACTGGGTGACCGGCGGACCGTGATCGGCGTCCCGCCCGATTCGGTCGAGGTCGATGAAGACAGCCTGGTCGAGCGGGAGCCGATCACGGTCATCCTGTCGAACAAGGGCTGGATCCGGGCAGTCCGCGGGCACCTCGCCGACGCGGCCGAGCTGAAGTTCAAGGACGGGGACGCGCTCGCGCTGCTGGTCTCCTGTCAGACCACGGATCGGCTATGCCTGGTCGCGACGGGCGGCCGGGCGCACACGCTGCGCGCCGGGGACGTTCCGCGCGGCCGTGGCGACGGGCAGGCGATCCGGCTGGTGGCGGAGATGGCGCAGGACGACGAGGTCGCGGCGCTGTTCGTTTGGCAGGAGGGCGCGCGCTACCTGATCGCAAGCGACGCCGGCCGCGGCTTCATCGTTGCGGCGACCGACCTGCTGGCCGAAAAGCGGACGGGCAAGACCGTCATGAACCTGAAGGCCGGCGAGCGCGTGCTGCTGTGCCGCCCGGCGCTGGGCGACCACGTCGCCGTCGTTGGCACCAACCGCAAGCTGCTGGTGTTCCCGCTGGACCAGGTGCCCGAAATGCAGCGCGGCGCCGGGGTGATGTTGCAGAAATATGCCGGCGGACAGCTCGCCGACGCCAAGGTGTTCGCGCTCGCGGACGGCCTGACCTGGCGGCTGGGCGAGAACACACGGCGAGAGATGTCCATCCGCGACTGGCTCGGCGCTCGCGCGCAAGTGGGCAGGCTGCCGCCGAACGGCTTCCCGCGAGACGGCCGGTTCGGTTAGAGCCCCAGCTCGTGGCCGGGCGCGATTGGCGGAGGGGATGAGATTCGAACTCACGGTAGGGCTTGACACCCTACGCCGGTTTAGCAAACCGGTGCCTTCAGCCACTCGGCCACCCCTCCGCACGGGGTTCGACACTCACACCGTTTGCCAGGCGGTTCTTACGCGGCGGCCGTCGCCGGGTCAAACGGCTTAGCTGAGCGCGACCTCGAAGCCGCGCTTGGTCGCGGGGCGGGCCATCAGCGTGTCATACCAGCGGCGCACGTTCGGGAGGTCGGCAAGGTCGACCTGATGCCGCTCGTGACGCCAGGCCCAGCCGAGGATCGCAAAGTCCGCCACCGAGAGTGGCCCGGCGACGAACTCCACCTTCGCCAGCCGCCGGTCGAGCACGCCGTAGAGGCGCTCCGTCTCCTTCTTGTAGCGGGCCAGGCCGTAGGCGCGGTCCTTTTCGTTGACGGTCAGGAAATGATGCACCTGGCCGGGCATCGGCCCGAACCCGCCCATCTGCCACATCAGCCACTCCAGCACGGGCACGCGCTGCCGCAGATCGGTAGGAAGGAACTGCCCGGTCTTCTCGCCGAGGTAGAGGAGGATGGCGCCCGATTCGAATACGGAGATCGGGGCGCCGCCGGGTCCCTCGGGGTCGACGATGGCAGGGATGCGGTTGTTGGGGCTGATCTCCAGGAAGGATGGCTCGAACTGCTGGTCCTTGGTGATGTCGACGACCTTGACGGTATAGGGCAAGCCCATCTCCTCGAGTGCCACGCTGATCTTGCGGCCGTTGGGTGTGTTCCACGTGTGCAGTTCGATCATGGCGATGTCCTCCCGGTACCGCGGACGCTATCGCGCGGAGGAGCGCGACGCCACCCGGCTGCCGTGGGTGGCACCCTCGTTGCATGATCCTGGGCCTACACCGACATCGGAGATTGCATGAGTTCCACGACGGCGCCCGTCGCCTACGCTCCCGCTGCCGCGACGCGGTGGGTCCAGCTCGTGCTCGGGTTGGTATGCATGATGGCGATCAGCAGCCCGCAGTATGTCTGGACGTTGTTCACGAAGCCGCTCGGCACCGCGCTCACCGCCACGCCGGCCGCCATCCAGGTCACGTTCAGCATCCTGATCGTGCTGCAGACCTTCTTCAGCCCGTTCCAAGGCTGGCTGATCGAGCGGTTCGGGCCGAAGCTGCTGATCAGCTTCGGCTGCGCGCTGACCGGGCTCAGCTGGGTCTTGGCCGCGCAGGCGACGTCGCTCGTTATGCTATACCTGACCTACGGCGTCCTGGCCGGGCTCGGCACGGGCATCGTGTATGTCGGCGTGGTCGGCCTCATGGTGCGGTGGTTTCCGGACCGGCGCGGGTTCGCTGCGGGCATGGTCGCCGCAGGCTACGGCATGGGCGCGATCGCGACCAATGCGGCCATCATCGACAGCCTGGCCGCCGCCGGATACCAGGCGACGCTGGTAAGGTTCGGCCTCATCCTCGGCGTGGTGGGCGCGGCCGCGGCCCTCGGCTTGAAGTCGCCGCCGGCGTATCTCGCCAGCCAGGCGCGGGAAGCGGCGCTGCCCACCTCGGCCGGCCGCGACTATACCACTGCCGAGATGCTGCGGACGCCGATCTTCTGGCTGATGTTCCTGATGATGACGCTCATGTCGACGACCGGGCTGATGGTGACGAGCCAGATCGCGACATTCGCCGGCGATTTCGGGGTCGCGAAGATGACGGTGTTCGGCATCGCGGCGATGACGCTGACGCTAAACGTGGACCGGGCCTGCAACGGGTTCACGCGGCCGTTCTTCGGCTGGGTATCGGACCGGATCGGGCGGGAGAACACGATGGGCCTGGCCTTCGCGCTCGAGGGCTGCGCGATGATCGTGTGGCTCATGACGATCAACGACCCGGTCGCGTTCGTGCTGATGTCGGGGTTCGTGTTCTTCGGCTGGGGCGAAATTTTCTCGTTGTTCCCATCGACGCTGACGGACACGTTCGGCGCCCGTTACGCCACCAAGAACTACGGCTGCCTGTATATCGCCCAGGGAATCGGCGCCATCTTCGGCGGCCCCTTGGCGTCCCTGCTGCATGACCATGCCGGGAGCTGGACGCCGGTGTTCGCTCTGGCGATTGGCTGCGACCTGCTGACGGCGGCGCTGGCACTGGCCGTGCTGAAGCCGCTGCGGCGACGGTTCGTCGCGGCCTAGCAGGTGCTGGGAGTTTCTGGAGGCGGCTGACGTCAAAGGCAGTCGTCGTTGCCGGGCTCGTCCCGGCCATCGACGCTGTTGACCCCGGTGCAAGCCGCGGGGTTAAAGACAAGGTTGCAACATGTTCGCCGGAGTCAACCGAATGGCATGGGTCCCCGGGTTAATCCCGAGGATGACGTGCCTTCTCGATGTTGATCGGAGACCCTGTTTCAGCAGCCTATTTGCCCGGCCGTCCTCGGCTGGGGCCGCTGGCACGCGCAAGAGGCTTCCCGCGCGGCGGAGGGCGTGTTGTAAACACATCAAAACTTCCGTGGGAGCGCCACCGCGTGCGTCTGTTGCTGCTGCTGCCGTTCGTCGGCCTGCTCTGGATACCCTTCTACAACGCCCCGCAACCGGCGCTGTTCGGCTTTCCATTCTTCTACTGGTATCAACTCGCCTGGGTCCCGGTCAGCGCGCTTATCACCTGGATCGTCTGGCGGAGCGAGGCCGCGCGGCCATGACGACGGCTGACTTCGACCCGGTCGCCCTCGCTGTCTTCGCCTTTTTCTTCGTGCTCGTCAGCATCTTGGGGTTCGTCGCCGCCCGCTGGCGCCGGCCGAAAACCCTCGCCCATCTCGACGAGTGGGGCCTCGGCGGACGCCAGTTCGGCACCTGGATCACCTGGTTCCTGGTCGGCGGCGACTTCTACACCGCCTATACGGTGATCGCCGTTCCCGCCCTGGTCTATGCCGTCGGCGCGTACGGCTTCTTCGCCCTGCCCTACACCATTCTCGTCTACCCGGTCGTGTTCACGATCATGCCCAAGCTGTGGGCCGTCGCGGCCCGGCACGGATACGTCACGGCCGCCGACGTCGTTCATGGCCGCTACGGCTCCCGCCCGCTCGAGCTTGCGGTGGCACTCACCGGCGTGCTCGCCGTGATGCCGTATATCGCGCTCCAGCTGATCGGCATGGAGGTCGTGATCCATGCGATCGGGCTGACCGGCGAGCTGCCGCTCATCGCCGCCTTCCTGATCTTGGCCCTCTACACCTACTCCGCCGGCTTGCGCGCTCCGGCCCTGATCGCCTTTGTGAAGGATATCATGATCTACATCGTCGTCCTGGCGGCGGTGGCGATCATCCCGATGAAGCTGGGCGGCTATGGCGCCGTCTTCGCGGCCGCGGACGCCGGGTTCAGGGCAAAGGGAGTGGGCGGCATCACACTTGCCCCGGCACAGTACCTCCCCTACGCGACACTGGCGCTCGGCTCGGCGCTGGCCGCGTTCATGTATCCGCACACGCTGACCGGCATCTTCGCGAGCTCGAGCGGCGAGACCATCAAGAAGAACGCCATCTTGTTGCCGGCCTACACGCTCCTGCTCGGGCTGATCGCGCTGCTCGGCTACATGGCCTATGCCGCCGGCATCAAGCCGGCCAGCAACAACGACGTGGTGCCTGCCCTGTTCCGGGCGCTTTTCCCCAGCTGGTTCGCCGGGTTCGCCTACGCCGCGATCGGGATCGGCGCGCTCGTCCCGGCGGCAGTGATGTCGATCGGCGCCGCCAACCTGTTCACGCGCAACGTGTGGAAGGCCTATGTCGATCCGGCCGTCACCCCCTCGGGCGAGGCCAAGGTGGCCAAGCTCACCTCGCTCGTGGTGAAGGTGGGCGCCCTGCTGGTTATTCTGTTCCTGCCCACCCAGTTCGCGCTCGACCTTCAGCTCCTGGGCGGCCTATGGATCATGCAGACGTTTCCGGCCGTCGTCTTCGGGCTGTTCACGCGGTTTTTCCACGCCCCGGCGCTCCTCCTTGGCTGGGCTGTCGGTTTCTTCGGCGGCAGCGTCCTGGCCTGGACGGACGGGCTCAAGCCGCTGCACACGGTCGCCTTCGGCGGCGTGTCCGCAACCGTCTACGTCGGCCTGCTCGCGCTGGTCGCGAACGTGGTCGTGGCGGCCGTCGCGAGCGCCATCATGTCGGCCGCTGGCGCCCGCCGCTTGGAGATGACGGAGGCCTGACGGAACGTCTCCCGGCTTCCATGCGTAGGTGCGGGATAGCCGACCGGATCACCGCCATGCCACGCCGCCGCACCCTCGTCCTCGCACTCCCGCTGCTTGCCGCCGCCTGCGCCGGGGGCGCCGATCTTGCCCGAAACGACCAGGGCACGCTCCAGCCCCAGGCCGTCCGCGGCCCGTGCGACGTGGCCAAGTTCTTCCTTCTCAGCCAAACCGCCGTCCATACCACCATGACCGTCGACCCGGCCGGACCAGGTGCCGGCGCCTCCTGCAGCTTCGTCGTGCTCAACCCCGACCTGCAGGCGTTCCCGACCGCCTCGCTCATCACCGAGCCGCCCGCCCATGGCCGCGCCGAGGCCGGGTTCGCGAATGGCGGCCGCTCCCCCGTCGTGGCCTACACGCCGCAGCCCGGCTATCATGGCGCCGACCGGTTCACCGCCACGATCGAGCCGAACGACCACGCCATCGCCGTCGCGGTGACAGTGCGCTAGGAAGCCGGCCGCGCGGCTCAGCCGGTCTCGCCGACCAGCCCAGCCGCCTCGATGCCGGCCAGCGCCACGATCTCGTCATTGTCCGACGTGTCCCCCGAGACGCCCACGGCGCCGAGCAAGGTCCCGAGCACGTCGCGCACCAGCACGCCGCCGGGCACCGGCACCAGCGCCCCCCCTGCCACGTGGGAGACGGCGGCGACGAAATAGGCCTGCTCCACCGCCCTGGCCGCGATGGCCCTGGAGCCCATGCCGAGCGCCAGCGCCCCATGCGCCTTGCCATGCGCGATCTCGGCCCGTTTCAGGCTAGTGCCATCCTCCGCCGCCATGGCCTTGTACGCTCCGCGCGCGTCCAGCACCGTCGCCACCATCGGCTTCAGCGAGTGCTTCCGCGCCGCCGCCAGCGCGGCGGTCACGATGGCTTGGGCCTGGGTGAGGGTAAGGTCGGGCATGCAGGGTTCTCCGCGTGTGCCGCACCCTTTCACACGTCGCGTTGACACCGGGCAAGACAGGGGATGAAGGTTCCGGCCATGTACAACCACCTTCATGTCGAAAAGCTGATCGACCTCTGGCTGGCCGAGGACGTCGGCCACGGCGACATCACCTCCAGCCTCATGATCGATCCCTCGGCCGTGGCGACCTTCGTGGTCCAAGCCCGCGAGCCGCTCGTGGTCGCCGGGATCGACGTCCTGGCCCAGGTGTTCCGCCGCTGGGACGTGCGGATCGAGGTGACGATCCATCGCCCCGACGGCACCCGCGTCCCTGCCGGCGAGCCGCTCGCGCGCGTCCATGGCCCGGCCCAGGGCATCCTCACCGCCGAGCGCGTCGCCCTGAACATCCTGCAACGGCTGAGCGGCATCGCTACCGAGACCGCCCGCTACGTCGCCGAAATCGGCGCCAGCCGCGCCCGCCTGGTCGATACCCGCAAGACGACGCCCGGATTGCGTATGCTCGAGAAGCACGCCGTCCAGTGCGGCGGCGCAGGCAGTCACCGGCTCGGCCTCGATAGCGGGGTGATGCTGAAGGACAACCACATCGCCGTGGCCGGGAGCATCGCCGCCGCTATCTCCCGGGCGCGCGCTGCCGTCCCGATCCTCACCCGCATCGAAGTGGAGTGCGACCGCCTCGACCAGGTCGACGAGGCGGTCGCGGCCGGCGCCGACATCATCCTGCTCGATAATATGCCGCTCGACACGATGCGCACGGCCGTGGCGCGCGTGGAGGGCCGCATCCCGCTCGAAGCCTCGGGCGGCGTCCGCTTCGAACGCATCCGCGCCATCGCCGAGACCGGTGTCGACTACATCTCCTGCGGCCGTCTCACCCAGGGCAGCCCTGCCGTCGACATCGGCCTCGACGCCCCATGACGCCCACTGCTTCTCACCTCCTTTCCAGGGAGGGGCCGAGGGCGGGCCAAGACAAGCGCAGTCTACACCGCCGGACCCTCCTCGCCGTGGTCGCCGCTGCCGCCGCACTGCCCGGCACCGCCCACGCCGACGAGATCAGCGTGACCCAATACGGCACCAGCCTGTATGGCTTGCCGTTCACCGTCGCCCAGCAACGCGGCGCCTTCGACCGGGCGGGTATCCACATCACCGGGTTCCTCGGTTCCGGGGGCGGCGGCACCACCGTCCGCAACCTGTTCGCCAGCGAGACGCAATACGGCGACGTCGCGGTCGGCGCCGCGCTGGCTGCCGTCGCGGGTGGCCTGCCGGTGCGGATCGTCAACGTCGGCACCCGCTCCGTCGCCGAAGCCTCGCTCGTCACCCTGCCCGGCGGCCCCATCGGCTCGCTCGCGGACCTCGCCGGCAAGAAGGTCGCGCTGACTTCGCCCAAGGGTGTGTCGGAGATGCTGTTCCTGCTGGCGCTGCGCACCGCCGGGCTGGACCCCTCCGGCATCAAGCGCATCTACTCCGGCGGCTACGGCCCTAGCCTCACCCTGCTCGAAGCCGGCGCGGTGGATGCGGCGGCCCTTATCGAGCCCCTCTCGATCGAGCGTGCCGACCGCTACCGCACCGTCGTCGCCTACCGCGACGTGCTACCGCCCATGACCACTTCGGTCGGCATCACCTCGGCCGCCTACGCCGCCGCAAACCCGGCCAAGCTCCGCGCCATCGTCGCCGGCCGGCGCGAAGGCGTGCGTTCCATCTATCGCGACCCGGCTGCAGCGGCCGAGATCTGCGCCGCGGCCTACGACCTGCCGCCCGCTATCGCGAGCAAGGCGGTCGCCAACATGGTTGGCCCGCAGATGTGGTCGGAGGGTGAGTTCGTCCAGGCCGAGCTGGATCGCATGACCGATGCGCTGAAGCTCATCGGCCAGCTCACCGGCCCCCCGGACTGGTCGGCGCTCATCGACCGCCGCTTCCTGCCGGCCGACCTCCAGGGGTGAACCCGGGCTGATTGCACTTCTGAGACTGGCGCTGGTGGCCGCGCTGGCGGGCCTGCTCGAGGCGGCATGCCGACGGGGCTGGGTCGCGCCCACCAGCGTCATCCCGCCCTCGGCGATGGCGGCGGCCCTTCTGGCCCTGCTCGAATCCGGCGCCGCCAACGCCGACATCGCTGCCACCGCCGCACGCGTCGGGGCCGCCGCCGTGATCGCCGCCGCCGTCGGCCTGGCGCTGGGCCTGCTGCTGCACGCCACACCCCGGCTGCGGGCCGTGGCCGAACCGGTGCTGGCGGCCTGGTACGCGATCCCGACCATCATGTTCTACCCGGTCCTGCTGCTGCTGTTCGGCCCCGGCGCCGGCGCCATCGTCGCCGCCGCCGTGCTGCTCGCCGCCGTCGCCATGGCCGGCAGCACGCTCGCCGGGCTTGATCGCGTGCCCCCTGCCCTGCTCCGCACCGGCCGCGTCCTCGGCCTCACACCCACCCGGGCCGCGCTTCATATCCGCTTACCTGCCGCCGCGCCCGACCTCGTCGCCGGGCTGCGCCTCGTCGTCGCATACTCGTTCATCGGCGTCGTCGCCGCGGAGTTCATCCTGTCCGGCTCCGGACTAGGCTACGCCATCGCCAACGCCTACAACAACTTCGACAATGCCACGATGTATGCGCTCATGCTGATGGTCATCCTGGCCGTCACAGCGGTGAACGCGTCGCTCGCTGCCGTGGACTCCCGGCTTCGCCGCTGATGGCATTCGTGCTAACCGCGGGCATAGGAGAAAGTGATGTCAGACGAGCCCTATGTGTTGCGATGCTATGCCGCATGGACGAGAAGCGGGATCGGCGTCTTGGCGATGTCGCTGACCTCGAGCCCCGCATGACCTCCCTGGAGCGGCGGTTTGCCGACGTCCGCCTCGGCAGTATCGAAAAGCGGCTCAACCCCGTCGACCTCAACTGACGCCCGCCGCGCCGAGCAAGCCCACACCGGTCCGGCGTTTCGACCCGCTTCTCGCCCTCGTCGCCATCCTGGCCGTCTGGCAAGTCGGCGCCTGGGCCGCCGGGCCGGTCGCGCTCGCCGCTCCGGCCGCGACCCTCGCGCGCCTCGCGACCCTCGCGGCACGGCCGGCGTTCCAGGCCGACGCCGGCGTCACCGCGCTCGCTTTCCTGGTCTCTGCCGTGATCTCAGCCGGCACCGGCGTCATCCTCGGCGCGGTCCTCGGTTTCGCGACGCTGCCAGGACGGGTCGTCGAACCGCTGCTCGCCTCGTTTTACGCCCTGCCCAAGGTCACGCTGTATCCGGTCGTGCTGCTGCTGTTCGGCCTGGGCTTCTCCGCGCAGGTCGCGTTCGGTGTTATGCACGGGCTGATCCCCATCGCGCTGGTGACGATGAACGGCGTCCGCCAGGTGCGCCCCGTGCACCTGCGCACCGCGCGCGCCCTCCGCCTCGGCCCGGCCCGCACCCTTCGCACGGTCGTCCTCCCCGCGATCCTGCCCGACATCGCCGCTGGCCTGCGCATCGGCATCCCGCTCGCGCTGCTCGGCGTGCTGATCGGCGAGATGTTCACCAGCCGCCACGGCCTCGGCGCCCTCGCCATGCGGGCGATGGAGGCCAACGATGGCCCAACTCTACTCGCCATCGCGCTCCTGCTCACTTTTGCCGCACTGGCCATGAACTGGGCGCTGACGCGCGCCACCAGGCGGCGGTGATCGTTGGGCAGAATGGGCTTGGCTTTACCCCAGTGCCTGCCGGAGCTGTGCCAGACTGTCCGTGCGGGCGTACAATGGCTGGTCAGGCTCTTGCCGGCGGCTGGCCGAGAGGGATCCGGCGTCCAGGGCGTCAAACCCAATCTCGTCGAGCAACGCCATCACCGTTTTGTTCGAGGCGACATCGTTCCCGCTGACGGGCAGGGCGATCCGGTCCGGTGCGCCCCGAGGCCGGGCGCCGTGGGCGAGTTTGTCCCACCACAGCGTGTTGAACGCCTTCACCACGCGCGCACCGGGCAACTCGGACGCTACGACCTCGCTGGAGGCCTGCCCGCCGAGGTCCTCGACGTGCGGATAGTCGAGGTAGGGGTTGGTCGCATCGATGACCAGCTTTCCCGCGAAGGCACCCGGCCCGGCTGCTGCGAAGGCGGCTTGGCGCGCCGTCCACGGCAGCGCCAGCATGACGAGTTCGCTGCCGCGGACCGCGTCGGCAGTCGTCGACGGGACCGCACCGATCGCGCTGGCGGTCGCGGCCAGCTTGGCGGCGTCGCCAGACGCGGCGATCCTGACGTCATGGCCGGCGTTGACGAAATGGCGCGCGGCGCTGGCGCCGATGTTTCCGGCGCCGATGACTGCGATGTGCATGGGTTGCTCCAGGATCAGGCGGCGATGACGATCTTGCCGAAGTGCGCGCCCTTCGGCATGGCGCGGTAGGCGCCCGCGGCGTCGGCGAAGGCGAAGCGCTCCTCGATCACGGGTCGCAGGCCGGTGTGGCGCAGCGCGGCGTTCATCGCCTCGAAGCTGGAACGGCTGCCGACGTAGATCCCCTGCATGCGGATCGCCTTGGGGATCAGCGGCACCGGGTCGATGGCGCCGCCCCCGGCAACGACGCCGATGACCGCGACCGTGCCGCCCGCTGCCACGGCATTCATCGAGCGCGGCAGGGTACCGGCGCCGCCGACCTCCACCACGATGTCGGCGCCGCGCCCGCCGGTGCGCTCCAGGGCCATGCGGTCCCACTCCGGCTCGGATTTGTAGTTGATGAGGTCGTCAGCGCCGAGCGCCTTGGCCCGCGCCAGCTTCTCGTCCGACGAGGAGGTGACGATCACCCGTGCCCCGGCCGCCTTGGCGAACTGCAGCGCGAACACCGATACCCCGCCTGTGCCCAGCAGCAGCACGGTCTGCCCGGGTCCTACTCTCCCAGCATCGAACAGCGCAGACCATGCGGTCAGCCCGGCGCAGGGCAGGCACGCCGCTTCGTCGAACGACAGGTGGTCGGGGATGCCGACCAATCCGCCCTCGGGCAGGATGACCTGCTCGGCCAACACGCCGTCGAGCGCGCCGCCCAGCGCGGTCGCGGGGACGCCTGCATGGAACGGGCCGCCCTCCCAGCCCTGGAAGAAGGTGGAAGCCACCCGGTCGCCCACGCGCCAGAGGTGGACCCCTTCACCGACCGCAACGACTTCGCCAGCGCCGTCGGATAGGGGGACCGTGTCCCGTGCGACAGCGCCGCCGAAGTAGCGGCCCGACGCGACGCCGAGGTCACGGAAGTTGATCGACCACGCGCGCATGGCGACCTGCACCTCACCGTGGCCTGGTGCCGGCAGGGTCCGTTCCACCAGACGCAGCCCGTCCGCGCCCGACGTGCTGCCGGCCGGAACGATCCATGCCCTGGCCGGGCCCGATGAGGTGCTCACGCAGCATGCGCCTTGTCGAACAGAGCCTCCCACATCGTCCATGGTCCGAGGGTCACAAGGCGAATGTCCAGCAGGCCGGCGGCCACCATCGGGAACAGCTTCAACGCGGCTTCGACCGCAGCGTGGTCGGCCGCCTCGAACACGAGGCTCACCGTCAGCGGTTCCGGCTGGAAATGCAGCTCCCGGATCGTGCCGGCGCGATAGGCGGCCCAGACCGCTTTCTCCTCGGCCACGACCAGGGGGCCGAAATCCGCCGGGGTCTTGCCCGCAGCCGGCGTCAGCAGTGCGAGTATCTTCATAGCTTGGCTCCTTCGATTATTGGTCCACGGTGCGTCTCAGGCTTCGACGGTCATGCCCAGCTCGCGGGCGACGCCGTCGGCGTTCTTGGCCACCAGGTCAGGCACGCCCGCGACGGGGATCCAGCCGGGATGCTGCCGATCGGTCTCGGCCGTGACGGTGCGGCGCGCTTCGGCCGTGAAGCGCCCGCTTGCCGCGGCTTCGATCACCAGCGCGCGGAAGCGCTTGAGGTACTCGCGTTGGGCTGCCACCAGCGCCTCGATCGCCGCCGCGGCGCCATGCCCGGGGTAGGCGGTGGTGCCGGCCGGCAGCAGCGCGGCGAGACGGTCCAGCTGCGCGAGCCACAGGCCGGTGTGGCCTTCCAGCAGCCATGGCGTCATGCCGTTGGACACCACGTCGCCGACGAAGGCGATCCCGGCATCCGGCAGAGCGAAGACGCAGGCCGCGACCGTCTCGCCGATGCCCAACTCGGTGTGGACGATGCGCGCGCCGCCGATGTGCAGCTCCCCCACATCGGCAATGACTGTCGTGACCTCGGGCAGGGCGGCCGCGAAGTCATCGCCCAGGAATGACCGGGTAAGGGCGTACAGCCCACCCTCGTCCGTCCGCATCACCTCCGCCGTGCGCCGCGTGGCGCAGATTGGCGCGTCCGGAAAGGCGTCATGCAACGCCGCCAGGCCGCCGACGTGGTCAGGATGCGGATGGGTCAGGAGGATGGCCACGACCGGCTTGCCCGACGCGGCCACGGCCTGCGTGACTTCCAGCGCCTGACTGGCTTGGCGCTGCGCGTCGATCAGCACGATGCCCGACTCGGCTTCGATCCACCACGTGTTCACCGACCCTATGCCGGGGGAAGCGTGGCGTCCGATGGGCGGTGCGCTCCCGGGGCGCTCGCTCGTGGCGTCTTCCATGGACGATGATGCTCCTTGCCGTGCCGCACACATGGCGGAGGTGTCTGGACCGGGGTAGGATCGGTATGGTCAGGTCTGTCTTGCCATCCTGTCCACATCACCCATGCAGACTCTCATCAACCTGCTCGCCTTCGTGCGCGTCATGGACGCCGGGTCGTTCGCCGAAGCGGCCCGGCGCGCGGGCACGACCACGTCTGCCATGTCGAAGGCGGTGTCCCGCTTCGAGCGGGCGCACGCGGTCAAGCTGCTCCACCGGACCACCCATGCGTTGTCCGCCACCGCCGAGGGGGAGCACCTGCTGGAGGGCGCTCGCGACCTGCTGCGAGATGCCGAACGGTTGGAGGCGTCGCTCGCGGCTGCGAGTGGGCGCGGATCGGTCGGCCGGGTCCGGATCAGCGCGCCCGGAGCCTTCGCGCGGGCCTGCCTGCTCCCCATGCTGCCCCGGCTGTTGCGCGACCACCCCGGGATCGACGTCGAGATCAGCTTCGATGACGCGCTGGTGGAGCTTGGCGCCGAGGGGTTCGACTTGGCGATCCGGACTGGCGCGTTGGACCGGCAGCCAGGCCTGGTTGCGCGCCAGCTCATGACGTATCCGATGGTGCTGTGCGCAGCGCCGGATTACCTCGCGCGCCGGGGCACGCCGGCGTCGGTCGCCGACCTTCCCGCACATGAGCTGATCGGGTTCCGCAGTCGCGCGACCGGGATGCTGATGTCCTGGGTTTTCGCACTCCCGGGCGGCGCGACAGCCCGCCACCTTCCCAGGTCACGCATGGTGGTGGACGATGGAACGGCTGGTTGGGCGATGGTCAGAGACGGGCTGGGATTGAGTTGGGCGCCGGCCTGGCTCGGTTTCGACGATCTGCGCAGCGGGCGCGTCGTCGAAGTGATGCAAGCCGCCCGCATCCCTGAGATGCCCCTGTCTGCCATCCGGCTCGATGGCCGCTACACCCCGCCGCGCACAAGGGCAGTGCTCGACTGCATCGCGACGGAGGCGACACGCTGGTCGTTGACGGCATGACCGTCTGTGCACATGCAAGGCAATATGGCAGCCGAGGCCACCCTGCCCCACTGCGTCGTGCACGGCCGCAATCTCCGCCAGCGGCGCGATGGGTCCGACGTTCGGCACCAGCATGACGCCATCTTGGGAGCGAGGGCTTTGCAAGGTCCCGAAGCCGGGCGAGCGCCTGTAAGTGTGGTGACCGGTTGCACCCATCCCGCGGGGCTTCGGGCTACGGAGCGCGCACCCGTGCGCGCCAGTCAACGAGCACGTCCGACAGGGTGGTTGGCCAGGAGATCGTCGGCGCCCAACCCAGCGCCTGATGGGCGGCCGCCGGATTGCCGGCGGCACGGGCGATGTCGGCGGGGCGGAGGCGGGTCGAGTCGGTCTCGATCGACGCGGTCACGCCCGCGAGGGCGAGCAAGTCCTGCAGGATGGCGCCGATGCGGCGCGGGATGCCGCTGGCGAGGTTGAGGATCGTGCCGGGCGGCAGGTCGGCGGCGAGGCAGGCGGCGTAGGCGGCACAGACGTCGCGGACGTCCAGGAAGTCCCGCTCCGGGTCGAGCGCGCCGACCGTCACCACCGGCGGCTGCAGCCCGGCCTCGATCCGCGCCACTTGTCGGGCGAAAGCCGGGACGACGAAGGCGTCGCTCTGGCCGGGGCCGGTATGGTTGAACGGCCGGGCGCGGACGACGCGCAGGCCCTCGACCGCCATCGCGCCCAGCGCCAGGTCGGCGGCGGCCTTGGTGGCGCCGTAAGTGTTCTGCGGCGCGAGCGGCGCCGTCTCGTCTAGCGGCGCCCCAGCCCGAAACGACGCCCCATAGGCGTCGGCCGTGCCCGCGAACAGCAGCACCGCGCCCGGCGCGTCCGCGAGGATTGCTCGCGCCAAAGCGAGCGTTCCGCCCAGGTTCACCTGCCAGGCCCGCTCCGGGTCGCGCCGCGCATCGGCCGGGGCCGCGACTGCGGCCAGATGCACGACCGCGTCCGGCCGCGCCGCCCGCACCGCCGCCGCCACGGCAACCGCATCGGCGACATCGAAGCCGGGCGCAAGCAAATCCGCATCGGGGTAGGCCGCCCGCAACGCCACGGTCAGGTGCCGGCCCACGAAGCCGTCCGCGCCCGTAAGCAGGATGCGGCGCAGCACCATCCAGCGTCAGGCCGCGCCCGGGCCGCGGCTCAGCGCGCCATGCGGGCGCGGTGCCGGGCCAGGTCGGCCTCGACCATCTCGCCGACCATCTCGGCCAGCGTCGTCTCCGGCCGCCAGCCGAGCTGCTGCTGCGCCTTCGACGAGTCGCCCAACAGCACCTCGACCTCGGCCGGGCGCAGGAAGCGCGGATCGACCTTCACCTTTTCCTCGTAATGGAGGCCGACATGCTCGAACGCCAGCTTGCACAAGTCGCGGATGCTCGTCGTCACCCCGGTGGCGATCACGTAGTCGTCGGGCTTGTCCTGCTGCAGCATCAGGTGCATCGCGCGGACGTAGTCGCGGGCGTGGCCCCAATCCCGCGTCGCGTCGAGGTTGCCGAGCGGCAGGTGGTCGGCAAGCCCGAGCTTGATCCGCGCCGCCCCGTCCGTCACCTTGCGGGTGACGAACTCAATGCCCCGCAACGGGCTCTCATGGTTGAACAGGATGCCGCTACTGGCATGCAGGCCGAAGCTTTCGCGGTAGTTGACCGTCATCCAGTGCGCATACAACTTCGCCACGCCATACGGGCTGCGCGGGTAGAACGGTGTCCGTTCGCTCTGCCGCGGCTCCTGGATCAGCCCGAACATCTCGCTGCTGCTGGCCTGGTAGACCCGCGCTTCCGGCAGCACGAGCCGCACCGCCTCGAGCAGGTTGCCCGCACCCAGCGCGGTCACGGTGCCGGTCAGCAGCGGCTGCTGCCAGGACGCGGCGACGAAGCTCTGCGCGGCAAGGTTGTAGACCTCGGCTGGCTTGGCGCTGTTCAGGATGCGGATCAGGCTGCTGATGTCGGTCAGGTTGCCGTCCACCAGTTCGACGTCATTCAGGATGCCCAGCCAGCGCAGGCGCTCGCCGATCACGTCGGAGCTGGCGCTGCGACGCATGAGCCCAACGACGCGGTAGCCCTTGCCGAGCAGCAGTTGGGCCAAGTAGGCGCCATCCTGGCCGGTGATCCCGGTGATTAGAGCTGTGGGCATGGGTCTCCTGGCGCCTGTCGGGCCCGCACTCCGCAACGGGCGATACGCGTCCGGTAGACCAGGACGCTTGCCCCGTCCATCCCCGTGCCGCAAAACGCCGACGCACGCCGAACCGCCGCCCGATGCTTGGCAGACCGGGCCGCCACAACCGGGATTGAGCTTTGACCGACGACCGCTTCGTTTCCTACGCCCACAACCTGGAGGACGTGCTGCTCTGGCGCGCCCTGTCGCATGACGCGGGCTCGGCCGGGTTCTATGTCGACGTCGGCGCGGCCGACCCGACGACGCCCAGCATCACCCGCTCATTCTACGAGCGCGGCTGGCGCGGCCTCGATGTGACGGCGCTGCCGGAGCAGGCCGAACGCCTGCGGGACGCCCGGCCGCGCGACGTGGTGATCGAGGCATCGTTCGCGGCCGGGCCGGGGTCGGCCGGCGTACCCGCCTTCAGCCTCGGCGCACTGTGCGGCGAACATGTGCATGGGCCGATCCACTTCATGCGGGTCGATACCGGGGGCACGGAAGGCGCCGTCCTGGCCGGCGCGGACTGGGATCAGACCCGGCCCTGGGTGCTCGTCGTCGCGGCGCCGGGCATGCCGCCATCCGTGCCCCCGTCCGTGCCCGAATGGGAAGGACCGCTGCTGGCCGCCCGCTACGACATCGTCTGGTTCGACGGGCTCAACCGGTTCTACCTGGCCCGGGAGCATGCAGCACTGGCCCGGCACTTCGGGGTGCCGCCCAACGCACTCGATCGCTACACCGTCCACGATGCCGGGCTCAACCAGCTCCTCGCCGAGACGATCGCGCTCTCGCACAGCCGGGCCGACGCGCTCGAGGAGCTGCAGGCCCAGTTCGCCAACCTCCAGCGGCGGCTCGACCGGTTGCAGGGCAAGCCCGCACCGGAGGATGCGCCGGCCCCGGCGCCTGACGCCGCGGCCGCGGACGCCTCAGGACCGGTCGCTGGCGCGCTCGGACCGGTCCAGGTCTCGCAGCCGCAGGATGTGCAGGTCCCGGCCCCCCCGATCGGGCTTGGCTACCGCCGCGGCGGGATCGCACGGCGGCTTGCGATGGGGCTGTATCGATTGGTCCGCCCGGTGGCCCGGCCCTTGGCGTGGCGCGGGCGCACCTTCCTGATCGGGCCGGTGCGCGACGAGGTGGCCGTGCTGCGCGACCGGGTCGAGCGCCTCGCGATGGGATCGGCCGGCGCCGGCGCGCTCGACAATTCCGTCAGCGCCCACGTCATGGAGCGCCTGCTGCTGACGCTGGCGCTCCAGGACGGGCGTGACCCGGCGCCGCCCGGCCTCGCGCCCGAGCACCTGGCCGAACCGTCCGGCCTTTCAAACCCGCCCCCCCCTCGCTAACCTCATCCCGGACACTCTGGGAGCGCCGCGATGATCCGATCCCTCGCCCTCTTTCTCGCCGTGCTGGCCGGCGCGGCGTCGGCGATGCCCGCTGCAGCGCAGGACCGGGTCGTGAACTTCTATAACTGGACCGACTACATCGACCCCGCCGTGCTGGAGCGCTTCACCGCCGAGACCGGGATCAAGGTCCAGTATGACGTCTACGACAGCCTCGAGACGCTCGAGGGCAAGCTGCTTGCCGGCCATTCCGGCTACGACATCGTGGTGCCCACGAGCGAGCCGACGCTGAGCCGGCTGATCGGCGCCGGCGCGCTGCAGCCGCTCGACCGCGCCAAGGTTCCCAACCTGGCCAACCTCGACCCGAAGCTGATGGCCCGCGTCGCCACCAGCGATCCCGGCAACAAGTACGCCGCCATCTATCTCTGGGGCACGATCGGCCTCGGCACCGTGCCGGAGCAGGTCAAGGCGCTGGCCCCCGGCGCGCCGATGGACAGCTGGAAGCTGCTGCTCGACCCGGCCAACGCCAAGCGCCTCGCGCCGTGCGGCATCACGCTGATGGACAGCGCGATCGACACGATCCCGAGCGTGCTGAAATACCTCGGCCACGACCCGCAGAGCACCGATCCGAAGGACCTCGCCGACGTCGAGAAGACGCTGCACGCGATCCGCCCCTACATCCGCACCTTCGCCAGCGGCGGCACGGTCGAGGCGCTGGCGGCCGGGCAGACCTGCCTGGCCATGAGCTACTCGGGCGACGTGATCCAGGCCGGCGCGCGCGCCGCCGAGGCGCACCAGAAGCCGGTGCAGTACGTCGCGCCGAAGGAGTTCGCCCAGCTCTGGTTCGACACGCTGGCCGTGCCGAAAGACGCGCCGCACGCGGCGGACGCGATGCTGCTGATCAACTACTTGCTGAAACCCGAGAATATGGCGGCCATTACCAACAAGGTGCACTACGCCGACGCGGTTCCGGCGAGCCTCCCAAGCGTCGACCCGGCGATCAAGACCGACACCAACGTCTATCCGACAGCTGCCGAGATGGCGACGTTCTTCACCATCAAGGCGCCGAGCCAGGCGGCCGAGCGCCTGCGCACGCGCATGTGGGCGCGCTTCAAGGCCGGCAGCTAGCCGGGTTGGCCCAGGTCGACATCGAGGGCCTGGTCGTCCGCTACGGCCCGGTCGTCGCCCTCGATGGCGTGGACCTCGCGATCGGCGCGGGCGAGATGTTCGTCCTGCTCGGCGGCTCCGGCAGCGGCAAGACGACGCTGCTCCGCACCCTGGGCGGCTTCATCACGCCCAGCGCCGGCCGTATCCTGTTGGCAGGCGAGGACATCACCCGGCTGCCGCCGCATCGCCGGCCCGTGAACACGACCTTCCAGTCCTATGCCCTGTTCCCGCACATGACGGTCGCCGACAACGTCGCGTTCGGCCTTCGTCGGCAGGGTGCCGCGAAGGCCACGATCGGGCCACGCGTCGCGGAGCTGCTGGCGTTGGTGCGGCTGCAGGATTTCGCCGGCCGCAAGCCCGACGCACTCAGCGGCGGCCAGCGCCAGCGTGTGGCACTCGCCCGCGCCCTGGCGCCGCGGCCGCGCCTGCTGCTGCTGGACGAGCCGATGTCCGCGCTCGACCGCAACCTGCGCGAACAGACCCGGCAGGAGCTGTTGCGCGTGCAACGCGAGACAGGGACCACCTTCGTGCTGGTGACGCACGACCAGGACGAGGCGCTTGCGATGGCGACGCGGATCGGCCTGCTGCACGAGGGCCGGCTGGAACAGGTCGGCACCCCGGCCGAGATCTACGAGCGGCCCGCGACGCGGTATGTGGCCGGGTTCATGGGCGGAGCCAACATCCTGCCCGGGACAGTGCGGGAGGCCGGGCCGGATGCGGTGCTGGACGTGCCCGCGCTTGGCCCCGGCTCGCGCACCGTGCAGGCGCGTGGTTTGGCGCCGGTCGCGCCCGGGGCGGCGCTGCACCTGGCGTTGCGGCCGGAGCGCCTGAAGCTCGACGGCCCAGGCCTCGAGTGGATGGTCAACCGGGTGGCCGGCACGGTGTCCGACGTCGCGTATCGCGGCGACGTGGTCGAAGTCGGGATCCGGGTGTCCGCAGGCGCCACGATCACCGTGCTGCGCCCCCTGGCCGACGGGACCGGCGCCGGGCTGCCGCAGCCGGGCACGTCCGCGACAGTCGCCTGGCCTCCTGAAGCCTGCGTCCTGCTCGCATCGTGAGCGCCGGCCGCCGCTGGGTGCTCGGCCCGGTCTGGGCCTGGCTGCTGCTGTTCGTGGCGGCCCCCGTCGTGATCGTGCTGGCCTTGTCGTTCAGCACCAGCATCGCCGGCGTGCCGCCCTACACGCCGTTGCTGCAAGATCCTGACCCGTCCAACTACACCCAGCTCGTCGCCGATGACTTCTACATAGCCGCGGCCGTCAAAAGCCTGCTGGTCGCCGGCGTCTCGTCCGCCTGCTGCCTGCTGATCGGCTACCCGATGGCGCTGGCCATCGCGCGCGCCCCGGAACGCTGGCGCAGCCTGCTGCTGCTGCTGGTGATGCTGCCGTTCTGGACCGGGTTCCTGCTGCGCATCACCGCCTGGATCGGCCTGCTGCGCGACGAGGGCTGGATCAACAGGGCGCTCACGATGGTCGGCCTGCCGCCGACTCACCTGCTGTACACCGACACCGCGATGTACATCGGCATCACCTACGCCTACCTGCCGTTCATGATCCTGCCGCTCTATGCCCGCCTGTCGAAGCGCGACCCGGCGCTCGAGGAGGCGGCCGCCGATCTCGGCGCGGCGCCCTGGACCACGTTCCGCACTGTCACCCTGCCGCTCTCGCTGCCTGGCGTCGTCGCAGGCCTCGCGCTGGTGTTCATTCCGGCCGTCGGCGAGTACGTGATCCCCGAGCTGCTCGGTGGCCCCGGCGCACAAACCATCGGCCGGGCGCTGTGGAACGAGTTCTTCGCCAACCGCGATTGGCCCATGGCCAGCGCCGTCGCGACCGCGCTGCTGGCTGGCCTGCTGGTGCCGATGATCATGCTGAGAACCAAGCGATGAGGCACGGCCGGCTGCTTCCCGCCACCCTCGTCCTCGGCTACGGGTTCCTCTATATCCCGGTGTTGTTGCTGGTCGCGACCAGCTTCAACCCGTCTCGCCTGACGACGGTCATCTCGGGCTTCTCGCTGCAATGGTATGTGGCGCTGTGGCACGACCAGAAGCTGATCGACGCGGCCGGGCTGTCGCTGCGCATCGCCGCGGTGTCGGCGACGGGGGCCACGCTGCTCGGCCTCGCGGCCGGCACCGCGCTGGCACGGTTCGGCCGCTTCCTAGGCCGGGGCGTGTTCGCCAGCCTGCTCGCCGCGCGCCTCGTTCTGCCGGACGTACTCGTCGGGCTGAGCTTGCTGCTGCTGTTCGTGCAGATGGAGCAGACTCTCGGCTGGCCCGCCGGCCGTGGCGCGCTCACGATCACGCTGGCCCATGTGTCGGTCAGCCTCAGCTACGTCGCAGTCGTGATCGAGGCCCGGCTGCGCGACGCCGGCACGGATCTCGAGGACGCCGCGATGGACCTCGGCGCCGCCCCGTTCCAGGCGTTCCTGCGCGTCACCTTGCCGCTGCTCGCCCCGGCGCTGCTGTCCGGCTGGCTGCTGGCGTTCACCCTCAGCCTCGACGACCTGGTGGTCGCGACCTTCGTCAGCGGCCCGGGTGCGAGCACGCTGCCGATGGTGGTGTTCTCCACGCTGAAGCTCGGCGTAACGCCCGAGCTGAACGCGCTGGCGACCGTAATCCTGGCCGTGGTCTCAGCCGCGCTGTTCGGGGCATTATGGCTACAACAGCGGTCGGGCCGGAGCAGTGGCGCACCGAGTGATCTGATGTGACGACAGATCGGACCCTCCTGCTGCAACACGAGTTCTCGGAAATCGCGAACGAACGCATGTCCTCGCGTGGCATCAGCGAGTGAGGTAATCCAATGTGGTCATCGCGAACAGGATGCAGACCCAGGCGAAGCTGATCGCGGCGAAGAAGCGCAGCAGGGGCGATTCCCCCCTCACCTCCATCGAGAACAGCAGCACGGTCAGGATCATGCACCCGACCAGCCCGGCCTCGACGAACGACGCCGTGCGGGACGGTGCCAGCGCGCCGAGCAGGACGATGATCGCCAGCATGAGCATCAGCGCGGCGAAGGCGAACACGGGCACGCGCATCCGGCCCCACAACACGCGGCGGGCGGCGGGGTCGTGAAGAGGCGACAGGCCCGGGCTCATCGGCCGATCACATACAGCAACGGAAAGACGATGATCCAAATCAGGTCGATGAAGTGCCAGTACAGGCCATAGACCTCGATCCGGTTCTGGTGGCGTTGCAGAAATCCGGGCTGGTGCGCCTGCCACGCCATCCACAGCATGATGCCGACGCCGGTCGTCAGGTGCAGGCCGTGTAGACCGGTGGTGAGGAAGTAGAGGTTGGTGAACAGGCGGGAGGCAGGGTCGCCATCGAGCGCGTAGGGGCGGTCGAGGAACGGCATCATGTGCTCGGCATAGTCCTGGTAGTATTCAAACCCCTTGAGCACCAGGAATAGGCTGCCGAGGCCGGCCGTCGCCAGCAGGCAGCGCACCATGAGCCGCTGCCACCCCAGGCGCGACAGCATGATGGCGCCAGACATCGTCAGGCTCGAGCAGATCAGCACGGCCGTGTTGGTGGCGCCGAGCCAGAGCTTCAGGTGGTGCACCGCGGCACGGACCGAGGCGGGATGGGTCAGGTGCAGGATGAACGCCACCAGGAACAGCCCGGCGAACAGCAGCAGCTCGGTCGCGAGCCAGAGCCACATGCCGAAATGCGCCGCATGGCGTTGCTGCGCCTCGTTCTCGAACTGCTCGAGGACCTCGAGGCCGACCGGGATGGCGCCCGCCTCAGACACCGTCGTCGACCACGACCGGGTAGTCATAAGGCGCGTAGTCTACCGCTGGCATTACGTCGAAATTGTGCTTCGGCGGCGGGGACGTCGTAGTCCATTCCAGGCCCTTCGCCTGCCACGGGTTGGCCGGCGCCCGCTTGCCGAACTTGAGCGACCAGACGAGATAGACCATCGGGAAGATGTAGCCGGCCGCGAGGATCGTGGCGCCCACCGAGCTGGCGACGTTCAGGATCTGGAACTCGGGCGGATAGTCGTGATAGCGCCGGGGCATGCCGAGGTAGCCCAGGATGAATTGCGGGAAGAAGGTCGCGTTGAAGCCGATGAAGATGAACAAAGCGGAGATTCGGCCCCAGACCTCCGGATACATGCGGCCGGTGAACTTCGGCCACCAGAAGTGCAGCCCGCCGAGGAACGCGAGCACGGTGCCGCCGACCATGATGTAGTGGAAATGGGCGACCACGAAGTAGGTGCCGTGAGTGTGCTCGTTGACCGAGAGCGTGGCGAGGAACAGGCCGGTGAGGCCGCCAAGCACGAACAGGCCGATATAGCCCATCGCATACAGCATCGGCGTCTGCAGCCGGATCGACCCTTTGTAGATGGTGGCGGTCCAGTTATAGACCTTCACGGCCGAGGGCACCGCAACGGCGAAGCTGAGCGCGGAGAACGTCACCGCGGCAAGCGTGCTCTCGCCGTTGACGAACATGTGGTGACCCCAGACGAAGAACGTGATCGAGGCCAGCCCGATCGACGCGTAGGCGACAAACCGGTAGCCGAACAGCTTCTTCTGCGCGAAGGCCGGCACGATCTCGCTGATCACGCCCATCCCGGGCAGCACCATGATGTAGACGGCCGGGTGCGAGTAGAACCAGAACAGGTGCTCGAACAGGACCGGGTCGCCGCCCAGCTTGGGGTCGAACACGCCGATGCCGAACGCACGCTCCATCACCAATAAGATGAGCGAGACGGTGATGACGGGGGTGGCGAGCAGGAAGATCAGGCTGACGGCATAGTGGGTCCAGACGAAGATGGGCATGCGGAACCAGGTCATGCCCGGAGCGCGCATCGTGTGGATGGTCACGACGAAGTTGAGCCCCGTCAGGATCGAGGAGAAGCCGACCACGATGACGCCGATCAGCGCCGGGATGACCCAGGTGTTCGAGAACGTCGTGCTGAGCGGGGCGTAGAACGTCCATCCGGTGTCGACGCCGCCGAGCACGATGTCTGCGACGGTGAACAGCGCGCCGCCGACGAAGATGTACCAGCTCAGCAGGTTCAGGCGCGGGAAGGCGAGATCCTTGGCGCCGATCATGAGCGGTATGAGGAAGTTGCCGAACGTCGACGGGATGGAGGGGATCAGGAAGAACCACACCATGACCACGCCATGGACGGTGAACATCTTGTTATAGGCGTCGTTGGTGAAGATGGCGCCGTTCGGCACGATCAGCGACAGGCGGACGAGCCCGGCCGCGATAGCGCCGATGATGAAGAAGACGGTGATGGCGAACAGGTACATCACCCCGATGCGCTTGTGGTCCGTGGTGAGGAACCAGGAGCGCAGGGTATGGCTGGCGTGCAGATAGTCGAGCGGGCGGCCGATCGTTGATGCCGGCGTGTCCGGATCACGGCGCGACGTGTCGAGCGGGCTCATGGCCTGTTCTCCGCGGCTTGTTGGCCCGCTGGCCCCGGCTGCTCGATGTAGGCGAGCAGGCGGATCATGTCCTCTTCGTTGATCACACCCGCGAAGCTCGGCATGACCTGCTTGTACCCGGCGATCTTGTTGTGATCGGGGTTGAGGATCTTGTCCCGCAGATAGGTGTTGTCTGCAGTGACGGTCCCCCCGGCCTCGAGCGGCACGGGCTTGCCATACAGCCCGGCAAGGCTCGGCGCGCGCACCGTGCCCGCGCCCTCATGGCAGCCGCTGCAGCCGTAGCTGGAGAACAGCGCGTGGCCGGCCTCGGCCAGGTTTGCCGGCGCGCCCGCGTGCTGCAGCCACTCGGCATATTCGGCCTCGGTCATCACATACAGCATGCCGCCCATCACCGAGTGGTCGGTGCCGCAGAACTCGCTGCACAAGATGCGGTAGGTGCCGACCCGGTCGGCGTTGAACCAAAGCTGGGTGTAGCGGCCCGGCAGCGTCTCCATCTGGATGCGCATGGCGGGGATATAGAGGGCATGGATCACGTCCTGGGAGATCATGTTGACCAGGATCGGCTGGCCCACGGGCACGTGCAGGTCGTTGATCTCCGCCTGGCCACCCTCGTGCTGGAACTTCCACATCCATTGCCGGCCGATCGCCTGCACGACCGTGGCGTTCCCGGGCGGACGCTTGTCGGCGATGAAGGCTTTCGCGCCCCATGCGAAGAAGAACAGCGTCAGCACGAACGGTATCAGCATCCAGCTCAGCTCGAGCATGCGGTCGCGCGCGCCGCTGTAGGTGCGGTTGGCGGTGCGGCCCTCCCGGTAGCGGACGGCGAAGATGGTCACCGCGACGAAGATCGGCACCACCAACACGAGGGTAAGGGCCGTGAAGGCCAGGATGAGATAGTCGGTATTGACGGCGCCCGCCGAGGCCGCGGCGGGCCAGAGGGCGAGCGGCTGGTCGGCCGGGTTCATGGTGCGGTGTCCAGCGGGCGGCCGATGACGAGGGCCTTGGCCCGGTCGAGTGGGATGCGGGCGCGGGTGCGGGCCGGGTCGATCCAGGCATAGTTGTCGAGCAGCACCTCCTCGCGGTGGCGGAGCGCGTCGATGTCTTCGAGCGGCGTGGCTTGCAGGTTGGGCGCGGGCGGAGCGATCGGCGCGGTCTGCTGTGCGGTCAGAGCCGGGCCGTTCCGTTGCGGCGAGAGCGTGGCGACGTAAGCCGTCATGAGGCCGACAACGAGGGCGACGGTGGTGCCGAGGCCGATCAGCAGGCGCGCCATCACGACACCGCTCATATCCTCGGTCTCGTGCCCGGCCGTCTTCGCGGCGATGCTAGGTGGCACGGCATGCGCCCCACGGCCGATGACCCCGTCGGTGCTGCGCGATGGCCGAATACGGACCCGGCCCCGCATCAGGGTGCTCACCATCGTCAAGCCGCCCAGCAGCAGCGCCGTGCGCGCAAGCCAACCCGCCGGGCCGGTTCTGGGCGGCTGCGGCCTATGCGGCGGCATAGCGTCCCCGCACGAACATCGGCCCCAGCACGAGCAGAGCGACCCCGCCCAGGCCGAGCAGCGCCGGGACGTCGGCCCAAGCCGGGACGAGCGCGCCCCGGAACGGAGGCGTGACGAGCCACAGCATTTCGATCAGATGCGCCAGCAGCAACATCGCCGCGACGCTCGCCATCACCCACGGACGGCGCACGACTCCATGGGGCACCATGACGGCAAAGGTAAGGACCGCGGCCGCGAAGCCGAACCAGAGCGCCGGGCCGCCGAGTCCGCGGGCGCGGACCTGATACCAGACGATCTCCTCGGGTAGGTTGGCCGACCACACGACGAGATACTGGACGGCGTGCATGAACACCCAGGCGCCGAGCACCACGCCCAGCAGCGGGGGCAGTACGCCCGGCAGCTCGTCGTCGCTGGAGACGGCGACGACGAACAACGCCGCTGCAAGGGCGCACCCAGCCTGGGCAGTCAGCAGCAGGACGCCGAACGCCGACGACCCGATCCCGGGGTCGAGCGCCATCACCCAGTCGAGCGCGGCGATGGTGACCGCAACGAGATGGACCGTGAGCCCGAGCGCTGCGACGCCGGGACGCGGCCGGCCCGGCGCACGGCAGAACACGACGGCCAGCACGACCCAGGCGACGAACATGACGGCAGCACGCAACAGGAAGGCGCCGGGCGCCATCCATGCCGCGGACAGCGCGCCCGCGCCCGCTCGGCGGAACAGCGGGTCGTATCGGAGCGCCAGCGGCACGGCGAGCAGGGCGGCGACGGGCAGCAGCAGCAGCATGCGGCGCAGTACCAGCGTGACCGGCCAGGCGCTCACGCCGAGCAACTCGAGCGCCATGACGATCGGCAGGGCGCCCAGCGGCAGCGCCAGCCAGAACAGCCAAGCCGCCAAATAGGAGGGCATGACCGGCGCGCCCAGCACGGCCAGCAGCCCCCACACAGCGAGCCCGGCCACGGTGGCCGCGAGTGCCCCGGTCCGGATCGTCAACGTAGTGCGTCCAGCCGCGCCCGGTCGTCCGCAGGCAGCGAGGCGACCGTGCTGTTCTGGCTGAGTTGCACCGCCCGGATATAGGCGATCACGGCCCAACGGTCGGCCGGGGCGAGGCGGTCGGCAAAGCTGTACATCGCGCCGTAACCGTTGGTGATCGCATCCCAAAACACGTCCGCCTTCGCGTCCCGCAGCTTGCCCTCGACGAAGCTTGGCGGATGCGGGAAGCCCCGCTGGACGATCATGCCCTCGCCGTTGGCGGCCCGGCCGTGGCAGCCCGTGCAGAAGATCTCGAACCGGTTCTCGCCGCGCTGGAGCAAGGCGGCATCGATCGTGGCCGGCATCGCCGCGGGCGGGTTCGGTGCGTCGCGGGCGATGGCGCCCTGGACGGGGGGCCGCATCGAAGCCTGGTCCGGGAAGAAGCCATTGCGGTCCCAGGTCTGCGACCGGTCCTGGGTGTACATGTCCTGCCGTTTGCAGCCCGCGAGAGCAAGCAGGGCCAGGGCCGCCAGCGCCGCTCTCATCGATCGACCCGGCGGATGGCGAGCGGGCGAAGCGGCAGCGCGGCCAGCGCGGCCTCGGCCCGCGCCGGATCGAACGTCTCGTCGCGCGCCTCGATCGCGACGAAGAAGCGGTCGTTGGTGGCCCGCTCGAAGTCGGGGATGTTGAAGGCCGGGTGGTTCAGGCGCGGCAGCCGGTTGAGCACGAAAAACGCGAACACCGCGACGAGCGTGCCGCCGAGCATCGCTGCCGAGACGCTGGGCACGAGGAAGGCCGGCCAAGCGAATTGCGGCCGGCCACCGACGTTGAAGCGATAGGCATACACCGTGGCGTAGGTGCACATCGCGAACATGCCGCCGCCGCCGAGCACGGCTCCCGCCACGGAGAAGGGGTGGATCGGCTGGCGCGGCAGATGCAGCGCCCGCTCCGCTTCCGGCACCGGGACCGGCGAGAACGCATCGAGCCGGCCCAGGCCGGCCGGGCCGAGCGCCTCCAGCGCGCCGACCATGGCTTCGGCGCTGTCGAACTCGGCGCTGACGCCCCAGAGCGGGGCCGGACCCTGCGCGTGCTCAGCCATGCCGCACGCTTGCGGACGGCATGGCGCGTCCGGGCGAGGCCGGGCGGATCAACCGCCGCACCTCGACGACCGATACCGCCGGGAGGTAGCGCAGGAACAACAGCAGCAACGCCATGAACAGGCCGACGGAGCCGGCGAACGTGCCAAGGCCCCAGACGCTGGCAGCGTAGGGGTGCGCGGCCGAGGGCAGGAAATCGTGCTGCAGCGTGACGACGATGACCATGAAATGGTCGGCGAAGATGCCCGCGGCGGCCAACAGCCCCACCGCCAGAACGGCCGCGCCGGAGCGGCGCAGGCGCGGGATCCAGAACAGGTGCGGCGGGATCACGGCGCCGGCGATGACGGCCCACGTGCTCCAGGCATTCGGGCCGGCAAAGCGCCGCGCCATGACCGCGCGGTCGGCGTCGTGCCCCATCAGCGACGTGAGCCCGAACTCCGCCGCGTAACAATACAGCGTAGCGATGCCGAGCCCGAGCAGCAGCAGCGCGATAAGCTCGAGATGCCGAGCGGTCACGAGCGGCCCGAGCCCGAAGACGTGGCGCAGCAGCACGGCCAATACGGCCACCCCGCCGACGCCGGACAGCACGGCCCCACAAAGGAAGGTGACGGGCAGCAGCGTGTCATGCCAGCCCGGCTCGACCGAGCCGGCGAACATGACGGCCGCACCCGTCTGCAGCGACACGACCAGAATGGCACCGAACAGGCCGACCGTCCGGTAGACCTGCATCCAGCGCTGCCAGTGCAGGGCGGAGCCGCGCCAGCCGAGCGCAAGGATGCCGTAGGTCTGCGCCCGCAGCAGGCGAAGCGTCATGCCCCGGCCACGACCGATCCGCTCCACCGCGCGGTCGCGCATCGATGCCAGGTCCGGAATGAGGCCGACATACCAGAAGCTGAGGCACACGAGCAGGAAGCTGATGATGTCGACCGCATCCCAGAACAGCGGGCTCCGCACCTGCGGCCAAAGCTGGAACGTGTTGGGATAGGGCAGGAGCCAGTAGAAGAACCAGGGCCGGCCGAGATGCACGATCGGATACAGCCCGGCCGCGGCGGCGGCGACCAGCGCCATCGTCTCGGTGATGCGGTTCAGCGCGCCGCGCCACTCCGCGCCCAGCAGCAGCAGCAATGCCGACACCAACAGCCCGCCGCTGGCGATGCCGATCCACCAATCATAGGCGACGATGTCGAGTGCCCAGACGACCGGGTTGTTGTTGCCCCAGATCCCGACCCCGTCGATCAGCAGCCAGGTCAGACAGGCTGCCATGATGCCGACCAGGCCCAACGCCGCAAGAAAAGCGAACCACCAGCGGCGGCCGATGCGCCGGTCGAGCGCGAGGCCCATGACCTCCTGCTCGACGGAGGCCCAGGTCTGTCCAGGCGCGACCAGCAGGCTCCGGCGTTCGGCAACGGTGTCGGGCATCAGCCGTCCCCCGCCGGAGACGCAGGGGCCATCGCCGCCAGGTAGGTGGTGCGCGGCCGCACGTTCAGGTCGCCGAGCAGGGCGTAGTTGCGGTCGTCGCGCCGGGCAGCGGCGACGGCGCTACCCGGGTCGCGCAGGTCGCCGAAGGTGATGGCCTGGGTCGGGCAGGCGCCCTGGCAGGCCGTCTGCACGGCGCCATCGCGGATGGTCTCGTCACCCTTATGGGCGGTGATCCGGGCGTCGGCGATGCGCTGCACGCAGTAGGTGCATTTCTCCATCACGCCGCGTGAGCGCACGGTCACGGCCGGGTTGCGCTGAAGCTGTACGCTGGGCGCGGCCCCTGCGGAGTAGTCGAGGTAATTGAAGCGGCGCACCTTGTACGGGCAATAGCCGGAACAGGCGCGGGTGCCGATGCAGCGATTATAGACCATGAGGTTCAGGCCTTCATGGTCGTGCAGCGTCGCTTCCACCGGGCACCCGACCTCGCAGGGGGCATCCTCGCAATGCATGCACGGCACTGGCTGGAAGTGCGTTTGCGGCGCCTCGGGCTCGCCGTCGTAGTAACGGTCGACGCGGATCCAGTGCATCCAACGCCCGAGTGCCACCTGTTCCCGCCCGACAACGGCGATGTTGTTCTCCGACTGGCAGGCTGTCACGCAGGCATTGCAGCCGATGCAGGCGTCGAGGTCGATCACCATGCCCCAGGCCCGTCCGCCCGTCTCGATGGGCGGGTAGAGCGACGGCGCGATGGCGGCCTCGTCGCTGCCGACGCGTGGCGCCCTCACGCGCTGCACGCGGACCAAGTCGTGGCCTTCCATCGTGCCGAGATCCTGGGTCGTCGCGAAATCCTGCCGCCGGCCGGTCTTCTCCAGCCGGGCGCCAGCGAGCTGCCAAGCACTGTCCGCGGCGCGGAGGCGGTTCGCGTCATAGCCGAGGCCGAAGGCGATGCGGTCGGGAACGGTGCGCCCGTAGCCGAGAGTGGTCACGGCGGCCCCGTCGGCCTGCCCAGGGAGGATCCAGACCGGGCCTTCGATGCGCCGCCCGCCTGCGATTACGGCGACCATGTCGCCCATGACCAGGCCCTCGCGCGCGGCCAGCGCCGGGCCGATCGTCACCGCGTTCTCCCAGACCAGCTTGGTCAGCGGCTTCGGCAGCTCCTGCAGCCACGGATTGTCAGCCACGGCACCGTCCCACACGGTCGGGTCGGGCCGGAACAGCACGTCGAGGCCCACCGGCGCGGGCCGGGGTGCGGCCTCCGCCGGCGCGGGCCGAAGCGTCACCGCTTCCGGCGCGAAGGCGGTGCCGGGCAGAAAGCCTTGCCGCACCGCCGCATCCCAAAGCGGCGCGAAGGCCGCGGTGTCGGCACCGTCCTGATAGTGGGCCCGCAGCAGCGATCGGGCGTCATGCTCCTGCCCGTCGGTCAGCAACGCGACGACGGCGGCGGCGGCCCGGCCTTCATATAACGGGTCGATCGTCGGCTGCATCAGCCCGATCGTGCCGTCGAGCGAGCGTGCATCGCCCCAGGCTTCGAGCGGGTGGGCCAGCGGCAGGTGCCAGTCGGAGCGGAGCGCCGTCTCGTCCACCTTCGGCCCGGCGTGGATCTTGAGCGGCACGCGCTGCAGCGCGCCGGCGAAATCCAGCTCGCCCGGTGCGTCATAGGCCGGGTTGGCGTCGAGCGTCACCAGCACCTGGACCTTGCCATCGCGCATGTCCTCGACCAGCGCGGGCAGGCGCTCGGCCTCGGCGACGGCCGGCCGCGTGTAGAACACCGTCTTGTCGGTGTTGCCGAGCGCGGCATTGAGCCGGTGGACCGCCTCCTGCAGCTCGGCCGGCTGATGGCTGCCCGCAACGACCAGGCTGGCGCCACGGGCGCCGTGCAGGGCGGCCGCGGCCCGGGCGCGCCAGGCGGCCAATGGCGAGGCGTCCACGGCCGCAGGTGGCGCACCGGGTCCGGACATGTCCGCGAGCAGGCCGTCGGCCAGGGCCGCGAGCTCCGCCGTGGTGGCCGGCACGGCGAAGTCGGCCTTGGCCCGTGTGAGCGTCGGCACCGGACCGGCGGCGTGCAACGCCATCAGCGTGCCGCTCGCGATCGAGGCCTTACGGGCCGCGGACCACTGCCGCGCATTGCCGGCCTGCTGCGGCCCGGCATCGAGGAAATCGCCGTCCAACGCGACAACGACCCGCGCGGCGTCGAACCGCCACCGCGTTTCGAGCGGCCGGCCAAAGGCGCGCGCCGTGCCGTCATACAACGCGGAGCGGTCGACAGCGGCGTGGGCGTGCCAACGCATCCCGGGGTAGGCCGCCAGCATGGCCCGGATCTGCGCCTCGAGCAGCGGCGAGGTCACAGGCCCGGTGAGCAGCCGCACGCCCTCCGCGCCGTTCGCCCGAAGTGCGGCGAGCCGGCCGATGGTGGCGCCGCGGAAGGCCGTCCAGGTGCTGCTGCGGTCGAGCTGCCGAACGGTGCGGGAGCGGGCTGGGTCATAGAGGCCGAGCACGGAGGCCTGCATGAACACGTCCGTGCCGCTGCCGTTCCAGGGGTGCTCCGGATTGCCCTCGATCTTGAGCGGACGGCCGTCGCGGCAGGTGACCAGGATGCCGTTCGCGAGCCCGTCCTGGAGGGCGATGGACGCGAAGTGCTGGGTCACCCCCGGCTGCTGGCGTTCGGGCGCACGCACGTACGGCACCTCATGGTCGCGTCCATCCGGCGGGTCGTCGCAGCCGGACAGGCCGGCGAGTGCGAACGACGCCGCCATCAGCTTCATGAATTGCCGCCGCTCCGGCCCGACGCACAGGTCGGTCACGGCCGGGAACTCGCGAGCCAACTGCGCGCGGAACGCCGGCGTGTCGGCCAAGGCCTCGAAGCTGCGCCAAGCCCGGGTCATCGATGGCACGTGGAGCAATCGGTCAGCACCTCGGGCCCGGCGATATGGTTCTGCTTGACCAGCGCCGGCCCGAGCGACGCCTGGTCCGGCGGGGGCACCCATTCCATGTTCCACACCTGCGCCGCCGGCCGCACGTAGTTCTCCGGCGCGCGATGGCAGCTCAGGCAAAACTCCATCTTGAAGGATTGCGCCGCATAGGTGAGCTGCATCGTGTCGACGGCGCCGTGGCAGCTGGAGCAGCCGACGCCCTTCGTGACGTGGATCGAGTGGTTGAAGTAGGTGTAGCTGGGCAGGTGGTTCACGCGGACCCATTGCAGCGGCTGGTTCTTCGCCAGGCTGTCCCGCACCGGCGCCAGCATGTCCGACCCGGTCCAGATCTGCGAATGGCACGTCATGCAGGTGTGCGTCGGCGGCAGGCCGGCCGTCGCATACAGCTCCACCTGCTGGTGGCAGTTCCTGCAATCGAGCCCTAGCTCGCCCGAGTGGTGCTTGTGGCTGAACGGCACCGGCTGCTCCGGCGCGACGCCGACCCCGCCCGCGTAGCTCGACCGCGCCAGACCGAACGCGATGACCCCGGCGACGATGAGCGTCAGCAGAGTCCCCCACATGACCAGGCGCAACACGGCGTCCGCGCCGGGCGCGAATAGTTGCCGGGCGGGGTGCGCGGGCGGGAGCTGCTTTTTGATCGGTTGTACTCCGTTCAGGTATGTAGCCATAACATCCGGTCGGGGCCACCGTTAACAAGCGGCACGGCTGCACACAGTAATGTCAGAGCCGCTCGCTCTCGCCGCGCGCATCCCGGCTAGGCCGGGCGGCTGCGCCGCGCGCGGAGGCGAAGCAGCAGCACGCCGATCCCCAGCACGACGCCGGCCGCCGCCAGCCGCACGACCTTCATCACCGCCAGGGAATACTGCCCGGTGACAGGGTCGAAATGGTAGCACAGCAGCAGGATCGGCGACGGCGCGGGCAGGATGGCGCCGTCCCGGGCGGCGGCGACGGCCGCAGCCAGCGCGTCCGGCGTGTAGCCAACCCCGAACACATAGCCCGACACTCGGCCGTCGCCGGCCACGAGCGTGACGCCGGTCGGGTGGAGGAACTGCTTCAGGCCCTCGTCCCAGCGGCTCGGGAAGCCGATCGCGCCGGAGATGGCCGCGACGGAAGCGGCATCGCCGGTCGCATAGACCCAGCTATCCGCCGCCCCCGGCGCCGGGTAGTGCTGCACGTCGATCGCCTTCGCCTCCGCCGCGACCGCAGGCGTCTCCGCCGGGTCGATGCTGAGCGCGACCAGCACGTAGTCCTGCCCGGCCCGAAGCGAGGAGGCCGACAGCGCCGCCAGCAGGCTGTCGCGCGCCAGGCCGCACAGGGTCGGGCACTTGTAATAGTTGAGATCGACGATCGCCGGCCGGCCGGCCGCCAGCCCGGCCAGGGTCGCGACACGCCCGTCGCTGGTGTGCAGCGCCACCGCCGGCATCGCCGCCCCGGGATGCGGCTGCCACTCCAGCCCACCCAGATCGGGCGGCGCCATCGCCGGCGCGGCCGCACCGGCCGGCGCGGCGACGAGCAGGAGCAAGAGGGCCAGGCCGCGCACTCGGCCGACATGGGCCTTCATGCGGGCGGTGCCAGCATGAGCGCCGCCCCGATCACGCGAGACGGGCGGCAAGGACGGTGATGTTGTCGTGACCGCCGCTGCGCCGGGCGAAGTCCACCAGGCGCCCGCACAGGTCGGCTGCCTCCGCGTGCAGGCCCTCGCTCGCCGCCTGGAGCAGCGCGGACGGGGTTTCGGCGTAGTTCCATAGCCCGTCGCTGCACAGCATCAGCCAGCCCCCATCCGCCGAAAGCCACGCGCTGCCGGGTTTCGGACAGGCGCTCGGGCGCGCGAAATCGGTCGTGCCGAGGCAGTGCACGAGCGCATGCGCCCGGGCGTCGCGCCGCGCATCGGCCTCGGTCATCTCGCCGCGTTCGGTGACCATCGCCATCCAGGAGTGGTCACGCGTGAGCAGGCGGCCCTCCCGCTGGTCGGACAGCAGGTAGGCCCGGCTGTCGCCGAGCCAGCCCAGAGTCGCACCGGCCGCGCCGATCCAGGCAGCCACGATGGTGGTCGCGGGCGGATCGACGGCCGACTGCCGGTCGAACGGCAGCGCGCAGACCGCCGCATGCGCCGTGCGGATAGCCGCATCCATCGCGGCCGCCGGGTCCTCGCCCGCCCCGCGAGAGGCCGCCAAGGCGTCGTGCGCCACCTGTGCCGCAGCCGCAGCCGCCAGTTCGGGCGTTTGCGAGTTCGACACGCCGTCGCACAGCACCAGAATGACGCCGTCGCCACCCGCACCAGGGCCGGACAGCGCGAAGGCGTCCTGGTTCACCGTATGGGTCACCCCCGGATCGGTCTGGCCCGCCAGGCCGGGGCCGGGCGCCTCCGCCCGCCCGCCGCCCGGCGCCGGCCCGGCAGGGCCGATCCGCACCCCGCATTCCGAGCAGAACCGGTCGCCCGGGGCCAGCCCCGCGTGGCAACGCGGGCAGTCCATCACACCAGGGTCCGCGGCCGCACGGCATTGGCCCGATCCACGAAGGCGATGCGCACCGGGCCATGCTCGCTCAGCCTGGCGCAGGCGCGCAACGCCGCCTCCGCCCGGGCCCGCATCGCCTGGCCGGTGACCGGCATGCCGAGCAACGGCGCCACACCGCTCTTGAGATGGCCTGCCTCGACCTGGCGGGCGGCCTCCAACGCGACGGCCGCCTCGGCCTCGTGCCGGGCAACGTCGTCCCGTTCCAGCCCTGCCAGCAGGTCCGAAGCGCGGCGCAGATCCGCCTCGCCCGGCTCGCCATGCTCGTGGCTCGAGAGGGCGCGCACCGCGGCAAGCCGGGCTTCCGAGGACTGGGCGGCATTGTCCGGCACCCGCGCGAGTGCCGCGACGGCACCGGCACGGTCATTGGCGGCGAGCCGGCAGCGGGCCAGCCCGAAAGCCGCGGCGGACAGCGCCGGGTCGGTCCGGCTTACCGTGTCATACAGGCCGGCAGCCTCCGGCCCCCGACCGTCGGACTCCAGCGCCATGGCCAAGGCGAGCTTCGGCACCGTTTCCCCGGGGATCTCCGCATAGACCTTGTCGAGGCACTCGACCGCCTCGGTGGCCCGGCCCAGGGACAGATAGAGCTTCCCGGCATACCAGTCCGGCCGCCAGTCGAACGGATCGATCGCGAGAGCCTTGTCCAGCAGGGCCATCACCCGGTCCACCAGCGCGTCACCGGCGCCCGTGAGCACGTCCGCCAGCCGGAGCAGCGCCTCGGCCGATTGCGGCTTCACCTTGGCGGCGTTGGACAGCATGGCCCGGCGCGCCTCCGGCTCGACGGTGCTGGCGGCGAAGATCTCGGCCGCTGCCGGATCGGCTTGGTCCAGCCGAAGTTCGGGGAGGCGACGCCAGGCGCCCTCCAGCCGGCGGGGGTCACCGGGCACCGGGCGCTCCGGCAAGAATACGGCGCTGTCCATCGCCGGGACGGCGGTGTCTCGGGCCACGGTCTCGCGCAGCACGCCGACGAGCTGGGCCTGCATCTCGTCTGCGGACTGGAACCGCATGTCGGGCGCGTCGGCGGTCGCCTTGAGCAAGAACCGGTAGAGGCTTTCGTTGGCCGCGAGCGGCAGGGCGAGCGTCAGCGGAAGCATCGGAGGTACGCCCTCCGGCCCCAGCAACACGTCTTCGGCAACGACGCCCGGGGGCGCCGTGCCGGAGAAGCTCCGCGCCGCCGAATTCCAGCGCAGCCAGGACGGCAGCGGGGCGCCGCCGGCGCCGGTGGCGCGAAGCGGATTGGCCGGATCGAAGCCGGCTGTGCGCAGCATCGCCTCCGGCACGACCTGCAGCAGTTCATTGGGCGGCGGCAGGCTCGAGACGAAGCGGCCGAGGTTGTCGAAGTCCATCAGCAGCACGGCGAGCGTGCGGCCGATGGTATACAGGTCCGAGACGGCGACAGGGTCGTCGTCGGCCTCGGGCGCCTTGTAGCCGACAGTGCCGTAGATATCGCCCGACGGGTCGCCGATGCGGCGCACGGCGCCCATGTCGATCAGCTTCACGTCGTCGCCTTCGAGCATCACGTTGTCGGGCTTGAAGTCGCAGTAGACCAGGGCCTGTTCGTGCAGGTAGGCGAAGGCGGGCAGGATGCCGATCAGGAAGGCCATCGCCTCGGCGGGCGGCAGCGGCCCGCGTTCGCGCCGGATCGCCTTCAGCGTGCGGCCGCCGACGTACTCCATCACGATGAAGCTCTCGCCGCCCCCGTCGGCGGACCGGCGCGTGACGAACGTGTAGATGCCGACGATCTTGCCGTGCTTGACCGCGGCCAGGAACTGGCGCTCGGCAACCGCGGCAGCTGCGGCAGCCGCGTCGCGGCTGTTCAGCAGGCCCTTCAGCACGACCCAGCGGTTGAGCCGCGTGTCCATGGCCAGATAGATCCAGCCGAGGCCGCCGAACGCGATGGGTCCCTTCACCTCGTACTGATCCGCCAGCACGTCCCCGGCCCTGAGCGACGGCTTGAAGTCGTACTCGGCGCCGCAGTTGGAGCAGAACCGCTTGTCGGGGTTCACCTTGTTGCCGCAGGCCGGGCAGACGGCCTTGCCGGCCGGCACGCGCGCATCGGGCATCACCAGCAGCAGCGGGTCCATCGACGGCTCGACCGGCATCTGCACCAGGCCGCCGCCCAGGGAGCGCCGCCGGCTGCTGCTGCCGCGGCTGCCGCGCGTGCGGCCGCTCGCCGTGCCCACGCCCGTGCCCATCCCCGTCGCGGGGCCGGAACCCGGCGCGGTGCCGGCCGTGGCGCCGGTCGCGGTCGGGCGGCGGGCGCCGGTCACCCGCCCGGTCGTACGGGCATAGCCGCCCTGCCGCGCGGTATGCGATGCGCCGGTGCCCGCGCCGCGCTGCAACGGCGCGCTGGCCGGCGAGGCGGAGGGCGTCACCGCGCCGGCGGCCGGCTCGGCCCGGCCGCACGTGTCGCAGAAGCCATCGACGAACGTGCCGCCACAGCTCGGGTCGGTGCAGGCGCGGAGCATCGGGCCGCGCGCCTACGCCAAGGCGGCCTGGTAGGCGCGCAGCGCGGCGGCTGCGGCCTCCAGGTCCATGGGGGCGGCGGCAACGGCACGCTCCGCCGCCTCGTCCAATGCCGCGACCGGGGCGCCCGGGTGCGCCCG
>CBDCAA010000004.1:0-22777 GCA_965213855.1 Acetobacteraceae bacterium | reverse complement strand
GAGACCCGCGCCTACATCGAGCATCGGCTCAACGCGGTCGGCTGGAACGACGACCCGCACTGGGACGATGACGCCTTCACCGCAGTGTTCAGCCACACCGGCGGCATTCCTCGCCGCATCAACCGCCTCTGCTCCCGCGTGCTGCTCTACGGCGTGCTGGAGGAGACGCACCAGATCACCGCCGCGGTCGTCGACACCACCGCAATCGAGCTCGCGCAAGACCTGGAAGGCGTGCGCCAGGACTTCACCGAAACCGCCGATGAGGACGACCGTTCCAACCATGGCCCGGCCAATCTCGACGACCTCATGACCCGGATCGAAACCCTCGAACAGCAGATGGCCATGCGCGAGCGCGTCTTCCGGCGCCTCACGCAGATGCTCGGCGTCCAGGGCTGACCATGCGCCCCGATCCCAAGATCGTACCCGTGAACGCGATGTCGGTCGACGTCGAGGACTGGTTCCAGGTCCAAGCCTTCGCCAGCATCATCGACCCGGCGGACTGGGGCGCGCTGCCGTGCCGGGTGGAGGCGAACATGGAGCGCATGCTCGCCCTCTTTGCCGAGGCCGGCGTCCACGGCACTTTCTTCACCCTCGGCTGGGTCGCCCAGCGCTACCCGCAGGTCATCCGTGCCATCGTCGCCGCCGGGCACGAGCTGGCGAGCCACGGGTATGCCCACCAGCTCGTGCACACGCTCGACCCCGCCCAGTTCCGCGCTGACGTCTCCCGGGCAAAGGCCCTCCTTGAGGACACGGGCGGCGTCCCGGTTGCCGGCTATCGTGCGCCCACGTTTTCGATGGGACCGCGCAACGCGTGGGCGTGGGATGTGCTGGAGGACACCGGGCACCAATACAGCTCCAGCGTCTATCCCGTGAAGCACGATCTGTACGGCGTCCCCGACGCGCCCCGAAGCGCGTACCGGCCCACCCGGGGCGCACTGGTCGAGATACCGATGACCACCCTCGTCCTCGGTGGCCGCAACCTCCCGATCTCGGGCGGCGGTTACTTCCGCCTCATGCCCTATGCGCTCTACCGCACGCTGCTGCGGCGCTTCCACGCCCAGGAGCGGCGCGCCGCGCTGTTCTACATCCACCCGTGGGAGATCGATCCCGGCCAACCCCGCGTCGCCGCGGCCGGCCGGCTCAGCCGCTTCCGGCACCGCGTGAACCTCGGCCGGACCGCCGGCCGGCTCGGCAGCCTGTTCCACGATTTCCGGTGGGACCGTATGGATCGTGTCTTCGCCGCCCAACTCGTCCCGCCGCTCGACCTCGCCGCCTAGCCGCCATGCCCACAGTCTCGCACCTGGCCCCGGGCCAGCCCGGCGCGAAGGCCGCCGCGTGGGACGCCTTCGTCGCCGGCCACCCGAACGGCACGTTCCTGCATCGGGCCGCCTGGGCCGGGTTGCTGGAACGCGGCTTCCGCCACACGACGCACTATCTGATGGCCGAACAGGACGGCGCCGTCGTCGGCGTGCTCCCCCTCGCCCGCGTCAAGACCCGGCTGTTCGGCGACAGCCTCATTTCCTCGCCCTTCCTGGTCTATGGCGGGCCCCTGACCGCGACACAGGACGCGCTTGCCGCCCTGCAAGCGGCGGCGACTGACCTGCAACGCCGCCTGGGCACCCCGGTCATGGAGTGGCGGTTCCGCGATGCGCCCGCAGCCCTCGACGGCTGGGAAGCCCGCGACGACCTCTATGTCACGTTCCGCAAAGCCATCCTGCCCGACGACGAGGCGAACATGAAGGCGATCCCGCGCAAGCAGCGGGCGATGGTCCGCAAGGGCATCGACAAGGGCCTGACCTCCGTCGCGAACCAGGATGTCGACACCCTGTTCCGTATCTACAGCGAGAGCGTCCGCAACCTCGGCACCCCCGTCTTCCCGCGCCGCTGGTTCCGCTTGCTCGCCGAAACGTTTTCCGGCGCGATGGATGTGGTGACCATCTTGCACGAGGACCGCCCGGTCGCCGCCGTGCTGAACTTCTACGACGAGCGTGGCGAGGTTCTTCCCTACTATGGCGGCGGCAACGCGCAGAGCCGCCCGCTTGCCGCGCACGACTTCATGTATTGGGAAGTCATGCGCCGCGCCAACGCCCGCAATTGCATCAGCTTCGACTTCGGCCGTAGCAAGGCCGGCACCGGCAGCTTCTCGTTCAAGAAGAACTGGGGCTTCGCGCCGGCCCCGCTCCTGCACCGCTTCCACCTCGCGCCGGGCCAGTCAATCCCGGACCACAACCCGCTCAACCCGAAATACGCCCTGTTCATCAAGGCCTGGAAGCGGCTCCCCCTTCCCGTCGCGAACCTCGTCGGTCCCCACGTCGTCCGGGGCGTCGGATGAGCGTCGATGTCGGCGATGCGACGGCCGTCACGGCCGAATGCGAAGCGGCCGAACGCCGCGCAAGGCCGATCATGACGAAATACCCGCCTGACGCGACGGCCTGATGCAAGACCTTCTCTTCATCGCCCACCGCATCCCCTACCCGCCCGACAAGGGCGAGAAGATCCGCGGCCTGAACCTGCTCAAGCACCTCTCGAACTCCTACCGCATCCACCTCGGCTGCCTCATGGAAACGCCCGAGGACCCCGGCCACCTCGAGACGCTCCGCGAATGGTGCGCCACGGTCGGCGGCTTCCCGATCGACAAGCGCCGCCAGAAGATCGCCGCCCTGCTCCGCGCCCGCCCCGGCCGCCCGCTCATGCTCGACTACTACCGCCAGCCCAGCCTGCAGCGCTGGGTCGACGACACCATGGCCCGCACTGCGATGGACATCACCTACGTCTACTCGGTTGCGATGATGCCCTATGCCGAAAACGCCCGCGTGCCCCGGGCCCGCCGCGGCCGCCTGATCCTCGACGCGCAGGACATCGACAGCGAGAAATGGGGCACCTACGCCGGCACCGCCGCCTTCCCGATGCGCCACGTCTGGCAACGCGAGGCGCGCACCCTGCTGGCCTATGAACGCCACGCCGCGATGGCCTGCGAGGCGACCCTGTTCGTCTCGCCGCAGGAGGCCGGGCGCTTCGCCGAGCTCGCGCCCGAAACCCAGGACCGCCTGCACGCCGTCGAGAACGGGGTCGACCTCGACCGGTTCTCGCCCACCGCCGTCTACGACACGCCGTTCACGAGCGCCGGCCCGCACCTCGTCTTCACCGGCAACATGGACTACTGGCCCAATGCCGACGCCGTCGCCTGGTTCGCGGCCGACGTCATGCCGCTCCTGCGCGCAGCCCGGCCCACGATCGAGCTGCACGTCGTCGGCGCCAACCCTGGCCCCGAGACACTGCGCCTTGCTGTCCTCCCCGGCGTGGCCGTCACGGGCCGTGTCCCGGACGTCCGCCCCTACGTCGCCCATGCCGATGTCTGCGTCGCCCCGCTCCGCATCGCGCGCGGCATCCAGAACAAGGTGCTCGAGGCGATGGCGATGGCGCGGCCCGTCGTCGCCTCGCCGCAGGCCTATGAGGGCGTGCGCGCGATATCCGGGCGGGACGTGCTGGTCGCCGATGGCGCTGCCGACACCTGCGCCACGATCCTGTCCGTGCTCGACGGCGCCCATCCTGGCCTGGCCGACGCAGGGCGCCGCGCCGTCGAGGCGGGCTATGCATGGTCTGCAACCCTCGCGCGTCTCGACGACATCCTTAAGCACGGGCGCCCCCAACGTGATACGGACGGGTCATGAGCGCGACCACAAGCCCTGCCGCCATCGGCCGCAGCACGACGTTCGGCGTCGCCGCCGCGCTCACCCTCGGCCTCGCTGCGCTCATCATCGCGTTCTGGCCGGAAGGCCGGGCCGCCGTGCACGTCTGGTACGAAAGCACCGCCTATGGCCACTGCTTCCTCGTGCTGCCCATTGCCGTGTTCCTGGTCTGGGACCGCCGGGAAAGCCTGCAGGGGCTGTGGCCGAAGCCAACCCCCGTTTTGGCCCTGCTCGGCGTGCCGCTACCCTTTGCCTGGCTTGCCGCCGAACGGCTTGGCATCATGGAGGGTCGCCAGCTGGTCGCGATCGGCTTCATCGAGCTCCTTTTTCTCGTCGTCCTCGGCTGGCGCCTGTTCCGGGCCGTCTCCGGGCCGCTGCTGTATCTCGTGTTCCTGGTTCCGTTCGGCGCCTTCCTCACGCCACAGCTGCAATCCTTCACCGCCTGGTTCATCGACGCCGGTCTGAACCTGCTCGGGATATCCCACTACATCACCGACATGACGATCGAGATCAGCGCGGGCTCGTTCTACGTGGCCGAAGCCTGCGCCGGGCTGCGGTTCCTCATCGCGTCCGTCGCGTTCGGCGTCCTGTTCGCCTTGCTCAACTACAACAGCCCTGGCCGCCGCGCCGCGTTCATCATCGCGTCGACCATCGTGCCGATCGTCGCGAACGGCTTTCGCGCCCTCGGGATCGTCGTGCTCGGCTACATCCTCGGCAGCGCACAGGCGGCGGCGGCGGACCATATCATCTACGGCTGGCTGTTCTTCTCGTTCGTGACATTGCTGCTCGTTCTCGCCGGCCTGCCGTTCCGGGAAGCACGGCTACTGCCGCCGGCCCAGGCCGAGCGGCCGTTCAGCTTGCGGCGCCTTCCTGGCGCGATCGCGACCGTGCTGCTGCTGGCCGCGCTCGGGCCGGCTGCCGCGCTCGCCTTCGACAGCCGCGCGGCGCCGGCGCGCTTTGCGGTCCGCCCCGCACTGGTCGACCCGCAGGGGTGCCAGATCGCCCCGATGCAGGCCCCGTCGCCCGACCGCGTCGCCAGCGTCATGCGATGCGGGACGCGCGTCTGGACGATCGCTATGCAGACCGTTCCGGGCCGGCTCACGAACGGCGCGCTCGCCGAGGCCCGCCGCACCCTCGTCGGGCCGGTCGATGCCGAGGAGATCACGACCGGCGCCCTGCCAGGCGCCGCCGACTGGCAGACGACCACGACGCTCGAACCGGGTTTCGTGATTGCGACGGCCGCCTGGGTCGACGGCCGGCCCGCGCCCGGCGGCCTCCGGCAGCGCATTCTCCAGGCGCGAAACAGCGTCGCCGGCGCCCATTCGGACACGGTCGTCGCCGTCCTGTCCTACCGCCCTGAGCACCCCTTGACGGAGGTGGAGGCGGGCCGTGCGATCGATGAGGCCGCACGCTTCGTCGCTGCCCAGCCAGACCTGACCGCAACGGTCACGCGGGCGACGCAATGAGACGGCCAGCGCCAGAGGACTCGTCCGCCGCTTGCCCGTTGTGGCAGTGAACGGGCGCGCGATGAAGCGGTCCCATGCCATCGCGAACGCCCTGGCCTTGCTGGCCCTGCTCGGCCTGGCATTGGTGGCGCTGCTCGCCGTTGCCCGGCTCGGCCCACTGGGATTGGTCATGCTCGGGCTGCTGGCGCTGTTCATCTGCAGCCAGGTGGACCTGGACGACGACGCGCCAACCTGGGGCCCGGCCGTGTTCCGCGCCCGCATGGCCCGGCCCGTCTCTCCCGAGCAGCGGGCCGCGATCAAGGCCGAGCGTCAGGCCGCGCTGTCCCCGCTGCGCTTCTATCGGATCGGCGGCATCGTGCTGGTCATCGCCGGGGCGGCCGGGTTCGCGTGGGAGCAGCTTCGGCCATGAATCGCGCACGCTCTGCCCTGGCCTTCGGAACGGTCGGCGACTAGCGTTCTAGCCATGCTGGCGCGCCGCGAGGTCCTGACCGCACCTTTGCTCGGCCTCGGCCGGCCAGCCAGGGCACAAGCACTCGACACCCCGCCCTTGCAGAAGGTCCATATCGGGCAGGCAACGCCCGGCGTGAGCTTCCTGCCGCTGCAGGCCGCCCGGGCGCTCGACGCCTTCACGCCGGCGGGCCTCGACCTGTACTGGGCCGCGATCCCGGGCGGCGACCCGGCCTGCCTCGCCGCACTCGACACTGGGGACGTCGAACTCGCCGCCGTCGGATCGGAGACGCTGCTGGCCGCGATCGGCAAGGGCAAGCCCTTCCAGATCGTCGCTTCGTTGATGAGTAAGGTCTCGCTCGAACTCGTCGTCAGCGATCGCCTGATCGAACGGACGGGCGTCGCTCCGGCCGACGACCCGCTCGACAAGCGCCTGTCTGTCCTCAAGGGCGCGATCGTCGGCGTCAGCGCCATCGGCGGCACGCAGGACCGGGCAGCTCGCTGGCTAGCGCGGCAGGCCGGGCTGGACCCGCGCGCGGACCTTACCGTCGTGATGGCCGGGCCACCGCCGTCGATTCAAGCGGCGCTGCAGGCCGGCCGCATCGACGCCTTCATCCTTCCGCCGCCCGAGGGCCTGCTGGCCGAAGATGATCGCACGGGCCAGGTGCTGATCCGCATGGGCGACCAGTTTTCCGCGTTGGCTTGCGTGCCCTCATTGGTGCTGGCGGTCCGGACCCCGGTCTCGCCCGGAACCCGGCCCCTCGTCATCGCGACCTGCAAGGCGCTGCAGGACGCCAGCGCCCGCTTGCTGGCCGACCCGGCGACCGTGTCGGCCAGCATCGCCGCAAGACTCTACCCTCGGATCAAGCCGCAGGTGATGGCCGCCGCGATCGATGGCCTGAAGGACGGGATCGCCACCCGCGGCCGGCTGGACCCGGCCGGCATCGCCGCCCTGTTCGCCTATGCCGGCGATGCCGCGGCTGGGCTCGACGCCGCGGAAGGCCGCGTTTGGACCAACTCCTTCTGGGACGAAGCGGCCCGATGACACGGATTTCACCATGATACTTCCCCGTCCCCTGACCGATGCCACCATCCCCGGACTGCCCGGGCATTACCGGGGTAAGGTCCGCGAGAACTACGATCTGCCGGACGGCCGCCGGATCCTGATCGCGACCGACCGCCTGTCCGCATTCGACACAATCCTCGCCAGCATCCCGGCCAAGGGACAGGTGCTGACCGCGACTGCGCGCTACTGGTTCGAGCGGACAGCCGACATCTGCCCCAACTGGGTGGAAGCCTACCCGGACCCGAACGCCGCAATCGGCCGCCGCCTGGATATCCTGCCCGTCGAGGTCGTCATTCGCGGCTACCTCGCCGGCGCTACCGGAACCTCTATCCTGACTCAGTATAAGGCCGGCGCACGCATCCTGTACGGTCATACCTTCCCTGATGGACTGCACGATAATCAGAAGCTCGCCAAACCCATCATTACCCCGACCACCAAGGCGCTGGACGGGGCGCACGACGCGCCGCTGGCGCCTGCGGACATTCTACGGAACAACCTCCTAACAAAGTCTCAATGGGACGAGGTCTCCGCCCTTGCCCACGCGCTGTTCGCCCGCGGCACCGATCTCTCGGCCCGGCGCGGGCTGATCCTCGCCGACACAAAATACGAATTCGGCACCGATGCATCCGGCCGGATCGTCTTGGCCGATGAAATCCACACACCCGACAGCAGCCGCTACTGGCGCGCCAGCACCTACCTGGCTCGGTTCGAAGCGGGCGAAAAACCCGACTCCTTCGACAAGGACTTCATCCGCAACTGGGTCGCCGCCCGCTGCGACCCCTATCGCGACCCGATCCCGACGATCCCGGACGACCTCGTGACCGCAACCGCTCAGGTCTACATCAAGGCCTACGAGACGATCACCGGCGAAGCCTTCGTCCCTCCCGCGCCCGACATGGACCTGCTCGCCCGCATCCGCACAAATCTCGCCCCCTACGTTTCGTCGCGCTGAGAGCGTCCGCAATGGCCCGCCACGACATGCCTCCCGTCTACATCGACTTCCTCAACCGCTTCGACGTCGAGGAACTCCACCTCACCGACGCCGAGATCATCGGTGCCATCGAAACGCAGCTCCGCCTGCAAGGCGAAGGTCACACGGTCATCGAGCCGCGCGTCTTCCTCGAGCCCGGCCGAAGCGGCGCGAACGAGTCGCACGGCCACTTCAACGTCTTGCGCGGTGCCATCGCTGGCGACGTCAACCGGGCCGGGGTCAAGGTGGTCGGCGATTTCGTCGACAACTACAAGCTCGGCTACCCCAGCGAACTCGCCACCCTTCTGCTGCTCGACCCGGTCATGGGCGCGCCCAAGGCCATCATCGAAGCGTCCGGGATCACCGACATGCGGACCGGTGCCGTCACCGCCGTCGGCGCCAAGTACCTCGCCCGCCCCGGCAGCAAGATCCTCGGCCATATCGGCGCCCGCGGCAGCAGCTACTGGAATGTCCGCCTCCTTGACAGCCTGTTCCATTTCGACGAGATCCGCGTCCACTCCCGCCGCCCCGAGTCCCGCAACGCCTTCCGCGACACGCTCGAGCACGACCTCGGCCGGCCCATCGTCGTGACCGACGACTGGCAAGCGGCGATCGAAGGCGCCGACATCGTCGTCGAGGCCTCCCGCCTCGTCTCGCCCGAGCCGCTGCTCCGCACCGCCTGGATCAAGCCCGGTGCCCTCGTCATGCCTTACGGCACCCAGTCCGCCGTCGAGCTCAGCCTGACCGAGATCATGGACAAGCTCGTCGTCGACGACTGGGGCCAGTGCAAGAACAGCAAGTGGGGCGCGCTCCGCGAGCACGTGAGCACCGGCCGCCTCAGCGAGACCACGCTCCATGCCGAGATGGGCCAGATCGTCGCCGGGCGCCGCCCGGGCCGTGAAACCGACGCCGAGACCATCCTGTTTTGGCACCGCGGCCTATCCCTCAGCGACATCGCCCTCGGCCACGCCATGCTGGAAAAAGCCAAGCAACTCGGCGTGGGCCAACGCCTCCGGTTCTGCTAGATTCGGGCCAAGAGGAGCAGATCGACAAGATTCTGCCTGAGCAGACAGGGTGACGAGCTGCCAATGACGTTCCCAGCGGCCGCCATCGCGCGAATTAGCAGCCGGGCTGGCGTGGAGTTGGTCGAGCTAGGGGACGGCATGAAACTCGCATCACTCGGCTGCTCGCAGCCCGGTGAGAGACGCTAAATACCTTCGCCCACCATCTCACGGCCTGACTGCCCCAGCCTGACCTGCAGGACCCAGCGAATGATCCCATCCCTCCGCCGCCGCGCCACGCTCCTCGGCGCCACCGCCCTCCTCGCCGCCACCCGCGCGCGTGCTCAGTCCACCCCACACCCGCACCTCGCCGTCCGTATCGACCGTGACGCCGAGGTGCTCGACCCGGCCTTCCGCACCGGCCTGCAGGACGGCAACATCGTCCGCGCGATCTTCCAGCGCCTCTACACCATCCCCCCAGGCAAGACCTTCACCCTCGTCCCGGACGCCGCGTCCGACCTGAAGCAGGTCTCCCCCACCGAGATCGAGTTCACGCTCAAGCCCGGCCAGATGTTCACCGACGGCTTCGGCGAAATGACGGCCGAAGACGTGAAGTTCTCCTTCGAGCGCTTCGCCGTCGCCCCCGTCGCCGGCAAGGAAAGCCCATACAAGGGCGACTGGACCAACCTCAAATCCGTCGAGGTCACCGGCAAGTACACCGGCCGCATCGTCATGGCCCGGCCCAGCGCCGCCCTGATGTCCGTCGGCATCGGCGACGTCAGCGGCAGCATCGTCTGCAAGAAGGCCGTCCTCCAACGCGGCCCCGACCACAATACGCGCCCCGTCGGCTCGGGCCCGCTGCAGGTCACGAGCTTCGAGAAGCAGCGCGGCGTCACCCTCGTCCGCAACCCCGCCTATGCCGGCCCCCGCGCGGGCTTCGACGAGACCGAGGTCCGCTACGTCCAGGACCCGAAGACCACCGAACTCGGCCTCCGCTCCGGCGAGCTCGACTTCGCCCTGCTGCCCCCGCAATCGGCCGAGCCGCTCCGCAAGGCGCCCGGGCTGACCGTCACCGAACAGCCGGGCATTGCCAACATCTGGATCGGCCTCAACACCGAGAAGAAGCCGTTCGACGACGTCCGCGTACGCCGCGCCTTCCGCCTTGCGCTCGACGTCGATCAGATGCTGCTCGCCGGCTACAACGGCAAGGCGCCCCGCGCCAACGCCCTCGTCATGCCGCAGGTCGTCGGCTTCTGGAAGGACGCGCCGGTGCTGAAGCGCGACGTCGCCGAAGCCAAGAAGCTCCTGGCCGAGGCCGGCCTGCCGAACGGCTTCTCCTGCAAGATGATCGTCCAGAACCAGCCCGTGTTCCAGACCATGGCGCTCGTCGCCCAGGCCAACCTTGCCCAGGCCGGCATCAAGCTGGACGTCGACGCCCAGGAATCCGGTGCCTTCTTCAGCGCCGGCAAGGGCGAGGCCGGCCGCACCCTCGACACGGTCATGATCCGCTTCAACGGCAAGATGGACCCCAACTTCCTCGCCCAATGGTTCACCGGCAGCCAGATCGGCATCTGGAACTGGCAACGCTGGTCCGACCCCACCTTCGACCACCTGCTCGAAGACGCCGCATCCGAGCTCGACGACACCAAGCGCGCCGCCATCATGGTCCAGGCGCAGCAGCGCATGGAGGACAGCCAGGCCTTCGTCTGGCTCACCTACGACGTCAGCGTGTTCGTCGCCCGCGACTGGCTGAAACCCGCGCTTCTCCCGAGCGGCATCGACTACGCTCTCGACCGCTTCAGCGCATAGCCGACCAGCCCCTCTCTCGTTTGCGGAAGTGGGCGGAGTCAGACCTCCCGCCGCTGCATCATCCCCGCGATCGTGTCTGCCTGCCGGATCGCCAAGGAGACGATCGTCAAGGTCGGGTTGCACGCCGCCCCGCTCGTGAACTGGCTCCCGTCGCTTACGAACAGGTTCGGCACGTCATGCGTCTGCCCGAACTTGTTCACCACCCCGTCGCGCGCCTTCTCGCTCATGCGGTTGGTGCCCATGTTGTGCGTGCTCGGGTACGGCGGCGTCGGGATGATCCGTACGGCCCCCACCGCATTATAGACCGCCGAGCCCTGCTGGATCGCATGGTTGCGCATCGCGACATCGTTCTCGTGGTCGTCGAAGTGCACGCTCGCCACCGGCAGCCCGTGCGCGTCCTTGGCCGCCGGGTCCAGCGTGATCCGGTTCGTCTCCCGCGGCATGTCTTCGCCGATCAGCCACATGCCGGCTAAGTGCGCGTAGTCGTCCATGATCGACGTGAACGACCGGCCCCAGCCGCCCGGGTCGGCGAACGCCGCCATGAACGGCACGCCGAGCGACACCGTCTCCATCTCGTAGCCGCCGACGAAGCCGCGCTTCGGGTCGTGCCGGGCCTCGTCGCGGATGATGCCCGCCATCGTCGTGCCCCGGTACATGTGCACCGGCTTCTCGAACGACGCATACACGTTGCCCGTCATGTGCCGCATGTAGTTCCGCCCGACCTGGCCCGAGTTGTTCGCCAACCCGTCCGGAAACAGCGCCGACGCGCTATTGAGCAGCAGCCGCGGGCTCTCGATCGAGTTGCCCGCCACGGCGACCACCCGAGCCTTCTGCCGGTGCATCGCACCCGCCGCATCCGAGTACAGCACCGCCGTCACCTTGCCCTGCGCATCGTGCTCGATCTTGTGCACCATGGCGCCCTCGCGCACCTCGAGGTTCCCCGTCGCCTCGCCCTTCGGGATCTCGGTATAGGCCGTCGACCACTTCGCGCCCGACTTGCACCCCTGGAAGCAAAACCCGATCTGCTGGCACGCCCCGCGGCCGTCGCGCGGCTGGCTGTTGATCGCCATCCGGCCGCTATGCACCTCTTTGTACCCGACCCGTAGCGCTCCGGCCTGCATCACCTTGAAGTTGTTGTTCCCCGGCAGCCCCGGAATGCCGTTCGTCCGGGTCACGCCCATCTTGGATTCGGCCTTCTCGTAATACGGCGCCAGCTCCGCCAACGAGATCGGCCAGTCCAGCAGGTTCGCCCCCGGCAGCGCGCCATAGGTCGACCGGACCTTGAACTCATGCTCCTCGAACCGCAGCGACGCCCCGGCCCAGTGCACCGTCGACCCGCCGACCGCTTTCACGATCCAGGCCGGCAGGTTCGGAAAGTCCCGCGACACCCGCCAGCTGCCCGACGTGGTCCGCATGTCCGTCCAGGCGAGCTGGGTGAAGCTCTCCCACTCGTTGTTCACGTAATCCTGCGGCAAGTAGCGCTGCCCCGCCTCCAGGATCACCACCTTGATCCCCTTCTGCGCCAACTCGTTGCCCAGCGTCCCCCCGCCGGCGCCGGAGCCCACAATGCACACAACACCATCGTCATTCAGGTCGAAAGTCGCCATGGTCCGCTTCCCTCTTTTGATCAGACAGTCGGCAGCCAGTCGATGTCATTGAACCCGCGGTTCAAGTATCCACCATGTTCCGCGGATGAGCCTTCATAGCCGAACTTCGGCCAGAGCTCCGGCTGGTTGTAGAACGACACCACCAGGCCGCCGCGGACCTTCTTGAAGAAAGCGGTTTGCTCCACCCCCTGCAGAACGCGCACCCGGTCTGCCTCCCACGGCACCCGGATGTACTCGGCCCCAACCCGGTCCTTCGCGTCGCTGTCCAGCCGCGCGACCCCCTCCGTAAGCAGCGCCTTCAACGCGCCGTCGCTCGCCGACTTGTCGTCCCATGGCTTGACGGCAGTCACGTAGAAGCTGTCCGGCACCTGGTCATGCGGGTAGATGTCCCGCGCCGCCTTCACCAGCGTCGCCAGCACATGTGGGCTCAGCGTCTGCGCCGACTGCGCCCAGGCCTCCTCCGCGCTGATGCCCATGCCCACGGTGGCCAGGGCGGCCGCCGGCACCGTCGTCGCGGCGCCCCGCAACAGGGTCCGGCGGTCGAGCTTCGTGCGCTTGTCGATGATCCTCACGCCTTGATCCTCCCTTGAACGTGGCCGCTCCATCGGCGGCGTTACTGGAACCGCCCGCCCTTCCGGATCACCTCGATCTTGTAGCCATCCGGATCGGTTAGGAAAAAGAACCGCGCCAGGGTCCGCCCCTGATGCGCGAAGTCTCGCAGCGCCGTCGCCTGCATCCCGGCCGCCGTCAGCCGTGCATGCTCGCTATCGACATCCTCGACCACCACGGCCAGATGCCCATACCCGTCGCCCATCTCATACGGCGTCGTGCGGTCCTTGTTCACCGTCAGCTCGACCTCGAAGCTCGACTCGGCATTGCGAAGGTAGACCAGCGTGAAGCCGTCGAAGTCGAACCGGTCTGCCACATCCAGCCCGAACGCGGTCTTGTAGAACGCGACCGACCGCGCCTCGTCCAGCACACGGATCATCGAATGGACCGCCTTGGCCGCCATCATTGCTGGTCCTGCAAGTAGGCGATGATCGCCGCCCGTGTCTGGGCGTTCCGTTGCTGATAGGCCATGACGCTACCCGGCACCGTCTTCTGTGGGTTGGTCAGGTAGGCATCCAGGTGCTCCGGATCCCAAACGAAATCCGCGTCCGTGAAATGCCCGGAATACTTGTATCCCTCGACGGCGCCGGGCTTCCGCCCGACCACGCCCGCCAAGGGCGGTCCCTGCCGCACCCCTTCAGCCTGGTTCAGCACGTGGCACGTGCCGCACTGTGTCTTGAACAAAGCGGCCGGTGCCGGCTTTTGCACCTCAGGAATTTGCGCGCCAGCTGCCACGGGCCAGCAAGCCACAATAAAGGCCCATACACACGCAGTCCGCATCCCGCCCAGCCCACTCTTCTCTATTGAGCTGACCCTAGGCGGCCCGGAATGTGTGCAGGTAGTATCCCGCTACGACACCAGCAGTTTTTTCGGCTCGGAGAGTTGCACGGCGTAGACGTCCTTGTGTCGCAGGTAATGGAGGCACGTCACCCGCAGAAACGACGCGAAATTCGCCACCGCCCCTTGCTGCTGCACTACCTCGTCATGGAGTACCGCACAAAACCGGGCCAAGGCCATACCCTCTCGCTCGGAGATCTCTTCCAGAATGTCCCAGAATGCCGACTCCAATCGGATCGAGGTCGCGTGACCATGCAGCCGGATCGGCCGGGTCTCGGACGCATAGGTCGCAGGGTCCTGCGTCTTGAACAGCCGGCACATGACGCTTCCCCGATTATGTTTCTGATCGAGAAGCATATGATCCTCGGCGCTAACCCGGCAAGGCGTTCGTCATAACCTGTCCATAACAGCCCTTGGCTGCCGCCGATCTCTCTCTACGCTGTCGTCTGTGACCCTCTCCCCCACCCTTCGCTACGTTCTCAGTCGCGCCCTCACGACGGCCCTCATCGTCCTCGGCGCCATGCTCCTGCTGTTCACCCTAACCGTCCTCGTGCCCGGCGACCCGGCCGCCATCCTCCTCGGCCCCCAAGCCTCCCCCGAGACCGCCGCCCGCTTCATCGCCGAGATGGGCCTCGACCAGCCGGTGCCCGTCCGCTTCGTCCGCTTCTTTGCCCACCTCCTCACCGGGGACCTCGGCACCGACGTCGTCAGCGGACGCCGGGTCACCGCCAGCGTCGCCGCCGTGCTGCCCTACACCGTCATCCTGACCGCTGCGGCGATTGCGCTCGCCATCGCGATCGGCGTGCCGCTCGGCGTCTTGGCCGCAACCCGCCCCGGTTCCATGGCCGATAACGCCCTTGCGACCCTGTCCGTCACATTTATCGCCATTCCCAGCTTCGTCGTCGCGATCCTCCTCCTGGTGATGTTCTCCGTCTGGCTCGATTGGCTGCCCGTCCTCGGCGCCGGCCGCGAGAACGACTGGGCCGACCAGGCCCGCCGCCTCATCCTCCCCACCGTCGCCCTCTCCGTCGGTTGGATCGGCTTCGTCGCCCGCCTTGTCCGCACCGCCATGCTCGAAGTCCTCAACGAGCCGTATATCCGCACTGCCCGAGCCTACGGCCTCCCCGGTTACCAAATCGTTTACAAATACGCCCTCAAGAACGCCTGCATCGCTCCCCTCGCCATTCTCGGCCTCGGCGTCGGCCGCCTGCTCGGCGGCGCCGTCCTGGTCGAGATCGTCTTCGCCCGCCCCGGCCTCGGCCGCCTCGTCCTCGACGCCATCAACGCCCGCAACTTTCCTGTGCTCCAGGGCGCCGTCCTCGTCGTCGTCCTCCTCTTCGTCCTCACCAACCTCGCCGTCGACCTCCTCTACGGCGCCATCGACCCCCGCATGCGCCGGTCCACATGATCCCCAGTGTTCTATGGCGCCTTCTAAGGCGCCTCCTCGCCACCCCTATGGGCGCCATGGGCACCGGCATCACCGCACTCGTCATCGCCGCGGCGCTTTTCGCCCCCTGGGCGTCCCCCTATGATCCCGATGCCCTCGATGTGCTCAACCGTTTCGCAGGCCTCACCGCCCAGCACTGGCTCGGGACCGACCAGCTCGGCCGCGACCTCCTCTCCCGCCTCCTCCACGGCGCCACCGTCGCCATGGAGGTCTCCCTTGCCGCGATCGCCATCGCGCTGACTGTCGGCGCCACCCTCGGCATCCTCGCCGCTACACTCTCCGCCGCCGGCGAGCGCCTGATCCTTATCCTGTTCGACGTCATCAGCGCCTTCCCCTCCCTCGTCTTGGCGTTGGCCGTCGTCGCCGTGTTTGGCCCCAGCAACGGCCAGCTCATCGGCATCGTCGCCGTCACCCTCGTTCCCCAGTTCGGCCGCGTCGCCCGCGCCCAGGCGCTCAGCCTCCGCTCCGCGCCCTTCCTCGAGGCCGAGCGGATCCTCGGCGCCTCCCTCGCCCGCATCATGGCCCGGCACGTGTTGCCCAATATCGCCGGCCCGCTGATCGTGCTCGCCAGCATGGAAATCCCGGCCGTGATTACCATCGAGGCCGGGCTCAGCTTCATCGGCCTCGGCGTCCGCCCACCACTCGCCAGCTGGGGCACTCTTATCTACGATGGCTACGCCTACCTCAGCGACAGCCCCATCCCGGTCACCGTCAGCAGCCTCGCCCTTGCCGTCGCCACCCTCGGCTTCACCCTCTTCGGCGAAGCCCTCCGCGACGCCGCCGACCCGAAATCTCGGCACGGATGAAAGCGCAACCGCTCCCTGTCCCGCCTGCGGCAGAGGGCCGGGGTGAGGGATCGAAGGCCAGCCCTTCCCTTCTGGAAATCCGCAACCTTACCCTCGACGCCTACACCCCCGCCGGCACTGCCCACATCCTCCGCGGCGTCACCCTCACCATCGGCCATGGCCGCATCGTCGGCGTCGTCGGCGAATCCGGCTCCGGCAAGTCCACCCTCGCCCTTGCCATCCTCCGTCTCCTGCCCAACAACGCCGCCCATCTCGGCGGCCACCTGCACATGCATGGCCAGGACCTCGCCACCGCCCCCGAATCCTTGATGCAACAATGGCGCGGCACCCGCCTCGCCATGATCTTCCAGGACCCGGCCACCGCACTTAACCCGGTTTTCACCGTCGGCACCCAGCTCATGGACGTGCTTCGCCGCCGCGAACCCGGCCTCTCCCGCAGCACCCGTCGCACCCGCGCCCGCGAAGCGCTCGAGCGGGTCGACATCGCCGACCCGGGCCGCCGCCTTGCCGCTTACCCGCACGAGCTGTCCGGCGGCATGCGACAGCGCGTCATGATCGCCATGGCCCTGCTCGCCCGCCCGGATTTGCTGCTCGCCGACGAGCCCACCACTGCGCTCGACGCGACCGTCGAGGCCGGCATCGTCGCCCTGTTCCAGCGCCTCCGCACGGAACTCGGCGGCTCCGTCCTGTTCATCTCGCATCACCTCGGTCTCGTCGCGACCCTGTGCGACGACGTCGCCGTCCTCTACGCCGGCCAGATCATCGAAACCGGTCCCGCCGCTGCCGTCTGTACTGCGCCCAAGCACCCCTACACCGCCGCCCTCCTCGCCTGCGAACCCGACACCGCACCCCCAGGCCTCCTCCCCACCATCCCCGGCGAAGTTCCCAACCCGCTGCAAACTCCCCCCGGCTGCCTCTTCGCCCCCCGCTGCCCGCAAGCCGACCCTCGGTGCATGCAAGAACCGCAAGCCTTGCGCCCGATCAGCCCCCAATGGTCCGCTGCCTGTTGGAAGGCGGAATGACAGACGCGCCAACCCCTCTTCCGCCTGCGGAAGAGGGTCGGGGTGAGGGGTCGAAGGCAAGCGCGACGCTCCGGAGCGTAGCCCTGACCTTCCCCAACGGCGCGAGGGCCCTGGACCAAATCACCCTCGCCCTCACCCCCAACACCATCACCGGGCTCGTCGGCGAGTCCGGCTCCGGCAAGACCACCCTCTGCCGCGTCCTCGCCGGCCTTCTCCCCCCCACCAGCGGCCACGCCGAGATCGACGGCCGGCCCATCCCCACCCGCGGCAAGGCCCGCCGACACTTCCACCGCACCGTTCAGATGTTGCTGCAGGACGCCCCCGGCTCGCTATCGCCGCGAATGACTGTCGGCGCCCTCCTCCAGGAGCCGATCACGATCCACCACCTCGACTTGGCGTCCGCCCAGGCCCGCCTGACCAGCCTCCTCAACCGCCTTGGCCTCCCCCGAACCATCCTCGACCGCTACCCCCACCAGCTCTCCGGCGGCCAGGCCCGCCGCGTCGCCATCGCCCGCGCCGTCCTTCTCGAACCCACCCTGCTGATCGCCGACGAACCCACAGCCGGGCTCGACCTCAGCGTCCAGGGCGAACTCCTGAACTTGCTGCTTTCGTTGCAGCAGGACCTTGGCCTGACGATGCTCATCAGCAGCCACAATCTCGGTGTCATCCGCCGCATCGCGCACACGACCGTCGTCATGTACCTCGGCCAAATCGTCGAGCACGGCCCCACGGCCGCCCTGTTCGCCAACCCGGCCCACCCCTATACCGCTGCCCTGCTCTCCGCCCATCCGGCGATCGACCCCGCTCGCCGCCGCAACCGCATCCTGCTCCACGGCGAGATCCCCAGCGTCTTCGCCCCACCATCCGGCTGCCGCTTCCACACCCGCTGCCCCCAAGCCCAACCCGACTGCCGCACCACCGAACCCGCCCTCGAACCGCACGGCCCCACGATCGCCCGGTGCCTCCATCCGCTATAGGCCTGCGGTCGCTGCCGGTGCCCCGCGCATGATCGCCTCGCTGGAGCGCTGCCGCTTCGTATCCCGGCCACGGCCCAGCAATGCCAGGATCCAACCCTCATAGGCGTTTTGCCGCAGCACCGCCGGCACGCCGGGCGCGAAGTTCACGACCGCGATCGACGGATCACGCCGGTGGCTGATGAAAATGTTGCCCGCAACCAGCAACCGGTCCTCGGAATGGCGCCGCGGCTCGGGAGAGAAGGCGATGAACTTCCGGCTCATCGAGCCGCGGCCCTTCACGAATTGGCTGCGCGTGATCTCCGCCACACCGCCATTGGCGACATCGATGGCATAGCTCGTCGTTGCCCGTGGCGACCCGCCGAAGTAGCAGGCCGTCACCGACGTGCCGGCTGCCCGCGACTTGACGTGATGGCCCACCCACGTGTCCTCGAACGAGCAGTGGCTGATCTCGAGCCGCCCGCGCCCGTTCGCATAGATCCCGTGCGTGTGGCCGCACCCGGCGCCGTTTGCCACGAAGCTGCATCCGCTGATGCGCGCCGTGTCCTCCGCCTCGCCGACGATCATAATGCCATTCTGGTTGCGCGCGAACACGCAATCCTCGACCGACAGGTCGCCCCCAAGGTGCCATATACCGGCGCCATTTCCGGTGAGAGCGCGCGCCTGCCGAAATTCGATGTTGCTGACATGCGTCGCAGCGGACGTCGTGAGCAAGCCTGCCCCATGGGGACTGAACCCGCGCATCGTGACGATCGGCCGCGTGCCGATTCCAATGACCCGGAGCGGGACGCTTGTCACGATCGGCCGTGCGACGTCGAGTGCGCCGAAGATCTGGATCTCGTCGTGCGGTTGTGCGTCGGCGACGGCCCGCTGCAGGCACGTGTAAACCTGCTGCTGCCCAACGCTGAGGATCGCCATGCCAGGTGCACCCTATTCCGTCCAGCGACAGTCTTGGCTGCAATGGCCCGAGGCGGAAAGCCAGAAGTTAACAAAAGTTAAAGTTTGGCGCCAATTCGGCTGACATCGCGGCCGCCGCGATCACCGCCGCGCTACCGCCGTCAGCAGCACCCGCCGCCCGCGCGAGTAGTTGAACCCCGGCACGATCGCCAGCAGCTCGGTCCGCACCCCCCGGGCCTCCAGCATCGCCTGCACCGCCGCCACGTCGCGGTCGCCCACTAGCAGCACGTCGATCGCGCCGTCTGCCAGTGCCGCCACCCCCTCGTCGGCCCGCAAGAACTGCGTGCCCGTCCCCGCCAGGACCATCAGGCTCGGCTCCGCGAACCCGACCGATCCCAGCCGCGCCCCGCTCTGCAACACCGGCACCGCCTGCAATACACGCGGCGCAATCCACAACGGCCACAGCCGCGGCAGCTCATACCCCAGCACCGCCGCATAGAGCAGCACTGCGAACCCCACCGCCGCCGCCAACGACCGATAGCCGGCCTCCCGCACCGCACGCCACCCCACGATGGCCACCGCCGCCACCGCCGGCACCCCCAGCCACGGGTCGATCTGCAGGAACCACGGCGCTCCCACGGCCGCCGCCGCGAACCCCAGCGCGACCACACCCGCTAACCCCGCGCCCAGCCACCGCCATCGCCCCACCGCCGCCTCGGCCACGACCCCGTGCGCCAGCAACAAGGCGATCGCCGGGTACAACGGCAACGGATAATGCGGCAGCTTCGTCGGCGCCGCCTCGAACACCAGCCACGCCGGCACCAGCCACGCGAGCAGGAACCGCACCGCCGGCGTCGCACGCCCCCACCATGCCGCCGCCACGCCCGCCGGCAGCGCCGCCGACGCCGGGAAGATCAGTATTGGCAGCAGCGCCAGGTGCAGCCCCGGCGGACCCCAATGCGAGTCGTCGCCCGAGCTCAGCTTCCGCGCCAGGTCACCCCCCACCGCGTCGGCGAAGAACCGCCCACCCGTCGCCACCCCGATCGCCACGAACCACGGCAGCACGACGGCCAGCAGCAGCGGCACCCCCCAGCCGGCCCGCAATTCCCGCAACCACACCCAGCCCGCCGCCCGGCGCCGGTCGGCCACCACCAGCCCGACTATCGCCAACCCCGCGACCATCGGCGTGATCGGCCCCTTCAGCAGCACGCCCGCCCCCACCGCCAGCCAAAACCCCGCCGCCTGCCCGCGCCCGAACCCGCCCGGGTCCAGATACGCCCGGGCGAGCAGCGCCATCGCCGCCGTCGTCGCCCCCAGCAGCGCCGCATCGGTCTTGGCGATGTGCACCTCGCCCACCAGCCCCACCGAGGCAGCCAGCACTGCCGCGCCCAGCACCGCCGTCCGCCGGTCAAACAGCCGTGCCCCCAACTCGAAACACGCCAGAACCGCCAGGAGGCCGCCCAGCGCGGACGGGATACGATATGGCCAGACCGGGTTCCCCGTCGCCAGCCTTAGCCCGTGCGCGGCCGCGGCGAACGGCGCCTGCAGCCAATGGATCCCGATCGGCTTGCGGTTCCGCGGCTCCATCCCGTTCATGATCCGCACGTAGTCGCCGGTCTCGAGCATCTGCTTCGTCGCCTGAACGAACCGGCTCTCGTCCCGGTCCGTCGGCGGCAGCGTGAAAAAGCCCGGCGTCCATAGCAGCACGCACAGCACCACCAGCAACAGCCGCGGCCACCGCGTGTCCAGAACGCTTCCGCTCCCTCCCGGTGAGGGCCGGGGTGAAAGCCGGTCGAGCGCGAAACCAGGTTGGTCCATGAAGCCGCCCCTAGCACGCACCCCTATTCCGCGCCATGAACCGCACCCATGAAGCCGCCCACGCCACCCAAGCCTCCCCGCGACCCCACCCGCGAGATCGCCTTCGACCTGCTCGCCGCCGTCCTCGACCGCCGCCGCCCGCTCGACGAAGCCCTCGATACCGCATCCGCCCTGTCGAAAGGCGGTGCCGAGCCGCGCGACCGCGCCGCCGCCCACCGCCTCGCCGCCGCCGTGCTCCGACGCCTTGGCTCACTCGACGCCGTCATCGAGCCGTTCCTCACCCGCGCCCCGCCCGACGCCGTCCGCCACATCCTCCGCCTCGGCGCCGCCGGCCTTCTCCTGCTCGAAACCCCACCCCACGCCGCAGTCGGCACCGCCGTCGACCTCGCCCGCGCCCGCAAGCTCGCCCCCTTCGCCGGTCTCGTGAACGCCGTCCTCCGCCGCGTTGCCGAGATCGGCCCCGCCGCGCTCGACGAGCTCGACGGACCCCGCATCGACACCCCTGCCTGGCTCTGGACCAGCTGGGGCGCCGACGCCCGCGCCATCGCCGAGGCGCACACGCACGAAGCCCCGCTCGACCTCACCTTGGCGCCCGGCGCGGCCGCGCCGGACGGCGCCCTCGTGCTGCCCAACGGCTCCGCCCGCCTTCCCGCCGGCACCCGCGTGGCCGAGCTGCCCGGCTTCGACGAGGGCCGCTTCTGGGTCCAGGACGCCGCCGCGGCCCTGCCCGCACGCCTCCTCGCCGCCCGGCCCGGCGAACGCATCGCCGACCTCTGCGCCGCCCCCGGCGGCAAAACCGCCCAGCTCGCCACCTCAGGCGCCCACATCGTCGCGGTCGACCGCGACCCGAACCGCCTCCGTCGCCTGCACGAGAACCTCGCCCGCCTGCAGGTCGAGGTCGAGGTCGTCCAAGCCGACGCCGCAACCTGGATCCCGGACCAACGCCTCGACGCCGTCCTGCTCGACGCTCCCTGCTCCGCCACCGGCACCATCCGCCGTCACCCGGACGCGCTCCGCCTGAAGCGCCCGCGCGACCTGATCGACCTCACCGCCGGCCAGGACCGCCTGCTCGCCTCGGCCGCCGCCATGCTCCGCCCGGGCGGCCGCCTCCTCTACGCCGTCTGCTCGCTGCAGCCCGAGGAAGGCGCCGCCCGCCTCGCCGCCGCCGCCGCCCTCGGCCTGCGCCCCGACCCGTTCTCGCCCGAAGAGCTCTCCGCCATCCCCGAAGCCCGCACCTCGGACGGCCATCTCCGCACCCATCCCGGTCTCTGGCGCGAGCACGGCGGCATGGACGGCTTCTTCGCCGCGCGTCTCGTCAAGGCGCCAGACTGACGCATCCCGTGTCGGGCTTCCCGCGGCCGCCCCGGCTTGCCACTGTGAACCCTCGCCACCGTCGCAGAAGGAGGTGATCGTGTCCCCGATTCCGCTCAGCAACGCCGCCCTGCCGCTTCTCGCGCCCCCCGTGCACGTGCCGAACCGCCGGCCCGCCGCCGCCGGGATCGTGCACCTCGGCCTCGGCGGGTTCCACCGCGCCCACATGGCCCGCTACACGCACGACATCATACAGGCGCGCGCCGACATGCAGGGCTGGGGCATCGTCGGCGCCGGGCTCATGCCGGACGATCGCCGGATGCGTGACAGCCTTGTCCCGCAGGACTGCCTCTACACCCTCACCGAGCGTGACGGCCGCACCGAGACCGTCACCGTCATCGGCAGCCTGCATGAGCTCGTCTTCGCCGGCGATGGCAGCGCCGCGTTGCTCGACGCCATCGACCAGCCCGCCATCCGCATCGTCAGCCTGACCGTGACCGAGAACGGCTATTGCCTCAACCGCGCCACCAAGCAGCTCGACCCTGGCCACCCGCTCATCCGGCGCGACCTCGCCCAACCCACCACGCCGGCCAGTGCCATCGGCATCATCGTCGAGGCCTGCCGACGCCGCATGGCCGCCGCCGCACCCGCCTTCACCGCGCTCAGCTGCGACAACATCCAGCACAACGGCGACGTGCTGCGCCGGGCCGTGCTGGCCCTGGCCACCCTGCGTGACCCGGCCCTGGCCGCCTGGATCGAGGCGCACATCCCCTTCCCCAACACCATGGTCGACCGCATCACCCCGGTCACGTCGGACGCCGACCGCGCCGCCCTCGCCGGCCGCTACGGCATCGAGGACCGCTGGCCCGTCGTCTCCGAGCGCTTCACCCAATGGGTGATCGAGGACCGCTTTGCCAACGGCCGGCCCGCCTGGGAAGAAGTCGGCGCCCAGTTCGTCGCCGACGTGGCGCCTTATGAGTTCATGAAGCTCCGCCTGCTGA
>CBDCAA010000003.1:0-216762 GCA_965213855.1 Acetobacteraceae bacterium | reverse complement strand
GTTCATCGAGCTGTCACCCATCGCCGCGGGCGACGGAGTACCTGACGAAGTCGCGACGACGCTCTCGCTCCAGGTGAATGCCAAAGAACCGGTGACCGCATCGATCGTGCGGGCGCTGCGCGACAAACGTTTGCGGCCTCAATCTGCTCCGACACCTGAGCAATGTCGGCATCTAGTTCCGTAGTGCTCGGACCGGCCTGGTGGACCACGGCACCGGCCGCGACGGCCGAAATGGCCGCGCAGGCGACCATGAGAGCGAGTGCCTTGATCATCCCACGAAATGTCCGCGAACGTTGTCGCAGTTCAAGAGGCCCGTCATGGCCTGTGCCTCCCGAGTGACCAGAACGCGCTTGCCTCGCGTGAACAGCATCATGAGGCCCAGGATGACGGACCCAGCGACCCATAGGAACAGCATCGCTCCAGCACCAAGCGCCGTGCCGATCGCAGCCCCTGTGCGCTCTTCTCCTGAGCCAATGGTCGAGTAGTGGTCGGCGGTTTTGGCCAGCCCGGAAAACAGCCCCCAGGCCATGAGAAGGTTCCAACCCCAGAAGAGGATCGCCACGATCCACCCGAAGAAACGTTCCGGGTTTCCGTCGTAACCGTCACCATCGCCGCACTCCAACTGCACGGCGGGTATTCAACGATTGGGTTTGTGTCCAGTCCAGTCTGGAAACGTTCGGCGTGCTTTGCTTCTCGCCACTGAGGACAACGACATCAGTCCACCTGCTGCATACCCACCACGTGACTTCGCTTGCTCGGACTGAGGGACCGTGCCTCAGCCCTCAGGCTCCAATCATCAGCCTGCGTGACTCGCCAACCAATCGAGCACTCTCCGGACGACCATCTCCGCCACGGCTTTCGCATCGCGCGCTTCCTCGGGACGGAGGTCCGGCACGCCCTGCGGAAAGTCCGAGAGCATCCGTCCGGCGTGGATGCGCTGCCGCGTGCGGATCAGGGTCTCCGCTCTTTGACGTGCCGCCTGGTCCAGGATGGCGCCGTCCCCGCCATGAGCGGCAATCTTGACCAAGTCCTCAGTCTAGCTCCCGTTCGAAGTCCCTAGACGCCAAAGTCGGCGCGTTCAGCTTCCGAGCTGTAGGATGGCGAAAGTCAGCACGCCTTCGACCAGAGCGGCTGATAGAACAGTCACCGATACCGGAGCGGATTGGACGTCTCCCCGCCGCAACTCCCCAAGCGTCTGCTTACACTACAAACGGGACGGGGCGTAACCCAATCGATCAAGCTGCTCGGCAAACCCATCCAACGGCTCGGCGCTGCTGGCCCTTCAATCGGTTCGGCGTTCGATATCGTCCTTAACTAGGGCGTAGGCGGCGGCCCTCATCTCGCTACGCGAGGGTGAGTGCGACATCGCCGAGCTCTGCCCCCGTTGCTCGCTGGGAAGCGGCCACTTCTCATGGCCCTGAACATACTTGAGCACTCCGACCTCTTCGGTGAAGTGCCCTCGAAGAAGTTAAAGAAGGCAACCAAAGAAGGTTCGATACAGGAAACCCTGCTGTGAGCGGCCCCACGCCTGCCGGAGGCGGGGCCGAGATCGTCCACGATGAGGTGACCGCCGGATACCGCTACCGGGTCGCCCTTGCCCGTGCCCTTGATCTGCTCGACGAGGTTGGATCGTGCGACACTTAGAGCCTGTCTCTGAATGATGTCGGAATGAATTTCGCGGCGGACCAAGGGCAGCTCGTGGTGGAAAGGAGCCTGTCCGCTTCGGAGCGGCGTCGTTAGATTGCGGACGCTCGTTCTAAGGCGCAGTCTGGCCGGTGGCCGCCCTCCGGTTCTGGCAAGGGATCGCTTAAAGAATACGATCGCGGGACGCCGCGTTCACACGCGTGCTGGTTGCCAGTTCGATGGAGGGCGTGCTGCTCTCACGCCGATCTTGTGGGAAAGCCTAGTTGATGGACTCTATGGAATGGTACTGGCGCTTACGCCTGGGTTTGCCGCCGCGATCTGAGGATCGCGAAGCTCTGCGGCGCATGGCACCAGAGCTGTTTGAGCCAAATCGTAGTGACGCTCTGCAAACCGACGCGGAGTCACCGAGACTGTTACGATACCCAGCAGTGTTCCGATACGAGGTTAGAAACTGGCTACGGATGGACGGTGCGCGACCGCTAGTCTCGGTGCGACAGGGATCGTGCCCTCAGCATGACTGTCCCTTGAGGCTAGGCGGCTCGTCGGGACAAGCCCTTGGTGGGCAGCCTGAAGCCAAGGACGGGTCACTCGTCCTCGAACTGATGACAGTGGCCGGAGGCTGGAAGTCGAAGGCAAGCGCTTTTCGTGACATCGCCCAAAAGGTTCACGGCGGCAAAGGACCCATCAAAGACCTCCTTCTTACAGATCCGTTCATCTACCTCGATAAGAGCGAGGAAGAAGTCATAGGCGGCATTAACAGTTTTCTGGAGTATCTTGACTGTTTCGATATTGCTGGTCCCGAGATCACCATTCATCAGCCGCCCTATGCGAAGGGCAAGAAGGTGGTATTGGGTCCAATTTGGCGCAGAAGCGTCAGTGAGCATTTGAAGCGCCGAGGCTACCATGTTCGGTTTACCTACTTCCGCACGGTCTCCGAGATGCGCTTCCACGACCGCTTCTATGTCGCGCGACATGCAGATGGCTTGATCTCCGGTCTGTTTGGACCGTCGATGAATGGTCTTAATGACAAAAGCTTTGTGCTGATTGGGGAGCTTGAGGAGATGACACTGAAAAGGCTCCGCGCACAGTTAGTTGGGTGGAGCTAACGGTTGACGGCGCGACCGGCAAATGTCAGCTCTTGAGGGATTACCAGACGTCTGCGAACGTTAGGAACGGGTGCATAGCTGTCCTTATCGAGCGGCACCGAGCGTCTGCTTTCGAAGCCGTCTGGGGTGCCGTGCTATGGTGTATATGAGTCGAAAGCCGTCATTACGGTATCATTCAGAGACCGGCTCTTAGCGTGTCGGCGACCAGCTTCACCGAGAACCGTCCCTAGCGGCGACAGTAATTGCCAAGCGGGCTTTTTTCCCCCCGGGCAGCGGTGAGTGCCTCCTTGAGTATTTCCACTTCCAGGGTCTTGCGGCCGAGCAGGCGCTCCCGCTCCCGCTTACGGGCGCGGCTGACGGCCACGACGTCCTCGTCGGCCCTGACGGCCACCTAGCCACCCTCGGACATCAACCGCCTCCAGTTGAACAGCAGGCTGGGCGACACTCCGTGTAGACGCGCGACGGCCGACACCGTCATGCCCGGCTGCATGGTTTCCTCGACCAACCTAGATTCTGCTCGGCACTGTAGCGCCTCCGGCGCTCCCGGCCGGTGATGATTTCGACCCGCGTCGTGTCGTTCGGCATAGGCGCATGCCTAGGCGTAAGCCTAGGCCCTCACGGTTGCGCCGCGTGTCCGGTTGAAATGGGGGCTGCTCCACGCGACGAGGAGCGCCGTGCCGAGAAGTTTCGGCCGCGAGCCGCCTGGGGTGATCCGATCACTTCGGTCGTGAAGCGGCTCACGAGCGTCGGGAAAGCTTTCGCCGCCGTGCACGCTCCCCGGGTCGCTTCCGATACTCGGCGTCGCGGTGAAGGTGTGCGGCATGACTTCCTTCGCTGTCCGAATCTGCGCCCGCCGCGCCGGAGCGGCCAAACCCATGGTTCATTCCTCGAAACGCCCGTCCCTGGAAAGCGGCCCACTCGTCCTTGAACCGGCTCAAGCTCTTGGCCTCCCGACACTCTCGCTGCTTATCTTTGTAGCCTTGCTGAGAGGGCTGGTTGCCGTAAACATCGAAAGCCGCGACACTCCCGTCCTTGTAGCCGACGAAAGCATCTCCCCCCATGAAGAGTTGTCGCGGCTCCGGCATGAACAGATAGCCGTCCCCCAACTTGTGCCAGTGCTCGCTCCTCAGGTGTCGCTCCGGATAGAGCCATTCTTCCTGGGCCGCTGCTATGTAGCGATGAGCCCTCATCTTTATCACGTAGTTCATCTCTACGACCTCCTCATCCGAAAGCAATCTACCGGTCTGGATTGCCGTGAAGTCGAAGAGAGTCGGTCGGAACCAACCTGGGTTCGGCCGCTGTGTGGCTTCCGCCTGATAGGGGTTCCTCGCCCACGTAAGATTCGTGAGAATGAGTATCTTTTCCACCGAAAGTGGAAACAGAGTATGCGTCGCAGCCATCCGGACGTCCGGGTCGGAGAAGCCCCTGCAGGCCGCCGATCCGGGAGGGCAACCGCGATTGTACACCGTGACCGGGTGGTCCGACACGATGAATTTGGTTTGGGATTGGGACGCGTCCGCCACTTGCCACACACACTCGGACCATGTCGCTCCGAAGATGTCTTGCAGCCTCTGCAGGCGCACGAGCGTGTGGCTTTGTTCCCGAGCCTGGGCGAAAGCACGAAGGTAGCCGATACCTTTAGGTGTGCGGAGCTTCTGCACACTCATGTATCGCACGAACCGATTGAGGACCTCGGGTTCGGCAGCCGGGTGAGTGAACCCGGCAAAGTAGTCGACCGCACTCTGACCTTCTCCATCTATCTCGCCGAAAAAGAAGCGCTCAATGTCGACGTTCGGACTGCTGCCCCAGGTCGCGGTGTAGAGATCGGTTTGTGCGAAACATTTTCTCGGCCCAAGTGAACGCAACGCGTTCCGCGTCCACGTGTGACCGGCGTTGGTGCGGACCTCCGGTCTGAGATCGAGGTAATGGTAACGCGTCTGGCCAACATTCAGGAACCTGCGCTGATACCATTCAGGAACGTAGTGATTGTGCCGGTACTGACCGGCGCTGTCATCGCTCGCCATCGTAGGTCCGTTGTAGCGCTGAATCGGCTGGCAGGGAGACTCCTTGCTGCCCGGAATGTCACATCGGCCCAAATTTCTCGATCAGGCAGACGAACGAAACTGGTAAGGTGCGAACGTGGACTTGGAGTGGCACGCACGTTCCCGACGGCAGGATATCGGATACTGCCGCAGGCTTGCCGGAATCCTCCATTCAGGGAACACGTTTCGACTTTTTGGGACTAACCTTGACCTTGGGTGCGCTCGTATGAGCAAAGCCCGACCTCCCTATGCCCCTGCTTACGGAGATTACAAATACTACGGGATTCAGCCCGTTCAGCCTCCCCCGTGTGAGCATGCTGGCGGGATCTTATCCTCTAAATAATTCGCCGTGCCCGGCCATCTTACTTAGTAGCTGCGTGTTTGGGCATTCATCCCGATACGAGCCTCAATAGCTTTCGCTAGAGTCGTTTCGCTACGACTTGTCAAGGTGTGTTAGTTGCCCAGCACCGAGGTGTCAATCCTCCAACCCAGGATGGCGTAAAACCGGCCAAGTTAGGGCAGATTAGGATCGGACCGTAGGAGGGTATAGTGTGAAAGAGGACGTACTGGAACAGATAGTCGACGACTATCTTATGCACAAAGGCTATTTCACCCGGCATAACGTTCGGTTCAAGCCAGCAAAGACGCATGCCGATTACTCCAGCAGCGCTGACTCGGTCGGTAGCGACATTGACGTGATCGCGATCCACCCCAGCCGAGACGATATCAAACGAGTGCTCGTCCTGAGTTGCAAGGCTTGGCAGGGAGGCTTCGATGCCGCAGCAAAGGTTGCGGAGATCGAGGGCGGGAAGATCGTTTCCGGTCGGGAGGCGTGGAAAGGATTTCGTGAGCTGCATAGCCCTAAATGGTCGGAGGCGTTCGTCCGTGAGATCGAGACAGTCACTGGCCAGAGGACGTTTACTTACGTCACAGTCGTGACCGCACTCCGAAACGCGGAAACGCGCGAGATCTGGGAGCAGCATCAGGGATTCAGGAGCCGCCTCTGTGGCAATCCGATCCTGATCCTCACGCTCACGGAAATGCTGGATGAGCTTTGGGCCATGCTGACCAAAACGCCTGCCGCGTCGAACATCGGTCGGGCGCTGCAATTGATGAAAGCGGCCAAGTGGGCGCCCCCAGGAATGAAAGAATGATCCTGAGTCCAGGATCCGTCTTCTTACAGCACGCGACAATATCCGGCGCAGCGATGGTCGAATATCGCGGATGCATCGGCGGTAAGTCCACGGTTCTCACGGTCCATCGCAGGAGTTCTCACATGCGCTTCGCCATCGTCTTCTCGGCCGTCCTCCTTTCGGTCCTGGTCGCAAGGCATTCCGTCGCGCATGACAGGGGATCTTTGGCCGCCAGCACGGGGAGATCTCTGGAGGACCAGTTGGCTTGCCTGAGCCCGCGAAAGCTCGCGCTGGCCATCCGAGCCATGGTCATCGCGAAAACAAAGTTCGGTGCCGACGGCGTTTACGTATTCCGGCCTACGTCCGCCCTTCAGGTTTTCGGGGCAAGGATCCCTTTTCATCACGGGCTGGGAAATGGAAGGGATCCATTCTCGCGTGGGCCAGGCACATCCCCGCCGTTGTTCCTGGCGGTGGTCGTTGATGCCCTTCCGGCCAACGTGCCCTACCGGGAACGTGCGATCAGAAGAACCGACGGCGTGGCGGTCGGCCAGTTTTCGTCGGTCGCAGCGACGAGCGAGGAATACGGCAAAGGCGGGACCACGATCACCTGTTACGGTGGTTGAGGCTGGATTGACATTCTCTGCCCAACGCCGATGCCTCTTGGCCCTACCCAGTTCCATCGCCTGCGTTCCAGGACGTCGACGTGGAAGACTGTCCAATCCCGGAACCGCCGCCGCGTCGCCACCGCCGCGTCTTCGAGAGACGACGCGGCGGAGGCCGGGGGGGTCAAAGGTCAACCGCGCGATACGTGTCTACTGGCCGTGCCGCGCGGAGGGGACCCGCTTACCTGGAAATGCGAATCACCGCGGGGACCTTTCAGGCGGGAGGGTCACATGACGCCGACTCTGCCCCCTGCCGTTCCGACACCAAATCCCAACCGACCCGCTACCCGGGCCCGCTGGCATGCGCGCGCTTTCCGAAGGATGATGCGGCCGGAGTCGCCGTCGGACACGGAGCGCGGTCGAGATGCTTGAACAACAGTTGCTGGCCGAGTTCGACCGCCGTCTGAGGGCTGAGACCGTCGATAAGCTCGCCGACGCCGACCCGTCATCCCCCCTAGACCAGGCCGCCGCTCTGGCGGAGGTGATGATCGGCTATCTGGAGGAGGCGGGTGCCGTCAGCGAGCATGAACCCTGCCCCTACGAGGACACCGTCGGCCGCAACCGCTGCCGAATCCTCGGCTATGCCCTCGCCGAGGATTCGACGAGGCTGGAGCTGTTCACGGCAGCCTTCGTGGAAGCTGAACAGGCAACGCTCGCTGCGGACGATCTGCGCATGCTCACGGGCCGGGCTGCGCGGTTCTTCAACTATGCCGCTCTCGGCGACGCCGCCCGTTTCTCCGCGAATGCTTCGGCGGCTGCCGCGGCGGCGCATATCTCCGGGCAGCTTGAGCGTATCGAGGAGGTCCGGGTCCACGTCCTGACGAACGGGCAGGTCAAGGACCGCGCTGTAGATGCGATCGAGATTCTGGGTAGGCCGGTCGAGTTCTCCGTCGTCGATCTCGAACGTCTGCTTCGCACGACGGGAGAGGAGGTCACCCGGGACCGGATCGTGGTGGACTTCAAGGAACTCCTCGGGCGGCCGATCCCGTGCCTGGAGATGAGACCGTCCGCGTCCGAATACGCCACCTTCCTGCTGATCGTGCCCGGCGACCTGCTCTACCGCCTCTACGAGCAGTACGGGCCGAGGCTGCTGGAGTTCAACGTACGCTCCTTCCTCCAGGTGAAGGCCGGTGTGAACAAAGGCATCAGGGACACGCTTAGGGATGAGCCGGACCGCTTCCTGGCCTACAACAACGGGCTGGCCGCTACCGCGGACGAAATCGAGGTCGGCACCTGGGCCGGGGAGACGGTGATCCACCGCATACGCGGCTTGCAGGTCGTGAACGGCGGACAGACGCTCGCCTCGATCCACCGCGCCCGGAAGGTCGACAGGATTGACATCGGCAAGGTCTCGGTCGCGATGAAGCTCACCCGTGTCGAGCCGACCCGACTGGCTGAGTTCGTCCCGCTGATCGCGAAGTATGCGAACACGCAGAACGTCATCCAGGTCGCAGACCTCTCCGCCAACACCGGTTTCCACATCGCGATGGAGCAGCTCTCGGGGCGCACGTGGTGTCCCGGGGAGGAGACCCGCTGGTTCTACGAGCGTGCGCGGGGCGGCTACCAAGCCGCCCTGTCGCGCCTGGGATCTTCACCGGCCAAGCGACGGGATTTCGAGCGCGAATACCCCAAGGGGCAGCGGTTCGGCAAGACGGACCTAGCGAAATATCTCATGGCATGGTGGCTGCGCCCGCAGACGGTCAGCCGCGGCGCACAGAAGAACTTCGCTTTCTTCATGGACGCGCTGCGGGAACGGCACGGGCCCGAGTGGCAGCCGGACGAGGAATTCTATCGCGACACGGTGGCGCTCGCCTTAATCTACAAGTCCGCCAGCGCCGCCGTGCGAAAGGCGATGCTCCAGTCCTACGGGGCGCAAGTTACGGCCTACATGGTGTCCAAGCTGGCGGCAGATTTCGGTGAGGACATGGACTTAGCCGCCGTATGGGAGGATCAAGCGGTCCCCGAGCGTATCCAGCGCGCGTGGGCCGCGTGGGCGCCTAGGATTCATGCTGAGATCGTCGCCAGCGCCGGACAGAAGAACGTGGGCGAGTGGTGCAAGAAGGACGACTGCTGGGACCACGTGCGGGCGGTGTCGCTCGATTTGCCAGCAACTTTGCAAGAGGCTGCTCCGGTTGATGTGCCACAGACCCGGACGGCCGCGTCCGATGATCCCGTGACGGTCTGCAAAGGCCTGGACGGCCCGACGTGGGCCAGGGTCATCGAATGGTCCGCGCACCCCGGACGTGTCGACAGCTTCGAGAGGCAGGTGGCCCATAGCATCGCGGGGATGGCGTTAGGCGGATGGTTGAAGGCGCCGTCGGCCAAGCAAGCGAAGTACGGCGCCCGGGTCGTCCGGGCAGCGTCGGCAGCTGGGATCGTATAGTACCTGATATCAACGTCATTTTGTCAATCGTCGGGTCCGTTGTCGGCATACCGCGAACGAGATGCCCGAATGCGAATGTTCAGTCGTAACCGGACGGCCCGCGCCTGTGTGAACCTACTGGCCGGATGTCACTCCAATCGTTGCCGTGGAGGAGCCTGGCAGTAAGCTCGCTTATGTCTGACAAAGTGAGCGACTCAAGAAACTCCTCGTCAGCTTCGTTGATTTCTTCGTCCCTGCTCTGGATAATCTGCTTCATCAGCGTGAGTGCGCCCTTTGCCTCAGCCCTCGACGCTAACTGCTGCAGGACCGGACTATCTGCTATGTTGATTCTCATGGCCATTGTTCCCAGGATCTGTTGCGCTTGTGCAGACGGGCTGATCAGCGTGCTGACCGCGAGCAGGAGGGCCAAGGCATCGCGGGCGAGCTCAGGGTTGTTCTTCGCCGACGTTCTGATCGCGCTGCATACTTCCATCCAGTCTACATCAGACGCGTTTTCGACGCATAGGAGGCCGAGCACCTTGTCGTAGGGGCTTTCACTGCGCGCGAGCTCGCGTTGCGGGTCGAGCTTCGCGAGCTCGCAGACTTCGAATTCGAGACGGAGGCCGTCGCGCTCCAGCACGCACGGCATGCGCGTGGCTCCTCCCATCAAGATAACCACCTGCTTGAGGCGGTCGCGCGCCGCCGGTTCGGGAGAGCAGACCGCGGTTAGATCGTGACGGCTTGCGATTCCAGAGTAGTACTCAAGCATCCTCCACCGCATCTCTTCCCGGGTGGACTGGAACTCTATGTGTAGCAGATCGCCTTCAGCGCCCTTCGAGAGGTGATCGAGACGAAGCACTCGCGGACGAAACAACTCGGTCGGAAGTTCCTTCCGCAGGTCAGGAACTCCCAGCAGTCTGAAGAACGTTCGAGATCGAGACGTGACCAGGAGCTTGATTATGGCGTCATGATCCCTGCCCGAGCGAAACGTGGCTTGACTCCCCTTCGATGGTGTCCCAGTCGGCGCCGCCTGGCGAGACCGCCTTCGGACATCGTAGTCGCGGTTCCCGCTCAAAACCCCTCCGGCCTGATCCGCCCGCGGCGTCGCCCAAGAGGTTTACGTGACGTGGTTTTCGCTCCAGAGGCCAACTCCGCTTCGGGCGCCGGCGCCCCCTTAAAGTGGTTGGCCACGGTTTCGGCATTCGCCTTGCGCGTCGGATCCAGCTGCCACTTCGCCGCATCGGATATGAAGTCCTCGTCCCCGATTGCGTCGCTGACGAGGTCGGCGTCGAAGTCGACCTTCACCAGCAGCGGAAACCTGACCGCCTGCCCCGAGACAATGCCCTGCCCCGGCCCGAAGGACTGGAGGATGTTGGCGTCCGCCTCGGACAGGTTTTCCATCACCGACCGGACAAAGCTCTTGTCGCGCGGGTTTACTAGGCGAAGAACCAGGAAGCTGTTGCACTGGGCCAGCGTCGTCTCGTCCAGGCGGGACGGCCGCTGCGAGATCAGCACCAGCCCCGTCCCGAACTTTCGACCCTCTGTGATGACCTTGCGGATGGTCGGCAGCGACGGCGTCTCGTTCGTGCCCTCCTGCTTGCTCGGGATGAAATTGTGCGCCTCCTCCACCACGGCCTGGAACGGCGGGATCACGCCCGACAGTGTGGAGCGGTGCGCGAACAGGGCCTCCAGCACGATGGAGACGATGGCAGACTGGTTCAGGTGGTCGTATCCGGCCAGGTAGAAAATCGAGACCGTCCACGGGCTGACGATGTCCTCCGGCGCGTCCGACGGGTCGGGCATCTCCTGGAACGTGTAGTCCCTAAACCGCTCCTGGCTGCGCAGCCGCTCGTTGTTCCTTTCCATCTGGCGGAGGTTGTCGCGGACGAAGGAGAGCGACCGCTTGACCGCGTTCATCGTCATGGCACGGGTGTCCGCCAACTCGTCGCCGAGGCTCTCGTCCTTCCTGGCCTTCTTGGCCTTCACGTTGTCGGCGCAGTCCATGAGCCGCTCGATATAGTCGGCCGCGGGTTCTCCGCCCACGACGTCGACGGCGTTCAGCAGCCAGAAGTAGAACTGCTGCTGCGCGTCGGTGAGCTTCTTGCCCATCTTGTCGATCAGGTCGCCGATGATGCCGACGTTGTCCTGCCGGACCCGAATCATCGGGTAGAGGATGCGGACCGCGGTCTTCGGGAACAGCTTTCGCTTCTCGAAGAACCCCAGGTAGTCGCCGTGCGGGTCGAAGATCACTAGCGGGTAGCCGATGTCGATCAGCTCCCTGATGATCCGGCGGGCGGCGACGGTCTTGCCGCCACCGGTCATGGCCAGGATCGCCAGATGCCGGGACACCACCTGCCGGGCGGACAGCGCGACATCAACGTCGTCGCGGGCGATCAGCGTCCCGATCCGCAGCATCGCGGGGACGCGGCCTCTTCGGGTCGTCGTCCTGTCCGGTCAGGAGCTTCCGCACATCCTCAGGTCCCGGGTACAGCACGGGGGAGGACGGCTTCACGGGGTAGGTGAGCGGACTGAGCTGGGCGGCGCCGGGACCGTCGAAGGTGGTGCCGAGGATCAGCACCTCGGCCTCCAGATGGTCGCGGCTGCCCGATAGCACGGTATCGACCATCCTGATGTCCTGGTCCGCCAGCTCCTGCGCAGCCTCGGCCGGGAAGAACGGGTTGAAGCGGTCGATGCCGACGATGCGCCCCCCACACGACGGCGATCTTGCGGCCGCGGTCCGAGGCTATCGGCACCTCGACGCGGGTGGCGACGATGTCGCCCAGCTTTCCGTGGAAACTGCGCAGGATGAAGCTGAAGCTGGAGGTCGACGTGTTGCCGACGACGGTGCCGATCCTTGTCCATCCGGCAGGTGTGCCAGTTCCGGTCGCGTCCTGCGTTTCGGTGTCCATGACTTCTCCCCCCGGGCTGTTCAGACGACCGGCCTGAAGAGCCAGTCCCGGCCTTGGCCGCCAGCACGCGCTTGGCGAAGGTCAGCGCGCGCGGGTCGCCGCTGGCCAGAGCTTTCTTGAGCAGCACCACCTGGTGCTGGCCCTTGATGCCGCGGCTCAACCACGACGGCACCTTCGCAAAGCGGTCGACGATGTCGAGGCCGACCGGGAAACCGTAGGACGGCAGTAGTCGGCTGGTGTGCAGGACCAGCTCGAGCGCGCGCGGGAAGTCGGCGATGTCCTCGAACGCCTCGACCCGGAAGGGCATCACGAGGTCGGACGGCTTGAGGTAGGTGGTCAGCGCGTTCGGGTAGTCCCGGATCCAGCGCTTCCATTCCTCCGGCCACTTGCCCTCCGGACCCTGCCGCATGACGGGCAGCGGCTCGATGTACTCTCCCTCCTCCAGCACGACGTCGAACAGCGTCGCATCGTTCAGCCCGTACGCGATTGCCTCGTCCAGGACGGCCTTGGCCTCGTCCTTCTTCAGCTTCCCCGTGTCCTGCAACCTGTCGACGATCCGCCGCAGGACGACCGGGTCGCGTCCGATCGACCGCTCGACGGTCCCGACCACGGGCACGCCCGTCCCGCGCAGCCGCTGGAGCAGGTCGAGGTAGAGGGGGACGAACTGGCGTTCCTGGTCGGACCCGCAGAACCCCGGCTCGTCCAGGAACAGCCTTGATGCGTCGAGGCCGAACGACGGGAACCCGGCCAGCCCGTATGGGGAAACCGGGTTAACCAAGGGTCCATGCAGCACGACAAGGTCCGGCGGGTCCGCGACCTTGGCTATGCGGTAGCCCGCCGCGGTCTCCGCCGTCATGCGTGCGGCGTCCCGCAGCTTGGCGATGTCCTGAAAGTCGTCGTCGTATAGGGCGCCGTCGTCGCTGAAGAGATCGTCGACCAGCGAAAGCTCGATTTTGAAGCGTTCCCGCGCGGCGGTCTCGTCCCCGGGGCGCACGACGTAGCTGCCGATGCGGATGCCTATGGGTGCAGCGGACGGAAGGTCGATGCTGGCGACACCGCCGTCGACGAACGCGAACGACTGTCCCCGGACGCCTGGCCACCAAGTGGCAGGCGCATAGTCGAGGCGGCGGATCATGCCGTTCCCCTCCAGCAGCTCCCTGGTCCCGGCCGCGATCGCGGAAAGCCGGGTGACGAAGTCGCCCTGGACCTTGTCCGATTCGCGTCCGGCCACGTGCAGCAGCCCGGCAAGGAATTCGCCCTGAACGATCCTGGCCTCTATCCGCCTGCGAATTCCTTCCGCCTCATGCACGCGACACCGACTCCGTTCCCGTGCCGACCGTATCGGGTTCTCTGGATGCGGCAAGGACCTGCGCCCCGGTGGAGTCCCATCCACCAGGGGTGCGGCGGAGGGGGTTCGACAGGTCGGGGCAACATCGCTCCTGGCGTGGAATGGCCAACCTGGTAGAACCGGGACATGACGATTCGTACACTCGACCTTTTCTGCGGCGGGGGCGGCAGCAGCTGGGGCGCCCGCGCCGCGGGGGCACGCGTGGTCTGCGGCGTGGACGCGTCCCCCTATGCCGTGGCCACGTTCCGGCGGAACTTCCCGCGGGCGAACGCCGTGGAAATGACGCTGGACGGGAACTCCGGTCCCGGCGACATCCCGGGCCTCGGCCGCATCGACCTGCTGCTGGCGTCGCCGGAATGCACCAACCACGGCTGTGCGCGCGGCGCCCGCCCCAGGGACGAGGCGAGCAGGCTTACCGCCCGCTACGTGCTGAACTTCGCGCGCGAGCTGCTGCCGCGCTGGGTCGTGGTGGAGAACGTCCTGCACATGAAGGGATGGGATGGCTACCGCCCCCTGGTCGGGGAGCTGGAGGGATTGGGCTACCACGTGCTCCCGCAGGAACTGGATGCCTCTAGGCTCGGTGTCCCCCAGAAGCGCCAACGCCTGTTCCTGCTGTGCGACCGCCGGGAGATGCCTCGGCCAGTGCCCCTACGACGCGGCAGGGCGCGTTCGGCGGCGTCGGTGATCGAGTTCTCGGACCGCTGGAAGTCGAGGCCGGTCGGTCCTGGGACGCACGCCCCAGCCACGCTGGCCCGAATCGCCTGTGGCATCGCGGCTCTTGGACCGGGTGTTCGGTTCCTGGTCGTCTATTACGGGTCTGACGGCTCCGGGGGATGGCAGCCCCTGGATCGGCCGCTGCGGACGCTGACGACGCTGGACCGCTTCGGGCTGGTCACCTGGAACGGGGGCACCCCGATGATGCGCATGCTCCAGGTCCCGGAGCTGAAGGCGGCGATGGGTTTCGGGGAGGAGTTCGATCTCGACCACGGGTCGCGCCGGGACCGGATCAGGACCCTCGGGAATGGCGTGTGCCCGCCCGTCATGGAGGCGATCGTCTCGACCCTGACCGGAGCGAACGGTCAGGCCATACAGTTACCGCCCTACGACGTGGCGAGCGGCGTCGCGACGCGGGCTTAAAAGGAGGTGCGTCGCCGCGGCGGCCGATGCCGCACCGGGCCGAGGAAAGCCGACAGGTGTTCACGGACGGTTTCAGGATCCTTCATCTCGCATTCCCACACGACTGCGCTGTCCCAACCCATGTCACGCAGCCGAAGCGTGTGGGCGGCGTCCCGCTCGCGGTTGCGCGACAGCTTCGGGACCCAGTAGTCGGCCCGCGTCTTCGGAATGGTCGCATACCGGCAACCGGGGTGGGCATGCCAGAAGCATCCATGGACACAGACGACCTTGCGGCGGGCGGTGAACACGACGTCAGGCGTCCCCGGAAGATGCCGTCCGTGGATCCGGAAGCGGTAACCGTCCCGGTGCAGCAGGGACCGCAACGCCAGCTCTGGCTTGGTGTCCTTGCCCTTGTTCGCACGCATCGTCCGCCGGACCGCGTCAGCGACGTCGGGCCATGCAACCGATGTCTGCGGCCGGGCCGACCGGGTCACAGGCTCCGCGGCCCGCTCCCTCGCACGGTCACTTCCATTGCCGCCGCAGGAGCGTCACGATGTCTGCGACCAAGTTGGACGCCTCGTGCTTCAGGGCGGCGCGGGGCCGGGCAGGGGGAGTGAGGTGGACGGGGGACCGCTTGTCTCCGCCGAAGCTCCTGCCCATCGATACCGAGTTCATGCTCGCCTCGTGTTCCCTCCTCGTCCGCCAGGCACGGTATCCACCATCCGCGACGGTGGCGGCGAACACGACATGCGCCAGCCTGTGGGTGGCATCGACCTCGTCCAGCAGCCAGTCCGCATATCGCATGGCGAGCGCCATACGATCGGCAAGATCCTCCTCGATGATCACGGACAGGCCACCCCTGCCTTCGGCCAGATCGATGGACGGTGACAGTCGCCATCTCGTCTATGCTCGCCAGCCGCTGGCCCTGGGTGAGGACGAGCTTCCCGTCCCTGACCGTCGTGTCCGACGCTTCGCGAGGCGAGAAGATCCGCCTTTCCGAGCCGAACATGGCCGTCTTGAGCAGACTGTCCGCAAACGACGTATCCTCGATGCGTGAAGGCCTTAGAATGGACTGCTCCGGACCTCCCGCGACGACGACCTGCAGGAGCGGTCCGCCGGAACCCCGGTTGCGGTCGGTCGGAAAGGCGGCCAGCGCACGGTTCAGCACCTCCACCGTGTCGACGGGCGCGGATGCGGTCGACAGCTGCCAGTGGTGTATCGCCTTCGTCAGGGCATTCCGGAGATCAGCCGGGTCGCCGAACTCGGGACTGAACAGACCGATGACCCACCCCCGAACCTCTGCGACGAAAGCTGCCTGCTTATCGTCGGGTCGCACGCCCCTCTGCATGAAGGCGAACACGGGCCGACGGTCCCTCGCCTCCAGGAACTCCTCGTGTGTTGCGGAGAGGCCGGACGCCTGCTTGTTCCCATAGGATGCGCCGAGCAGAAGAACGACCGCGTCCGACGAGCGAACTCCATCCAGGTACGCGACCTGCGGCGACTGCGGCTGGGCGGGAAAGTCCTCCGCCATGAGCGCCTCGTGTCCCAGGGATAGAATAGCCTCACGGGCTGCGGCACGCGCGGCTTCCATGCCCTGAATAAGCGAGCTGACGAAGAATCTCATGGGCACAGTCTACCCGGCGACACCGTCGATGCACATGGGCTCTTGCACCACCACGACGTGCGACACGGCGGCAAAGGCCGACCGGCGAAGAAGGATGTCGAAGATGCGTCTTCTGTTGCAGGCGCTGTTCGTCACAGCGATGGTGGCCTCGTGCGCTGCGGCGGCGCCCTCCGGCATCGATGCGATCCGGTGGAAGCGACGCGTAATCCTGGTGTCCGCCCCCGCCTCCGATGATCCCCGACTGCTGGATCAACGGCGCCTTCTGGCGAACTGGCGGCAAGCGGCCGAGGACAGGGACGTGACGATAGTCCAGATCGTCGGGGCTGCCGTAGAAGGCTTGGACGGCAAGGCGGATGATCTGCGTGAGCGCTTCTCCCTACCGCCCAGCCAGTTCACGGTGGTCCTGATCGGAAAGGATGGGCACGTCGCTTTCCGGTCGCGCGAGCCGGTGGGTGGCGCCGACCTTACTCGGACCATCGATGCCATGCCGATGCGGCGTGCCGGGCAGCGTTGAAGGCTGGACCCGCGATGGTGAAGGCGTCTGCAATCGGCAGCTTTCAGGGCACGGCCATCGTGTCATCCGCCAAGCGTTGCGTGTTTTGTCGATCTCGACCGGAACAAGCTGCGGTTGGTCAAGCATGCTGCGGGGCGATGAATGATAGGGCAGACAGATAGCACATCGACTCGATGCCAGCGTTCCGTTTATGTTCTAAGCATGGGAGGGAGAGAACCGAGCCGTCAGCCCACCCTCGGCAGCCTTCGTCAAACGCCTCCGGGATGGGTCCGGCTTGCGACCTGCCGCCAGTGCGGGCACCGAGCAAGTCTTCCGGTCGAGGCGCTGGTCCGGCGCTGGGGCGAACGGCACCAAGTCGAGTTTGCCCTGCTGAGTTTGAAGTGCTCGGGTTGCGGCGCCCGTGATGTCGGTCATGCGCTGTCGAAGCTGTGCGAGCCGGGGTGCCCCAAACAGAGAGGCTGACCGGATTGGCGGGCTGGGATCGGAGACTCTTCTCACCCCGGTCCCGCAGAGGAGCAGGCATAGTCTGCGCCGCATCAAGGACTCGCGGTCGTCATTCCCCTGTGCCGGTTCGGAGCAAACCCGACCAAAAATGGATCACGAACAACGAGTTGACAGGAAAACGGAGCTCTCTACAGTCCTCCTCAGCAGGAATCGCCATCTGCAGGACGTCGCCGGCGCTGCCGGTCGGCCCAACATGGACCGGGGTTGGAATGTCGAAGGCTGTCCGGATGGATTGCTCGGCCGTGCCTGTGGGCGCCGTCATGATGGGCTTCGTGCTTCACCCGGGAGGAGCCTCGCCGGCGGAATGCGTCCAGCTTGGCGATGGGGTGTTGGAAGCGGCATGCCGGTCCGCCGCGGCCACCCAACGGGCCATCTCGGCCCTGTCGGAGTCCGTGGCCGACATCGCCCCGGACGATCCCCGCCACGCTGCCGCATATGCCGCGATGGAGCACCTCATGCCTACCTGGCTGGAGCAGGTCGCCGAAGTCTGCCGCTTGCCAGCCGTCGGTCTGCGCGGGTTCCAGGCGAAATCCGAGGCGCTTGAGCAGTTGGTCGACCGGGACGACGACGGAACCGTGCATGGCGGGCCTGCCCTGCGCGTTGCCGCGTCCCTCGCGAGGGACATCCTCCAGTCCTAGCCGCTGGCAAGTCGAGGGCCATCGCGACCGCCGCGGGGTGGCTGGAATTCCCGCCGTGGAGGCTGGGTTTGGGATGGATTCAGAAAGCCGGTCCTGCCTGTCGTCGCGGGCCGTCAAGAACGCTTCCGGGGGTCGGCATCATGGCTGGAGACACCACGCTGCGTCTTTGCGGGGCACCGCGTCAACGGTTAGCCTGCGCCATGTTCAATCTTCTGATGGTCGGTCGCGACGGTTATTGGGACGAGCGGGAGGTCGCCGAAATGGAAGAGGCCCGCTTCCTAGAATACACCCAGGTCCACATCCGGGACCAGTTTACACCGGTCAATCAGGAGGTGCTGGATACGCTTCAGGCACTCCCGACCCTTTTCGCTTATGAATTCTCACGCGAAGCCCGCTACCGATCCAATGAGGATGTGAAAGCGCGGGTTGGACGCCTGCTCGAAGTCCGGCACCGAGGCCGGTCGTTAGACTTCAAATTCGAGCTGAGCACCAAATCGTCAACACTTTCGTCCGAGACTATGGCGGAACTAGCGTGGGAGCTGGATATCGATCTCAAGGGCAACGAAAGCCATCGGACCCATTGGTCCGTGAAACCGGGCAGCCTCTCCTCAATATTTCAGAAGGCCAAATTGAAGTTGGAGAAGCGGTTCGCCATCGGCTCTTGCCAGACAGTCTCAGAGGCGGCGTCAACGGCGAGGAGCGACGCGAAGGCGAAGGTCTTCGTTGTCCATGGTCGGAACGATGCCACGAAGCACGAGGTAGGACGTTGGCTCGCCAAAATCGGGCTTGAGGAAGTCATCCTGCACGAGCAGCCCAACCTGGGGCGGACCATCATAAACAAGTTCGCCGATGTCGCCGGAGACGCACGCTACGCCGTAGTGCTGATGACTCCCGATGATTTGGGCTGGCTGAAGGGTGGTTCCCCGTCGCCGCGGGCGAGGCATGGCTTTGCTATCGAACTTTGGCCCAGAGTGCTGACGGATTTTGGCCCAGCGTCCGTCCCTCAACCTAGGGTTTGCCCGGTTCTGCCGGGAGGCTCGGAGTGGATTGGAAAGCCAAAGTGGAATTGTTCGAGCAGCTCCGTCAGGAGCATGAGTTTGGGGTTGGCACGATCTCCGGTGTCGCGGCGAAGTTCGGCGTGCATCGTCGGATGGTGCGGCAGGCGATTGCGGGTGCGCTGCCGCCAGAGCATCGCTACCCGACACGGATCAAACCCAAGCTGGATGGGGTCGCGGCCTTCATCGACCAGGTGCTGGACGAGGACCGGCGAGCCCCGCGCAAGCAGCGGCATACAGCGCGGCGGATCTATCGTCGGATCCTGACGGAGTTCCCAGGTGCTGGGATCGCTGAGTCGACGGTGCGCAACCATGTCCGGGACCGCAAGCGGGCAATGGGCCTGATCCAGCGCGAGACGTTCGTGCCGCAAAGCTACGTATTGGGCCACGAGGCCCAGGTGGACTGGTATGAGGCCTGGGCCGATGTGGGCGGCGAGCGGACCCGCGTGCAGGTATTCGCGATGCGGTCGATGGCCAGCGGGGCAGCGTTTCACCGCGGCTACCTGCACGCGACACAGCAGGCGTTCTTGGAGGCACACGAGCACGCGTTTGCCTATTTCGGCGGGGTGTTCCGGCTGCTGCGCTACGACAACCTGGCCAGCGCCGTGCGCAAGATCCTGCGGGGCCACCGGCGGGAGGAGACCGTCCGGTTCGTGGCGTTCCGCTCGCATTGGCGGTTCACGGCAGAGTTCTGCACCCCTGGCGAGGGTCATGAGAAAGGCGGCGTGGAGGGCGAGGGCGGCTACTTCCGCCGCAACCATCTCGTCCCAGTCCCCGGTGTCGCCGACCTCGACGCGCTGAACGCCTTTCTGCTGACCGGATGCCGCGCGGACGAGGCGCGTATCCTGGACGGGCGCACGGAGCCGGTGGGGGCGGCGATGGTGGCCGAGCGCGATCATCTGTCGGCCCGCGTGCCGGAGGGGTTCGACCTGGCGGACGTGACGTTTCCGCTGGTGGACAAGCAGGGCTGCGCGATGGTCAAGACCAACGCCTACTCGGTGCCGGTCCGCGCGGGCAGCCGGGTGGAAGCGCGCGCCTACCCGCTGCACATCGAGCTCTGGCACGCTGGCCGCCGGGTCGCCCGCCACGAGCGTTGCCACAGCCGTCGCCAGCTTGTGCTGGATCTCGAGCATTACCTGGACGTGCTGAGCCACAAGCCAGGCGCGTTTGCCGGGTCCAAGCCTCTGGCGCAGTGGCGTGCGGCCGGTCGCTGGCCACCCTGTTACGACGAGCTCTGGGCACGGTTGCTGACCCGGCACGGCAAGCAGAACGGCACCCGCGCCATGGTGGCGGTGGTGGCGTTGGGGCGGGAGTTCGGTCATGACGCCCTGCGCATCGCGATCACCACGGCGGTGTCGCTCGGCGCCTGCGACGTAGCGGCCGTGCGGTATCTGCTGACGGTGGCGGCGCTGCGCAAAGGCCCATCCCCGGCCATCGATGTTGGCGAGCTGGCGCGTTACGACCGGCCGATGCCGACGATGGCCGAGTATGACGTGCTGCTGTCCGCCCCCTGCGCAGGCACCGCATGATGGCCGATCTCCAGGACCAGGCCATCCGGCAGCACTGCAAGGCGCTGCGCATGCCGACGATCGGTGGCCAGTTCGCCCGCCTGGCGGATGCCGCCATCCGCGAGGGGCAGACCCATATCGGCTACCTCGAGGCGCTGCTGGCGGCCGAGATGGAGGAGCGCGAGAGCCGGGCGATTGCGCGTCTGCTGCACGAGGCGCGGCTGCCGCGGATGAAGACGCTGGACGAGTTCGAGTTCGACCGCTCCGGGGTGGCCGCCACCCAGCTCCGGACGCTGGCCGAGGGCGATTACGTCACCCGTGCCGAGCCGATCCTGCTGGTCGGTGAGGCTGGCACCGGCAAAAGCCACCTCGCCACGGGGCTATGCGTCGCCGCCTGCCGCCAGCGGCGCCGGGTCCGGTTCACGACCGCAACCGGGTTGATCAACGAGTTGGCGGAGGCGGCGCACGCCAACCAGCTCAGCCGGGCGCTCGGGCGATGGGAGCGGCTGGACCTGATCTGCATCGACGAGCTGGGTTACGTGCCGCTTGCCGAGACGGCCTGCGAGTTGATGTTCCAGGTCATCGCCGACCGGGCGGAGAAGGCGGCGGTGATCGTGACGACCAACCTGCCGTTCTCCGAATGGTCGCAGGTGATCCCCAACCCGCGACTGTGCAAGGCGCTGATCGACCGCCTGACGGACCGTGCGCACATCATCACCACAGGCACAGACTCCTACCGGTTCCGCCGCACCACCGCTCAGCGCAAGGCGGGCAAACAATGACGGGAGGCACACAAGCAAGAGGCTAACGGGAGGTCCGGGCCCACGGCCTGCGCCACGCGATCATCGACCGGAAGCTGGGCCAGAATTCATCAGCACTGCTGGGCCAAAGTCCATTGTCATAGCCAGCGAGGCAGAATGTGATATTTGAACTCGGCTATTTGATCGGCCGCCTCGGGCCGGAAAAAGTCGCGGCCCTTGTAGTCGGAGACACCCTGGAACTGCCGTCAGATTACGACGGTGTGGTCTACATCCCGTTTGACCCAGCAGGCGGCTGGAAGCTGGCCCTGGTCAAGGAATTCAAGGCTGTCGGTATTCCGTCCGACGGTAGCCGGATCTGACCCGGCCACTACGTCTCGAAAGCAAGATCAATCGACAGGTCTAGCCGAAGCTGTGCTCATCGTCCGAACGACAGCAACGTCCATCCTCCCGGCCCATGCCGCAGCCTGACTTGGCAGAGGGGAGTCGCCATCGCCCAGGCAGCGAATCTGCCACACGCCCTTGGCCGACCAGCGCATTAAGCAGTTGTACCAGCATCCAGCGCGACCAATACTTGTCTAGCACATCGACGCAGCAGCCACCGGATGCAGCGCCACGATGACCCTGCCGATGACCCGGCGGTCATCAACCTGCAGCCCGCCGAGACTTGTTCGGCAGCAACGGCGCCAGCCGGGTTCACTGAACGTCGCTCAAGCAGAAGCCTTGTGTTTCGGCGTGTGGACGCCGACTGACAGAGTACGAGCGTTGGCGGAGTGCTCGATCGGGGCTCCATGCATGTCGAAGGCAACTGCAACGTAACGGTCGCGACCTTCGCGTCCCTTCCAATCGAGTGCGTCGGGCAATACCAGTAGGAAACTCTGTCCTTCTGACGGCACCAATGCGACTGAAACGTCCGGTGTGCGGTGCAACCTCGCCATCGAACTTGGATGCAGATTGAACCACACGGCTCCGTGGATACTTCGGCGTCGACCGACGATGACGTGCAGGGCTCTTCCTGTCCGACGATCCTCGAAGAAGTTGTTGGTGCGCTTGAAATCGGCTGCCCACTCCCGCTCGATCAACCGGGCGACGGCGAGGACCTTATCGAACGAAAGGCGGAAGCTCTCGCCGTGTCCTCGGTCGGGACCGGCGCGAAGACGAATGATCCCCTCCAAGATCTCCGTGCTGCATTCGGATCGTCGATAAATGCACGCCGTTGAACCATCCACCTTGGGGCCTGACACCGGACGCACGCCCAAGGGGAGCAGGTGCCTGGAGGTCGAGTGATCGTCGCGGCTCCCGAAGAAGTCCAGGAAGTCGGTCCCGGCCAAGTAGGTCGCTCGGAATCCCGCCCAGTCCTCCCTTCGGATGCGGAGGCCTTTCTCCGCAATCGAGGTCGACTCCGTGGCCACCAAAAGGCCGCGGCGCACCCACACGGCCAGATCTGTGTGCCTCGCTCTAATCGTCTTCGCTGCCTCCACCAGCGAAAGCGTCGTTCGACCGCCTTCGACGGAAGTCCTCATTTCGTCGTAGTCGATGCGGATGCGATGCAGGCCACGAGCTCCGTCGATTTCGGCTCGCACCCGCAAGCGGCCTTCGATGATCGCCCGACAGACATCCGGGAGCCCGTAACCGGCCGACGAGCAACGCGTCAGCCTTTTCAATCCCAGGCCGTCCGCCTGAACTGCGGACATCCTTGGAGCGCCCGTCAAGCAAGATTCAAGGAATTCCGCTACCTGGCTCGCAAGGAACGGCTTCGACACCAGGAGCCGGTCCCGCATCGGAACGCGGCGGATCAGTCCGGCTCTCTCCAGCGCAACGGTCTTGGAGTATTCGGTGCCCAATAGCCTCTTCACCGCTTCCAGGTCCACGCAGTCCTTGGCCGCTTTCTTCAGTAGGCGGACGTCGGAGGTTCTCACCAAGGACGGCACGCCGCCGCCATCAGACGCCAGCACGATCAGTCCAAGCCGTTTCATGAGCTCCATCGTTTGGCTCGGCGCCATCCCAAGCTGCTCCGCGGCCTGGAGCACGGACATGTGGGTGTTCCGAATCCTGACGCCCGGCGCGTATTGGGCCAACCGCCGAACGCTCAATGGTAGATCCGGCTGCGAAGTCGCGTATTCGGCGAACGCCTTCCCGATCGGAACACCCCATGGCTCGCGCGCCCATTGGTGGACTTGAAGGGAGAGGCGGCCGAACGCCTGCTTCACCCCTCGGGCGTTCCCTCCCTTCGCCTTGCGCGCACCCAACAGGGCGTGAAAGCCCACCGGCCAATCATCGAGGGCGCGCCATCCGGCATCCATCAATTCCGGGAGCCTGGCTCCCTCCCGCTCGATCAGTTCTAAAGGCCTGAGGGTCCTCTCCAAGCCGGTGGCGACCCGGCCGAGTAGGAAAGCCAGGGTGACGATCCTCCCAACAGGAGCACCGAGCGGAGTGGTGCCTGCTTTGCCGGTCATCAGCTCGATGAGACGTGTCACACCCTGGAACCTGTTCAGGTCGACAGGGTCGGCGATTGCGGTCCTAAGATCGACTCGACACGCGCTCCACTCGCATTCGCACAGCGCCCTTCCGTTCCAGCGCAGAGGTTTGCCGCACCGCGGGTTGGGGCATTTTTCGACGAGACGGACCGAATGCACGTCGCACACCGGCAGGGCGGCGACCTGCCATACCGCCCTGTGGTGCGGTGACACTCGCAGGCACTCCGGGCAGACGGCACGCCGGTCGGACAACACGAGTTCGTTCCATACGCAATGGCCCAGCACCTGCGTCCCGCCCTCTTCGGGCGACCATGGAGAGATGCGCTTCAAGGAGGAAGGCGTCAGCCCGAGCAGGTGTCCCATACTCCGCCCAAGGTCTCCTTCGGGATCTGCCTGACACAAAGACGAAAGCCTTTGGCGGTGGAGGTGAAGACGACGGAAGAGGCGCAAGGGGTTGCGGAACCGATACGGCTCCGCGTTCCGCATGATGAGGCCCGCAAGGCTCTCGTCCGCGAACGGGGCCAGAGACGACGGCAGGATGTATCCAGTCAAGGAACGGAACTCACATTGAACGAGTGACGTCTCGTGGGAACCACGTGACCGATGGCACCCGGCACCGGGGTGGCGACCCTGAACGGGTTCGGTCTGCGCTTCTCCTCCCCGATCCCGAGCCGGTCGACGGCGTCCGCGAGAACCTCGTGCGTGAGCTTTGGAAGCCCCCGACGACGCGCGTCCGAGCGGGCGAACTCCAACAGTCGGGTCGCGACGCCCAAAAGCCCGTCCGAGTGGGAGTGGATGCGCAATGCCGTGTCAATGTCGTGCAGCTCCGACTTCTCGGGCATGCTCAGGTTCTCCGACAGCGCGTACATGACTTCCCGCCACGCTCTGCGGTCGTCCCTGTCCGCCCAGTCGAACGGGGTGATCTGGATCTCTCCAAGGGTCCGGCCGGAGAGGTAGCGTTGCTGGAACACGGTCGAGGCGTGCGGCTCGCCGACGAACAGCAACGGGCACACCCGCTTGTTCAGGAGTCCCGTGAGCCAATTGGCCGCCTCGGCGCGCAGCTTACCCTTCTCGTCGACGAGCCGCTGGATCTCGTCGAACATGAGCAGGTCCACGCCCAAGCGCTCCACGGCCTCCACCACCCGGGTCGTCTTCTCGTATTTCGAGCCGTGGCTCGGGTCTGGGTCGCCTAAGGCGCCCAGGGTCTCGGTAGCGAGGGCCATGAGGTTGGCCTGGGAGGGAACATCGAGGCAGACCGTCTTGAAGGTCCCTCCGTTGAGGGCTGCCCTCTCAGCCATCCGGCGCGCCCATTCCTTGGCCATCGACGTCTTGCCCGACCGCGACGGGCCGAGCAGCAGCAGCCCCATGCAGTAGTCGGGGGTCCAGCCAAGTTCCGGAAGGTCGTTCAGCCGCGGCTCCGCCTCGCGCCACCTCGGCGTGTCGACGAAGATCCTGCCCAGAGCGTCCCGACGGTCTCGCCGCCTACCATTCGGCCTCACGGAAACCACGCCGCTCATCGCGTGGTCACGCGGGGCATTTGGATGTCGTCGTCCGCAGCGTCCGGTTCCGACGGGGGCGGCGCCGTCGGAACGGAATCGGAACCGGGTTCCGTGGACGTTTGCGACTTCGGTGGATCTCTTCGCCGCTTCCGCCCGATCTCCGCCGGTGGCGCCGGGTCGGGCGCGGGTCGCGCGGGTTCCTCGACCTCCCCGTCCACGACGGGCTCCTCGTGATCGGCGTCCCCGGAGGCCCCGGAGGTGTAGAGGTCGGCGACGAGCGAACGGCCGCTTTCGGCGACGTCGAAGGCGGGAGGATCCTCCGGGGGTTTCGACGCGGTGAGCGCCTGCCAGTAGCGGGCCGCCTTCTTGCGGTTGGCCTGCCCACTCTGGCCCGACTTCTCGCGCATGACGTCGTCGAGCATCGTGTAGGCTCGCAACAGTCCCTTCGAGCCTTCCAGACGGATCGGATTGGCCCGCTGGAGCGCCCTGGCGAGCTTGTGCTTCTCCAAGGAGATCCCGCGCACGTGGGCCGCCATGGAGGTCTGGATCGGAACGGTACGCCATTCCATTTCGTCGGGATCCAGGAATCTGATTTCACAGAGGTTCCTGGGGTCGATCGAAAGCCGGACGGTTTCGGACTTGGCCGAGCCGATGCGCAGCGCCGCGACGGCGACGCTGTTGTAGACGAGCCCCTCGAACTCGATGCCGTAGTGTTGCGGCTTGCGATAGACGACCAGCGACAGGGCGGCAGTGACCTTGTCCGGGTTAGGAACCGGGCGCATGCCGTGGATTTCGACACTGCGGTTCCAGGCCTCCAACGGGGAGACGCCGATGCCCCGGTGTCGCCGGACGTGGTAGACCTCGACGACATGGCGGAGGACGTGACGCCTGAGGTCGTCCAGGGTGGCGACTGCCACCGTCTCGGGGGCCTCCTCCTTGTTGCGGTCGAAGATGTCGGAGAAGGTCGTGCCGGGGACGCGGTGGAAGACGTCCGTCGACAGCGTGCGGAAGAACCGCTCGATCTTGCCCTTGTACCAAGCCTTCAACACGGGCGTGTACTGGACGTCGATGCCCAGGGAGAGGTTCGCCTCGATGAACGATCTCGCCTTGAACTCCTTGCCCTGGTCGGGGACAAGAGTCTCCGGCGTGCCCATGCATGGCCAGGGCACTGACAATCCCCGAACCAGGTCGTCCTTCGGCAGGATGGCGTTCCGCAGGCACTCCATCGTCGGGAAGGTGCCGGGCGGGTCGAAGCCGATGTGGAAGCCGGTGATCATGCGGGTGTGGCGGTCCAGGGTGACCGTCACGGTCGGGCGCCCGATGGGCATGCCGGACTGGTTGTCCACGACGATGAGGTCGACCGTCGTGTGGTCGATTTCCCAAACTTCGTTGTGCCGGTCCGTCTGGGGTGAAGAGCCGGTGTTGCGGTACTTGACGTCCGCCGCCCGACGCCCCACCCGCGTGCATAGCTGGGTGTATTGGTCGATTGATCGGATGCTCCGATACACTGAACGCAGGCTGGGGACTGGGAGACGATCCTCCCCGGTCAAGGGTTCGTTGTAGGCGTCGAACGCCGCGACGACGTGCTTGTGCACGGCGACCGCGGTCGGCTTCGTGGTCACCAGGTACCGTTCGTCGATCACCTCGGTGAGGATTTCGCGCGCTTTCGGGTGGAGCCGGTCGACGGAGTTGCCACGTCGCGATGTCTGCGGGACGAGCATGTCGATATCCTCTCCCCCGGCGAGCCAGTCTGCGATCCACCTCTGGACCCGCCTCACGCTGGGAGCGGCCGCCTCCGCCACCTGCCCGTCAGACGGCTCCAAGCGGCGCCGCTCGAATTCACCTTCGATGACGGGTGGCAACCCGCTCGCCGACCTTGCAGGCCGCCCAGCGCGGACCCAGGCGCGGCAGTAGTCGTGCTTGCGCCGTGCCTCGGCGCCGGCGCCGAGGTCGTCGCTCGACAGTCTGACCCTGGGCTTGCCCTCCGGTTCAAGCCGTTCGGCTGCCTCCTGGGAAGTCAGCAGCCGCACGCGCCGTTCCGCGCCTTGCTGCAGTGCGAGGAGACGGGCGTCCGTCATGGGATGCGGCACGCCGTCGACCCCCTCGAACAGGAGACTCCGCTCGCGGTCGCGCGCTCGGCCCTTGAAACGCACGAGGTCGCCGTCCAGCTCGGCCCACTGACCCACCGGAACGTTGAAGTGGAAGCTCGCGGCCACCGACCCGGCTCTCATCGACCCGCTCCGGCAGCCAATCGGACGGCCATTCGCGCCCGGCACACGGCGGCGAGATCCATTTCGACCATGCCGTCCAGGGCCATCGAGCAAACCGTCGCCGCCGCGTTGGAGAGGGGGAGTTCCGCCTCCAGTTCGCCGAGCGGACGTGCCTCCCGCACACCCGACAACGCGGCGATCAGGTCCATGACGACCGTCGGATCCGGATCGAACGCCCGATGGGAGAGCAACCAGCGGGCGTTCACGGCCCGGGGAAGCGCGTGCAGCACCTTGGATGGGACCACCCGATAAGCCAGTCCACGCTCGGCGTAGACGGTGGCCAGGCAGCGGTGAAGGTCGCCGCCTGCCTTCGCGACGTCCATGACGACGGAACCGTGGGCCGTTTCGACCCATGCGGTCGGAACGTGCGTACGAGGGGTTCCGCCGAACATGAACCGGACCTGCTCGGGCATGGCGCGGAAGGACATCACGGCCGGGTCGATTTCGAGCAGGCCGAACAGGGCGTGCTCGTCCCGGTTCCGCCATGGAATGGGCAGTCGATTCTTGCGGCTCGCGAAGACGCCGTGGACCCGCTTGGAAAGGGCGCGGGCGATGCCCCGGCGGGTGGCTTCGTCTACCGCTGTTTGATGGTAGACGACGGACGCGGGTTCCCGGCTGAAGTCGTACGGAATGGAGGACATGTCACGGCTTTCACTCGAAGCGGCGGATTGCGACGGTCGGTCGCGGCGAACGACATTCTGATGCCGTTGGCTATCTGCGCTTCGATGAGGCGCGCGCGACGCGCGTCGAGGGTCGTGAACATCGGTATGCTCCGTGGTTTCGGACGATGGGATTGGACGAGAGATCGGTGTTCGGGCGAGACCCCGGCGGGAATGGAAATCGCCGAGAGTCGCCGGGCGGCTCGAAGTTTCGAGAAGCGATCCCACCATCACACGGCTCAAGTCCGCACCCGTCGTGCGGCAGCCTAGTCGGACGACGGATCGCGGTCGCTCAGGTCGGTATTCGGCGGGGTCCGTCGAGGCGCGGCAACGGACGCGCGCCTTCGATCCGGCAGATCGGAGCACGGCCGTCGGCGGTCCGGTGCGTGTGGAAGAAGAGTGGCATAGGGGAATGTAATAAGAACATCGGGGGATCGGCGTCAACGGTCTTTTTAGGGCCGCTTCGATTACGCGGGACGATGCACCACCACACCGAAGCGTCGGGCGGCTTCGGCCCGACCTGAAGCCACCACGTGGTATCCGAGGTCGGACGACTTCCGGGTGGCGTCATGAGGCTCCCGTGCATCATCGACATCGGCGACATTCGTGCGACGGCGGACCACGACAAGTCGCATACCGCGATGTACATCCAGCGCAGGTGTCCGTGTAGGGCGATGGCCTGCTCGCGCTTGGCGACAAAGGACTCAGGAGGAACGCAGATGTTGTGGCAGTTTGCCGGTTCGCGCCTTTCGCTCCTCGCGGCGGTCCACATCCTGGACGCGAGCGGCCCCGCGCTCACCAACGCCATGGAGCGGGCATATGGCGACGCGACCAGGGTCGTGTTCGAAACTGACCTGGACAGCACTCCGGATCCCGCAATGCTTGTCCTTCCTTCGGGAGGTCACCTAGGGGACATCATCCAGGATCCGCTTTGGTCCACGCTGCAGCAGAGATGGATCGAGGCTGGTCTGCCTCGTCCGGACCTCGATCGCCTCCCACCGTGGCTGGCGGCGATGCGTTTCATGCTCAGGTATGGCGAGCAGTTGGGGTTTACGGCCGCCAGCGGTGTCGACCGACGGTTGTGGCTACGTTGCGCCGAGGATCATAAGTCGAGGCACGTTCTCGAAACGATGGCGGATGCGTTGAAAGCTTTCGCCGATACGCCGGTCAATGAGCAGATTGATATGCTCGTACGGTGTGCGAATCCGGCGATGGCCAAGCCGGAACTCGCGTCGATGATAACTGGTTGGCGTGAGTCCGACCCGGATGTCTTCATCGGGATCCGAGACCAACGTCTTTCCATGTGTCCGGTCGGCTTCGAAGGGCTCTTGATGGGACGTAACCGTTCCTGGCTTCCGGCTCTTCTCGAAATGGTTCGCGACGACGTCCCCACTCTGGTGGTTGTCGGTGCGCTGCACTGCTTCGGCGACGACAGCCTGCGAGCATTGATGACGGATGCAGGTTTCCCGGCCATTCAGGTGAGAGGCTAGTCGGCATTCGGCACCGAGCCGAACATTTGCCGATGCGATCACGTCGATGAACAGAGACGCAGCCTTCGACCCGACGCAGGCGTGAGCATCCTGCGGTTCGTAGGCCCTGTCGCACGCGTCACCGACGACAGTCACTGCATGGGTGTTGCCCCGTGCGGCATGCGCGGATTGAAGCCGAGCGCCATGGAGCCGATGGACGTAGGGGTATTTTTATGATCGTAAAAAACTCCTTTAGAATTCGCTTGTGCTCGAAACCAGATACCCCTACACGGACGCCATGAGTGAGGAGCTTAACCGCGTTCACGAGGCCTACCGCCGATTGCAGGCGGAGATCCTCGATGGAGAACACAAGCTCGAACAGGCCCGTCTGCTTGTCGAGAAACTGCAGTCGAAGGTCGACAAACTGAACAGTGATCGCCTGGTCTGGCAAGATGTGATCCGCATCATCGAGGGGACCACCAGCAAGGAGAGTGAAGTCGAGATCCGTCGTGAAGCATCGGTTCCGGATGGGCGTCGCGGGCCGCGTGGCCCGTGGCGTGCGTTAGTCCCGGCCCTTGCGGACAAATTCACGGATGTGTTCGGATACAGCGACGTCCAGTCCGTCGCGCATGCCATGACGCTCACCGTCCAGAAGCACACCCTGCGCGCGCAGATGGCCAACTACGTCAACGCGGGTTGGCTCGAACGTGTGCGCAACGGCAAGTTCAAGTTCACCGACAAAGGGCGCCGCGAGTTCGAAAACGGCTCGAACGAGAAGGCTGACCAATCGTCGGAAGAGGAATTCTCGGAGCACGATGGTGCCCAGTGATCCGAGAAGCACGCGGGGGGCGCTTCCCCCACACGCACCAGATACCAACAAAGCCGACCGGGACGGCCACAGCTCCCGGAAGGAGCGTCGAACATGCTAAAGTCTTCTCTCTGGTTGGGATGGCCCGTCCACGGGCTGCCCCTTCCACCTACCTTCATAACGCGTCCTGGACCAGCGCCCAGGTAGCGTCACGTTGGCTCGGCTATCCGGAGTGCAATCCGGATAGCCAGCGCCGATCTGCCTCGATGGGCGCCTGCTGTCAACACCTCCTTTGACGGTTTCGCCCAAATTCGGGATGAGGTCCGAGCGGCGCTGATACTGGTTCAGCACGTCCGACCACTTGGCCTTGGCCGCTTCCTCGTAAGTGGAATGCTGTGCCAGCGTTTCGGATGAAGAACCCTACGCAGGCGCCGCGCAAACCGATTGAACTCCTGCATGTCCCTACCGAAAGGACGCCCCGCCCGCGAGCTTATGCATGCATCGCGGGCGGTTCCGTTGTCCGCACGCCTGCCAAGCTGGCCGGGCTCAGCAGGACGGAGAGGATCCGCACCTGCACAGCGTCCGAACCCAGCGCTGCGTGCTCATGGTCTGGTGCGCTGCCATCGCGTCCATGATGGCTTTCGTCAACTCGTCCTGCAGGCTCGGCGAATTTGGGAACTGCTCGTTGGTGTTCGCCAATGCTCGCGCCCGCAGCGTCTCGGATTCCAGCAGCTTGTCCTTCAGCACGCTGTCCACGTAGGCAACCGCGTCGCCCTCGGACACCTCGCCGTGGAACAGGTCGTTGATGCTGGCGATGATCTCGCGCAGTCGTATCTTGTGGTGCTCTTATATCTGGCCGGACCCGGGCTCGCTGACCGGCGTCAGTAACGTGGGCCGCATGCGGATGTAATCCAGGGTGGTTCCGCTCCTTCATATATAGACGCCTCCTGGCCCAGCGCATGAGACCGACGCGACTGCGGGCGAGTGTACGGACGCACCGCGGACCGCATCGCCTTCGTGCAGTTCCTCCAGATTGCCGCGATACCGCGATGTTGACGCCTCAAAACGCCCTGGATACACCTTCTTGCACGCTGCCATCCTCGGACATGGGCGCTAGGAGACACGGTGAGTTCAAAATCTGGATCGCCATGCCCGCGGTAGAAGACTCCTTCGGTCGTCTGCGGGATAAGTTTAAGTGTCCGATCCCAGCGTTCATGGCGTTGGTCCAGAACGTTGACGAACTCGACCGGATGGACTGGCGGGACGGCCTAAAGCTGCTGTCGGATGGACCATATGTCCAAACTAAGGCCGTAAGTCCTGCTTCCGACCACGTCCTTGAGGTCCCGGCGGGGCTGCCATTATGCCTTTGGGTGATACGGGAAGATGACGTTGTATACGCCGAAACGTCTTGCGAATTTGGGCGGAATAGGTCCAGGGGTGAGGTAAAGCACACGAACTTGACTGGGGGCAGAGATGCCTTCGGCGGCGGGGAAATGTTCGAGCTTGGGAATGGCATCCTGCTCTTGAACGGGGACTCGGGGCGATACCGGATACGGTCTGAGGTGGCGCTCTGGAGCATCTTCCTGGCTTTCGTCGAGAGCGGCTACGGTGTTTGGGGACTAGGATGGGACCACGAGGGCGGCCGTCCGATCCCGGCCGACGCCGGAGGTATGCCGACATGGGTGGAATGACCCCCAAGGACATGGAATTCATTGACGGCCATCTGGGTCTCGATGCGCGAGGCTGGTCTGATCCGGATGGCCTTCCTTGGAACGGAATGTTCGTCAAAAGCCAATTCCAATTGACCTATGACACGCTTGGCGCCAAAGGCCATAAGCTTAAGGCGGCTGAGGTCCTTCGGGATTACGGCGCGGAGACCCTGAGGAAGATCTTGGACAGGGGGAGGTTAGTGCTACCAGCTACCCCGGCCGAGCCGTCCGCCGCAATCCGGCACCGTCGAGAGTTGCTAGAGGTGACGGCCGCCGAGGTTGCCCGGGAGATCGGCGTCTCTCCTGCCGAAGTTGAGAGGGCTGAGACGCCAGGAGCGGTCAGTCCCGTCCGCACCTTAGAGAAGATCGCACAGCATCTTGGCCTTGACGACAGGTTTGTCGGCATGGACGACCCCCGCGGAGCCGACGAGGGGCTGGGCAAAAAGCTTAGGACTCTCCGCCTACCGGGAAGTCGCCTTCGGACGGGCGTGCTACGGCCATCCACGGTTCTGCGGCTGGCCGAAGCGGCTTGGGTTATCGCGAGACAGGCATCGCTTCCCGATCTGAGCAGGCAGGGATCATCCGACCGCCGCCTTGATGATCTTCCAAGCAGGTTGGATGTCAGTCGGCCCGCGTACCGAGAGGGCTACGATCTCGCGAGGGAAACCCGCTCGCGTCTGGCTATTTCGGACATTGCGCCCATCGGGAGTATGCGTGGTCTGCTCGAAGAGGAGCTCGGGATACCACTCTTGCAGCAGCATCTTCCTGTCGCTCTCGCTGGGGCCACGCTGTCGAATGGGGGCCACCGTGGCATCGTCGTTAACCTGGACGGTAGGAACAGGAATGTCTGGGTGAGGCGCATGACGGTCGCCCACGAATTGTGCCACTATCTCTGGGATGCGGACCGCAACCTCGACCGTCTCCGTGTCGACACATACGACGACCTGAACAGCGATTTCGCGGACGATCGCGTCGATCCCGTCGAGCAACGGGCGAACGCTTTCGCGGCCGAGTTCCTTGCGCCAAGGTCGGGAGTGAAGCGAGTAGCGGAGGTCGCTTCCGAAAGGGTCGACGCGCTGGCCAGGATCATGGACCACTTCGGTATAAGCGCGACAGCCGCAGGTCATCAGCTCGACAACTCGGGCTTCGTCCCCGGCTGGGCGCCAAGCAACCTCCACCCTCGCATAACCCCCTCCGTGGAGTGGGTCACAGCCGAGAATTTTACCGCCGACATTTTCCCGATACACGGCATATCGCCCGTGAGGACCGGTAGGTTCGCGATCCTGGTGGCGGCTGCTTACAAAGAAGAGCTGCTCTCCTCCGATACTGCCGAGATGATGCTGGCCTGCTCGAAATGTGATCTCGACGAACACCTTGACGCGATTCTGGAGTTGGCTCCAACGTCGCAGGAGCAGGGGCCCGCACCGGGGTTCGGAAGTTTTCGCTAATGCGCGAGGTGCGTAACCCATTCGTGACTTAGAGCCGGGCGAGCCCCCGCGCACGTTTGGCCGCATATGCTGTTCGCCTATTATGCGACTGGGCCGGAGAAGAGGTTCCACAACTTCCTGGTGGCCGTCCGCGCCGGGAGCATCCAGCGTCGAACCAAGCACTTGCAATGCGTGACAAGCCCTCGCGAGCAACGGCGCGGAGTCCGGCATTGTTCGTCCAGGATTACGGATCAACTCATCGATCAGGGTAAATCACACCATCTCTCGTGTATATGTAGCTTCCAGATTGTAGTGGATATTGCGAGGCAATCACGTCTCGGGCATGATCGACTCGAAGGTTCATTGCATCCAGGGAAAGTGACTGAAACTCGGGAGCAACGCGGACCGTAGCGGTCTGACCTGATCCAAGCTCTATAAGTAGACTGTACTCACCCTGCCTCGGCTGAAGCCGCCAGCGAGTTCCCGTCATAGTTATGTGCGGCCAGACCTGCTGTTGCCGGACGCCTGCTTCAGATCCGGTCGGCGTTGGAGTATTGAGAGGTGTCGGCTGTGGTTGCACAGCAACCGGGTTGGATGCTTGGGCTTGTCGTAGACGGTCAAGGCTGTCCTCAAGTGACGTCCTACCCTGTTGCTCTTGTGGGGCGGTCATCCGGCTTTGAGTCGCGGGGGACACCGGTTGCTGCGATGCGATTGGACTATATTGACTTGGCATCGAAGGCCGACTCGACGTCTGATTGCTGTACTGCGGACCGGGGTTCGACAACAGAACGATTGCCGCAAACACCACCCCTCCGCTCCCAAGCGCCAGCCATTTGAGCAACTTCCATTTGTCCAATTGCGAAGCACACACTGCGCACACTGTACGGCGACCGTATCTTACGGAATTCGTCAGCCGTATGCCGGGACGATCTGTCGTCGTCGATGCCCAGCTTGATGACCCAACCCGAATCTCTCGAGGGAACCCGGGCCCCTGGATCATCTCTCCACAACGGCCGCAATACTGCATCTTAACCGTGCCCCAACTGCGCTCGCTCATCTTCATCGTTCAACCATTGCTGGTAGATAGACCATCTGGTAGTTAGCCGCTGGTTTCCACTTAACACTGCCGCAAACCTTCGTCTCTTGCAGCGTTGATATCTTGTGTTCTCTGTTCAGCCAGTTTTTGAAATTCGGGATCTAACCGGCCAGTCAAGTCAGGGTGGTTGCTCCTGACCTTTGCGCGCCACGCTGCCTCAATCTCCGCACGCGTCGCATTTTGACGTACACCCAGGATTTCAGACCATTGCTTCCGTTGTGGCTCAGCACTTGTTTGACTCTCTTGCTTCTGGCCAGACTCGTTAAACCGTGCTCGGTCACGACGAAAATTTCCTGATCGATTACCCGACCGCCTCGACGTTTTAGCCTTGCCCCCTTCGTTTTCAGTCCCAGAGATCGCGTCTGCCTGTTCGCGCAGCCAACTGGAAGACTGTAGGCGGCCTTGGGCAGCCAAATTGCTTCGCAGCGAGAAACCTGAAAGCAATCCTACAACCGATGAAACAATGGTCCCGCATGTGAGCGCCATGTAATACGGCCTCAGCTCTGAAACATTGAACCAGATTAACTTGGCCACGCTTGCTGATATCTGAGGACCTAGACTGCTAGGTATGACGGCAACGACCAATACTGTCGGTATATACGCAACCGCCGCCAACTGGAAGCCTTGCCTGCAAGCCATCCGGCTCTGCCAAGAGCCATGTTCATCGCTCCAGTTGTCCATAAGCCTTTTTTGCTCGGCGCGTAGTTCGGAAAGCCTCGTAGTTTGGCTGTCCGCGCGGGCGAACATAGCCTGAAGTTGCTCGTTGAGGTTCTCGGCTTCCGAGGATCGACGATCAAAAAGTCGATGGTTAGACCCAACCGTTCGTCTGAAGTCTAAACTGTCCCCGTGGGCGTAAATGCGAACAATTTCCTCACTCGTTTCAAGAAGAAGCGCATTTTCGTTATGCTCCCGCACCTTAATTGAAGGAATTTTTGCCAGGTAGGCTGGCGGAGACGGCTCCTCCGGAACTCCAATCAGCGTAAGAATGGCGCCCACAACGATCATCAACGCACCACCATAAACAAGGCCAGTGATAACTGTGAACACAACAGCTATGATAATTAGCCCTATGATGACTAAGATGGCTCCTCCGCCGTCGTTCCTTCGACCTCTGGCCACTTCACGCCTCTCAGCCACCTTTTAAGCCCAGCACTCTATGCGATGTGGCCGGATGAGACTAGCCATGTAGCTTTCAACTGGTGAACAGACCGTAGCTGCTAGGTAGGTTGCGCCAGCTTCATCAATCATCGCCCGCTCGATCTTCCGGTTTGCTGTCCATCTGGACAAGGTGGCCTAACCGGTGCAATTGCGGCGGGATGCTCCTTAGAAACGCCGATAGTCATTCCCGGAAAATAAGCCCGACCTCGTTGCATATTGTAGATCAAACTGCATGTCACTTGTATCGTGTTGCGCGAAGTGGTTGTTTTAATCCACATTGTACACTGCGTCGGCAATTGTCGGCGTCGCACGGGAACGATGAACGCCTAGGGCCTCAAACTAGACTTACCATTCGCATTGTTTTTAATACTAACGCTGCACGGGTTTCCAATACCGGGTCAGCGCCAACCTATGCCTTATAGTGCCAATGTGTGCCTTAACTGACATATGCGGAGGGCAAGCTCTTCTGGATGCCCCTCGCTGCTCACGCCAACTTCTCCGCAGCCCACGGCTTTCGCAGGATGCCAGAATGCCGCCCGGGCGGTCGTGCAACTGCTCGAAATCTCTCCCGATGAGGGCACCTGGGTGTTGAACAAGGCCCAAGCAATGGGGGTCATCTCAGTCCAAGTCGCCGAGATAGCTGCCACCAAGCAGATGTAATCCTGGCCAAGCACGCCGTGTCATAAGTAAATGCTCGGACGGCGTGTAAGCGTAGATGCGACGGGTGCTTGTATCGATATTTGGAGGAAACCGGTATCTCCCAACCGTCGAGGCTGAATGCTGTGCAATCATTGGTGGTGAATTGGGTCCGGTGGCGGACCGCTAAACTATATTGGTCGTTACAGAGACAACTTAGGGGTCATAAAAGACACTTTATGGGTCATCCTACAGCATCAGCCCAGCGCGCCCTCCCGCGCCGCCGTCGCCAGGCGGTCGGCCCGTTCGTTCATCGGGTCCCCCGCGTGCCCCCGCACCCAGCGCCACTCCACCTCGTGCGCCTTCGCCGCGTCCAGCACGCGCCGCCATAGATCCATGTTCGCCACCGGATCGCCGGCGGCATTGCGCCAGTTCCGCCGCACCCACCCGGTGTGCCAGCGCGTCACCCCGTTGCGCACATACTCGCTGTCCGTGTGCACCACCACCTTGCACGGGCGCTTCAGCGCCTCCAGCGCCGCCGCCGCCGCCGTTAGCTCCATGCGGTTGTTCGTCGTCGCCCGCTCCGCCCCGGACAACTCCCGCTCATGCCCGCCGAAGCGCAGGATCGCCGCCCAGCCGCCCGGCCCCGGGTTCGGCTTGCACCCCCCATCCGTCCACACCTCGACGAACCCGCCCCCCGGCTCAGGTGGAACGGCCTCAGACGCCATAGGCCGACGCCCCCTCCGCCCGCAGATGGAACCGCAGCCGCCGCAGGTATTCCAGCGGATCCTTTCGCGTCACCATGGCGCCAGCAGGGGTATTCACCCAGTCATACAGCCGCGTCAGTAGGAAACGCAGTGCCGCCCCCTGGCACAGCACCGGCAACCCCGCCAGCTCCGCCGCATCCAACGGCCGGACGCCCGAATAGCCGCGCAGCAGCGCCCGCGCCTTCGTCACGTTGAACTGGTAGTCCGGCTCGAAGCACCACGCGTTCAGGCACACCGCCACGTCGTAGGCGAGCAGGTCCGTCGCCGCGAAATAGAAGTCGATCAACCCCGACAGCCGCCCATCGAGAAAGAACACGTTGTCCGGGAACAGGTCCGCATGGATCTGCCCCCGCACCAGCCCAACCGGCCAGGCAGCAAGGATCGCGTCCAGCGCCGCCGCAAGCTCTGCGCCCAGCCCCGCCTGCACCTCGTCCGCCCGCGGCAGGCAGCGCGACAGCAACCCGCGCCACCCGGCCGGGCCCAGCGCGTTCGCCCGCTCCGCCAGGTATCCGCGCCCCGCCAGGTGCAGCCCGGCCAGCGCTTCGCCCAGCGGCGCGCAATGCTCCACCCGCACCCGCCGCGGCCACACGCCGGGCAGGAACGTCGTGATGCACGCCGGCCGGCCGGCAAGCTGGCGCAGGCTCTGGCCATCACGCCCCCGCACCGGCTGCGGGCAGGTGATCCCGCGCCCTGCCAGGTGCTCCATGAGGCCCAGGAACCAGGGCAGCTCCGCCGGGTCGACCCGCCTTTCATAGATCGTCAGGATGAAGTCGCCCGCCGTGGTCCGGAGCGAGAAGTTGCTGTTTTCGACACCCTCGGCGATCCCTCGGAACGCCACCGCCGACCCCAACCCATACTCCAGCAGGAACGCCGCCAGCGCCTCGTCCGAGACCTCGGTATAGACCGCCACGCGCCCGGACTAAGTGGTCGCGCGGGCCTCGAGCGGCGCCGGCAGCTTGAACACCACGTCCTCCTGCGTCACCCGCCGCTCCTCGATCACCAGGCGGTAACGCTCGCCCAGCAGCCGCAGCAGCTCTTGCACCAGCGTCTCCGGCGCCGACGCCCCGGCAGTCAGGCCCAGCGTCTTGACGCCCTCCATCACCACCCAGTCCCACATGTTCGCCCGCGGCAGCAGGATCGCCTGCCGCGCCCCGGCCCGTTCCGCCACCTCCCGCAGCCGCTGCGAGTTGCTGCTGTTCGGGCTGCCGATCACCACGACCAGGTCGCAATCCCGCGCCACCGCCTTCACCGCCGCCTGGCGGTTCGTCGTCGCGTAGCAGATGTCCTCCCGCTTCGGCCCCTCGATCAGCGGGAACCGCCGCCGCAGCGTCTCGACGATCTCCGCCGTGTCGTCGACCGACAGCGTCGTCTGCGTGATGAAGGCGAGGTTCGCCGGGTCGACGGCCTGCACCGTCTCGGCGTCACGCACGCTCTGCACCAGGGTCATGCTGCCCGGCGGCAACTGGCCCATCGTGCCTACCACCTCCGGGTGGCCCTCATGCCCGATCATCAGGATGTGCCGCTGCTCGGGCCCGCCGCCCGCGAAGTGCCGCTCCGCCTCGCGGTGCACCTTGCTCACCAGCGGGCAGGTCGCGTCCAGATACATGAGGTTGCGGCGCTCGGCCTCGGCGGGCACCGATTTCGGCACGCCATGGGCCGAGAACACCACGTGGGCGTCGGCCGGTACCTCGTCCAGCTCCTCCACGAACACCGCCCCCTGCGCCTCCAGCTCCTCGACGACCGTCCGGTTGTGCACGATCTCGTGCCGCACATAGACCGGTTTGCCGTAGCGCCGCAGGGCCTCCTCCACCACGCGGATCGCCCGGTCCACCCCGGCGCAGAACCCGCGCGGCCCCGCCAGCACGACCCGCAGCTCCGGCTTGACCTGGTCCGACCCCGGCCCGGCCCGGCCCGTAATGCCATCGCCCGACATGCCATCCATCGTCCGCTCCACCTTGTCCAGCGTGCCACCGGCGCGCACGATATGCATTCCATCCAGGCGCCACACATAAGCCGACCCCGGCCGCCGCGCCACCCCGACCCACCGGAGACCCCGATGCCGTCCACGCCCACCCGCTTCGCCCGCCAACTCGCGGCCGCGGGGCCCATGCTCGCACTCGCCAGCCTGACACTGACCGGTTGCGACTCCGACCCCGACCGGTTCGCGCCCCCCTGCCCCCAGCCCAGCATTCCCCGCGACCTCGGCGACCTGCACCGCTTCCGCGGCATCGGCCAGGCCGGCGGCCAAACGGCTGGCCGCGACATCACCGACAGCGTCCTCGATGGCCGTATCACCGGCATCGAGGGCACCTGCGTCCGCGACACCCGCGCCGTCACGGTCGCGACCATCTCCGTCGGCCTCGAACTCACCCGCGGCCCGGCCTCCAACAGCCGCATCGCCGACGTCGCCTACTTCGTCGCGGTCAGCGACGGCGACACGATCCTCGACAAGCGCGTCTACATGCTCCACGCCGAGTTCCCGCCCAACACCGAACACCTCCGCCTCGCCGGCGACGAGCTCCAGCTCCGCCTCCCCACCACCGAGAAGAAGACCGCGGCCGCCTACCGCGTCTCGGTCGGCTTCCAGCTCACCCCAGCCGAACTCGCCGCCAACCGCGCCCGCCCCACCCGCTGAGCGCACCCCCCCGAAGCGGGGCGGAAGGATGGGGTTCAGGCACCGCGCGTCTCCCCTCCCTGCAAGGGAGGGGTTGGGGGTGGCTCAAGACGGCAGCAACGCCACCTCCTCCCCCCGGCGCCAATCCGCTTGAACGCCGCATCCCTTTGCCCCATACAGGGGTGGTCCATTCCATCCCCCGCGGGAGAGCTGCTGGCCCGACACCCAGCCACCGAAGGCGCAACCGGCCCCCGGAAACGCTCAGGTACCCAGGACCGCGCCAGGGATATGGACCTCTGGAAAGCCGGCCGTCCCATCGCGGGGCCGCCGCACCGACGGAGTAAGGGCGACCGCCAACGCGGCCCCGAATCTCTCAGGTTCCCGGACAGAGGGGGGTCGCACCCGCCGGCACACGCCGGCTGGCGACCTCGCGGCCGCATCCCAGACCCGTGGGGCGGCTGCATGACGGGAGTAGCGCACGCGTGTCCGACCAAGTCCCAGACCCCGTGCTCAACATCGAGCCCGACGAGCCCGACCTCCTCCGCACCGTCCCGCTCGACGCGCTGCACCGCCGGCTCGGCGCCAAGATGGTCCCCTTCGCCGGCTATCAGATGCCCGTCCAATACGGCCCCGGCGTGCTCGCCGAGCATGTCCACACCCGCACCCATGCCAGCCTGTTCGACGTCAGCCATATGGGCCAGATCACCCTCCAGGGCGACGCGGCCGCCGCCGCCTTCGAGCGCCTGGTGCCCACCGACTACCAGTCCCTCAAGCCTGGCCGCCAGCGCTACACCCTGCTGCTGAACGAGGCGGGCGGCATCATCGATGACCTCATGGTCGCCAATTACGGCGACCGCCTGCTGGTCGTCGCCAACGCCAGCCGCAAGGAAGTCGACGCCCGCCACCTCGTCGAGCACCTGCCCGGCATCGACATCGCCGAGCACAACCAGCGCGCCCTCCTCGCACTTCAGGGTCCCGCCGCCGCCGCCATCATGGCGCCGCTCTGCCCCGCCGCGGCCGCCCTGGTCTTCATGGGCGTCGCCGAAGCCGAGATCGGCGGCATCCCCGCCTGGATCAGCCGCTCCGGCTACACCGGCGAGGACGGGTTCGAGATCTCCGTCGCCAGCGACCACGCCGAAGCCCTCGCCGACCTCCTGCTCGCCCAGCCCGGCGTTCTCCCCGCCGGCCTCGGCGCCCGCGACAGCCTCCGCCTCGAGGCCGGGCTCTGCCTGTATGGCGCCGACATCGACGAGCTCACCACGCCGGTCGAGGCCAACCTCGCCTGGACCATCGGCAAGCGCCGCCGCACCGAGGCCAACTTCATCGGCGCCGGCCCCGTGCTCGACCAGCTCGAGCACGGCCCCACCCGCCTGCGCGTCGGCATTTGCCCGGACGGCCGCGCCCCGGCCCGCGCCGACACCCAGATCGTCGCTCCCGACGGCACGGCCGCCGGCTCCATCACCTCCGGCACCTTCTCGCCCACCCTGCAGGCCCCGATCGCCATGGGCTATGTCCGCCGCGACCTCGCCGCCATCGGCACGCCCATCCACCTGCTGGTTCGCGGGAAGACCCTGCCCGCCGTGACAGCGGCCACGCCCTTCGTCCCCACCCGCTACGCCAAGCCCTGAAACCGGAGCACTGATATGGCCGACGTACGTTATACGAAGGACCACGAGTGGGTCCGCTTCGAGGACGGCACCGCCACCATCGGCATCACCGACCATGCCCAACAGGCGCTGGGCGACGTCGTGTTTGTCGAGTTGCCCGAACCCGGCCGGGACGTTACCGAAGGTGAAGCCTGCGCGGTCGTCGAGTCCGTGAAGGCCGCCAGCGACGTCTACGCTCCCCTCGCCGGCACCATCACCGAAATCAACCCCGGCCTCTCCGACGACCCGGCCCTGGTCAATGCCGAGGCCGAGGCCGGCGCCTGGTTCTTCAAGATGACTCTGTCCGACCCCGCCGACTTCGAAGCGCTGATGGACAAGCCCGCCTACGACGCCCTGGTGGAGACGCTTTGATGGACGCCGGTTTCGACCCCCTTGCGGAACTGACCGCGCTGGAGGCGGCCGGCAGCTTCGTCGACCGCCACATCGCCCCCTCCCCCGACGACATCACCGCGATGCTCGACATCGTCGGCGCCACCTCGCTCGACGACCTGGCCGCCAGCACCGTGCCCGCGCCCATCCAGGCACCGGCGCCCATGGACTTGCCCGACGCCATCGACGAGGCCGCCGCCATCGCCGAATTGCGCGCCCTCGCGTCGCAGAACGTGCTCAAGCGAAGCCTGATCGGGCAAGGCTATTACGGCACGCACACCCCGCCCGTCATTCTTCGCAACGTGCTCGAGAACCCGGGCTGGTATACCGCCTACACCCCCTACCAGGCCGAGATCGCGCAGGGCCGGCTCGAGGCGTTGCTGAACTTCCAGACCATGGTCTGCGACCTGACCGGCATGCCCATCGCCAACGCCAGCCTGCTCGACGAGGCGACCGCCGCCGCCGAGGCCGTTACCATGGCCCACGCTGCGAGCAAGGCGAAGTCCGACACGGTCGTCGTCGCGACCGACGTCCACCCACAGACCCGCGCCGTGCTCGCCACCCGCGCCGCCCCCCTCGGCCTCACCCTCATCGACGCCGCCCCGGGCGACACCGCCGCCATCCGCGCTGCCAACCCCTTCGCGGTCGTTCTGCAGTACCCCGGCACGACCGGCGCCCTCCGCGACCTGCATGCCGAGATCGCCGCCGCCCACGACGTCGGCGCGCTCGCCATCGTCGCCACCGACCTGCTCGCCCTCACGCTGCTGACGCCCCCCGGTGAGATGGGCGCCGACGTCGTCGTCGGTTCCGCCCAGCGCTTCGGCGTGCCGATGGGCTTCGGCGGCCCGCACGCCGGCTTCTTCGCCACCCGCGACGCGTTCAAGCGGCTGATGCCCGGCCGACTTGTCGGCGTCAGCCAGGACGCCGCCGGCAACCCGGCGCTCCGTCTCGCCCTGCAGACCCGCGAGCAGCACATCCGCCGCGAGAAGGCGACCAGCAACATCTGCACCGCCCAGGTGCTCCTCGCCGTCATCGCTGGCATGTATGCCGCCTGGCACGGCCCCTCCGGCCTCCGCCGCATCGCCCGCCGCGTGAACCTCCAGGCCCGCTTGCTCCACGCCGCCGCAACCGCGGCCGGCTTCGCCCCGCGTCACGACAGCTTCTTCGACACCGTCGCCTTCGACGCGCCCGAGGCCGACGCCCTGATCGCCCGCGCCGCCGAGGCCGGCTTCAACCTCCGCCGCCTTGATGAGACCGGCATCGCCATCGCCCTCGACGAGACCGTCACCCGCGACGACCTGATCGCCTTGGCCGACATCCTCGGCGGTCCGCTCGCACACGCGCCCGCCTGCATCCCCGCCGCCCTCGTCCGCGGCACCCCCATCCTCACACAACCCGTCTTCGACGCCTATCACGCCGAACACGAGATGCTCCGCCACCTGAAGCGCCTCGAGGACAAGGACATTGCGCTCAACCGCAGCATGATCCCGCTCGGCTCGTGCACGATGAAGCTGAACGCGACGGCCGAGATGATCCCGATCACGCTGCCGGGCTTCGCGGACATCCACCCCTTCGCCCCCGCCGACCAGACGCGCGGGTACCTGACGCTGATCACTCGCCTGCAGGACTGGCTCTGCGCCGTCACCGGGTTCGCCGCCGTCTCCTTGCAGCCGAACGCCGGCAGCCAGGGCGAATACGCCGGCCTGCTCGCCATTCGCGGCTACCATCAGGCGCGCGGCGACTGGCAGCGCGACATCTGCCTCATTCCCAGCAGCGCCCATGGCACCAACCCGGCCAGCGCCGTCATGGCCGGCTACCGAGTCGTCGTCACCGGCTGCGACAAGGACGGCAACGTCGACCTGGCCGACCTCCGCGCCAAGGCCGCCCTGCATCAGGACCGCCTCGCCGCGCTCATGGTGACCTACCCGAGCACTCATGGCGTGTTCGAGACGACGATCCGCGACATCTGCGCCATCGTCCATGAGCATGGCGGCCAAGTCTATATGGACGGCGCCAACATGAACGCCCAGCTCGGCTTGACCAGCCCCGGCCTGATCGGCGCCGACGTTTGCCACCTCAACCTGCACAAGACGTTCTGCATCCCCCATGGCGGCGGCGGCCCCGGCGTCGGCCCGATCGGCGTCGCCGCGCACCTGGCGCCCTACCTCCCCAACCACCCCGCCCGTGCCGATGCCGGCCCGGCGACCGGCCCCGGCCCCGTCTCTGCCGCCCCGTTCGGCAGCGCCCTCATCCTGCCGATCAGCTACGCCTACATCCGCATGATGGGCGGTCCCGGCCTGACCCACGCCAGCCAGGTCGCGATCCTCAACGCCAACTACATCGCGACCCGCCTCTCCGCCCACTACCCCATCCTGTACAAGGGCGAAGGCGGGCGTGTCGCCCACGAGTGCATCCTCGACTGCCGCCCGTTCCAGGCGGAAGCCGGCATCGGCGTCGAGGACATCGCCAAGCGCCTGCAGGATTACGGCTTCCACGCCCCCACCATGAGCTGGCCCGTCGCCGGCACCCTCATGGTCGAACCGACCGAAAGCGAAGCCCGCCCCGAGATCGACCGCTTCTGCGACGCCATGATCGCTATCCGCACCGAGATCGCCGCCATCGCCCGCGGCGACTCCGACCGCGTCGACAACCCCCTCAGGAACGCGCCCCATACCATCCACGACGTCACAGCCGCATCATGGTCCCACGCCTACCCCCGCGACCAGGCCGCCTTCCCCCTCCCCTGGGTCCGCGCCAACAAGTACTGGCCGCCCGTCAACCGCGTCGACAACGTCTACGGCGACCGCAACCTCGTCTGCACCTGCGCCCCGCTCGAGACCTACGCCCAAGCCGCCGAGTGATCCTTCTCCCTCTCCCGCTTCAGCGGGAGGGGGTCGGGGTGAGGGTGGCGTACCCCGACCCTCTCCAGCCTCAGCGATAGTAGGAGGCGTAAACCCTACCGATCCGCCGCGATGAACGCCCGGATGTTGCGCACCCGCCGCGTCAGCCGCGGATGCCCGCGCACGATCTCCGTCAGGAACCCGAACAGACCCGGCACCATCGCCTCCTGTGCGGCGAACGCATCGCAGTTCAGCGACGTGTTCAGCCGCTTGCACCCGCAGCCCAGCATCTGCAACGCCTGCCGCGACGCCTCCACGTCCTTCGACAGGAACGCGCCGACATTGTCGCACGTGTATTCCCGTGCCCGCGAGTAGGCCGGGTAAAGGAACGGCACCGCCCGCCCCGGCAATTTCAAGAAGTTCAGCCATGGGTTGAGGTGCCCGGCCGCATGGTGCCCCAACTCGTGCCCGATCACGAACCGCACCTGCTCGTCGCTGCTCGCATCGACCAGCGCGGACGTCAGGAATACGAACCGCCCACCGAGGATCCGGCGCGCGAACGCGTTGAACAAGCCGTTCGAGTTGTAGATGAACGCCCGCGGCGGCTGCCCGAGCCCGATCTCCCGCGCCCCGTCCACCACCATCGCATGCAACTGCGGAAACTGGCTCGGCCCCAACAGCACCATGTTGCCGAACGCATAGGCCCGATAGACGAGCGAGGAGATGAAATAGACGAGATACAGCAGCACCGCATAGAACAGATACAGCGCGACGATTGCGGCGAGCTGTGGAATCTGGAGCGCATAGGCGACGGCGAGAACAACAACGACCCAGATCGCTGTCCCGGCAAGCAACAACAACAGGCCATACACCGTCTCTCGGTTGGTCCTGAACGGCTTGACGATCTGACTCACGGCAACCTCGAAAAACCTATGTTCTTCGCGCTACCATAGACACCCGAGATGAACAATCGCTACGCGACCCGGAACCGATGCGATTCGCGACCGGCCATGCCGGTGAACGACTTAGAAATCCGTGCACCGCCCCTTCTGCTCCCAATCGCCAAACCGCGTTGGCTCCGGGCCGGCTGGTCCCCCGGCCTCCTTGGGTAGCGTCTCCGCCTGCTTGATCGCCGGATCTGCCGGCGTATCTGTCCGCTGTTCTTCGCTCATGCCAGAGATATGGTCACGCCGGGCTGCCCGACGACCCCACCGCGCGCTCCTTCACGCTCTCCGTCTTCAACTGCCCGCACGCCGCCAGGATGTCCTGCCCACGCGGCATGCGGATCGGGCTCGCGAACCCGGCCTCCGACACGATTCGCGCGAACCGCAGCAGCGCCTCCCGCCCGCTCGGCTCGTAGGCGCTGCCGGGCCACGGGTTGAACGGGATCAGGTTCACCTTCGCCGGCAACCCCCGGATCAGCTGCACCAGCGCCCGCGCCTCCACCTCGGAGTCGTTGACGCCCTTCAGCATCACGTATTCGAAGGTGATCCGCCGCGCATTGCTCGCCCCGGGATAGCGCCGGCATGCCGCCATCAGCTCCGCAATCGGGTACTTCCGGTTCAGCGGCACGATCTCGTCCCGCAGTTCGTCTGTCACCGCGTGCAAGGACACCGCGAGGTTCACCCCCAGCTCGGCCCCGCACCGGTCCATCATCGGCACCACGCCGGACGTGCTCAGCGTGATCCGTCGCCGCGACAGGCCGATCCCCTCGCCGTCCATCACGATCCGCATCGCCTTGGCGACGTTCTCGTAATTATAGAGCGGCTCGCCCATCCCCATCAGCACGATCGTGCTCAGCAGCCGCGGCGTCTCTCCCTGCGGGCTCGGCCACTCGCCATAGGCGTCGCGCGCCGCCATGAACTGGCCGACGATCTCCGCCGCACCCAGGTTCCGCACCAGTTTCTGCGTGCCCGTGTGGCAGAACCGGCAGCTCAGCGTGCAGCCGACCTGGCTGCTGATGCACACCGCCCCGCGATCCTCCGTCCGGTCGGGGATATAGACCGTCTCGGCCTCCTGCCCGTCGCGGAACCGGAACAGCCACTTGCGCGTGTCGTCGGTCGATCTCTGCTCGGTCGCGACGGCCGGCCGCCCGACCACGAACCGTTCCGCCAGCCTCGCCTGCAACGGCCGCGCGATGCTCGACATCGCCGCAAAGTCCGTGACGCCCTGGTGATACACCCAATGCCAGATCTGCTTGGCCCGGAACGGCTTTTCGCCGATCGCCGCCAGCTCCGCCGCCAGCTCCTCCCGGCTCAGCCCGACCAGCTCCCGCCGTCCATCGGCCAACTGCACCTCGGGCGGATTGAACAGCGCCGACTTCGCCAGTACCCGCTCCCGCTCGGCCTCTGTCAGCCCGAACGCCTTGGCGATGGCGTTCACTTGACGCCACAGGCCTTGTTGATCGCCGCATAGGCCGCTGCGAACCCGCGCAGGCTGAACGTATCCGCCACCGCCACGTTCCTGGGCGCCGGGGACTTCGCCACCGCCGTCCGCGCCTTGTCGAACGCCAGCGTCACCGCGTGCCCGTCACGCGCGAACGCGGACCGCCCGCTGGTATAGAACGGCAGTTCCGCCCGTTCCGCGACCAGCACCACCTCCGCACCGCTCGGGTAGGCGAACCCCGCGCTGATCGCCACCGCATCCCGCCCCGTTGGCCGCTGCGTCACCGTCAGTACCACGTCGCCCCGCCCCGGCACCGCGCCGGTCGAGGACTGCACCCGCGTGAACGCGTAGCACACCGTCTGCCCGGCTTCGGCATGCGTCGCCGCTTGCCAATCCTCGAACTTCCCGATCGACTTCGGCCCGTTCGGATTGGGCGCATGCGGGCCGGGCTTCGCGCCGGCGTGGGCCGGCCGCATCTCGGCCGCCGCCGCCGGCACCGCCCATGCCAGGCCGAGTGCGCCGGCGAAAACTCCTGTGATCAATCGCATGGGCGCACAAATACGGCTGCGACTGCCCCAGGACAAGGCAAGCCGGGCATGCGTCGCGACATCGTCCGCGGCGCCGCCCCGCCAGCCCTCAATCGCCCGGCGACTGCACGAGATCACCGCGCCCCATCAGCACCCGCTTCGCCCCGGTCCGCACATGTGTCGAATAGAGCGTCAGCCCGGTGAACGCGATGCCACCCACCAGATTGCCGAGCACGGTCGGGATCTCGTTCCAGACGATGTAGTCCGCCACCGAGAAGTTCCCGCCCATGATCAGCGCCGACGGAAACAGGAACATGTTCACCACCGAATGCTCGAATGTCATAAAGAAGAACACCATGATCGGCATCCACATCGCGATCACCTTGCCGCTCACCGACGTCGAGATCATCGCGCCGACGACCCCGGTCGACACCATCCAGTTGCAGAGCATGCCCCGGATGAACAAGGTCAGCATGCCTGCCGCGCCGTAATGCTTGTAGCCGATCGTCCGCGCCTCGCCGATCCCGGCGATGACCTTGCCGACAGCGTTCGGCTCGGTCGAGAATCCGAACGTGAACACGATCGACATCAGCACGGCGATCGTCAGCGCGCCTGCGAAGTTGCCGGCGAACACGATCCCCCAGTTGCGCAGCACGCCCCCGAGCGTGATGCCGGGCCGCTTGTCCAGCCAGGCGAGCGGCGTCAGCACGAACACTCCCGTCAGCAGGTCGAACCCCAGCAGGTAGATCATCGAGAACCCGACCGGGAACAGCGCCGACCCGATGATGCTGTAACCCGTCTGCTGCGTGACCGTGATCGCGAACACGGCCGCCAGCGCCAGCAGCGCGCCGGCCATGTAGGCGCGGATCAGCGCATCCTTGGTCGCCATCCGGATCTTCGCCTCACCGGCATCGACCATTTTTACGACGAAATCGGCGGGCGCGAGATACGACATGGGACAAGGACCTGGTTTGAGAGAATGCTGGCACCGCGCGAAGCACGCCGCGTGCCATCATCCCTTCCAGTCCGGCACATGACGCCGGAACACCGGCGCGCCATGGCCCTCGGCGGGCGCCAAGGCCTCTGCCGGGCCGCCGCTGCCGACCGGCCGCGCCGCAAACCGCCCATGCTGCAGCAGCCGATCATACAGCACGATGGCGCCGGCGACCGCCAGGTTCAGCGCGAACCGGGTCGGGATCCGCACCACGTGCCGGCACCGCGCCAGCAGCGCCGGCGACAGGCCGGACCGCTCCGGCCCCAGCACGTAGGCCGCACTCAGAGGATGCCGGAACGACGGCAGCGCGACCGCCTCGTCCGTGATCTCGACGCCGACCAGCGCACACCCCTGCGGCAGCGCCAACTCCGCCACGTCCTGGAACCGCCACAGCGGCACGTGCCCCGGCGTGTCCGCCGTATCGGCCGCCCGCGCCGCCCGCGCATCCCACCCGGCGCCGACCGAAAAGCAGAACGACGCCCCGAAGGCATGTCCCGTCCGCAGCAGCGCCCCCATGTTCGCCGATTTCGACACCCCCTCCGCGCCGAGCCCGAAATAGCCGCGTGCCAGGGAGAGCGACGGCGGGTGTGATCTGGCGACCGGCATCCATCCCGGATATGCCCCGCACATGACCGACGCAATGCCCGACGCGACCGACCGGCAGCTCGCCGAGCAGTACGAAGCCTATCCCTACCCGGCCCGCGATCCGCGCGACGAGGCCAAGCGTCTCATCATCGGCAGCCCGAGCCACCTGCGCGAGATCGATCACTGGGGGTTCCAGGCCGCCCGCCCGCGCGACCTGCCATTGCGCGCCCTGTTCGCCGGCGGCGGCACCGGCGACGGCGCCATCATGCTCGCCCAGCACCTCGCCCGCGACGGCCGCCCTGGCCAGGTCACCCACCTCGACCGCTCCGCCGCCGCGCAGTCAATCGCCCGCGGCCGCGCCCAGGCTCGCGGCCTCACTCTCGACTTTCGCAACGGCAGCCTGCTCGATCTGCCGGCCAGCGGCCTGGACCCGTTCGACTACATCGATTGCTGCGGGGTGCTGCACCATTTGCCAGACCCGCTGGCCGGGCTTCGCGCACTCCTCTCGGTTCTCGCCCCTGGCGGCGCCCTCGGCCTCATGCTCTACGCCCCCCATGGCCGGACCGGGGTCTACATGCTCCAGGACGCGCTGCGCACCCTCGCCCCGCCGCACGAGTCGCCGGAGGCTCGCCTCGACATCGCGCGCCGCATCATGCGCCACCTGCCCGAGACCGCCTGGCTGCGTGGCAACCGCTATTTCGGCGACCATATCGACGGCGGCGACGCCGGCCTCTACGACCTGTTGCTCAACCCGCGAGACCGCGCCTACACCATCCCCGCGCTCTCGCACCTGCTCGGCAGCGCCGGGCTGCGCATCACCGCCCTCGTGGAGCCCATGCGCTACGACCCGGCCGCTTTCCTCCCCGACCCGAAGCTCCGGGCAAAGGTCGCCACCCTTCCCTGGCTCGACCGCGCCGCCCTGGCGGAGAATCTCGCGGGTAACATGAGCACCCACGTCCTCTACGCGGTCCGCACCGGCGACACCCGGCCCATGCCGGACCCAATGCACCCGGGCGCAATCCCCATCGCCCGCGAGATGCCCGCCGCCGAGATCGCGCGCAACATCCAATCGGGCGGCGTCCTCCCATTCGTCTTCGATGGTCTGCGCGTGCCCGTCGCGCTCCCGCCCCTTGCCGCCGCCATCCTGCGCCTGATCGACGGCACGCGGACGATCGCCGGCATCGCGGAGACCCTTGCAGCCCGCGGCACCGCCGCCGCCACCTTCGCCACCGCCTGGCGGCAGACCTACGACGCCCTGTCCGCGACCAACCGCATCCTCCTCGCCCCGCCCGCTTCCGCGTCATCGGGCTGACCGCGTGTTCGAACAGCCCTACATCGTGGTCTTCGGCGCCGCCGTCCGCGAGGACGGCTCACCCAGCGGCGCCATGCGCGACCGCGTCGGCGCCGCCGTTCGCTTCGGCCGCCGCATCCTGCCCCGGCCCATCTACGTCGTCACCGGCGGCAAGGGCCGCTTCGGCCCGCCCGAGGCCGAGCTGATGGCCGAGCTGCTCGTCCAGCGCGGCATCGACGAACAGGACATCGTCGTCGAGCCCACCGGCCGCAACACCGTCCGCTCCGTGCTCGCCGTCACGCGTTTGCTCCGCGGCACCAAAGGCCCGGTCTATGCGGCCACGTCGGCCTATCATATGCCGCGATGCGTGCTGCTGCTGGGCATCGCCGGGCTCGACGCGCATCGCAGCCCGCCCGCCATCGGACCGGCCTCCAGCCGCTTGCTCCGCCGCTGGTGGTGGCGCCTGCGTGAGGTTCCCGCCATCCCTGTCGACAGCCTAGTCCTCAGCTGGTTTCGCCTGCGCCGCCGGATCTAGCCAGCCGGATCACCGTGTCGCAACCGCCTTGCCTGTTCGGTCGTTGCACCGGCACACAAACGAGAGCAAGTCCCATGAGCGTATTCGGCTCCATCATGTCGAAGATCTTCCACCACCCGGCCGCCAGCCCGTCGACCCCGCCCGGGCCGACCGACGCGACCGCGCCGACGCCGCCGGTGCCCACCAGCGTCCAACCCTCAGCCGCCGCCTTCGATGAGACGGCGGCGCCTGCCACCACCGCCCAGCCCGGCGCCCAGGCGACGCCGCCGCAAACCGTCGACGTCGGGGCCGTCCTTGCGGACATGGACGCGAAATCCGGACAGAAGCTCAATTACAAGACGTCGATCGTCGACCTGATGAAGCTGCTCGGCTTGGACAGCAGCATCGAGAACCGCAAGACGCTCGCAACCGAACTGCATTACACCGGCGACGCGAACGACAGCGCCGCCATGAACGTGTGGCTGCACAAGCAGGTGATGGATCAGTTGGCGGCCAACGGCGGCACGGTGCCGGCCGACCTCCGCGGCTGATCGGATTTAGGCGGGCCGCTCGTCTTGGGTGGCCCGCCGTCCAGCCGCATCGGTGCGGGGCGCCGGCGTGCGCATATTGCGACTCCGGGCAAAAAACATCCTGACAATTTAAGCCACTCTTAACCCGCGCCGCGGATATACTACCGCCGAGACCAAATCCGCTTGGTGCCGCAACCCACCCGCTCACGGCCCTAGCCTAAAATGAAGGCGGCCTGTGTGACGAACCAGAACCGAGCGACCTTCGAATCGCCACGTTCATCGCGCTACAAGCGGGCGCGGACAGACACGTCACGATCGGCGCAGAACATCGTCTCCTTCACCCCCTCGAGCCCGGAACCTCCGGCGTCGCTCTCCATCCCGGCACGGCGGCGGGATGCGCCGTTCCAGGAATCCTGGACCGTGTCGCTTGGCACCGGTCAGGCCCTGTTCGCGCTCGACTGCCTCGCTTTGCTGATCGTCTGGCCCGCGGCGGCCCTCCTCGTGTCGCACCAGCTCGGCTGGACCGATCGGGTGGCCGCCTTGGCTGCGTATCCGGTCGCCGCCCTCTCGACGCTGTATGCCTGCGGCCTGTATCGGCGGGACGCCGCCGTGTCGCTGCGACGTGCGCTCGGCCGTCTTCCGTTCGCGGCCACCGCCGCCGCCCTGGCCGCCAGCGCGCTAATGCTGCTCGTCGCGCCCGGCGCCGCCCGGCTTGGCCTCGTCGCCGGTTGCGCCACCTTCGCCAGCGCCACGGGCGCCCGCATCGCCTTCGATGCGCTCCGCCGCCGTGGCATCCTCTGCCGGCGCCTGCTCATCCTCGGTGCCGGCCGCCGCGCCTGGGACCTCGTCCACATCCTCTCGCGAGAGGGCCGGAGCCTCGGTTACCAGATCACCTTCCTCCACGACCCGTCGCTCGGCGAGCTGGACCAACGTCTGATCGACCAATCGACCGGCCAGATCGTCCTGGCCGGGCCGGGCGGCATTCGCGACACGGCGATGAAGCTTCGGCCCGACGAGATCGTCGTCGCGCCGGACGAGCGGCGCGGCATGGACTTGCAAGGCCTGCTCGATTGTAAGATCAACGGCTTCCCGATCTCGGAGTACCTCGGCTTCCTTGAACGCGAGGTCCGCCGCGTCGACATCAAGCGGATCGAACTCGGGTGGCTGCTCTATTCCGACGGATTTCACCTGAATACCCTCGATCGCATCCTCAAGCGCACCCTCGACCTGACGGCGAGCGTCGTCGGCCTCCTGATGCTCAGCCCCTTCCTCCTGGCCGCCGCCATCGCGGTCAAGTTCGAGGATGGCGGCCCGGCTCTCTATCGCCAGACCCGCGTCACCCAGCACGGGCGGGAGTTCCAGATCCTCAAGCTCCGCACCATGCGCGTCGATGCGGAGCGCGGCGGCGCCGTCTGGGCGGCCAGCAAGGACAAACGCATCACCCACCTCGGGCGGTTCCTACGCCGGACGCGCCTCGATGAGCTGCCGCAGCTGATCAACGTGCTCCGCGGCGACATGAGCTTCGTGGGGCCCAGGCCCGAGCGCCCGGAATTCGTGGCCATGCTCGCGAGCAACTTGCCCCTGTACCATGAGCGCCACGCCACCAAGGCGGGCCTGACCGGGTGGGCCCAGATCAACTACCCCTACGGCGCCTCGATCGACGACGCCCGCTCCAAACTCAGCTACGACCTCTATTACGTGAAGAACTTCAGCATCCTGTTCGACCTGCTCATCATCCTACAGACATTCCGCGTCGTCCTCTGGCCGGGCGGGGTCCGCTGACTGTGCGGCTCGCCTGACCCGGCCAGGACACTGACGCGGCAGCGCCGGTCAACGCCCGTTCACGTCCCAAAACGGCCGCGACGCCTCCATGTGCGCCTGCGCCCGACTCACGCCGATATCGGCCAACATCCGCCCGTCCATCTCGGACAGCAGCCGCCGCGTCTCCCGCGCCCGGACCATCGTCCGAACCGCAGCCCAGACCCCGCCGACGCTGATCCGCGCCGGGCGCGGCGGAAGTCCGACCAGTGTTGAAATGCTCCGGGTCGTCATGGTCCTTCTCCTCGTTGACCACCGTGGTCATCACAAAGATGGTCCGCCCTGGCCCATAACGGAAACGAATAGCTTTGATGGTAGGCATCAGCTATCTTGATCGCTCAACCAAGGCGCTCCCATGACCCTCCCCATCGGCCTCGATCCGGATCTGCTGCGCGTCTTCGTCTTCATCGCCGAGGACTCCAGCTTCACTCGAGCGGCCGCACGCATCGGCCGCACCCAGTCGGCCGTCAGCATGCAAATCCAGCGGCTCGAAACCATGCTCGGCCACCGGCTGCTCACAAGGGGCAAGGGCGGCATCGTCCAGCTCACCCCGCACGGCCAGTTCCTGCTCACCCGCGCCCGCGAGCTCCTGTCGTTGAACGACCAGATCTGGACGAGCTTCCGCGCCCCCGCCGTCCAGGGAACCGTCCGCCTCGGCACGCCCGACGACTATGCGCTCCGCTATCTTCCGCAAATCCTCAAGCGCTTCGCCGAAAGCCACCCCTCGGTCCAGGTCGACGTGCTCTGCCTACCCAGCTCGCAACTCGTCGAGCACCTTCGCGACGGCAAGCTCGACCTGACGATCTGCTCGGACGGCCATGAACCTCCGGGCTGGCCCGCGACGCCGCTCTGGCGCGGGCCGCTCTCCTGGATCACGTCCACCACCCACGCGCCCCATCGCCAGGACCCGCTGCCCGTCGCCCTCGCCGCCGACCACTGCACCTGGAGCCTGTCGGCCCGCCGCGCGCTGGACGCCGCCGGCCGCGCCTACCGGATCGCCTACTGCTCCAGCACCCTCATCGGCACCCACGTGCCCGTCCTGGCCGGCCTCGCCGTGACCGTCGGATCGACCGCCTGGCTCCCGGATGGCCTCCGCGCCATGCGGCCCGAGGAAGGCCTGCCCCGCCTGCCGGAGTTCGGCATTCTCCTGCTCCGCGGCGCCGATGCCCGCCAGCCCGTGACCGACGCGCTGGCCGAATACATCACCGCAACGTTCCAGTCCGACGCCAGGCAGCCAATCGCTGCCTGAACCGTCGGCCCGGCGCCTACAGCCCCGCCAGCACGCTCTCCGCCCGGCTCACATCGAAGCCGCCCGGCGGCTCGATCGCGATCGAGCTGACGACCTGGTCGTCCACCACCATCGCGAACCGCTGGCTTCGCGTGCCCAGCCCGCGTGCGGACAAGTCCAGCTCCACCCCAAGCGCCTTCGTGAACGCGCCGCTCCCGTCCGCGATCATCAGGATGCGGCCATCCACGCCCTGGTCCCGGGCCCACGCGCCCATCACGAACGCGTCATTCACCGCCATGCAGGCAATCGTCTCCACACCCTTCGCCTGCAACGCCTCGATGTTCTGAAGGTAGCCCGGCAGATGCCGGGCGCTGCATGTCGGCGTGAACGCCCCCGGTACCGCGAACAGCACCACCTTCTTGCCCCTGAACACCTCGTCGGTCGACGTCTCCTTCGGGCCGTCGGCCCCCGCCATCGTCAGCTTCATGCTCGGAAGGGTGTCACCGACCTTGATCGTGGCAGCACTGGTCATCAGCGTTCGTCCTACCCCTTGGAGGCCCGAGTCGTAGCCGTCCCCCAACTCCCTGTCACGCGCCACCGCGTGCCGCTTGCTCCACCTTCGCGCTTGTCCGCCGCCCAGAACGCGCCAACATACCGGCCATGATCGAAACCGCTTCCTTGACCGGCCAGCTCCTGATCGCCATGCCCGCGATGGATGATCCGACGTTCGCCCAAAGCGTTATCCTCGTCTGCGCCCACACCGATGAGGGCGCCATGGGCATCGTGCTGAACCGCCCGCTCGCGCGCCCGAGCTTCGAGGCGCTGTTGAAGCAGCTCGACGTCGAGCCGACCCCGCCCGCTCGCCAGATCCGCCTGTGCGAAGGCGGCCCCGTCGACCACGGCCGCGGCTTCGTCCTCCACACCACGGACTGGACCGGTGACGGCAGCCTCCCCGTCGCCGACGACCTCGCACTGACCGCAAGCCTTGACATCCTGCACGAGATTGCGGCCGGCGGCGGCCCGCGCGAGGGCCTGCTCGCGCTCGGCTACGCCAACTGGGGTCCCGGTCAGCTCGACACCGAAATGCAGAACAACGTCTGGCTCAGCGCCCCCGCCGCCCACGACGTGCTGTTCGACGCCGACTACGAGACGAAGTGGCGCCGCGCCATGGCCATCCTCCGCATCGACCCCATCCTCCTCAGTCAGGCCGTGGGCCATGCCTGACGCCCGCTCTCCCGCTTGCGGGAAGGGGTTGGAGTGAGGGGCCTCGCAGTCAGCGCCTTACCACACGAACGTCGGCACCACCGCCACCGGCGCCAGGCCCGCCCGCGCCGCCTCCGCCTCGACCGCCGCACGGTCCCCGGCCAGCGCCTCCCCGTGCAGCCCGCCCAGCACCCAGCACGACGCAACCTTTGCGGCCGCCGCCCCGGCGATATCCGTCCGCAACGCGTCGCCTACCGCAAGCACGCGCGCCCGCGTCACGCCCAGCATGTCCAGCACCGGCCCGTAGATCAGCGGATCCGGTTTGCCCAGGCTCCGCACCTCGCCCCCCATCTCCGCATACCGTGCCGCCAGCGTGCCCGCGCACACCACCCGCACCCCGCCCCGGATCACCTCCAGGTCCGGGTTGGCGCACACCATCGGCAACCCGGCCGCGGCGCACGCTTGCAGCACCGGGTCGAACGTCGCCGGGTCGGCCGGGTCCAGATGGTCGTCCGGCCCGGTGTTCAGCACACAGCTCGCCCCAGCTGGATCGTCGACCATCACCAAGTCCAGCCCGTGCACGACATTCCGGTCGCGCTCCGGCCCCAGATGGAACACGTGCCGCCCCAGCCGCCGCGCCCAATCGTCCGGCCGGTCCCGCAGCAGCAGATGGCTCGCCTCGCCCGACGTCATGACGCCGTCGTATAGGCCACCCTCGATCCCCATCTCCCGCAACTGCACCCGCACCGGCTCCGCCCGCCGCGGCGCGTTCGACAGCAGCACGACCCGCTTCCCCGCCGCCCGCAGCCGCAGCAGCGTATCCCGGGCCCCGGGATACGGCCGCACCCCGTCATGCACGACCCCCCACAGGTCCAGGATGAAGCCGTCATAGTCCGGCACCAGCGGCCCGATCCCGTCCAGATGTCTCATGCACCCACCGCTTCGGCCACCGTCCCGAACCCCTCCGCCCGCATCGCCATCAGCAGCTCCCGCTTCAGCCGCCCGACCAGCGCCGGGCCGTCATACGCGAACGCCGTATAGAGCTGCACCAGCCGCGCCCCCGCCCGCAGCTTCGCCAGCACGTCCGCCCCTGTCGCCACGCCGCCGCACCCGATCAGCGTCAGCCGCCCGCCCGACAGCGCGTGCGCCCGCGCCAGCATCGCCGTGCTCGGCACTAGCAGCGGCGCGCCCGACAGCCCGCCCACCTCCCGGGCGTGCATCGACCGCAGCGTGTTCGGCCGCGCGATCGTCGTGTTCGCCACGATCAGCCCGTCGATCCCATGAGCCACCGCCGCCTCCACCACCGCCGCCAGCCCGGCTTCCGGCAAGTCCGGCGCCACCTTCACCAGCAGCGGCGGCCGCACCGGCACGGCGTCCCGCACTGCGGCCAGGATGCGCCGCAGCTGATCCTCGCCTTGCAGGTCCCGCAGCCCCGGCGTGTTCGGCGAACTCACGTTGATCACCACGTAGTCCGCATAGGGCGACACCGCCGCGACCAGCGCCGGATAGTCCCGCTCCGGATCCGCGCCACTCTTGTTGATCCCGACATTCGCCCCGATTGGGGCCGCCCGCCGTCGCGGCAGCGCCGCCAGCCGCGCCACGGTCGCCTCCAGCCCCCGGCTGTTCAGGCCGTACCGGTTGATCACCGCCCGGTCGTGCTCCAGCCGGAACACCCGGGGCGCAGGGTTGCCTGCCTGCGGCAGCGGCGTCACCGTCCCGGTCTCGACGAAGCCGAACCCCAGCCGCGACAGCCCCCGTACCGCCTGCGCCTCCTTGTCGAACCCGGCCGCGAGCCCGATCGGGTTGCGGAACCGCAAGCCGAGCGCCTCGATCGCGAGCGCCGGGTCGTCCTTCACGGGGCCACCGCCTGCCAGCCCGAGCCGTAGCGCCAGGATCGCCAGCCGATGCGCCCGCTCCGCGTCCAACCGGCGCAGCATCGGGGACAGGGCAGTCGCGATGGAAGGGGTCATGCCTCGGTCTCTGCCCCATCCCCAACCGCTTGAGAAGTCCACGACCGCCCATTACGGTCCCGCCCGTGTGGAACGAACCCTACCTCGAGACCTGCTGTCGCGCCGCCCTCCATCGCCTCGTGCTGGCCGCGGCCGACGGCCGTCCGCCCGGCCTCAAAGATGGCCCCTGCCTCGACCGGCTCGTCGCGATGGGGTTTGCCGCTACCCGGCCCGACTCCCGCCTGGGCGTCACCGCGGCCGGCCATGCCCGGCACGCCTCCGAGATCCTCCACCTCGCGCCATAATATAGGTCGAGTCCTAATTCCCCGAGGAATCCAAAAAGGGTCTCTTTCCTAGTTGTGTTGGCGTTAATTCCTAGGTAGGGTTTTCCTGCCATGATCCCGGCGACAACCGCTGCGCAAGGCCCGAGGCCGCTATGAAGCACGACGACATCTGGCGCGCGCTCGACACGCTTGCGGCCGAGTATGGCCTTTCCGCCTCGGGCCTCGCCAAGCGGTCCGGCCTCGACCCGACGACCTTCAACCCGAGCAAGCGCCGCATGCCTGACGGCCGCGCCCGCTGGCCCAGCAGCGAGAGCCTCGCCAAGGTGCTCGACGCGACCGGCGCCAGCCTCGAGCAGTTCACCGCCCTTGTCACCGGCAACCGCACCGTCAGCTCCGCCCGGCCGCCCCGCCGCGTGCCGCTGCTCGGCTTCGCCCAGGCTGGCGGCGACGGCTTCTTCGACGACGCCGGCTTCCCCGTCGGCGGTGGATGGGACGAGATGAGCCTGCCTGAAATCGGCGACCCCCACGCGTACGCGCTCGAGATTGCCGGCGACAGCATGGAGCCGGTGCTCCGCGATGGCGACCTCGTCGTCGTCTCCCCCGCCGCACCCATCCGCCGCGGCGACCGCGTCGTCGCCCGCACCAACGCCGGCGAAGTGATGGCCAAGCAGCTCGCCCGCCGCTCGGCCCGCCGCATCGAATTGAAAAGCCTCAACCCCGCCCATCGCGACCGCAGCTTCGACCTGTCGGAGGTCGCCTGGATCCATCGCATCATCTGGGCCAGCCAGTAGCTCAGCCCGCAAACACATCCGCAACACCGCACGCGATTCTCCTTCCTCCACCCCGGGACACGCGTCACGATCACTTCTTCCGTCCGGAGGTGTCCCCATGCGCGCCGCAGCCCTCCTGCTTCTCCTGTTCTTTTCCCCTGCCGCCCGCGCCGCCGAGTCCGTGGACCTCGAACTCGTCCTCGTCAGCGACGTCTCACGCAGCATCGATGACAGCGAGTTCGATCTGCAGAAACGCGGATACAGCGCCGCCTTCCAGGACCCCCGCGTCCTCGCCGCTATCCACAACGGCCCGCTGGGCGCCATCGCCGTCTCCTACGTGGAGTTCGCCGGCTCCTACGAGGTCAAGACCGTCATGGACTGGACCATCGTCCGCGACGCCGACAGCGCCCGCGCCATGGCCGACACCATCGCCAACGCGCCCCGCTCCTTCTATGGCCGGACCAGCATCAGCGCCGGCATCGACCACGCCATGACCCTGATCGGCGAGGCCCCGCTCGAGACCAGCCGCCGCGTGATCGACGTCGCCGGCGACGGCACCAACAATGCCGGCCGCGACGCCTCCGCCGCCCGCGACGACGCCTTGCGCGCCGGCGTCATCATCAACGGCCTGGCCATCATCAACGACCACCCCGTGAGCTACACCTTCGCTCACGTGCAGCCGCCGGGCGGCCTCGCCGAATGGTATCGCAACAACGTGACCGGCGGCCCCGGCAGCTTCGTCGTCGAGATCCACGACTTCGCCGCTTTCGGTGAGGCCATCACCCGCAAGCTCATCAACGAGATCGCCGAGAACCGCCCACCCCCCAAGGCTTAGCTCCGCCGTATGGGTGAGACCCATACTCCCAAAATCCCAAGCCGGACGTTTCCTCCATGGGCCTGCTCATTGACGGCCACTGGCAGGACCAGTGGCACGACACATCGGAGACCGGTGGCGCCTTCCAGCGCACCGAGAGCAAGTTCCGCGATCAGCTCGGTCCGCACGGCCCGTTCCCCGCCGAACCCGGCCGGTATCGCCTCTATGTGTCCCTCGCCTGCCCCTGGGCGCACCGAACCCTCATCATCCGCGCCCTCAAGGGCCTCGAACACATGCTCCCCATCGCCGTCGTGCACTGGCACATGGGCGCCCAAGGCTGGACCTTCGAACCGGGCCCCGGCGTCATCCCCGACCCGTACGGCGCCCGATACCTGCACGAAATCTACACCCGCGCCGACCCCGCCATCACGACCCGGGTCACCGTCCCAATCCTGTGGGATACGCGCGCGGAAACGATCGTCAGCAACGAGAGCAGCGAGATCATCCGCATGCTCGGCACCGCCTTCGACCCGTTCGGCGCAGCGCTCGGGGACTTCTACCCCGAACCCCTTCGCCCCGAGATCGACGCGCTCAACGAACGCATCTACGGGACCGTCAACAACGGCGTCTACAAGGCCGGTTTCGCGACCACCCAGGCCGCCTACGAAGCCGCGGTCTATCCGCTGTTCGACAGCCTCGACTGGCTGGACGACCGCCTCGCCCATCGCCGCTATCTCTGCGGCGACATCATCACCGAAGCCGACTGGCGCCTGTTCACGACCCTGCTCCGCTTCGACGCCGTCTACGTCGGCCACTTCAAGTGCAACCTTCGCCGCCTCGCCGACTACCGCAACCTGTGGGGATACGCGCGCGACCTCTACGCCCAGCCCGGCGTCAAGCCGACCGTCGACTTCACGCATATCAAGGGCCACTACTACACCAGCCACCCGACCATAAACCCGCACGGCATCGTCCCCGTCGGTCCCGAGCTGGACTGGGACTCGCCCCACATCCGCAGCCGAGGAGTGCTCTACGCCTGATGGAAACCCGAAATCTCGGCCGCTCCGGCCTCCGCGTCTCGGCCATCGGCCTCGGCTGCAACAACTTCGGCGGCCGGATCGACCTCGACGCCAGCCGCCGCGTGGTCCACGCCGCACTCGACGCCGGGATCACCCTGTTCGACACCGCCGACGTCTACGGCGACCGCGGCGGCTCCGAGACCGTCCTCGGCGAACTGCTCGGCGCAAGGCGCAAGGACATCGTGCTGGCCAGCAAGTTCGGCATGCCCATGGACGAGCCCGGCAACGAAGGCGCCGAGACCCTGAAGGGTGCCAGCCGCCGCTACATCGTCGCCGCCGTCGAGGCGAGCCTGAAACGCCTCCGCACCGACTGGATCGACCTCTACCAGCAGCACCGCCCTGACCCGCTCACCCCGATCGAGGAAACGCTGCGCGCCCTCGAGGACCTGACCCGCGCCGGCAAGATCCGCTACTATGGCTGCAGCAACTTGCCCGCCTGGCAGGTGGTCGAGGCTGCCTGGACCGCCCGCACGCACAACCTCTCCGGCTTCATCTCCTGCCAGGACGAGGTCAGCCTCTTGGTCCGCGACCACGAGTCCGACCTGATGCCCGCCATGCGCGAGTACGGCCTTGGCCTGCTGCCCTACTTCCCGCTCGCGTCAGGCCTCCTCACCGGGAAGTACAAGCGCAACACACCCATGCCGGCCGACGCCCGCCTGACCAAGACCGCGCGGCTGGCGGACCGTTACTTGACGGACCGCAACTGGGCGGTCGCCGAAAAGCTCGAGGATTTCGCGACGGCCCACGGCCATACCATCCTCGAACTCGCCTTTTCCTGGCTGCTCGCCCGTCCGCCCGTGGCCAGCGTGATCGCAGGCGCAACCCGGCCCGAGCAGATCGTCGCCAACGTCGCGGCCGGTTCATGGCGCCTCACGCCTGACGAGCTTGCCGCCATCGATGCCATCACAGCCCCGGCCTGATCGCCTGCTGTCAGAGCCCTGTGAATGGCCACTGGCCGTGTGTCGGCGGTGGATGCGCAAGTGACGCTCACCTTTGCGTAATCGCACGAACTCGCTCCCAGGCCGCGCGCTCAGTCCGCACACCGCAGACAGGAGGGGTCTTGGCTTCGATAGAACCCGTCGACTCCGAACCTTCTGCGTCGACGACCGAAGTCATGATCCCGGTGTTGGCTGAGAGTATCAGCATCGGGAAACGGACGGTGACGTCCGGCTTGGCTCGAATACATGTATCCGTCACACAACATGAGGAGACGGTCGAGGCGTTACTCAAGCGGCAGCATATCCTTATTGACCGCGTACCCATGGGCATGTTCGTCGCGGACGTGCCGACGATCCGGCAAGAGGGCAATGTGACCGTCATCCCAGTGTTTGAGGAGCGCCTGGTCACCGAGAAGCGTCTGTTCTTGACCGAAGAACTCAGGGTTCGGATTGACCAGACGGAACAGGCGACGCGCGAGACAGTCAGCTTGCGCCGGGAACATGCGGAAGTCGAATACGTCAACAATCCAGCCAATCAACTCGACAACTGAAGGAACAACTCGATGAGTGGTACGACGCACGACGCTATGGGCCTGAACCAGGCTGCGGCCCACGATACCGGTCTTTACGACCCGACCGTTCACGATAACCAGATCGTTGCACTCTACGAGACGGACGCGCAGGCCCGCTCTGCCATGCAGACCCTGGAGGCAGCCGGGTTTTCGAGCGCCGCGATGCACGTCGTCGGCCGCGGGTTGGCAGGTGACGCCTCGACGTCCACTTCGTCGGTGGACGACGAGGGCCTTTGGGGCTCCATCAAGAGCCTGTTTGTCCCCGATGAGGATCGGTCGACGTACAACACCGCTATCTCGCGCGGACATTCGATGCTCGTTGTCACCCCTGATCATACGATGGATCGGCAGCACTTGATCCACGTGCTGGAAAGCACCGACCCGCTCGACTTCGACGCGAAGCTCGAAGAGTGGCGCCAGACCGGATACGACACGACCGGTTCCGCCGTCGGCACCTCGACCTCCAACACCGCGACCGCCGGCCATGCCGTCGATGCCGGCCTGAACACCGGCTACACCACCGGCGTTGCCGGTGCCACGACCGGCGCGACCGCGATGGGCCTCGCCGGCACCGCGGCGGCGACGCCGGTCACGGGCAACGACACGTTGAAGGTGATGGAGGAGCGTCTCCGCGTCGGCAAGCGTGAGGTTGCCGCGGGTGCCGTCCGCATTCGCAGCTATATCGTCGAGCGCCCGATCGAGGAGAGGATCACGCTTCACGAGGAGCGGGTCGGGATCGAGCGTCACCCGGTCGACCGCCCGGCCAGCGCCGCGGACTTCGGCGCCTTCGAGGAGCGGACCATCGAGGCGCGCGCCACATCCGAGGAGGCCGTTGTCAGCAAGGAGGCCCGCGTCGTGGAAGAGATCGGCCTGCGCAAGGAGGCCTCTGACCGCGTCGAGACGATCCACGACACGGTCCGTAAGACCGAAGTCGAGATCGAGGGCGACACGGCCAGCAAGACCGGCACCCTCGGCGGCGTCACGGGCACGACCAAGACGGTCAACCCGAACGCAACGCCTGGTGCGTCGACCAGCGGCGCCAACACGCCCCGCAAGTAAGCGTTGCCAACGCCGTCCCTTCCGCAAGGAGGGGCGGCCAGCGAGGCCCGGCATCTGGACGCTCGTCCCGATGTCGGGCCTTACTCGTTCATGCCCCAGCCCACCCGTGCCGTCATTCTTCTCGCCGTCGTGGCCCTGTCGGCCTGCAGCGACCCGCTCCCGGTCGCCGGATTCAAGGACATGCCGCCGACATTCGACCCGATACGCTTCTTCACCGGCCACGTCCGGTCCTGGGGTGTGCTCGAGGACCGCTCCGGCCAGCCGACCAGCATTGTCACCACCGACTGCACCGGTGCCCCGGAAGGCCCGGATGGCCTCGTGATGACCCAGCGCCTCACGCTTGGCGGCGAACCGCCGGTCAACCGTCAGTGGCACATGCGCCGGACTGCTCCCGGCCGCTTCGAAGCGACCGCCAACGACATGGTTGGCACCGCCACAGGCGAGGCTGCCGGCCGCGCCTTCCACTGGCAATGGATCCTCGCCCTCTCCCCCGGCAACAGCCTCAAGGACGTCACCATGGACCAGTGGTGGTATCTCCAACCCGATGGCTCCATGCTCAACCGTACGACCATCCGCAAAGTCGGCTACATCGCTGCCGAGGTGACCGAACATTTCGTCCCCGAGCACTGATCCGGACGCCCCGGCAACGGGGCCGCCCTTGCAATGGGGCACCATCCCGCTCGATCCGGAGATCGAGTTACGCATCAGCGGGGACATGCCGCGCCTGTCCGAGCTCCTCGAGTATGCCGTTGCAGCCCACTGGCGCCGGGCCACCGAGACCCATCCCCTGTTCAACGGACGGGTCTTCTGTGCCGAGACCGTCACCCCCGCCCTGATCACCGGCCACTGGACCGAGTACCGCCGCGTCGTCGCACAAATGGCCGACCCGAGCTTGTTCAACCAGCTCCACGTCCGCAGCGTCGCCGTCTGCGGCGTGCTCTGCTGTGCGGACGGAATCGTCATCGGCCGGCGACACGCAGGATCGATCTACCAGCCCGGCTTGTGGCAACTTCCGCCCGCTGGCAGCGTCGACCACGGCGCCGCGACGCCGACCGGCGCCGACTGGCGCCGCGCCCTGCTCGCCGAACTTCAGGAGGAACTCGGCCTTCCCGCCACCGTTGTCACGGCGCTCACGCCCATCTGCCTCGTTCAGCACCCGACCGGCGTGCTCGATCTTGGGGTCCGTATCGACACAAGCCTCGGCGCGACCGAAATCCATGCGCGCCACCGCACCCTGGGCGACGGCGAGTATGATGACTTGCGCGTGTTGCCGCGGCCGGATCTGGTTGCCGCCATCGAGCAGGACGGCGGCCAGTTGGTCCCCGCCGCGCGCCTGTTCCTGGACGGCCTTCCCTGCCCGTTCCTTTCGGCCCCGGCCTTAACGGGTATGACGACGGTGAGGCGATCGTCCCGGACTTGATCAAGCGGACAGCGGGTGAAGGGAATCGAACCCTCGTATGCAGCTTGGGAAGCTGCCGTTCTACCATTGAACTACACCCGCAAGCGCCGCCCGGCGAGCCGGGCTTATACGGTTTCGACGTTGACGGCGCAACGCCCGGCGCATACACCGCCATCGCCGCCTTGTCAGACGGCCCTCGTGTTTTGTCCGGCCGGATTGCGGCGAGGTGAAAGAAGCGCGCTAAAGAGGCTTCCGGCGCCGCAACCCGGCCCGCCGAAGGTGTCCACGGCCAAGTCCTGAAGGCCGTGGCATGTCCGACACCTCCGCTCCCCGCCCACTCCGCACCGCGACCACGCTCGTCCACGCCGGCACGAGCCGGTCCGCGCACAACGAAACGTCGGAGGCGCTCTTTCTCACCTCCGGCTTCGTCTATGACAGCGCCGAGCAGGCCGAAGCCACGTTCACGGGCGCCGAGCGACATTACCAGTATTCCCGTTTCGCCAATCCCACCGTCGAGATGTTCGAGGCGCGGCTCGCCGCCATCGAGGGCGCCGAAGCCTGCCGGGCCACCGCCACAGGGATGGCCGCCGTCCACGCCGCCATGCTCTCCCACCTGAAGACCGGGGACCGCGTCGTTGCCAGCCGGGCCCTGTTCGGCTCCTGCCACTGGATCGTCTCCACGCTCCTGCCCCGCTACGGCATCGCGACGACCTTCGTCGACGGCACCAGCTTCGCGGCCTGGCGCGACGCGCTGGCCACCCCAGCCACCATGGTCCTGCTCGAAACGCCCTCGAACCCCATGCTCGAGATCGTCGACATCGCGGCGGTCTGCCGCCTGGCCCACGCCGCGGGCGCCCTCGTCGTCGTGGACAACGTCTTCGCCACGCCGCTCCTACAGAAGCCGTTCGAGCTGGGCGCCGACATCGTCGTCTATTCCTGCACCAAGCACATCGACGGCCAGGGCCGCACCCTCGGCGGCGCCATCCTCGGCCGCAGCGCCTGGGTCAATGACACGCTGCAGCCCTTCCTCCGAAACACCGGTCCCGCCCTCTCGCCCTTCAATGCGTGGCTGCTGCTGAAGGGCCTTGAGACCTTGAAGCTTCGCGTCGATGCCATGGCTGCCGGCGCCGCCCGTGTCGCCGAGGCGCTGGCCGCCCACCCCGCGATCCGCCGGGTCTGGTTCCCCGCCCGGGCGGACCATCCGCAGCACGCATTGGCCATGCGCCAGATGACGGCCGGCGGCACCATCGTCACGTTCGAGCTGCCCAGCCAGGTCGCCGCCTTTGCCGCCATGAACGCGTTTCGCCTCATCGCCATCTCCAACAACCTCGGTGACAGCAAGTCGCTCGCCACCCACCCGGCCACCACCACGCACATGCGCATCGGCGCCGAGGAGCGCGCCCGCCTCGGCATCACCGACGGAGTCGTCCGCCTGTCGGTCGGCTTGGAGGACCCCGACGACCTGATCGAGGACCTCACCCAGGCCCTCGACCGATCCGCGGCGGCCGCCGGCCCCGGCCGGCTGCTCGACGCCGCGGAGTGACGGCGTGACCTACACCCGGTCCTCGAACGGCATCACCGTCACCGTCCGCGCCGTCTTCCTGGAAGACCAGTCCGAACCCGAGCGCGGGTCGTGGGTCTGGGCCTACCAGGTGCGGATCGAGAACCATCGTCCCGACACGGTCCAGCTGCTCCGCCGCACCTGGCAGATCACCGACGGCCGAGGCCGTCTGCAGGTCGTCGAGGGCGACGGCGTGATGGGCGAGCAGCCCACGCTCGAACCGGGCGAGGCCTACGAATATACTTCCGGCACCCCGCTCGAGACGCCGTCCGGGATCATGGTCGGCCAGTATCACATGGTGGCCAGCATCACCGGCGAGACCTTCGACGCCGAAATCCCCGCCTTCAGCCTCGACGGTCCGGGGGCGAGCCGCCTGGTCCATTGACCTGCGTCCACGCCGCCGCGGAACCTTGCTGCGGCCCACCCTATGCCCACATCCCGGATTGAACCTGCGAAAGCCGCCGCCTTGAACAGCATCACCAGGCCGCCTGTCCCGTCTCCAGACAGCGCCGGGCCGCCGACCGAAGCCGAAGCCGAAGCCGCCGTCCGCACCCTCCTCCGCCTTGCCGGCGACGACCCGGACCGCGAGGGACTGCGCGACACGCCCAAGCGCGTGGTCAAGTCCTACAAGGAGCTGTTCTCGGGCTACGCGGTCGATCCTGTCGCCCTGCTCGAACGCACCTTCGACGAGGTCCAGGGCTACGACGAGATCATCCTGCTCCGCGACATCCGGCTCGAGTCGTATTGCGAGCACCACATGGTGCCGATCATCGGCCGCTGCCACGTCGCCTACCTGCCGAGCAGCCGCGTCGTCGGCATCAGCAAGCTTGCCCGTCTGGTCGACGCTTACAGCAAGCGGCTGCAGATCCAGGAGCGGCTTACCGCCCAGATCGCCGACACCATCGACGAGGTGCTCAAGCCTCGGGGCGTTGGCGTCATGATCGAGGCCGGGCACCAGTGCATGACCACCCGCGGCGTGCACAAGCCGGGCGTCAGCATGGTCACCAGCCGCATGCTCGGCGCCTTCCGCGACGATCCCACCACCCGCCGCGAACTCCTCTCCATGATCGGCAACCGCGGCTCCCTCTCGCTCGACACCTGAACCGCAATCGAAACCGGCTCCCTCCCTTGGGGGATGGGAGATGGGTAGCCCCGCCACCACGGAAAAGGCGGCGACGCCCTGTCAGCTTCGCCCCAACAGCCGCACCATCGCGACTGTCTGGGCACTATCCCAGTCCGCGCCGCCTTCCAGCCGCCCCCGCTCCTGTCCGGCCGTATCGATCAGCAACGTCGTCGGGATCCCGCGCGCGCCCAACGCCCGGGCCGCGGCGCCGGTCGGGTCCAGCAGCACGGGAAGGTTCTTTACCCCGCGCTCCCGATAGAACCGCTCCACCGCCGGTGCGCCGCCCCGGTCCGAGCTCAGCGGCAGCACCACCACTCCCGGGCCCACCACTCCCGCCATCGCGTCCAGCGCCGGCATCTCCGCAACGCACGGCACGCACCAGGTGGCCCAGAGATTGAGCACCACCCCCTTGCCCGCATAATCCGCGATCGTCCGCACCGTCCCATCCGCCAGCCGCCACTGGATGTCCGGCAGCGCCGTCCCTGCGCCCGGTTCGGCCGCAAGCGGTTTGCGCGGCCACAGGGCCGAAGCTAGGGTCGCGCCGGCCGCCGCCCCGGCAATCAGGGCGTGGCGCCGTTGCAGCAGGATCATGGTGAGTCCTTGAACAGTTCAGACGAAACGGGCCGGAGCAACGTGGACGCGAACGCCCAGTGGGGCGGCCGGTTTGCGCGCGGACCCTCCGTCATCATGCAGGACATCAACGCCTCGATCGGCTTCGACCGCAAGATGTGGCGTCAGGACATCCGCGGCAGCCTCGCCCACGCCATGATGCTCGCCCGCGCCGGGGTGATCACTGTTGCCGACGAGTCCGCCATCCGCACCGGCCTCCACGCCATCGCCGCCGAGATCGACGCCGGCCGCTTCCCCTTCGTCGACGACCTCGAAGACATCCACATGAACATCGAGGCCCGGCTCGTCGATCGCATCGGCGAGCCCGGCAAGCGCCTCCATACTGCCCGGAGCCGCAACGACCAGGTCGCGACCGACTTCCGCCTGTGGGTGCGCGACAGCATCGACGGCCTTGATGGCCAGGTCGCCGACCTGATGCGGGCGCTGGCCGGCCGCGCCGCCGAGTTTGCGGCCGACCCGATGCCGGGCTTCACCCACCTGCAGACAGCCCAGCCCGTCACCTTCGGCCACCACCTGCTCGCGTATGTCGAGATGCTCGCCCGCGACCGCGGCCGCCTTGCCGACGCACGGGGACGCTTGAACGAGTGCCCGCTCGGCTCGGCCGCCCTGGCCGGCACCAGTTTCGCAATCGACCGCGACATGACCGCGGCCAGCCTCGGGTTCGACCGCCCCACCGCCAACTCGCTCGATGCGGTCAGCGACCGCGACTTCGCGCTCGAGTTCCTGTCGACGGCCGCAATCTGCGCCATGCACCTCTCCCGCTTGGCGGAGGAGATCATCGTCTGGTGCAGCGCCCCGTTCGGCTTCATCCGCCTGTCGGACGCGTTCACCACCGGCAGCAGCATCATGCCGCAGAAGCGCAACCCGGACGCTGCCGAGCTGGCCCGGGCCAAGACCGGCCGCGTCACCGGCGCCCTGGTCGCGCTGCTCACCGTCATGAAGGGCCTGCCGCTCGCCTATGCGAAGGACATGCAGGAGGACAAGGAGCCGGTGTTCGACGCTGCCGACGCGCTCTCGCTCAGCCTCGCCGCCATGGCCGGCATGGTCCGCGACCTGGCGCCCGACCTCGGCCGCATGCGCGTTATGGCCGGCAGCGGCTTCGCGACCGCAACCGACCTGGCCGACTGGCTCGTGCGCGTGCTCCGTGTCCCGTTCCGCACCGCCCACCACGTCACCGGCCGCCTCGTCGCCAAGGCGGAGGCGCGCGGCGTCGATCTCGCCGCCCTCACCCTCGAAGACATGCAGGCCGAGGAGCCCGGCATCACCCCCGACATCTTCGGCGTGCTGACCGTGGACGCGTCCGTCGCCAGCCGCACCAGCTACGGCGGCACCGCCCCCGCCAACGTCGCTGCCCAGGCCCGCCGCTGGCAGGAAGCGCTGGCGTGAAGCTTGCCGCCGCCGCCGCGCTCGCTCTCCTGCTCCTTGCCGGTTGCGGCAAGAAAGGCGCCCCGAGTGCCCCGGGTCCGCAGGACGAGATCATCTTCCCGAAGAATTACCCGTCACGCTAGGACGGGCTCTTGCCGTTCGCCTCGCCCGAACCTTTTCAAAGGCCGTGACCGCTCCGCCCCTCCCAGACTATCCTGCCGCGATGTCCGCCGCCCTCCTCGCTCCCGACCCCGACCCCTCCATAGCCGAGCTGGTCGCCGCTCGTCCCCACCTCAGCCTCCATGGCCACGATGGGCTGCTGCTGGATGGCGTGCCGCTCGCCGCCATCGCCGACCAGGTCGGCACGCCCACCTGGGTCCTCTCCGCGGTCGCCATCCGCGCCCGCCTCGCTGCCCTGCACGCCGCCTTTGCCGGGCTCGACGCACGCGTCCACTACGCCGTGAAGGCCAACGACCACCTCGCGATCCTTCGCCTGGTGCACCAGGCCGGCGCCGGCGCCGACGTGGTCAGCGGCGGCGAGCTGCTGCGGGCGCTCGCCGCGGGCATCCCCGGCGAGGAGATCGTCTTTTCCGGCGTCGGTAAGGCCGAGTGGGAGCTGCGCCTGGCGCTGGAGCGCGGGGTCGGGCAGCTCAACGTCGAGAGCGCGGAGGAGCTGGCGATGCTCTCCGCCCTGGCCGCCACCATGGGCCGCACCGCCCCGGTCGCGTTGCGCATCAACCCCGACGTGGACGCCGGCACGCACGCCAAGATCACCACCGGCCGGGCCGACAACAAGTTCGGCGTTGCCTACGCGGACGCCGCCGCGCTCTACGCCCACGCCGCCACCCTGCCCGGCATCCGCCCCGTCGGTCTCGCGCTGCATATCGGGAGCCAGATCCTCTCCACCCGCCCCTACGCCGCCGCCTACGCCCGCACGGCCGAGCTGGTTCGCACGCTCCGCGCGGGTGGCCACCCGGTCGAGGTCGTCGATTGCGGCGGCGGCCTGGGCGTCGGCTACCGCAACGAGCCGGCGCCGACACCCGAGGCGCTTGCCGGCGCCATTCGCGCCGCCTTCGGCGGGCTCGGCGTGTGCCTGGCGCTCGAGCCCGGCCGCTGGGTGGTGGCCCAGGCCGGGCTATTGCTGGCGACCGTCCTGCTGGAGAAGCGGACCGGTTCCCGCCGCTTCGTCGTGCTCGATGCCGCGATGAACGACCTGCTGCGGCCCGCTATGTACGACGCCTGGCACGGCGTGGTCCCGCTGTCGCCGGTGGACGCCGTCGCCGCCACGGCGCCGGCCGACCTGGTGGGACCGGTTTGCGAAACCGGGGACACGTTCGCGCGCGCCCGTCTATTGCCCCGGCTGCCGCCCCACGCGCGCGTGGCGATCCTCGACGCCGGTGCGTATGGTTCGGTGATGAGCTCCACCTACAACGCCCGCCCGCTCGCGGCCGAGGTGCTGGTCGATGCGCCAGCACGATGGTCGGTCATCCGCCCGCGCCAGCCGGTCGAGGCGTTGTGGGCGAACGAGCTGATCCCGGACTGGCTCGCGTGACCGGGCCCGACCCGCTGCTCGACGAACGGCTTCGGCGCAAGCGGGCGCAGGCCCGTGCCGCCCTATGGATTGAACAGCTCTGGCCTGCAGTCTGGCCGGCGCTCGGCCTGCTCGGCGCCGCGATGGTGGTCGCCCTGATCGATCTACCCGCCCTGCTTCCCGCCTGGCCCCGCCTGGCGCTGCCGGTCGCGGCCGCGCTGGGCGTCGCCCTCCTGCTGGCGCGGGGATGGCGCCGGGTCGTCCCGCCGGGTCCGGCGGCGGTCGATCGCCGGCTGGAGCGGGAAACCGGGCTGCGCCATCGGCCGCTCGCCGCGTTGCAGGACCGGCCTGTCGCCGCCACCGCCGAAGCCGCCTGGCTCTGGACCCGCCATCAGGAGCGCCTGCGCGGTCAGCTGGGGCGCCTGCGCGCCGGGCCGCCCCGCCCCGGTCTCGCCCGCCGCGACCGCCGGGCGCTCCGCCACCTGGTTGCCGTCGCACTCGCTGCGGCCTTCGTTATTGCCGGGCCCGAGGCCTGGGCCCGCTTGCGCGCGGCTGCCTGGCCCACCCTCCCCGCCGGCGCGGCCACGCCCGGCACGCTGGTCCAGGCCTGGATCACTCCCCCAGCCTACACCGCCCTGCCGCCGGTGTTCCTGCAACCGGGCGCCCACCCCGCGCCGATCCCGATCGGCAGCCACCTCACCGTCAGCGTGACCGGTGCCGGCAGCGCTCCCACCCTCACGCTCGAGACTGAGCCGACCGACTTCCGGGCGCTGGACGCCGCGAGCTGGCAGGCCGAGCGTGACCTGACCGCCTCGGGCCGGCTGACGGTTCGCCGTGGGATCGAGACGCTGGCTGCTTGGCCGATCGCTATCCTGCCCGACCAACCCCCCGTCATCGCGTTCGCCGAGCCCCCCGGACCGGCGGCCAGCAACGGCCGCGCCACCCTGCGCACCCGGCTCGCCTGGAAAGCCGAGGACGATTACGGCGTTTCGGCCGTCCAGGGCGAGCTGATCCTCCATGACCGCCCGGACGCGCCGCCGCTGGTGCTGGCTGCGCCGCTGGCCGGCAGCCCGAAGACGGCCCACGGAGCGATCGCGCAAGACCTCACCGCGCATCCCTGGGCCGGCTTGCCCGTCATCGGCAAGATGGTGGCCCGGGACGCGGCCGGCCAGCGCGGCGAAAGCCCGGCGATGCCGTTCACCCTGCCCGAACGCAGTTTCTCCAACCACGCCGCCCAGGCCGTCATCGCGATCCGCAAGCAGCTCAGCCGCACCCCCGACGAGCGCGAGGGTGCCACGGCCGCGCTGAACGGCATCGCCGACCAACCGGAGCTGTTCGACAACGCCGCCAGCGTCGCGCTGAACCTGCGCGGCGTCGGCGCCCTGCTCACCCGCGGCCACGGCCAGGCCGCGGTGGACGAGGCGCAAGCCCGGCTCTGGTCCTTGGCGCTCGCCCTCGAGGAAGGCGGTCCTGACCGCACCGCCAAGGAGTTGGCCGAGGCCAGGCAGGAGATGCGCGACGCCATGAACGCGGCCCGCGAAAACCCGGCCGATCCTGCCGCTCAGGCCGAGCTGCAGAAGAAGATGGAAGCCCTTCGCGAGGCCATCCAGAAGCACCTGGAAGCGCTGGCCGAGCAGGCCCGGCGCGACGGGGGGGAGATGCCGTTCGACCCCACCCAGCCGCAGATGAACGCCCGCGACCTCGATCGCATGGCGCAGCGGATGGAGCAGGCGGCCAAGGAAGGCCGCATGGCTGACGCGCAGCAGCAGATGGCCGAGATGGAGAAGCTGCTCGAACAGCTTCAGAACGCTCGCCCCGAGCATGGCGAGCAGCGGGAGCAACGCCGGGCTCAGCGCCGGCAGCAAGGGCAGCAGCAGATGGACGCCGTGCAGGACATCGTGCGCCGCGAGGGGGGGTTGCTGGACCGCAGCCGCACGCGCGGCGACGAAGCCAGCGCGCTGCCGCCGCCCGTGGCACTGCCACCGCCCGTGACGCCGCCGCGGCCGTCCGTACGGCCGCCGATGCCGGGTGCTCCGAGCCAGGGTGCACAAAACCAGCCGCCCCAGGATCCGGCATCCCAGGACCGGGCCCGTGACCAGCGGACCCAGGCCGCGATGCGCCGCGCGCTCGGCGAGTTGATGCAGCGCTTCGGCGACCTCACCGGCCAAATTCCGCCACCGCTGAACGACGCCGACCTCGCCATGCGCGATGCGAACCAGGCCATGGCGGACGGGCGCGACGCCGCCGCCGGCGCCGCAGAGCAGCGCGCGATTGAAGCCTTGCAGAAGGGCGGCCAATCCATGAGCGCCCAACTCTCACGCCAGTTCGGCCGCGGGCAGCAGGAGGGGGACGGCCAGGAGGGCGAGGGTGAGGGCGAGGAGACGGGCGATAGCGGCGCCGGTCAGGGCGGCACCGGCGAGAACAGCACCAATCGGGACGATGGCGGCCAGCGTCAGGGCGAAGCGGGGCGGCGCCGCAGCGCGCGACGTGATCCGCTGGGCCGCCCGTTGCCCGACGACATCGATGGCCGCGAACAATCGGCCGACGGCAGCGGCCTGGGATCGCAGGAAGTGCCGACCGACATGGAGCAGGCCCGCAGCCGCGCGTTGCAGGACGAATTGCGTCGCCGTGGCGCCGACCGGACCCGGCCGCAACGTGAACTGGACTACATCGACCGGTTGCTCAAGGACGATTAGCCGGTTTCCCGCTCGGACGGACGACCGTCCCGAGCGCGTTGACCATCTCCGCGGGGCCGTAAGGCTTGCGAAGCAGCACGAAGCCGTCCACGGCGCGCCACTCGGCCTCCAGCACATCGGGTCGGCCCGTCGCGAGTACGACGGGCAGGCCAGGGTTCCGCAGCCGTGCCGCCCGGGCGACGTCGATCCCGGTCAGGCCACCGGGAAGGTGATAGTCGCTGAAAAGGCCGGTGAAGCGCCCGGGATTGGCATCGAGCAGCGCGACGGCTTGCACGCCGTCGTGCGCCGTTACAACCTCGTAGCCTTCGTCTTCGAGGGTTTCGGACATGATCTCCAGGATCAAGACCTCATCCTCGACCATTAGGATGCACAACGGCCTTCATCCTAGCAGGGCTGTTGAAGAATCTTCGTTCATCGTTAACTCCCCCTCGCCGCCTGGGATGCGCCTCAGGGCTACACGGCTACGCGAGGGTCTTTGATGCAGACGGCGGACGTCGGCCGGCAAACGCCGCCGGGGCATAACATCGGAGAGGGACGGAACGTGGTCCCGGCCGGGCACGGGCTGGACGGCAAGGACATCTTCCATGCCGCCGTGCAGATGAGCCGGATGCCGATGTGCCTCTCGGACCCGAACCTGCCCGACAACCCGCTGGTGTTCTGCAACCAGGCATTCGAGCAGTTCACCGGCTACTCGCAGGCCGAGCTGCTGGGCCGGAACTGCCGTCTCCTGCAGGGCGAGGCGACAGACCCCGAGACGATCAGCCGGATCAGCCGGCGCCTCAGGGCGCTGGAGGATGTGCACGAGGAGATCTTCAATTATCGTAAGGACGGGACAGGGTTCTGGAACGCGCTCTATGTCAGCCCGGTGCTGAACGAGCGCGGCGACCTCCTTTATTATTTCGGCAGCCAGATCGACGTCACCAGCCGGCGCGAGGCGGAAGCGGTCCTGCAGCAGTCACGCCGGCTGGAGACGCTGGGCAGCATGGCTTCCAGCCTTGCGCACGAGTTCAACAATCTGATGACGATCGTGCTGGCCGGCATCGAACAGGCGCGCGGCACCGACGACGCGACGCGCCGCACGAAGCAGCTCGATCGGGCGGAAACAGGTGTTCGCCGGGCAGCGCGGCTGACGGATCAGATGCTGTCCTTCGCCCGGCGCCAGTTCCACGATCCGAGCAACGCCGACCTGAACGCCCTTTTGGACAAGGTCGACGAGGTCCTCGGCCGGATTGCAGGCGGCGGATGCCACGTGCAGGTATCGTCCTACCCGGCCGCGCTGCCGGTTGCGGTCGATGTGGCGCAGTTCGAGATGGCGCTGCTGAACCTTGTGCGGAACGCGGCCGATGCGCTACCCGACGGCGGGCGGATCACCGTGCGGACCGAAGCGCACGGGCCGGAGGTTGCGGTCGCGGTCGAGGATGAGGGCGCCGGCATGCCGCCCCACGTAGCCCGGCACGCCGCTGACCCATTCTTTACCACGAAGCCAGCGGGCCAGGGCACCGGGCTTGGCCTATCGATGGTGAAGGGGTTTGCCGAACAATCCGGCGGCCGGTTGCACATCGACACCGCCGAGGGCCGCGGGACCACGGTGCGCATCGTCCTGCCGCGCGCTATCGACGAACCGGATGGTAGCAGCGGAGGGATTTGAACCCCCGACCAAGGGATTATGATTCCCCTGCTCTACCACTGAGCTACGCTGCCATCGGCCGGGCCAGGACTGCCGCACCCGGGCGGGCGGATATGCCGCACGGGGTCGTTGGCGTCAACGGGGCGGGAACCGGGGCCGTCAAGCGCGCGTGATGTTGCGATGAAGCCGCCGCCGAGAATGCGATTGCCGTCGTAGAGGACACAGGCCTGGCCGGGGGAGGCGAGGGATGGGGTGTCCAGTTCGATCTCGGCGCCGTTGCCCTCCGGGCGGATGGTTGCGCCGTGCGGGACTTCCCGGGCGCGGAGTTTCACGGTGCAGCGCCTTGCGGCAGGAGCAACCAGCCAGTTCATGTCGCGTAGGTGCAGCCGGGTGGTGGTTGCGGTACGGGGGCCAACGACGATGCGTCGCCGCGCGGCGTCGACGGCCAGCACGGCCTGGCGGGCGCCGCCATCGAACGAGGCGGCGCCGAGACCCCTGCCCTGCCCGACGGTGTAGTTCGCCACGCCGGCGTGGCGCGCAAGCACGCGGCCATCCCGGGTGACGATCTCGCCGGGCTCGGCGGCGTCGGGGCGAAGGCGGCCGACCAGGTCGGCGTAGTGACCGTCGGGGACGAAGCAGAGATCCTGGCTGTCGGGCTTGTCGGCGACGGCGAGGCCGAGGCGGGCGGCCTCGGCACGGACGGTGCTCTTGTCCGGCATGTCGCCGAGCGGGAAGCGGGTGAAGGCGAGCTGGGCCGGGGTGGTGGCGAACAGGAACCAGCTCTGGTCACGGGCCGGGTCGCGGGCACGATGCAGCTCGGGCCCGCCGGGGCCGTCGACGCGGCGCACGTAATGGCCGGTGGCGAGCGCCTCGGCGCCGAGGTCCTGGGCAAGCGCCAGCAGGTCGGTGAACTTCACGCCCATGTTGCATTGGACGCACGGGACCGGGGTCTCGCCGGCGGCGTAGCTGTCGGCAAAGTTCTGGATGACGCTGGCGCGGAACCGGGCTTCGCGGTCGACCACGTAGTGCGCGATGCCGAGCCGGTCGGCCACGTCGCGGGCGTCATGGATGTCCTGGCCGGCGCAGCAGGCGCCGCGGCGCTTGGCTGCCGCGCCATGGTCGTAAAGCTGCAAGGTCACGCCGATGACCTCGTGCCCGGCCTCTGTCAGCAGCCCAGCGACCACGCTGCTGTCGACGCCGCCCGACATCGCAGCGACGATACGCATGTCAGCCCTGGGCGTTGCGGGTCGCGTCGGGCAGCTTCACCACCAGGCCGTCGAGCGCCTGGGTGATGACGATCTGGCAGCCGAGGCGGCTCGTCTGCTGCAGCCCGAAGGCGAGGTCCAGCATGTCTTCCTCGTCCTCGGTCGGCTTGGCGAGCTTCGGAAACCAAGCGGCGTCGACGATCACGTGGCAGGTGGAGCAGGCCAGCGAGCCCTCGCAAGCGCCCTCGATATCCACGCCGTGCTTGTGCGCGACCTCGAGCACCGAGAGGCCGAGCGGGGCGTCGACGGTGCGCGCGGTCCCGTTCCGCTCGACGAAGGTCATCTTGGGCATCAGGGCCTCGGCTGTGAGAGGTGGATAACTGCGTCCGCCAACGCATGTGCGGCGAAGTCGACGTCGGCGGCGGAGGTAAAGCGTCCCAGGCCGAGGCGCAAGGTTCGGGACGCGGCGTCGTCGGAGAGGCCCAGGGCACGGAGCACGTAGCTCGGCTCGATAGCGGCCGAGCTGCACGCGCTGCCGGTCGAGACGCAGAGATCGGGGATCGCGGCCATGATCGCCAGGGCAGGGGCCGGGAAGGTGAGGTTGAGGTTGCCGGGGATGCGGTGCTCGGGGCTGCCGTTGAGGGTCGCGGCCGGCAGCGCGTTCAGCAGGCGGTCGCGCAGAGCGGCGATGCGTGCGGCGTCCTCGGCGCGCTCGAGGCGGACGAGGCGGCAGGCCTCGCCGAGGCCGACGACCAACGGGGTGGGCAGCGTACCGCTGCGCAGGCCGCGTTCCTGGCCGCCGCCGGAGAACAGGGGCGCGAGGCGCACACGCGGGCGGCGGCGGACGTAGAGCGCGCCGACGCCCTTTGGACCATAGAGCTTGTGGCCGCTGAGGCTGAGGAGGTCGATCCCGTCCCCGTGCACGTCGAGCGGAATCGTGCCGGCGGCCTGCGCGGCGTCGGTGTGGAACAGGGCGCCGGCGGCGCGGGCCTGAGCCGCCGGTGCGGCGATATCCTGAATGACGCCCGTCTCGTTGTTCACGGCCATGACGCTGACGAGCAGCGTGGGGACGGCGAGCGCCTCCGCCAGGACGGCCGAGTCGAGCAGGCCGTCGGGACGGACGGGGAGGATCACGGGCTCGAACCCCTCGGCGGCCAGGTCGGCGAGGCTTTCGAGCACGCACTTATGCTCGGTCGCGAGGGCGATCACCCGGCGGCGCCCGTCCCCCATGCTGGCCGCGTGGCGGGCGGCGCCCTTAATGGCGATGTTGTTGGCCTCGGTGGCGCCGGAGGTGAGGACGATCTCGCGCGGGTCGGCGCCGATCAGGGCGGCGACTTCGGCGCGGGCGGCTTCCACCGCCTGCTCGGCCTCCCGCCCCATTCGGTGCTCGGCGCTATGCGGGTTGCCGAAGCGCTCGGTGAACCAGGGGATCATGACCGCGAGTACGCGCGGGTCGCAGGGCGTAGTGGCCTGGTTGTCGAGGTAGATGGGGCGGTTCGGTCGCATGGGCTCGATATGGCATTGAGGAACGGGCGTGCCATGGCAGGCAGAGCACGGCAGGGGTTCGGGGTGGGGCAGGCTCGGGCACGCCTCTCGCCGGCTCGGCCTTGTCGCGTATGGACCCATCCCCGGGCGCTTCCTTCAAGAGAAGAGGCTAGGCGGCTCTCTTGGTGAGAAGTCGGGCCATTGTGGCGTAGGCGGCGGTGAAGGCGACGACGTCGGCTTGCGTGGCGGACCAGGGCAGGCTGACGCGGATCGCTTGTCCGGCAAGAGGGCCGAGGCCCATGGCGTCGAGCACGTGGCTGCGGGCGACCTTGCCGCTGCTGCAGGCGGCGCCGGCGCTGACCTGGACGCCGGCGAGATCGAGGGCGATCACCTGGGTCTCGGCGGGCACGCCGGGCAGCGCGAGGCAGGCGGTGTTGGGGAGGCGGTGGTCGCCGCCGAGCACGATCGCGCCGGACGCCACGGCGGCGTGCTGGAGGGCGTCGCGCAACGAGGCCGTGTCGGCGGGCGGGCAAACGGCCGCAGCGGCGAAGCCGGCAATAGCCGGGAGAGCCGGGGTGCCGCCGCGGCGGCCCAGTTCCTGGCCGCCCCCGGGGATCAGCGCCGCCACGTCGCGGCGCGGCGCCAGCAGTAGCGCGCCGGCGCCCTTCGGGCCACCGAGCTTATGGGCCGAAAGCGCGAGGCTGTCGGCGCCGAGAGCCGAAAGGTCGACCGATATGCGGCCGGCGGCCTGGGCTGCGTCGACGTGGATCAACGCGCCGTGCGCGTGGCAAAGCCGGGCGGCGTCCGCGACCGGTTGGATCGTACCCGTCTCGTTGTTGGCAAGCATGAGGCAGACCAGGGCCGGCGCGCCGGATGCGAGAATGCGGTCGAGGGCGTCAAGATCGGCAACGCCGTCATGGTCGACACGCAGGAACGCGGCCCGGGCGGCGGCGGCGCGCACGGCATCGTGTTCGGTGGCGCCGACGACCAGCCGACGGCCGGCGCCGAGGCCGGCAATGGCGAGAGCATCCGCCTCGGTGCCGCCGGAGGTGAACACCAGACCGGCAGGTGCGGCGCCGAAGGCGGCGGCGACGGTGCGACGCGCCGCCTCCAGCATAGCCCGGGCGGCGCGGCCGGCGGCGTGAACGCTGGACGGGTTGCCAACCTGATCGAGCGCGGCGATGACAGCCGCCCGCGCTTCGGGCCGCAATGGCTCGGTCGCGTTGGCGTCAAGGTAAGTGGACATCTACTCGGCGGCAGTTGAACGCTGCATGGCCGAGACGCGGGCCTCTAGCGCCATCAGTTCGGCGCGAAGAGCTTCGATGGTACAAACCAGCGGGTCGACGGTGCCCTCGCATGGCGTACCATAGGCCATGAACGCGCCGCGGGGCGCGGCGGCCATGGCGCGCCGGGTCGGGTCGCGCTCGACGGGGCGGGCGGGGATGCCGACCACCGTCTCGTTCGCCGCGACCGGCTGCACGACCACCGCGTTGGCGCCGACGCGGGCGTTGTCGCCGATCGTTATGCCGCCCAGGATCTTCGCGCCGGCCCCGACGATGACGCCGTTGCCGACCGTCGGGTGGCGCTTGCCGCGCTCGCTGCTGGTGCCACCCAACGTGACCTGATGATACAGATAGACATCGTCGCCGACCTCGGCCGTCTCGCCGATGACGACGCCCATTCCATGGTCGATGATCAACCTGCGGCCGATGCGGGCGGCGGGGTGGATTTCGATCCCGGTCATCATGCGGCCGAGGTGGGAGGCGAAGCGCCCGGGCAACCGGTAGCCACGGCGCCACAGCCCGTGCGCCATCTTGTGCCAGAGCACGGCGTGCAACCCTGGGTAGCAAAGAAGCACTTCGAGGTTCGATCGAGCCGCCGGATCACGGAGTCGATAGGCCTGGATCGCCTCCCGCAGAAACATGAATGCCATGCGACATTTCCAATATGAAAACCGCTTCGGGACCGCCTATATACTGCACTCAGCCGGCAGCGAGCGCACATCCGGCCGGTCGCGGGAGGTGCGGCAGCGGTGCGAGGGATGGCGTCGACGTAGTTTTTTGCGACTGGCGGGCTGCAAAGTCCGATCCGTTCCGGAGAAGGCTAAACGTGTTTGTGCTTGACGGTCAAATGGGCCGCGGCATCGAGGGATCAATGCAGCGCGTGCCTGGTTTTGCCGGGCCGCGACCTGTCAACGAGATTGGAACGCCATGCCTGAGGTGATGTTTGCCGGCCCCGACGGCCGGTTGGAAGGCCGCTACCACCACTCCAAGGAGCAGAATGCGCCGCTCGCGCTGATTTTGCATCCGCATCCGCTGCATGGCGGGACGATGAACAACCGCATCGCCTACACGATGTATCAGTCGTTCCAGAAGCTTGGCTTTTCGGTGATGCGCTTCAACTTTCGCGGCGTCGGCCGCAGCCAGGGCAAGTATGACGGTGGCTTCGGCGAGATCAGCGATGCGGCTGCGGCGCTCGATTGGATGCAGATGGTCAACCCGAACTCGGGCGGCCTCTGGATCAGCGGCTACTCGTTCGGCGCCTTCGTGGGGATGCAGCTGCTGATGCGCCGCCCCGAGATTTCGGGCTGGGTGAGCGTGGCGCCGCCGGCGAATCACTACGATTTCGGCTTCCTGGCGCCATGCCCGTGCGGCGGCCTGATGCTGCATGGCGACAACGACGAGCTGGTTCCGGAGCCGGCCGTGCGCAAGCTGGTCGACAAGTTGAACACGCAGAAGAACGTCCAGGTCGATTACCGCGTGTATGCCGGGGCGGACCACGTGTTCGCGACCCATGCGGACACGGTCGGCGAGGCGATCGAGGACCATGTGGGCAAGATCCTGGCCCGCAAGGCCATGGCGCTCGCGGCCGACTGAGGCGGGGGCGGCTGGCATCCGGTCGGCCGCCGGCTTTCAAGCTAGGACACCTCCGCGCCTGACCCCTCCCTGAGACGAGGGAGGGTCGCATGCGAGGGAACGGTGTCGTTGAAGTGGGCGTAGTCGATCAACCGGCCCTTGGCGTCGCTTGTGAAGATGTCCTTGAACCGACGGCCGAACAGGATCTCGTCCGGGCCGTAGCTGTAGCGGGCGTGGACCGTCTGTGACGTGAGTTCCTCAAGCCCGGTCACGGTGACGAGCAACTCGGCGTCCTCCTGCAGCAGGTCGTCGGCAGACAGTCCGAACATCGGGCTGCGTTCATCGATGACGTGCATGATCGTGAAGGTGAGCGCGAACACAGGGGTGTGCGAGCGCACGAGCGACAAGTCGTAGAAGCGGCGCATCGTCACGCCTTCGGCCGTCGTCTCGTAGCGGAGCAGCGCGACGGCGACATCGGCCTCGAGGATCTGGCTACGCCGTTCGTTCCCCAGGCGGAGGCTGAGCGTGGGCAGACCGTTCTGCGGCCCGATCGTCGCGACGGTCGCGAACACCACGCGGGCGGTCGGCCGGCTGATCCGGGCGAAGGTGATGCCGGTCGAGAGGGCAAGAAAGATGAGGCCCATCATCGTCTCGAGCGTGACGAGCAAGTTGCAATACACGGTGGCGGGCGACATCTGGCCGTAGCCGATCGTCGCAATGGTCTGGACACTGAAGAAGAACGCATCGCCGAAGCCGGGGCGGGCGCCCATGATGCTGCCGGGCTGCAAGAGATACAGGCCGGCAAACAGAACGTTGACGGCCAGGTATGCGGCGCAGCCAACGGCCAGGAAGACATACCAGCGCAGCATGAGCGCGCGGTGATACAGGTCGTGGTACCAGCGCGAGCGCAGGTTGGCTCGGCGCACTTGCTCGACGGGCGTGCGCGGGACGATGCGGAGCGTGGAGGAGCGGGTCTCGGTCGGCGGCATGTCCGCAGACCATGCGCAGAGGGCTGGCCCGACACAATCCCCCATACCGGGTGAGTGGCCGTCATGCTAACCCGCGGGCATGCCGAACAGCCCCTTTCTGATCGAGGCCGCCGCGCGGGGCTTCGTGTTCCAGACGACCGACGAGGCCGCGCTCGACGCGGCGATGCTGGCTGGCCCCGTATCGGGCTACATCGGCTTCGACTGCACGGCCGACAGCCTGCACGTGGGCAGCCTTGTGCAGATCATGCTGCTGCGGCTGATGCAGACGCATGGGCATCGGCCAGTGGTGCTGATGGGCGGCGGGACGACGCGAATCGGCGATCCGTCCGGGAAGGACGAGGCGCGGCAGATGCTGGACGACGCCGCCATCGAGCGGAACATGGCCGGCATCCAATCATGCATCGCGCCGTTCGTGCGGTTCGGCGAGGGTCCGTCGGACGCCATCCCGGTGAACAACGCGAATTGGCTCGACCGGCTCGGCTGGATCGACCTGCTGCGCGACGTTGGGCCGCATTTCACGGTCAACCGAATGCTGACCTTCGACAGCGTGCGGCTGCGGCTGGAGCGGGAGCAGCCGCTGACGTTTCTCGAGTTCAACTACATGATCCTGCAGAGCTACGACTTCAGGGAGTTGCGGCGGCGCCATGGCGTCTCGCTGCAGATGGGCGGGTCGGACCAGTGGGGGAACATCGTCTCCGGGATCGATCTGGTCCGGCGGACCGATGGGCATGGCGTGTTTGGGCTGACGACGCCGCTGATCACGACCGCGAGCGGCGCCAAGATGGGCAAGACGGCGGGCGGCGCGGTGTGGCTGCGGGCGGACCGGCTGTCGCCCTACGACTACTGGCAATTCTGGCGCAATGCGGAGGACGCCGACGTGGGCCGGTTCCTGCGGCTGTTCACGGAGCTGGACTTGGCCGAGATCGCCCGGCTGGAATCGTTGCCCGGCGCCGGCATCAACGAGGCGAAGAAGGTGCTGGCGACGGAGGCGACTGCGTTGCTGCATGGGCGGGCGGCCGCCGACGGTGCCGCGGAGACGGCGCGGCAGGCATTCGAGGAGGGACTGGCAGCGGATACCCTGCCAAGCCATGCGGTGGAGCGGGCAGCGCTGGCGGCCGGGGTGCCAGTCTTGCGCTTGCTCGTCGATAGCGGGCTGGCGGCGAGCAACGGGGAGGCGCGACGATTGATCCGTGGCGGGGGCGCGCGGGTGAACGATGCGACTGTCGGCAACGAGGCGGCCGTGGTGGGGGTGGCGGATTTACGGGATGGCGCGGTGAAGCTGTCGGCGGGGAAGAAGCAGCACCGGCTGATCCGGCCGGAGTGAGGCGTTCCTATGCGAGCAGGTGGTCGGCCAGCGCCTCGATGCTGTCGACGGTGATGTCCCAGTCGCCTTCTGCCCGGAGGTCCTTGGATTGGTGGGGGCCGTATTCGGCCGGGCGGGCGATGAAGGCGGTGCGGAGCCCCTGTGCCTGGGCGGCGGCGAGGTCGGCGTTGTGGGCGGCGCAGAGCATGAGCTGGGCCGGAGCAAGACCGAGCAGGGCGGCGGCGCCGAGATAGGTTTCGGGGTCGGGCTTGTAGTGGCGGAAGATCTCGGCGCAGAGGACCAGATCCCAGGGCAGACCGGCATGCTTGGCCATGTTCGTCAGCAAAGCGACGTTGCCATTGGAGAGCGGGCTGAGAATGTAGCGGGGTTTCAGTCGCGTCAGGCCGCCGACGCTATCGGGCCAGGGGCGAAGCCGATGCCAGCCGCGGGCGATCCAGTCCATTTCCGCCGCGCCCAGCCCGGCAAGTCCATATTGCGGCGCCAGCTGCTCGAGCGACTGGCGGTGGAGCGCGTCGAGGTTGGTCCAGGGCTGCTGGCCAGTGCGGACGCGGTCCATCGACGGGGCGTAGGCGCCGCGCCAGGCGTCGATGAGGCCGGGCCAGTCGACGGCGAGGCTGCGGGCGTGACCCCAGGCGGAGAGTTCGTCGATCAGGCTGGTGCGCCAGTCGACCACGGTGCCGAACACATCGAACAGCAGCGCCCGGACATCCATGAACCCCTCCCTACTCGAAGATGCGGAACAATCCGCGCAGGAAACCCGGCGTCAAGGCCGAGAGCGGGTTGACGGAGACGGACGGGTTGGCCAGCGGCCCGTGCAGGCCGTAATTCACCGCCAGCAAACCCCCGCCCTGCTCCGCGCGGAACAGGTTGCCGACGAGCGGGATGCGGCCGAGCAGCGAGTTCACGACGTAGGCGGGCACGACAGTGCCCTGCAAGTCGATCGTATCGCGCCCGGTATCGATGCGCCCGCGGGCAGTAAGGCCGAGCGAAGAGCTGAACGCGCGGGCGTCGGTCAGCTCCAAGACGCCGCCTTCGAAGCGGAACGGCAGGACGAGCGTGCTGAACACGAGGCCCGGACCGCGCAACGCGTCGACGACGCCATACACCGTGACACTTTGCAGCATCTTGCCGAGCACTGCGGCGTTGCGGACGTTGAACTCGGTCATCTTGGCCGTGCCGGTGAGCGGCGTTCCGGGAACGGTGTCGTCGTAGGCCGCATCGACGTTGAGTTGGCCGCCTTGGACCGTGTCGGCGACGCCCGCCGCCCGGAGCAAGCCGCCGCCGTCCGCGGCCTTGACCACCAGGCGGCGGCCACGCCCTTCGGCGCGGATCGTCGCGCGCAGCTGCTCCGCCCCGGCGGAGGACAGGCTGAGCCCGGTGATCCGGCGGCCGTCCTGTTCGGCATGGGCCACGACGCCGGTCAGTCCGGCGGGATCCTTCTCGGCGATGCGAACCCGGTCGAACCGCAGGTCGGCGACCCATGGCGCGCCGGGCTTGTCGACGGCTGCCGGACCCGGCCGGTCGGCAAGCACGGCGGCGAGGTCGAGCATCGGTCCGGCCAGGGTCGCGCGGATGGGCTCCCCCGGCGACGAGGGGAAGCGCACCTGGCCCTGCGCCTGCGTCGACCCAAGGGCGAGCCGGTCGAGCACCAGCAGCAGCGGACGGTCGCCGACCATGCCGACATGCGCCTCCAGCGCCAGGCCTGGTCCAGTGGCACCGAGCTGGTCGATGCCGGCGAGGCGATCGCCGCGGAGCAGCACGTGCGCCTTCGCCACGGCCGCGGTGCCGGCCGGCTTGTGCCACCCCGCGATCGCCAGCGCCGCGTCGTGCAGGTCCGCCGATAGCGCGACGTCGCCGCCGCCGTCGCGCCGTTGTGTGTAGCGTGCGGCCAGGAGCGCGCTTCCCGACGGCATCAGGCTGCCCGTCTCGAGCCCGGCCGCGGCCAGCTGCGCACCCGTCAACCGCGCTGCGGCGGTGGCCTTTTGGACCACCTGGCCGGGACCGCCCGAACGGAAGTCCAGGTCGAGCGCCATGTCGGCAGGGACGCCGGCCACCAAGCCCCTGCCCTGCGCATGGAGCCCGTCCGACCCGGCGTCGAGCTGGACGGCCGCGTGGTCGAGGTCGCGGCCGGCGACGAGGCCGCCCAGGTGCAGGTCCGTCAGCCGCGCAGCGGTCTGGATGCGGACCTCCTCGAAGGGGACGACGTCCTTCATCGGCAGGTTGACTGTGAGATGCCCGGCGATGGCGCCGGCTGGATTGCGGATGGGGATCGGGCTTTTCGCCAGCAGCGGCAGGGCCGGGTTCTTGAGCAGTGTCAGCAGGTCGGGCGCAGTGCCGGCCAGGTCGAGGTTCAGCGTCAGGAACTGGTCCTTGTCGGCCATGCCGGTGAAGTGCAGCTGGCCGTTGGTGAGCGCAATCGGGCCCTGGTGGGCGGACGTGACGGCGATGTCGAGCAGCTCAGGGTCGCGGAAGGTCATGACCGCCTGGGCGCCCTCGACCGGCGGGGCGGGCCGAAGCCACCAGATCGTCACGTCGTCGCCGCGGACCGTGGCGTCGATCGCGGCGAGGGTGACGCCGGACAGGTCGGGGGGCAGCTTGAACTGGGCCTTGATGGCGCCGTCGCGGGCGATCCCGCCGGTGACGTTGGCGGTCAGCCAGGGGCGGACGTGACCGCCGAGGGGCTTGGGCCAGAGAGCGGCGATGTCGGCGAAAGCAAGGTGGTCGATGGTCCCGTTGACGTCGCCGGCATAGCCGTCGGGTGCGCGGGCGAGATGCCCGGCGAGGGTCGCGGTCGTGGGCCAACTGCCGCCGGGGGCGTGCACGACGGCACGGGCGCGGGACAGCGTCAGCCGTTGGGGCGGCGTCCAGGCCGGGTCGGTCCATTCGGCCTGGGCTTCCAGCGCAAGGCTGTCGAAGCCGATCAGAGCGCCCGCCAGGCCGAGCCGGCCCCCGCCCGACTGCAATGAGAGCGTGGCGGCACCGGGCCGCAGAGCGGAATCGAGATGGAGTGTGGCGGCGCCCTGGACGGCGGCGTCGAGCGTGTCGGCGGTGGCGAGCGCCGGCTCGGCAGACTGGACGGCGGTGGCATTGAGCGGCGCGAAGGCGAGCTGCAAGGCAGTGCCGCCATTCGGCGCGAGCTGGGCCTGGAGGGCGACGGTGGCGCGGACGGCGCCGAGCGCGATCGCGCCCGAGGCGGTGCCGGTAACGCCGCCGCGCGGACGTCGGCGCAGGTCCATCGACAGGATGTCGATCCGCACGGGGCGGCCGAGCGCCTTGTCGCGCAAATGGAGGACGGCGCCGTCGAGGCGGATGGAACGCAGCTCCTCGACGTGTTGCAGGTCTGGGCGAAGGGGCCGGCTGCCGGGCGCGCGGGCGGGGCGGGCCAGTTCGGCCAGGAAGTCTGCGACGCTCGGGCCCGGCTGGTCCGACGCGGGCTCCTCGTCGTCGAGGTCGAGGCCGCCGAGATCGAGGGCAATGCGGCCGTCGAGGCCCCGTTGCAGACTCAGGTCGAGGCCCTCGGCGGCGACAGCGCGGGGGACAAGCTGCCCGATCAGCAACCGGCCCATGGAAACGGCGAGGTCCACCCGATGGACGGTCGCGGCCGGGGCGCCGGTGGGGTCGGCGACGACGACGTCGTCCAGCGTCAGCTCGAGCCCCTGCCCCGGCCCGTCGGCAAACCCGCCCCACCGCATGTCGGCGTGGCCGATCGCGAGCCGGGTGGGCTCACCCGGGATGTTGGCCGCCGCCTCGATCCGGCGCGCGGCCCAGCCCATGTCGAGCGGGCCCTGGGCGAGGCGCCAGGCGAGCATGAGGGTGAGTGCCGTGGCCCCCACGACAAGTGCGAGCAAGACGAGGGCGACCGCACGCATGGCGCAGCCGAGGCGGTTGGCGGCAGCGAGGATCACACGACGGCCCGTGCGTTGACGGCAGCCCGGCGGTCAGGCCACCGTGACGGGCGATGCTCCCCGTCCCACTGTCCTGGCCCGGCGCCGCCGACCCCGCGGCGGCCGAGCGCCTGATCGAGCGCTTCGCCGGGCGGTCCAGCGATGCCGCGGCGCTTGCAGCGACCGCGGGCGGCGCCGCGTTGCTGCGGGCCGTGGGCGGCGGCAGCCCGTTCCTGTCGGACCTCGCGGTGCGGGAGCACGCGACGGTCGAGGCCTTCGCGCGCAACGGGGCCGATGCGACGCTCGGCACCATCATGGGCGCGCTGGCGGCGACCAGCCCGGCGCAGATGCGCGCGCCCATTGCTGCGGCGATGCGGCGGGCCAAACGGCAGGCCGCGCTGGTCGTGGCGCTCGCCGACATTGGCGGGGCATGGACCTTGTCGCGGGTCACGGCCGCCCTGTCGGAGCTGGCGGAGGCGACGCTGCGGCTTGCGGTCGGTCACCTCCTGCTCGCAGCTCATGATTCGGGCGCACTCACCTTGCCCGACCCGGCGCGGCCGGCCGAGGGGTGCGGGCTGGTGGTGCTGGGGATGGGCAAGCTGGGCGCGCGCGAGTTGAACTATTCCAGTGATATCGACCTCATCCTGCTCTACGACCCCGACGCGCAGCCCGAGCGGGAGACGCTGGGGGCCACGTTCACACGCATCGCACGCGCGCTGGTTGCCATGATGGAGACCCGCGACGCGGACGGCTACGTGTTCCGCACCGATCTGCGCCTGCGTCCCGACCCGGCGGCGACCCCGCCCGCCGTCGCGATGCCCGCCGCAATCGCATATTACGAGAGCATGGGCCAGAACTGGGAGCGCGCCGCGATGACGAAGGCGCGGCCCGTGGCAGGCGACGTGGCCCTGGGGCACGCGTTCCTGGGTGCGATCCGGCCATTCGTGTGGCGGCGGCGGCTGGATTTCGCGGCGATCGCCGACCTACATGCAATGAAGCGGCGGATCGACGCGCATCGCGGGTTCGGCGAGCGGGAGGCGGACCTTTCGGGGTTCGACGTCAAGCTGGGGCCGGGTGGGATCCGGGAGATCGAGTTCGCGGCGCAAACGCTCCAGCTGGTGTGGGGCGGGCGGAGCCCCGGGCTGCGCGATATGACGACCTTGGGCGCGCTGCGCGGCCTGGTCCGGGCGGGGCGCCTGGGACGGCGGGCGGCGGCGGAGCTGACGGTGGCCTACCGTCTGCTGCGGCGGGTGGAACACCGCTTGCAGATGGTGCGGGACCGGCAGACGCACGCGCTGCCGGAAAAGGCCGACGAGTTGGCACGCTTCGCGGTGTTCCTGGGCTGCGACGATGCAGGCACGCTGGCGTCGCAGCTGGGCGTGCATCTCGGGCGGGTGCGCGCGCGGTATGCCGAGGTGTTCGAAGCGGTGCCGGACCCGCAAGGCGAGGCGCCGCTGGACCTGGCGGGCCCGGACCTGCCGGAGGCGACGGTGGCGCGGCTGGCGGCACTCGGGTTTCAGAACGGGGCCGGGATGGTCGCGACCCTGCGCGGCTGGCAGGCGGGCCGGATCCGGGCGCTGCGGTCGCCGCGGGCGCGGGAGCTGATGGATGGGGTGCTGCCGCCGCTGTTGCGGGCGCTTGCGGGGCAGGCGGATCCGGATGCGGCGTTCAACCGGTTCGACGCGATGCTGTCGCGGCAGCCGGCGGGCGTTGGGCTGTTGTCGATGTTTCAGCGCAACCCGGCGCTGCTGCAGCGGGTGGCGGCGGTTCTGGGGGCCGCTCCGTCGCTGGCGGACCACTTGGCGACGTCCACCTCCGCGCTGGAAGGATTGCTGACGCCTGCCAGCCTGCTGCCGCAGCCGTGCGGCCGCGTGCTCGGCGAGCGGCTTCGGGATGCGCGGGCGCTGGAAGATGTGATCGCGATCACGCGCGCATTCGTGCGGGCGGAGGAGTTCCGGCTATGCGTGGCGCAGATGCAGGGCGCCATCGATGTCGACGCGGCCGGGCTGGCGCGCACCGCGCTGGCCGATGCGGCGCTGCAGGCGCTGCTCCCGGCGGTGCTCGGCGACACCGTGCGGCGTTATGGACGGGTTCGGGGTGGTGATATCGCTGTCGTGGCACTGGGCAAGGCGGGCAGCCGGGAGATGATGGCCGGGTCCGACCTCGACCTGATGCTGCTGTACACCTTCCCGCCCGGCGTGCTGGAGAGCGACGGGCCGAAGCGGTTGCCGGTGAGCCAGTACTACATCCGGGCGGCGCACGCGTTCATCGCGGCCCTGACGGCGCCGGGGGCGGAGGGCCCGCTCTACCAGGTCGACACGCGGCTGCGCCCGTCTGGCAACAAGGGGCCGGTCGCGGTGCCCTTGGCGGGGTTCGCACAGTATCACGCGGGCGAAGCGTGGACGTGGGAGCGGATGGCGCTGACCCGGGCGCGGGTGGTGGCGGGCAATCCGGCGATCCGCGCGCGCGCCGGGCGCGCGATCACCGCGGCGCTGCTGACGCCCGTGCTGCCGCGGATCACGCGGGAGGACGCGGCCGCGATGCGCGCGCGCCTGATGCGCGAGCTGCCACCGTCCGGGCCGTGGGACGTGAAGATGCGCGATGGCGGCGGCATGGAAGTCGAGTTCGTGGCGCAGGTGCTGCAACTGACGGAGCGGGTGCAGCCGGTGCGGCAGATGACAGCCGAGGCGCTGCAGCATCTTGCGGCGACTGGCGCGCTGGCCGAGGCGGAGGCCGCGACGCTGATCCGTGCGGACCTGCTGTGGCGGACGGTGCAGAGCATGCTTCGCATCACCGTCGGGCGCGCGACCGAGCCGTTGCCCCCGGCGGCAGCCGCGGCGCTGCTGCGGGCCACAGGAACGGTGGTCGGCGGGACGCTTGACCTGCCGGGACTGCATGCCACGATGGAAAGGGTGGCGGCGAGCGTTCGCGGCCTGTTTGTCCAGCGGATCGGAGCGATCGTATGAGCATCAGCGAGGGCGAGCCGGCGCCCGACTTCACCCTGCCGGCGAGTGGCGGCCGGACCGTGAGCCTGGCCGCCATGAAGGGCCGGCCATTCGTGCTTTACTTCTACCCGAAGGCGGACACGCCGGGCTGCACCAAGGAGGCGCAGGCGTTCCAGGAAGCGCTGGGCGAGATGAGCGGGCTCGGGCTCGAGGTGGTCGGGCTGTCGAAGGACAGCGTGAAGGCGCAGGAGAAGTTTGCGGAGAAGTATGGGCTGACCTTCCCTCTGGCGGCCGATGTGGAGGGCACGGTGGTCGAGGCTTACGGGGCGTGGGTCGAGAAGTCGATGTATGGCAAGAGCTACGTGGGGATCGACCGGAGCACGGTGCTGGTCGACGGAGCGGGCAAGGTGTCGAGGATCTGGCGCAAGGTGAAGGTGCCGGGCCATGCGGCAGAGGTACTGAAGGCGGCGAAGGCATTGTACCCGCAGGCGACCGGCTAAACGCGGGTTGCGGCTTCGGCGGCGAGCGCGACAGCGAGCAGGAATGCGAGCATGCCGGTGCGGCGCGACAGGGCCCACAGCCAGGGGCCGAGCATCGCGCCCACGCCGAGGACGATCACGGCCGACGCGGCGCCCGCGCCCCGGGTGAGCGGGCCGGGGATGGCCACCTGGAGCACTATCGCGCCGAGCCAGATCGCGTCGACGGCCCTGGCCGGCCAGGGATCGCGCCCGCGCCAGCGCATCACGGCGAGGACGGCGAAGACGGCGGCCCAGCCGGCGTCGAACACCCAGGAGGCAGGGCCGTCGGGGAAGACGTCATCGAAATACACGCTGCGGAACATCGACCCGGCGTCGAACGCGAGCGCGCCCAAGACATAGACGGCGAGTGTGAACGGGAGCGTGCCGCCGACGCGCATGGACAGTCGCCGGAGCACCGTGGCGGCGGTGGCGGCGAAGCCGAGCAGCAGCACCTGACCGGCGGGGTGGAGGCCGTATTCGACATCGAATTCGCCGCGCAGCACCTTTAGCGCATCGACCTTGGTGCCGAAATGATACCAGGCGGCTTCGTAGGCCAAGGTGACCAGGGCAGCCGCGATCGAGATGCCGAGCAGCGGCGGCCATTCACGGTCCCGCCCGGTCGGGAGCGCGCGCCAAAGCATGAGCCAGGTGAACACGCCGCCGGCGAGCAGCGACTGCGACACGTCGAGCTTGGATTGCAGCAGATAGTGGACGAGGCCGAGGGCCATGATGGCATAGACCAGCTTGTGCAGCCGTTTCCAGGTGGCGCCGAGGGACCGCGCCCAAGCGTCCGTCGAGGTGAAGCCAAGTGCGACCAGGCCGAGCAGGGCCACGAAGCCGATCGTGAGATAGAACCGGGTCACGATCTCGGCTGCGATGGTGAGCAGGCGCCAGTGCTGGTCCACCGCATACAGGGTGAGGTGGATGGCGGCGTAGGCGAGCGCGGCGTTGCCGACCATACGGCGTACGACGGCGACGTTGGGCAGCGACGACAAGGCTTTCAGTGGCGTGACGGCCAGCGAGGCGAGCAGCAGCCAGACGGTCGCGTAGCCTGTGCTGTGGATGGCGGCGTTGACGGGTTCCGCCCCTAGATCGTGCAGCTGCCAGCGTACGAGCAACCAGAGGCCGGGCAGGAGCAGTAGGCCGAACACCGTCGCCCGGAGGGGGTGGAAGCGGTTCTTGCGGTCGGTCCAGGGGACGAGTTCGATCCGGGTCGGCGCCATCGCGGCAAGGGTAGCGAGACGGGTCATGGCGGGTGGTCACCGGGGGCGGGTCTCTGGACACGATCGAAGTCCGCCGGAACGACGAACAGGTCGGCCGGCTGCGTGGCGTAGCTGACGCGGGTGGCAACAGCGAGCACCTGCGGGCCACGGCGGGCGCGGAGCAGCACGCCATCGTTCGTGAAGCAGGTGATGGCGGGCTGGCCGACGCTGTCGCGCGCCTGCCACTCCGTGCAGGGCAGGCCGGCGACCTCATCGATGCCGACACGGACCCATTCGGGTGCGGCGACAGGAAGGCTGTTCCTGGTTTCGAGCACCTTCCGGTCCGCCTGGCTGACGATGGAGAGGGTGCGGGAGCGGTAATCCATGATCGAGAACAGGCCGGGGGTGGGCAGGTCGAGCCGGGTGCGCTGGACGGCCGCGGAGAAGCGCGAGCGCTGGTCGATCGGCTGCGGGCCGGCCGGGCCGCCGGGCTGGGAGCGGTAGGTCACGTCCACGTCGCGGGTGGGAAGCCGGCTGGGCTGCTGCTCCTCCGCCGCGGCGGCCACCGGCACCAGGACGGCGGCGATCGTGACGGCAAGGGTTCGACGGTTCATTGGCCCGGCCCCAGCAGGCGGCGAAGGCTTTTCAGGCTCAAGCCCCCGCCCCCGCTCTCAGCGCCGAGCGACATATACCCGGGAGGAACCGTAAACAGCTCGGACGGCAGGCGGGCGTAGCGAACGGACGTCGCGGTGAAGCTGCCGGGCTTGCCCTTGATGATGCCCTCGCCGCGGAGAGGGACGCCATCGGGCGTGAGGCAGACCGTGCCGGGGGTCTTGGACGTGCCTTGCCCGACCTCGACCTGGTAGACATTACAGGCCAGGCCACCGACGGTGTCGCGCCCGGCCGGGGTGAGGTGTGCGCCGTCGAGGGTCAATGGCTGCAGATCGTCGGGGCGGAGCGGCAGCGGGAGGGCGATCCGGAGCGTGTTGTCGACGGCCTGGCCAGTACGGGCGCGAAGATCGAGCAGGGCGATCTGGCTGAGCCCGTCGGCCTCGGCGCGCAGACGCTGACCGGACGCATCCCACGAGAGGGTGACGGGGCCTGGCAGGCCGCCTGGAACCAGGCGGGTGGCGTCACCCTCGACACGGTAGCTGACGACCACGTCGCGCGACGGTCGAGTGCGCGGCGCCTCCGACGGCGCCGCGGCCAGGAGGAGCAGCGCGAGCGGGGCGAGCATGCGGCCGGGCTCCCTCACGTGGTCTCCGGCCGGTAGAGTTGCCTGATCTCGGCGCCGAGGGTTGCTGGCTCAGGATCGGCCAGCCAGGCTGCGGGCGCCTGGACGGCCGCGGCGAGCAAGGCTTTGTAGGTGTCGCGTGGGACCTCGATCGTGCCGAACTGGGCGAGGTGGCTGGTGACGAACTGGGTGTCGAGCAGCATGTAGGCGCCGAGCCGCATGCGAGCCACGAGGTGCACGAGTGCGACCTTCGACGCATCCCGAGCGATGCTGAACATGCTCTCGCCGAAGAACACGCCGCCAAGGGAGACGCCATATAGCCCGCCGACGAGCCGGCCCTCCTGCCAGGTCTCGATCGAGTGGGCGTGGCCCTGGCGGTGCAGGTCGAAGAACAGGCGCTCGATATCGCCGTTGATCCAGGTGTCCTCGCGGCCTGGTGCCGCGGCGGCGCAGCCGGCGATCACGGCGGCGAAGGCGCGGTTGGACGAGACCTCGAAAGGACCGGAGAGAACCGTGCGCAACAGCCGTTTGGGCAGGTGGAAGCCGTCGAGCGGCAGGATTCCGCGCAGTTCGGGGTCGAGCCAGTAGAGACGCTGGCCGCGACGCGTTTCCGCCATCGGGAACAAGCCGACCCGATAGGCCCGCAGCATGAGCTCGGGCGTGACCTCAATGGTTCGGCGCGACATTCATCAACTTGGGGTTTGGCTCGGGGCCACGCTGGCGTTCCTGGGCGGGTAGGTGACCTTAGCAGGACGGGGGCGCGGCTGCACTATGTTCGAGGGATGCTGATGTGGCGGAGCGAGCCGTCAGTGCGCGGGCTCGAGGGCGAGGGAGATGCGGTCGGCAAGGTGCCCCATAAGGTCGAGGGTCGCCTCAATCGCGACCGCCAGCGCGGCCGCCAGTCCGTCAACGTCCGGGGCGCCGGTGTCGATCGCATGTTCGAGGTCGCGGCACAGATGGGCCATTCGCTCGAAGCCGAGCGTGGCGGCGCTGCCGGCGAGGGTATGGGCGGCGGTCGCGACCGCCTCGTTACCGATCGGGCCGGGTAGGCGCAACGCGGCCGCCAAGGTCCTGCCATGGAGTGCGACCGACTCGAGATAGCCGCCGAGTGCGGCCGGATCGAGGAGACTTGCCGTTCGATCGAACACGTCAACGTCCAGCACGGGACGGTCGCCGCCCAGGGTGGCGGCGTCCGACGACGTGCCCTGGGGCTTGGTCGATCGGGTGAGCAATGGGTTTTGTTGGGGGCGTGCGGGTTCGGCGAGCGTCTGCGAGATCACATCGAGCAAGGCTTCAGGCGTGAACGGCTTGGTCAGATGGGCGTTCATGCCGGCGTTCCGGCAATCCTCGATCTGGTCGGCGAACGCCTGCGCGGTGAGCGCGACGATCGGCACGCGGCCGCGTGGGCCCGTCCAGGCGCGGATGCGCCGGGTCGCTTCCAGCCCGTCCATGCCCGGCATACGGACATCCATCAAGATGAGATCGAGGTCGTTGTCCTCGGCAAAGGCGATTGCCTCGCCGCCGCTGGCGGCGAACGCGACGCCGTGCCCGGCTGCGCGCAGGAAGGAGCCCGCGATGTCGCGGTTCATCAAGACGTCGTCGACGATCAGGATCCGCCGCGACAGGCAAGGGCCGGCGCGGTCCTTCCCCGGGGCGTGAACGGGGACGGGAACGCTTGGAAGCCGCGCGATCGGCAGCTCCAAGGTGAAGCGGCTGCCACCGCCCGGATTGTCGGCGTGGCACAGGCTTCCGCCAAGGGCGCTGGCGAGCTGCGACGAGAGGGCAAGGCCGAGCCCGGCGCCTTCGATCTTGTCCTCGGTATCCAGGCGGTCGAAGTCCTGGAACAATCGATGCCGCTTCTCCGGCCTGATCCCCGGACCGGTGTCCGCCACCACGATCCGCAGCGTGTCGGCGTCGACCGCGACGTGCACGGCGACCGACCCGCTGGGGGTGAACTTGACGGCGTTGGCAAGGATGTTGAGCAGGATCTGACGGAGCCGCGTGGCGTCGGTCGAGAGCTTGGCCGGAACGTCCAGGTCGGCGGTGAAGTGAAGCGCCAGGCCGCTCGCCTCGGCAGCCGGGCGCATCAGTTCGAGGCAATGGCGGGCCAGGGCGGCCGGATCGACCTCCGTGAGCCGGAGGCCAGTCTGGCCGGCCTCGACCTCGGCCAGGCTCAACACCTGGTTGACCATGTCGAGCAGGTGCTGACCAGCGGTCAGCATGCATCCGACACGGCCGGACTGCGTCGAGTTCAGCCCCCCCTCCTGCGCGAGCAGCTGGGCGTAGCCAAGGATGCCGTTCAGCGGCGTCCTCAACTCGTGGCTCATGCCGGCAAGGAAGCGCGACTTGGCGCGATTGGCGCGTTCGGCCTCGTCGCGGGCGGCAGCGAGGCTGCTGGCCAGGCGTTCGAGCTTGGCGTTGGTGGCTTCCACCGCGGCGCGCTCGCGCTCGGCGTGGCATTGCAGGGCGGCGGCGGCGCGAACCTGGTCGGTCACGTCCAGGATGACGCCGAACAGCGCGGTGACGGCGTGGTCGGCCCCGGTCTCGACGACGGCCCGGATCTGCACGTGACGAAGATGGTCCGGAGGCAACAGAAGGCGGGCGTGGGTGTCGAAACCGACGCCGGTCGCGATCGCGTCGGCGATCGCGTCGTGGAGCGACCGGCGGTCGAGCGGGTGGCACGCCTCGATGGCGCGCTGCAACGTTGGCTCGGGGCCGTCGGGCTCGAGGCCGTAGATGCGATGGACCTGTGCCGACCAGTAGAGCCGTTGGCTGGCAGGCTCGTAGCGCCAATGGCCCACGTTCGCGACCTGCTCGCTCAAGGTGAGCCAGCGATTGGCCTCGGTCATGGCGGCTTCGGCGCGCTTGCGTTCGGTCATGTCGCGCAAGAGCGAGACATAGCCGTCCGGGCGGCCGGTTTGCGGATCGAACACGGGACGGGCGGAGCCTTCGGCCCAGACCTCGCCGCGTTCAGAATTCAGGACCCGGAGGATGAGCCTGCTCGAGTCGGCCTGGCCGGCAAGGAGGCGGCGCTGGAAGTCCTGCAGCAGCGGACGATCGTCCGGGTGGACAAGCGGGAGCAGGCCGGTCTTGGCGAGTTCGGCGACGGGCACGCCGAACAGCTGCTCGCCCGCGGGCGAGATATAGCGGCGCCGGCCGTCTGCGCCGACGAGCGAGACCATGTCGAACGCGTTCTCGGCCAGGAGCCGGAAGCACGACTCGCTGTCTTGGAGCCGGGCCTCCAGCCGGAGCCTGCGGTTCAAGCCGCGCTGCATGGCAACGAACAGCACGGCGGTGATGACGGCGAAGACGGCGAGGAAGGCGGACATGATGGCGGCCTTGCGCGCCCAATCGCCATAAACGGTCTGCATCGTCAGGCCGACCTGCATGATCAGCGGATACTCGCCGACCTGGTGGTAGGCGTAGAGGCGGCGGATGCCATCGACGGCGCTGCTGTTCTCGAACCATCCCGTGGGGGCCTGCTTGACGCGCCATAGAACCTCGGCGCCGGGGATCTCACGGCCGATGTCACCATCACGCGCCGGCTGGCGGCTGAGGACGGTGCCGCCGGCCGTCATGAGGACAACGACATCGCCCGGGCCGAGCCGTATCCTGCCGAACAGGTCATGGAAGTAATCGAGGAAGATCGCGCCGGCGACGGCGCCGGCGAAGGACCCGTCCGGCCGCTCGATCCGCCGACTGAGGATGATGCTGCGCTGGTTGCTGATGCGCGTGCTGCTGCTGAAGGCGACGTGCAGGTCGGTTCCGGGAGTGCGTTTGAGGTCGTCGAACCAGTCCCGGTCGGCAAAGCTGATCTGGTCGGGCGTGGTGGCGCCGGAATCCTCCAGCATGGCGCCGTTGGCGTCCGCAATGATGATGTGGCCGAAGTTGGGGGCGTCCATCGTGCTGTCGAACAGGGCGGCGTGGCGGATCTCGGGGCTGCTCGAGGCGAGGCCGACGAGTTTCAGCGCAGCGGCGGTGCCGCGGAGCGACGTGTCATAGAGTTCGATGTTGCGGCGCACGTCGCGCTCGAGGCTGAGGACGAGATTGTTGGCCGCCTGCTCGGCCTGGCCGCGTGCCTGGCGACGTTCGTCGTAGAGCACGAGAAGGGCGGCCGCGATGAGGACGAGAGTAAGGCCAGCGGTGGCGCCGGCGAGGAGGCGCAACCGGTCTGCATGGGCGTGACGCCGTAGAAATGCCATTCGTCCACCCGGGCTGTCCCGGCGGAGCATACGGGCGAGGCGTAAACGAGCGCTTAAGGCTGGTTCCCGGCGACGAACCGTTCGAGCCAGTGGATCGTGTAGTCGCCGGCCACGAATTCGGGCGCGTCGAGGATGCGGCGGTGAAGCGGCAGGGTGGTCTTGATGCCCTGGATCGCGAACTCGGCGAGGGCCCGGCGCATGCGGGCGATCGCCTGGGCGCGGTCGGGGGCGTGGACGATCAGCTTTGCCACCATGCTGTCGTAGTAGGGCGGGACGACGTAGCCGGCATAGAGCGCGCTGTCGACGCGGACGCCGAGGCCGCCGGGGGCATGGAACAGGTCGACCCGGCCCGGGGTCGGCATGAAGGTCTCGGGGTCTTCGGCGTTGATGCGGCACTCGATCGCGTGCCCGCCGACGCGGATGTCGGCCTGGGCGTAGCCGAGCGGGGCGCCGGCGGCGATGCGGATCTGCTCGCGCACCAGGTCGATGTTGCAGACCATCTCCGTCACGGGGTGCTCGACCTGGAGACGGGTGTTCATTTCGATGAAGGCGAACTGGCCGTCCTGGTAGAGGAATTCGAGGGTGCCGGCGTTGCGGTAGCCGAGCTTGCGGAGGCCGTCGGTCACGACCTGGCCGATCGCGTCGCGCTGGGCCGAGCTCAACGCGGGGGAGCCGGCCTCCTCGAGCAGCTTCTGGTGGCGGCGCTGGAGGCTGCAGTCGCGTTCGCCGAAATGGACGACGTTGCCGTGGGCGTCGGCCATCACCTGCAGCTCGATATGGCGGGGGCGGTCGAGGTACTTCTCCAGATAGACGGCGTCGTCGCCGAAGGCGGTGCGGGCTTCGGTGCGGGCGACGGTCCAGGCTTCCTCCAGCTCGGCCTCACGCAGCGCGACCTTCATGCCCCTTCCTCCCCCGCCAGAAGCGGCCTTGATGAGGACGGGATAGCCGATGCGGGCGGCGACGGCGCGGGCCTCGTCGACGGTGTCGAGGGCGCCGTCGGAGCCGGGGACGAGGGGAACGCCGATGGAGGCCATGGCGGCCTTGGCGGCGATCTTGTCGCCCATGGTGCGGATGTGGGCCGGGCTGGGGCCGATGAAGGTGATGCCGTGGGCCTCGACCATCTCGGCGAAGTCGGCATTCTCGGACAGGAAGCCGTAGCCGGGGTGGATGGCGTCGGCGCCGGTGACGGCGGCGGCGGACAGGATGGCGGGGATGTGGAGGTAGGAGTCGCGGGCGGCGGGTGGTCCGATGCAGACGCTTTCGTCGGCAAGGCGGACGTGCATGGCGTCGGTATCGGCGGTGGAGTGGACGGCGACGGTGGGAATGCCGAGTTCGCGGCAGGCGCGCTGGATGCGGAGCGCGATCTCGCCGCGGTTGGCGATCAGGATTTTGTTAAACAATTCAGGTTATGACCATGAGTGGCTGGTCGTATTCGACGGGGGCGCCAGGCTGGACGAGGATCTGGGTGAGGGTTCCGGCGCGGGGGGCCTTGATCTGGTTGAAGGTCTTCATGGCCTCGATGAGCATGATGGTCTGCCCGGCGGCGACGGCCTGGCCGAGGGTGACGAAGGGCGGCGCGCCGGGTTCCGGGGCAAGGTAGGCGACGCCGACCATGGGAGATTTGACGGCGCCCTCGGGCGGAAGAGGTTCGGCAGGCGGGGCGGCGAGGGCCGGGGCCGCCGGGGCCGGGCTGGCCGCAGACGCGACGGCGGGCGCATTGGCGGAGGCGGCGCGGACGAGGCGGAGGCGGGCGGTGTCGTCGTGCAGCTCGAGTTCGGTGAGGCCGCCCTGGGTGAGTAGGCGGGCCAGGCGCTCGATCGTGTCGGGGTCGAACAAGGGTCGGTTCATGGGAGGTGGTGTTAGCGGGGAAGCGGGGTCGTTGCCAGGGGTTGGAAGGTTCGTCTTAGTGGCCCGGCCCCTCACCCAACCTCTCCCGCAGACGGGAGAGGGCTTCGATGGGCGGCGGCGGCAAGCGGCCACTCGCGGCTGAGCCGACGGTTGCGCTGGCGAGTTCTGCGGATCGGACTAACTCACCCCTATCCCTCCATGACCTAGCGAGGGGCGAACCGTGTTGGGTCTCACGGCGCGTGGGCAAGAGTGATCGCAAACTTCCGCTGGCGGCGTTGGAGGAGGCGCCAGAAGAGTTTGGCGGCGGCCGTGGAGAGGCGGCCGCGAGGCGGGAGACCGACGGATTTGAGGATCATGCCCATGCTGCGTTCAACGTGGGGGTAGCGGTAGAAGGCGATGGCGCGGCCCATGTAGGCGGCGATGCAGCGTTCGTGCTGGTAGGGGACTGTTTCGGCTTCGTTGCCGCAGTGGAAGGCGTAGGCGAGTTCGTCGTCTTCGGATTCGGTGATGCGGCCGGCGGCAATGCGCAGGCGGTTGAGGACGCCAAGCTTCTCGCGGGCGAGATAGCGCTTCATGTGGTCGTAGAAGAGCTTGAAATGGCGATACTCGTCCGCGGCGATCAGGCGGCAGACCTGCTGCAGGACGGGCTCGGACGTGGCTTCGGCCAGGGCGGTGTAGTAGCTGCTGGTGCCGGTTTCGACCATGCAGCGGGCGATGAGTTCGCCGGTGCGGCTGCCGCGCACGGAGGCGTCGGCGTCGAGCGGGAGCTTGTAGCCGGCGCGGTAGCGGGCGAACGCGGCCTCGAAGTCCCAGGCCGGGTCGGCGAGGGTGGCCCAGCGGCCGAGGGCGTCGCCGTGCTGGACCTCCTCGACGGCCCAGTTGTCGGCGGCGACGCGGAAATCCGGATCATCGAGGAAGACGCGGCCGAGATAGACGGCGTAGTCGACGCCGTTGCGCTCGACCATGGCGGCGGCCTTGACGAGGGACAGGATCTCCGGGTCGACAGAATCGGGGCGGAACTGACGCCAGGCGACGTCGTCGAGCGACCAGTGTTTCACGATGTCATCGAAAATCTGGGCGGCATGGAACGGAAACGTGAGCGTCGCGGCGCGGGTTGCCGGACGCAGCCGCGTGCCGCGGTATTGTGGCGGTTATGTGACAGACTTCAGGCGGCTTCGGCGGCGGCGAGCATGGCCTCGGCGGACTGGATGCGAGCCATGGCGGCGTCGATGGCAGGGACGTCCATCTTGTCGGCCTCGGCCAGCGCGGACTTTGCGGCCTCGAGACGCTGTTCGGCGGTGGCGCGGGAGACTTCGGCCACGGGAACGGCCTCGTCGGCCAAGACGGTGCAGCGTTCGGGGGTGATCTCGGCAAAGCCGCCGCTCACGAACAGGCGGGCGGTGGGCTGGCCGCCTTCGTGCAGCACGATAGTGCCGCCGCGGAGCAAAACGATCATCGGGCTGTGGCCCGGCAGAACGCCCATCTCACCTTCTGAGGCCGGGATGACCGCCATGTCGACGGGCTGCGAGAGGAGCAGACGGTCGGGGCTGACGATTTCGAGAAGGGTGGGCATGTCAGTGCTTCCTGGTTGTCGGGCGCCGCTGCTCGAGCCCTCACCCCGACCCTCTCCCGGAGGGAGAGGGGGAAGGCAAAAGGCTCACCCCGGCCCTCTCCAGCGGGGGAGAGGTTAGGCGGGGACTTTCAGGGTCTCGGACTTCTTCACAGCGTCTTCGATGGTGCCGACCATGTAGAAGGCGGCTTCGGGAAGGGAGTCGTGCTTGCCGTCGATGATCTCCTTGAAGGAGCGGACCGTGTCGGCGATGGGGACGAAGATGCCGGGGGAGCCGGTGAAGACCTCGGCCACGTGGAAGGGCTGGCTGAGGAACTTCTCGATGCGGCGGGCGCGGGCGACGACGAGCTTGTCGTCTTCGGAGAGCTCGTCCATGCCAAGGATGGCGATGATGTCCTGCAGGCTCTTGTAGGTCTGCAGGACGCGCTGGACCTCGCGCGCGACCTCGTAGTGCTCGTCGCCGACGATGCGGGGATCGAGCGAACGGCTGGTGGAGTCGAGCGGGTCGACGGCGGGGTAGATGCCCTTTTCGGAGATGGCGCGGTTGAGCACGGTGGTCGCGTCGAGGTGAGCGAAGGAGGTGGCGGGGGCCGGGTCGGTCAGGTCGTCGGCGGGGACGTAGATGGCCTGGACGCTAGTGATGGACCCCTTCTTGGTGCTGGTGATTCGCTCCTGCAGGGCGCCCATGTCGGTCGCGAGGGTCGGCTGATAGCCCACGGCGGAGGGAATGCGGCCGAGCAGCGCGGAGACTTCGGCGCCGGCCTGGGTGAAGCGGAAGATGTTGTCGACGAAGAAGAGGACGTCCTGGCCTTCCTCGTCGCGGAAGTATTCGGCGAGGCTTAGGCCGCTGAGGGCCACGCGGGCACGGGCGCCCGGCGGCTCGTTCATTTGGCCATAGACGAGGGCGACCTTGGAGCCTTCGGTGGTGTTCTCGCCGAGCTTGATGACGCCGGCGTCGACCATCTCATGGTAGAGGTCGTTGCCCTCGCGGGTGCGTTCGCCGACGCCGGCGAAGACGGACACGCCGCCATGGGCCTTGGCGATGTTGTTGATGAGTTCCTGGATCAGCACGGTCTTGCCGACGCCGGCGCCGCCGAACAGTCCGACTTTGCCGCCCTTGAGGTAGGGGGCGAGCAGGTCGACGACCTTGATGCCGGTGACGAGGACTTCGGCCGAGGTGGCCTGTTCCTCGAAGGAGGGGGCTTGGCGGTGGATCGGGTAGCGCATCTTCTCGCCGACCGGGCCGCGGTCGTCGATGGGCTCGCCGATGACGTTGAGGATGCGCCCAAGCGTTTCGGGGCCGACGGGAACGGAGATGGGAGCGCCGGTATCGACGACCTCGGTGCCGCGGACCATGCCCTCGGTGGCGTCCATGGCGATGCAGCGGACGGTTTTCTCGCCGAGTTCCTGGGCGACTTCGAGGACGAGGTTGGCGTCGCCGTTCTTGGCGATGAGGGCGTTCTGGATGAAGGGCAGCTCGCCCTCGAACTGGACGTCGACGACGGCGCCGAGGACCTGGGTGACTTTGCCGACGTTGTTCTTTGCCATGCTTACCGTGTTCCTGGTGGAGGCGCGGGGCGCCGGGGCGGGTTTGTGTCGCGGTGGATGGGGCGGGTCATACAGGGTAGGGGCGGGTTTGGCGAGATGGGGGTGGCGTTTTTGGGGGTGGGGGCGCGGACCGGCGGCCTCGCCCGCTTGCAGCGGGGGTGGCGAGGCGGGCGGCCTTACCGGTGGATTTGCTCATTCTGCCCGGCGCTGAGGAACGCCCGCCTCGCGATCAGACCCGCTGCAACTCCAACTCCGTCAGCCGCACGAGGCAGCTGGCGCCGATCGGCAAGAGGTCGTCGTTGAAGTCGTAGAAGCCGTTATGGAGCGGTGTCTTGCCTGTCTCTCCGTCCGCCTGGCCAAGCAGGAGGAACGCACCCGGCACCTCGCCCAGCATGTAGGCGAAATCCTCCCCCGCGGTCAGTGACGGCAGGTTGCGCTTGATGCCGTCCTGGCCCACTACCGCCGCCGCCGCGCGCTCCGCCAGTTCGGCCTGATCGGGCGTGTTGATCGTGGGCGGGTAGGCCGCGTTGTAGTCCAGGTCCACGTGCACCCCGTGCGCCGCGGCCGTGTTGTCGACGATTTGGCGGAACAACGCCGCCAGTCGGTCGTGCGTTCGGGGCAGCAGCGTTCGGATTGTACCCCGGATTTCGACGATCTCTGGGATGACGATATCGGACGTGCCGGCATGGAACTGGCCGATGCTGAGCACGGCGGTGTCGTGCGGGTCGGTGTGGCGGCTGACCAGGGTTTGCAGTGCCGTGAAGATCGCGACGGCGCAGGGGAGCGGGTCGAGCCCGTTGTGGGGCTGCGCCGCGTGGCTGCTCTTCCCTCGTAAGCGTATGGCGAAGTAGTCGACGGCGGCCAGCACGGTGCCGGGCCGGATCGCCACGATCCCTAGGGGCAACTCCGGAAGGTTGTGCATCCCATACACGGCGTCACACGGGAAGCGCCGGAACAAGCCGTCCTTGACCATTTCGAGGGCCCCGGTCAGCCCCTCCTCCGCCGGCTGGAAGATGAAGTGCACCGTGCCTGCGAAGTCTCGCGTGGCAGCCAGGTGCTTGGCCGCACCCAACAGCATGGCCGTGTGTCCGTCGTGGCCGCAGGCGTGCATGGTGCCTGCGCTGGTGCTGCGATGGGCGAATTCGTTGAGCTCCGGCATGCCGAGTGCGTCCATGTCGGCCCGCAGCCCGATCGAGCGATTTCCGGGCATCTTGCCGCGAAGCACGCCGACGACCCCGGTGCGGCCGATCCCGCGATGCACCTCGATGCCCCAGCTAGACTCGAGCTTCTCGGCGACGATCCCGGACGTGCGGACCTCCTGGAACCCGGTTTCCGGGTGGGCGTGGAAGTCCCGCCGCCACGCCTGCACTTCGGGCCGGAGGGCAACGAGTTCCGGGATCGCGGGCACGGGCATGGCCTCCACTTGGGAGCGTGGAGCATGCCGGAGGATTGCCGAGGTTGCCACTCTTCGACCGTCCATGGTCTCGCTCCGGCGGCGATTGGGGCAGGAGCGGGCCATGAGGCTGCCATTCGGCGCTCTGGACATCCCAAATGTAGCCTGTTTGCTTCTGGCCGATAGCGGACGGGCCGGAGTGGAGAGCCTGACAGCAGAAACCGAACATCGGGTTAGCTCTACTAAAGGAGTTTTCGAACGAGGATCTCGACAGTCCGGCCCCAAGGCGACACGTTCGATGCCACTGACCGTAGGCAGGAGCGCTGAGCACGTGGGACGTCCGCCAAAGAAGAAAGTTGATGAGACACAGGCTGGCGATCTCTCCTGGGACGAGGCGATCAGAAAGGTCCTGGGTTCAGCCGGTAGCCCCATGCACTACGGCGACATCACCGACAGGATCTTAGCGTTACGGCTACGAAAGACGGTCGGCGCTACGCCAAAAGACACTGTAGCCACGACGCTTAGCTTATCCCTGCGCGAGAAGAACACGCCCTATTTAAAGGTCGAGCGCGGGGTATACGCGCTTAAAACAGCCGTTGAGACCACTCGTGATCTGAAGGCAGTTTCGACATTCGCAAGTCCCGATCAGTTAGAAGAAACAGGCGCTGTGCAGGCGTTTGGGATGTTTTGGGAACGCCTTTCGGTCAATTGGTCGTCAACCAAACCAAAGCTTCTTGGCCGCCAGAATGCTGCTTCCGAGGCAGTCGACTTTTCTGGTCAGGTCGGTGTCTATCTTTTGCACGACCGCGAACGGGTAATCTACGTCGGCCGCGCTGGCGACACGCTTGGTGGACGGCTCAAGGCGCATACGACTGACCGACTGGGAGGTCGATGGGATCGCTTCTCTTGGTTTGGCCTACGACGCGTGCAAGCCGACGCTCAGCTCTCAGAGGGAATAGTTTCGTGGAGCCAGGAAGTCGTAATCGACACCATGGAAGCCTTGCTGATTGAGAGCCTCGAGCCACCCCTGAATCGCAAACGAGGTGATGACTTTTCAGCCGCTGAGTATCTCCAGTCTGTTGATCCTCAGATCGAGGCAAATCGCCGTAGAGCACTTGCGGAACAAATACTAAAAGGCGAAGGCCGGGTCATCTGATCCGGTGCGAGGCAAAGGGCCGATAACGGCCTGGCAGGTTTCCAGCAGCCCGAGGGAGAAGCGATCATTTCCCTCTATGCGAAACGGACCGCGCTTGGAATCAGCCGCTTGCCCTGTCCGCTTTTGGGCAGCCGGATGAAGTGCGGCGTCAAAAGAGATTGGGCGCAAGGCGGGCATAAAAAGGTCGCGAACATCTGCGAGCGACATGTATCGGGGTCTGGGGCCTGCGGCCCCGGCGGGTCCAGGGCGGCGCCCTGGGCTTTTCCGGCCTAGCCCCCCTGCCCTGCCGTTAGACGGCTTCGGCGCCGGAGATGATCTCGATCAGTTCTCGGGTGATGTTGGCTTGGCGGGTGCGGTTGTAGTTGAGGGTGAGGCGGTTGATCATGTCGCCGGCGTTTCGGGTGGCGTTGTCCATGGCGGCCATTCGGGCGCCTTGTTCGCCGGCGGCGGATTCGATGAGGGCGCGGAAGAGCTGGATGGCCATGTTGCGGGGGAGGAGGGCGGCGAGGATGGCTTCCTCGTCGGGCTCGAACTCGTAGATGGCGTGGGGGCCGGTGGCTTGTTCGGCCGGCTTGTCTTCGGGCTGGACCTGCAGGGGGATGATCTGCTGTTCGGTGGGGACCTGGCTGATGACGGAGACGAAGCGGTTGTAGATGATGGTGGCGACATCGAACTCGCCGGCGCCAAGCATGGCGGCGACGCGCTCGCCGATCTCGGCCACGTCGCCGAACTCGACGCGCTTCTTGCCGGCGAAGCTGTACTCGCCGACTAGGCGGGAGGCGAACTCGCGCTTGAGGTAGTCGCGGCCCTTGCGGCCGACGGTGATGACCTTGACGGTCTTGCCCTGGGATTCAAGGCGCTGGATGGCGGTGCGGGCGGCGCGGCCGACGTTGGTGTTGAAGCCGCCGGCCAGGCCGCGATCGGCGGTGACGACGACGAGGAGATGGACCTGGTCCTGGCCGGTGCCGACGAGCATCTGGGGTGCGGTAGGGCTGCCGGCGGCGGATGCGGCGAGGGCGGCGAGCATGCGCTGCATGCGCTCGGCGTAGGGGCGGGCGGCTTCGGCCTGGGTCTGAGCGCGCTTGAGCTTCGACGCGGCGACCATCTTCATGGCGGACGTGATCTTGCGGGTGGATTTGACGCTGTTGATGCGGGCGCGGAGGGCTTTGAGGCTGGCCATGAGGGGCGGTTCCTTAAACTTGGCTGGCGAGCCGGCGAGGGTGGCGTCGAGCGCGGCTGGGTCGGACCCACCCCCGTCCCCGCCCTGCCGCACGGAGGGGGAACGGCCGGGCTTATGCGAATTGTTTGCTGAAGGTGTCGAGGAAGGCGACGAGGGATTTCTCGACGTCGGGCTTCATCTCGCGGCTGTCGCGGATGCCGGAGAGGACATCCGGGTGCTGGGCGCGGAGTTCGGCGAGCATGCGGCGTTCGAACTCGCCGACCTTGCCGACGGGGATCTTGTCCAGATACCCCTTGGTGCCGGTGTAGATGCTGACGACCTGTTCCTCGACCGGCATGGGGCTGAACTGGGGCTGCTTGAGCAGCTCGGTCAGGCGGGCACCGCGGGCGAGCAGGTTCTGGGTGCTTTGGTCGAGGTCGGACGAGAACTGGGCGAAGGCGGCCATCTCGCGGTATTGGGCGAGTTCGAGCTTGATGGAGCCGGCGACCTTCTTCATGGCCTTGATCTGGGCGGCGGAGCCGACGCGGGAGACGGAGAGGCCGACGTTCACGGCCGGGCGGATGCCGCGGAAGAACAGCTCGGTCTCGAGGAAGATCTGGCCGTCGGTGATCGAGATGACGTTGGTGGGGATGTAGGCGGAGACGTCGCCGGCCTGGGTCTCGATGATCGGGAGCGCGGTGAGCGAGCCGGCGCCGTGGGCGTCGGACATCTTGGCGGCGCGTTCGAGCAGGCGGCTATGGAGATAGAAGACGTCGCCGGGGTAGGCTTCGCGGCCCGGGGGGCGGCGGAGCAGGAGGGACATCTGGCGGTAGGCGACGGCCTGCTTGCTGAGGTCGTCGTAGCAGATCATGGCGTGCATGCCGTTGTCGCGGAAGTATTCGCCCATGGTGCAGCCGGTGTAGGGGGCGAGGAACTGCATGGGCGCCGGGTCGGACGCGGTGGCGGCGACGATGATGGAGTATTGGAGGGCACCGTTCTCTTCCAGGGTGCGGACGAGTTGGGCGACGGTCGAGCGTTTTTGGCCGATGGCGACGTAGATGCAGTAGAGTTTCTGCTTCTCGTCGGTGCCGGCGTGGGCGGTCTTCTGGTTGATGATGGCGTCGATGATGACGGCGGACTTGCCGGTCTGGCGGTCGCCGATCACGAGCTCGCGCTGGCCGCGGCCGACCGGGATGAGGGCGTCGATGGCCTTCAGGCCGGTCTGCATGGGTTCGTGGACGGACTGGCGCGGCATGATGCCCGGCGCCTTCACCTCGACCCGGCTGCGGGTAACGTCGACGAGGTCGCCCTTGCCGTCGATGGGATTGCCGAGGCCGTCGACGACGCGTCCGAGCAGGCCGCGGCCGACCGGGACGTCGACGATGTCGCGGGTGCGGGTGACGGTGTCGCCCTCTCGGATGCGGGTGTCGTCGCCGAACACGACGATGCCGACGTTGTCGGTCTCGAGATTGAGCGCCATGCCCTTGACGCCGGCCGACGGGAAGTCGACGAGTTCGCCGGCCATGACGTTCTGCAGGCCGAACACGCGGGCGATGCCGTCGCCGACCGAGAGGACCTGGCCGGTTTCGGCAACGTTCTGCTCGGTGTCGAAGGCGGCGATCTGCTTCTTCAGGATCTCCGAGATCTCGGCGGGACGAATTTCCATCTAGGCGGCACCCTTCATAGCGTACTGCAGTCGCTGCAGGCGGGATTTGAGGCTGGTATCGTAGAGGCGGGCGCCGATCCGGACGACGAGGCCGCCGAGGAGGCTGGGGTCGACGCTGTCCTGGATGTTGACGCTGCCGTATCCGGCCTCGATGAGGCGGGCGCGGAGCTGCTCGCGCTGCACCGTGGTGAGTGGGTGGGCGGTCGTGACGTCGGCCACGACGACGCCGCGCTTCTGCGCGACGAGGGCGGCGAAGGTGCGGACGATGGCGCGCAACGCACCCAGGCGGCGGTTGTTGGCGACGACGCCGACGAAGTCCTGGACGAGCTTGCCGAAGCCCTCCTGGGCCAAGACGGCCGAGGCGGCGGTGCGCGCCTGGGTGACGTCGATGAGGGGGGATTCGAGGAGGCGGCGGAAGTCCGCGCTCTCGTCGATGAGGCGGCCAAGGGCGTCCATTTCGGCGATCGTCTGGTCGAGCTGGTTGACGTCTTCGGCCTGTGCGTAGAGGGCGGTGGCGTATCGGTCGGTCAAGGCGTTGCCCTGGGCGCCGCCGGATGTCGTGGAGCCAGAGGCCACGCGGGTTTCCTCGGATGTGTGTCGGGCCGGCGTGTTGCCGGCCGACGGGCGAATAGCATGGGGGTGTGGGCAGGGCAACGGGTTGGCGGCGGCGTGGCGGGGGTCGAGAATTGTCAGGGTGGCGGGTGCGGTGTTGACCCTCTCTTAGCAGAAACTTAACCGTTTCGGGAACAAAGTCGGACCATGCGGCGGGCTGGCGGGGCCACGGAGCGGCGATGACGACCTACACTGTGGTTGCTGGGCAGACGTTCGGACTGGCGGCGCTGAGCGCCGGGGACTCGCTGACGGTGACGTCGGGCGGTGGCGCGTATGGCACCGTGGTGAACGCGGGTGCGACGGAGACGGTGCTGTCGGGCGGGGTCGCGGCGGGCGGCGCGGTGAGTGGCGGCGCGCAATATGTGTATGCGGGGGCGATCGTGAGCGGGGTCGCGCTGGGGGGCAGCGTCGACCTGTTCGGGACGGCGAACGAGGGCGTGCAGTTCGTGGAGGCGGGCGCGCGGGTGAGCGGGTCGGTCGCGGGCGCGTTCGGCGAGGTGCTGGCGACGGGCGGCGCGGCGGTAGGGACGGTGGTGAGCAGCGGCGGGCTGGCGGCTGCGAGCAATCCGGGCGGCGTTCTGAGCGGGACGGTGGTGCGGAGCGGTGGCATCGACACGGCCGGGAGTTCGGGCGTTACGCGGGGGACGGTGGTGAGCGCCGGGGGGTCCGAAGTGGCGCTGGCCGGGGGGACGACGTTCGGAACGGTGGTTGGGTCCGGCGCGGTCGCGGTCGTGCAGTCGGGCGGGATGGCGAGCGGGACGGTGGTGCTGACCGGGGGGCAGCTGATCGTGCTGGCCGGGGGGCAAGCGGCGGGAACGGTCGGTTCGGGCGGGAGCGTGGTGTCGGCGGCGGTGCTGGTGCTGAGCGGCGGGCTCGCGGTCAGCAGCGGGGCGGCGCTGTCGAACGTGGGGGTGGGGTCGGGCGGCCAGATCCTGGTGCAGGCGGGCGGGCGGGCGACGGGGACGGTGTTGTCCGGGTCGGGCAGCGCGGTGGTGTACGCCGGCGGGGTGACGCAGGCGACGTCGGTGCTGTCGGGCGGGTTCGAGACGGTGTCGTCGGGCGGGAGCGCGGCGGGCACGGTGGTGGGCACCGGGGCGAGCGAGACGGTGGGTTCGGGCGGGGTGGCGAGCGGCAGCATGGTCGCGGGCGGGCAGCAGGTTGTGCTGTCGGGCGGGGTGGCGCGGGCGACGGCGGTGGCCGGGTCGGGCATGGTTGTCGGGAGCGAGGCGGTCGGGGCCGGCGGGGTGGCGAGCGGGACGACGGTGGGCGCCAACGGGGTCATCTACCTGCAGGGTGGTGTGGTGGCCGGGGCGACGATCGGCAGCGGGGGAGCGCTGTCGTTTTCGTTCGGGGGCGGCAGCACGACGGGCACGGTCGTGCTGGGCGGGGGGGTGGAGACGGTCGCGAACGGGGGGGTGGCGAGCGGGACGGCGGTGTCGTCCGGCGGGCAGGAGGCGGTGGGTTCGGGCGGGACGGCGGTGGGCGCGGTGGTGGGCGCGGGCGGTGTGCAGGTGGTTTCGTCGGGCGGGGTGGCGTCAGGCACGGTGGTGCTGGCGGGAGGGACACTGATCGAGTTGGCCGGGGCGCAGGTCGCGGGGGTGTCGAACCAGGGCGGCACGGTGGTGTCGGGCGGCGTGGTGGTGACGAGCAACGGGCAGCCGGTGAGTGCCGGGGCGGTACTGTCGGGGCTGGCGCTGGGGGCCCGGCTGCAGGCGGTGGTGCAGCAGGGGGGAACGCTGATTTCGGCGCGGGTCGGCTCGGGCGGGAGCGACGTGGTGGCGAGCGGTGGGGTGGCGAGCGGGACATCGGTCGGGCTAGGGGGGAGCGAAACGGTCTCGGCCGGCGGGGTGGCGAGCGGGACGGCGGTGGCGGGCGGCGGGCAGAGCGTGTTCTCGGGCGGGGTGACGGCCGGGTCGGTGCTGGGGGTGGCCGGGGGCGGCCTATTTTCGAGCGAGACGGTGGCGACGGGGGGTGCTGCGAGCGGGACGACGGTGCTGGGCGGGGCGGCGCTGGACCTCGAGGGTGGGCAGGCCGTGGGGACGATGGTGGGCGCCGGGGGGACGCTGGCGTTCTTGTATGGCGCGGGCACGGCGGCCGGGACGGTGGTTGGCAGCGGCGGGCTGGAGGCGGTGGGCTCGGGCGGCTCGGCGAGCGGGACGACGGTGCTGGCGGGCGGAATGGAGACGGTCGCGGCGGGCAGCACGACGGTGGGCACGGTCGTGAGCAGCGGCGGCGTGGAGTATGTGTCCTCCGGAGGGTTGGCGAGCGGGACCGTGGTGCTGGCGGGCGGGGCGCTGGTGGTGCTGGCGGGCGGGCAGGCGGTGGGGACGTCGAGCGCGGGTGGGCTGGTGGTGTCGAGCCCGGTCGTCGTGACGAGCGGCGGGCGGGTGGTGGGGGGCGGCGCGTCGGTGAGCGGTGTTGCCGTCGGATCGGGTGGCGCGATCCTGGTGCAGCAGGGCGGAAGCGCGTCGGGCACGGTGGTCGGGTCGGGCGGGAGCGCGAGCGTGCTGTCGGGCGGGGCCACGAGCGGAAGCGTGGTCTCGGCCGGCGGGACCGAGACGGTGGCGGCAGGCGGGGCGGCGAACGGGACGGCGCTGGCCGGGACGCAGTATGTGCAGTCGGGCGGGGTCGCGTCGGGCACGAGCGTGAGCGGCAGCACGAGCGGGAACGCCGCTTACCCTTATGAGTACGTGCTGGCGGGGGGCGTCGCGTCGCGGAGCTTGGTGCAGGGGAACGGGACGCTGTTCCTGGAAGGAGGCAGCGCGGTCGGCACCGTCGTCGGCAGCGGCGGTCTGGTGACGTTCGCGTTCGGCGGCAGTGTCGCGAGCGGGACGGTGATCTCGGCGGGCGGCGTGGAGGCGGTGGGAACCGGCGGCGTCGCGAGCGGGAGCGTGGTGGGCAGCGGCGGGCGGGAAACGGTCGGACCGGGCGGGACAACGGTGGGGGACACGGTCGGCAGTGGCGGGGTCGAGTATGTGTCGTCGGGGGGGATGGCGAGCGCGACGACTGTGCTGGCGGGCGGGACGCTGGTGCTGCTGGGCGGGGCGCAGGCCTTCGGCACGGTGAACTCGGGCGGGCTGGTGGTGTCGGGTGGCGGCGTCGTGGTGACGAGCAACGGGCAGGTGGTGAGCACCGGGGCAACGCTGTCGGGGGCGATGGTGGGTTCTGGCGGGGTGGCCCTGGTGCAGCAGGGTGGGCTGCTGACCGGCGCCGTCGTGGGCGCCGGGGGTGCGGCGACCGTGCTGAGCGGCGGCGTGACGAGCGGAACGCTCCTGGTTTCGGGCGGGACGGAAACGGTTTCGGCGGGCGGCGTGGTGAACGGGACGATCGCCGGGTACGGGACGGAGACGGTGCTCTCGGGCGGGGTGACGCGGGGCACGATCCTGGGCGGCGGGTCCGGCGGGCCAGGTGGCACGTCGACGGAGGTGCTGTTCGGCGGGGCGGTCGCGAGCGGGACGGTGGTGCGCAGCGGGGCGCTGGTGGTGGACGGCGGGGCGACCGCGTCCGGGACGATCGTCAGCGCAGGGGGGGTGCTGAGCGACGCCGGTTCGGGGGGTGCGACGAGCGGGACGACGGTCGCAGCAGGCGGGCTGGAGGTGGTGGGCGCGGGCGCGGGCGCGGGCGGCACGGTGGTGAGCGCGGGCGGGCGACAGGCGGTCGGCCCGGGTGGGGTGGCGAGCGGAACCGTCGTTGCGAGTGGCGGGGCGGCGATCGTGTCGTCGGGCGGGCGGGCGGTAAACGCGACGGTCGTGGCGGGAGGCGCGCTTGTCGTGCTGGCCGGCGGGGCGGCGCCGGGCGCGTCGGGAGCGGTGGTTTCGGCGCCGGTGGTGGTGTTGAGCGGAAGCCGGGTGACGGGCAGCGGGAGCGTGGTTGCCGGGGCAAGCGTGGGGCTGGGCGGAGCCGCTTACGTGCAGCAAGCGGGCACGTTGACAGGGGCGGCGGTGCAGGGCGGCGGCATCGCGACCGTGTTCGCGGGCGGGGTTACGGCGGGCACGGTGCTGGGCGCGGGCGGGACGGAGACGGTGTCTTCGGGCGGGGTAGCGAGCGGAACGGTCGACGGGGCCGGGCTGCAGACGGTGAGCTCGGGCGGGGTGAGCCGGGGGACGGTGCTGGCGCCGGCTCCGGGCACGTTCGCGACGCCGATCGAGGTGGTGCAGTCGGGCGGGCTGGCGGTGGAGACGGCGGTGCAGAGCGGGGGTACGCTGCAGTTGGTGGGGGGTGCGGCGTCGGGCGCCGTCGTGGGCGGAGGCGGACTGCTGCAAGCGCTGCTTGGGGCGACGGTGAGCGGGACGGTGCTGAGCGGCGGGCTGGAGACGATCGGGTCCGGCAGCGTGGGAAGCGGGAGCACGATCCTAACGGGTGGGCGTGAGACGGTGCTGCCGGGCGGCATCGAGGCCGGGGCGGGCGTGGGGCGCGGGGGGACGCTGGTACTGAGCGCCGGGGCGGCGGCCGGCGGCGCCGTGGTGGCGGTGGGCGGGTCGATCGATTTGGCGGGTCTGGCGTATGCGCCGGGCGGGGTGGCGACGTTGGGGGCTGGCGGCATGCTGGTGGTGAGCGCCGGGGGGCAGAGCGCAACGGTGACGCTGGGGAGCGTCCTAGCGGACGAGGGGTTCGTATTGTCGAAGGAGGCGGCCGGCGGGGGGACGGTGGCAACCGCGGTCTGGACGAGTTTGGATCCGTTGTTCGACCCGGCGTTTTACCTGGCGCAATATCCGGACGTTGCGGCGGCGGGGGTGGATCCGTATCAGCACTACATGACCGTTGGCTGGCGCGAGGGGCGGAGCCCGTCGGCGCTGTTCGATACGCGATATTATCTGGCGCAAAACCCGGACGTGGCGGCGGCGGGGGTGAACCCGCTGACGCATTTCGAGCAGCACGGGTGGATCGAGGGGCGCAACCCGTCGGCCACGTTCGACGTGAACGACTACCTCGCGGCGAACCCGGACGTGCGGGCGGCGGGGATCGACCCGCTGCTGCACTACCTGCAGCATGGGAAGGCAGAGGGCCGGGTGGCGATCGCGACGCCGCCGGCGGGGACGGTGGCGGACCCGCTGGTGGACACGGCGTACGTGTATGCGACGCGGCCGGACGTGCTGGCGGCCGGGCTGGACGCGACCGGTTGGTATGACACGACGGGCTGGACGGTGGGCGCCAACCCGGACGCCTGGTTCGACACGAAGTATTACCTGGCGCAGAACCCGGACGTGGCGGCGGCTGGGATCGATCCGCTGCTGCATTTCGAGCAGCATGGGTGGGCCGAGGGCCGGGCGCCGAGCCTGGTGTTCTCGGACACCAAGTATCTGGCGGCGAACCCGGACGTGGCAGCGGCGGGGCTCGATCCGCTGCTGCACTATGCCGAGCATGGGCAGGCGGAGGGACGGGTGGCGTTCCTGTCCGGGGGAAGCACGGCCGCGGACCCGTTGGTGAACGCGGCCTATTACGATGCGCAGCTGGGCGCGACCCTGATCCCGGGCGGGGCCGCGGGGGCGCAGCAGGCGGCGTGGTCGTATGACCAGGGCGGGTGGCAGACGGGCTTGAACCCGAACGCGTGGTTCGACACGAAATACTACCTGTCGCACAACCCGGACGTGGCGGCGGCGCACATCGACCCGCTGCTGCACTACGAGCAGCACGGGTGGCTGGAAGGGCGGGACCCGTCGGCGGCGTTCAGCACGAGCAAGTATCTGGCGGCGTATGCGGACGTGCGGGCGGCGGGGATCGATCCGCTGCTGCACTACGTCGAGTTCGGGCGGGCGGAGGGGCGGGTGGCGTTCGGCGTGTGAGGGGCGGCCTCGCGGGCGTGCTCGCTTCGGTTTTGCTGGAGCTGCCCCATCACCCGGCCCGCTCTGGCCAACGAGAGAGGGGGAGGATGGCGATCCCCTCGTTGGGCCTTAGAAGGCGAGGAGGTTGTCGCGGAATTGGCCGTGCTCGTAGGTGCGGCGGGTGAGGTTGCGGCGCTGGAGGGCGGGGACGAGGCCGTCGGCGATCTCGGCGACCAGGCGGCGGCTGACGTTTGGCAGGCTGAACAGGAAGCCGTCGCCGCCGACAGCGGCCATCACCTCGGCCATCTGTCGGGCGACGCTGTCGGGGGTGCCGACGAGTTCGACCGAGCCGACCGTGCTGTCGGTGTCGCCCATGGTTTGGCGGAGGGTGCGGCCGGCGGCTTTCTTGAGGAACTCGGCAAGGCTGGCCTGGTGGCCGTTGGTGGTGAGCTCGCCGACCGGGGCGTCGAGGTCGAGCTTCGCGAAGTCGATGTTGGTGATCTTGCTGAAGTGGGCGAGGCGCTCGTCGAGGCGGCGGACGGCCCATTCGGCGCGACGGGCCTTTTTGAGGGCGGCTTCTTCGGCAGTCTCGCCGATGATCGGGGCGACGAGGAAGAGGAGCTTGATGCTGTCGGGGTCGCGGCCGTAGGCGGCGGCGTGGGCGCGGATGTCGTCACGGTAGGCGCGCATGGCGTCGACACCCTTCGACGCGGCGACGATGGTGTCGGCGTGCTGGGCGGCGAAGCGACGTCCGCGGGGGCTGCCGCCGGCCTGGGCGATGACGGGGCGGGACTGGACAGGTGGGCCGGAGTTGAGGGGCCCGCGGCAGCGGAAGTACTGGCCTTCGAAGTCTATGCTGTGGACCTTGGCCGGATCGGCGAAGAGGCCGGTCTCGTCGTCGGCGACGATGGCGCCGGGCTCCCAGCTATTCCAGAGCCCGGTGACGATCTGCATGTATTCGTCGGCCATGTCGTAGCGCAGGTCGTGTTCGGGCAGGGCGTCAAGGCCGAAGTTGCGGGCGGCGACGTCGCTGCTGCCGGTGACGGCGTTCCAGCCGATACGTCCGGCGGAAACCTGGTCGAGCGAGGCGACAAGGCGGGCGAGGAGGTAGGGCGGGTAGGCGAAGGTTGCGAAGGTGGGAACGATGCCGATGCGGCTGGTGCACTGGGTGAGGATGGCGGCGAGGACGGAGGGGTCTTGCCGGGGAACGGCGAGGGCGCTGCGGAGATAGATGTCGCGGGAAGCGCCGAAGCTTTCGCCGACGTAGGAACTGTCTTCGATCAGGACGTAGTCGAAGCAGGCGCGTTCGAGGGCGCGGGCCATTTCGATGAACAGGTCGGGCTGGCGCCAGTCGCGACCGATGGCGCCGGTCCAGGGCTCATTCCAGGCCTGGACGCTGGAGCCTTGGAGGAACCAGCCGAGATGGAAGGGGTGGGGCATCGTCTGACCTCGCGGGGCAACGTGCGCAGAAGACGCAAGGGGCATACCAGAGCGGCGCCGATCGCAGCAGCCTGCTCGGGAAGAGCTTTCCGGACGGCGACGAGACCATCCCCAGCTGGTGGCGCGCAGGCGTTCGTGCATCAGCGCCGATCGCATGGGCTGAGTAGGTGGGCTCCACGTCGCCGTGCTCCTGCAGCTTCCGAGCGCCTCGCGCGCGAGTGGGCGCAGGCCATCGAGCTCGGCATCAGCATCGCGACTTGATGGGTCGATTCCGGTATCGTGAGAACACGGAACTACGGTTCGGGGCTGCATAGATGGCCGAGGGTTCGTCGCCGAGCAACGCCAAACATCAGCGCATTCTTACTTCATCGTGAATTACTCATTGACGCTGGTTGGGCTGGGGCCTACCGGTATGATGAGTGCGCCAAAGACGCAGCTTGGGAGACGTCATCGTGGAATATGCTGGCCAGGGCAGCAATTCGGCTGTGCTGCGGGCGTTCAACCAGCGGGTGATCCTGACGGCGCTGCGCCGTCTGGGCGAGGCATCCAAGGCAGAGCTGGCGCGTCAGGTCAACCTGACGCAGAACGCGGCCGGGCAAATCGTCAAGGGGCTCGAGAGCCGCAATCTGGTGCGCATGACGGGCAAACGCTCCGGGCTGCGCGGGCAGCCGGCGACGCTGCTGCAGCTCGACCCCGGGGGCGCCTATTCGATTGGCGTGAAGCTCGGGCGGCGGTCGATCGACAGCCTTTTGGTGGATTTCAGCGGGGCGGTGCTGAAGACCCGGCGGACCGAGCGGCCGCTGGCTATGCCAGCGCAGGTGCTGGGCGTGGTCCGCAACGACATCGCGATGCTGCGGCGGATGATCCGCCCCGATGCGCGAGGGCGGCTGGCCGGGGTGGGGCTGGCGCTGCCGTACAACCTCGGCAGCTGGCGGCGGGAGCTGGATCTGCCGGAGGCGATCTGCGACGCCTGGAACGAATATGACCTGGCCGCGCAGCTACGCACGATGCTGGACATCCCGGTGCTGGTGGAGAATGACGGCACGGCGGTGGCGGTGGCGGAGCTGTTCGGCGGGTGCGGGCGCGAGCTGGACGATTTCGCGGTGGTGTATCTTGGCGCCGCGGTGGGCGGCGGCCTCGTGCTCGGCGGGGATTTCCGCCGGGGCGTGACGGGCAATGCCGGCGATATCGGCCTGATGCCGGTGCAGCCGTCGCGGCTGTCATCCGCGCCGCGGCCGGAGCGGCCGACGGAGATCCTGCTGGCCCGGGCGTCGGTGAATGCGTTGGTGCGGCATCTGCGGGCCGGTGGCGCCGCGGCCGGAAGTGCGGCGGAGATCGCGCAGGCGATCGAGCAGCATCCCGGGTTGGTGGCGGAATGGCTGGACGACTGCGCGGACGCGCTCGTGCATCCGCTGCTGTCGATCGCCAGCCTGCTGGACCTGCAGGCGATCGTGATCGACGGGGCGCTGCCGCGTGCGGTGCTGACTCGGCTGATCGGGATGCTGGAGGAGCGGCTGGCGGCGACCATGCCGGAGGCACGCTCGGCGCCGGTGCTTCGGCTGGGGCGCAACGGCTCGATCGCTGCGGCGCTGGGGGCGGCGACGCTGCCGCTGCATTCGGATTTCGGCACCGACCGCGACCGGTTGTTCGGCGCATGAGCCAGTCGCGGACCGACATGGACGGAGCGCCGCCGCCCCGGCTGGAGATGCGGGGGATCAGCAAGACCTTCCCAGGGGCGAAGGCGTTGAACGACGTCAGCTTGAAGGCGTGGGGCGGCGAAATCCTGGCGCTGATGGGCGAGAACGGGGCGGGCAAGTCGACATTGATGAAAATCCTGTCCGGCGCGTATCAGGCGGACCCGGGCGGGCAGTTGCTGATCGACGGACAGGCGGTGACGATCAGCGATCCGATCGCGGCCAAGGCGCATGGTGTCGCGATCATCTACCAGGAGCTGGCGCTGGCGCCGAACCTGACCGTCGGCGAGAACATCTATCTGGGGCGCGAGCCGGCCCGGGGCGGGCGGATCGATCGCCGGGCCATGCGCGAGGGCTGCCGGCCGGTGCTGGCGCGGCTGGGCGCGCCGTTCGGTCCCGATACGCTGGTCGGTTCGCTTTCGATTGCCGAGCAGCAGATGGTGGAGATCGCCCGCGCGCTGCATGCGAATTCGAGCATCCTGGTGCTGGACGAACCGACGACCGCCCTGTCGTCACGCGAGACGGACCGGCTATTCGCGCTGCTCCGCACGCTGCGCATGGACGGGATCGCGCTGATCTACATAAGCCACCGGATGGCTGAGGTTTACGAGTTGTCGGACCGGGTCAGCGTGCTGCGGGATGGCAGCTACGTGGGCACGTTGACGCGCGACGCGCTGAATGCGGAGGCGCTGGTGAAAATGATGGTCGGGCGCGACCTTTCGACCTTCTATACCAAGACGCACGATGCGCAGCCGCGCGCAGGGCGGCTGGTGCTTGAGGTGCGGGACATCACCGATGGGGGGCGGCGGGTGAAGCCGTGCAGCTTGGCGCTGCATGCGGGCGAGGTGTTGGGGATCGCGGGGCTGGTGGGGTCGGGCCGGACGGAGCTGGCGCGGCTGATCTACGGGGCGGACGCGAAGACGGGCGGAAGCGTCACGGTGGACGGCCAGGTGGTGAGGATCGACGAGCCGCGGGACGCGCTTGCGGCCGGGATCGCTTACCTGACCGAGGACCGCAAGAGCCTGGGACTGTTCCTCGACCTGTCCTGTGCGATCAACATCAACATGGGCGTGATCGGGCGGGACGCGGGGTGGCCGGGCGTTCTGAACCGTGCCGCCGGGCGCCGCCGGGCGGCACAGGCGTTCGACGCGCTGCGGGTGCGGGCGGCGAGCCCAGAGGTGACGGTGGGGAGCCTGTCCGGCGGCAACCAGCAGAAGGTTCTGCTGTCGCGCTGGCTGGAGATCGGGCCACGGGTGCTGATCCTGGACGAGCCGACCCGCGGGGTGGACATCGGCGCCAAGTCGGAGATCTACCGGATCATCGACGAGCTGGCGCGGCGCGACATCGGTGTGATCGTGATCTCGTCCGAATTGCCGGAGATCATCGGCACGTGCGACCGGGTGCTGGTGATGCGCGAGGGACGCATCGCCGGCGAGGTCGGCGGCGCGGGGCGGGAGCCGATCACGCAGGAGGCGATCATGGCACATGGGGCCGGGATGGCAGCGTAGCCCGGCGCCGCGGGACGACAAGAAGACCAAACAGGGAGCACGCCCAATGTCCGCAGCCAACACGCCGACCCGCCCGACCGGGGGCGCCGGGCTCTCCGCCCGGCAGGTGCAGGTTCGCAGCCTGATCCAGTCGGTCGGCATGCTGCCGGTGCTGGTCATCCTGGCGATCGCGTTCCACTACCTCGGCGAGCAGCGGTTCCTCACGTCGCAAAACCTTTCGATCGTGGCGCAGCAGGCGTCGATCAACGTGGTGCTCGGCGCCGGTATGACGTTCGTGATCCTGACGGGCGGGATCGACTTGTCGGTCGGCAGCATCCTGGCCGCATCGGCGATGGCGGGGCTGATCGCCTCGTTGATCCCGGGGTGGGGATTGCTGGGGATCCCGGCGGCGATGCTGACGGGGCTGGGGTTCGGGGTGCTGAACGGCCTGCTGATCGCGTATGGCACGCTGCCGCCGTTCATCGTCACGCTGGGGTCGTTGACGGCGGTGCGCGGGCTGGCGCGGTTGATGGGCGCGGACAACACGGTGTTCAACCCGGAGCTGCCGTTCGCCTTCATCGGCAATGCAAGCCTGCCGATCGCGCCCGGGTTCGGGATCCCGGTGCTGGCGGTGATCGCGCTGATCATCATCCTGGTGTCTTGGTATGTCCTGCGCCGGACGGTTCTGGGCGTGTGGATCTATGCCGTAGGGGGCAATCCGGCGGCAGCGCGGCTGTCGGGCATCAAGGTGAGCCGGGTGCTGCTGTTCGTGTATGCGGTCTCGGGCCTGCTGGCGGGCCTTGGCGGCACGATGTCCGCGGCGCGGCTGTATGCGGCAAACGGGCTGCAGCTTGGGCAGAGCTACGAGTTGGACGCGATCGCGGCGGTGATCCTGGGTGGCACGAGCTTCGTGGGCGGGATCGGGTCCATCTGGGGCACGCTGATCGGGGCGCTGATCATCGCGGTGCTGTCGAACGGGCTGACGCTGCTGGGGGTGTCCGACATCTGGCAGTTCATCGTCAAGGGATTGGTGATCATCGGGGCGGTCGCGCTGGACCGGGTGCGGCTGCAAGGCAGCGCACGGACCTGAAGAAAAACCGCGGCGGTGGAATGGCCTGCCCGCCGCGGAACGAGATGGGCCCTGAACGAAGGAGTGGATCTGCCATGTTGAAGTCCATGCTGCTCGCGGCCGTCGCGATGTCGCTGTCCGCCCCGGTCGTGGCGAAGGAGCTGCGGTCGGTTGGGGTGACGGTCGGGTCGCTCGGCAACCCGTATTTCGTGGCCGTCGGCAAGGGTGCGACCGACGCGGTGCACGCCGTCAGTCCGAATGCCAGAGTGACGGTGTCGTCGGCCGACTACGACCTGAACAAGCAGTTCACGCAAATCGACAACTTCATCTCGGCAGGCGTCGACCTGATCCTGGTGAACGCAGCGGATCCACGGGCGATCGGGCCGGCCATCAAGCGAGCGCAGGCGGCAGGGATCGTGGTTATCGCGGTGGACGTGGCGGCGGCGAACGCGAACGCGACGGTGCAGACGAACAACATCCAGGCGGGTGAGATCGCGTGCCAGTACCTGGTCGACAAGATCGGCGACAAGGGCAACGTGGTGATCGAGAACGGGCCGCAAGTGTCGGCGGTGATCGACCGGGTGAACGGCTGCAAGGGCGTGTTGGCAAAGCATCCCGATGTGAAGCTCCTGTCATCGGACCAGGACGGCAAGGGCTCGCGCGATGGCGGGCTGGCCGCGATGCAGGGCTACCTGACGCGCTTCCCGGAACTGGCGGGGGTGTTCGCGATCAACGACCCGCAGGCGATCGGCAGCGATCTGGCGGCGCGGCAGCTGCACCGGGACGGCATCGTGATCACGTCGGTAGATGGGGCGCCGGACATCGTGGGCGCGCTGAAAGGCAACACGGCGGTGCAGGCGTCGGCGAGCCAGGATCCGTATGCGATGGGCAAGCTGGCGGTGGAGACGGGGACGGCGATCCTCGACGGCAAGACGCCGGAGAACCCGATGATCCTGATGCCGTCGAGCCTGATCACGCGCGACAACGTGGGCAGCTACCCCGGCTGGACGCGGTAGCCGCCGCGGGCCGGCCATCGTGGCGGCTGGGCGTTCCGGACGCGCGGAACGCCCGGTTCCCCGGGCGGGACGGATGACCGCAAAGAGGCGGCGACGCTGGCGGACGCGAGCGTCATGCGAGCATCGAACGATGTCTGATCAGTGCGCCATGCCGTTCACCATGGCGACCATCTCCTCGATCTTGTGGTTCTCAGCCGCAAAGCGCAGCGGCTTGCAGCGTTCGACGATGACCTCGGTCTCGTGCGGCTGGTTCGTGAGGATGTCCATGACCTCGGCGATGAACGCGTCGAGCGGCATGGCCCGGGGGTCGCTCGCCTGTTGCGATCATCGCGGGCCGCCGTCGCGGCCAAGGGGAGATGCGTCGAACTGCTCGAGGAGGTCGGCCGGGTTCCGGTAGACGGCGATGCAGCCGGCGCGCCTGAGATCGGCGCCTGACCAGCCGCCGGAGAGCAAGCCGATCGTGCGAAGCCCGGCCTTGGCGGCCGCCTCGGCATCGTATGGCGTGTCGCCGACGGCGATGGCTTCGTCTGGGCGGACGCCTCGGAGCTTGGCGAGCGCGGTGGAGAAGATGTCGGGATACGGCTTGCTGCGTTGGGCGTCGGAGGACGACGTCTCGACCTCGACCAGATCGGTGATCCGCGCGATCCGCTTGTAGGTCTGCAGCTCGGACTTGCTGGCGGAGGAAGCCAGGGCGACGGTCATTCCGCCGCTGCTGACGCGTTGAAGCAGGGCCCGCGCACCGGGCAGTGCGGTAATCTGCGGCAGGTAGCGGTCCTTCATGATCGTGCTGCGGCGGGCTTGCAGGCGCTTGCCAACGGCGTTCAGGTGCTTGTCGCTGAGGAAGACCGGCATGAGCTGGTCGGCGCCCTTGCCGATCTGGCCGCGGACTGCCGCGAACCGGACAGGAACGCCGAACTCCTGGAAGGCGTCGACCCAGGCGCGGGCGTGCAGGTCGACGCTGTCAACGAGGGTGCCGTCGACGTCGAAGATCACGGCTTTGAGGGCAGTGGGCCGGACCCGGCTTTGGTCCGGGCGAGTGCGGCCGGCACCGAACAAGGAGTTTGGCCGCGTGGCTCGACCACGGAGCGATCGGGCGATCGCCAGCCCGGCCCATGTCAGTGCGGCGCCGACAAGCCACGGGGGAAAGCGCGTCGCGGGTCGCCCGGGCTGCACCGGCAGGAGTGACCGCATGGCGGGACCCGGCTGTTGGATCGATCGGTCCAGCAACCGTTGCACGCGTGACCTCAAGGCCGCGAGCGTCGCGCCATCTTTCACGGCAGCATTGGGTTCGAGGTGTCGGTCGTCATGGTGATCGGGACATGCTCCTGAACAGGGTCGCTTGCGGACGGTGCTCCGTCCTGGCGTTTGCGGCAGATGCTGCCGTCCACCGGGTTGTGCAAGCGCCGGCCGGCGACGGCGCGTTCGACGATGCGGAGCCCCCTCCCCTCGGGTCTGAATTGCTGGAACCCGCGCCAGCCATCGAGCACGCTGAGCGCCCGGGCGCCGGGCTGCATGCGCTGCAGACGGGGGACCGGGGGCGGTGCGGATGCCGCGGTGGCCAAGCCTATGCCGCGCGCCAGTGGTCGGGCATCTTTTTGTCGTTCAGGTGCCGGACGCGGGCGACCAAAGGATGATGGTTCTCGGCCCTGGCCCACTCGATGGCTTCCTTCTGGGTCTTGAAGTTGGCCAGCGGATGATCCGCGTGATCCTCGACGACGTAATCGTCGATGGGATGGCCCTCGGGGCGGCCCTTGGGCCGCGGTTCGACAAAGACGTTCGCCATGGCTCTCTCCTTGGCAGCCGATCACTCGGGCCGATGCGGGTGGACAAACGTCGCAAACAGGCCGCGGGTTCGAGCGTTTGACGGAGGGAGAACCGGCATCGGGCGAGCCTCGGCGGGGGGAGCGGGCGCGTGTGCAATGATTTTGGGAACCGCATCGCGTATGGCGCCTATGTCGAGGCGTGCAGCTAGAGCAGGCTGACGCTGATTGCGCCGGATGCGGTGCCGAACCTGGAGCCGCACCGGGGCGCGATCACTGAAATCGAAGTGGCGGTTCACCAAGGCCGGTGCGGCATGGTTCTGCTTCGCGGGATTGCGGCGGCCGGCGACCGGCGAGGTCGCGGCGGTGCGGCCGGTGAACGGAGCGGAGATGGTCACTTCCCCCGCACAGTCCACCATAGGTCATGGTCGGGCTTGACCCGGCCACCCACGCCGGGGATGCCCAATCGGTTTGGTTGTATCCCGCGCTGCTCGGGTGCGTTCGCGTTGCCGGCGTGCGGGGCCTGGTTGCGGCAACGGCGTGGGTGGCCGGGTCGAGCCCGGCCATGACGTACTCTTTGTTGAACGCGGTGGGGTCGATTAGCGGAGAGGAGATGTTCAAGTGTCCCCCGCACGTTCCAGACGTACGTCATGGCCGGGCTTGACCCGGCCACCCACGCCGGGGATGCCCGATCGGTTTGGTTGTACTCTGCGCTGCTCGGGTGGGTTCGCGTGACCGGCGTGCGGGGCCTGGTTGACAGGAACGGCGTGGGTGGCCGGGTTGAGCCCGGCCATGACGTGCTCTTTGTGCCCACGGTTTCAACGCGCGGCGGGCTTGCGCGGCGCTTCTTCACGGGCAGCGGACGCTCGCCTGGACGATCCTGGGTGCGGCTCCTATACGGTCGTCGCGTCGAACGAAGGACAGCGCATGACCATGCAGGCCGCCCCACCGGACCATGCCCCGATCATCCCCGTCATCCTTTCGGGCGGATCAGGGACGCGGCTGTGGCCGGTTTCGCGCGAGAGCTTCCCGAAGCAGCTTTGGCCGCTGGTGTCGGACCGGACGATGCTGCAGGAGACCGCGTTGCGCGCCGTGGGGCCGGGGTTCGGGCCGATGATGGTGGTGTGCAACCACGAGCACCGGTTCCTGATCGCCGAGCAGCTCCGGAATGCGGGGATCGAGGCGGCGACGATCATGCTGGAGCCTGTGGGCCGGAACTCGGCGCCGGCGATCACGGCGGCGGCGCTGCTGGCGCCCTCGCCCGAGAGCGTGTTGTGGATGATGGCGGCGGATGCGGCGATCGACGACGTCGACGCGCTGCATGCCGAGCTAGCGAAGGCGGTGGTGGCCGCGCGGGCGGGCCGGATCGTGACGTTCGGGATGAAGCCGCACCGGGCGGAAACGGCGTATGGCTATATCGAGCTGGGCGACGAGTTGGCCGAGGCGCCGGGGGTGCACGGGATCGGCCGGTTCGTCGAGAAGCCGGATGCGGCCACGGCGGTGCGGCTGGCCGAGAGCGGGCGGCATCTGTGGAACTCGGGCATGTTCGTGTTCACGGCCGGCACGCTGCTGGCCGAGATGCGGCGCCACGCGCCGGAGGTGCTTGCGGCGGTGGAACGGGCGGTCGCGGCCCGCACTGCGGACCTCGATTTCATCCGGCTCGATCCGGCGGCGTTCGCGGCGTGTCCGAACATCAGCCTGGACTACGCGGTCGCGGAGAAGACGGATCATGCGGCCGTGGTGCCGGCCAGCATCGGCTGGTCCGACGTGGGCAGCTGGGACGCGCTGTGGGAGCGGCTGCCGAAGGATGCGGAGGGCAACGCGGCGGTGGGCGACGTGCTGCTGGAGGGGGCGAAGAACTGCTTCGTGCGCAGCGACGGCGTGCTGACGGCGGTGGTCGGGCTGGATGACGCCGTGGTGGTGGTGACGAACGATGCGGTGCTGGCGATGCACCGCGACCGGGCGCAGGACGTGAAGCTGGTGGTGGACCGGCTGCGCGCAGCCAAGCGGCACGAGGCCGTCGCGCACAACCGCAACTACCGGCCGTGGGGGTTCTACGAGAGCCTGATCCAAAGCGACCGGTTCCAGGTGAAGCGGATCGTGGTCTCCCCGGGGGAGAAGCTGAGCCTGCAGAAGCACTTCCACCGGGCCGAGCACTGGGTGGTGGTGAGTGGCAGCGCCGTCGTGCACCGCGACGGGGAGGAGATGCTGGTGCGCGAGAACGAGAGCATCTACCTGCCGCTCGGCTGCACGCACCGGCTGATCAACCCGGGCCGTATCCCGCTCACGCTGATCGAGGTGCAGTCGGGCAGCTATCTCGGCGAGGACGACATCGTTCGGCTCGAGGACACGTACGGCCGCGCCTGATGCGGCCCCCCGGGGCACGAGGCTGGATGCGGACCTGCCTGATCGACCTGCGATGCCTGCAGGACGCCGACTACAGCGAGCGGGGTATCGGGCGGCATGCCCGGACGGTGCTGTCCTACGCGCGGGCGGCGCTGCCCGGGGTCGAGCTGGCCGGGCTGACCGACCGCAACCTGCCGCCGCTGTCGGGCGCCGACCGGTCGATGATCGATACGGTGCGGCTGTCGGCCTATACCGGGGCGCTCGCCTTCCCATGCTGCTTCGTGCAGCTCTCGCCGATGACGCATGACCCGCTGTTCGTGGCGCGGTTGCTGGACCACCCGGACATTCCGGCGGCGGCGGCGGTCTATGATTTCATCCCGCTGGACGACCCGGCCCGATATCTGGCCGCGCCCGGCGTGCGGCTCGAGTATCACCTCGCGCTGCGGTGGCTGGCGCGGCACACGCTGTTCCTGCCGATCTCGGAGGACGCGGCGGGCGGCCTGCGTCGCGTGCTGGGGGTGCAAGCGGGGCGGATCGCGGTGACGGGCGCGCCGCTGGCGGAGGCGTTCGAGGACCTGGTTCCGGGGGTGGGGCGGCATGTCCTGGTGGTGGCCGGGAGCGATCCGCGCAAGAACCCGGAGGTGGTGGTCCGCGCGCATGCCCGGTCCGCGGCAATGCAGGCGGGGGGGGTGCCGCTGGTCATCACCGGCGCGTATGACGAGGAGTGGATAGTCGAGCAGCGAGCGGCGGCGGCGGCGCTGGGCGGGGACCCGCTGCTGATCGAGGCGCCGGGCCATGTGGACGAGGGGGCGCTGCTCGACCTGTATGGGTCGGCGCGGCTCGTGGTGGCGCCGTCGCGGGCGGAGGGGTTCTCGCTGCCGGTGATCGAGGCGATGGCGGCAGGCGTGCCGGTGCTGGCCTCGGATATCGCGGCGCATCGCGAGCTGCTGCACGAGGGGTTCGACCCCGATGACGACGAGAGCCTGGCGGCACGGCTGGACGAGGCGCTGACGCCGGGGTGGCGGGCAGACGCGCTGGCGCGGCAGGCGCCAGTCTGGCCGCGGTTCCGCGCCGAGGCCGTCGCGGGACGGTTCTGGGACGGGGTGGCGCGGCTGCGGCCGGGCACTCCGGCGCGGTCACGCCGGCCCCGGGTCGCGATGCTGACGCCGCTGCCGCCGTCGCGGACCGGGGTCGCGGATTACAGTGCGGCATGCTGCGCGGACCTCGGCGCGCTGGTCGACCTGCACCTGTTCACGCCGACCGAGCATGCGGCGTGGCCGGACGGTGCTGCATCGGTGAGCCCGCTGAGCGCATTCCCGCTGGTCTCGAGCCGCTTCGACCGGGTCGTGGCGGTGCTGGGCAACTCGGTGTTCCACCTGGAAATCCTGCGCCTGCTGCTGCGGTACGGCGGCGCGGCGATCCTGCATGATGGCCGCATGCTGGACTTGTATGCGGGGCATACGAGCCTGGAGCTGACGCAGGCGATGGCCGAGCGCGAGCTGGGGCGGCCGCTGCGGCACAACGAAATCTGGTCTTGGCTGGCGGGCGACCAGCCGCCTGCAGCCCTGATCCTGTCCGACGTCGCGGCGGCCGCAGAGCCGCTGGTCATGCATTCGCTGGCGGGCGCCGCGGAGGTCGGGCGGCGCTACGGCATCGAGGTCCGGCACCTGCCCTTCTGCCTGTATAGGCCGCTCGCCGAGGCGGATCTGTCGCCGGGCGCCCGGGCGGCGGCGCGGGCACGGCTGGGCGTCACGCGGGAGACGGTGTTCATCGCCTCGTTCGGGTATGTGCATCCATCTAAGGCGCCGGTCGACTGCGTGTGGGCGTTGCGGCTGCTGCGCTCCTGGGGCGTGGCGGCGCGGCTGCACTTCGTGGGAGCGTCGAGCATGGAGCACGACACGTTGACGCCGCTGGTGCGGGAGCTCGGGCTGGGCGAGTTCGTTCAGTTGCCGGGCGCGTTCGTGGACGAGCAGGGCTACCGTGACCATCTGGTGGGCGCGGACCTGGCGATTCAGCTTCGCAGCACCGGGGTGGGCAGCATTTCGGGGGCGCTGTCGGATTGCATCTCGGCCGGGCTGCCGGCGGTCGCGTCGCGGACGCTGGCCGAGGCGTTGGACGCCCCCGACTACGTCCATGCGGTGCCGGATTTCCAGAGCCCGGTCCTCGTGGCGGAGGCGGCGCTCGGCCTGCTCGGGCGGGGCGACACGGACGCGGCGCGGCGTGCCTATGCCACGACGCACGGGTTCGGCGACTATGCGCGGGAACTGTGCGAGGCACTCGGGCTGTGCCCGCCGCAGATATGACCATTCACATCGACATCAGCCAGCTGGTGCGGGACCCGCGCCGGTCCGGCATCCAGCGTGCCGAGCGTGAGTTGATCCGCCACTGGCCTGGGCCGTCGCCGCTGCTGCCATGCCGCTTCGACCCGGCCACGGGCGGGATGCAGGCGCTGCCACGCGAGGTGCTGGCGGTGCTGTGCGAGGATGCACCCCCGGGCGGGGTGCCGGCCGAGCAACACCGGCTGGCGCGGTACCTGCGGCCGGGCGCGGCGGTGAAGCCGGAGCGGCTGGTCAATGCGGAGTTGTTCGTCGACCCGGCCCGGGCGGCCTTCTACACGGCGCTGCCAGCGTCCTGCCGGCCATACTGGCTGGTGTATGATTTCTTGCCGTGGCTGCATCCCGAGTGGTTCAGCCTGGGCTCGGCTGCCCGGCTGATGCCCTATCTGGACGCGCTGCTGCACGTTCGGGAGCTGGCGTTCATCAGCGTCCGGACCCGGGAGGAGTTCGTGCAGCGGATCGCGCGGCGGCCGTGCGACGGTCCGGTGATCCCGATGGGGGGAGACGGGCTCGGGCTCGAACGGCAGCGCTTCGAGGGCGGGCGCCGGACTTTCGTGATGCTGGGGACGATCGAGCCGCGGAAGGGCGCGCTGCCGGCGATGGAGGCCTTCCGCCGGTTGTGGCAGGGCGGCGCGGAGGCGAGGCTGGTGATGATCGGCCATGTCTCGCCCGATGCGGGGCAGGAGCAGGACATGCTACGCGTGCTGGCGGGGGAGAGGCGGTTCCGGCATCTGCAGGACCTACCTGACAGCGGGGTGCGCGAGGCGTTGCGCAGCGCCCGGGCGATGCTGTTCCCGAGCACCGGGGAGGGGTTCGGCATCCCTCCGATGGAGGCGCTGCATGCCGGTGTTCCCGTAATCGTGTCGGAGCAGCTTCCGGCGCTCGCGGGTCAGCCTTCGCACGGGCAGATACGGCTGTCCGAGCCGAGCGCAGAGGCCATCATGGCCGCAGTGCGGTCGTTGCTGGACGATGCAACGTGCGAGCGGCTGTGGGCGGATGCGGCGGCGATGCCGGTGCCAGGCTGGGCCGACTTCGCGCAGGGAGTGGCGGCCTGGGTGCAGGGTTGAGAGCCGGTTGCGGGCTACCGCTTGTGCACGGACCAGAGCATCAGCCAGCGGACGGGGAACACCCAGGCGATTCCGGCGAGCGCCCAGTAGGCCGCCTCGATGGCCCAGTTCATGCGGCCGACCACGTCCGGGATGCTGATCGCGGCGGTGACGTAGGCGATGACGAAGGCGATTCCGGCGAGGACGGCGATGGGGGTGCGCGACATGCGCCCCGGTAGCGCAGTCCGGCGCGCGGTGCCAGCGATTGCGGGCCCGGCACCGAGCCCCTATTGCGACACGATGACAGCGGACGACGAGCGATGGATCTGAAGGACCACATCCGGGGCATACCCGATTTCCCGAAACCGGGGATCCTGTTCTACGACATCAGCACGCTGCTGCGGCATCCCGATGCGTGGCAGGTCGCGATGGGGCGCCTGGCGAGCCTGGTGCGGGCGCACCAGCCGACGCTGCTGGCCGGGATCGAGTCACGCGGATTCCTGCTGGCGGCGCCGCTGGCGCTGAAGCTCGGCTGCGGGTTCGTGATGCTGCGCAAGGCGGGCAAGCTGCCGGGCGCCACGATCGGGCTGGATTACGCGCTGGAATATGGCACGGACCGGATCGAGGTGCAGGCGGACGCGATCCCGGCCGGGGCGCGGGTGGTGCTGGTGGACGACCTGCTGGCGACGGGTGGCACGATGCGGGCGGGGATCGAGCTGCTGCAGAAGGCCGGCGCGGAGATACCGGCCGCGGTGGCACTCATCGAGCTGACGTTCCTGGGCGGCCGGCAACGCCTGGGCGTGCCGTTCGAGGGTCTGCTGGCCTACGACGCATAGGCGCAGATTTGACAAGCATGCGCGTCACGGCCAGGGAGGCGGGCAAGAGCGGTCCGCCTAGGGAGGTCCCATCAGTGCAGCGAACGGGCATGGTGACGCGTCGATTGTTGCTGGCCTGTGCAGGGCTCGGCGCGCCGGCGTTGGCGCTGGGTGCGGCGGCGCCGACGGAGACGATGCTGGTGGCGGGGCCGCCGAACGGGCGGCTTTACCGCTGGGCGTCGGTCATCGGCCCGGCGATCGGGCGCGGCCTGCCGTCGCGCACACCGCTCGATTGCCGTGCGGTCGGCGGGATCGACGGCGTGACCGGGGCGAACCAGTTCGAAGCGAGGGCCGAACCCGACGGGTTGACGGCGCTGCTGGTGCCGGGCTCGGCGGTGGTCTCGTGGATGACGGGCGAGAGCCGGGCGCAGTTCGATTTCGCGCGCTGGGTTCCGGTGTGGGCAGGGATGTGCAGCGCGGTGCTGGTCGGGCGCAGCGCGCTTACCCGCGGCTCACACGTCAGGATCGCAGCACCTGGGCCGACGGGGAGCGTGCTGCCCGCGCTTTTGGCGCTGGACCTGCTGGGCATCCCAACGTCGCTCAGCCGGGCCGAAGACGCGGACGCGGCGATGCTGGCCGGCCCGGGCGCCGAGGCCGCGGCGCAGGCGGCGGGGCGGAGCGGGATGCGGCCGTTGATGACGTTCGGCCTGCTCGGGGCAGATGGGTCATCGACGCGGGACGCGTCGTTTCCAGCGGTTCCGACGGCGCTGGAGCTGGTCGGGGGCGGAGCGCCGGCGGACATGGCGGGGGCTTTGCGCGCGGCCGCCCTGGCGGTGCAAATGGACGCGTGCATCATGCTGCCGGCACTGACGCCGGCGGCATCGGTGTCGTTGTGGCGGCATGCCTCCATCGCTCTGCAGCAAGACGAGCTGTTCCAGGAACAGGCGTCGCAGCTCAGCGCGCGCTGCGTGTATGCCGATGTGGTCGCGGCCTACACGGGCAATGTCGCGGGCAGCCGGGCGTCGCTGCTCGCGCTACGGGAGTGGCTTGCGACGCGCTACGACTGGCGGCCGAGCTGACTTAGGCGCTGCTCCGAGCGACAGGGATTGGGCAGGCCCTCGCGACGCAGCGTGCACCGCCGATCCGATCGATGACGCGCGGATGCCGTGGGTCAGGACGGCTTGCGGGCCGTGCGGATCTTGCGGGGGATGGCCATGGACGCGGCGGCGGGCGTGTCGGCGAGGACGTTGGGCGGGATTTCCCCCGGGACGGGCTGCATCGGGGGCGGCGCCGCGGCGACCTGGTTCAGCTTGGCGTGCGGCAAGACGGGCAGTTCGGGCGGCGGGGCGGGGGGCGCCTTGCCGACCACGGCCTCGGCGCGGGCGATCGCGAGCTGCGCGCGCAAGCTGTCGACCTCGTGGCGGAGGGCGTCGATGTCGGGCGCCGCGGCGGGCTGGGCCGGCGCGTCGTGCAAAGGCTGGTTGGGCCCGCCGTCGGTTCGCTGCGCCGCCTCCGGCGGGCGGACGAACGGGTTGAACATTGACATGGCGCGTTCCATGAGGGCGATGTTCTGCCGGCTCATCTCCTCGACGCCCATGGGCAGGAAGGGGCTGAAGGTCTGTTGCATGACCTGGCGCATCTGCTGTTGCTGCCGGGCGAAGTTCGACATCGCCGACTCAAGGTAGCGGGGCACGACGCCCTGGAGGCTGTCGCCATAGAAGCCGATGAGTTGGCGCAGGAAGTTCGTGGGCAGCATCGAGGTGCCCTTGCTCTCCTCCTCGACGATGATCTGGGTCAGCACGCCGCGGGTGATGTCGTCGCCGGACTTGGCATCATAGACCACGAAGTCGCGACCGATGCGCACCATGTCGGCGAGGTTGTCGAGGGTGATGTAGCTTGAGGTCTCGGTGTTGTAGAGACGGCGGTTCGCGTACTTCTTCACCACGACCGGCGGGTTCTGCGGGACGGTATCGTTGGTAATCGGAGGGCTTTCTGCCATGGCTTCCTCGGTCGGGTCTCATGCGCGGGTGTATCACGCGGGCACAGGATGAGCGACAAGTGTGATTCTTGCGACAGCCGACCGCCTGAGGGCGGCGGCGGGCCGGACACGCCCATCGATCGGCCCGTCGGCGGCGTCGATGCATGGGGAGGGTTGCTGGAGGATTGGCTGACGATATGGCAGAGCGAGATGGCGGCGCTGGCGGTCGACCGCGAGATGCGGGACGCGTCGCTGCGCTTGTTTCACGCCTGGGCCGGGCAGGACGGGAACGCTGAGCGACCGGCCGGATCGACCGGGGCCGATGCGGCGGCGCGGGCCGCGCCCGCTGCTCCTGCACCTGACGAGCGCGGCAGGGGGCGAGATGCCGTGCTCGGACAGCTGTTGGACCGGGTGGCCGAGCTGGAGCGGCGTGCCGGGCTCCCCTCCCCCGCCTCCGCCGCTGCCGCAGGTGCCCGACCCGGCCTTCATCCGGGGGATCGCCGCCTATCGCCGTCATCCATGGCAGCGCCGCCTGCCGGAGCCGCCGCACATCTGGGAGGAGGGCCCGGCGCGGCTGCTGGACTTCGGACAGGTGGGCGACCCGGCGGTGCTGTTCGTCCCCAGCCTGGTCAACCGGGCCTACATCCTCGACCTGATGCCGGAGCAGTCGATGATGCGGTGGCTTGCGGCGATGGGGATGCGGCCGCTGCTGCTGGACTGGGGGTGGCCGGGCGCCGTTGAGCGGCAGTTCACGCTGACCGATGTGGTGGCCGGGTTGCTGGAGCGGGCGATCGCCGCGGTCGGCGGGCCGGTGGTGCTGGCCGGGTATTGCATGGGCGGCATGCTGGCGCTCGCGGCGGCGCTGCGGCGGCCCGACCGCGTGCGCGCCTTGGCGTTGCTGGCAACGCCTTGGGATTTCCACGCCTCAGGCGCAGTGGAGGCTCGCCGGCTGGCGGCGGCGTTGCCGGCCCTGGAGCCCGCGTTGGCCATGACCGGGGGTATGCCGGTCGACGTTCTGCAGACACTCTTTGCCAGCGCCGATCCGGGTGGCATCGGGGCGAAGTTCCGCGCCTTCGCTTCGATCGATCCGGGGAGCCCGGCCGCGGCGCGGTTCGTGGCGCTGGAGGACTGGCTGAACGACGGGGTCCCGCTGGCGGCGCCGATCGCCCGGGAGACGCTGGCCGGGTGGTATGGCGCCAACACGCCGGCGCGGGGTGCGTGGCGCATCGCCGGGGAGGCGGTGGCCCCGGAGCGGCTGGGGATGCCATCGTTCGTTGCCGTTCCGGGCCGGGACCGGATCGTGCCACCGGCGAGCGCGCTGGCGTTGGCAGAGCGGATCACGGGCGCGGTCGTGCACCGCCCGGCAGCCGGACATATTGGGATGGTGGCCGGGTCACGGGCGGAGGCGGGCCTTTGGAGGCCGCTCCTGGCGTGGTTACGTGGACTTTGACCGGCCGCGATCCGGTGGCGATGCGCAGGTGGTCGCAGCCCCGCTCAACCCGTCTTGGCCAAGTCGCTCAGTTTCCAGAGCCCGAGGTATTGCGATCGCCAGGCCGGAGCGGAGTACCCGAATGGCGGCGCCAGGATGTCGACGTAGCGGCAGGCCGAATCGCCGTGAATGTTTTCCAGCAGATCGTTGTTCGGCATGCCGAAGTTGTTCGACAGCAGCAGGTATTCAGATCCCGATGCCTTAATGTTGCCGAGCGTTCGGTCGATGTCCGCGTCATCGAGATGGATGATCAAGTCCTTGCACAAGACCAGATCGGCCCGAGGCGGCACTTGTGACGTGATGTCGAGAAACCGGCAATCGATGGTGGGAACAGCCTGGCGATTCCGCTCGATCAACGGTCCCACGATGTCGAAACCCGTGTAGGCGATGTTGGGCATCTCCTGCAGGAACTTCACGATCCAGTTGAGGTCGCCGCACGGGATGTCGTTGAGTGAGGTGATGTTGTAGTCGTTGCAGATCATCTTGAGAACGGCGAGCGTTTCGACGACGGGGCCGGAGTTCAGGCGAGATCCCGGGCCGGAGATCGATTCGCCGTCGAGCCACTGATTGGTCGAGAACACGCGAGTGAACCGCGCTTCCAACTCGGGTCTCGGCGTCGCCGGGGCCTTGGGCTCGGGCTGGGGGGCGGGCGAAGGCGGTGCGCTGGCCGGCGTGGAGGCGGCGTCTGACACCGGTATCCCGAAGATCTGCGCGAACGCCGCCGCAGGGATGAGATTCAAAAACGTCGTGCGGTGGCGATGGACGTAGGCCTGGCGGGCGCCCGGGGTGCTGCCGGCCATGCTCCAAGCGAACACGTGGGACTGGCTGGGCCGACCATAGGCAAACCCCGTCGGGAGCGGTGCGGTGCCGCGGCTGAAGACGATGCCGGCCCCCTCATCGTCCACCACACAGTAGCCGGCCGGGTCGGCGGCGAGCACGAATTCCACGAACGCTTCACTGTTTGCCGCGCGTCCATGCTCGGGTCGATGATCGGAGTCGCCGACCGGGCCGCCAGGATTACAGCCCTCGACAATGAGAACACCGCCGGGCCGCAAGAGGCAGAAGGCGCCATGAAGATCGGGCACGCCGATCGTGCGGCGAGCGCCGGACTGCACGCAGATCAGGTCGTATTGCTGGTCAGGTTGCTGCATGGCGAGAATCGCACGGATGAGATCGAGCGGACCGTCAGCCGCGGTGCGGAACGTGATCTCGCACCCATCGTCGAAGCCCTCCGGACAGCCGTAGAGGAGGCGGTGCTGCGTGATCAGGCATTCAGCCTCGATCGCCCCGATGAGGGGCCCGGCGCCCGGCGTGCCAATCTCGAGGTAGCGTTGAAGGTTGCGGGAGCGTGCCAAGCCATTCACGATATCCAAGCTTCGCACGGATGGTCTTCCAGTTCTGGTTCGCTTGGGGCCGTTCTAGACGCAGACGTCAAGCGCGTCACGTCGGCGGCCGTGCTCGTTTGTTCCGGCAGATCGCGGGCTGTGGCCGCCGCCATGCGCGTAGCCTCATCGCAGATTTCGCAATGGTTCGGCGTCACCTCAGGGCTTAGATTGGTTGTCAAGACAATGGGAGGACTTGCCATGGAAGACGTCGTCATCGTTTCCGCCGTGCGTACGCCGGTGGGCAGTTTCAATGGCGCGTTCGGCGGCGTTCCTGCGCACGTGCTGGGACAGGCGGCGATCCGGGCGGCGATCGAGCGGGCGGGGATCGAGCCCGGCGAGGTGGACGAGGTGATCCTGGGGCAGGTGCTGACGGCGGCGCAGGGGCAGAACCCGGCGCGGCAGGCGGCGCGGGCGGCCGGCGTGCCCGACAGCGCGACCGCGTTCGGGATCAACCAGGTCTGCGGCAGCGGGCTGCGGACGGTGGCGCTCGCCGCGCAGCAAATCCGGAGCGGCGAGAGTGCGGTTGTCGTCGCGGGCGGGCAGGAGAGCATGAGCCAGTCGGCGCATGCGGCGTATCTCAGGGCCGGGCAGAAGATGGGCGACCTGGGCCTGATCGACACGATGATCAAGGACGGGTTGTGGGACGCGTTCAACGGCTACCACATGGGCACGACGGCCGAGAACGTGGCAACGAAGTTCCAGATCACGCGCGAGCAACAGGACGCGTTCGCGGTGGCGAGCCAACACAAGGCGAGTGCCGCACAGAAGAGCGGCCGGTTCAAGGACGAGATCACGCCGGTGACGATCAAGGGCCGCAAGGGCGACATCGTGGTGAGCGACGACGAGTATATCCGCCACGACAGCACGGCGGAGATGATGGCCAAGCTGCGGCCGGCGTTCAGCAAGGAGGGCACGGTCACGGCGGGCAATGCGAGCGGCATCAACGACGGCGCGGCCGCGCTGGTGGTGATGTCGGCCAAGGAGGCGGAGCGGCGGGGGCTCACGCCGCTGGCGCGGATCGCGAGCTTCGCCACGGCAGGCGTCGATCCGGCGGTGATGGGGACCGGGCCGATCCCGTCGTCGCGCAAGGCGTTGGACCGGGCGGGGTGGCGAGCGGGCGACCTCGATCTGGTGGAGGCGAACGAGGCGTTCGCGGCGCAGGCCTGCGCGGTGAACAAGGACATGGGCTGGGATACCGAACGGGTGAACGTGAATGGCGGCGCGATCGCGATCGGGCACCCGATCGGAGCGTCGGGTGCGCGGGTGCTGACGACGCTGCTGCACGAGATGGGCAAGCGGGACGCGAAGCGGGGATTGGCGACGCTTTGCATCGGTGGCGGCATGGGTGTCGCGATGTGCGTCGAGCGGTAAGGATTCGGCGTTCGTTCGCCCCCTCACCGAGCCCTCTCCCCCGGGAGAGGGCTTTTTTTTGTTGCTGAATTGCGTGACAGTGTCCGGATAAGCCAGGGAGGATCAGATGGCGCGGGTGGCATTGGTGACCGGGGGGTCACGCGGGATCGGGGCTGCGATCAGCGTCGCGTTGAAGGCAGCTGGCCGGACGGTGGTGGCGAGCTATGCCGGGAACGACGCCGCGGCGGCGGCCTTCACCGAACAGACTGGCATTCCGGCGATGAAGTTCGACGCGGGCGACTTCGCCGCGTGCGAGGCGGCGGTCAAACAGGTGCACGAGAGCCACGGGCCGATCGAAATCCTGGTCAACAATGCCGGGATCACGCGCGACGGGACGATGTCGCGGATGACGCGCGATATGTGGGACGCCGTGATGGACACGAACCTTGGCAGTTGCTTCAACCTGTGCAAGCTGACGTTCGACGGGATGCGGGCGGCCAAGTTCGGGCGCGTGGTGAACATCGGCAGCATCAACGGCCAGGCCGGGCAGTACGGGCAGGTGAACTACGCGGCGGCGAAGTCCGGCATCCACGGGTTCACGAAGGCGCTGGCGCAGGAGGGCGCGCGGTTCGGGATCACGGTGAACGCGATCGCGCCGGGCTACGTGGATACGGAGATGGTGCGGGCCGTGCCACCGGACGTGCTGACGAAGATCGTGGCGCGAATACCGATGGGGCGGCTGGGCCATGCCGAAGATATCGCGCGCGGCGTGGTGTTCCTGACCAACGACGACGCGGACTTCATCACGGGGTCGACGCTGTCGATCAACGGCGGCCAGCACATGTACTAGTGCGCAGGTTCATACATTCGCAGGCGAATCATCGGGCCACCAGCCGCTATTTTCGTAGCATGCTGATCCCCGAGATAGGAAGGCGTATCCCAGGAGCAGGACACTAGGTGTCCGCAGCGAGCGGACCGGACACTCACGCCGCAACCGCCTCGGCAACGTGGGCGGGTTGCGGAGCGATCGCGTTATGGGCGTTCCTGGCGTTGCTGTCGCGGGCGGCGACCGCGGTGCCGCCGTTCCAGATCGTGGCGACGAGCTTCGGCATATCGGCGCTGCTGGGTCTGGTATGGCTCGCGCGGCGAGGCGAGCTGGGTCAGTTGCGACAGCCGGCGCCGGTTTGGGCGCACGGGATCGGCGGCCTGTTCGGCTTCCATGCGCTGTATTTCGCAAGCCTGTCGATCGCGCCAGCCGCGACGGCGAACCTCATCAACTATACCTGGCCGCTGCTGCTGGTGCTGCTGACCGCTCTCGTGCTGCGGGTGCGCCTGTCAGGGTTGCAGTGGGCCGGGACGGGGCTGGCGCTCGGCGGGTGCGGACTGCTTTTGTCGGGCGACGCGGCGTTTCCGCCCGGGGCGGGGCTCGGGTATGCACTCGCGGCCGGGAGCGCGGTGGTCTGGGCGTCCTACTCGATCCTGGCCCGGCGGGCGTTCGCTTCGGTGCCGCCGGGCGCATTGGCCGGCTTCTGCGGCGGGACTGCGGTGCTGGCGGCGATCGTGCAGGCGGCACTGGGCGGGTTCGTGGCGCCGGAAGGGCGAGCCTGGGCGGCGCTGCTGGCGTTGGGGGTGGGGCCGGTCGGGGCCGCGTTCGCGCTGTGGGACGTCGGGATGAAGCGAGGCGATCCGCAGCTGCTGGGGACGCTGGCCTTCGCCACGCCGGTGCTGTCGACACTGGTGCTGGTGGCGGCGGGAGACGCGGCGTTCTCGACGGGGCTGGCGGGTGCGGCCGGGTTGGTCGCGGTGGGCGGATACCTAGCGGGGCGGTGACGGCGGACGCCGTCAGGCGGGCACCGTCCGCGTCAGTTCGGGCCGTTGCGCCATCCGTTCGTACCAGGCGGCGAGCTTCGGGTGACCGGGGCGCCAGGGTTCGGCGGCGAACCGGAAGTCCAGATAGCCGAGCGCGCAGGCAACGGCGAGGGCGCCGATGTCGACGTGGTCGGCCGGGGGGTCGGCTTCGAGCGTATCGAGGGCGCGGGCGACGGCCTGCTGGTAGCGGGCCATCATGGCTGTGCGCGCCTCCTCGGCCGGGCGCGCCTGGTCCCCGCGCCTTGCGACGGCTGCATCCAAGATGCCGTCGCCGATGGCCTGGAAGCGCAGGACGGGCCATCGGGCACCGCCGGTCGGGAACAAGACGCCGCTGCCGTGGACCGCATCGAGGTATTCGCAGATGACGGGGCTGTCGAACAAGGCGTGGCCATCGTCGGTCAGAAGGCAGGGGACCTTCGAGAGCGGGTTGGCGGCGACGAGGCCCGGCGGGGAGGCGTGCGGATTGGTCGGGATCGTCTCGATCCGCGCATCGGCGTCGACGGCAATCGCGGTGGCCATGACCTTGCGAACATAGGGGCTGGTCGGCGAGTAGAAGAGCTTCATCGAAAGCTGTCCTTCTGCGAGCGGATCCTGCCGAGGGCCGCGGCGTCCGGGGCGCGCATGAACGGGTTTTCGGCCAGCTCGGCATCGAGGCGGGTGGGAACGGTGGGCTCGCCGGCGGCGCGCTGGTCGTCGACCTGCGCGGCGCGGGCCCGCAAGGCGGCATTGTCCGGATCGACATGCAGTGCGAAGCGGGCGTTGGACTGGGTGTATTCATGGCCGCAGCAGACGAGGGTATCGGGCGGCAGGGCTGCGAACTTGCGCAGGCTGGCGAACATATCGGCGGCAGTGCCCTCGAGAAGCCGGCCGCAGCCGAGGCTGAACAAGGTGTCGGCGGCGAGCAGGACGGGCGGATGCGCGCCATCGCCGGGGGCGAAGTAGGCGATGTGCCCGATCGTGTGGCCGGGTGTGTCGATGACGTCGAGCCGGGTCTCGCCGAGGGTGACCGTGTCGCCCGCACGGACGGCCTGGTCGAGCTTCGGCAGGCGCCGGGCATCGGCCGCGGCGCCGATGACGGGCACGTGGAACTGCGCGCGCATCGCGTCGACGCCAGCGATGTGGTCCTCGTGGTGGTGGGTGACGAGGATCATGTCCAACCGCCCGCCGGCGGCCTCGACGGCGCGGGTGCAAGCGGCGGCGTCGGCCGGGTCGACGATGGCGGTGGCCCCTGTCGCCGCGTCGGTGAGCAGCCAAGCGTAGTTGTCGGACAGAATCGGGACGGGCCGGGCGGTGACGGGCATCGATGCAGTCCTTCGGATAGCTCGGGGCGAGGGTGCGGGGCGGCCCGAGGGTTGCCCAGGTGGCAGGATGTGGCAAGCGCGAGAGGCCGCGACGGCTGTGGCATGCTATAAGGGGCTATGCCGGCGGATGCCCCCTTTGCTGCGGAGTTCTATGCCACGCTGCGCGGCGAGGTCGCCGCCGGGCTGGTTCGGGAGCGGCTGAAGGCGACCTGGCCGTCGCTGGACGGGATGTCGGTGATGGGTGTGGGCTACACGTCCCCCTATGTGCGGCTCTGGACCGGGAGCGCCCGGAGATGCCTCGTCGCCTGCCCGGTGCAGGTCGGCGCAATGCGTTGGCCGACGGTGAGCGGCAGCCTGACGTGCGTGACGGCGGAGGATTCGCTGCCGTTTGCGGACCTGTCGTTCGACCGCATCCTGATGGTGCACGCGCTAGAGGCGGCGGACAATGCGCGGACGATGCTGCGTGAGGTCTGGCGAGTGCTGAAGGACGACGGACGGCTGTTGATCGTGGCGCCGAACCGGGTCGGGCTATGGGCGCATGTCGAGAGCACGCCGTTCGGGCATGGGCAGCCGTACTCGTCCGGACAGATCGGGCGGTTGCTGGGGTCGAGCATGTTCCGAGTGGAACGGCGGGACACGGCGCTGTTCGTGCCCCCGGTGCGGCAAAGGGTGCTGCTCCGCAGCGCCCGGGCGGTCGAGTCGGGCGGGCGGTGGCTCGCGCCGCACCTGGCGGGGGTGACGATCACGGAGGCGGTCAAGGAGGTCTATGCGGCGATACCGGTGCGTCGCGGGATGCGTCGGCGCGTGCTGAGCCCGGCCGCTTGAGCCCGCGGACGCTAGACATCCTCCCGAACCATCCGTCCGATGGTCGCAACCAGCCGGTCGATGTCGAAGGGCTTCTGGAAATACGCCGTGGGCTGGCCGACGGCGCCGGGGTGAAACTCGGTCTCGTCGCGGCCGGAGACGAACACGATCGGAAGGCCAGGGTGGATCTCACGAGCGTGCTCGGCCAATCCGACGCCGTCGATCTGGCCGGGCATGCTGATGTCGGTGAGCAGGACGGTGAACTCATCCTCGGTCAGGAGGATCACAGCCTCGTCGCCGCTGCAGGTGGCGGTCACGTCGAAACCCGCGTCCTCGAGGAAGGACGCCAGCGCCTCACGCACGATCGGTTCATCCTCGACGAGGAGGATTTTGGGCGCCCGACCCGCGTCCGGACCGGTCCTGACGTCGATGCTCTCGTGCACTCGTTCGGTTCCCACCCATTGTTCATTCGCCACAGGCCCGCTCCGGCGCGCTCACGGCGTTGACGGTCGACGGCTTCGTGCGCCACTAGGCCGTGCTGTTCAACTCACAAGCGTTCGTCGTCGGGTTCCTGCCGGTCGTGCTGTTGACCTACTATGCCGTGCGGACCACGGCTTGGCGACAGGCGGTGCTGGTCGCGGCATCGCTCTGGTTCTACGCCGGCTGGGACCTGCGGTTCGTGCCGGCACTGGTGGGGCTGACGATCGCGAACTGGGCGATTGCGCGGTGGTTTGCGGCGGGCCGCCGCGACGCGGTGCTGGTGACGGGGATCGTGCTGAACCTGGGGGTGCTCGGCGTGTGCAAGTACGCCAACTTCTTCGGCGCGAGCGTGGCGGGGCTGATGGGGGCGGCGTGGTTGCCGCTGCCGATCATCCTGCCGCTCGGGGTGAGCTTCTTCACGTTCCAGAAGATCAGCTATCTTGTGGACCTGCGGCGGGGCGGCCGGCATGTGTATGGGCTGCTGGAGTTCGCGGCGTTCGTGACCTTCTTTCCGCAATTGATCGCTGGGCCGCTCGTGCGCCACAACGAGATGATTCCGCAATTCGCACGCGACCCGCGCGGGCCGGCCGTGTGGGAGAATCTGTCGCGTGGGGCGGTGCTGTTCGTGATCGGGTTCGCGAAGAAGGCCGGGCTTGCGGACACCGCGGCGCTCACGGCGGATCCGGCGTTCGCGCATGCGGCCGCCGGGGCCGTTCAGGGTGCGGAGGCCTGGGCGGGGGCGGCCGCGTATGCGCTGCAGATCCTGTTCGACTTCTCGGGCTACTCGGACATGGCAATCGGGCTGGGGCTGATGTTCGGGCTGCGGCTGCCGCTCAATTTCGATGCGCCATACCGATCGGCTAGCGTGAGCGAGTTCTGGCGCAGATGGCACATGACGCTGAGCCGGTTCCTGCGCGACTACGTGTATGTGCCGTTCGGGGGGGACGGGCGAGCGCAGGGCGGCGGCGGATGGCTGCAGGCGCGCAACGTCGTCGCGACAATGCTGCTGGGCGGGCTATGGCACGGGGCGGCATGGACGTTCGTGGCGTGGGGCGGCGTGCACGGGGTGGCGTTGGCGCTGAACGGCGCATGGCACCGGGCCGGCCGGCGCATGCCGGCCGGCCTGGGCTGGGCCGTGACGACGCTGTTCGTCGTCCTGGCGTGGGTGCTGTTCCGCGCCGGCGATTTCGGGACGGCGCTGCGGATGTATGCCGCATTGGCGGGGCTGGAGGGCTGGGGGCCGGTGCGGGTCGAGGAACGATGGTTGTTGGTGGCGGCCGCAGCACTTGCCGTGTTCGGGCCGACGAGCCAGGGGCTGGCGCTCGACCGGGTGCGGGCGACACGCTGGGTTGCTGGGGCGGCCGGGGCGGCGCTGGCCGGGCTGCTGCTGCTGTCGGGCGGGCGGGTCCCGAGCGAGTTCATCTATTTCCAGTTCTGACGCGCCATCCGATCCCTGCCCCGCCGGGTGGCGCCGGTTCGCGTTGACGCTGCTGGTCGTTGCCGCCGGGGTGGCCGGGGGGCTGTACACGTTCGTCGCGGTCGTGGACCCGTGGGATGCGCTGGCGTTGTCGCCGCGCTGGGCGCGGGTGCCGATCAGCAGCAATGCGCGGTTCTCGTTCCCGGCGCTGGCGCGGAGCAGCCGGTTCGACGCGGCGGTGGTGGGCACGTCGACCGCGCGGCTGCTGCGGCCGGCGGACCTTGATCCGGCGTTCGGGGCGCGCTTCGTGAACCTGTCGATGAACAGTGCGACGGCGTGGGAGCAGACGCAGATCCTGTCGGTGTTCCTTCGCGCGCATCCGCGACCCCGGGCGGTGCTGATCGACATCGACGGCGCCTGGTGCGGGCCGTCGGCCGAGCGGCTGACACCCCGGCCGTTTCCGGCCTGGATGTACGACGACGACGACGCGCGCTGGCGAGGATATCTGGAGGTGTTCACGCCCTATGCGGTGCAGGAGGCGTTCAACCAGGCGCTCGTACTGCTTGGGTTGAAGAAGCAGCGGTACGGATCGGACGGCTACACGTCGTTCGTGCCACCCGATAGCGCGTATGACCCGATCCGGGTCGAGGCGGCGTTCGCCCGCTGGCCGCCCGTCGACGAACGGCCGGTCGCACCCGGTACGGTGAACACCTTCCCCAACCTGGCGCTGCTCGGGCCCGCCCTCGATTTGATCCCGACGGGCACGAAGGTCATCCTGTTCTTTCCACCCGAGCATGTCGGGCAGCAGGGCCCGCCCGGTTCGGGAACCCAGGTGCGATGGAACGACTGTAAACGGGAGGTGGTGCGGATGGGCGGCGGCCGGGCCACGGTGCTCGACATGTTGATACCGAGCGCGATCACCCGGGACCGGAACAACTACTGGGACCCGCTTCACTTTCGCACGGGCATCGCCGGCCGGGTCGCGCGCTTGTTGGGCGGGGCGCAGGGCGACGACATGCGCGTGATAGCGCCCTAGGAGGCGTGCCGGCCTGAACCTACTGCTTTGCCATCGCTTCTGTGAGAAGCGCCGTATTGTGGCGGAGCATGTCGAGGTAGGTGGGGGCGGGACCGTCTGGTGAGGAGAGGCTGTCAGAGTAGACTTGGCCGCCAACGATCGCGCCGGCCTCTCGGGCGAGGGCCTGAGCCAGTCGCGGATCGGTCATGGTCTCGACGAAGATCGCGCGGATGTGGTCCCGCCTGATCTGGGCCGCGAGACGGGCGAGGTCGCGCGGAGTCGGTTCGAACTCCGTGCTGATCCCCTGGGCCGCGCGGAAGACGATGCCGTAACGGGCACCGTAGTAGCCGAACGCGTCGTGACTGGTGATCACCTGGCGCTTGGCTGGCGGGATAGCCGCGATCGCGGTCTCGATCGCGGCATCCTGCTGCAGGATGGCCGCCGTGAATGCGGCGGCCCGGCCACGGATCGGCGCGGCGGCATCGGGCAGCGCGGCCGCAAGACCGTCCGCGATCGTTGCCACCATCGCGACCGCGCGCCGAGGGTCCTGCCAGACATGCGGGTCGGTAACGGTGCGCCCGTCCTCGGAGAAGGTCCGGGTGGAAATATCCTTGGCCGCACTGATGCGACGTCCGTGGAAGCCGGATGCCGCAACCAAGCGCGTCAGCCACCCTTCCAGACCTAGGCCGTTCTCGACGACGACGGCGGCGGCTTGTAGCCGAAACGAGTCGCTAGGGCGCGGCTGGAAAGTGTGCACGTCCCCGCCCGGGCCGACGAGCGACGTGACGTCCACCTGGTCACCGCCGACCTGACGGACCATGTCGGCGAGGATTGTGAAGCTGGCGACGATGGGCGCCGGGCCGGACGCGGCCCGGGCAGACGGACCGAAGAGCGACAGGGTGATGGGGGCGGCGAAGAGCTGGCGGCGATGCATCATCACGCTCATGATATAGTATAACATACTGCATGACGTTGCCGAGCCGCGCAAGACCGGACGCTTGCGGATTGAACCCCGCCCGCCGCTCTTGCATGGTGAGCGCATGCCCGTGCCGGTTTCCGAGTCTCTGCTGCTGCCGCATGGGCCAACACAGGTGCTTTGGCGGCGGAGCGCGCGCGCGCGGCGGGTGAGCCTGCGGATCGACCCGCGGGAGGGCAGCGTGATCGTGACGCTGCCGCCGCGGGCTGCGCAGGCTGCCGGGCGGGCGCTGTTGCTGGACCATGCAGCCTGGGTGGCGGACCGGCTGGCGCGCCTGCCCTCGGCCATCGTGTTACAGGATGGGGCGGACATCCCCCTCGATGGCCGGCTGATCCGGATCCGGCACGTGCCGAGCGGACTGGCGACCCGCGTCTCGGGACACGAGCTGCTCGTGAGCGGCAGGGCTGAGTTCCTGCCACGACGCATCATCGATTTCATGCGCGCGGAGGCGCGCCGGCGGCTGACCGCGGCCGCGCTGGAAAAGGCGGCGCTGCTCGGCGGGGCGCGGGTGCGGCGCGTCGTGGTCAAGGACACGCGGACCCGTTGGGGAAGCTGCACCGCCGAGGGGACACTGATGTTCTGTTGGCGGCTCGTCATGGCGCCGACTGTGGTGCAGGACTACGTCGTCGCGCATGAGGTCGCGCACTTGCGGCATATGGATCATAGCCCGCGGTTCTGGGCGCTGGTGGCAACGCTCACGCCGCACCGCGCCGAGGCGATGCGCTGGCTGGACCGGGGCGGCGCCGGGCTGATGCGGATCGGGTGAGGACCATCGCTCCGGGTGGATGGCCCGGGCTGCTGCGCGACGGACCCTTCCGGGCGGTGCTGGCGTCGAACTCACTCGAGCGGTTCGGTTCCTCGGCGATGGCCGTCCTTTTGGGCTTCCAGGTGTTCGCAGTGACGCGCAATCCGTTGGACCTCGGCTGGCTCGGGCTGGTCGAGGCGGTGCCGGGGGTAGGTCTGGTGCTCTATGGCGGGCACATCGCGGACCGGCACCGGCGGCGCGCGATCCTGCTGACGACATCGGGCATGCTCGCGGCTTTGGCGTTGGCTGTGGCATTGGCGTCGGCTCGGATGCCGGGACAGGTCTGGCCGCTGTTCGCGACGGCCTTCCTGTTGGGTGTGGTGCGCGCGTTCGAGGAGCCGGCTGCGGCCGGGCTCGAGGCGCAGGTCATCCCGCTGCACGGGCTTGTCCGTGGGACCGCGATGCTCGCAACCTCCGGCCGGCTGGCGCAGGTGCTCGGGCCCGCGGCTGGTGGGCTGGCCTGGGGCGCGCTCGGGCCGGCATGGACCTATGCGCTCATCAGCTTGCTGTTCGCGGGCTCCCTGGCCGCGTTGCTGCCCGTGCCGGATTCACTCCAGCCGATGGCGTTACGGGACGAGCAAGGTGCGATGCGGCGCATCGCCGAGGGGGTCCGGTTCGTCCTGCATGATCAACTGCTGCTGGGCTCAATGCTGCTCGACCTGTTTGCGGTGTTCTTCGGCGGTGCGACGGCGCTGCTGCCAGCGGTCGCGATCGACATCCTGCATGTCGAGGCGACCGAGTTCGGCGTGTTGCGGAGCGCGACCGCGGCCGGATCGTTGCTGGCAGCCCTGCTCGCAACCCGGCTGTTGCCGGAGCGCCGGGCCGGGCTAGCCCTGCTATGGGTGATCGGCGGGTTCGGGGCGAGCATCGTGGTGTTCGGCTTGTCGCGCGTCTTCTGGCTTTCGGCCGCGGCGCTGTTCGTGGCGGGGTTGTGCGACGGGATGAGCGTCGTGGTCCGGCGCGCGATCCTGCGGCTGGCCTCGCCCGACGGCATGCGCGGGCGGATCGCGGCGGTCAAGAGCGTGTTCGTGGGGTCGAGCAACGAGCTGGGCGCCTTCGAAAGCGGGATCGCAGCAAGCGTGCTTGGTGTTTCCGCGGCGATCTGGAGCGGCGGCCTCGTCACGCTTGCGGTCGTTGCCGTGACCGCGGCCGCGTTCCCGCACCTGCGTCGGCTCGACCTGACCATTCGAAGCCGCAGTGATTAAGACAAGCCAATGAAATCGTTCTCACGACTGCGTGGTTGAATCGATGCCGCACAGCTCAACAAAGTCGTTCTGTCACAAGATCGGCTCTGACGCAGCGTAGGCCGCGTGGTAGCCGCATCGGGTCTATCCACCAGGGGATGCCGATGACGACGCCGTTGCTGCGACTGCTCCTGGTTGGGACAGCCTTGTCCGGCACGGGCTGGGTCCAGAATGTCCATGCGCAAGCGACAGACCCGGGTGCCCGGATGACCGCCATCGAGCGGCAAATCCAATCACTGCAGTCCGAGTTGCGCCAGATGCGTCGCGATCTGTCGAGCCGGGACGCGCAGGTACGGAGCGCGCAGGCCGATGCGGCGCGCGCGCGGCAGGAGGTTCAGGCGGCGCAGACCAGGTCCGCCGGGCGCGGGCCGCAGGTGGGGCAAGTCGCCGGCGCTCAGGGGCAGACGAGCCATGGATCCGAGGTGCAGGGCCAGGGAGGCGGGGCGCAGACGGGCGCGCAAGGGCCCGGCCAGCAAGGGCCTGGGAACCAGCTCGCGCTTCAGAACGCGACGGAACAGGCGCAGTCAGGCCAGGCGAGTGGCCCGCTGGGCACATTCAAGGTCGGCGCGGTCACGGTTAAACTCGGCGGCTTCGTCGAGGCTGCCGGTATTTACCGATCACGCAACGAGGTCGCGGATATCGGTTCCAATTTCTCGACCGGGATACCGTTCGCGAACAGCCCGCTGTCGCACGAGGGTGAGTTCCGCGGGTCGGCACGGCAAAGCCGCCTCTCGCTCCTCGCGACCGGCAATATCGACGATGCCCAGAAGCTAGCGGCCTATTTCGAAGTGGACTTCCAGGGCGGCGCGCCAACGGCCAACTCGGTCGAGAGCAACAGCTACAACCCGAGGCTGCGGCAAGCTTACGGGACCTACGATAACACCGCGTGGGGGCTGCACTTCCTGGGCGGACAGGCTTGGAGCCTGGCGACGATGTCGCGCGATGGCATCGTGCCGATGCAGGAGGATGTTCCGCTCACAATCGATGCGCAGTATGTCCCTGGCTTCACCTGGACCCGGCAGCCGCAAATCCGTCTGGCCAAGGATTTCGCCGATCGTCGGCTTTGGATCGCCGCATCGCTCGAGAACCCGCAGACGAGCTACTATGTGGGGCCGAACGGCACCGGCGCTGCGAACGGCACCGCGAACTACCAGAACCCTGGCATCGGCATCCTCGGCACCGGCGGGCAGTTCACGACGGAAGTCGCACCGGACGTGATCCTGAAGGCGGCCTACGACCCCGGCTGGGGCCACTACGAGGTCTATGGGCTGGGGCGCTTCCTGCATGACCGGGTCAGCGTGGTCGGCGATGGGCGCAACAACACCGTCTTTGCCGGCGGTGTCGGCGGCGGTCTGATCCTGCCGGTCGTCAAGAAGAAGCTGGACGTCGAACTGCGCGGGCTCGTGGGCTACGGGATCGGCCGCTACGGCACGTCGCAACTTCCAGATGCGACCATCGGCGCGGACGGGTCGCCGAAGCCGTTGGCGGAATACCAAGCCCTCATGGGAATCATCAGCCATCCGGCCGAGTCCGTCGACGTATACGGGTATGCCGGCACGGAACAGGAACGCAGGAAGTCGTTCGCGGCGGGCGGCAGGGGATACGGCTATGGCAGCCCGCTCTATTCCAACGCCGGGTGCGGCGTCGAACTCAGCACGCTGGCTTGCACCGCCAATACGTCGGGCGTGGTGCAGGGCACGCTCGGCGGTTGGTGGCGGTTCTTCCGCGGGAATTACGGGACGGCGGAGGTCGGGGCGCAATACTCGTACACGAGGCGCTCCGTATTCGGCGGGGTGGGCGGGCATCCGAGCGCGGACGAGAACACGGCGCTCGTCAGCTTTCGCTACCTGCCATTCCAGTAGTCAGTGGATCTCGGACGCGATCTCGTGAAAAAGCCTCGCAGGCAACCCGCTCCCGCCGACGTTGCGCATCGGCCGCCCGTCGTCGTTGCCGAGCCACACGGCGATGACCGTGGTGCCGAACCCCCCCACGAACCAAGCGTCTCTGAAATCCTGGCTGGTGCCCGTCTTGCCCCAAACGAGGCGGCCCGGGATCGCGGCGCCACGGCCGGTGCCCCGGCTGACGACGGCCGCCAGCATGCGCGACATCTCGGATGCATGGTCAACTTCGATGACGCGGTCCATGGACGGATGCAGGAGCGCAATCGTCCTGTGGTCGACTTCGGCGCTCTCGATGCCGGTCGGCGTCACCAGCCGACCGCCGTTTAGGATGGTCGCGTAGGCAGCCGCCAGTTCGAGCTCCCCGACCTCCCCGGTGCCCAGAGCCAGCGACAGGTCGTCCGGCAGGCTGCTTGTGATCCCTAACCGACGCGCGACCGCGATGATTGCCTTGGCGCCTCCTGCTTGTAATGCCAGGCGCACGGACGCGGTGTTCAGCGAAAGCGCCAGCGCGTCCTCTAGCGTGACCTCGCCACGATAGCCCAGGTCGAAGTTTTGCGGGTTCCAGGTGCCGAGGTGGAGCGGCGCGTCGAGCACGGTGTCGTCGGGATGCAGACCGTGCTCCAAGGCCGCGAGCCACACGAAGGCCTTGAACGTCGACCCCGGTTGGCGGCGGGCCATGACGGCCCGGTTGTAGGGGCTGGACCCATAGTCGCGGCCCCCGACCATCGCGCGAACGGCCCCAGTGCTGGCGTCGAGCACGATCACGGCGCCCTGCCCAATGCCGGCCTGGGCGCCTGGTCCGGTCAGGATCGTGTTCAGCCGGCCCTCTGCCAACGTCTGCAACTGCGCATCGAGCGTCGTGCGCAAGATGGCGTCCGCGCCTTGCGGCACGATTGCGGACGAAGCGTCTGCGACCCAGTCGGCGAACCAGCCGGCAACGGCAGGCCGAGGCGGGAAGACGATCTGGGCTGCCGCAGCATCGGCGTCCGCCCGCGGAATGGCGCCGGTGTCGACCATGGCCGCCAGGACCTCTCGCCCACGAGCCGCGGCAGCCACTGGATCGAAGCGCGGATTGAAGCGCGAGGGAGCGCGGGGAATGCCGGCCAGGACCGCCGATTGCCACAGGTTGAGGTTGCGGGCGGAGGTGCCGAAATACAGCCGCGCAGCGGCGTCCACGCCCCATGCGCCAGAGCCGAGATAAACGCGGTTGAGCCAGATCTCGAGGATTTCGGTCTTCGTGAACGTGCGCTCCAGCCAAAGGGTTAGCAGCAGCTCCTGCACTTTTCGGCGAAGGGTGCGAGCATTGGTGAGAAATAGGTTTTTCGCGACCTGTTGGGTCAAGGTGGAGCCGCCCTGGACGAGCTTCCCGGCCCGTGTGTTCACGGCGACCGCGCGCGCAACCCCGATGAGGTCGAGACCGGGATGCGACCAGAAGCGACGATCCTCGACGGCCACAACCGCCGCCGGCAGCGCGTGAGGCATGTCCGTCAGCCGAAGCGGCTCGCCGACGACGTCGCCAAAGGTCGCGAACGGGTGGCCGGCTCTATCTTCCAGCGTCAGCCCGGGACGTCGTGCCGCGTCCAGCGCGGTCTCTGGTCGCGGTATGTCGCGGGCGAGCCAAAGGACTGCACCCGTCCCGACAAGTCCTGCCCACACGGTAAGAATGACGATCATTCGTAGCAGGCGCCACCGCCAACGCCGTGGTTGCCGGGTTGAGACGACCTCATGGGCCGACAGGCCCAGCCGCGTGCGCATCGCCTCGGCTGGCCTACGCCGTCACGGGAAGCATTGCAGGTAGACGGTCGACGGATTGGCGATGTCGTCGATCTCGGTGTTGCGCCGATCGGGCCCGCTGCTGCTGACTGTCCGCGGCTGCGTGTTGTTGGCCCGCAAGAACGTCAGTGCTTCCGTGCCCTTCACGGCAAAGTTGACGTTCTGCGGAATGTCACCGCCCGTCATCTCTGCGGTTCGCATGGCATTGAGCTTGCTGACGACGACCCCAATGACATTGCCCTGGCTGTCGAATAGCGGTCCGCCCGAGTTGCCGGGGTTCACCGGTGCCGTGATCTGGAAGTTCGTGGGATTGTCTCTCAGCCCGGCCAGGGCGCTCAAATCCCCCGTGGTCAAGGTCGGGCCGGATGTTGCCAAGCCTGAAAGTGGGAAGCCGTAGGTGATCACCGCTTCGCCGCGATGAACAGGTGGCGCTTCACGGAACGTCAGTGGCGGCCCGGTGTCAGGCAGGACCGAGAGCAAGGCGAGGTCACGGCGCCGATCGGTCGCGAGGACCCGGGCCGGGCTGCGGGCCCCCCTCGAATTGCGGGCGACCATGGTTCCGCACTCGTCGACGACGTGGTTGTTGGTCAACACGCGACCCGGCGCAACCACAAAACCCGACCCGCTGCTGACGGGGCGCGTCCCGGCCGAAGGCAGGCGATCGGCCGAGCTTGGAGCAACGCTGTCCAGACTGCCGCGGTCGTCCGGGGCGCCCAACGGGGGGGGTTTGCCGGAGAAGTGCGGGCCGTCATACGGGCGCTTTCCTGTCGCAGCCGCGACATCGATGATCACAGGCTCACCAGGCCGACCGTATCCGACGACGTGCTCCGCCACGAGTGGCGCCGCCAGGAGAGCGAACACGGCGATAAGCGTCAGGCGCATAGTATAAACGTGGGCTGCGCTGCCCATCGCGTCAATGCACACACAAGCCTCGGCTTACGTCCAGTCGTTGCCGAGCGCTAAGGCTTCGCGCAGGATCGCCGGGCACGATGGAGGCGACATGAAGGGCATCTTTCTCGACGCGAGCGGCGATCTCGACAGTGTCTATCATGCGGTGGTGCGGCCGAGCGATCCGCCCGTCACCCTCAACCGGCAAGATGAGATTGCGCCGGACGCGCTACCCGGCCTGCTCTCCGGCTTCGATTTTATGCTCGACGATCACACCTTCCTGCCCACCGACGCGTTGGCGCGCTGCACAGGCCTGAAGCACGTCATCTTCCTCGGCACGGGCGCAAGAAGCTACATGGACCCGGACGCGCTGGCAGCGCTGGGGATTACGGTGCACATCATCAAAGGCTACGGCGACATCGCAGTCGCCGAGCACGCGATCGCACTGATGTGGGCGGGTGCGAGAGGGTTGGCGCGAATGGATGGCGGCATGCGCGCCGGCGCCTGGCTGCGGACCGAAGGCATGCAGTTGACCGGCAAGACAATCGGCCTGATCGGTTTCGGCGGCATAGCCGCTGAAGTGGCGCGGATTGCCGGCGGTGGCGGCATGCGCGTCCTCGCCTGGAATCGGACGCCGAAGACCTCGCCCGGTGTCGAGTTCGTGCCATTGGAGCGGCTGCTTGCCGAGAGCCACGTCGTCTCCCTCCATCTCCTGCTGACCGATGAGACTCGGGGGTTCATGGATCGGACGCGGCTGGCGGCAATGCGGCCCGGCTCGATCCTGATCAACACCGCCCGGGGCGCAATCGTCGATACGGGAGCGATGGTCGCGGCTCTGCGAAGTGGAGCATTGGCGCATGCCGCACTGGACGTCTTCGATGAGGAACCGCTTCCGGCAGGAGATGTGCTGACATCGCTGGATAACGTCACCCTGTCGGCCCACAGCGCCTTCCGTACGCCAGAGGCGAGCGAGACGCTGATCCGCAGGGCGCTGGACATCGCAGTAGAGATCGGTAAAGCGGACCCTGGCTGACCCGGTTGGTGCCCGCCTGGCGGAATGGTAAACGCAGCGGACTTAAAATCCGACGTCCGTGAGGGCTTGCCGGTTCGAGTCCGGCGGCGGGCATGTCAGCGGTCATTTAGTTCCGGCGAATTTCTCAATGACGCTCACCTCTGAGCGCTGCCGGGCGGCATCCAACGCGATACGCTCATAGAATTCCGCGACCGCCCGGAACGTAGCGGCAGCTGCCTCGTCCTCTCCAAGGAACGCGGCGATCTCGCGCATCTCGGCCACCCAGCGGTATGCCTTCGGTATCATGTCCGGCAGGCTCGATGCGAACCGCGCGTGCAGCTCTGGTTGGCTGGTTGCCAACTCCGCACGCAGTGCGGCCCCGGCCCCGGCTCGCTCTGCGCCAAGAATCATCATCGAAGCGATCGCCGACAGGCCTTTGGTAATCCCGGCATAGCTCATTTTCAGAGCCGAAGCCGCCCCAACCGGTCCGTCGATGACCGTTGCAACCAACCCAAGAGCACGCAGTCTCGCCCCGACCTCCGCTGCCGCAGAGCCGGACAGGTAAAAAGTTGGACCCGCCGTTCCGGGTCTGGGAGGCGCTCCGATGATCCCTCCATCCACAAACCGCGCTCCACTCTCGGCAATGATATTGCCGACCTGCTCGACCGTCCGAACATCCACCGCATTGCAGTCGACGTAGACCGGCTTTGTCGACGCATCCCGTAGTGCCGCCGCAAGCTCGGCCGCAATCGCTGCCGCGGAACCAGGCGGCACGATCGACAAGATGATGTCAGCGGCGGCAAGCTCCGCGAGGCCGCTGCCGATCATCCCAGCCGATGCCGCACGCGCTCTGCTCGCTTCGCTTCGCCCAAGCAGTAGCGTCAAAATTTGCGCGCCATGCTCGCGGAGACGAACCGCGACTGCACTGCCCATCGCTCCTGGTGCCACGATCCCGATCACCGCCATCGCCCGTCTCCCACGACTTGGGACAGGCTAACACCGACCTGCGGCACGCATGGGCGCAAATTGAGGGACGAATCGGCACGCGAGAACGGGGCAAAATGCGAGGGGCCGAATGCGGAGAGGTTTGCCGATTGCCGCAAGAACCTGACGATTGCAGGATAAAGCCCCACCAGCCGGAGCATGACCGTGTCAGAACTGTTCGGCCTGATGCCTGCCGGCGACCCGGTCTATCGCGTTTGCCTTTCCAACAACCACGCCGAAGTCCGGCTGCTCACATTCGGAGCGGTCATACAGTCGATCGAGGTACCCGATCGGGACGGCCAACGCCGCAACGTCGCACTCGGACTGTCCTCGCTCGAAGATTATATTGCTCATAGCCCGCATTTCGGCGCAGTTCCGGGTCGATACGCCGGGCGCATCGACCATGGTCGCTTTCGCCTGGATGGAACGGACTACCAGCTGACCATCAGCTCCCCACCGCACACCCTGCATGGAGGCCGGAACGGTTTCGGGAAACGGAACTGGGCGATCTCCAGCCACAGCGCGGCCCACCTGGAACTCGTGCTGATCAGCCCGGACGGAGACGAAGGCTTTCCCGGGACGGTAGAGACCACCGTGCGTTACAGCCTCGACGGACCAGAATTGACGATCGACTTCTTCGCGTCGACCGATGCCGCCACGATCCTCAACCTGACGAACCACTCCTATTTCAACCTGTGCGGAGAAGGCGACGGCGACGTCTTCGGCCACATCCTGTCAATCGACGCCAACGACTTTCTTCCAATCCGACCCGACGGCATCCCGACCGGCGAGGTTATGCCCGTTGCCGGCACGCCGTTCGACTTCCGCGTATCTTGCCCGATCGGCCATCGGATCCGAGACGCCCATGTCCAATTGCAGCGTGCCCATGGCTATGATCACGCGTTCATTATTCCGGGCACGGGACTTCGCCGCGCCGCAGTCTTGTCTGAGCCTCTCAGCGGACGCACCCTCACCGTCTCGACGACCCAACCCATTGTGCATGTCTACACCGGAAACAACCTGACCGGCGCGCTAGCGGGTCCCTCGAACCGCACCTATCGATCCGGCGATGGAATTTGCTTTGAAGCTGAGCACGCCCAGGACGCTCCAAATCAGCCTACGTTTGCCTCGACGACGCTTCGCCCCGGGAGGCCGTTCAAGGCGACGACGGTATTTACGTTCGGCACGCGATAGCCACGATCGATCACGCTGAGAGGCTGTTTGGCACGCACTGCAAACGAGTAGGCGCGCGTGACTCTGCGCGCATGTAAACGCGGCAACTCCCTGGTCGCGAGTTCCGCAAGTGCCCATCGCTCTCGCCTCGAAGCGCAGGAGAACCGCGCCACGAGATCGATCGCATGGCCGTTGCCGTATCATGACGAACCGACCCTCACCAACCGGACCCGAGACAGCGTACAGTCCCATGCCTTGGCGCAGCCGTCCGCTTGTGGCAGCAACGCGGCCGAAGACCGTCCAGGAGTTACGCGTTGAACAAACATCTGTCCGCGATCATCGGCACCGCCTTTGCCGTCACCGGCTGCATGCAGCAGCCGCAGGTCGTCACCGCAACCGCGGAATCGAACGAGGGTATCGCGAAGACCTGCACACCATCGTCAGTTGATCTCTCCAAGGGGACAGCGACTATCACGATGACGAACGATGGTTGGTGTGCCGTGCACACCAAGGACAAGACCGGCGAGCCATTCAAGTTCGGCTTGGTCAGAACGCGACCGCAGCACGGCTACATACTCATCCAAAAGATCGGCGGTGAAACGCGGATCGAGTATACGGCTGAGCATCGCTTCGTCGGCGAGGATCGCTTTTCGGTCGCGCTGGCATCGAATACGCCAAACACGCCGGATGCGGTCTTGCAGGTTGCCGTCAGCATTGCCCGCGGTGAAGGTGTTGCGCCCGCGACTGTGGAACCAGCGCCCCGAGCCACGACGCCGGCCCGGCGCACTACGCGAAGCTAACATGCGATGGCCGTGTGTCTCTCCGGCCTGCGCACCTCACACTCGGTCGGCGAGCCTGGCAAGGTGGTCATCCTTGCGCGCCGAACCGGCACTGCTGCCGACCCAGTAGCTAACGACGCTGGTCGACATCGCGCCCAGAGTCCCCATCAGAACGTTGACGCTCGTGTAGGTCGACTTAGCCGACCCGGGGGGCAACAAGATCATCAGCCGGTCCCACCGGCCCTTCGCCAATCCCTCCAGTTCCTGAATCATCAGCTTATGGTGCCGCGCCGGGGCCAAGCCCTGCGGTGCGAGGGCAACCTTCGCCCACTCATCCAACCGTGTGTGCAGCTTGCGCCGCGCCTCGTCGTCCGTGTGTGGCAATGCTTTGGATTTCGCCATCAAACATCCTGGCACAATCATCGCCATGAGGCCGGCACACCGCTTGACGGCGCTAAAGCCCGTCGCTTGGCGGCAAGGCGAGCCGGATGAGAACCGGACAAGCCGGCCCAAGGCTCGCCCGGTGCATCACCGCACCCCGTTTTCATGGAGCCGGCACCATCCCCCGATGGCCCGAGCATGCCGACATAGATACCCGAAACCGGGGCAGCATGCAAGCTTTCTTTCCTATTCAAGCGTGCATACGATGACCGTGCCGGGAGCGGCTACCGCATCGCGACCAAGCCTGACCGAAACAAGAACCCGCGACCCCGGCCCGTCCGCCTTAACTTCGCCACACCCGGCCCTTACTTAACTGCAAGGCCAACCGGCCTAGTCACATGCAAGGTGGTGTCCAATGGCACGCTTCGCCCGCAAGCTTCTCGCCCACAGGCTTCTCGCAACCACGATCGCTCTTCCACTCGCGGCGGCACTCGCGTTCACACCCACTCCGGCCGCGGCCCAGCGGGGCGGCTACGGCGGTTATGGCCATGGCTACGGCGGCTATGGTGGCTACGGCCACTACGGTTACGGCGGCTATGGTCGCGGCTACGGGTATGGTCGCGGCTTCGGCTACGGCGGTGCCATCGTCGGCGGTGCCGTTCTCGGCCTGGGCCTCGGGGCCCTTCTCGCACCCCCTTACTACGCGCCGCCGCCCGTCTACGTCGCGCCCCCGCCACCCGTCTACTACGCGCCGCCTCCCGCCTACTACGCACCCTACTAGCCACACCAAGGGCGCCGCGGTTCACGACCGCGGTGCCTGTTATCGGCGGCAGCCGGGCATTGAAGCTTAGAGGGTTTGCTTAAGGTAGCCGCCGCGGGACTGGCGCGAAGCGCTAGCCGATCGTCACCTCGACCGGCGGTACACCGTCGATCTTCCCGACGAGCACGTCTCCCCGCTTGACCGCCGCAACACCCTCGGGCGTCCCGGTAAAGATCAGGTCCCCTGCCGCTAACCGGACCAGCTCTGAAAGATAAGCGATCGTCTCCTCTACGCTCCAGATGAGTTTCGACAGATCGCTGCTTTGCCGCACCGCCCCATTCACCTGCAACTCGATCCCCCCGCGGCCTGGATCGAACCCCGCCGCCGGGCGCAACCTCCCGATCGGTGCCGAATGGTCGAAGCCCTTGCCCATATCCCACGGTCGCCCAAGCTTCTTCGCCTCGCCCTGGATATCGCGCCGTGTCATGTCCAATCCGGCCGCGTAACCCCAAACGCAGGACATCGCATTCGATTCGGCGATATTCGCGCCACCCGACCCCAGGGCGACCACCAATTCCATCTCGTGATGCAGCTCCGACGTCCCGGGCGGATACGGCATCGCCGCACCATCGATCACCAGCGCATCGGCCGGCTTCATGAAGAAGAACGGCGCCTCCCGGTCGGGATCGTGTCCCATTTCCCGCGCGTGCTCCGCATAGTTCCGCCCCACGCAGTAGATCCGTCGGACCGGGAACCGTCCCCCGCCCTCGACTGGCACGAATGCTTGTCTCGGCGCGTCAACCACGAAATCGCTCATCGCTATCCCCTCCAATGCACGGCGGCCCCCACCCACGGGCAGATCGCTGCAGGACCGGCCGCCCTCCTATAAACCGTCCTCTCCCCTCGCCAAACCGTCACACATCCGCTATCGCCCCAAAAACGGCGGAGGCGACATGGCAATGACGGTCACGGGATCCAAAACGCTTTACCTCCAGGTCCTCGTCGCCGTCGTCGCCGGCGCCACGCTCGGCCACTTTTATCCTGACCTCGCGCAACAGATGGGCCCCCTCGGGGATGCGTTCGTACGCCTCGTCCGCATGATCATCGCGCCGGTGATCTTCCTGACCGTCACCGTCGGCATCGCCAAGCTCACCAGCACCGCCGGTGTCGGTCGCATCGGCCTCAAGGCCATCATCTACTTCGAGCTGCTGACCACCGTTGCCATGTTCATCGGCTTGACCGTCGGCCACGTCTACGCCCCCGGCGTCGGCGTCAACGCCGATCCGGCCCATCTGACCACCACCTCCATCGCCCGCTACATCGACCCGAAAGCCCACCAATCCACCACCGAATTCCTGATCGCCATCATCCCCGATCAAGTCGTCAATGCCTTCGCCAAGGGCGACGTCCTGCCCGTCCTCTTCTTCGCCGTCCTTTTCGGCGTCGCCCTCGCCAAACTCGGCGAACGCGCGTCACCCCTCGTCAAAGTGCTCGACGTCGCCAACAGCGCTATGTTCGGCGTCGTTGCCCTCATCATGCGCGTGGCGCCCATCGGCGCGTTCGGCGCCATGTCCTTCGCCATCGGCCGCTTCGGCGTCGGCACCCTCGTCAACCTCGTCCAGCTGATGGTCGCCTTCTACATCACCTGCGCCCTCTTCGTGTTCGTCATCCTCGCGGCCGTCATGGCCTACTGCCGCCTCAACCTCTTCCAGCTCCTGCGCTACCTGAAGGAGGAGTTCTTCATCGTCCTCGGCACGTCCAGCAGCGAATCGGCGCTTCCCACGCTTATGGAAAAGCTGGAGGCGATGGGCTGCTCCCGCCCCCTCGTCGGCCTCGTCGTCCCCCTCGGCTACGCGTTCAACCTCGACGGCACCAGCATCTACTTCACCATGGCCATCGCCTATATCGCCCAAGCATTGAACATCTCCCTCTCCCCGACCGACTGGATCACCATCCTCGCCGTCCTCCTCCTCACCTCGAAGGGCGCCGCAGCCGTCACCGGCGGCGGCTTCATCACCCTCGCTGCCACCCTCGCAACTCTGGCGGGCAAGATCCCCGTCGAGTCGATCGCACTCGTCTTTCCGATCGATCGCTTCATGTCCGAAGCCCGCTCCATCACCAACCTCTTCGGCAATGCTGTCGCGACGATCGTCGTGGCGAAGTGGGAGGGCGAACTCGATCTTCCCCGCGCAAGGGCGACGCTCGCCGCCCATCGTGCCCCCGAGCTGACCCTCACATGACGCCTCGAATACGCCTGGCCGCGACCGAGATCGCAGCCCTGCTCACGCTGAGCGCCTGCGCATCCTCCCCCCCGACGCCGACCGGCCGGTATCTCGGCGTCGTTACCCCGACCAACCCGGGCCCCATCTGCACGCCATCGAAGGCCGTCGCTCAAATTCGGGACGGCATCGTCATCTTTGCCCCTGACGAGGGGACATGGATCCTCGACGGCGTCGCCAACGCGGACGGCACCCTAACCGCCGACCACGCGCGCCAAGCCCCAAGTCATCAGCTCTACGCCACCACCCTCGAAGCCCGATGGACCACTGAAACGGTCAGCGGAACCTACAAGACCCCCCGCTGCACCTACACCGTGGCCCTTAACCGGCAATAGTCGCCTACTTCGGCACGACCTTCTCGCCTCCCGCGCTCCCCGGGGGAGGAATGACCGGCATGACGCCAGACGCAGGGGGCCGGATCACCGATCCGGTGCCGGTCGATGGTGGCACGATGACGCCGCCGTCCGGTATCGGCCGGGCGCCGTCACCACCCACCTGCGGGTTCTCGCTCCGCGGCGCCGGCATGCTCGTCCCGTCATTTCCTTGCGGCAACGTCGCCGAACCCGGCGGCTTGACCACTTCCGGCACCTGCCCCGCCGGCGCGGCCCCCTCGGCCGGCCCTTGTACGCCAGGAACCGGGCTGCTCGTCGAACCGGATTGCGCGAACGTCGGCATTCCCGCCAGGACACCCGCCGCCAGCAGGGCCCAGAACCACCAGGGCACGACCGGTCGCCTGTCCCGGACGGCAACCCTCGCACCCCTCCGCTGACCGTATCGACCGCTCATCACCCAATCTCCGCCCGTTGCCAGAACAACGCACCTCGGCCGGCGTCGAACCCACGAGCCACGAATACGTGACCCTACAGTTCGGCGAGCAACGCGTCCGGCATCAGCCACAACGCATCCCCCGACAATCCCAGTTGCCCGTCGCCCCGCGCCCAACCCTCCCGCATCCGTTGCAGCCAGGGCCCAACCAGTGCTCCCTCGGGCGACAAGGCGCCCTCGATCCGTGGCAGGTTGGCGATCGCCCGCACCATGCCCTCGAACGCCGCGTCGGCAACGCGCTGGTGCGGATTCATGTCCTCCCGCGCAAATGGCAGCGCCCTCGTCCGGGCCAGCCGGCTCAACCCGGCATCAAGATCGGCAAAGCGAAGATGCACCAGATAAGCCGCTCCGAACGCGCCCGCTCGGTCGCAGGAGTGGAACCCCGGCGACCACCGCACCGCCTCTCGCACCAGCGCCGGCTTGCACATCGCCGCGCTGAACCGCACCCACCGCCGCTGACCGCCGAGCCGGACCGCCGGGTCCAGCGCCGACTCCTCGCCGGGTATGTGCTGCAGGTCCAGCCCGATTGCCACCGTGACACCGGGCGCGGCCGACGCATAGGCGCGCAGGTCCGCATAGCGCGCCGGATCGGCCACCAGCAGCTCGTCCGCATCCGTGTGCACCACGGCGTCGTAACGCCGAAGCAGTTCGCGTGCGCAATCCGAGACCAGTGCCGCCCGCGCATCCTCGTCCAGCACGGACCGCCGCATCCGCAGCACCCGTACGCCCAGCCCGTCCAAACTGCCATCATCCGACCCATGGTCCAGGATGACGCAATTCTCGGCCCCGACCTGCCGAGAATAGTGCCGCGCCCACACCGGCGCCCAAACGGGCTCGTTGAACATCATCGACAGTGCCGCAACCCGCATTCTGCCGCCCTTCCAACAACCCGGCCCCGGCCGCTATAACCCGCTCACATCCTCGACGGACAGACTGATGGCCACCAACGAAGACACCATCCTGCGCAACGTGCTCGGTGCCAACCTCCAGACCGGCGCCCTCCGCGCGATCCTCCTCCTCGCCGCCTTCGCCGTCCTCGGCGGCCTGATCGCCTTCTTGATCGTGTAGGCCGGCGCACGCGCTCCGGCCGCAACCTGCGCGACTCCTTCGTGACAAACCCGGCGTGCGCCCACTATGCCCGTTCCGCCCGTGGTATAAGGTGCGCCCGCGATGCTGACTGACCTACCAAACCTGCTCACCCTGTCGCGCATCGCAGCCATCCCGCTGCTGGTCGGCCTCACGGCCGTCCACAGCCCCGCCTGCAACCTCGCCGCCTGTGCCGTCTTCGGCGCCGCCGGCATCACCGACTACCTCGATGGCCGCCTCGCCCGCGAGCGCCGCCAGGTCTCGGACATCGGCCGCATGCTCGACCCGATCGCCGACAAGCTCCTCGTTGCCGCTACCCTCATGCTCCTCGTCGGCCAGGGCCGGCTTTCCGCCCTGGGCCTCTACCCCGCCATCGTCATCATGCTCCGCGAGATCCTCGTCAGCGGGCTCCGCGAGTACCTCGCCGGCTTGCGGGTCGGCCTGCCCGTCACCACGCTCGCAAAATGGAAGACCGGCGTTCAGATGGGCGCGCTCGGCACCCTGCTCTCCGGTGACGACGGCGCCGCCATCCTGCACCTCGGTGTCCTGCCCGTGTTCCAGATCGGGGAAATCATGCTGTGGGTCGCCGCCGCACTCACTCTCTGGACCGGCTGGGACTACCTGACCGCCGGCCTCCACCACGCGGCCGCACCCCCGTCCCGATCGAGCGCCGCCACCGATGCTTGAGCATTCCGTGCCGCACCGGCAAAGTCGCACCCGCGGCCGCCTCGCCGTCTCAGGAGCCTCCATGCGGCGTACCGCCTCGTCTGCCTTGTCCCGTGCCGCCTTGCTGACCCTCCCATTCGTAGTCTCCGGCTGCGTCGGCTTCGGAACCTTTCTCGACCATACGTTCACGGTACCGGGGGAAAACCCGAACTTGCCCATGCGGGACAGCGAGAACGTCCGCCGGGTTCTCGGCCAGCCGCTCGATCAGCAGCCGCTCACGCCCGAGCCCGGCAATGTCTGGCCAGCCGCCGAACGGCCAGACCCGACCTTGCAGGATCTCCAAAACCCCGGCGCCGAGGATCGCCGCGGCTTTCCGCCCACTGAAACCGGCGGCGAACCCGGCCTCCCAGCCGGGCGTCAGCCCCGGCCGCGCGGCAGCTCGACACCACCTGGCGACGCGGCCCCGCCCACCCCCGGCACGCCGGCCGCCGGCATCCCACCTGTTCCTCGCCCACGCAACCCGCCGCCCGTCCAGAGCCCGCTCGGCGGCATCGTCCAAACGCCTCAGGGTCCCGCCGTCGACGCGGGCGGCACGAACTCTTACCGCCAACTCACGACCCCTCAGGGGCCGGGCGCCATCATGGTTCCAAACGGCAACGGAACCAGCACCATCATTAACCCCAACGGCACCGTCCAAACCGTCCCCTCCCCGCGATAACCCGGCGCATGCTGACCCTGCTCTATTTCGCTTGGATAAAGGAACGAATGGACCGCTCAGGCGAAACGCTCGCCCTCCCGGCCGACGTTCACACCGTCAGTGCCCTCGTGGCATGGCTCCGCGCCCGCGACCCGAACGGCGCCCACGCCTTCGCCGAACCCGCGCTCGTCCGCGCCGCCGTCAACCAGGATTTCGCCGCGCCCGAAACCCCGATCCATGATGGCGACGAGGTCGCCTTCTTCCCGCCCGTCACCGGCGGCTGAATGCCGGTGATCCGCGTCCAGGCCGAACCGTTCGACACCGGAGCCGAACTCGCCGCCCTGCTCGCCGGGCAGACCGACATTGGCGGCATCGCCTGCTTCGTCGGCACCGTACGCGGCGCCAGCTCGGCCGGCCCCATCGTCGCCATGACACTCGAGCACTACCCCGGAATGACCGAACGCGCTCTCCACGCCATGGCCGCCGAGGCCACGTCCCGCTGGCCGCTCCTCGGCTGCACCATCATCCACCGCATCGGCCGCCTCCTCCCCGGCGACCCCATCGTCCTCGTCGCCACCGCCAGCCCCCATCGCCAGGCCGCCCTCGACTCAACCGCCTTCCTCATCGACTGGCTGAAAACCAGCGCCCCTTTTTGGAAAAACGAGGAACACGCAACCGGCGAAAGACACTGGGTTCAAGCCAACGAACTCGACGAGCAAGCCAAAGTCAGATGGACAGCCGCTCCCCCTCCCGTTGGGAGAGGGCTGGGGTGAGGGTTCCAAACGCAAGCGCCACCTTCGCAACGATCCTTGCCACCGCCCTCCTTTTCCTCTGGCCCGCCGTGCTCAACCGCTATCCCATCCTCTTCAGCGACACGGGCGGTTTCCTCGAGCAGGCCCTCATGCCCGACATCGGCTGGGACAAGCCCTGGATCTACGGTCCGCTCCTTACCCCGTTCCACCTCCGTCTCAGTCTCTGGCCCGCCATTGCCATGCAGGCACTCCTTCTGTCCGCCGCCCTCTGGCTCACCCAGCTCGCCACCGGCGCGACCAGCCTCGTTCGGCATGCCGTTCTCTGCGCCGCCCTGGCCGCCCTCACCGCCGCTCCCTGGTTCGTCTCTCTCCTCATGCCGGACATCCTCGCCCCCATCACCGTGCTCGGCCTCTTTGTCCTCGCCCGCCCTCCCCTCGCTCGCCCTCTTCTCGCCCATCCTACCATCGCCCGTCCTACTCTCGCCGCAGTCGGCCTCGTCACCACCCTCGCCATCGCCGCCCACCTCGCCCACCTCGTCATCGCCTCGGCCTGCATCGCAGCCCTCGGCCTCATCGACCACCGCACCATCCGCCGCACCGCCACCCCGCTTCTCGGCGCCCTCGCTCTCCTCCTCGCCTCGAACGTCATCGGCAATCACCGCCTCGCCATCTCACCGTTCGGCGCCGACTTCGCCCTCGCCCGCCTCGTCGCTGACGGTCCGGCCCGCGCCACCATCGACGAACAATGTCCGGAAACGGGCTGGCGCATCTGTGCCTGGCGCGGCCGCCTCCCCAGCAATGCCGATGATTTTCTGTGGGACCCGCACGGGCCCGTCTGGGCGGACGGCTTTGGCCCGACCCGCCTGGCGCCCGAGGCCGGTGCGATCGTGCGCGCCACTCTCCTCGCCCACCCCGGCGCCGTGCTCACGGCAGCCCTCGCCAACACCGCTCGCCAGCTCGTGGAACTCGATATCGGCGACACGCTCGGCCCCGACTACCTCGACGTCTCCGTCCTTCCCCGGGTCGCCCTCTACTTTCCCCTCGCGGAGGCCGCCCGCCTCTCTGCCAGCCGGCAGAGCCAGGGTGCGCTCCAAGCCCTCGCCGCGCCGCTCGTCCCGCTGCAAACCCTGGTCCTGATCGCCGCCACCCTTGCCACCGCCGTCATCGCGGCCGGCGCCCGCAGCGCGCAGTCATCCCCGCGGCGCCCCGTCGCCGAACTCGCGGCACTCACCCTGATCGCCCTGATCGCCAACGCCGCCGCGACCGGCGCCCTTTCCGGCCCGCACGACCGCTACCAGGCCAGGATCGCCTGGCTCGCGGTGCTCCCCCCGTTGCTCGTCGCGCGGCGCGGCGCCTCTACCCGATCCGCCCCTGCTCCGCCGCTGCCCGCAACCGGTGGAAGCTGCGTCGGCTGAACGGCAGCATGCCCAGGTAGATAAGCCCGGCCCCCGCCAACGCCGCCCACGGGTCCGCCACCAGCACCGCCGTGAACGTGCCGATCCCCAGCAGCAACGGCAGCACATAGGCGCCCGGCACCTTGAAGTTCTTGAAGCTCCAAACCGGCAGCGTCGATACCAGCAGCATCGCCGTTCCCACCAGCACCGCCGCACAGAACAGCGGGTGGTGCGCCAGCCGCTGCAGCCAATCGACCCCGAACGCCCGCCCCTCCAGCCCCAGGAACAACGGGAACAACACGAGCCCCGCCCCTGCCGGCGCCGGGACGCCCGTGAAGAAGTTGTAGGCATACGCATGCGCGATCGGCGGCGGCGCATCCAGCGCCGCATTGAACCGCGCCAGCCGTAAGGCCATGCACACCGCGAACATCAGGCACGGCGCGAACCCGAACCCCCCCGCCATCTGCAATGACCACAGATACAGCACGAAAGCCGGCGCGATCCCGAAGCAGCAGAAATCCGTCAGACTGTCGAACTCCGCCCCGAACCGGCTTGTCGCCTTCAACAGCCGCGCCAATCGCCCGTCCAGCCCGTCGATGCACCCGGCCACCAGGATCGCCACCGCCGCAGCCCCGAATCGTCCCTCGAGCCCATAACGCATGCTCGTCAGCCCGGCGCACAGCCCGAGCAGCGTCATGATGTTCGGGATCATCTTGTTGAACGACGGCCCAGCCACCCGCGGCCGCACCCGCAGCTTCGTCCGCAACAGCCGCACTGGCGACGGCCGAGCATCCATCACGCCAAACCCGTCACGCCACGACCCGTCACGCCACGACGACCCGTCACGCCAGACCCCTCACGCAAGACCCATCTCGTCCATCTCGGCGACCGCCGGGGCCAGGCTCCCCAACTCCGCCATCACGGTCTCGCCCCCGATCATCGTCTGCCCCTCGGCCACCAGCGGCATCACGCCCTCGGGCAGATAAAGGTCGGTCCGACTGCCGAACCGGATGATCCCAAACCGCGCCCCGGCCCGCACCACGTCACCCTCGCGAGCCCCGCACACGATCCGCCGCGCGATCAGTCCGGCAATCTGCACCACCGCGAACGTCCGTCCGTCCGCCATCCGGATCGCCAGCGCGTTCCGCTCGTTCCCGTCGCTTGCCTTGTCCAGGCTTGCGTTCACGAACGCCCCGTGCCGGTAGGCCACGCGCGTCACCGTCCCGTCCACCGGTATCCGGTTCACGTGCACGTCCAACACCGAGAGGAAGGTCGCGATACGCCACCGCGGTGCCGGGCCCAGGCCCAACTCGGCCGGGGGCACGGCCGGCATCACCGAAACCACCCGCCCGTCCGCGGGCGCGACCACCGCGCCCGGCCGCCCGGGCGCGACCCGCTCCGGATCACGAAAGAAATACAGGCAGAACGAAACAAACAGCAGCCCGAGCCAGAGCAGCCAGACCCCGACGAACAGTCCCAAAACCGCCACCACGGCCCCGCCGATGATGAACGGCCGCCCGGCCGGATGCGGCGGAGCGAAAACGGTACGAAACGTCTCGGTGATGGTCATGATCCCGCCTGTATGGGGCTGCCCCCTAAGCCAGGCAAGCCGTGCCCCTCAGCGACGCACAGGCCGCACCCGCACCTTCGGCACCGCGAACGTCTGTCCCGGGTAGATCCGCCGCGGATCACGGATCTGGTCGCGATTGGCCAGATAAATCACCCGGTACCGCACCCCCTGCCCATACACTGCCCGCGCCAGCCGCCATAGATTTTGCCCCGGCTGCACCACCACCCGGCCCCCAGCCTTCACCAGCGCCGCCGCCGAGATCGTCGCCCGCTCGAACGGCAGCTCCACCCGCGCCACGACCTGCCCGGTGTCGTCCAGCTCATCGACCCGGAGCGAGTGTATCCCCGTCGGCATCGCCGCATCCGGCTTCAGCATCCATCGGCCTCTGTCATCGGCTTGCACATCGCCGACCGGACCATTGTCGACATACAGCCGCAGCGCGCCGCCGATCGCCGCCCCGCCCTTGAACTGGATCGATCCCTTGTCGTCGTAGTCGACCGTGTCCAACGTCAACGCACGTGAGGCGTCCCGCCCACCGCCGCCCTGCAGCCCGCGCGGTGCCGCCTCATTCGGCACAAGCACTGCCGACGCCACGCGGCCCTGCGTGTCCCCGCCGCCTGCGGGCCCCGGCCCGCGCTCACCCGCCGAGAACACGGGCGGCGGCACCACGAGCAGGACCGAACCATCCCCGCTCACCTCGACACCCGACGCTCCTCGTGCCGTCAGCGTCAGCTCGCGCCCGCCCGGCGAAAACGGCGCACTCGGCAATGCGACGAACGCTCCATCGGCACCCGCCCGCACCCGCGCGACCTCGACATCCCCGTCGCGCACCACGACGTCCGCACCCGGCTCCGCCCGGCCAGCGACGATCGCCGAACCGTTCGGCGCGACCCGCACCAGGTCGAAACTCGGGGGCGCCGACGTCGTCTGTGCCACGGTCGCGTCCGCTGGCTCCGTAGTCGGCGCCCAACCGGATCCCGGCACGGCCTCTGGCCGTGATGCAGGCGCCGCCGGCTCGCCCCGCGGCCACACGCTGAACGCCACCGCACCGCCCGTCGCCAGCAGCGCCGCCAGCGTCAACCCCGCCCAGATCGTCTTTGGACCGATCGCCATCCCCGTTCCTATCGTCCAAGCAGTGCAATCGCAACCGACCCAGGCGCGCGCCCCGCCAGCCGGCCGCGATGGTCATCGCCCGCCGCGAAGCCCGAGCGCCACCGCATAGGCGAGCCCGACCAGCGCACCGGCAACAAGGCCGGCAGCCGCCCCACCGGCCGCCCGGCCCATCCGCCGCCGCAACCGCCGCTCCGCCCATCGCACCAGAACGGGCGCCCCGATCGCACCCAGACAGGCCAGATCCAGCACGCCCAGTCCGCCACGCAACGCCCGCCCGCCCATGATCTCCGCCCCGACCAGGCCGACCGTCAGCAACCCGGGCGCGATCCGCCCCGGCCGTCCCGCGCCAAGCAGCCCAAGGCACACCGCTGCCATGACCAGCGCCGCCGCAAACCATCTCGTCTCGGCCCCGCCGAGGATTGCCCCGCCCACGACCGTGAGCGCGGTCGCCAGGCCGCGATCCGGCGTGTCAGCACCGCCTCGCGTCAACATCCAAGCCGTCAGGGCCGCCCCGAACTCCACGCGCCAGAAGTTCGCTCGCGCTTGCGGCGCCCCCGCCAGCCACCAGGCCGAAAAGCAGACGGCGCCCACGCTCCACCATCGGCTCCGCCAGCGCGCCCGTCCCGCCTCTGCCGCGACCACAATCGCACCCGGCACCAGGAGCCACTCCCCCGCCACTCGTGGCACGAGCCACCATCGCCAATCCGCAGCGAAGATCGCCACCCACCCGGCAAGCACCGCACACGCGCCGAACAGACCAGACCGCTGCCCCCGCATGCGCCGCGCCGCGACGGCGGTCGCGCCGCCCATGATCGCCGCTGGCCCCCAAACCCAGACATGCGCCGGAATGGCGCGCCAAAGCGCCTCTATGGTAACCGTCACCCCCGCCGAATGGCCAACCCTCGCCGCCCCGTCAACCCCGCCCCGCCATGACGCCGCCCCAAACCAGGACGCCCCCGATGCCGCGCAGCCCCACCGCACGACTCCCCCTCGGTTCGGCAAAGCCGCGCGTCCCGAGCCTGCCAATGCGGGTGTGGGACGCGCCGACCCGTCTCTTCCATTGGGCGATCGTCCTGCTGATCGCGTTCAGTTACGTCAGCATCCAAAAGGACTGGATCCAACTCCACTTCCTGTCCGGCTACGCCGTCCTCACGCTTCTCCTCTTTCGCCTCGCCTGGGGTTTCGTTGGCAGCGAGACCTCCCGCTTCCATACCTTCCTACGCAGCCCAGTCGAGGGCCTTCGTCACCTTGCCCAGTTCGGCAAGCGCGAGCCCGACATGGAACTCGGCCACAACGCCGCCGGCGGATGGATGGTCTTGGCGATGCTCGCCGTCCTCCTCGCCCAGGTCACCACGGGGCTGTTCAGCAACGACGACGTGTCCAGCGAGGGGCCGCTCGCTCACCGCGTCGGCAAGGCCGCCAGCGACCGGATCACCGGCCTGCACGGCACGATCTTCAACGTGATCCTTGCCCTGGTCGCGCTGCACATCCTGGCCATCCTCGCCTACGCCGCCGTCAAGCGGCACGACCTTGTGCGGGCGATGCTGACAGGAAAGAAACGCCTGCCCGCGACGATGCAGCAACCGCGCTTCGCCAGCCCTCTCCTGGCGGTCGCACTCCTCGCAGTCGCCGCGGCGCTCGTCTTTGGTGTCGTGACCCTGGGCTAGCTGGCCTTCCGCCGCCTCGGCGCCGGGCGGGCGTCCGATTTTGCCGGCGCTGTCCTGCCGTGCGCCTTGGCCTTCCCAGGGGATGGCGCCTGCTCCTGCTCCGGCTCCGGCTTTCCCGCGCCCTTCAGGCTGCGTCGCAGCGCATCCATCAGGTCGACCACGTTGCTCGGTGCCTCATCTTCGGCCGGCGCGTGCACCGTGGCCGAGCCGGCCTTTTCCTCGACCAGCGCCTTCAGCGCTTCGGCATACCGGTCATGGAATTCGAACGGATCGAACACCCCCGCTTGCTTGCCGATGATCGCCTCGGCGATCTCGACCATCTGCGGATCGGCGTGCAGCGACTCGAGCCCGCTGAACACGTCCGAATCGGCCCGCACCTCGCCATGCGCATGCAACGTGGACAAAAGCAGTCCGCCATGCCGAGGCTCGACGGCAACGATCCGCTCGCGCCCGCCCATTACAACCCGGCCCAGCGCGATCTTACCGGCCTTCTCCATTGCATCCCGGATGACGGCGAATGGCTCCTGCAAGTCCTTTTTCCCCGACGGGGCCATGAAGTAGGGCTGGTCCCAGTACAACCGGTCAATAGAAGCCGCGTCGACGAACCGCTCGATCTGGATCGTCTTGTTGCTCTCGAGCCGGATCGACTTGAGATCCGCGTCCTCGATGATGACATACTGCCCGCGCTCCACCTCGAACCCATGCAGGAGTTCGCCACGTGGAACCTCTTGTTCACCCTCGGGAAGCGTCGGATCTTTCCACGCCTGCTTGACCCGGTTATGCGATTGCGGGTGAAGCAGATGGAAGTGCACCCCTTCGCCTTCGCTCGTCGCCTTGTATAGCGCCACCGGGCAAGTGACCAACGACAGCCGAATATGCCCTTCCCAAACCGGCCGAACCATCCGCTTGTCCTCTTCGAACCAGCAGGGCGAACGACTCCGGCCAGCTCTTGGTTCCATCTGCTCGGGGCTGCACTTGTTATTTGTACGACAGCAATATAACGGCTCCCAAGAGATCGGGGTAAAAGCAAACTGGTCATTAATGCCCGGTTTGCCCAAGACAGAACCGTAAGTGTTAAGTTATATTGCACGTTGCACCACGTTGCACCCTGCCCCAGTCTCCCCTACGATGCCGCAATAGTGGGACCGTTCCATACGGGCGGACCGACCGGCTGAAAGGGCGTTCAAGTGGGGGAACAGGCATCACCGGCAGAACAGCGGCGCCTCGCCGCCGTGGACGCCTGTCATGTCCTCGACACCGCCCGCGAGTCCGCGTTCGACAACCTCGTCTTCATCGCCGCCCAGCTATTCCGCGTTCCCATGGCTGAACTCGCCATCGTCGCCGACACCCGGGTCTGGCTGAAAGCCAGCGTCGGCCGCCTCGTTCAGGATGCGCCCCGCGGCCTCACCTTCTGCACGGCCGTGGTCGACCAAGCTCAGTTCCTCGTGGTCGAGGACGCCCTGGCCGACAATCGATTCGCCAACCTGCCGATCGTCGCCGAAGAACCCTACGCACGCTTCTACGCCGGCGTCCCGTTGCACGCCTCGGATCGGGAGATCGTGGGCGCACTCGGGGTCCTCGACATCAACCCGCGCACCGTCCCCGAGCGTGCAAGGGCGCAACTCGCCCAACTCGCCCGCGAAGCGGAGATCCTGCTCGCTCAGCGCTCCTTGTAGGACCTATGGCAACCGCCGCAAGACTGTGTCGTCGTCGTGAACGCAGCGGCGAACGCCGCCTTGTCGTCCGATTTGGCCGCCTCTGCCAGCTTCTCGGCAGCCGCGACCAATGTCGCATCCGCCTTCTCGAACCCCGCCCGGTCCGACCAGATCTCGGCCTTCGCCTTCGTCTCGTGGCCAGTCTGCGTGCCGTCCGGGAATAATCCCTTATAAGCCGTCGCCCACTTCGCCATCGCCTCCGCACCCGGCGCGAACTGCTTCACGTCCGCGCCCGACTGCACCCCCGCCTTCATGGTCTCGGCCAAGCCGCCCGTCAGCGCCATGCCCCCTTGCCGGGCAGCGATGACGTCATCCGGCCTCATCGTCACGCCCTGTGCCAGTAGCGGGACCGGGCCCGAAATCGCCAGCACGGCCGCCATCACCAGAACCTGTCTCATGCGCTCGTTCCTGTCCCATCGTCGCCCTTGACGGCCGGCCGCTGCCTCATGGCCAAGGCCGATCGTTGCACCACGCCCGCCGATCCGCCATGGGTTTCTCGACACCGACGTTCCCGTCCTGAAGGTTATTGATGCCCACGCAAGATCAGCGCTCCGCCGCAACCCCGCCCGCCCCGCGCAAGCCCGCAGCCCTCTCCGTCGCCGTCTTCTGCGGGTCCCGCTTCGGTCACAACCCCGCATGCCGTGTTGCCAGTGCCGCTCTCGGCCACGGCTTGGCCCAGGCAGGCATGCGGCTCGTCTACGGCGGCGGCCAGGTCGGCCTGATGGGCGTCATCGCCGACGCCGTGCTCGATCGCGGCGGCGACGTCCTCGGCATCATCCCCGACTTCCTGCAACGCCGCGAAGTCGCGCATCAGGGCCCGCTCGCCCTCGTCGTCACCGACAACATGCACGATCGCAAGCGCCAGATGTTCGAGGCCGCCGACGTCTTCGTCACCATGCCCGGCGGGCTCGGGACGTTCGATGAGACGATCGAGATCACGACCTGGCGCCAGCTCGCCCTCCATGACAAGCCGATCTTCATCGTCGACATCGACGGCTGGGCCCAGCCCTACTTGGCGATGCTCGACGCCGCCGTCGCCCAAGGCTTCGCCGACCCCGGCTGCTCCCGCCTCTATGAGGTCGTGGGCGACGTTCCAGCCCTGCTCGCCCGCCTGCGCACGCTCTCGCCGAACCTGTCGGGAGAACCCGCCCGGCTCTGACCGTTCGCCCGCCCCGGCCGCGCTCGGGCCCGTCTTACGCCACCTTGCCCCCACAACCCCGACCCGCTATACGGCGCCACTCGGTCGGGGCGTAGTACAGCCTGGTAGTACGCTTGCTTCGGGAGCAAGAGGCCGGAGGTTCGAATCCTCTCGCCCCGACCAATCCACGCCCAGTCTGGTCTTACCGCCCCGGCAGAGCCTCGCGTGGCGACCTGAAGGCCGTCTGCGCCGCGGCGAGGTGCGAGCTCATATCCGTGTTGTTCGGTGCGAGCTGCACGGCACGCTCGAACCGGGCCACAGCCTCCGGCATCTCTCCCAACGTGAACAACGCCCGTCCTTCCATGTCGATGACCGCGGCATTGGCGTCCCCCACGCTTCGCAGCAATGCCAGCGCCTGCTCGGGGCGCCCGGCATCCAGCGTGATCTGCGCCGCCAGCAGCACGCCCTCCGGGTCAGCCGGTTGCAGCTTCAGGTAACGCCCGAGGCTCTGGAGCGCCGACTCCCTGTTTCCGAGCTGCAACCGAACCCGTGCTTCAAACAGGTGCGCCTTTGGAAACAGGTCGATGGACGCGCCCAATCTCTCGAACGCGACCTCCGCATCCGCCATCCGGCCAGCCCGCATGATGAGCACCGCATCGATGTACGATGCCGTCAGGTTCGATCCCGCAATGCCACGCACCGCATCGACGTCGGCCTTCGCCCGCTGGTCCAAGCCGGCATCCAGCAACAACCTAGCCCGCGCCATCCGCAACTCCTGCGACAACGGCGCCAGTGACACGGCACGGTCCAGCGCGCCGATCGCCCGGGTCTGGTCCGAGGATAGCCGAAAGCCCTCGCTCAACGCCCACAGCGCCTCCGTGCTCGCCGGCTGCAACGCGACCGCCGCCTCTGCCTCCCGCACCACTGCCGAACCATCATGGCGCGCCGCTGCGATCCGCGCCTGTCCAAGGCGAACCAGGAACGCGTCCGGCGCCAGCGCGGCCGCGTCGTTCAGCGCAGCCTGCGCGCGAACCAGGTCGTTCAGCCCGAGATACGCGATGCCGCCGAACGCAAGGTTCATCGCCTGCTCGTCCGGGCCCGACGCCGACGCCGACGCCTCGGTCAGGATGTCGCGGAACCGCCTCTGCCCGGCATAGGCCCGCACAAGCATCGGCGCGACGACCGCCCGCTCCACACCGAGCGCGCGGAGCGTCTTCGCCTCCCGCTCCGCCGAAAGCCAGTCATCGGTTGCGATCAGCGTCTGGATCAGCGCCAAATGCGGCTCGATCTCGCGCGGGTGCGCCTTGATCAACCCCCGCAGCACCACCTGCGCCCCGAACACGTCGCCCGCCGACAGCAATCGTGTCGCCCGCGCCCCCGGCGCGTCCGCCTCGAACGACCGCGCGACCTTGTAGACGCCCAACCCCGTGGCCGCCACGAGCACGAACACCAACAGTAATCGCTTGACCATCGAGACCTGCCCAGTCGGCCGCCGCGCCCGGCACCCCGGCGCGCTCGCTCCGCCCCGCGACAGTAAACGAAGCGGCCCCCACAAAGCTGTCACGCTTCGTCAGGAGACGTTCGCTCCCATGGCCCGGCTCGGCGCCCCCATGCTCCTGGTCGTCGCTCCTAGTCGTCGTCCCGGCTCACCCGCGCCAACACCTCGCGCTTGCCCACGTGGTTGGCCGCGCTGACGACTCCCTCCTTTTCCATTTGCTCGATCAGCTTCGCCGCCCGATTGTAGCCGATCGCCAGATGGCGCTGGATGAAGCTCGTGCTGGCCTTGCCCTCGCGGCAAACCAGGTCCACCGCCTGGTCGAACAGCCCCTTCTCCCCATCGCCAGCCCCGGCGATCCCGCTCATCGCCGGGCCGCCAGCCTCTCCGTCGTCTTCCAGCCCCTCCGTCACCTCGTCGTCATAGGTCGGCTCCGCCTGGGCGCGCAGGAACGCCACGATGTCCTCCACCTCGCGGTCCGCAACGAACGGGCCGTGCACCCGCCCAATCCGCCCGCCCCCCTGCATGTGCAGCAGGTCGCCCATCCCCAGCAGCTGCTCCGCCCCCTGCTCGCCCAGGATCGTCCGGCTGTCGAACTTGCTGATCACCTGGTAGCTGATCCGCGTCGGGAAGTTGGCCTTGATCGTCCCCGTGATCACGTCCACCGACGGCCGTTGCGTCGCCATGATCACGTGGATCCCTGCCGCCCGCGCCATCTGCGCCAGCCGCTGCACCGCCGCCTCCACCTCCTTGCCCGCGACCATCATCAGGTCCGCCATCTCGTCGATCACGACCACGATGAACGGCAACGGCTTCAGCGCCAGCGGCTGCTCCTCGTGGATCGGCTTGCCCGTCTCGCTGTCGAACCCCGTCTGCACCCGCCGTGTCACCACCTCGCCCCGCGCCAGCGCCTCTGTCACCCGGTCGTTGTAGCCGCCCACATTCCGCACCCCGAGCTGGCTCATCGCCCGGTAGCGCCGCTCCATCTCCCGCGTCGTCCACTTCAGCGCCGTCACCGCCTTCGCCGGCTCGGTCACGACAGGCGCCAGCAGATGCGGGATGCCCTCGTACACACTCAACTCCAGCATTTTCGGGTCGATCATGATCAGCCGGCACTGGTCCGGGCTCATCCGGTACAGGATCGACAGGATCATCGCGTTGATCCCCACCGACTTGCCCGACCCTGTCGTCCCTGCGATCAGCAGATGCGGCATGCGCGCCAGGTCCGCCACCACCGGTGCGCCGCTGATGTCCTTCCCGATCGCCAGCGCCAACTTCCCGGGATGCGAGGTCCAGTCCGCGCTCCCGAGCAGCTCGCTCAGGAATACCGTCTCCCGCTGCGCATTCGGCACCTCGATCCCGATCACGTTCCGCCCCGGCACCGTCGCGATCCGCACCGCGGTGACACTCAGGCTGCGCGCCACATCGTCCGCCAGCCCGATCACCCGGGCACTCCGGATGCCCGGTGCCGGCTCCAGCTCGTACAGCGTCACCACCGGACCCGGCCGGATCTCTCGGATCGCCCCCTGCACCCCGTAATCGTTCAGAACCGTCTCGAGCAGCCGCGCATTGGCCTGCAGCGCATCCGCGGTCGGCCTCGCATCCGCCCGTTTCGGCGCCGCGCTCAACAGCGAGAGCGAGGGAAACTCCCAACCGTTCTCAACCAACGGCAGGCTCGGCTGACCCGGCGACGGTGCCTTCTGCGCCGCCACCGCCGGCGCCCGCGGCATGATCGGCGCCGCGTTGGCCTTCCCGCGCGCCGCCTCCCCCGCCGAAGCCCGCGGGGCCATCACCGCCGCTTCCCGCGCCACCGACACAGCAACCGCCTCACCCGCCAGCGTCGGCGCCGCCTCATCCACCTCGGGCAAGCTCGGCTCCGGACGCGGTTCCAGGAACCGCCGCACCGGCCCCGCGACGACCCGCGCCGCACCCGCGACCCCCGTCGCCGTCCGTGCCACCGCCCCCGCCGCCTCGCGCCCGCCCTGCACCGATCCCCGGGCCACCCCCACGGCGCCGTCCACGGCGCCTTGCCCAGCCCGCCGCCACTCACCCGCCGTCAACCCGAGCGCCAATATCAACAACACCAGCGCGACCAGGCAAGCGCCCCCCAGCACCGCCAAATCTCCCGCCGGACCGACGAAGCTCCGTCCCAGTCCCGCCCCGAGACGCTCCAGCTCGAATCCGACCGCCCCGCCCAACCCTACGCCGCCCGGCCACGTCACCGTCCCGGCCGCGCCCGGCACCATCGCCAGAACCATCGCCAGAACCATCGCCAGCACCGGCAGCGCCAACACCAGGAACAGCACCCGCACTCCCAGGCGCAACGGCCGCCCCACCGCCACCCGATACGCCCATGCCGCCATCGCCAGCACCGGCACCCCAGCCGCCGCCCCGAAATATTGGATCAACGCATCCGCTGCCACCGCACCCGGTAATCCCAGCGCATTCGTCGCCGCCCGCGACGTGGCCGTGTTCAGCGACGGATCATGCGGATTGTAGCTCACCAGCGCCCCGGCCAGCACCACCGCCCCGCCCGCGATCCCCACGCCAAGCAACTGCCCGGCCCGCTGCCGGAACAACGACCGGATCTCCGCCGAAGCAAACGAATCGCTCATTCCCGGACCATCTTCAGCCTAGGCCACAACATACCCCGGTAATGCCCTGGCGCAACGCATTTGCCCTCGAGAGGGTTGGGTGAGGGTCAAAGCTCGCACGGACGCTCGATCGTCGCTCAGCGACACACGGCTCCCCTTGTGTCCGCGGTCTACAGCGCCTCGCCGTCCACCTCGCCCGTCCGGATGCGCACCGTCCGTCCCAAATCCATGACGAAGATCTTTCCGTCCCCGATCTTTCCAGTATGCGCCGACTTCATGATCGCCTCGACAACCTGCTCCGCCAACTCCGCCGGGACCGCGACCTCGATCTTTACCTTCGGCAAGAAGTTCACGTGGTACTCTGCCCCGCGATAGATTTCCGTTTGCCCCTTCTGGCGTCCGAACCCCTTCACCTCCGACACTGTCAGGCCCTGCACCCCCAACGGCGTCAATGCCTCGCGCACGTCGTCCAGCTTGAACGGCTTGATGATGGCCATGATCAGCTTCATAGGCGCGCCCTCTTCCCTTTTAGATGCCCTGCGCCACATTCGGATCGGGCCATGACGGCAACCAATCAAGAAACGTGCCGTTGCGGAAGCCGTTGCCCGACCCCCGGCCCCGCAAGTGTAAATGCAACCGTTGCACAACCTATAGGCAGCGCGCCGCCGGCCCGTAACCTCGGATCAGAATGAAACCTGCCTACAAAGCAGGCACGGAGACCCGCCAGTGAAGACCGCGACAAACGTGGATGTTTGCATCGTAGGCGCCGGCCCGGTTGGCGGCACCCTCGCCTGCCGCCTCGCCCAAAGCGGCGCACGCATCGCCGTCATCGACCGCGCCCCCCTGCCGCCCATGGAGCACCCCGACTTCGACGGCCGCGCCTATGCCGTGGCGGCGGGCTCCCGGGCTCTGCTCCAGGCGGCCGGCCTCTGGGACGCCCTGCCTCAGCCCTCCGGCCCGATCCTCGACATCCGCGTCAGCGACGGCCGCATCGGCCGCCGCGCCTCGCCGCTCCATCTCCACTTCGACCATATCCAGGCCGACCCGGCCGCCGAACCCACCCCCTTTGGCTGGATGGTCGAAGCCCGCAGCCTGCGCGTCGCCCTCAACGCCACCCTGCACAGCCTGCCCAACGTCGCCCTTTTCGCCCCCGCCGAGGCCACGGTCGAACGCACCGACGCCGGCGCCACCATCGCCGTCAGCGATGGCCCGACGATCCACGCCCGGCTTGTCATCGCCGCCGAGGGCCGCAACTCTCCCCTCCGCGACCAGGCCGGCATTCCCGTCACCCGCGCCGCCTACGGTCAGCGCGGCATCGTCTGCGCGATCGCCCACGAGCGCCCCCATAACGGCGTCGCCCTCGAGCACTTCCTCCCAGCCGGCCCCTTCGCGCAGCTCCCAATGGCGCCGTCCGAAGGCGCCCCCAACCTCTCCGCCATTGTCTGGACCGAGCGCACCGCCGCCGCCGGCCGTATCGCCGCCATGCCGCCCAGCCTCTTCACCCGCGAAGTCGCCCGCCGCCTCGGCCCGCACCTCGGCGCCATCCGCCTCGTCGGCCGCCGCTGGACCTACCCGCTCGGTGCGCTCCATGCCCAACGCTACGTCGACACCCGCCTTGCCCTGGTGGGTGACGCCGCCCACGGCATTCACCCCATCGCCGGCCAAGGCCTCAACCTCGGCTTCCGCGACATCATCGCCCTCGCCACCCTCGTCGACTCTGCCATCGCCACCGGCCAGGATCCCGGCGATCCCACCCTCCTCGCCGCCTACCAGCGCCGCCGCCGCCCCGACAACCTTGCCATGCTGGCCGCAACCGACCTCCTCGACCGCCTTTTCAGCACCAACAATCCCCTGCTGCGTACCGCCCGCGACCTTGGCATCGCCACCGTCGACCGCATCCCCTCGCTGAAACGCGCCTTCATGCGCGCCGCCATGGGCGCTTGACCCCGCATCTAGCGGCGGTCGGCAGCAGAGTATGAGTGCTCCTCCCGTCTGACGTGACCGGGCTTTTTCTCCTTGACGCGGTCAGCCCGCCACCCGCGCATCGCGGCAGGAAGCGCTGGGTTCGGCCGACCGATCAGCCGTTCCACCGCCACCGTGGCCGACGACTTGGTCCGCCGCATTGGCCTGAACCAGCGTCGCGTACGTGTCGACAGAACGCTCGGCAGCGACGACACTGGGAGAACGATCACGCCATAGATGAAATGCGGGTATGAGCACCACCGTCTCGATCGCCGCCCCCAAGCAGGCCGCCCTCTCTGTCCTGGTCGCCCTCAGCGTCACGCACCTGCTCAACGACATGATCCAATCGCTGATCCCGGCGATCTACCCGATCATCAAGGTCTCCTATCATCTCGACTACGGGCAGGTCGGCCTCATCACGCTCGCCTTCCAGATCTCCGCCTCGCTTCTGCAGCCCGCGGTCGGCTTCTACACCGATAAGCACCCCCTGCCGTATTCGATGATCGTCGGAATGGGATGCAGCCTTATCGGCCTGATCGGGCTGGCCTACGCGAGCAGCTACGGGCTGCTGTTGGTGGCCGCTGCCTGCGTAGGGATCGGCTCGTCGATCTTCCATCCCGAGGCGACCCGGATGGCCCGCACCGCCTCCGGCGGCCGTCACGGGCTGGCCCAGGGCATCTTCCAGGTCGGCGGCCAGACCGGGGGCGCGATCGGCCCGCTGCTGGCTGCGTTCGTCATCGTGCCGCTCGGGCAGCACAGTTTGAGCTGGTTCTCGATCGCCGCCCTGGTCGCGATGGGGCTGATGACGTGGATCGCCGGGCGCTACGCTGCCATGGTCCCGCGGCGGACAAAGATCGCGGCCGCCGTGAACGCACCGCCGCCGGCAGGCGGCTCACGCCCAGCCAGCGCGGTCGTGTTTCCCCTCGTGATCCTGATCGTGCTGCTGTTCTCCAAGAACGCCTACACGCAGAGCTTCACCTCGTTCTACACCTTCTTCCTCATCGGACGGTTCGGCGTCTCGGTTCAGACGTCGCAGGTGATGCTGTTCCTGTTCCTGGCATCGTCCGCCGCCGGCGCGCTCGGCGGCGGCATTCTGGGCGATCGCATCGGCCGCAACCGGGTGCTTTGGTTCTCGATCCTCGGCGCGCTGCCGTTCACGCTGATGCTGCCGTTCGCGAACCTCTTCTGGACGGGTCTCCTGACGATCGTCATCAACTTCATCATGTCCAGCTCGTTTGCGGCCATTCTCATCTACGCCATCGAGCTGCTGCCCGGCCGGGTCGGCCTGGTCGGCGGCTTCTTCTACGGCTTGTCGTTCGGGTTGGGTGGGGTTGCGGCTGCCTTGCTGGGCGGGCTCGCGGACCACTATGGGATAGAGTTCGTCTACAGCATCTGCTCGGTCCTGCCGGCCATCGGTCTGCTCGCATGGTTTCTGCCGAGAGTGCGCGATGCGTGACACGCTCGATACCCGCGGTTGGCAAGGCTGGTTCGAGACGGCCGGACGCGGCACGGGCGACGACTTGTAAGCGGGACCAGGCCATGCAGGTCGAAAGACGCCCATTCGGCCCCGACGATATGCCCATCTCGCTGCTCGGCTTCGGCTGCGGGGCCGTAGGCGGGCTGATGGTGCGCGGCGACCGGGCCGAGCAGGAGCGCGCCGTCGCCCGTGCGCTGGAGGTGGGCATCAACTACTTCGACACTGCCGTCGCCTACGGGGACGGTGCATCGGAACAGCAGCTGGGAACTGCGCTCCGAACATGTGGCGCGCGAGACGCTCTGATCGGCACCAAGGTTCGCCTGCGACCGACTGAATTCGCAAGCATCAAGGCGGCCGCGGCGGAGTCGCTCGACGGCAGCCTGCGTCGGCTACAACGGAACTGCGTCGACATCCTCCATTTGCACAATGCCATCACCCTGGAGGCGGACGGTGACAGCCTGACCGTGCGCCAAGTGCTCGAGGAGGTGGTTCCGGCGTTCCAGTCGTTGCGCGCCGCCGGCAAATTGAGGCTGCTTGGCCTCACCGCCGTCGGTGAGACCGCGGCGTTGCAGCAGGTCATCGCATCGGGCGCTTTCGGCAGTGCGCAGGTCGTCTACAACATGCTCAATCCCTCGGCCGCCGAACCGATGCCGACCGGCTACCCGGCGCAGGATTACGGCCGCCTGTTCGACGACACGCAGAAGACACGCACCGGCGTCGTCGGCATTCGCGTGCTCGCCGGCGGCGCCCTGAGCGGTTCGGCCGAACGGCATCTGGTCGCCAGCCCTGCACCCCAGCCGATCGGCTCGGCGCTGTCCTACGACGCCGATCTGCAACGGGCGTCGCGATTGCAGCCGCTGGTCATCGAAGGCTTTGCGGCATCGCTCACAGAGGCCGCGATCCGTTTCGCGATGGCGCAGCCCGCGATCAACACAATCCTAGTTGGGATGGCGAGCGTGAACGAGTTCGAGAACGCGTTGGCCGCCGTCCTGAAAGGACCGCTCTCTGCTGACGCGCTGCACCGGGTCGCCGGCCTCACGTCAGGTTTCGCAGGCGAGCCGCGGTAATCCGACGTCAGGAAAGCACGTTCGCCGAAGCCTTTCCGACAGCCAAAGCGGGTCGCCACGGGGAGGAACGGTCGACCTGAATCCGACCGCCTTTTAAAGGGGATGAGGGCGTCTCAACATTGACCGGGCGCGCTCACGGGGCGCGGCGTGCCAACCCGCAGGAGGGTCGGATAAGGCCAGGCGCAGGCCAAACTATTCGTTGCAAAATACGTTCTGACCTGCCATTTATATCGCTAACGCACCGTTTCTAGCACGGTCTAGGATGGGGAACATCGATGGGCATTGAGACCGCATTCACCTTCGCACATCCGCTCGCGGGCGCCGGGCCGGAGCGCTTAGAGGCTGATATCTCGGCCACGGGGCCATCGGCGGCGGGCGCGACACTTCTGAGACAACCGTTTCCATTCCCCCACCTTCCGCTGGTCGAGCGGCGCGGCCTGCTTGCGGGCTTTCTCGGCGATGCGCCACAAGGCAGCGGGAAGAAAAGCTGGACGGGCACCGGCTTCAACATGATCTGGCGGCCGAACCATGGCGGCCAGTCGGGCCCGAAGGACTTCTTCCTTGAGATGAACATGACCAAGGAGACGCTCGACTTCACCGATATCACCGGCCACAACGGCGTCGCCAACCGCGGCCTTTTGCAGGACGATATCTTCCTCGGCGCAATTGCCTACTTGCAGCAGATCAACGACTCGTTCGACGGCACAGGACAACACTTTGAGCCTGGGGTGTGGGTGAACGTGCCGAAGACGTCTGCGCCGGGAGAACCGAGCAGCGTCTCTCGCATGGGATCGATCCCACATGGAACGACAGTGAACCTTGAGGGCGTAAGCTTTTCTGCACCGGCCCCGGCGATCACGGCATCGAGCATAACGCCGTTCACAGTCGGAAGCCCGGATGACGGCGTCACCGGGCTCGTCCATTTTGACGAGGAGGACCTGACTAAGCCGTCGTCGTCTCGCACACCGACCACACGAGTGCCGGGTCTCACGCCGGATCATTTGCATAACCCTAACCTGTTCCTGACCGATGCAAATAAGGGGCTGACGTTCACCAGCACAGCCGTGATCATCATCGCGTCGAACCCGGCGCTGATGCCGCCGAGCGCGCCGCCTGTGCCGCCGCACGCGGACGCAGGCGGAGGTCTGGCGAATATCGCATATCTCAGCGGTAAGCCGGCGCAGGACACCAACGTGACGGACGTTACGGCCATCTTCTGGATCGAGAAAGCAAAGCGGGCGAACGGGCAGGAGGTCGTGCAACTGCAATACACGCAGCGCGTGCTGCTGACCTTTAACGGCCTGAAATGGCCGCATGTGACGGTCGCGACTCTGCACCCGGCGCCCTGACGAGGGCTGCGGGCCGCGCGAGCACAGGGCAAGAAAATTACACAACGGCGCACCGGCTGCTTAGGGCTCCGCGCCGGTCGGGCCGGGCGCTTCGGTGCTACTTCTTCAAGCTCCAGAGATATGTGCAACGACCCCCCGTCGACGCCGTCGCGGTCAGGTCATTACCGTGGATGCTGCCTTGGATGCTGTTCACCCCGGCTTGCACGGAAAAGCTTCCGTCGGGCTTCACCTTTGTGGCGACGAGCTCACCGGGGGTGGAGCTACGGACGTTGAACGTGCCATCGACGACATTGATCGTAAGATCCCTACCCGGTGGACACTGCCCGCCGGCCCCCGACGAGTAGTATGTGCCGCGAAACGTGCCGTCGAACGGTGTTGCCGCCAGGGCACGACCCGGGCACCACGGCCTGAACGATCAAGCAAAGAACGGGCAAGCACGTCGTTATAGATCGGTTCATCGGTCGGGCCTCGGTTGTGTAACGAACCCATCCGGGTTGTCAGCCTCCGAGTCAATGTTTACGCCGTCCATTGTAGCCGTAGGCTGTGGGTGATCTGCATTGACCGGCAGCACGAAGGCGAGCGCGAGCGGGCGAGACCTACGCTTGCCTTCGTGACGACTTCGCCGGTGCTGCTACCCCAGACTGAGCGGATGGCGGCGCCGACTTCGCCTTGGCCTTGCCGCCCTCGATCGGCAGTTTCAGCCCAGGTTGCCGGCGCGCCTCATCCGTCGGTGCCGCTTTCTTTTTGGCCTTTGCAGCGGCGCCCCCGGCCCTCTCGGCAGCGACGCGTGCCGATGTCGTTTCGGCCGCCTGTTCAGGCTTTGCCGCTCCCAAGCTCCGCATCAGCGCCGCCCGGAGATCGATGACGTTGCTCGTCGACGGAACGGCCACCTCGGCTTCCGCGGGCATATGGCCGGCGATCTTGGCGTCGACCAGCGCGCGAAGCCGGGTCTCGTAACGGTCCTCGAGGTCGGCCGGGTCGTAGGCGCCGGCTTGGCGGTCCACCAGCTGCACGGCCAGCTTGACCATTTCCGGATCGACCTTGATGTGCTGCACGGGCTCGAACAGGCCCTTGGAGTCGTTCAGGTCGCTCTCCTCGTTCAGCGTGTGCGCAACCAGGCCTCCGTCCATCGGTCGGACCGCCACGGTCCGCTCCCGCTGGCCGATGACAACGCGGGTCAATGCAAGCTTGCCGGTCTTGACGATCGCTTCGCGGAGCACGGCGTAGACGTCTTCGGCCCCCTTCCCGTCCGGCGCGACATAGTAGCTCGCATCGTAGTAGATCGGGTCGATGGACGCGGCATCGACGAACTTCTCGACAGACATCATCGAGGAGCTCTCCACTTTGACGCTGGCGAAGTCCTCGTCCGTCATCAGAACGTAGTTGCCCTTCTCGAACTCGTAGCCCTTGACCGTGTCCTTCCGGGCGATCTCCGCACCGGTTCCGGCATCCTGGCTCACCATCTTGATGCGATTGCCGGTCTCGGGATTGATCATGTTGAAGCGGATCGAGCCGCGCTCATGCCGGGCGCTGTAGAGCGCGACCGGGCACGATACGAGTGCGAGACGGATGTGGCCCCGCCAGATCGGTCGAGATGCCATCAATCGGCGCTTTGATCGTTATTCATGAGCGATAAAACCGGCAAACCCGATCGAGTTCAGCGCGTCGACATGGCGTCACGCCACGTCTCCTGACCTGCGGCCTGAGAAGGGCGGCGTAAAGCGTTCTGAGTCATCGGTTGGTAGTGTACCACAGACAGTCTCACCTTCGCGTGAGCGCAACTCTACTTTGCCGCGCGGCTATGCTGCGCACCGGCGATCAACGTCACATGAGGTCTTCGGCAAGGCGTCGAACACTTGCCAGGGCATTACATCTGGCCCGGCCATCAAACCCAGTCACAGCCCGTTTTCGCCTTGATCTCGCGCGGTGGCGTTTTTTGGATGTGGCAAGTGAGAGGGCACAGACCAAAGTAGGCGTGCGATGCGGGACACAGACCCACTTCTGATCGAGTTGCCGATGCCGATCCGCTCGCCGCGGCTGCTGATGCGGCCCTGGCAGCGGGGCGACGGGAGCGCGCTGCTTGAAGCGAAGTTGGAGTCGGCGGGTATCATGCGATCGATTGGACCGGACGCATGTTCAGCACCGGTTACTGGATACGCACAAGCGAGGCTGGCAAGGGTCTTGCGACCGAGATGCTTTGCGCGCTCACGCGCTACGCCTTCGAAGCGCTCGGAGCCAATCGGTTGGCCGTCAGCCATGCCGAGGGTAATGACGGCAGCCGGCAGGTCATTCAGAAAGCCGGTTTCGAGAGGGAAGGAACGACACGCCAATTCTACCTGCTGAACGGCTCGCTCACCGACTCCCACCATTATGCGCGCTTCGGCTGCGATGGCTTACCGGATCACACCACCTGGGGCTGATCCGCTCCGCTGCTCAACCATCGCTGCAATCGTTGGAACCTGCGCGATCGCGCGCCGGGACCGGATGCTGCGGCGCCCAGCCCAAGCCTGATTGCGGTCGACCCTCCTCACGAACGCGGCCGCACCTCTGTAAGGGCGGGCCGGCACTGTTCATCCAACTCGCTTTCGATGGCCAAAAATGGCCACGTATTCGCCCGAGCATGAAGGGTCCTCCACGATGAGCTTTCCAGTGCACAGCCTGCTCGACGCCCCGGCAACCATTCCCGAGTGGCTCGGACGCACCGAGGCGCTGCACCGCTCACTGCGACCAGACCTACCCAGCGCTTACCAGGCCTACTTGGAGCAGATGTTCTCCGAAGGCGCGCACATGGCTGTCCTTCATGTGTCTGGCACACCGAAGGCGCTGGCCATCTATCGCATCCACCACACGACCTTTGCGGGACTGCGTTTCTATATGGACGACCTGGTGACGACGGAGCTTGAGCGTGGCCAGGGCTATGGGACGGCTCTGTTGTCGTGGTGCGAGGCGACCGCGCGAACGAAGGGCTGCAGCACCTTCGCACTCGACTCCGGTGTGCAGCGTGCTGCCGCGCACCGCTTCTACTTTCGTCACGGTTTGACGGTCCTGGCATTCAGCTTTGCCAAGCGCCTCGCCGACTAACGGGTCTGGCCCGCTGCGCGCCCGATCCACACGGACGCGCCGCCTCGCGTTGCCAATTGGAAAGGTTAGCATGGCTCGAGTTATGGCCTCGACCAGAGCTGGACCGGTTCGTAACAGCCGATGGAGCATCATAGGTGAACGAAGTAACGGGCGAGCTGATTGTTCGTGCGTTCGGTCCGACGGACTCGATTCCAGCCATGACCGGACTGCTCCACGCCGCCTATGCCAGATTGGGCGCGATGGGCTTCAACTACACCGCCGTCGATCAATCCGAGGACGTCACGCGCAAACGGAACAGCCGGGGTGATTGCCTGGTTGCGATCGAGAGCGGCGTGCTGGTCGGCACGATCATGTATCATCGACCCGGCCGCTCGAAAGGGTGCCGTTGCTACGAACGTCCTGATGTCGCGACCATTGGGCAGTTCGGAGTGATCCCGGATCGTCAGGGCGGCGGGATTGGAACCCGCCTGCTGAGGGCGGCAGAACAGATGGCGGTCGCGAACGGCGCCGCGGAGTTGGCGCTCGACACCTCGGAAGGCGCCGATCACCTGATCGCCTGGTACGAGCGCGAAGGATTCCGGTTCGTCGAACACGCGCAATGGGAGGGAAAGACGTATCGCAGCGTCATCATGAGCAAGCGGCTGAGCTTGGGAGACGCCGGCTTCGGTGTTTCCAGTCCCGCGCGAAACGACGTCGGGACGTAGCGCGACCGCGGAAGTCTTCCCGGTCCGCCAAGGCGACACCAATGGCCAACCGTCGCCCAGCCGAGTGACCGACTGCTCGGGCGCCGCGGGCACATCGTCGAGGGCGGTGAGCCCCGCGGTGGGCGCGGCCAGGAACCCTGCGATCTCGTCGAGCTCGAAACCGGTCAGCACCAAGTCGAACCCGTCTGCCTGCGGCACGCCCAGCTCGATCCGCAGGTCCTCCTCCCGCCCGGCCGACAGGGCCAGCCTGCTGTCGGCCAGCACGTAGGCGCGACGCCGCGCGAGGGCTCAGGTGGTGGGGCTCGAGGGTGGTCACCTCGGCCATGCCCAGCTTGCGCGCGGCAAGCATGCGGCCGTGGCCGGCGATCACGCCGCCCTCGTCGTCGACCAGCACCGGGTTGAGAGTTCGGCACCTCCCGGACGACCGGCTATAATATCCTCGGTCGCTGCATCTCAGCCGTGCTCGCCGGACAAAAGCTCGGCCTCAAGAAGTCGATAACATTCGGGTTATCGGCTACATGCCTTAAGAATCTAAGATACACCGACCTGGAGCTAAAGCCCTGCACCCATCGACAACCCGTTCGGCACCAGGTTGTCACCCATGTCTTAGGAACACGATGTCACCCATGTCTCCGGGCCGGACCCAGGTTACCCTGGAGCGGGCGAAGGGATTCGAACCCTCGACCCCAACCTTGGCAAGGTTGTGCTCTACCCCTGAGCTACGCCCGCGTTCCGAGGGCGGTGTTTAAGCGGGTCGAGATTGCGATGCAAGAGGCTGGTTCGTCGACGGCCAGCGGGCAGCGGTTCTCGTGGTTGGTGGCCGGGGAAGGCCGGTGTAGGAAGACGGTCGGTTTGGGCGGGGAGCGGATGGCCGAGGATCCGTATACAGTTCTGGGGCTCGCGAAAACGGCGACGGCCGAGGAGATTCGGCGTGCCTACCGGGCGCTGGCGAAGGCGAGCCACCCCGACCTGCATCCCGGAGACGCAGGGGCGGAGGCCCGGTTCAAGGCGGTCAATGCTGCCAATGACCTCCTATCGGACCCGGCCAAGCGAACCAAATTCGACCGAGGCGAAATCGATGCGGAGGGGCAGCAGGCGGCGCCGGAGCGGGACTTCTACCGCGATTACGCGCAATCGCAGCCAGCGGGGGGGCGCTACGGCGAGCGATCGGCGTCCGGCGGCTTTGAAGCCGAGGACCTGCAGGACGCGTTCGGCGCGTTCTTTCGCCAGGCCGGCGGGCAGGCGAACCGCCCACGCCGCGGGCAAGACCGGTCATACCGGCTCGATGTGCCGTTCCTTGATGCGGTGAATGGCGCCACCGAGCGGCTGACCTTACCAGATGGGCAGTCGCTCGATGTCCGGATCCCACCGGGCTTGACCGATGGCCAGGTGCTCCGGCTCCGCGGCAAGGGGGCGCCCGGCTTGGCCGGCGGGCTCGACGGCGACGCGCTGATCGAGGTCAGCGTGTTCCCGCATCCGGTTTTCCGTCGGGAAGGGACGGATCTGGTCATCGACGTGCCCGTGACATTCCGGGAAGCGATACTTGGCGCGAAGGTGGACGTGCCCACGCCGCGGGGCCGCGTGTCGCTCGCCGTTCCGCCCCGGTCGGAGACAGGGGCGCGACTCCGTTTGCGGGGCCGCGGGGTCGCGGCGCATGCCGGCCAGCCGGCCGGTGACCTGTATGCGGTGCTCAGCGTTTTCGTCGGGCCACTCGACGAGGCGCTGCAAGCCTTCCTGCTGCAATGGGCACCGCCGCCCGGGCCCGATGTGCGGGCCGGGTTGGGTGACGCATGATGATCACGCTCTCGACGGTGGTGGCGCGGGTCGGCGTGGACGCCGGCACGTTGGAGGTGTGGGTGGCGCAAGGCTGGGTCCGGCCCCGGCGCGAGGCGGGCGCCCCGGTGTTCGAGGAAATCGACGTGGCGCGGGCCCGCCTGATCCGGGAGCTGCGTGACGAGTTGGAGGTCAACGAGGCGGCGATCCCGGTCGTGCTGTCGTTGCTGGACCAACTGCACGCGACGCGGGCGCAGGTGCGGCGGATCGCGGCGGCGCTGGAACGGGCCGGGCCGGAGGGCCGCGTCGAGGACGTATTGGGGCGGCTCGCGCCAGACCTCTGATGGCCGGGCGGAGTCAGCCGACCTTGGTCAGCGCCCATTCGGCCTTTTGCACCGTCGGAGTACCGGTCAGGACGATCTGCTGGGTGGGGCGGGGTTCGCCGGCGCCGAGATAGACGCTGGAATCCAATGTCAACTCCACGCCTTTCGCCCGCAGGCTCCAGACGGAGCCGGCAGGCAGCCTCAGGACGACGCTCTTGCTGTCCAGCTGCATGCTCGCCACGACCGTGGGGTGCAAGTGGAAGCGGATGACATAGGCCTGCGGCTGCTCCCCCTCGATCGCATCCTCCCCGCGAATGTCCTCGCCGCTCTCGGCCACGTATAGGCGCCGATGGTGGACGGCGCCGTTCACCGTGCGGTAGCCGTCGTGGCTGGCTTCCAACCAATGGGCGCCGTTGGCTTCCTGCCGCTGCGCATCGACGGTGGTGGGCACCCGGCCGAGCCCGCCGGGCTTCAGCTCGGAACTGTTGACGTCGGCGACGACCAGGGTGGAATGGGCGGCGGTGGCCCGGGCGGCGTCAAGCCAGGGGCCGGCGCTGGGCGGGGCGGCGCCGCAATTGACGATCATGCGCTCGCGGCCGACCGAGACCTCCATCGACAACGTGCCGGCATGGGCCAGCCGGTCGATGCCGTGGGGCGGCGGGGGGCCGCAATCAATCATCAGCACGGTCCGCCCGGCCTGCAGCCGCTGGAACCCGCTCTCCGTCAGCCCGGCGGGGGCGCGGCCACCGCGCCCGGCTTGCGTGAGCACGAGATCGACAAGGGCCGCGCTCTCTTCCCGCGAGCCGTTGAACAGCACCAGCCCGCCATCGCCATGGCGGAGTGCTCGCAGCGCCGGAGCCATGCGCTCGATCGCCGAGGAGAGGGCAGCCGGCGGCTGCGCCAAGGCGGCCTGCAGCAGTGCGCGGATTTCGGTCAGGTCCTGCAGCGCCATGAGCTGGGCGGCCGGGCTGCGCTCGGCGTGGCAGCCATCGGGCAGAACTTGCCGGGTGATCTCCTGCGGCAACAGGCGCATGGCGCGGGTCAGCGACGTCGATTGGCTCGGCAGCGCGACCGCGGCGGCGATCAAGCCTTTCAACGCCGTGAGCGCGCGGCCGTCGAGCTCGTCGCCGGGGATGCCAGCGCCGAGCAGGCGGGCATCGGCAACCAGCCGGGCCATGACGCTCGCGCGAAAACCGTCATCGGCAGAAGCGACGAAGAAGTCATACTGGCCGAGCCAGGCCGTGATGCGTGCCCCGGCTACGTCCGGCCGGTCGGCCAAGCGGTCCCGACCCGCACTGCCGATCCACTCGGTGACCAGGGCGCGGGCCCGGCTGCGCGCCCCATCGGTGCCGAGCGCGCGGAGATCGCGCAGCCAGGTGAACCCATGGGCAAGCACGCGAAGCGCCTCAGGCGTGGACACATCGGACCAGACCGAGTGATCGAGCGAGCGGACGGCGCCCGCAAGCTCGAGCTCGCCCTTGAGAATCCGGGCGCCGCGGCCGGCATCGCCGGGCCAGGGGTCGCGGACGCTAAGCGCCGGCGCGTCCGGGATACGGCCGAGGCTGAGCGGCATGCGCGACAAAGCGAGCCGGGCGCTACGGGTCCAGCGCCGCGGGGTGCTCAATGCCCGGCGCCCTGGCCCTGGTCCGGCCCGTGACGAAGGGCGGCAAGCGCGGCTGCGCGATCGGACGCGCCAAACACGGCGGTGCCGGCGACGAGCATGGTCGCCCCCGCCTCGAGGCAGGGGGGAGCCGTCGTGGCGGTGATGCCGCCGTCGACGCCGATGACGATCGGCCGGCCAGCGATCATCGGATGCAGCTCGCGCACCTTGGCCAGCTGGCTCGGCAGAAAGCTTTGCCCGCCGAAGCCGGGATTTACGGTCATGACGAGGATCTGGTCGATATCGTCGAGGATGGGGCCGATCATCGCCGCCGGTGTCGCCGGATTCAGGGCAACGCCGGGACGGATGCCGAGCGAGCGGATCAGCTGGATCGTCCGGTGCAGGTTCGGCCCGGCCTCCACATGGACGGTGAGATGGTCGGCCCCTGCCTCCGCAAACGCATGGATGAAGGGATCGACCGGGGCGATCATCAGGTGGACGTCGAACGGAAGCGTGGTGTGCGGGCGCAGCGCCTTGAGCACCAGCGGGCCAAACGAAATGTTCGGCACGAAATGCCCGTCCATGACATCGAGATGCAGCCAGTCGGCCCCGGCCTGCTCGATCGACCGCACCTCGTCGCCAAGCCGGGAGAAGTCGGCCGCGAGCAGGCTGGGCGCGAGAACCGGGGATAGAGGGGGCCAGGTGGACGAGGTCGAATCGGGCATCGGGCGGTTCTAGAGTGTTTGCTGCGGGCGGGGAACCGGGTGCGCCCCGGGTGCGCCACGGCTGCGCGTCGCAGGCGCCCAGCCGGAGCATGGCGCGGCCTTGCCGACGCGTGCCCCGCATAGGATACCGTCTTCAGAGACGTCATGTTGGGACAGGCCATGCGGGTCAAGGATGTCAAGAAGGTCGTGCTGGCGTATTCGGGGGGTCTCGACACCAGCGTCATCCTGCGCTGGCTGCAGACGACCTACCAATGCGAGGTCGTGACCTTCACCGCCGATCTCGGCCAGGGCGAGGAGCTGGAGCCGGCGCGGCGCAAGGCGGAGCTCCTGGGGGTCAAGGAGATCTTTGTCGACGACCTGCGCGAGACCTTCGTGCGGGACTTCGTCTTTCCGATGTTCCGCGCCAACACGCTCTACGAGGGCCAGTACCTGCTCGGCACCAGCATCGCCCGGCCGCTGATCGCGCAACGCCAGATCGAGATAGCCGAGCAGGTGGGCGCCGACGCGGTCGCGCACGGAGCGACGGGCAAGGGCAACGACCAGGTCCGGTTCGAGCTGGCGTACTACGCGCTGAAACCCGACATCAAGGTCATCGCGCCCTGGCGCGAATGGGACCTGACCAGCCGGACGAAGCTGATGGAATTCGCCGAGCAGAACCAGATCCCGATCGCACGCGACAAGCGGGGCGAGGCGCCGTTCAGCGTGGACGCGAACCTGTTGCACTCCTCGAGCGAGGGCAAGGCGCTGGAGGACCCGGCCGACGAAGCGCCGGAGAGCGTCTATCAGCGTACCATCCGGCCCGAGGATGCGCCCGACCAGGCGGTCGTGGTCAGCATCGACTTCGCCCACGGCGACCCGGTCGCGGTCGACGGCATCGCACTGTCCCCCGCCTCGCTGCTGGCGCGGCTGAATGAGTTGGGCCGCGCCAACGGGATCGGGCGGTTGGACATGGTCGAGAACCGGTTCGTCGGCATGAAGAACCGCGGCGTCTACGAGACCCCGGGCGGCACCATCCTGCACGTGGCCCACCGTGCGATGGAGACGATCACGCTTGACCGGGAGGCGGGGCACCTGAAGGACGAACTGATGCCGCGCTACGCGAAGGTGATCTATAACGGGTTCTGGTTCAGCCCGGAACGTCGGATGCTGCAGGCGGCGATCGACGCGAGCCAAGCCAACGTCACCGGGCGGGTGCGGCTGAAGCTGTATAAGGGCAATATCGGCGTGGTCGGACGGGAGAGCCCGAACAGCCTGTATTCGATGAAGACAGTGACGTTCGAGGACGACCAGGGCGCCTATAATCAGTTCGACGCGCAGGGCTTCATCAACCTCAACGCGCTCCGCCTGCGCCTGGCGGCGGCGGCCGGCCGAACGGGCGGTGCGCTTTGATCCAGGAGCCCTACCGGCTGTTCTACTATCCTGGCAACGCAAGCCTGCTACCGCACGTCCTGCTGCGCGAGGCCGGCGCCGCCTTCGAGCTGGTTCTGGTCGATCGCACGCAGGATGCCCACAAGCAGGCCGAGTATCTGCGGTTGAACCCGAACGGGCTCATCCCCGTGCTGATGCACGGCGAGACCGTGCTGTTTGAGACAGCTGCGATCGCCCTCTACTTGACCGAACGTCATCCCGAGGCCGGGCTGGCGCCGGCCGCGGGCGAGCCGGGTCGGGCGGACTTCTTGCGCTGGATGATACACCTGACGAACACGCCCCAAGCCGAGTTCCAGCCCTGGTTCTACCCGCACAAATTCGCCGAGGGCGCAGCCGCGCAAGCCGACGTGAAGCACGTGGCCGAGCGGCGGATGAACGCGAACTTCGAACGGATCGCCGCCCAGCTTGGCGACGGCCCGTATCTGCTGGGATCACGGTTCAGTGCCGCGGACGTGTTCCTGCTCATGCTGGTTCGGTGGGGGCGCTTGATGCCGCGGCGGCCAGCGATGATCCCGGCGTTGGCAGCCCATGCGGACCTCGTGTTAGCGCGACCTTCGGTGCAGGCGGCCATCGCCGCCGAGGGTTTGGCAGCGCCGTTCTACTGACGGGCCGGCGCCGTCCAGTCCCGCCGAGCATCGGGCTGATACGGCAACACAAGATCGGGGGATGCAGAACCGCCCATGCGCCATGGCGTTGGCTCGCGGAACCGGACCATCCGTCCGATTGTCGGAGCGGCACCATGAAGACCATGAACGACCTGTTCCTGCACTTCCTGCAGGACATCTACTATGCCGAGAAGGCCTTTGCGCGGTCGGCCGGCAAGATTGCGAAGGCGATCGAGAACGACAAGGCGATCGAGATCGTCCAGAAGGCCAAGGACAAGGCGCGCGAGCCGATCGAGGCGCTCGACCATGTGTTCGAGGCGGTGGGCAAGCGGCCTCGCGGCAAGGCGTGCGAGGCGATGAACGGCCTGCTGGCGGAGTGCCAGGAAGCGATCGAGGACGGCGAGAAGGGCCCGGTGCTGGACGCCGCGATCATCGCCTGCGTGCAAGGCGTGAAGACCTATCAGGTTACGCGATACGGCTCGTTGCTGGCGTTCGCCAAGCAGATGGGCCTGAACGACGCGATGGAGCACCTGGAGACGCTCCGGGACGCGGCCCGGGCCGACGACGAGGAGCTGTCGAAGATCGCCGAGAGTTCAAGCAACGTCGAGGCGTCCGAGGAGGGCGGCGAGGACGAGGAGCCGAAGGACGCCGAGGAGAACGACGAGCCGGAGGAAGAGGTGAAGGCCGAGGCGAAGCCGGCCAAGAAGCGCAAGTAACGCGTTTGCCCGGGACGGCGGCAGGCCTCGCCTGTCCCCGTCCCGGCGCCAAGCCTTAACCCACCCGGTTGTCCACCAGCTCCGTCACCACCCCCGGGTCGGCCAGCGTGCTCGTATCGCCCAACCCATCCACCTCGTTGGCGGCGATCTTGCGCAGGATGCGCCGCATGATCTTGCCCGAGCGGGTTTTCGGCAGGCCGGGCGCCCACTGGATCGCGTCGGGCGAAGCGATGGGGCCGATCTCGCGGCGGACCCAGGCGACCAGTTCCTTGCGCAGCGCCTCAGTCGGTTCCTCGCCGTTGATGAGGGTGACGTAGGCGTAGATGCCCTGTCCCTTGATGTCGTGCGGGAAGCCGACCACGGCGGCCTCGGCAACCTTGGGGTGGGCGACCAGCGCGCTCTCGACCTCGGCGGTGCCCATGCGGTGGCCGCTGACGTTGATCACGTCGTCCACCCGGCCGGTGATCCACCAGTAGCCGTCGGCGTCGCGGCGGGCGCCATCGCCGGTGAAATACAGGCCGGGGAAGGTGCTGAAATAGGTCTGGATGAAGCGGTCGTGGTCGCGGAACACGGTGCGCATCTGGCCGGGCCAGGATTTGGCGATGCAGAGGTTGCCCTCGACGGCGCCCTCCAGGCGCTTGCCCTCGGCGTCGACGAGGACAGGTTCGATACCGGGGAGCGGCAGGGTGGCGGAGCCGGGCTTGAGCGCGACGGCACCGGGGGTAGCGGAAATGAGGATGCCGCCCGTCTCGGTCTGCCACCAGGTGTCGACGATCGGGCAGCGGCTGTCGCCGACGACGGTGTTGTACCAGTTCCAAGCCTCGGGGTTGATGGGCTCGCCGACGCTGCCGAGGATGCGGAGCGACTTTCGCGACGTTGCCTTAACGGGTCCTTCACCTTCGCGCATCAGACTACGGATGGCAGTGGGAGCGGTGTAGAAGATATTGACCTGGTGCTTGTCGACGACCTGCCAAAAGCGGCTGTTGTCGGGATAGTTGGGAACACCCTCGAACATCAGCGTCGTGGCGCCGTTCGCGAGCGGGCCATAGACGATGTAGGTGTGGCCCGTGACCCAGCCGACGTCGGCGGTGCACCAGAAGACCTCGCCGGGGCGGTAGTCGAAGACGAGTTCGTGGGTCAGGCTGGCCCAAACCAGATAGCCGCCGGTGGTGTGCAGTGCGCCCTTCGGCTTGCCGGTGCTGCCGGACGTATAGAGCAGGAACAGCGGGTCTTCGGCATTCATCGGCTCGGGCGGGCAGTCGGCGCCGGCACTGGCGACCAGCTCGTCGTAGCGGAGGTCCCTGCCCTCCTGCATCGGCACGTCCCCGCCTGTCACCGGCACGACGATAACGTGCCGGATCGTCGGGCAGGACTGTAGCGCCGCGTCGGCATTGGTCTTGAGCGCGACCTTGCGGCCGCCGCGCCGGCCCTCGTCGGCGGTGATCAGCAGCGTGCTCTCGCAATCCTGGATGCGGTTGGCCAGGCTGTCGGGCGAGAAGCCGCCGAAGACGATGGCGTGGACGGCGCCGATCCGGGCGCAGGCCAGCATGGCGACCGCGGCCTCGACGACCATCGGCAGATAGAGCGTCACGCGATCGCCCTTTTGCACGCCAAGCGACCGCATGGCATTCGCAAGGCGGCACACCCGGCCGTGCAGGTCGCGGTAGGTGACCGATAGGCTGCTTCCGGGGTCGTCGCCCTCCCAGATGATGGCGACCTGGTCGGGCCGGGTCTCGAGATGGCGGTCGAGGCAGTTCGCCGACGCATTCAAAACGCCGTCCTCATACCAGCGCACATGGACGTCGCCAGTAAAGTCGCCGGTCTGGGCCTTCGTCGGGGCCTTGATCCAGTCGAGACGGCGGGCCTGCTTGGCCCAGAACTGGTCCGGATGGTCGTGCGCCGCTTCCGTCCACTGCTTGTGTTGCGCCGCGCTCAGGTTGGAGTGCTCGGCAAGCTCGGGGCGGACAGGATAGATATTCTCGGACACGTCGGCGCTCTCCCAGTAGTTTGATTTTGGGAGAAGGCTACAGCCCGGCGTCTTCCGGCACCAGCACCCAACCGTCATCGATCGTCACGGGCACGCCCTCCAGCCGATCACCTTCGCACGGACCCCGGATGCAGTGACCGGAGGCGATGTCGAACAGGGCGCCATGCGTGCTGCAGACGATGTGCGCGCGGTCGCGGGTCAGAAAGTCGTCGGGGGACCAGTCCAGCGCGACGCCGATATGCGGACAGGCGTTCACGTACACGCGGAGTCCGTCGGCCGCGCGCACGGCGAACAGGCCGGTGAAGCCGCCCGGGGCGGGCCCGAAGCCACGGGATGTGCCGGGGTCCATGTCGTCCAGCCGGCAGAGGCGGCGCATCACGTGGCCGCAGCAGGGGGTTTCTTTCTCGACAGCGCGACGATGTGCTTCCATTCGGCCGGCGTGACGGGCCCGACCGAGAGGCGCGAGTATTTCACGAGGGCCATCGCGGCCAGCGCCGGGTCGGCCTTGGCCTCGGCGAGCGTGACCGGCCGCTTCAGCTTCTCGAGCGCCTTCATGTCGACGCAGACCCAGTCTCCCGTTTCGGCGGTCGCGTCGGGGTACGCCTCGCGTACCACCTCGACGATGCCGACGATCTCCTTGCCGATGTTGGAGTGGTAGAAAAACGCGCGGTCGCCGCACTTCATGGCGGCCAGGTTGCTCTTGGCCTGGTGGCTGCGGACCCCGGTCCAGGGCTCCACCCCGTGCTCCACCTGCTGGTCCCAGCCGAACACGTCGGGCTCCGTCTTCACCAGCCAGTAGTTCATCCAACCAACTCGCCATCGCGGAACACGGCGCGGAACGGGCGGATCAGCGTGCTCTCGAACAGGCCGGCCTTGGCGTAGGGGTCGCTGGCGGCAAAGCCCTCCGCGGCGGCCCGGTCCCCGGCCTCGATGATCAGCAGGCTGCCGCACGGCCGCCCCTCGGCGTCCAGGATGGGGCCGCCATGGACGATGCGGTCGGCATAGAGGGTCAGGTAGGCGAGATGGGTCGGCCGGGTGGCGAGCCGCAGGTCGAGGCCGCCGGGCCGGTCGGCGCAGATGATGGCGAAGAGCATAGGGAAAGACTGCACACGGGATGGCGGCGGCGCGCAAGGGCGGTCATTGCGCAGAATTCCCGCTGACGTGCACCGATCGGATGGTATGCCTTCGGCATGAGCATGACCCGGCCAATGCCCTGGACAAGGGAGGCGTTCTTCGCGTGGGCCGAGGCCCAGGAGGAGCGTTACGAGTTCGACGGGATCGCCCCGGTGGCGATGACGGGCGGGACCGCCGGCCACAGCCTGATCCACGGCAACATCATCGAGGCGCTGCGGCGCCGCCTGCGTCCGCCCTGCCGGGTATTCGGGCCCGATGCAGGGCTTGCCACGATCGGCAACGCGGTCCGCTATCCGGATGCGCTGGTCACGTGCGCGCCCGTCGACCTGTCGCTTCGGACCATCCCGGGCGTCGTCGTGGTGTTCGAGGTGCTGAGCCCAACGTCAGGACGCATGGACCGGATCGTGAAGGTTCGGGAGTATGCGGGCGTCCCGAGCATCCGGCGCTATATCCTTGTGGAATATACCGGCGTCGGTCTGACGGTGCTGAGCCGGTCCGGTGCCCAGGAGGCGTGGACGGCGCAGACCTTGGCCGAGAACACGTCGTTGGTCATCCCGGAGGTGGGGATCGAGGTGCCGCTCGCCGAGCTTTACGCGGGCGTGTTCGACACCCCAACGGCGTGAGACGCTGCACTGCACACCGGATCGGCGCGCAGTGCCTTTCAAGCCTGGCGGACGGTGCTATCTTGGGTGCGTGGATGCTCAAGCCCTTCCGGCCCGGCCTGCCCGGAGCCTGCACCGGTTCGCCAACCCCGGCCGCTTCCTGCGCCTGGCCGAAGTGGCGCAGCCGTTCCTCACATGGCCGGCGATGGTCCTGCTGGCGGGCGGTCTGCTCTGGGGCCTGTTCGTGGCCCCGGCGGACTGGCAACAGGGCGACACGGTCCGGATCATGTACATCCATGTGCCGGCGGCGTGGCTGGCCTCGGCCGGGTATGCGTCGCTGGCGCTGTGCGGCTTCGCCTCGCTGGTCTGGCGGCACCCGCTCGCGGACATGGCGGCGGTCGAGATCGGCCCGGTGGGCGCGTGCTTCACCGCGCTCTGCCTCGCGACTGGCAGCTTGTGGGGCAAGCCGATGTGGGGCGCCTGGTGGGTGTGGGATGCGCGGCTGACGAGCGTGCTGGTGCTGTTCTTCCTGTATCTCGGGCACATCGCGCTGGTCCGGGCGTTTGACGACCCGGTCCGCGGCGCGCGCGCCGGCGCGGTGCTGGCCCTGGCCGGGGCGGTGAACCTGCCCATCATCAAATACAGCGTCGACTGGTGGAACACGCTGCATCAGGGCAGCAGCATCTCGCTCACGTCGTCGTCGGGCCTCCACAAAGACATCCTGATGCCGCTGCTGGTGTGCGCCGCCGGCGCGACCCTGACCTTCGCCGCCATCGTCGTGGCCCGGCTGCGCGCGGCCGTGATGGAGCGGCGGTTGCGCGGGCTGCTCATGGCGCAGGTGGAGCGGGCATGACGCATCTCCCCTTCATCGCGGCCAGCTACGTCCTCGGCGTCGGCGTCCCGGTCGTGCTGGCCGGGCTGGCCTGGACCCGGCTCAGCAGTGCGCGGCGGCGGCTGATGGCGATCGATCCGCGGATGGCGCTGCCGAGGAACGGGCGGGCATGATGACGCGCAAGAAGCGGCGGCTCTGGATTGTGGTCACGTGCATGCTGGGCCTTGGCTCGGCGACGGCGCTGGGCCTGAATGCGTTCAGCGACAACATGGTGTTCTTCGTGGCGCCGTCGGACCTGCAGGCCCATTCGACCGGGCCGGGGCGGACGTTGCGGCTGGGCGGCCTCGTGGAGCGCGGCAGCATCGAGCACGTGGTTCAGCGCGGGCAGCCGGTGGCGAAGTTCCGGATTACGGACGGCCGTGCGGCGGTCGACGTGACCTACTCGGGGATCTTGCCGGACCTGTTCCGGGAGGGTCAGGGTGCCGTGACCCTCGGGACGCTGCAGCCCGACGGGACGTTCCGGGCGGCCGAGGTGCTGGCCAAGCACGATGAGACCTATATGCCGAAGGACGTCGCCGACGCGCTGAAGAAGTCGGGCCAGTGGCGCCCGGAGCAGGGGCCGCCACCGCCGGCGGCAACCTGGAACACGCTCGAGCCGTCGCAGCAGACGGCCCAAAAGGCGGGCGGATGAAGGATGGCTCGACGTGATACCTGAACTCGGCCGCTTCGCGTTGGCGATGGCGTGTGCGCTCGCCTTTGCACAGACGATCGTGCCGATCTGGGGCGCGCACCGCAACGATGCGCGGCTCATGGCGGCAGCGCCCGCCTTGGCGATCGGGCAGTTGCTGGCCTTGGCGGCGGCGGCCGGCGCCCTCGTGTGGGCAAGCGTCGCCGACGACTTCACGGTGCTGAACGTCGCCGAGAACAGCCACACGCTGAAGCCGCTGATCTACAAGGTCACCGGCACCTGGGGAAACCACGAGGGCAGCATCCTGCTCTGGGGGCTGATCCTGGCGTTGTGCGGCGGCGCCGTCGCGACGTTCGGGCGCGGGCTGCCTTCGGCGCTGCGGGCACGGGTGATCGGCGTGCTGGGCGGCAGCTCGGCCGGCTTCCTGCTGTTCTGCCTGCTGGCGAGCGACCCGTTCAACCGGGTGTGGCCGCCGCCCATGGACGGGCGGGACATGAACCCGTTGCTGCAGGACCCGGGGCTCGCGTTCCATCCGCCCATCCTCTACGCGGGCTATGTCGGGTTCGCGGTGCCGTTCGCGTTCGCGGTGGCGGCGCTGCTGGAGGGGCGGATCGACGCGTCCTGGGGGCGCTGGGTGCGGCCCTGGACCCTCGCCAGTTGGTGCCTGCTGACGTGCGGCATCGCGCTCGGGTCATGGTGGGCCTACTACGACCTCGGCTGGGGCGGCTACTGGTTCTGGGACCCGGTCGAGAATGCGAGCCTACTGCCGTGGCTGACGGGCACGGCGCTGCTGCACTCGGCGATCGTGGTCGAGAAGCGGGAGGCGCTGAAGGTCTGGACGGTGCTGCTGGCGATCGGGACCTTCTCGCTCAGCCTGTCGGGCACGTTCCTAGTGCGGTCGGGCATCCTCAACTCGGTGCACGCCTTCGCCAACGACCCGACGCGGGGCGTGTTTATCCTGGGCCTGCTGGGGCTCGTGATCGGCGGCTCTCTCCTGCTGTTCGCGTTCCGGGCGCCGGTGCTGGCGGCGGGCGGGCTGTTCGCGCCCATCAGCCGCGAGGGCGCGCTGGTGCTGAACAACGTGCTGTTGTGCAGCATCGCAGCCGTCATCATCACCGGCACGATGTATCCGCTGGTGGCGGACTTCGTGTTCGATACGAAGATCTCGGTGGGGGCGCCGTTCTTCAACGCGACGGTGCTGCCGCTGGCGATGCCTGTGTTCCTGGCGATGGTCGTGGCGCCCCGATTGGCATGGAAGCGCGCGCAGATCGGGCCCGCGCTGGTCCGGCTGTGGTGGGCCGCGCTGGCCGCGACGGCAGTCGGGCTGACGGCGGCATGGGGCCCGGCGCGGGCACTCCCCTCCTTCGCCTTTGGGCTCGCGGCCTGGCTGATCTTGGGCTCGTTGGCCGAGGTGGTCGAGCGGACGCGGCTGTTCCGCGCGCCACTGCACGACAGCCTGTCGCGCTTGGGCGGGATGCGCCTGTCCTCCTGGGGAACCACGCTGGGGCATGCAGGGATGGGCGTGCTGGTTGCGGGCATCGCGGGCATGTCGCTCGCGACCGAGCGTGTCGTGCTGCTGCACCCCGGCGAAAGTGCCGAGTCCGCGGGCTACACCTGGACGCTCGAGGGCATGCGGGACGAGGCCGGCCCGAACTATGCCGAGCGGATCGCGACCTTGAAGATCAGCCGGGGAGACTGGTCCATCGTTTTGGAGCCCTCGCGGCGGGCGTTCCCCGTGCAGAAGATGACGACGACCGAGGCGCGGATCCACACCAACGGCCTTGCCGACATCTACGCCGTCTTGGGCGAGGAGCGGGACGGGGCTGCGTTGATGCGGTTGCATTACAATCCACTGGCGCCTTGGATCTGGTTCGGCGGCCTGATCATGGCGTCGGGCGGGTTCCTGTCCTTGCTGGACCGGCGCACGCGGGTGGGCGCGCCGGCGCGGGCGAAGGTCCGCCCTGGCGCCGCGGTCGCCTAGGGACGGGCCGGCAATGATGGATCGGCGGCGGGCGCTGTTGCTGGCGCCGTTCGGGGCCGCGGCCGTTGTAGGTGCCGGCTTCCTGACGGTGCTTGGGCGGATGAAGGCGGGGCGGTTCGATCCGCACGACGTGCCCAGCCAGCTGATCGGCAAGAGGGTCCCCGACTTCGCACTACCGGGAATGGGAAGCAGCCAAGGCTTCGATGCGGCCGACGTAGCCGGGCTGAAGCGGCCGTTGCTGATCAATTTCTTCGCCAGCTGGTGCGTGCCCTGCGTGATCGAAGCACCCGAGCTGATGCAGTTGTCCAAGGAGGGCCTGCCGATCTGGGGCATCGCCTACAAGGACACGCCCACGGCGGCGGGCGGCTTCCTGGCGCGCCACGGCGACCCGTACGCGCGCATTGCGGAGGACGTGCCGGGCCGGGTGGCGATCGATTGGGGCGTCTATGGCGTGCCGGAGAGCTATTTGCTCGATCGGGCCGGGGTCGTGCGATGGCGGATGGCGGGGCCGATCACGCCGGAGATTGCGGACGACCAGCTGCGCCCGTTGCTCAAGGGATTGGCATGAGACGTTGCCGCGCCGGCGCGTGGGGCGGCCGCTTGGCACCCGCGCTCGTCCTGCTGGCGTTGGCCGGGCCCGCCTGCGCGATTAGCGACCCGGCCGAGATGCTGCCGGACCGGGTCCAGGAAGAGCGGGCCGAGACTGTCGGGCGGCAGCTCCGCTGCCTCGTTTGCCAGAACGAAAGCATCGAGGACAGCAACGCCGACCTGGCCAAGGACTTGCGGCATCTGGTGCGGCAACGCATCGGCGCCGGCGATACGGACCAGCAGGCGACGGCCTGGGTGGTCGCACGCTACGGCGACTTCGTCCGGCTGCGGCCACCCGTGAACGCGGTTACGGCGGTGCTGTGGGGCTCGCCGTTCCTCGCGGTCGGGACCGGGGCCGCCGCTGTCTGGATGGCAAGGCGCCGGCGCGCCACCCTGCCAGCCCCGCTTTCGGACGCCGAGCGCGCGCGCCTGGCCGAGCTGACGGGGCCATAGGACCGTTCCATGATCTGGATCGCAATCGGTTTGCTGGCCGTGGCCGCTTTGGCGCCGCTGGTGGTCGCCCTGGACAGGCGCATGACCGCGCGCGGCGCCCGGGATCTCGCAGTGGCGATGCACCGATCCCAGCTCAATGAGCTGGACCGCGACCTGGACGAGGGGCGGATCCTGCCGGTCGAGCACGCGACTGCGAAACTCGAGGTGCAACGGCGGCTGCTGGCTGCCGGCGACGGCGCGGAACGCGGGTCGGTTGTCGGGCCGCGCTGGCCGGTTTTGGCCATTTGCGTGCTGGTGCCGGCGGCGGCGGTCGGGCTGTACAGCGTCGGCGGGTCGCCCGACATGCCGTCTGTGACCCCCGGGAGCGCCGAGGCGGCGGCGCAGCGGAGCATGCAGGAAGCCGGGCTGATCGAGCAGTTGCGCGAGCAACTCTCATTGCTCAACCCGGCCTCCGACCAGGCCCGCCAGGGCTACGTGCTCCTGGGCAACGTCGAGGAGTCGCGCGGCAACGACGCGGCGGCCGTCAACGCGTGGCGCACCGCGCTCGCCAGCAAGTTCGACCCGGTGCTCGCGATCCGCACGGCGCAGGCATCCGAGCGGCTGGACGGCGGCCTCTCGTCGGCCAGCGAGACGTTGCTCCGCCGCGCACTCGCTGCCGCGCCGGCCGATGCACCGTGGCGGGAGGCGGTCGAGGAGCGGCTGAAGCTCGCCCGGCCCTGACGACCATCCTGAGCGCTACTCCCAGCCGATCGAGCGGCGGAGGAAGGCCATGCCCAGGGCGGCGAAGCTGGCGACCTCGGCATTGTCCTTCCCGTAGCCGTGCCCTCCTGCCCCGGGCTCGTAGAACGGCGCATCGTAGCCGAGCGCCTGGAGCTTGGCCGCCATCTTGCGCGCATGGCCGGGATGGACACGGTCGTCCTTGCGGGTGGTCGCGATCAGGATCGGCGGATAGCCCCGCCCCGCCTCGGCGGCGTGATAGGCGGAGAAGCCCTGGATGAAGGCCCAGTCCTCGGGCCGGTCCGGGTCGCCATACTCGGCGATCCAGCTCGCGCCCGCCAACAGCCTGTGGAAGCGGCGCATGTCGATCAGCGGGATGGTGCAGAACAGCGCGCCGAACCGCTCTGGGTAGCGGGTGAGCATGTTGGCGATCAGCAGGCCGCCATTGGACCCGCCTTCTGCGGCGATGCGGCCGGGCCGGGTCACGCCGCGGCGGACGAGGTCGGACGCGACGGCGGCGAAATCATCGTGCGACAGGCGCTTGCGCTCCCGTTTGCCGGCGTCGTGCCAGGCCGTGCCGAACTCGCCACCGCCGCGGAGGTTGGCCGTCACGACGGTGCCGCCGCGCTCGAGCCAGAGCTTGCCGGAGCGGGCTGCGTAGACGGGCAGGCTGGGCATGCCGAAGCCGCCGTACCCAGTCATGTAGGTGGGGGCGTCGCCGGTCTCGCCGGCCGGGCCGACCTGGACGTAGGGGATGCGCTCGCCGTCCGAGGAGATGGCCTCGTGCTGGGTGACGGCGGCGTCGGCCGGATCGAAGGTCCTGGGCGCCTGTTTGAGGATGGCGGGCGCGGCGCCGGGCTGAAGCAGCTCGAGCGCGGGCGGGTCGACCGGGGTTTGCGCCATGGCGAGGAGGGTGCCGTCCGACTCGTCCTCCTCGGCATCGAGCGACCAGAGGCCGACCGCGCCGATGGCGGGCAGGCCGTCGATCGGACGGACGGACCAGGCGTCCGCGGGCGAGACGCGCAGGTGGATCGGGCGAAGGTTGTCGAGCACGGCGATGACGAGCTCGCCGCCGCACCAGAAGAAGCTGCGGAACGCGCGCCGTGGTTCGGGCGTGAACAGCACGTCGAAGGTGCGGCTGCCGGCCACGAAGTCGTCGAGCGCGATGCCGAGAACGGTATCGGGCGCGTAGGTCCGGCCGCTCACGGTCCAGGGCTTGCGCGGGCGCAGGGCGAGGCTGGATGCGTCCCACAGCACAGAGACGTCCGTCGGTGCATCCAGTCGGTGCTTGGGACCCGTGCGGTCGCCGAGTTGGAAGGCTGCATCGTAGAAGCCGATCTGGTCGACGAAGAACAGCTCGTCGCGCTTGCGATCGAAGCCAGCCCAGGCACTGAGGTGACTGGGCGGAACCTCGAACAGGATAGGTGCCGCGAGCGGGTCGGCACCGCGGCGCCAGAGGCGGACGGTGCGGGCGTAGCCGGAGGTGGTGACGCCGCCGAGCGCGGTCATGAGCAGAAGCGTGTCGCGGTCGAGCCAGTCGATGCCGCCCTTGGCCTCGGGCAGGTTGAAGCCGTCCGCGATGAAACTGCGCGCCGGGATGTCGAACTCGCGCAACACCACCGCGTCGCCGCCGCCGCGCGAGAGCCGGAGGATGGCGCGGTCATGCCCGGGTGGGAGCGTGCTGGCGCCGGCCCAGATCCAGTCCTCGCTCTCGGCGATCGCAAGGGCGTCGAGGTCGAGCAGGATCGTCCAGTCCGGCGCGTCCGTGCGGTAGGACTCGAGCGTCGTGCGCCGCCAGAGGCCGCGCGGATGCCCGGCGTCGCGCCAGAAATTATAGAGCAGACCGCCGCGCCGGGTGACGTGCGGGATGTTGTCGGGCCGGTCGAGGACGGTGCGGAAGGCATCGCGGTCGGCCTCGAACGCCGGGCCGGTCAGGCGCGCGAGCGTCGCGGCGTTCTGCGCGTCGACCCAGGCGAGGGCGTCAGGGCTGTCGACCTCCTCCAGCCAGAGGTAGGGGTCGGCATCCGGGGCTTCGATGGTGGGGCGGGGATCGATGGCGGGGCTCCGAGCGCTATCTGGGTCAAGAACGGATTGGAGACATCTGGGCGGGCATTGCGCCGAGGTAGGTTTGCATGACGCGAGGGTCGGAGGCGAGGTCGGCGGCGGGGCCGGACAGGGTGACGCGGCCGGTTTCGAGCACGTAGGCGCGATCGGCGACGCGCAACGCGGCGCGGGCGTTCTGCTCGACCAGCAGGATCGCGCACCCGCGGGCGCGCAGCCCGGCGATGATCGTGAAGATATCGCGGACGATGAGTGGCGCCAGGCCGAGGCTCGGCTCGTCGAGCATCAGCAGGTCCGGGCGGCCCATGAGCGCCCGGCCCATCGCCAACATCTGCCGCTCGCCCCCGCTCAGTGTCGCCGCATGCTGGATGCGGCGCTCCAACAGACGCGGGAACAGGGTGTAGATCTCGTCCAACGCGACGCGGGCGGGCCCCCTGCCCTGCCGGCGATGGCGGAAGAACCCGAGGCGGAGATTGTCCTCGACCGTCATGGCGGGGAACAGCTCCCGCTTTTCCGGCACCAGGCCCATGCCGGCGCGGACGCGGTCCTCGGTCGCGAGGCGGTCGATGGCGCGGCCCGCGAAGCGGATGGTTCCGCGGCCTGGATGCACGCCCATGATGGCGTTGAGCAGCGTCGTCTTGCCCGCGCCGTTGGGGCCGATGACGGTGACGATCTCGCCAGTCGCGATGGTCAGATCGAGGTCGTGGACGGCGCCGATACTGCCATAGGCGACGTCGAGATGCTCGACCGTGAGCAGGCTCATGGATCGGCGCCCAGATAGGCCTCGACCACGCGCGGGTCGGCGCGGACGGCGGCAGCCGGGCCTTCGGCCAGCTTGTGGCCGAACACCATCACCACCAGGCGGTCGGTCAGGCCCATCACGAAATCCATGTCGTGCTCGACGAGCAGGATCGTGACGCCGTCGTTGCGCAGGCGGCGGAGCAGCGTGGCGAGCGCCTGTTTCTCGGCATGGCGCAGTCCGGCGGCGGGCTCGTCCAGCAGCAGCAGCGCCGGGTCGAGGCAGAGGGCGCGGGCGATCTCGACGATGCGCTGCTGGCCGAGCGCGAGACTGTCGGCAGGGTGGGCGGACTCGGCGGCCAGGCCGACCCGGGCGATCTGCGCGCTGGCTTCGGCCAGGAGCGCGGCCTCTTCGGCGCGGTCACGGCGGAGCAGGGCTGCCAGCGGGGTGGCCCGGCCGCGCAGGTGGGCGCCGAGCGCCACGTTCTCCAGCACGGACATGCCGGGCACCAGCTTCACGTGCTGGAAGCTGCGGGCGATGCCAAGGCGGGCGACCCGTTGCGGCGTGGCGCGGCTGAGGTCCTGGCCAAGGATGCGGACGTGCCCGGCGGTGGGCCGGGCGACGCCGGTGAGCAGGTTGAACGTGGTGCTCTTGCCGGCGCCGTTGGGCCCGATCAGGCCGACGATCTCGCGGGCGTCCAGGTGGAACGACACGCCGTCGACCGCGACCAGGCCGCCGAACGTCTTTCGCAGCGCATCCGTGGCCAGGACGCGCTCGCCCACGGCCGGCAGGGTGCGGCGCGGAAGCGCAGGAACCGAGGGGATGCGTCGCGTGGCGGGCCGGCTGCGGCGCACGAGCAGGGGCCAGAGCCCCTCGGGCGCAGCCTGCAGGATCACAACCAGGATGACCCCGAACACAATCGTCTCGTAGTTGCCGGCACGGCCGAGCAGGCGCGGCAACCAATCCTGCAACTGGTCGTTCAGCACGGTCACGAGCCCCGCGCCCAGCAACGCACCGGGCAGCGCGCCGACGCCGCCGATCACGGCCATCAGCAGGTATTCGATGCCGGCATTGAGGCCGAAGGGCGTCGGGTTCACGCTCCGCTGCATGTGCGCATACAGCCATCCCGCCAGGCCGGCGAGCAGGGCGGCATAAATGAAGGCGAGCAGGCGGGTGCGCGGAATGTCGACGCCGAAGCTGGCCGCCGCCGCCGCCCCGCCACGAAGGGCGCGAATGGCCCGGCCGGCGCGGCTGTCGAGCAGGTTGCGGGTGGCGAGCAGCGCAAGCGCGACCGCGATCCAGACGACGGCGAAATAGGCCCGGCTGGACGTGAGCGGCACGCCGGCGAAGCTCAAGGGCGGGATGGCGGAGATGCCGTCGTTGCGCCCGAACAGATCGAGGTTGGCAAACACGTAGTACAGGCTCACGGACCAGGCGAGAGTGCCCAACGCCAGGTAATGGCCCGAGAGGCGGAGCGTAATGGCGCCGATCAGCAGCGCCGCGGCCGCACTGACGCCGAGTGCGGCGGGAAGCGTCAGCCAGGGTGACAGGCCGGCCTGGGTGGTGAGGATCGCGGTCGTGTAGGCGCCGAAGCCCATGAACGTCGCCTGACCGAACGACGTCATGCCGCCATAACCGGTCAGCACGACGAGGCCGATGGCGACGATGGCCGCGATGCCGGTCTCGTTCGCGAGCGTGATCCAGAACGAAGGCATGGGCGTGAGCGGCACGCATAGCCAGGCGGCAAGGGCGGCCACGGGCCACAGCAGGCGCACACCCGCCGGGAGCGGCGGCGCGGTCATTCCTCCTCGGCCGGGGCACGGAGGGAGCGCCAGAGCAGGACGGGGATGATGACAGTGAACACGACCACCTCCTTCAATGCGCTGGCATAGAAGCTGGACAGGCTCTCGACGCAGCCGACCAGGATGGCGGCGAGCGCTGCGACCGGGTAGCTGACGAGCCCGGCGATGATCGCGGCGACGAACCCTTTCAGGCCGACCAGGAAACCGCTGTCGTAATAGACCGTGGTCTGCGGCGCGATCAGGATGCCGGAGACGGTGCCGGTCGCACCGGCCATCACGAACGCGATGCGGCCGGACAGCGTTGTGCCGATGCCGACCAGGCGCGCGCCCAGCCGGTTCATGGCCGTCGCCTGCAGCGCCTTGCCGGCCAGGGTGCGGCTGAAGAACAGCGCCAACGCCACCATCAGCACGACCGTGGTGCCGACGATCCACAGCTCCTGCCCGGCGATGTCGAGCGGCCCAACGGCAAGATGGGCGTCCGAGAACGGCGGGGCGCGGTAGCCCTCGGGGCCAAAGAGCACCAGCCCGAGCCCGACCAGCGCCAGATGCACGCCGATGCTGGCGATCAGCAGGACCAGGACGGACGCCTCGGCCAGCGGCTGGAAGGCGATCCGATAGAGATACGGCGCCATCGGTGTGATGATACAGAGGGTGAGCAGGGCGGCGGCGACGGTGCCGGGATGACGCGGCGCCACGGCAGCCACGACCGCGATCACGGCCGCCGGCAGCACGACCGTCTCGAGCAGGAGCGGCACGAGCACGGTCCGGCCAAGCGCGTGCCGCTGGGCGGCAAGTCCGGCCAGGAACGCGCCGGCGCCGAGCCCGCCCAGCAACCACAGCACCGGAGGCACGCGGCCCTCGCTGATCGCGGCATAGGTGAGCGCCGCGAAGGCCACCAGCTCACCCTGCGGGATGAAGATGATCCGCGTGACGGTGAACACCAGCACGAGGCCAAGCGCCAGCAAGGCGTAGATCGCGCCGTTGACGACCCCATCCTGCAGCAGGATGAGGAGGATTTGGAGGTCCAGCGCCGGTCTCGCGGCGTTACCGGGGCGGCAGGGTCAGGGCAGCAGCTTCCAAGCGCCGTTCTGGATCGTGACCATGACCCGCGCCCGGGTGTCGAAGCCGTTATGGTCCGTCGCCGTCATGGTGGCGATGCCGTGGTCGAGGACGATGTTGCTCTCGCCCTCGAGCGCGTCGCGGAGGGCGGCGCGGAACGCGGGCGTGCCGGGCTTGGCCGTCTTGAGCGCGATGGGGATCGCCTGCTCCAGCAGGAGTGCCGCGTCGTAGGCGTGGGCGCCGAAGGTGGCGACGGAGCCCGGGCCGTTGGCGGCCTCGTATTTCGTGACGTAGGCAAGGGCGACAGCCTTGATGGGGTTGCTGTCCGGCAATTGGGCTGCGACCAGGATCGGACCGGCAGGCAGGATCGTGCCCTCGACATCCTTGCCGCCGACCCGCAGGAAGTCGGCGTTGGCGATGCCGTGGGTCTGGTAGTACTTGCCGGCGTAGCCGCGGTCATGCAGCGCCTTCTGCGGCAGCGCGGCCGGCGTGCCGGCGCCGGCGATCAGCACGGCGTCGGGGTGGGCGGCCACCAGCTTCAGCACCTGGCCCGTCACCGAGGTGTCGTTGCGGGCGAACTTCTCCGTCGCCACGATAGCGATCTCGTGCGCCTTGAACGCGCGCTGCGCCTCGGCGAGCCACCCGTCGCCATAGGCATCGTTGAAGCCGATGAAGCCGACGGTGCGGACCCCGTTCTTGGCCATGTGGTCCGCGATCGCGTCCGCCATCAGGCTGTCGTTCTGCGGCGTCTTGAACACCCAATGACGCTGCGGGTCCATCGGCTCGATCAGGCGCGCGCTGGCCGCCAGCGTGATCATCGGCACCTTCTTCTCGGCCGCGACGTCGATCAGCGCGAGCGAGGCGGGGGTCGTGCTGCTGCCGATCAGGGCGTCGACGTCGTCCTCGTCGATCAGCTTGCGGGCGTTCGACACCGCCTTGGTGCTGTCGGCCCCGTCGTCGAGCACGATCCACTCCACCGTCTGGCCGCCGATCTCGGCCGGCAGCAGGGCGATCGAGTTGCGCTGCGGCACGCCGAGGCTGGCAGCCGGCCCGGTGGTGGAGATGGTCACGCCGATCTTGACCTGCGCCCGCGCGGCGGCGATCGCGACGGCCGGCACCATGGCGGCCGCCAGGAGCAGTGTGGCAAGTTGGCGGCGCATTCGACCGTTCCCCCGGGGAGATTTGCTGTTGGGGGAGTGGTATGGCGGGGCCCCTGGGGTGTCAACGCGAACGTGAGCGGAGCGATCGACATGGAGAGGCGGACGACGGCCGAGGCCGTGGTGGCGGCGCTGGCGGCCCATGGGATCGACACGGTCTATGGCGTCCCCGGCGTGCACAACGATGCGCTGTTCGACGCGCTGTATCGCGCCCGCAACCAGGTACGGATGCTCCATGCCCGGCACGAGCAGACCGGGGCCTACATGGCGCTCGGCGCCGCGCTGGCGACCGGCCGGGCCCAGGCCTTCGCCGCCGTGCCCGGGCCGGGGGTGCTGAACACGGCCGCGGCGCTGCTGACGGCGTGGGGCATGGAGGCGCCGGTGCTGGCCCTGGCCGGGCAAATCCCGTCGCATGCGATCGACCGCGGGTTCGGGCACCTGCATGAGATCCCGGACCAGCTCGGGATCCTGAGGCACCTGACGAAGCACGCGGCGCGGATCACCGGGCCGGGCGAGGCGGGCGCGCAGGTCGCGGCGGCCATCCACGCAGCGCTGTCCGGGCGGCGGCGGCCGGTCGCGCTGGAGTGCGCGATCGACGCTTGGAATGTCGCCGGCCCGGCCCCGGCCGTCGCGCCGATCCCACCCGTGACGCCGCCCGTCGACCCGGACGCGGTGGAGGTGGTGGCGCGGATCCTCGGGCAGGCGCGGCGGCCGCTGATCGTGGTCGGCGGCGGGGCGCAGGATGCAGCGCCCGAGCTGCGGCTGCTGGCCGAGATGCTGGAGGCGCCGGTGGTGTCCTATCGGCGCGGGCGCGGCGTGCTGCCGACGAGCCATCGGCTGGCCGTCCCGTTCCCGGTCGGGCGCCGGCTGTGGGAGACGGCGGACGTCGTGTTCGGGGTGGGAACCCGGTTGTACAACCAGCAGAGCCAGTGGGGCGTCGATGCAGGATTGCAGGTCCTGCGGCTCGACGTCGATGCGGAGGAGCCGGGGCGCTACCGGGTGCCGGCGGCGGCGATCGTGGCCGATGCGGCGGCCGGGCTGCGGGCACTGCTGGAGCGGCTGCCGGGGCATAACGCCGTTCGGGAGAGCCGGGAGGACGAGCTGGCCCGGCACCGGGCCTGGCTGGCCGACCGGCTCGCCCGGCTGGAGCCGCAGGTCGGCTTCCTGCGGGCGATGCGGGCGGCGCTGCCTGAGGACGGCCTGCTGGTCGACGAGGTGACGCAGATGGGGTTCGCGGCCCGCATGGCATTCCCGGTCGAGGCACCCCGGCGCTTCTTCTCGGGCTACCAGGACAACCTCGGTTACGGCTATGGCACGGCGCTCGGGGTTGCGGCGGCGTGCCCGGGCCGGGCGGTGCTGAGCATCGCCGGCGATGGCGGGTTCGGCTACCAGGCCTTCGAGCTGGCGACGGCCAAGCGCCATGGGCTGCCAGTGGTCGTCGTGGTGTTCGACGACGGCGCCTTCGGCAACGTCAAGCGCATCCAGCAGCAGGCCTGGGGCGGACGCGAGATCGCCAACGACCTCGCCAACCCGGATTTCGTGCGGTTCGCCGAGAGCTTCGGCATCGCGGCCTATCGAGCAACCGATGCGGCCGAGCTCGAAGCCCGCCTGCGAGAGGCCTTCGCGCTGCGAGCCCCGGCCCTCGTGCACGTGCCCGTCGACGAGATGCCGAGCATCTGGGACCTGATCATGATGCCCCAGGTCCGCGGCGAGCCGGTACGGCCGTTGATGCCCTAGTGACCTGCCCCTCAGGCGGGGGCCCGGCGTTTCGGCGCGCGGAGGGCGAGCCGCGCCGCTTCCAAAGCGCGGCGCTGGCCCTGCACCAGGCCCGGCTGGGTGCCGAGCAGGCCGCGCATGTGGCGGTGCATGCGCTCGACCTCGGCCAGATGTCGGTCCGGCGGCAGGCAATGGGTCACGCTACGGTCGTGCCGGCGGTGACGGTTGAGCGGCTTTGCGACATACGCGCCGCCGCCGCCTGCGGAGAGCAGCTCGGCATAGAGCCGCCAGTCCCCTGCCATGGTGAAGCTGTCCAGCTCCGCCCCGCAGCGATCGAGCGCCGCGATGAGTGCGGACCGTCGCCATAGGACGGCGCTGGCATTGACGATCAGGTTGCGTTCGGCAAGACACCCGCGGAGCAGGTCCGGCGCCGCGCCCGAAAAGTCCTCGGCAAGCAGCGGGGCACCGCTCTGCCGGTAGTAGCCCTGGTAGTCGGGCCAGATCGTGCGGCCGTCGGCGTCGATCGCGGCGCTGTCGGAAAAGGCGAGCACGGTCTCCGGCGCGGCCTGGACCGCCACGGCCAGGGCAGCCAGGAAGCCGGGTTCGGCAAGGTCGTCAGCCTCCGCGATCCACAGCCAGTCCGACCGGGCCAGCAGCGCAGCCCGGCGCCACTGCCGGGACACGGACCCGCCGTTCACGCGGGAACCCACCCACTGCACCCGGCGGCCGCCGTCGCGCGCCACCTGCCGGACCACCGTCTCGCTGTCGTCGGTCGAGGCATCGTCGAGCACGATGATCTCAGCGACCGGATGGGTCTGGTCGAAGATCGAGCGCAGCCGGCCCGGGAGGTAGTGCGCGTATTGATAGGTCGGCACCACGACCGAGACCTCGAGCAGCGCCGGGCAAGCGAGCCGAAGCAGCGCGCCGGCGTAGCGGCCGAAGTCGAACCCCTCGCGTGCCTGCTGGGCAAGACGCGCGCGGGCAGCGGGACGGAACCGGGCAAGCAGCGGGCGCAGCTGGCGAACCATGGCTGCCGCGTCGCCGAGCGGGACGGCCACCCCGGCGTCGCACTCGCGCAGCAGGTCTGGTGCGCCGCCGCTTTCCTCGAATGCGATCGTGGGCACGCCAGCCGACATCGCCTCCAGCACGACGCTCGGCAGCGGGTCCTCGCGGGAGGTGAGCAGGTGCACGTCGGCGGCGGCGAGCCAGTCTGCCCCATCGGCCGCGAATGGCTCGTGGTGGAACGTGCCCGTCGCCTCGGCGACCGCCATCTCGGCACCGAGATAGGCATGGACGGTGGGATCGATGTCGCCCACCCACAGCATGTGCACGTCTGGATCCCTGGCGTGGACCAGGCGCCAGACCTGAAGGAACACGTCGAAGCCTTTGCGCAGGTCCGCATAGCCGATCCCAATCAGCAGCGCGCCGCGGGCGGGCACGCGCAGGCGCGCCCGGCGAGCCTCGCGGTCGGTCGCCTGCACCGGACGGTAGACGCCTTGCGGCAAGATCACGGTCCGCTCCGGCGGCAGCGGGGAGAGCTCGGCGAACCGGTCGCGGACGTGGGCCGCGCCGAACACGACCGCGCGGGCATGCTCCACGGCCGCGCAGACCGGGCCAGCCAGGTTGCGCTCCCGCAGCAGGCGCGGCATCTCGTGGATCAGCAAGGTGCAGTCCAGCCCGGCCTCCGCAAGGATGCGACAGGCCGCCGCGGCGGCACTAGTGTTCACGATGGCCGCACCAAAGCCTTGCGTCACAAGCCCCTTGGCGATCTGCGGCAGGGTCCGAAGGTCGGGGACGATGGTGGTCGCCGCGATATCCCGGTATGCCGGCAGGAGATTGCCGTCACCCAGCAGCAGGAACGCGACATCCATGCCTCGCTCGGCCCGCAACGCCCGGCCGATGTTGAGCAGCAGCAGCTGCGCGCCCGCCTGGAAGGCGTCGTGGCCAACCAATAGCAGCCGCTGCCCCGCCGCACCGCTGCGGCCCGATACGGCGCGGCCGGTGGCGTTCAGGAAGGCCGCGCCGAAATGCACGTCCGGTTCGAGGTAGGCGCACTCGCCCCACTCGTTCCACGCGTTGATGCAGACGATCGCCTCGCCGGCCACGGGCTGCGCCCGGGCCGCCTCGATCAGCCGCTCGAGCCAGGCCTGGTAGCCGGCCGGGGTCGCCCCGTGGATCACCATGCCTGCACCCTGCCGCCGGGGGTCGTTGTCCCAGCCGGGAACGGCGGTGCGGATGATCGGGTATGGGTGCGGCGAGAGGTCGGTGGCGTTGGCCAGATCGTCGTAGGCGAACACCTGGGCGGTCGCCGCGGGATCGAGGACCTGCAGCCCGGGATTGAGCGGCTGCAGCCTGGCCGTCAGCTTGTGCGGCGGGAACTCGATCGCCGCATCGAAGCCGAGCGGCCTCGGGTCGCGGTCGTCGAAGCTCTGGGCCATGACGAAGACCGGGTTCTCGCCGGCGGCAGCGAACAGGCGGCGCCAGCGGGCGACGGCCCCGGCGGGGATCAACCCGGCCCGGTAGACCATCAGCACCGGCCGGCCCTCGAGCCGGATATAGCGCGGGTCCGCGAAGTGTCGGACGAACGTCGCAACGAGCGCGGGCTCGTCGGCGGGGTGATAGGTTTGCGCCAGCAGCACGTCGTGCTCGGACCCGTCCCATCGCCGGGTCCAGTTCTCGTTCGCCCACATGAGGCAGAATGGCAGCTCGATGCTCGGGTCGGCCAGCAAGGCCTCGAGCGGGCCATCCAGGAGGCGCTTGCCGTCGAACCAGTAGAAGTAGAAGACGAACCCGTGCAGTCCGGCGGCGCGCGCCATCTTCGCCTGGCGGCGGAGCACGTCCGGGCCTTCCAGGCGGTAGTGACCAAGGTCGCGCGGGATGCGCGGCTGGTAATGCCCGGCAAAGCGCGGCAGGGCGCGGCCAAGATTGGTCCACTCGGTAAAGCCCGTTCCCCACCAAAGATCGTTTTCCGGCACCGGATGGTATTGCGGCAGATAATAGGCGAGCAGCATGGCGCGGCGGCTCGCGCCCGCTGGCAGGCTCGCCACCTCCTCGAACAGCGGCCCAGGCCGCGTGTTATGGCGGACCTCACTGGGGATGTCGGTCTCTTCCCGCGGGCGGCTGGGGTGGACGCCTGGCAGGTGGCTGTTGGCGCGGTAATGGAGAAGCGGGATATCGCATGGCGTGTGCTTCAGGTACCGGGCCCGATACCAGACCGGGTCGAAGCCGGCAGCAGGCTGTCGGTTCTCCGATGCGCCTTGGACCAGGTAGTGCTCGAACGGGTCCATCGCGGCCTTCGCCACGTCGGGGTAGCGGGCGAGATAGAATTCGGCGTCGAACTCGGGAATGGGCGCGACAGTACCGTCGAAGCGATGCTGGAGGAAGTGGGCCAGCGGCGACTGGCCGGGCGCCAGCGCGTAGCGGGCGCGATACCAGGCCGGGTCGAAGTGGGCGATGGGCCGCCGCCCTTCGGCCTCGCCATGCTCGGCATAGTGCAGCAGCGGGTCGGTCTCGGCATCACGAACGTCGTGGTTCTGCGCCCGGTACCAGGCCGGGTCGAAGTAGGCGTTCGGCTTGCGGTTCTCGCGCCAGCCATAGCGATGGAAATGCGCGAGGGCGTCGACGCCGGACTGGACCAGGTCCGGATTGCGATCCTGGAACCAGGACCCATCGAACAGGCCGGATCGCTGCAGGATCAGCAATTCGGCCGTTGCGGTCAAAGGGGACGGCGGTCCATCGGCGATTACTTCTTGCACACCACGCGCCTATCGGGTCGTGAGTAGAGCGTCGCTGTCCGGCAAGACATCGTCAATCTCTAGTCCAGGCGACTTCAATTTTGAGAATGTCTTACTGGCGCTAGACTTTGCTCGTAAGCAGGTTGTCTATCGCCCATCACTGAGTAGCCGCATGTCTCTATCGTGCCGAGAAGGGCACGCTGTAAGTTTGTGCAACATCGTTTTCTCGGCAGGCACGCTCCTTGCTATCGCGCTGTGCATGGATTCGTTTTGCGATAGTACGCAACCCTGTCGATCGACTGACGATGCGGCTGGCAGAACCCGGCCGACTAGGACCTCGTTTCCGCCCGGCCGCACCCGTCCAAGCTGGCCCATGACCTCAAGCCCGGCCCCTCACGGGCTCGCTTACTTTTCCTGTCCTTTCCTGACGGCACGGTCTGCCAACCGGGAAGTGCGGCACCATGCAGGCCAAGGCACTCGACGCGGCCCGCCAGGTGCGCGAAGGACGATCATGACCAAGCCCCGCTCCCTCGCCGGCAAGCCCGGTCGGCTGCCTTGGCCGGCCCGGACCAGGTCACGCCATTGACCCAACTCTCACTCCTGGTCGCGTTCGGCAGCGCGCTGGGCGGATTGGCGCGCTACTGGGCCGGGATCGGCGTGGCACGGCTGCTGGGCTCCTCGTTTCCCTGGGGCACGCTGCTGATCAACGTCGTCGGCAGCATGGTGATCGGCACCGCGGCCGCGGCGACGAACGAACGCGAGCATGCGGCCTACCGCGCTTTCGTGATGGTGGGCATCTGCGGCGGCTTCACCACATTCTCGGCGTTCAGCCTGCAGACGCTCGACCTGCTGCAGGCCGGGCGGATGCCGGCGGCAATGGCCTACGCGGGGCTGTCGCTCGGAATGTGCCTGCTCTCGGTCTGGGCGGGCTGGGCGTTGGGGACCATGGAATGGGGCTGAAGGTTTGGGCGGCGCTGGTTGCGGCCGCGGTGGCGGGGTGCAGCCCGGCGGCGCTGCTGAACGCGACCGTCCCGGACGACGGGGCGATGGTGACGCACGACGTCGCGTACGAACCAGGGCCCGACCACGTGCTGGACATCTACCGCCCGGCACAACCGCGCGGGCCGCTGGTGGTGTTCCTGTTCGGCGGCGGCTGGCGCAGCGGCGACAAGTCGCTCTACCCGTTCGTGGCGTTGCCCCTCGCCGCCCGGGGCGCCGTCGTCGTGGTGCCGAACTACCGTCTTTATCCCGCCGTCGAGTTCCCGGGTTTCGTCCAGGACAATGCGGACGCGGTCGCCTGGGCGCTCGCCCACGCAGCATCGCTCGGTGCCGATCCGCGGCAGGTCTTCGTGGTCGGGCACTCCGCCGGCGCCTACAACGCGGCGATGCTGGCGCTCGACCCGGCGTTCCTGGCCAAGGCCGGCACCGACCGGGCGCGTCTGGCGGGCGTCGTCGGCCTGGCCGGGCCCTACGATTTCCTGCCGATCACCGGCGCAGACGTGATCCCGGTCTTCGCCTCCGTCGATGACGGTCCGCTCAGCCAGCCGGTGCATTACGTCGACGGCCACAACCCGCCCATGTTGCTGCTGGCCGGCACCGACGACACGACAGTTCGGCCAAAGAACACCGAGAGCCTGGCCGCGCACGTGACGGCGGCGGGCGGCTCGGTCGAAAGCCGGCTCTACCCGGGCATCGGCCATATCGGGCTGATTACCGCCTTCGCGCCGCTGTTCCAAAGCCGGGCGCCGGTCCTTGACGACGTCTGGCGATTTATCGATCGCCACGGCCCCGCCCACGCCACCCCGGCCGGTTAACGCCCGTAGACGAGATTGGGCAGCGCCATGGCGATGCCCGGCAACGCGGACAGGATCACGACGGCGACCGCCATGAGCGCCACGAACGGGGTCGTGCCGCGGATGATGGGGCCGAGGCCGATATCCGGCGCGATCCGGTTGATGACGAAGATGTTCAGCCCGACCGGCGGATGGATCAGCCCCATCTCCATCACCACCGCCATGACCACGCCGAACCAGATCAGGTCGAACCCCGCCTCCCGCAGTGGCGGCAGGATGATCGGCGCCGTCATCAGGATGATGGAGACCGGCGGCAGGAAGAAGCCGAGCATGACGACTAGCAGCAGGATCGCCGCCAGCAGCAGCCACTTGCCCAGATGCAGGCCGACGATCCAGCCTGCCGCGCCCTGGCTGATGTGCAGGTAGCTCATGACGTAGCTATAGAGCAGGCTCATGCCGATGATCAGCAGCAGCATCCCGCTCTCACCGAGCGTACCGGCGAAGATGGGCTTCACGTCGGCCGGGCGCCAGGCGCCATAAACGACTGCGATCAGCACCAGCGCAAGCACCGCGCCGAGCCCGGCGGTTTCACTGGGGGTCGCGATGCCGCCATAGAGCGCCACCATGACGCCCGTCAGCAGCACCAGGAACGGCGCAACCCGCGGGAGGGCGGCCAGCTTCTGGCCGAAGCTGTAGCTGTCCTGCCGCAGGATCTCGCTTCGCGCCCCGCCGGCCGTGGCGGCTGCGCTGGCGCTTGCGAACTCGCGGCGCCAGCGGATCACGGCATAGCCGGCGAACAGCGCCACCAGCAGCAGGCCGGGGCCGATCCCGGCCAAGAACAGCCGGCCCAGGGACTGCTCGGCCGCCACCGCATAAAGGATCAGCACGATGCTGGGTGGAAGCAGGATGCCGAGCGTGCCGCCCGCCGCGACCAGCCCGGCCGCGAACCCCGGCGAGTAGCCCCGCCGCCGCATCTCGGGAATGCCGGAGCTGCCGATCGCGCTGCAGGTCGCGGGCGAGCTGCCGGCCATGGCGGCGAACAGGCCGCAAGCCAGCACGACGGCGACGCCGAGCCCGCCGGGCACCCGATGCAGCCAGGTGTGCAGCGCATCGTACAGGTCCTTGCCGGCGCGTGACTTGCCGATGGCCGCCCCTTTGAGGATGAACAGCGGGATCGTCAGCAGGGTGATGCTGGCCAGCTCCTCGTAGACGTTCTGGGCGACGGTATCGAGCGAGGCGGCGGGCATGAACAGCAGCATGAACACGGTCGCGACGCCGCCGAGGGCGAAGGCGATCGGCATGCCGGAGAACAGCGCGACGAGCGTGGCCCCGCCATAGGCAAGGCCGATCTGCAGCGTGTTCATCCGTGCGGCGACGGCGCGAGATGGGCGGGCTGAGAGTCGCCATGGCGCGAGCCGAGCACCTGGAGCAAGAGCTGGACCGCGAGCAAGCTCATCCCCACCGCCATGCAGCTATACGGGATCCACAGCGGCGGGCCCCACGCCGACGGCGTCGTCTGATCGTCCGCGATCGCTTCCAGCAGCAGGGTCCAGCTTTTCCAGGCGAAGAACGTGACGAACGCCAGGCTGAGCACGTCGGCCAGCCACCGGCGCACCCGGTCGGCGGCGGGGGGCAGGATGGCGCCGAGCGCATCGATGCCGACGTGCCCCCGCCGGGCCTGCACCCAGGCTGCCGAGGCGAAGGTGGCGCCGATCAGCAGGAAGGTGCTCAGCTCGTCCTGCCAATCCGACGCGATACTGAAGAAGTATCGGCCCGCGACCTCCCACGTCAGCACCGCGCCCGCGGCCGCGATCGCGATCGCCGACAGCACGGCCAGCACGCCGTTGAGCAGGCCAACGACCGCCTGGACCGCGCCCAGCAGGCCGCCCCGGGGCACGTCGGCAACCGGGATCGCGCCAGATGCTGCGTCGATCCCGTGCGAACTCATGCCACCTGCTCGGCCAACTTCAGCAAGGCGGCGCAGGCGGCGTTGCGGTCGGCGAAGTCCTTCCAGGCGGTCTGCTGCGCGAGCGCCTTCCACTTGCCGATCGCGTCCGCGTTCATCTCGTGCGCGGTCACGCCGACCTTGGCATAGACCCGGGCCAGGTCGTCATCGTCGGCCCGCGCCGCCTCGAGCCCGAACGCCTCCTGCTCGGCGCCGACGTCGATGATCGCCTTCTGCTGGTCCGGCGTGAGGCTTTCGAACACCGACTTGCTCATGAGCAGCGGCTCGAACATGAACCAGAAGCTGCCGCTCTTGCCGGACGTGATCGCCTTGCTGATCTCCTCCAGCCGGAACGAGATCAGGCTCGTGCTGGACGTGACCGCGGCGTCGAGCGTGCCGGTCTGCATCGCGGCGTAAATCTCGTTGCTGGGCACGGAGCTGATGATGCCGCCAGCCTGCTTGAGCATCAGGTCCATCTCCCGCGAGCCGCCGCGGACCTTGAGGCCTTTCACGTCGTCGGGCTGCACCACCGGAACCGAGCGGCTGGCCGTCCCGCCCGCCTGCCACACCCAGGTAAGGATCTTGACGCCGCGCTTATCAAGGAGCGCCGTCAGCTCTTCGCCGATCGGCTGCGTCTTCCAGGCCATGCCCTGCTCGTAGGTCGTGACCAGGCACGGCATGAGGCCGATGTTGACCTCCGGCACCTCGCCGCCGGCATAGGCGAGCGGGTAGACGGTTAGATCGAGGGCGCCACGGCGCAGCGCGGAAAATTGCGCCACCGTCTTCATCAGCGACGAGCCCGGGTAGATCTCGAAGCCAAGCTCGCCATTGGTGCGCTGCTGCACCTCTGCGGCGAAACGGCGCGCCAGGCGATCGCGGAAGTCTCCCTGCTCCAGCGTGCCGCCGGGGAACTGGTGGCTGATCTTCAACGTGCGGGTCGCCGCCTGCGCGCCGCTCCACAGGGCGGGCAGGGCCAGGGCCGGAAGCGCCAGGGCCGGAACTGCCAGGGCCGACGCAAGCGTTGTGCGGCGCGTGAGTGACATGGGGCCTCCCTGTTGTTCTTGTGATGCTTCCCTTTGCAATACGGGCGCCTCGCGGGGGACGCAAGCAGCCGCCCCGGGGAGAGTTGACCGGCTGGACCGCGACACCTACCCCAGACATCAATCGACCGAGCAGGGCCCGTCCAATGCCGATGCGCGAGAACCCGTGAGCGGGCGCGAATACCCGGAGCGCCCGCTCGTCGGCATCGGCGTGGTGCTGCTGAAGCGAGACTCCGTCCTGCTCGTACGCCGCGCCAAGCCGCCCGCCTCCGGAACATGGTCCGTGCCGGGCGGCGCGCAAAAGCTGGGCGAGACGGCCGAGGCCGCGGCCCGGCGAGAGCTGCGCGAAGAGACCGGCCTGGACGCAGGGCCGCTGACCCTCGCCGCCAACGTCGACAGCATCCACCACGATGAGACCGGACGCGTGCAGTTCCACTACACGATCCTGGACTTCGCCGGCGCCTGGATCGGAGGCGAACCGCACGCGGGCGGAGACGTCAGCGCAGCCGAGTTCGTGCCGTTCGCCGCGCTCGGCGCCTATGCGCTCTGGTCCGAGGCACACCGTGTCATTGAGGTCGCCCGGCGCATCGTCAGCTCCGGCGGCGCCGTGACGGAGAGGGCTTGCCGAGGTTGAAGGTCAGCGCCAAGCCGGCGCAGATCAGCCCGATGAACGCCGGCGGCAGCCACGCGGGGCGCTGCAGGAACGGCGCGAACAGCGCGTCCCACAGTAAGGCGGGACAATG
>CBDCAA010000002.1:0-78650 GCA_965213855.1 Acetobacteraceae bacterium | reverse complement strand
AGCCGTGGGCGGTGCGGCTGGCGCTGCTGCTGGCGCTGCTGCTGGTCTGGGCCGGAGCGAATCTCGGGCTGGATGTGCTTGCGCAGCGACGGGATGCCGCGCTGGCGCGCGGCGTGGCGGGCGACGCGTCGGCCCTGGGGGCGCGGCTCGCGGCGGCGCTGGCGGCGATGCGCCGGCTGAAGGGCCGGCGGCCACTGTATGAGCAGCCGTGGTACGCGATCATCGGCCCGCCGGGGGCGGGCAAGACGACGGCGCTGTTGAACGCCGGGCTAACGTTCCTGCCGACGGGCCAGACGCCGGGCGAGGGCGGGGCGGGCGCGGTGGCCGGCGTGGGCGGCACGCGGCTGTGCGACTGGTGGTTCACAGCCGACGCGGTGCTGATCGACACGGCGGGGCGGTATACGACGCAGGACAGCGACCGCGCGGCCGACGGGGCCGGGTGGGCGGCGTTCCTGGACCTGCTGCGGCGGACGCGTCCGCGCCGGCCGCTGAACGGCGTGATCGTGGCGCTCGCGCTGCCCGATGTGGCCGATGCGGCAGGCCAGGGGGCGGCGCATGCGCGGGCGGTCCGCGCCCGGCTGGACGAGTTGGAGGCGCGGCTGCGGGTGCGGCTGCCTGTGTACGTGCTGTTCACGAAAGCCGACCTGCTGGCCGGGTTCACGGAGTTCTTCGACGACCTGGACCGGGCCGGGCGGCGGCAGATCTGGGGTGCGACGGCGGCGTTGGATGCGCGGGCGCCGCTGGATGCGGTCGAGGCGTTGCGCCCGCTGCTGGCGCGGCTGGACCGGCGGATGTTCGCGCGGCTGGATGCGGAGCCCCGGCTGGACCGGCGGGCGCTGATCGCAGGGTTCCCGGCGCAGTTCGCGAGTGTGCTGCCCGCGGTGCAGGCGTTCGTCGCGGCGGCGTTCGGGCCCGGGGCCGGCGGGACGGCACCGTTCCTGCGCGGCCTGTATCTCGCGTCCGGCACGCAGGAGGGAACGCCGATCGACCGGCTGGTGGGCGGGCTGTCGCGGGCCTTCGGGCTCGGGTCGCGCCGGACGGCGGCGATGCGGGAGCAGGGACGGGCGGAGGCGGGCCGGTCGTTCTTCCTGACGGACCTGCTGCGCGACGTGGTGTTCCGCGAGGCGTTGCTGGTGGGCCACCGGCCGGGCGCGGCGCAGCGGCGCCGGGTGCTGCGGGCGGCGGGCTTCGCGGCCTGTGCGGTGGCGGTGGCGGCCGGGCTGGGGACGATCTGGGCGGAGCGGGCGGCGCATGCCGGCGCCGTGACGGCGGCGGAACTGGCGTTGGCGGACAGGGCGAAGCTGGCCGAGGCGCTGCCGCTCGACCCGGTGGCGGAGGCGGACATGACGCAGCTGCTGCCGTGGCTCGATACGCTGGCCGCGGGCGTAGTGCGGCCAGCGGGCGGGCGCGACTGGCTGGGCTATTCGCAAGAGGGGAAGCTGGCGGCGGCCGGCGCGGCGCACTATCGCCATGCGCTCGGCTTCGCGCTGCTGCCGCGGCTGGTCTGGCGGACGGAGATGGTGATGCGCGGGCTGCTCGGTCAGCCAGACGCGCTGTATGACGTGACGCGGGTCAACCTGATGCTGGGCGGAGCGGGGCCGCTCGACCGGGTGCTGGTGCAGGACTGGTTCGTGCGGGACTGGGAGGCGACGCTGCCCGGCGCGGCGCAGGCGCCGGTGCGGGCCGGGTTGGGCCGGCACCTGGCGGCGCTGCTGGACGGGCCGTTGCCGGCGATACCGCTTGACGGGCCCCTGGTGGCCGCGGCACGGCAGGCGATCGGGCGGGTGCCGTTGGCGCAGCGGGCCTACTCACGGCTGAAGCCGCTTGCGGCGGCGCAGGGCGTCCGGCCGTGGCGGCCGGCGGATGCGCTGGGTCCGCTGGGTGTGCCGCTGTTCTTGCGACTGTCCGGAAAGGGGCTGGAGGAGGGCGTCCCCGGGCTGTTCACCCGTGAGGGGCTGCAGCGGGCAGTGCTGCCGGCGCTGCCCGAGGCGGCGCGGCAGGCCGCGGACGAGGGGTGGGTGCTGGGCGACGTGTCCGCCCCAGATCCGGCTCGGCTGCGGACCCTGCAGGCCGACATCTTGGCGCTGTATGCGGCCGAGGACGTGGCGGTGTGGGACGCGATGCTGGCGGACCTGAACCCGGTGCCGCTGCGGAACCTGGGCCGGGCTGCGCAGGACTTGTACATCCTGGCCACGCCGCGGTCGCCGATGCGGGCGCTGCTGGCGTCGGTCGCGGCAGAACTGGCGCCGGCAGACCTGGCACCGGTAGACCTGGCGCCAGCCGGCCAGATACCAGCCGGGGCGGGAGGCGCGGACCGGACGGCGCTGGCGGCCGTGGAGGAGCGGTTCAGACCGCTGCGGGCGCTGTTCGGCAGCGGCGGGGCGGTGCCGATCGACCAGGTGCTGCGCCCCTTGTCGGATCTGGAGCAGCAGCTTGCGCGGCAGACGGCGACGACGACGAAGCCGCAAGTGGCCGTCGGCGAGGACCCGGCCGCGGCGCTGCGGGCGGAGGCGGCGCGGCAGCCGCAGCCGTTGTCGCGTTGGCTGCTGGCGCTGGCGACGGGGGGTGCGGCGCTGCGCGACGGCGGGCCGCGCGGGGCGATGATCGCGGCATGGAACGCGGGGGGCGGGCCGGCGGCGCTGTGCCCGGCGGTGATCGGCAACCGCTACCCGTTCGTGGCAGGGGCGGTGGACGACGCGCCGCTGGCCGACTTCACGCGGCTGTTCGCGCCGGGTGGGGCGATCGATGCCTTCTTCAACGCGCAGCTACGGCCGTATGTCGACATGGAGTCGAAACCTTGGCGGCTGAAACCGGTCGACGGCGTGACGGCGCCCCTGACCCCGGGCGATCTCGGGCGCTTCCAACAGGCGGCGGCGATCCGGGACCTGTTCTTCCCAGCGGGCAGCGCGCAGCCGCTGGTGCGGTTCGACGTCGTGCCGCCGGCAGCCGCGCCAGGGGCGGCGGCGGCCACGCTGGAGCTGGGCGGGGTCACGGTCGCGCTCGCCCGGGATGCGGCGCCGCGGCCGGTGTCGCTGACCTGGCCCGGGCGGGTTCGGGACGCGGTGGCGCGGCTGACGCCGCCGGGCCAGCCGGCGGTGGAGGCGGGCGGGCCGTGGGCGCCGTTCCGGCTGCTGGCCGGGGCGAAATCGACGACGGCCGGGGACCGGCAGAGCTTCGTGTTCGGACCCCCGGATCACGCCGTCCGGCTGGATGTGCGGGCGAGCCCCAATCCGTTTGCGAGCCCGGTGCTGGGCGAGTTCCGCTGCCCGGTGGTGCAATGAGCGGCGGGGGGTCGCGCGGACGGGCTCAAGGCCCCAGCACCATGGCGGCCGCGGCGGCCGCGTCAGGCAGGCCAGGATGCAGGCGGTCGCCGGCGGCGACGCGGTCCGAGCCGCGGCAGTGCCACGCGGAGCCGACGGGCAGGGTGCTGCCGGCAGCCGGCGGGCCGAGTGCTGCGAGTGCGGCGTCGAGCCGGTCGGGGTCGAAGGCGTCGTCCAGGGCCTGCAGCGCGAGCGCCTCGATCGGGTCGAGCCAGGCGGCGCCGGGGATGCCGATGGCCGGACCGATGATCGTGAACGGGAACATGCGGCCGACACGGTCCACGCTGGCGACGAGGACGCCGGCGGCGCCCGGGGCCGGGGCGAGTGCGGGACCGAGGGCGAACTGCCAGAGCGGCGCGGTGAGCCAGGCTTCGGGCCAAGCCTGGCCGGCGGCGTGCCGGGCGGAAACGGTGAGGAGGCCGAGCCAGTCGTCCCAAGGCTGGGCAAGCGCCGGGTCGATCCGGCAGCGGACGAAGTCACCACGGGCGGGGAGCTTTCCGAAGAAGCCTGGCGGGGCGAGGTCCATGGCCGGTGACGGTAGTGTGCCGATTCACCGGTCCGCAAACGCAAACTGCCTCGTGTCCCGATCGAGACGTTCGCAGGCGTATTTTTGGGTGAGGACACTAGGGGCGGACGGGTGGGGTCTCGGGTGACGCGTGGCACGGATCCCGACGCGACGGTCGTCATCGTGCGGCGGCGTGGCGGAGGCCGCTGGATGGCGGCGGCGGCCCTGCTGCTGCTGATCGGCGCCGGAAGCGCAGGCGTGTGGATGTGGGGCACGGCGCCGGCGGTGCGGGTCGCGGCGATGGCGCCGGTGCGGGCGCCTGCTCCGCCGGAGCTTGTGCGGCCCGTGCTGCCGGCGCCTTGGCTGGCAACGGAGGCCGACATCCTCGGGCGGAGCCCGGCGGCGACGGAGGTGTACCGGTTCGCGCCGCAGCCGGAGATCATCGTGGTGCAGTTCGCCACGCTGGCGGACCAGGCGGATGCGCTGAACCGGGTGGCGGCGCTGCTGGAGAAGGCGGGGATGCCGCGGGAGACGATCCTCGAATCGGCGGAGCTGGACCGCCGCATCCGGGCGAGCGGAGACAGCCCGGCATCGTTCTACCTGGGGCACGACTATCGCATGTCCGACCTGGCGGGGTTCTTCGACCGGCTGGATCGGGCGGGGCAGGCGGGCACGGCTGGCGAGGGCTGGCTGCGCGCGCGAATGGCCGGCTGGGGCTGGACGGCGGGGACTCGGGGCGCGCTGATCACGCTGGTCCGGGAAGATGCGGAGGCCGGGGTGGATGCCCCGGCGCGGGCGACGATCCTGCGCCACGAGCTGTCGCATGGGGCGTATTTCACCGATCCTGCCTACGCCCAGTATGCGCAGCAGTTCTGGCGCACGGTGCTGACCGGGGCGGAGCGGGCGCGGTTCCGCACGTTCCTGGCGGCTGAGGGCTACGACACCGGGATCGACGATCTCGTGGTCAACGAGACGCAGGCGTTCCTGGTGCACACGGCGGATGCGCGCTTCTTCAATGCCGGGGCCGTGGGGCTGGCGCCGGCGCGGGTGGACGCGTTGCGGGCGGCGTTCGTTGCAGGGATGCCGCCGGGGTGGCTGAAGGCGTGTACGTCGCCGCGGGCGCTGCCGCGCCCACTCAGGGTGTGCACGGTCCGGCGGGCACGGCGGCCCCAGGCAGCGGGCTGGTGTGGAGGACGAGCAAGGCGGCAGAGACCTGGCCGCCATGGGCCGCGCGATCGAGGGTCGTCCGCAGGTCCTTGAGGTAGGCGTCGAGCGTCTCCTGCTTGGGGCGGGCGGCCTTGAACAGGGGCAGGCTGGTGGCAACACCGACGACGAGGTCGGTGCCGAACGGGCAACCGACGTCCCAGCCCGGGAAGCCTGGCGTCTTCTGGCCGATGACGGGTGTGGATTTCGCCGGGTACGGGGCGCCGGCGGACTGGCGCATGTGCAGGACCCCGCCATCGTTCTGGATATAGTCGAGCTCCAGGGCGGCGGCGAAATCCGGCATGGTGGCCCGGGCGACCACGAAGTCATGCTCGCGCAGGTTGGTGCGGCCGTCGGCCATGGCGACCTGCAGACCGGGCGGCATGGCCTGGAGGTAGGGGCCGAGGAGGTCGATGAGGGCGCAGTAGGGGCCGATGACGGTCGTGACATGCCAGTCCAGCGAAGGTGCGGCGCCGGCGCTGCGGGCGACGTCGGCGATGGCGCGCTGGGCAGCCTGGCGGAGGGCCTGCTCGGGCGCGCCACCGCCGACCACGCCGGACAGGCGGAGCGCTCCCGCCCCGCCATCGGCGTCGACATGGGCGCAGGCGACGGGACGCAGGGATGCGAGCGCGGTGGCGAGTTGCTCGGCGGAGAGGGGACGGCCTGCGGCGGGGGACGCCGGCCTGTCGACCGCCGGCGGGATGACGGGTGGGGAGTCGGGTGGGGGCGGGGCGGGCGGCAAGGGTGATGGTGGGCTGGGGTCCGGCATGGGTGGGTGGTCTGGGCGGCCGGGGTTCATCGCCATCACGGTCTGGCCGTCGGGCGGCGGGGCGGCGCTGGCTTCGTGTTGGCCCGGCGGTGCTGCGGGCGGCTGCGGGGGCAGGACCGGTGCTGCGGTGGGCGACGCGCCAGGTGGCTGGGACGGATTGGCAACGGGCACGGCGATCGGCACCGGGCCGGCGATGTGGGGCGCCGGCACGGGGGCGTTCGGCCGGCCGAGGGTGAACCAAGCGCCGCCGCCGATGCTGGCGAGCAGGACCGCCGAGCCGGCGAGGATGAACGGCAGCGGCTTGCGCGGCCGGGTGCCCGGGTCGGGACGTGCGCGCGTGCCTGCCCTGCCTGTCGCCGGGCCGCGGGGGGCGATGGCGGCGCCGGGCGCGATGATGGTGGCGTCGGTGCCGAGCAGGTCATCGAGGCCGCGGCCAAGCGAGGAGCTGGGCAGCGAGCCGATGGCCGGGATGGGTCGGTCGCCGCCCAAGTCGCCGCCCAGATCGCCGCCCAGGGTGCCGCCCAGGGTGCCGCCCAGGGTGCCGCCAAGCGCGCCACTCAGGGCGGCGCGCAGGGCTTGGCGGAACGTTTCCGCGTCCTGAAAGCGGTCGTCCGGTGCGCGGGCCATCGCGCGCGTGACGACGGACTGCAGGCCGGGCGGCAGCGTGGGCGACAGGGTTGCAAGCGGGGGCGCCGCGTCGTTCAGCACCGCCTGCATGATGGTCGCCATGCTGCCGTCAAAGGGGCGGCGGCCGGTGAGCAGCAGGAACAGCACGACACCGGCCGAATAGATGTCCGAGCGGCCGTCGACGGTGGTTCCCTTGAACTGCTCGGGCGACATGTAGGCCGGCGTGCCCATGATGGACCCGGCGACGGTCATGCCGCTGCCGCCGATGCGGGCGATGCCGAAGTCAGCGATCTTCACCGTCCCGTCGGCGGTGACGATGATGTTGGCGGGCTTGATGTCGCGGTGGATGACGTCGTGGCCGTGGCTGTAGGCGAGGCCGGTGAGCAGGCCATCCATGAGGCGCCCGGCTTCGGCCAGCTCGATCGTGCGGCCCTCCTCGAGATTGGCCTTCAGGGTGCGGCCGGCGACGAACTCCATGACGATGTAGGCAAGCTCGTCGGTCTCGGCGTAGTCGAACACGCCGACGATATTGGGATGGTGCAGGCGCCCCGCGGCCTGCGCCTCCTGCTGGAAGCGGCCGAGCAGCTCGCGCTCCTCGCTGTCGGCGCTATCGGGCAGGCGGACGGTCTTGATCGCGACGCGGCGCGCGATCTGCGGGTCCCACGCCTCGTACACCGTGCCCATGGCGCCGCGGCCGAGCACGCCGCGGATCTGGTATTTGCCGAGCTTGTCGATCAACCGGCCCCGCCTCCGGCCGGTCTTGCCCAGCCCTGCGCGTCTTGGTGGGCCATCGCCGCCTTCCGGTCCTTGTTCGTCGACCGTTACACTATGCTGCCGACTTCGCCCTGAACAGCCCGATCGGCGGGGCGATCCGGGCCGATCCGGCCGGGTGTGGCCGCAGGGCAGCGCCGTGGCCGAAAGATCGTTGCGCTAGTTGACGAGGCCGGCCAGGGTCCAATACGTTCCGGTCAAGTGACAGTTAAGGCGCCATGTTGAAATTTCTCCCGTGGTCTGCGCCAATACTATTCCCAGCCGCCTTGCTGCTGTCCTCGACAGCGTCTGCCCAGGTCATTCTGCCCGGTCAGGGCGGTGGGCTGCTGCCGGCCGTGCTCGTTCCGCAGGGCTCGCCGATCGATCGCGACCGGCAGCCCAGCCCGCCGACGACCGCGCCCGGGCTGCAACAGCCGGCGCCGCCGCCCGCGGCGTCGTTCGCGCCGGGCCAGACGGCGCGGATCGGCAGCGTGAGCGTGACCGGGGCCAGCGTGTATCCGCCGGGCGAGCTGGCTGCAGCGACCGCGGGGCTGACCGGCGCGGCGGTCCCGCTGTCGCGCGTCGAGCAGGCGCGGCAGGCGCTGCTGGCGCGCTACCGGGGGGATGGCTACCTGCTCACGACGGTGTCGTCGGCGCTGGACGCGGGCGGGCACCTGCGGTTCACCGTGGTCGAGGGCTATATCGCCGACGTCAAGCTGGACGGCGACATCGGGCCGGCCGGCACGCAGGTGCTGCGCTTCCTGAACCGGCTGACCGAGGAGCGGCCGATCCGGATCGCGACGCTGGAGCGCTACCTGCTGCTGGCCAACGACGTTCCCGGCGTCACGCTGCGCTCCGTGCTGCGGCCTGGCGATGACCCGGCGGCGGTGACGCTGGTCGCGCAGGTCAGCCGCAAGGCGGTGGACGGGCTGCTGACGGCCGACAACCGGGCGTTCCGGCAGACCGGGCCGGAGCAGTTGCTGGCGATCGCCGGGTTCAACAGCTTCACGCAGTTCGGCGAGCGGACGGAGCTGAGCATCCTGCACAGCTTCAACAACACGCAGACGTTCGGGCAGGCGGCAAGCGAGTTCTTCGTCGGCAGCTCGGGCGTCAAGGTGCGGATCTATGCCGGCGAGGGGGGGACCGAGCCGTCGGGCAACCTGCGCGTGCTGGGCTATGACGGGCGGACCCGTGTGTTCGGGGCGCAGGCGAGCTATCCGATCATCCGCAGCCGGCAGCAGACGCTGATCGCGGTGGGCACGCTCGATGCGCTCGAGAGCGACATCCGCACGGATAGCGGGCCGCCCAACGCGGCCGGCGCGGCGACGGCGGTGCGGGCGAGCTTCGACAGCCTGCGCGTGTTGCGCGCCGGCGCGGACTACGCGCTGCAGGACGTGGTGTTCGGCGACGACCGGACCGGGATTAACAACGCGTCGTTCCGGCTGTCGCAAGGAGTGTCGGGGCTGGGGGCGACGCAGAACGGCGACCCGCAGGCCGGGCGCGCCGGAGAAAAGACGGATTTCTTCAAGTTCAACGCCGAGCTGACGCGCAGCCAGACGCTATTCCACCCGTGGACGGACGGTTCGGTGGTGCTGTTCGGGCTGGTAGCCGGGCAGGTGAGCAACAGCGTGCTGCCGCCGTCGGAGAAGTTCTTCCTGGGCGGCATCCGCTACAACCGCGGCTACTACGCGGGCGAGGTGACGGGGGACAACGCGCTGACCGCGTCCGTCGAGCTGCAGTTGAACACGAGCTTCAACGTCGATGCGTTCGGGGTGAGCGGGACCGTCAGCCCGCAATTCTACCTGTTCCACGACTGGGGCGAGACCTGGGAGAACCAGCGTGCCGACCCGAACCGGCGGCTGCGCTCGTTCGGCGGCGGCGTTCGGGCGCAGTTGGGGCCGAACGTCGCGTTCGAGGTCGAGGGGGTAGGGCGGGTGACGCGGAACCCGGAGGGTCCCTCGAACCAGGGGGTGTTGGCGCTGCGGGCGCAAGCGGCCTACTGGCGCGTGCTCACGCGTTTCTGATACGGTATCGTTCTGAACGCGGACGAGCCGTGGCGGACGGATGGTTTGGGGTGGGTTCGAGCATGACACAGGACCGGGCGGCACGGCGGCGGGCGCGGCGGACGGGGCAGGCGGCGCGCGTGGCCGGGCTGCGCCGGCGCCCGCGTCCGGCGCTGCTGGCGTCCACCGCGCTGCAGGCGACGACGGTGCTGCTGCTGGCCTTCCCGGTGGCGGCGCAGCCGGCGCCGGGCGCGCGGCCGATAGGGGGCGCCGTGGTGGGGGGTGCCGCGAGCATCAGCCAGTCCACGGCCCAGACCACGGTGGCGCAATCGAGCCAGCGGGCGGCGATCGACTGGCGCAGCTACGACATCGGCAGCGGGCACACGGTGCAGTATCTGCAGCCCAGTGCGAGTGCCATCGTGCTGAACCGGGTGACCGGGCCGGACCCGTCGCAGATCGCGGGACGGATCCAGGCCAACGGCCAGGTGGTGATCACGAACCCGAGCGGGGTGGTGTTCTACCAGGGCAGCCAGGTGAACGCGCAGACGCTGATCGTGTCCGCGGCCGGGATCAGCACGCAGAACTTCATGGCCGGCAAGATGCTGTTCGACCGCCCGGGCCACGCCGACGCGCGGATCAGCAATGCGGGCGAGATCAGCGTCGCAGGAACCGGGCTGGCCGCGCTGGTGGCGCCGCAGGTGGCCAATTCCGGGGTGATCCGCGCCAAGATGGGCCACGTCGTGCTCGCCGGGGCGGAGGCGCACACCGTCGACCTGTATGGCGACGGGCTGATGAGCGTCGACGTGACGAAGGAGGTGCGCCACACCCCTGGGGGCGGGACGGCGCTGGTGACGAACACCGGGACGATCATGGCCGATGGCGGGACGATCGTGCTGACGGCCAAGGCGGCCGACGGGATCGTGCAGAATCTGGTCAGCGCCGGCGGGCGGCTGCAGGCGGACACGGTGGGCGGCCATGCCGGGTCGATCGTGGTGTCGGCGGTCGGCGGCACGATCAGCATCGAGGGCGCGATCCATGCCGACGGGCGGGCGCCCGGGGCAGGTGGCGGCGCCGTGACCCTGGTGGCGAGCGACACGGTCGCGGTGAAGGCGGGCGCGCGGATCTCGGCGAGCGGGCAGGGCGGCGGCGGCACGGTCGCGGTCGGCACGACGTTGGCGCGGGCGCGGGCGCAAGGCGGCGGCGTGCCGGACGGCGCAGCGCGGGCGGTCGACCTGGCGGCGGGGGCGCGGATCTCTGCGGACGGGCGAGGCACGGGCAGCGGCGGCAACGTCGCGATCCTGGCGACCGAGCGGACGGCGATGGCGGGCGGGCTGTCGGCCAAGGGTGGCGCCCGGGGCGGCAATGGCGGCAGCGTGGAAGTGTCAGGCCGGTCGAACTATTCACTGACGGGCACGATCAGCACGGCGGCGCCGCATGGGACGCCGGGGAACATCCTGTTGGACCCGGACAGCGTGACGATCGTGCACGGGGCGGCGGGAAGCGCGAGCGACGACGGCAGCACCGGCACCGGCACCGTTCCCGCCGGCCAGGGCACCGGGTCGAGCTACACGATCTCCGACGGGACGATCAGCGGCTTCGCGGGCAACGTGACGATCCAGGCGACCGGCAACGTCACGGTCACCGCCGGCGTCACGATCAACCTGACCGGCGGGCTCGCACAGCCGACGCCGGTGCTGCAGAACCTGGTGCTGCAGGCGGGCAACAACCTGACGGTGAGCGCGACGGCCGCGCTGCCGACGAGCATCACCGCGTCGGGCAACGTGGTGCTGACGGCCAGCGCGGCGAGTGCCGGAATCAGCGGCGTGACCACGAATGGGGTGCTGAGCGTCGGCGGCGCGGTCACGTCAACGAACGGGAGCGTGTTCCTCGCATCGAACGGCACGGCGGCGGGCGCGAGCGTGTTCGTGAACGCCAACGTCTCGGCGGCGTCGGCGGGCGGCGTGGTCAGCATCAGCGGCAACACGGCCGGTGTCGGGCCGGGCGTCTTGGTCACGGCGGGGCAGCGGATCGACCTGGCGACGACGAACGGCGCAGCGCTGACGATCGGCAACACGACGGTCATCGACCCGACGGCGACCCTTGCGGCGCCCCGCGTGCGGATCGGCCAGGCCAGCTTGTCGGACGGGGTCACGACGCCCGCCGATGGTGCGGCGGCGACCGCGATCACGTTCGCGTCGCCGTTCAGCATCGCCGGCACGCTCGAATTGCGCACGACCGGCAGCGTCAACCAGGCTTCCACGGCGCCGGTGGGCGCCGGGCAACTCGTCGGCAGCGCGAGCGGGTCGATTACGCTGAACAACCCGGGCAACGCAATCGGCGCACTCGGGACCGCGGCCACCGGCCTGACCAGCGGAACCGGCAACAGCGCGATCACCACCACGGGTGCGCTCGACATCGCCGGCGCGGTGGACGTCGGCAGCGCGAACAAGCTGACGCTGAACGCCGCGACAATCACGGAATCGACGGGCACGATCAACGCCGGGTTCGTGGACACGACCAGCACGGCGGGGCCGACCACGCTGGACAAGGCGAACACGTTCACCAGCATCGCCGCAGCGTCCGCGACCGGACATGCGACCTTCGACGTCACCGGCGCGCTGAACCTCGCCGGGCCGGTGAACGTCGGCGCCAACACGCTGAGCCTGTCGAGCGTGCTGGGGCTGACGCAATCCGTCGCCGGGACGATCACGGCGGGCACGCTGACCGGGACGGTCGGCGACGCCAACGCGGCGGTCACGACCGGCCGCGACGCCATCCTGAACGGCATCGGCAACGGGATCGGCAACCTGAGCGACTTCACCGTCAAGCAGGGCAACCTGGCGCTCGCCGACACCCAGCCGCTGACGCAGCTGGCCGGCCATACCGCGACGGCGCGCAACGTGACGCTGTCGACCACGGACCTGGTGATCAACGGCAACGTTGGCGCCTGCGCGATCGATCCCGTGACGGCCGGGCTGGTGACGCTGAACGCGACCGGCCACGTGACGATCGCCGGCGTGGTGGGCGGCGAGAACAAGACGGTCGTGAACGGGGCGACCGGGACGACGGTGACCGCCGGGTTCCTGGAGGCGGGCAACCCGGCGTCCACGACGGCCACGCTGCAGATCAACAACGGCCTGACGCTCACGGGCGGTTCGGTTGCGGCGAACCTCGTCAGCATCGGCGGCAACGTGATGCAGAGCGGCGGGACGCTGGTGCTGACCGGCGGGCTCGGCGGCACCTACTCGTTCACCGGCGGCTCGGTCTATTCGCCGGCCGCGCTGTCGCTCGTCTCGACGGGGTTCGCGGCGGGGTCGGTGATCAGCGCGCCGTCGGTCAGCGTGACGGAGCCGTCGGCCACGCCGGTGTTCAGCACGGGTGCGGACGTGTTCGCGCCGGGCAACATCAGCTTCACTCTACAGGGCGGCTTCATCCAGACCGGCGGGCAGATCGTGAGCGGCGGGTCGCTGGCGATCGGCGGCGGTGGCGGGGTGCCGGCGAGCGGCACGATCACGCAGTCGGGCGGAACGCTGGCAAGCCAGGCGGGCGTGACGCTGTATTCGGTCGGCTCCGGCGCCGTAACGCTGGGCGGGACGCTCGTTGGGCCGACCATCCAGGTGATCGAGCCATTCGCGGCCGTCAGCTTCGGTCCCACCGCCCTGGCGGGCGGGTTCACCCAGACCGCGCCGGCCGCGGCCGTCACGCTGCACTGCCCGTCCTGCGATGGCCTGTCGCCCGGCATCGGCGTGACCGCCGGCGGCCTAATTGCCGGCCCGGTGGCGGCGGCGGTGCGGGTAGACTCCGGCACGCTGAACCTCACGTCGAATTTCACGGCCGGCACGCTCGAGCTGCATTCGACCGGTTCGACGACCCAGACCGCGCCGTTCACGGCCGCGACGCTTTTGGGGACGGCCGGTTATGCGGTGACGATCCAGCCCTTCGCGCTGCCGACCTGGAACACGCCGGCCGGCGCGGGCGGCGCGGGGCTGATCGCGCCCAACAGCATCGCCAGGCTCGGCCCCTATTATGCGGGCGGCATCCTGTCGGTCGCCTCGAACACCGCGATGACGGTGGTGGACAAGGTCGTGGCCGGGGCGAACCAGACGGTCACCCTGCAGGCGCCGACGCTGACGGTGGACGGCCTTGGCGCGTCCGGCTTCGTCGCGCTCGGGACGGTGACGAACGGCGCGTTCAGCACGGCCCTGCGCCCGGCCAATGCCGGCATCTTCGCGCTGCCGACGATTGCGGCGACCGCCACGGCCTATGGCACCGTGGGCCTCGCGACCGACCACCTGACGCTGTCGGGCGCCGCCCCGGTGGTGAACGCGGCGGGCGGGGTGGTCGCGATCGCGCCGTTCACCGCCGGGGCGGCGGTCTCGGTCGATGGAGCGGCCTCGGCCGGGACATGGGTGGTCGCGCCGCAGCTCGCGCTGGTGAACACGCTGGGCACCGCATCAAGCATCGGCTTCGGGGGACCCCAGACGCTCCGGCTGGGCAGCCTCGACGGGACGCTCCCGGGGGCGCCGTCGAGCCTGACGGTGAATGCGCCGATGACCCTTGTGAACGTCGCCGGCACGCTTGGTTTGTATTCCAGCGGCGCGATCAACGAGACGGCGCCGGGCGGCTTAACGATCGGGCGCCCGGCCGTGGGCGCGGCGCCGAGGATCGTGGGCACGCTGACCGGGCAGGCGGCCGGGGCGGTGACGCTGACGGGCGGCAACGGCGCCTTGACCCTGGCCAACGCCGACACGATCGTCCCGACGAATCATTTCGACGTGCTGGCGGGTTTCTCCGCCAACGGCCTGAGCGTCGCGGACGGTGCGGTGGCCGGCGCCGGCCTTGGTGGGCTGGCCGTCACGGGCACGATCGCGCCGGGAGCTGGCGACCTCGGGCTGCTGAGCGTGGGCGCCGTGCTGGGCGGGGTGCGGCAGGGCGGGACGATCGCGCTGGGGTCGGCGACGGCCGCGGCGACGGTGAGTGCTGCGAACCAGACGGTGACGCTGGCCGCGCGCGATGGCGTTTCGACGGCGGCGGCGATCACGCAGACGGCCGCGAGCACCCTCGCCGCCGGCACGCTCGCGGCCCGGGCCTCGACGGCGGACACGGCAGCGACCGCGTATGACGTCGTGCTCGGGAACGCGTCGAACGCGGTCGCCGCGCTGGGCAACGTCTCGGTCGGCACGACGCTGCCGAGCGGGCTACTGTCCGCGCAGGGCGGCTTCACGGTGCGATCGGGGGGCCCGTCGTTGGGGGTCACGGGGCTGGTCGCGGCCAAGACGATCACGATCACCGCCAACGCGATGACGGTCAGCGGCGGCATCGGCGCCTGCGCCGTGGGCGGCATCGGCGGCACGGTGACGCTGAACAACACGGGGCTGCTGGCCATCGGCGGAACGGTCGGGGCGCAGAGCGGTGTCGTGCTGGCGTCGAGCGGGCTCACCACCATCTCGGGGTTGCTGAACGGGCCGACGGTCGGGGTCACCACCGGCGGGCTGCTGGTCGCCGGCGGCCAGGTGCTGGGCAGCACTGTCACGGTCGCGGGCGGCACGACGGTCAGCGGTGGCAGCCTGCGGGCGCATGCTCTGAATCCGGGTGCCGTGACCGTGCAGGGCTCGGGCGACGTCTATGCCGACAACGCTCTTACCGTGACGGTCGGCACGCCGACGTTGGACGGGACGATCGCGAGCGGTGGCAACCTGACGATCAACTCCGCCGGCCCGCTCACGCTCGGCAGCACGCCGGCCAGCCTGGTGGCGCTGGCGGCGGGCGGGAGCCTGACGGTAATGACGGCCGGGGATTTCACGCAGGCGGCCGGAACGATCGCGGCGACCGCGGCCGTCACGATCAGCACGAGCGGCAACGTGACGCAGACGGCCGGCACGATCGAGGCCGGGTCGGGAGCGGCGGGGTCGGGCACGGTCACGCTGCTTGGCACCGGGCCCGCCAGCACGGCGTTGCTGCAGGGGGTCCTGTCGGCGGGGACGATCCAGGTGTCGGAACCGAACGTCGCGCTGACGTTCGCGCCGCCCGCGCTGCTGGGGACGGCGACCGTCGCCGTCGGGCCGCTGCAGCCGATCACGCTGCATTGCCCGGGCTGCGACGCGAACGTCGCGTCCGCGACCTATCCGCTGGTGGCGACGCCGGGGACGGGCCGGCCGGCGACGCTGCGGGTGGATGGCAACAGCCTGGTGCTCGGGACGATCGCTGCCGACGTGATCGAGCTGCATTCGGTGGGCGACACCACCCAGACCGCGTCGGGCATCGTGACGGCGGGGACGCTTCTGGGGACGGCCGGATATGGCTTCACCCCCGCCGCGAACGCGCTGCCGACCTGGAATGCGCCGGCCACGGCGGGGTCGGTCGTGCTCGGCAACGCGGGCAACAGCGTCGCCCAACTCGGGCCGTATTATGCGGGCGGCAGCGTCACGCTGACCACCGGGGGGACGTTGACCGTGGTGGACCTGGTGGCGGCCGGCGGCGCCCAGACCGCGACCAGCATGGGGGCGAGCACCATCGCGCTCACTGCGCCGGCCATCACCGTCGACGGCGTCGCGCACAGCGGGAGCCTGCGGTTCGGGCTGGTGCAAGGGGGTGCGTTCGCCACCAACGCCCGGCCGGTCGGACCGAGCCCGGCGCCGGCCCCCTCGGCCCTGGCGGCGACGGATGTGCTGTTCAACCAGATCAGCCTGCAGACGGACCGGCTGAACATCCTCGGCGCCACGCCGCGGGTGGAGGCGCTGGATGGACGGGTGGCGATCGCGCCGCTGACGGCCGGGCTGGCGATGAGCGTGGATGCGGCGCAGACCGGTGCGGGTTCGCTGGTGTCGTCGCAACTCGGCCTAATCAGCACGATCGGCGGGGCGGCGAACGTCGGCAGTGGCGGGCGGCAGAGCCTGCTGCTGGGCAGCCTGGACGGAACGTTGACCCATGCGGCGGGTAGCTTGGCATTGAATGCACCGCTCGGGCTCACGAACCTCGCGGCGACGCTGGGCCTGTATGCGACGGGCGACATCACCGAGAACACGGCCGCGGGACTGTCGATCGGGCGGCAGGCGGGCGGGGCGAACCCGGCCGTGACCGGAACCCTGACGGGACAGGCAGGTGGCGAGGTTCGGCTGGTGGGCCGCCTCGCCGATGGCAGCTTCGGCCCGCTGACGCTTGCGAGCGCGCCGGGCGCGGCGCCCGCAAACCATTTCGATGTCCTCAACGGGTTTGCAGCCGGCGCCGCGCTGGCGATCGCCGACACGCCGGACGCCAATAGCGGCCAAGGCGGGCTGGTGGTGCACGGGACCGTGTCGGCCGGCGCCGGCGCGCTCGGCCTGCTCAGCGTCGGCACCGTGCAGGGTGCGGGCCGGGTCGGTGGCACGATCGCGATCGGCGATGCCGGCGTCGCGGCAGCGCTTAATGCCGGGGCACAGACAGTGACGCTGGTCGCGCGCGACGGCAGCGCCGGGCAGGCCGCGATCACGCTCAACGGTGCAGGCGGGCCGGGCAGCACGATCACGGCCGGGACCCTGCAGGGCCGCGCGCAGACCGTCGACACCAGCGCCACCCGCTACGACGTCAGCCTCCTGGAAGCCGCGGCGACGACGAACGGCGTAGCCGCGTTGGGCGACTTCACGGTCGGCACCGGGCCGGCCAACGGCGTCATCTCGGCGCAGGGCGCGTTCACGTTGCAGGCCCATGGCCCGAGCGGCGCGTCGCCCCTGTCGGTCACGGGCAACGTCACGAGCGACAACACCAGCATCACGGCGAACGCGATCACCGTGACGATCACGGGGGCGATCGGGGCCTGCATTGTGCCGGTCATCGCGTCGGGCAACGTGGTGCTGACGGCCGATGGGGCTGGCCCGGCCGTGACGGTGGCCGGCGGCACCGTCGGCGCGCAGAGCCAGGTCGCGATCCAGGCGGCGCTGGGATCGACGGTCACGGCGGGCACGGTCGACGCGCCGCTGGTCACGCTCGGCGGCGGGCTGACGCTGTCCGGGGGCCAGGTCTTCGGCAACACCGTGGCGATCGCGGGTGGCGCGACGGTGACGGGCGGGCAGTTGCATGCGAACCGGCTGGCGACGACGGCGGCCGGCAACACGCCGGTGCCGATCGCGTTTGGCGGAGGAGACGTCTACGCGAGCAACGACCTGACGATCACGGCGACCGGCGGCACGCTGAGCGGGGTGTTGACGGCGGGGAACACGCTGGGCGTGAGCGCGTCCGGCAGCCTGGCGAGCAGCGCGGTGCTGACCGCAGGGTCCGTGCTCGGCATCGCGACCGGTGGGGACTTCCTGCAGAGCGCGGGGCTCATCGCCTCGGGCAGCGCCGTCCGCATCACAGCCGGCGGGCAGGTCGGACAGTCCGGCGGCACGATCGAGGCCGGGTCCGGCGCGGGCGTCGGGACGATCTTCCTGGCCGGGGCCGGCGTATCGGGCGGCGGGGCGGGGCTGGGCGGGACCCTGTCGGCGAACCAGGTCCAAGTGACCGAGTTGGGGTATGCCGTGCAGTTCGCGCCGGCGGTGCTCGCCGGGGACGCAAGGGTGGCGGCCGGGGGGTTGAACCTGGCGTTGCACTGCCCGGGCTGCGACCTGAACGCGCCCGCCGCGACCGCCTCGAACACGGCTGTGGTGGGCGCTTATCGCCCGTCGGTCGTGCGGCTCGATGGCGGCACGCTGGCGGTCGGCAGCATCGGCGCCGACACGATCGAGCTCCACTCGGCCGGGGACACGACGGCGAGCGGTGCGCTGACCGGGCTGACCCTGACGGGGAGCGCCGGGTATTCGGCCAGCGGCACGGATGCGAATGGGCGACCGACCTACACGCTCGGCGCCGCGGCGGCGGGGGGGCACGCGAGCTTCGGGGGGGCAGCGAACAATCTGTTCACCGTGTCCGACTACCAGGCGCGGCTGAGCCTGGTCCTGGCAGACCTGCCGACGGCGCAAGTGAGTGCCGCCGGGGTGACGCAGCAGGCGGCCGGGCTGACGCTGGCAGGGATCGTCCGGGCGGGGCCGGCGGGCGATCCGCTGGATGCGACCACGGCAGCGGTTTCGGGCGGCCCGTTGACGATCACCACGTCCGGCGCCAACGGGCAGATCGCCATCACCGGGACGCTGGCGGGCAGCGCGGTGACGGTCGTGGCGTCCGGCGCGATCAGCGAGGCCGGCGGCGGCGCGATCGTGGCGGATGTCCTGACGGGTTCGGCCACGGCGGCGACACTTGGGACGGCGACGACGGGGGCGACGGCGCAGCAGGGCAACCAGATTGCGACGCTCGGCCAGTTCAACACGAGAACCGGCGACCTCGCGCTGAACGACAGCCGCAACCTGGTGGCCACGAACGATAGCGCCGCGGGCGCGCTGACGCTTTCGGCCCAGGCCGGCACGCGCACGCCTTCGGATCCGGAGGGGCAAGCGGCAGGGGAGCTGTCGTTCAGCAACCTGCAGGCCGGCAGCGCGGTGACGCTGACGGCTGCGGCCGGCCTGAGCGGCACCGGAGTCGCGACGCCGGCGACGCTGAGCGTGTCGGCCGGGCAGGGCGTGTTGGTGAGCGGGGCCTCGGCACGGACGGTGACCGGGTCGGCCGGGCAGGACCTCTCCGTTGCTGGCGGGTTCGACCAGGCCGGGCCGATCGGCGCGCCCGGCGCGGTGGCGCTGAGCGACACCCGCGGTTTGACGGTCCAGAACGGGGTAGCGGCGGGCGGGGCGTTGCGGGTGACGACTGACGGCGCGCTGGCCATCGCGGGCGCCGCAAGCGGGCAGAGCGTCAGCTTGGCGTCGGGCGCCGCGACGACCATCAGCGGCGTGGTGCAGGCCGCGGGCGTGCTGACGGCCACGGCGGGGCCCGGAACGACGCTGGTGACGGGTACGCTGACGGGAGGCACGCAGGTCGGCATCACGGCGGCGGCGGTGGACGTGGAGGGCACCGTGAGCGCGCCGGCGCTGCAGGTGTCGACCGGGTCGAGCCTGACGGTCGGACCGAGCGGGACCTTGGCCGGAGGGAGGATCACGTCCGTGTCCGGCGGGGGCGCGACGCTGGGTGGGACCGTGACGGCCAGTGGGGCGGCGTCGGTCACGGCCAACGGCATCTCGGTTGGCGGGCGCGTGAGGGCGGCGACGATCGGGCTCGATGCGGGCGTGAGCACGTTGTCGAGCACCGGGTCGCTGGATGCGGCCGGCACGATCGCGCTTCGCGCAGCCGGCGACGTCGTGTTGGCGGCGGGCAGCACCAGCAATGCGGGCGGGTCGCTGACGCTATCCGGCCCGGCTGCGGCACCGGCACGATCGGCGACGCTGGGCGGGACGGTCGCGACGCCGCTGCTGACGGTGATCGCGGACGGCATCGCGCTGCCGGGCGGCGCGTTGAGCCTGGGCGGGGTGGTGCAGCCGAGCGGGGTGAAGGCGGCGGCGTTGCCGACAGCCGGGAGTGGCGCGCCGGGCGGTTACTTCGAAGCGACGTCAAGCCTGGTGCAATCGCCGACGGCGTCGATCAGGCCGCTGGCCGGCTATGCGAATGCGACGGTGCGGATCGACCTGACGAGCGGGGCCGGGCAGATCGTGCTGGGCAACCTCTTCGTGCCGGCCGGGAACCTGATCGTGGATGTTGGCGCCGGGTCGGCCTCGGGCCAGATCACGGTGCGGAACCTGTTCGCGCTCTACACCGGCACCGGGCCGGGCGCGGGGGGGATCCGGCTAAGCGGGACGGTGGCGGGCCAGTCGGGGACCGGCGCTGCAGGGCTTTCGGCCGTGTCGCCGGCCCCGAACCCGCGTTACGAGATCAACTCCTGCGCGCTGGCGAGCGTAAACTGCGTCGTGCTGCGGCCCCAGGCGTTGCCGATCGGCAATCCGTTGAAGGAGCTGAGCCTCGGGTTCTTCCGCGAGCAGGAGGATGACGGCGCGCTGCTGGTCCCGAACATCACGGAGCAGGGGCTATGACAATGCGCGCCTGCCTGGTCGGGGCGCTGCTGCTGGCGGGGTGCACGGCGCCGCCGCCTGAGGCGTATGTGTCCGGCGCGGCAGGTGGCGCGTCGCCCGACTCGGTCGAGCTGGGAAGCAACCAGGTCGGCGAGGCGTGCGTGCAGGCGGCGGGGCGGACGGCCGGGGCGCGGGTCTATTGCGGGACATGGCAGCAGCCGAGCGCGCGGGTGCGGGCCGGCGGGGCGGCGACGGAGGCGACGCTGGGCGCCCTGGCCACGGCCGGGCCCTGGCGCACCGGGCTGGATGCCAACTACCTGTGTCCGGCGCCGCAGCCGATGACGCTGGACGGCATGCCGGCGATGCGGATGGTGTGCACGGGCAAGGCGGGCGGGTGGCCGCATTTGGCGCTGGTGGCATTGTCCGGCGGGCAGGCGTGGCTGGCCGATGGCGTGACGTCGGCCGAGCCGGTGGTCGGGCGTTCGATCGCGATCCTATCCGGGCGGGCCCGCGGGACGGTGATCACCAACACCGCGCTGCAGGCGCTGCAGGCGGAGCGGCGGGGTACGGCCGCGCGGGCGACCGGCGACGTGCGGGAGTACGACGCGCTGATGCAGCAGGGCGCGCGCGCGAACCTGGCCGATAATCCGGCCGCGGCGGAGAGCGCCTATGGCGCGGCGCTCGCGCTGGAGGAGAAGGCGTTCGGGCGTGACAACCCGAACGTGGCTGACCCCGCGATGCACCTGGCGCTGCAACTGTCCAATCAGGGGCGGTTCCTCGAGGCGGAGGCGCTGTTCAAGCGCGCCGAGCGGCTGGCGGCGCAGCAGCAGGGCGATGTGACGTTGCGGCCGCGCTTGCTGCACTACGAGGGCCTACACGAGTTCAACCAGCACCATGACGAGGCGGCGCTGGCGTTGTTGCGGCGGGCCGATGCCGGGTATTTGGCGGTGCTGCCAGCCGATGCGCTGCGGCCGCCGCCGCGATCGCGGGACAGTATCGAGGCGAGCCTGGAGGCCGCGACGGCAACGCCGCTGGAGCGCCAGCTTCGGGCCGCGGTTGCGGGGCTGGTCGAGGCGCGGCGCTATCAGGGCGTCGTGCTGCGCGGCATGGGGCGGCGTGACGAGAGCGAGGCGATGCTTCATTTGGCGGCGACCGTGGCGCAGGATGCCGGGCTCGGGCGGCCGGAACTGACGGCGCGGCTGGACCGGGCCGAAGGGGTGAGCGCGTCGCAGGCAGGCAACGAGCCGGTCGCGCTGTCGGCATTCGAGAACAGCAGCCGGTCGTTCTTGCGCGCCTATCCGTCGTCTCGCCCGCAGGCGCTCGTGCTGCTGTTGCAGGCGCGCGAGCTGGTGCGGGCCGGGCAGGCGGAGGCGGCGGTCCCTGTTTGCCGGAATGCCATGGCGATCCTGCAGGAGATCAAGAGCGCATTCCAGCCGGGCCCGATGAGCGGGTGCCTCGATTCGTTCGCGGGGGCTGCCGCCGAGACGCGGGACCCGGCGCGGGCGGAGGCATTGCGGCGGGAGATGTTCCTGGCCTCCCAGCTTGTGCAGGGGAGCACGACGAGCCAGCAGATCCAGCAGGCTTCTGCCCGGCTGGCCGGGAGCAGCGCCAATCCCAAGCTGGGCGAAGCGATCCGGGAGCAGCAGGATGCGGCGGCTCGGGTGGCCGGGGTGCTCCGGAGGCGGCAGGACCTGCTGGATTCGGGCGCACCGGTCACGGCCGCGGCGCGGACGGCGCTGGACCAGGAGGAGGGGGAGGCGCGCGCCGGCCTGGCGACGCAGGAGTCGCGGCTGCAGGAAGCGGCGCCGAACTATGACCAGCTGATCCAGCAGGCGGTGTCGGCCGACACCGTGCTGGCGACGCTGCGGCCCGGGGAGGCGTTCGTAGCGATCACGCTGTCCGATGAGGCCGGCTACGTGTTCCTGCTGCGCGACGGTGCGGTATCGGTCGGGCGCCTCCATGGCGGGGCGCGGGCGATCGACCCGCTGGTGCTGCGGGTCCGGAGCGCGATGGAGCCGACCTTGCCGGCGTTCGACACGCAGGCGGCCGAGGCGTTGTTCGACGACGTGTTCGGCGACGTCGCGCCGAAGCTGGACGGGGTGACGGCGCTGACGGTCGCGCCGTCCGGAAGCCTGCTCTCGCTGCCGTTCGGCGTGATGCTGACCGGGCATGGCGATCCCGCGCGGCTGGGCGCGGCGCCGTGGCTCGCACGGCGGATGGCGATCGGGCACGTGCCGTCGGCGGCCAACTTCACGGCGCTGCGCAAGGTGAGCGGCGGGTCGCGGGCGAGCCGGCCGTGGTTCGGGTTCGGCGACTTTCACCCCGTGACGCTGGCCCAGGCGCGGCGGACATTCCCGGCAAATTGCGGCGACAGCGCGACGCTGCTGGCGCATCTGCCGCCGCTGCCGTCCGCGACGGTCGAGCTGAGCAAGGCGCGGGAGCTGCTGGGCGGCTCGGCGGGCGACGAGCTGCTGGGAAGCGCGTTCACGGCACGGGCGGTCGAGACCCGCGCGCTGTCGGACTACCGGGTGCTGCATTTCGCGACGCACGCGATCCTGCCGTCGGAGCTGCGCTGCCAGAACGAGCCGGCGCTGGTGGCGAGCGCGCCGGCGGGGGCGGCGGACGCGTCGGGCGCGCTGCTGACGGCGTCGGACCTGGCGCAGATCAAACTCGATGCGGACTTGGTCATCCTGTCGGCGTGCAACTCGGGCGGGCCGAATGGCACGCTTGGCGGGGGCGAGAGCCTATCGACGCTGGCGCGCAGTTTCTTCTTCGGCGGCGCGCGGGCGCTGCTGATCACGCATTGGGAGGTGAGCGACAGTGCGGCGACGTTCATCGTCGCCGACACGCTGCGACGGATGCGGGCGGACCCGGGGCTGGGTGTCGCGGCGGCGCTGCAGCAGGCGCAGGGCGTGATGCTGGAGCGGGCCGGCAACGGGCTTCCGGCGGAGTTCAGCCACCCGTTCTTCTGGGCGCCGTTTGCGCTGGTCGGCCAGGCGGCGGCGCCGAAGGCCGGCACGCCTGTCGCCGGCTCGGTCCGTGGGCCCGCAGCGCTCTGAGGGTCAGGCGCCGACGTTGACGATCTGCACCCGGCGGTTGCGGGGCTCGGCAATGCCCTCCGCGGTCGGTATCGCCATCTGATTGAAGCCCATGCCGATGGCCGTCAACCGCGAGCGGTCCACGCCATAATGGGTGGTGACGTAGTCGACCACGGCCGTCGCGCGACGCTCGGAGAGCATCTGGTTCATGTCCCGGCTGCCGACGGCGTCGGTGTGGCCCTCGATACGGAAGCGGTAGCTTGACAGCTCCGCGTTCGACAAAGCGCGGCCGAGCTTGTCCAGCTCGCGCGTCGCGGCCGGGGTGAGGCGGTCCGACCCGTTCTCGAACTGGACCTGCATGCTGGTGGAGGCGAGGTCGCTCACGGCCGGGGCCGGCACCGCGGTCTGCGGGGGGGCGGACGGGCGTGCTCGGTTCGGGTAGCGCATGGAGGTCGGCGTTGCCGGAGCGTCCGGCATGGCCGGGGCGATCGCGTGGATGCCGCGGGTGCGCTGGTCTGCGTGGGGCTTCAGGTCGCGGATGAGGTCGTCGACCGATGGCGAGCCTTGGGCGAATGCCGCGGGCGCGAGGAGGATGGTGGCGGCCGCGAGGACAAGGTGCTTCACAGGCGTTCTCCCGCAGGATGATGCGGCCTTATAGGGTATCGGGCCGGAGATGCAAACAGAGTTGTAACGATCTGCCGTGGTGCGGGCCGTGCGGCTAGATCGTCGAAGCCAGCTGTTCGATCTGTTTCTGTGTGTCCCGGACCAGGCCGGCGATCTCGGTGGAGAGGCCGGAGGAGCGCTGCGCGAGCGCTTTGACTTCGGAGGCGACGATCGCGAAGCCCCGGCCGGCGTCACCTGCGCGCGCCGCCTCGATCGTCGCGTTCAGGGCGAGCAGGTTGGTCTGTCCGGACACGCCCGAGATGGTTCGGGCAATCTCGTTGATCTGGTCGAGCACGGTGCTCATGATCTGTTCCGTCTGCCGCACGGCCTCACGCTTCGCCGAGACGTCGATGGCATAGAGGACGGTTCGGCGCAGCGCGCCGTGGATGTGGCGCAGCGGCTGGACGGTTGCGGCAAGGAAAAGCGGTGCCGCCGTGGTGCCCATGACCGCCATGTCCCGGGTGAGCGTCTCGCCGCGCCGCAGCGCCTCCTGCTGACCCGGTGGAAACAGCGCATCGTAGGCCAGGCTCGGCAGACGCTGGGCGGCGTCGAGCGTGGCGACGCCCAGACCGTCCATGGCAGCCTTGTTCAAGCGGACGAGCCGGTTCCGGTCATCCCACTCCAGCACGACGTTAGACCGTTCGATCGCGTCGATCCGCGACCCGGAATCCATCTTGACCTGGGTAATGTTCGTCTGCACCGAAATGAAGCGCTCCAGCGTGCCATCGGCGCGGAGGATCGGGTTGATCGAGAGCGAGATCCAGTAGGGTTCCCGAGTTTTCGAGTAGTTCAGGATCTCCTCGTAAAAGGGGTTCCGCTTGCGCAGGTTCTCCCGGATGGCGGCCACGGTGTTTGGGTCGGTGCCCGGGCCTTGCAACAGGCTGCCGGGGGTCTTGCCGATCGCTTCGGCCATCGAGAAGCCGGTCAGCCGCGTGAAGCCCGGGTTGACGTATTCGATGAGCCCGTCCGGCGATGTGATCACGACGCTGTTGTCGGTGCCGTCGGCCACGAGCGAGAGCAGGCTCAGCCGGTCGCGCTGCCGGACGGCCTCGGTCACGTCGCTGGCGAACTTCACGACCTTGAACGGCTTGCCGTCGAGGTCGAGGACGGGGTTGTAAGTTGCCTGGATCCAGACGACCCGGCCGGCCTTGCCGAAGCGGCGATACTGCCCGGCCTGGAACTGGCCCTGGTTCAGCCCGGCCCAGAACGCGCGGTAGTCCGCACTCTCGGCTTCGCCGGGCTCGAGGAACATGGCGTGGCGCCGGCCCTTGACCTCATCGAGGGTGTAGCCGAGTGCGTCGAGGAAGAGGGTGTTGGCGGTGCGGATCGTGCCATCGAGGTCGAACTCGACGCTGCCCTGCGACCGGTTGATCGCCGCCACCTGGGCCGAGACGTCCGCGTTACGCAAGCGCGCGGCCGTGACGTCGGTCGCGAACTTCACGACCTTGAACACCCGCCCGGCGGCGTCGAGGATCGGGTTGTAGGTCGCCTCGATCCAGACGGGCCGGCCGTCCTTGCGGATGCGTTTGAACTGGCCCGATTGGAACGCGCCCTGGCTCAGCGCGGCCCAGAAGGCGCGATATTCGGCGCTCTCACGCATGGCCGGCTCGATGAAGATCGCGTGCGGCCGGCCGACGACTTCGGGCAGGCTGTAGCCCAGTGCATGCAGGAAGGTGTCGTTCGCCGTCAGGATCGTGCCGTCGAGCGCGAACTCGACCACCGCGTTAGACTTGCCGATGGCAGCGACCTGGCCGGCGGCGTCGGCCCGTTGCAGCACTTGCTCGGTCACGTCGGTGGCGAACGTCACCACCCTGGCGACCCGGCCCGTGCGGGTGCGAACCGGGTTGTAGCTGCCGTGCAGCCAAATCTCGCGCCCACCCTTGGCCACGCGCCGGAAATCGGACCGGATCACCTGGCCGGCGGCGAGCGCCGTCCAGAACGCCTGGTAGGCAGGGCTGGACCGTTCGGCCGGGTCCACGAACAGGCTGTGATGCCGGCCGCGAAGCTCAGCGGCCGTGTAGCCGACAGTCGCGAGGAAGTTGGCGTTCGCGCCGAGGATGTCGCCCCCTGCCGTGAACCCGATAACGGCCTGGGAGCCATGGACGGCCTTCAGCACGGCCCGGTCGTCTCCACGCAATCCGGGCAGGCGGAACCGGGGCAGGCTCTGCATCTATCGACCTCATGACGATGCGGCCGCTGCCGCTTCGCGCCATGCTCGCCGATAGAGCTTAAGAAATCCTTTCCACTGCCGGCCCTGCCTCAACCGTTGGTTTTGGTGTCCGTGGCCGATGGCTTGTTGGCCGGCGGAGTCGCTGTCTCTGGCGCACGCGTGGTCGACGCCTTCGGCGCCCCGGCGGCGGGAGTATTGCTGTAGTCGGTATAGGCCAGGCGCATGGCGCGGAACGGGTTGCCGGTCATGAGCGTCGCCAGCACGAGGGCGATGACGAACGACGCGCCGATGGCGATCGCGGTCTCATTGAAGCGGGGGGTCGGTCCGGGAGAGATGCCGGGCTTGAGCGCCATGGGTGGAGGTCCTTGCCATCACGTGGTGTGCTCCGTTTATAGGCGCGCATGCACGGAAGGCCAGGGGCGCGTGCCGCCCCGGCCGGCGCCGCCAGATAGGGCTGGACGATCGCCGCCCTGTCCGCTATACGCCCGCCCTCACTCTGGAACGCGGGAGGGTTCGTGCTGCCGAACGGCAGGCGCGCCCGCTATGAACCGCGGTCCTGCGACCATGAAGGTGCAGGCTCTTGGCCAAGAAGATCGTCGGCTACATCAAGCTGCAAATCCCCGCGGGCAAGGCGAACCCGTCGCCGCCGGTCGGCCCGGCGCTGGGCCAGCGCGGCCTGAACATCATGCAGTTCTGTAAGGAATTCAACGCGGCGACGCAGGGCATGGAGCCGGGCACGCCGACGCCGGTGGTGATCACCGCCTTTGGCGACCGGTCTTTCACGTTTGTGATGAAGACGCCGCCGAACACGTATTTCCTGAAGAAGGCGGCCGGGATCACGAAGGGCACCACAACGCCGGGCAAGGGTGCGGCGGTGGGGCGGGTGACGATGGCCCAACTTCGCGAGATCGCCGAGACGAAGATGAAGGACATGAACGCGAACGACAGCGATGCGGCCGTGCGGATGCTGCTGGGCAGTGCGCGGTCGATGGGCCTGACCGTGGTGGAGGGCTGATCCGATGGCACACGACAAGCGCCTGAAGGCCGGCTACGCGACGTTCGACCGCGCGAAGGCGTATCCGCTGGAGGAGGCGATCGCGATGGTGCGGGCCAATGCGCGCGCCAAGTTCGACGAGACGGTCGAGCTGAGCATGAACCTTGGCATCGACCCGCGGCACGCCGACCAGATGGTGCGCGGGCTGCTGAGCCTGCCGAACGGCACGGGCAAGACGCTGCGGGTGGGCGTGTTCGCACGCGGCGCAAAGGCGGATGAGGCCCGCGCGGCCGGGGCGGACATCGTGGGTGCCGAGGACTTGGCCGAGAAGTGCCAGGCCGGGGAGTTCGGGTTCGACCGCTGCATCGCGACGCCGGACATGATGGCGCTGGTGGGGCGGCTGGGAAAGATCCTGGGGCCGCGGGGCCTGATGCCGAACCCGAAGCTGGGAACGGTGACGATGGATGTGAAGGGCGCGGTCACGGCGGCCAAGAGCGGCCAGGTGGAGTTCCGGGCCGAGAAGGCGGGGATCGTGCATGCCGGCATCGGCAAGGCGAGCTTCGACGATGCGAAGCTGGCCGAGAACGTCCGCGCCTTCGTCGACGCGATCCAGAAGGCCAAGCCGACCGGCGCCAAGGGCGTGTATCTGCAAAAGGCGGCGCTGAGTTCCACGATGGGTCCGGGCGTCAAGCTGGACTTGGCGACGTTGGCTGCGGCGGCCTGAGAACGAGATTCGCTGGCCATCCTCCTGAGGGAGGCCAGTGCGCAGGGGCGGTGCTCGCACCGTCCCGAACCTGTCCAAGACCACACGTCGCCCATCGGTGGGCAGTAAAGGATCGCAGGGTCCGCGCGTGGAGACGGGGAAGCGAAGGGTTTCCGGCGGTGCTACGGCGGCGCCGGCAGGCCTGAGCGGTTCCGGCTATAGGGTCCTCCGTGCATCCGTGCGCGGCAGGCCCCGGACAGGCGGCGGCGTCGCCATGGGGCGGCGCCGGGGTAACCCGGCCCGGGTGCGGTCCAAACGCACCAGGGCCAGCAGGAGTCGGGATTTGGACCGTACGGAGAAGCGCGAGTTCGTATCCGTGCTCGGTCAGGTCTTCGCAGAGACGAACATGGTCGTCGTCACCCAGAATAACGGGATGACGGTCGCCCAGGTTTCGGACCTGCGTCGCCGGATGCGGGCATCGGGTTCGACCTACAAGGTCGCGAAGAACCGTCTGGCCGTCCTCGCCCTGGATGGGACCCGGTTCGACGGCATCAAGCCATTGCTGAAGGGTCCGACCGCGCTTGCGTGGTCGCTGGATCCGGTGGCGGTGGCCAAGGCGGCCGTGGACTACGCCAAGACCAACGAGAAGTTCGTCGTGCTCGGCGGCGCCCTTGGACAACAGACGCTCGATGCGGATGGAATCAAGGCGCTTGCCGATCTGCCGTCGCTCGACACGCTTCGCGCATCGCTGGTGGGGATGATCCAAACCCCCGCCACGCGGATTGCGGGCGTGCTCGCTGCACCGGCCGGACAACTCGCTCGGGTCTTTGGGGCCTATGCCAAGAAGGACGAGACGCAGCAGGACGGGATGCAGGACGGCGAGGCCGAAGCGGCCTGACCGGGCCGCTCTGCGATCGCCGACGACAAGGTCATGGACTGTGACCTTGTTCGGAACCACTCAGGACTATAGATAAGGAAGACTGAACATGGCCGATTTGGCACGACTGGTTGAAGAGCTAAGCACGCTGACGGTTCTGGAAGCGGCTGAGCTGTCGAAGATGCTCGAGGAGAAGTGGGGCGTGTCTGCCGCGGCGCCGGTCGCGGTGGCGGGGCCGAGCGGCCCGGCAGCGCCGGCCGCACCCGTCGAGGAGCAGACGGAGTTCACGGTGATCCTGGCCACGGTTGGCGAGAAGAAGATCAACGTGATTAAGGAAGTGCGGACGATCACGGGTCTTGGGCTGAAGGAAGCCAAGGACCTCGTCGAGGGCGCGCCGAAGACGGTGAAGGAAGGCGTGAACAAGGACGAGGCAGCGAAGCTGAAGAAGCAGCTTGAGGATCAGGGCGCGACTGTCGACGTCAAGTAGCACCATTCACCCGGTGGGCGATTCCGCCGGGCCACAGAGCGAAGGAGCGGGCGGGAACCAGGGTCGGTTGCCGCCCGCCGACTCGTTTCCAAACGGCCGGTCAGCCTCACCGCTGATCGACGCCGTCGACGACCCCGGCGGCCGGGGGTTTGGCGGCCAAGCAAAAGACGGCCGGACCGGCTCGGGCGGTGCGGTGCAACTCTGGGTCAAGGATTGGCGATGAACGCGATCAGCAAGTCGTTCACAGGACAAAAGCGGATCCGCAAGAGCTTCGGGCGTATTCCCGAAGTGGCGCCGATGCCGAACTTGATCGACGTGCAGCGGTCGAGCTACGAGGCTTTCCTGCAGATGAACGTCGCGCCGGACAGCCGGACGCAGACGGGCCTGCAGGAAGTGTTCAAGTCGGTGTTCCCGATCGACGACTTCGCCGGCCGCGGGCGGCTGGAGTTCGTGCATTACGAGCTCGAGGACCCGAAATACGACGTCGAGGAGTGCATCCAGCGCGGGCTGAACTTTGCCGCGCCGTTGAAGGTGATTCTGCGGCTGATCGTGTGGGACCTCGATGAGGACACGGGCGCGCGCAGCATCCGCGATATCAAGGAGCAGCCGGTCTACATGGGCGATATGCCGCTCATGACCGATAACGGCACGTTCATCATCAACGGCACTGAGCGCGTCATAGTCAGCCAGATGCACCGTAGCCCGGGCGTGTTCTTCGACCACGACAAGGGCAAGACGCACAGCAGCGGCAAATACCTGTTCGCGGCGCGGGTGATCCCGTATCGCGGCAGCTGGCTCGACTTCGAGTTCGACAGCAAGGACCTGGTGTATGTGCGGATCGACCGGAAGCGGAAGCTGCCGGTGACGACCTTGCTGTATGCGTTGGAGAGCACGGCGACCGAGGCGATGCGGGCCGAGCGGGTCGCGGCGGGCGAGACGGTCGACATCGGCGAGATCCGCGGCATGGATGCCGAGGAGATCCTGACGTATTTCTATGGCCAGGTCGTGTTCACGCGCACGCCGAAGGGCTGGGCGCGGCCGTTCGAGGCGGACGCCTATCGGGGGATCACGCTGGCCGAGCCGCTGGTGGACGCCGATACCGGGCAGACGGTCGCCGAAGCGGGGGCCAAGCTCACGGCACGGACGGCGCGCAAGGTCGCCGAGCAGACGAAGACCGTGCTGGTAGGCCGGGCCGACCTGCTGGGCCGCTACGTCGCGGTCGACATGGTCAACGAGGAGACGGGCGAGATCCACGCCGAGGCGGGCGAGGAACTGGCCGAGGCGCGCCTGGCGGCGCTTGAGGATGCCGGGATCACCGAGCTGGCGACCCTGGCGGTCGACCAGTCGAACGGCCCGTGGCTGCGCAACACCTTGGCGGTCGACAAGAACACGAACCGCGACGACGCACTGGTCGACATCTACCGGGTGATGCGGCCGGGCGAGCCGCCGACGCCGGAGACGGCCGAGGCGCTGTTCCGCGGGCTGTTCTTCGACGGCGACCGGTATGACCTCTCGGCGGTCGGGCGCGTGAAGATGAACATGCGCTTGGGGCTCGATGCGCCGGACACGCAGCGGGTGCTGCGCAAGGAGGACGTGCTCAAGACGGTCAAGATCATGTGCGAGCTGAAGGACGGCCGCGGCACGATCGACGACATCGACAACCTGGGCAACCGCCGGGTGCGTTCGGTGGGCGAGTTGATGGAGAACCAATACCGGCTGGGGCTGTTGCGGATGGAGCGCGCCATCCGCGAGCGGATGGGGTCGGTCGACATCGACACGGTGATGCCGCACGACCTAATCAACGCCAAGCCGGCGGCCGCGGCGGTGCGGGAGTTCTTCGGCTCCAGTCAGCTCAGCCAGTTTATGGACCAGACCAATCCGCTGAGCGAGGTGACGCACAAGCGCCGCCTGTCCGCGCTTGGCCCGGGCGGGCTGACGCGGGAGCGGGCCGGGTTCGAGGTGCGCGACGTGCACCCGACGCATTACGGCCGGATCTGCCCGATCGAGACGCCGGAGGGGCCGAACATCGGGCTGATCAACAGCCTGGCGACGTATGCCAAGGTGAACAAGTACGGCTTCATCGAGACGCCTTATCGGCTGGTCAAGGAAGGCATCGTACAAGAGGGGTGGAAGTATCTCTCGGCGATGGAGGAGGAGAAGCTTGTCGTCGCGCAGGCGGATGCGCCGACCGATGGCGGGGGCAAGTTCACCAACGAGCTGGTGAGCGTGCGCAAGCAGGGCGACTTCCGGCTGGTCAAGCCCGAGGACGTAACGGCGGTGGACGTGAGCCCGCGGCAGCTGGTGAGCGTCGCGGCGGCGCTGATCCCGTTCCTCGAGAACGACGACGCCAACCGCGCGCTCATGGGCTCGAACATGCAGCGGCAGGCGGTGCCGTTGATCCGTGCCGATGCGCCATTGGTGGGCACCGGCATGGAGGCTGCGGTCGCACGCGACAGCGGCGCCACTATCGTCGCGCGGCGGCCGGGCATCGTCGACCAGATCGACGGCGCGCGGATCGTGGTGCGAGCGACGGGCGATGACGGCACCACGCAGGGCGTCGACATCTACCGGCTGCGCAAGTACATGCGGTCGAACCAAAGCACGTGCATCAACCAACGTCCGCTGGTGCGGGTCGGGGACCGGGTGACCATCGGCGACATCATCGCCGACGGCCCGAGCACGGAGCTGGGCGAGCTGGCGTTGGGCCGGAACGTGCTCGTCGCGTTCATGCCGTGGAACGGCTACAACTTCGAAGACAGCATCCTGATCAGCGAGCGCATCGCTCGGGATGACGTGTTCACCTCGATCCACATCGAGGAGTTCGAGGTGATGGCCCGGGACACGAAGCTCGGCCAGGAGGAGATCACCCGCGACATCCCCAACGTGGGCGAGGAGGCGCTGAAGAACCTCGACGAGGCGGGGATCGTCTATATCGGGGCCGAGGTGAACCCGGGCGACATCCTGGTCGGCAAGGTGACGCCGAAGGGCGAGAGCCCGATGACGCCGGAAGAGAAGCTGTTGCGGGCGATCTTCGGCGAGAAGGCGAGCGACGTGCGCGACACGTCGTTGAAGCTGCCGCCGGGTGTCACGGGCACGATCGTCGACGTGCGGGTGTTCAGCCGCCGGGGCGTCGACAAGGACGAGCGCGCGATGGCGATCGAGCGCTCCGAGATCGAGCGGTTGGCGAAGGACCGCGACGACGAGCGGGCGATCCAGGAGCGGTCGTTCCTGAACCGGCTGCGCGAGAAGCTGCTGGGCCGGAAGGCGTCGGGCGGGTTCAAGGGCATCAAGTCGGGGACGGTGATCACCGAGGAGGTGCTGGCGGAGCATCCGCGCGGCGCCTGGCGGCACATCGGCGTGTCCGAGGACGCGATCATGGCCGAGATCGAGACGCTGAAGCGCGAATACGACGCGGCCGTGGCCCGGCTGCAGGCGCGGTTCGACGGCAAGGTCGAGAAGCTGCAGCGCGGCGACGAGCTGCCGCCTGGCGTGATGAAGATGGTCAAGGTGTTCGTGGCGGTGAAGCGGAAGCTGCAGCCGGGCGACAAGATGGCCGGCCGGCATGGCAACAAGGGCGTCGTGTCGCGCGTGACGCCGGTGGAGGACATGCCATTCCTCGAGGACGGGACGCATGTGGACATCGTGCTCAACCCGCTCGGCGTGCCGTCGCGCATGAACGTCGGGCAGATCCTGGAGACGCACCTGGGCTGGGCCTGCGCGACGCTGGGCAAGCAGGTCGGTGTGCTGGTGGACGACTACCGCCGCACCGGCGCCGAGCGGGAGGCGCTGCTGGACCGGCTGCGCGATATCTACGGCGAGGAGGTGTTCAAGGCCGAGATCGAGCCGATGGACACGACCCAGCTGTTCGAGCTGTGCGACAACCTGAAGAAGGGTATCCCGATCGCGACCCCGGTGTTCGACGGGGCGCGGATGTCGGACATCGAGGGCATGCTGACGAATGCTGGGCTGAACACGTCGGGCCAGGTGTACCTGACCGACGGCCGGACGGGCGAGACGTTCGAGCGCAAGGTGACCGTCGGCTACATCTATATGCTGAAGCTGCACCACCTGGTGGACGACAAGATCCACGCGCGGTCGATCGGGCCCTACAGCCTCGTCACCCAGCAGCCGCTGGGCGGCAAGGCGCAGTTCGGCGGCCAGCGCTTCGGCGAGATGGAGGTCTGGGCGTTGGAGGCGTACGGCGCGGCCTACACGCTGCAGGAGATGCTGACGGTGAAGTCCGACGACGTGTCGGGTCGCACCAAGGTCTATGAGGCGATCGTGCGCGAGCAGGACACGTTCGAGGCCGGCATCCCGGAGAGCTTCAACGTGCTGGTCAAGGAGCTGAAGTCGCTTGGCCTGAACGTGGACTTGGATAACCGCCCGGCCTGAGCGGGCGGCTGATTGACGATTGCGGCCGGCGCACATGCCGGCCGCACCCTTTTGCTGAAAGGTTCGACGCATGAACGAACTGATGAAGATCCTCGGCCAGGCCGGCTCCACGGTCACGTTCGACCAGATCAAGATCCAGATCGCCAGCCCCGAGCAGATCAAGAGCTGGTCCTACGGCGAGATCAAGAAGCCGGAGACGATCAACTACCGCACGTTCAAGCCGGAGCGGGACGGGCTGTTCTGCGCCCGCATCTTCGGCCCGATCAAGGACTACGAGTGCCTGTGCGGCAAGTACAAGCGCATGAAGTTCCGCGGCATCATCTGCGAGAAGTGCGGCGTGGAGGTAACGCTGGCGAAGGTGCGGCGCGAGCGGATGGGCCACATCGAGCTCGCGAGCCCGGTGGCGCACATCTGGTTCCTGAAGTCGCTGCCGAGCCGGATCGGCCTCATGGTCGACCTGACGCTCAAGGAACTCGAGAAGATCCTGTATTTCGAGAGCTACGTCGTGCTCGACCCGGGCGTCACCGACCTCAAGATGTTCCAGCTGCTGACCGAGGACGCGCTGGCGGCCAAGCAGGACGAATTCGGCGAGGAGTTCGAGGTTGGGATCGGCGCCGAAGCGATCAAGAAGGTGCTGCACGCGATCGACGCGGACGCCGACAAGGTGCGGCTGCGCGCGGAGCTGAAGGAGACGACGTCCGAAGCCAAGCGCAAGAAGCTGGTCAAGCGGCTGAAGCTGATCGAGGCGTTCGCCGAGAGCGGCGCGCGGCCGGAGTGGATGATCCTGACGCACGTGCCGGTGATCCCGCCGGAGCTGCGCCCGCTGGTGCCGCTCGATGGCGGCCGGTTCGCGACCAGCGACCTGAACGACCTGTATCGCCGGGTGATCAACCGGAACAACCGGCTGAAGCGCCTGATTGAGCTCCGCGCGCCCGACATCATCGTGCGCAACGAGAAGCGCATGCTGCAGGAGAGCGTGGACGCGCTGTTCGATAACGGGCGGCGGGGCCGGGCGATCACGGGCGCGAACAAGCGGCCGCTGAAGAGCCTGTCGGACATGCTGAAGGGCAAGCAGGGCCGGTTCCGGCAGAACCTGCTGGGCAAGCGCGTCGACTACTCGGGCCGGTCGGTCATCGTGGTCGGGCCGGAGCTGAAGCTGCACCAGTGCGGGCTGCCGAAGAAGATGGCGCTCGAGCTGTTCAAGCCGTTCATCTACTCGAAGCTCGAGAAGTATGGGCACGCAACCACCATCAAGGCCGCCAAGCGGATGGTGGAGAAGGAGCGTCCGGAGGTTTGGGACATCCTCGAGGAGGTGATCCGCGAGCATCCGGTGATGCTGAACCGGGCACCGACGCTGCACCGGCTGGGCATCCAGGCGTTCGAGCCGGTGCTGATCGAGGGCAAGGCGATCCAGCTGCACCCGCTGGTCTGCACGGCCTTCAACGCGGACTTCGACGGCGACCAGATGGCGGTTCACGTGCCCCTGAGCCTCGAGGCGCAGCTCGAGGCGCGCGTGCTGATGATGAGCACGAACAACATCCTCAGCCCGGCCAACGGCAAGCCGATCATCGTGCCGAGCCAGGACATCGTGCTGGGCCTGTACTACCTGAGCCTGGAGACGCCCGAGTTCCGCGTCGCCGAGGAGCAGAAGTGCCCGGCGTTCGGCAGCGTCGGCGAGATCGAGTTCGCGCTGCAGGCCAAAGCGATCAAGCTGCACGACAAGATCCGCGCGCGCTGGCATGCGGTGGACGCCGAGGGCAACAAGACCCGGCAGATCGTGGTCACGACGCCGGGGCGGATGCTGATCGGGCAGATCCTGCCTGCGAACGTGAACGTGCCGTTCAGCCTGATCAACCGGCAGCTGACGAAGAAGAACGTGTCCGACGTGATCGACGCCGTCTACCGGCACTGCGGCCAGAAGGAATGCGTGATCTTCGCCGACCGGCTGATGGGCATCGGGTTCCGGCACGCGGCGATGGCCGGGCTGTCGTTCGGCAAGGACGACCTGATCATCCCGGACAGCAAGGGCGAGCTGATCCTCAAGACGCAGAATGAGGTGAAGGAGTTCGAGCAGCAGTATCAGGACGGGCTGATCACGGCCGGCGAGCGCTACAACAAGGTGGTCGACGCGTGGTCACGCTGCACCGACGAGGTGGCCGGCGCGATGATGAAGGAGATCAGCAAGCAGGAGGTCGGCATCCAGACGAACTCCGTGTGGATGATGAGCCATTCGGGCGCGCGTGGGTCGCCGGCGCAGATGCGGCAGCTGGCCGGCATGCGCGGGCTGATGGCCAAGCCGTCGGGCGAGATCATCGAGCAGCCGATCATCGCCAACTTCAAGGAAGGCCTGTCGGTGCTTGAGTACTTCAACTCCACCCACGGCGCCCGCAAGGGCCTTGCGGACACGGCGTTGAAGACGGCGAACTCCGGCTACCTGACCCGGCGGCTGGTCGACGTGGCGCAGGACTGCATCATCGTCGAGCCGGATTGCGGCACGGAGCGCGGCCTGACGGTCGCGGCCGTGATGGATGGCGGCGAGGTGGTGAGCAGCCTGGCCGAGCGCACGCTGGGCCGCACCACGGCCGAGGACGTACTCGACCCGGTGACAAACGCCGTGCTGCTGCCGCGCAACACGCTGATCGAGGAGCCGGAGGCGGATTTGCTGGAGAGCAAGGCCGTCGAGAGCGTGAAGATCCGGTCCGTGCTGACCTGCGACAGCCGGGTCGGCTGCTGCGGCGCCTGCTACGGGCGCGACCTGGCGCGCGGCACGCCGGTCAACATCGGCGAGGCGGTCGGCGTCATCGCCGCGCAGTCCATCGGCGAGCCCGGCACCCAGTTGACGATGCGCACGTTCCATATCGGCGGCGCGGCGCAGCGGGGTGCCGAGGTGAGCGCGGTCGAGGCGAGCCATGACGGCACGGTGCAGATCAACAACCGCAACGTTGTCAACAACTCGTCCGGCGTGCCCGTGGTGATGTCGCGGAACTGCGAGATGGTGGTGCGCGACGACAAGGGCCGCGAGCGGGCGCGGTTCCGGGTGCCGTACGGTGCGCGGCTGCTGGCCGATGACGGCTCGGCGGTCACGCGGACGCAGAAGCTGGCGGAGTGGGACCCCTACACACTGCCGATCCTGACGGAGCGGAGCGGCAAGGTTGAGTACCTCGACCTGCTGGATGGCGTGACGATCGTCGAGCGCGTGGACGAGGTCACCGGGCTCACGAGCCGGGTGGTCGTCGACTACAAGCAGAACGCGAAGGGCGTCGACCTGCGGCCGCGCCTGCAGCTGAAGGATGAGAAGGGCGAGGTGCTGAAGCTGCCGAGCGGGGCGGAGGCGCGCTACTTCCTGAACCCGGACTCGATCCTGTCGGTCGAGAACGGGGCGCAGGTGGCGGCCGGCGACGTGCTGGCGCGGATCCCGCGCGAGGGCAGCAAGACGCGCGACATCACCGGCGGTCTGCCGCGGGTGGCGGAACTGTTCGAGGCGCGGCGGCCGAAGGACCACGCGATCATCGCCGAGATGGACGGGCGCGTGGAGTTCGGGAAGGACTACAAGGCGAAGCGTCGGATCATCGTCAAGAACGACGAGAGCGACGAGACGACCGAGTACCTGATCCCGAAGGGCAAGCATGTGTCGGTGCAGGAGGGCGACTTCGTCCGCCGGGGCGATCCGTTGGTCGACGGGCCGCGGGTGCCGCACGACATTCTGAAAGTGTTAGGGGTCGAGGCGCTGTCGGACTACCTGGTCAACGAGATCCAGGACGTCTACCGGCTGCAGGGCGTGAAGATCAACGACAAGCACATCGAGGTCATCGTCCGGCAGATGCTGCAGAAGGTGGAGATCCTCGAGGCGGGGGATACGACCTATCTGCAGGGCGAGCAGGTCGACCGGCTGGAGTTCGAGGCGGAGAACGAGAAGCGGCTGAAGGAGGAGGAGCGTCCGGCGGTGGGCATGCCGGTGCTGCAGGGCATCACGAAGGCAAGCCTGCAGACGCAGTCCTTCATCAGCGCGGCATCGTTCCAGGAGACGACGCGGGTGCTGACCGAGGCGGCGACGGCCGGCAAGGTCGATAACCTGCTCGGCCTGAAGGAGAACGTGATCGTCGGGCGCCTGATCCCGGCGGGCACGGGTTCGGTGATGAACCGTCTGCGGCAGGTGGCAGCCGGACGCGACCAGGCGCGGCTGCGCCCGGAGACGCCGGCGATCGAAGCCGCGGAGTAAAGCCCCCACGGCAAGGCGCGGGTGGCAGTGCGAACGTGCTGCCGCCCGCGGTCTTGCCCATCCGGCAAGTTTCAAGGCCTGGAGCGCGATGGCTGTCGTGACCCGCGGGTCACGTGCGAGTGCATATCTCGCGCGTGGGATCGTGCGCCCGTGACCGAGCGGCGGCCGCGTTCGGGACGGCCATCGCCCACGGCTCTCAGCATGCTCGGGGTGCCATCCAGGCCAGCGCGTGTGTGCGGGGTCAGCAAGGACGGCTATGTCGTCACAGACGGGACACGGCCGTCTCCCGCAAGCCTCGGCTGCCATCGCAGGTCAGGCATTCGGGCGGTTTGGCGGCGACTGAACGCTTGACGCCGCCTCCGGTCGGGCGTAGGCATCCGTCCCTCGGCGGACCCGGAGCGTTCGGGCCGGTCGTTGCTCACAGATGAGCGCGTGGCGCCGCCGATCCTTCGGGATCGGCTCAGGTCACATGCCCCACTGGCTTCGCGGACGGGTCTCGGCCCGGGCTGCGGGGCGTTTCTGTGATCGACGGCGGGCTCGGCTTTGGGCGAGGCGAACGGGATTTTGAGCGGAAGAGGCAGTATGCCGACCATCAACCAGTTGATTGCCAATGGGCGGGAGCCCGCGCCGAAGCGCAACAAGGTGCCGGCCCTCGAGGGCTGCCCGCAGAAGCGCGGCGTCTGCACGCGCGTCTACACGACGACGCCGAAGAAGCCGAACTCGGCTTTGCGGAAGGTCGCGAAGGTGCGGCTCACCAACGGCTACGAGGTGGTGAGCTACATCCCGGGCGAGGGTCACAACCTGCAGGAGCACAGCGTCGTGCTGATCCGCGGGGGGCGCGTGAAGGACTTGCCGGGCGTGCGTTACCACATCCTGCGCGGCGTGCTCGACACGCAGGGCCTGCCGAAGCGTCGTCAGCGCCGGTCGCTGTACGGCGCCAAGCGGCCGAAGTAGGGAGAGGGTTCGATGAGTCGTCGTCGCAAGGCCATCAAGCGCGAGATCCTGCCGGATGCGAAGTTCGGGGACCTGGTGGTCACGCGCTTCATGAACGCGCTGATGTATGACGGGAAGAAAAGTGCGGCCGAGACGATCGTCTATGGCGCGCTGGAGGTGCTGAAGAAGCGCGGCGGAGCGCAGGCGGACCCGGTCCGGCTGTTCCACGAGGCGCTCGACAACGTGAAGCCCGCGGTCGAGGTGCGGTCCCGCCGGGTTGGTGGTGCGACGTATCAGGTGCCGGTCGAGGTCCGCACCGAGCGGCGGCAGGCGCTAGCGATTCGTTGGCTGATCGACAGCGCCCGCAAGCGTGGCGAACACACGATGGAAGAGCGCCTGTCCAACGAGCTGCACGATGCGGTCAACAACCGCGGCTCGGCGGTGAAGAAGCGCGAAGACACCCATCGGATGGCGGAGGCCAACAAGGCCTTCAGCCATTACCGCTGGTAGTTAACACAGGTTCAACCCCAGGCTTTCAGGCGCCGCCGACGGCGGGCGATGGAGAGACGAGATGGCCAAGGCGAAATTCGAGCGGAACAAGCCGCACTGCAACATCGGCACCATCGGTCACGTCGACCATGGCAAGACGTCGCTGACGGCGGCGATTACCAAGATCCTGGCCAAGTCGGGCGGGGCGACGTTCACGGCCTATGACCAGATCGACAAGGCGCCCGAGGAGCGGGCCCGTGGCATCACCATCTCGACGGCGCACGTCGAGTACGAGACGGCCAACCGCCACTACGCCCACGTCGACTGCCCCGGCCACGCCGACTACGTGAAGAACATGATCACCGGCGCCGCGCAGATGGACGGCGCGATCCTGGTGGTCTCGGCCGCCGACGGCCCGATGCCGCAGACCCGCGAGCACATCCTGCTGGCCCGCCAGGTCGGCGTCCCCGCGCTGGTGGTGTTCCTCAACAAGGTCGACATGGTCGACGACCCGGAGCTGCTCGAGCTGGTGGAGATGGAGGTGCGCGAGCTGCTTTCGTCCTATCAGTTCCCCGGAGACGACATCCCGATCGTGCACGGCTCGGCGCTGATGGCGCTGGAGGACAAGAACCCGGAGTTGGGCGAGCAGGCGATCCTGAAGCTGATGGCCGAGGTCGACAAGTATATCCCGCAGCCGCTGCGCGCGACCGACCGCCCCTTCTTGATGCCGATCGAGGACGTGTTCAGCATCTCGGGCCGCGGCACCGTCGTGACGGGCCGGATCGAGCGCGGGATCGTCAACGTCGGCGACGAGGTCGAGATCGTCGGCATCAAGAACACGGTCAAGACGATCGTCACCGGTGTCGAGATGTTCCGTAAGCTGCTCGACCGCGGCGAGGCCGGCGACAATATCGGCGCGCTGCTGCGCGGCACCAAGCGCGAGGACGTCGAGCGTGGCCAGGTGCTGGCCAAGCCCGGCACGATCACGCCGCACACGAAGTTCAAGGCCGAGGCCTATATCCTGACGAAAGAAGAGGGTGGCCGGCATACGCCGTTCTTCACCAACTACCGCCCGCAATTCTACTTCCGCACGACCGACGTGACGGGCGTGGTGGAGCTGCCGAGCGGGACCGAGATGGTGATGCCGGGCGACAACGTCTCGATGGACGTCACGCTGATCGCGCCGATCGCCATGGATGACGGCCTACGCTTCGCCATCCGCGAGGGCGGCCGGACCGTGGGCGCCGGCGTCGTCGCGAGCATCACCCAGTAATCGAGCGGACGGGTCGGGATACGAGTACTATGGACAACCAGAACATCCGCATCCGCCTGAAGGCGTACGATCACCGCGTGCTGGATAACAGCACGCGGGAGATCGTGAACACGGCGAAGCGGACGGGTGCACGGGTCCGTGGCCCGATCCCGTTGCCGACGCACATCGAGCGGTTCACGGTGAACCGCTCGCCGCACGTCGACAAGAAAAGCCGCGAGCAGTTCGAGATCCGGACCCATCGCCGGCTGCTCGACATCGTCGAACCCACGCCGCAGACCGTCGACGCGCTCATGAAGCTCGACCTGGCGAGCGGCGTGGACGTCGAGATCAAGCTGTAGGGGCGGGACCATGACGATCGGGAATGGCCGCACGGGACTGGTGGCGAGAAAGCTGGGCATGACCCGCTTCTTCAAGGACGACGGGACGCACGTGCCGGTGACGGTCCTGCACCTGGACGAGGTCACGGTGGTGGACGCGCGGACCGTGGAGCGGGACGGCTACACGGCGCTGCAGCTCGGCATGGGCAAGGCGAAGGTGAAGAACGTGAGCCAGCCGAACAAGGGCCACTTCGCCCGCGTCAAGGTCGAGCCGAAGGCCAAGCTGGTCGAGTTCCGTTGTGCGCCTGACGCGCTGGTCGAGGTCGGTGCCGTGATCACCGCTGATCACTTCGTCATCGGGCAGAAGATCGACGTTTGCGGCATTACCAAGGGCAAGGGTTTTGCCGGCGGCATGAAGCGCTGGAACTTCCGCGGGCTCGAGGCGTCGCACGGCGTTTCCGTCAGCCATCGGAGCCATGGTTCGACGGGCAACCGGCAGGATCCGGGCAAGACCTTCAAGAACAAGAAGATGGCCGGGCACCTGGGGCAGGAGCGGGTGACGACGTTGAACCTGGAGGTGGCCGGGGTCGACGTTGCCCGCGGGCTGCTGATGGTGCGCGGCGCGGTGCCGGGGGCGAAGAACGGCTACGTGCTGGTGCGGGACGCGATCAAGAAGGCGCGGCATGCCGATGCGCCATATCCGGCCGCCGTGCGCCAGGCGGCTGCCGTGCAAGCGCCTGAACAACCGGCCCAGGCTTAAGGACGAGACGATGCAGATCGATATCACAACCTTGGGCGGGGGTTCGGCCGGGTCGGTCGAGTTGCCGGACGAGCTGTTCGCGGCCCAGCCGCGGCGCGACATCATCGCCCGGGTGATCCAGTGGCAGCTCATGAAGCGCCGGGCCGGCACCCACAAGGTGAAGGGCATGGGCGAGGTCTCGGGCACGACGCGGAAGCCCTACAAGCAGAAGGGCACCGGCAACGCCCGCCAGGGCAGCCTGCGCGCGCCGCAGTTTCGCACCGGCGGCGCCGTCCATGGCCCGGTCGTGCGCGACCATGGGTTCGATCTGCCCAAGAAGGTCCGCCGCCTCGGGCTGATCAGCGCGCTGTCGCAGAAGCAGGCCGAGGGCAAGCTGGTGGTGATGGAGAGCGTCGCCGGTATGTCCGGCAAGACGAAGGAGTTGCGCGCCAAGCTGGTGCAGCACGGGTGGAAGAGCGCGCTGTTCGTCGACGGCACGGTGGACGAGGCGTTCCTCCGCGCCAGTTCGAACATCGTCGGTTTCAACGTGCTGCCGACGGTCGGCGCCAACGTCTACGACATTATCCGTCACGACGTTCTGGTCGTGACGACGGCGGGCGTCGAGGGCCTGAAGACGCGCCTCGGGCCGAAGGGCCACGCCGTGGAGCCGGGTGTCCTGACGGGTTCCCCTGAGGAGAGCGCGGCATGAGCGTCCGTCAGGTCCAGGCCGCCCGCAAGCGCGCGGCCACGATGTCGCGGGAAGCGATGTTCAACGTCGTCCGCGCCCCGGTCGTGACGGAGAAGGCGACGCTGGTGAGCGAGCGCAACCAGTTCGTGTTCCGGGTTGCGATCGAGGCGACGAAGACCGAGATCAAGGCGGCCGTCGAGGGGCTGTTCGGCGTCAAGGTGCTGGGCGTGAACACGCTGGTGCAGAAGGGCAAGACCAAGCGCTTCCGTGGCCGGCCCGGCGTCCGCTCGGACGTGAAGAAGGCGTATGTGCAGCTGGCCGAGGGACAGTCGATCGACATGTCCACGGGCTTGAGCTGAGGAACCCGGCAGATGGCACTCAAGCAATTCAACCCGGTCACCGCCAGCCTGCGCGGCACCGTGCTGATCGACCGCAGCGAGCTGTGGAAGGGCAAGCCGGTCAAGACGCTGACCGAGGGCAAGAACAAGTCGGGCGGCCGCAACAACCATGGCCGCACCACGAGCTTCTTCCGCGGCGGCGGGCACAAGCAGTCCTACCGCTTCGTCGACTTCAAGCGGCGCAAGTACGACGTCTCCGCCACGGTGGAACGGCTCGAGTATGACCCGAACCGCTCGGCGTTCATCGCGCTGATCAAGTATGACGATGGCGAGCTGAGCTACATCCTGGCACCGCAGCGGCTGAAGGCCGGCGACAAGGTGGTGGCGGGCGCCCGGGTCGACATCAAGCCCGGCAACGCGATGCCGATGGGTGCGATCCCGGTGGGCACCATCATCCACAACGTGGAGATGAAGATCGGCGGCGGCGGCAAGATGGCGCGCGCGGCGGGTTGCTATGCGCAGCTGGTCGGCAAGGACGCCGGTTACGCGCAGATCAAGCTGCAATCGGGCGAGTTGCGGGTCGTGCGGGCCGAGTGCATGGCGACCGTGGGCGCGGTGAGCAACCCGGACAACCAGAACCAGAGCCTCGGCAAGGCCGGGCGCAACCGTTGGCTGGGCCGCCGGCCGCATAACCGTGGCGTGGTGATGAACCCGGTCGACCATCCGCATGGTGGCGGCGAGGGCCGGACGTCGGGCGGCCGGCATCCGGTGACGCCTTGGGGCAAGCCGACGAAGGGCTACAAGACTCGCGTCAACAAGCGGACCGACAGCCTGATCATCCGGCGTCGTCCGAAGGGAAAGCACTGACATGGCGCGCTCGACGTGGAAGGGCCCGTTCGTCGACGGGTACATGCTGGGCAAGGCCGAGGCGGCCCGCGCGTCCGGCCGCAACGAGATCATCAAGATCTGGTCGCGCCGCAGCACGATTTTACCGCAGTTCGTGGGCCTGACGTTCGGCGTCTACAACGGCCACAAGTTCCTGCCGGTGCAGGTGAACGAGAACATGGTGGGCCACAAGTTCGGCGAGTTCTCGCCGACGCGGACCTTCACCGGGCATACCTCGGACAAGAAGGCGAAGCGAGGCTGACATGAGCAAGCCGAAGCATCCGCGCACGCTCGCCGACCATCAGGCCGAGGCCGTGCTGCGCAACATCCGCATCAGCCCGCAGAAGCTGAACCTGGTCGCGGGGCTGATCCGCAACCAGCCGGCGTCGCAGGCCGTCGCGACATTGACGTTCAGCAAGCGGCGCATCGCGGTGCAGGTGAAGAAGACGCTGCAGAGCGCGATCGCGAACGCCGAGAACAACCACCAGCTCGACGTCGACCGCCTGGTCGTCAGCCGGGCCGAGGTGGGCAAGTCGATCGTGATGCGCCGCTTCATGGCGCGCGGCCGCGGGCGCGCATCGCGGATCGAGAAGTGGTTCAGCCATTTGCGGATCGTGGTGAGCGAGCAGGCACAGATGCCGGATGCGCGCGCGTCCGAGGGGAAGGCGTAAGCCATGGGACACAAGGTCAATCCGATCGGGCTGCGGCTCGGCATCAACCGCACGTGGGACAGCCGTTGGTATGCCGGCGCCGACTACAGCAAGCTGCTGTTGGCCGACATCAAACTGCGGGAGCACCTTCGCAAGAAGCTCTCCGGCGCCGGCGTATCGCGCGTCGTGATCGAGCGTCCGGCCAAGAAGCCGCGGGTGACGATCTATGCTGCCCGGCCCGGCGTGGTCATCGGCAAGAAGGGCCAGGACATCGAGGTGCTCCGCAAGGACCTCGCCAAGATGGCCAAGGCCGAGGTGAGCCTGAACATCGTCGAGATCCGCAAGCCCGAGATCGACGCGACGCTGGTGGCCGAGAACATCGCCCAGCAGCTGGAGCGCCGGGTGGCGTTCCGCCGCGCGATGAAGCGGGCGGTGCAGTCGGCGATGCGGCTGGGCGCGCAGGGCATCCGGATCAACTGCGGCGGACGCCTCGGCGGGGCCGAGATCGCGCGGACCGAGTGGTACCGCGAGGGCCGGGTGCCGCTGCATACGCTTCGGGCGGACATCGACTTCGGCGTGGCGACGGCCAAGACGACGTATGGCACGTGCGGCGTGAAGGTGTGGATCTTCAAGGGCGAGATCCTGGCGCAGGACCCGATGGCGCAGGATCGCCGGGCCGCCGAGCAGGCGCCGCAGCGGTAAGGACGTAGGAACATGCTTTCTCCCAAGCGGACCAAGTACCGCAAGGCTCATAAGGGCCGCATCCACGGCCTGGCGAAGGGCGGCACGGCGCTGAATTTCGGCACGTTCGGCCTGAAGGCGCTCGAGCCCGAGCGGGTGACGGCGCGGCAGATCGAAGCGGCGCGGCGGGCGATCACACGTTCCATGAAGCGTGCCGGGCGTGTGTGGATTCGGATATTCCCGGACGTGCCGGTGTCGCAGAAGCCGGCCGAGGTGCGGATGGGCTCGGGCAAGGGCAGCCCGGAGTTCTGGGTCGCGCGGGTGAAGCCCGGCCGGATCATGTTCGAGATCGACGGCGTCTCGCCCGAACTGGCGAAGGAGTCGCTGGCGCTGGGCGCGGCCAAGCTGCCGATCCGGACCAAGTTCATCACCCGCGTGGGCGAGGGTTGACCATGACCAAGGCGACCGACATCCGGGCCAAGAGCGCCGACGAGCAGGCCGCGATGCTGCTGGACCTGCGCAAGGAGCAGTTCAACCTGCGCTTCCAGGCCGCGACGGGCCAGACCGAGGGCGTGGGCCGCGTGCGCAAGGTGCGCCGCGACATCGCGCGTGTGAAGACCATCCAGTCGGAACGTGCGCGTTCCGCTGTGAAGAAATAAGGGAGAAGGGCGATGCCGAGGCGCGTCCTGACGGGGCGAGTGACGAGCGACAAGCAGGACAAGACCATCACGGTCTTGGTCGAGCGCCGCGTGATCCATCCGCTGTACAAGAAGTTCATCCGGCGGTCCAAGAGCTATGCGGCGCATGACGAGCAGAACGTCTGCAAGGTCGGCGACCAGGTGCGGATCGAGGAGTGCCGTCCGATCAGCAAGCGCAAGACGTGGCTGCTGGTTGAGCGGAACGCCGACCCGGTGGTTCGGCCGGTCGGGTTCGAGCGGCCGGACCGGGTCACGGTGCACATGGTCGAGGCGCCTGAGGCGCCGGAGACCGTCGCGCAGCGCGAAGCGGCCGAGGCGGTGATCGAACATCGCGAGCAGGCGGCCGACGCGCAAGCGCAGCAGCCGTCGGCGTAGGGAGAGCGGGCAATGATCCAGGTCGAGTCCAATCTCGAAGTCGCCGACAACTCCGGTGCGCGCCGCGTGCAGTGCATCAAGGTATTGGGCGGCAGCAAGCGCAAGACGGCTTCGGTCGGCGACGTGATCGTCGTGTCGATCAAGGAAGCGATCCCGCGCGGCAAGGTGAAGAAGGGCGACGTGCACCAGGCGGTGATCGTGCGGACCAGCTTCCCGGTGCGGCGGCCGGACGGCTCGGCGATCCGTTTCGACAAGAACGCGGCCGTGCTGATCAACAAGTCGCAGGAGCCGATCGGCACCCGCATCTTCGGCCCGGTCGTGCGCGAGCTGCGCGGCAAGAAGTTTATGAAGATCATCTCGCTTGCGCCGGAGGTGCTGTGATGGCCGCGCGCATCCGTAAGGGCGACCGGGTCGTGGTGATCACGGGCGCCGACAAGGGCAAGCGGGGCGAAGTGCTCGCGGTGCGGCCGAAGGACGACCGGGCGATCGTGCAGGGCGTCAACATCGCCAAGCGCCACACGAAGGCGCAGGGCATGGGAAAGCCGGGCGGGATCATCGAGCAGGAGGCGACGATCCATCTGTCGAACCTGGCGCTGATCGACCCCAAGACGGACAAGCCGACCCGCGTCGGGTTCCGGGTTCTGGATGATGGGCGGAAGGTCCGTTTCGCCCGGGGCAGCGGCGACGTGATCGAGGGCTGAGGACATGAGCGACAGCAAGAACAAGGGCAAGGCGGGCGCGCCTGCCGGCGGCAAGGGCGGCAACAAGGGCGGCCCCGGCATGGCGGTACCGGCCAAGGAAGCGCGCGGCAAGAAGACCGAGGGCGTGAACGTCGCCGCCGGCAAGGTCGCGTCGGCGCCGAAGGAGACGCCGCGGATGCAGAAGCGCTACCGCGACGAGATCCGCGCCAAGCTGCAGGACGAGTTCAAGTACTCCAACCCGATGGAAGTGCCGAAGCTCGAGAAGATCGTCATCAACATGGGTGTGGGGGAGGCGGCGGGCGACCAGAAGAAGCTCGATTCCGCGGTTGCCGAGTTGATGCTGATCGCCGGTCAGAAGCCGGTGAAGACCGTCGCCAAGAAGGCGATCGCCGGGTTCAAGATCCGCGCGGGCCTGCCGATCGGCTGCAAGGTCACGCTGCGTTCGGCCCGCATGTATGAGTTCCTGGACCGGCTGGTGACGATTGCGCTGCCGCGGGTGCGCGACTTCCGTGGGATCCCGGCCAACAAGGGTTTCGACGGCCGGGGCAACTTCGCCATGGGGCTGAAGGAGCAGATCATCTTCCCGGAGATCGATTACGACAAGGTGACGGACGTGCGCGGCATGGACATCATCTTCGTGACCACCGCCAAGACGAACGTCGAGGCGAAGGCGCTGCTGAAGGCGCTCGACATTCCGTTCCAGCCCGAGGGCGCCAAGCTCTGAGGCTTCTGGGTTCAACGCGTTTGGAAAACCGTCTGCCGCCAGCCACTCAGGGGCTGGAGGCGGCAGGTTCCGAGGAGTAGCAGGGTATGGCGAAGACATCGTCGGTGAACCGCAACGAGAAGCGGGAGAAGATGACGGCCCGCGACAAGGGCAAGCGGGCTGAGCTGAAGGCCCGGGTGATGGACCGCTCGGCGGCGGTCGAGGACCGGTTCGAGGCGTCGATCAAGCTGGCCGAGATGCCGCGCAACGGGGCGGCGGTGCGGATCAAGCTGCGCTGTGCCCTGACCGGGCGGGCGCGCGGCAACTATCGCAAGTTCAAGCTGTCGCGGAACATGCTGCGGCAGCTGGCGAACACCGGGATGTTGCCCGGCGTCGTCAAGGCGAGCTGGTAGGAGCGCGCGATGTCGATGTCCGATCCGCTGGGTGACATGATCACCCGCATCCGCAACGCGCAACGCAGCCGGCACGCGATGTGCGTGGCCCCGGCGTCGAAACTGCGCGCCAACGTGCTCGAGGCGTTGAAGCGCGAAGGCTTCATCCGGGGCTACTCGGCCGAGGAGCTGCGGCCTGGGGTGGCGCAGCTTCGCATCGAGCTGAAGTATAACGAGGGCGAGCCGGTGATCAAGGAGATCACCCGCGTGTCCAAGCCGGGCCGCCGGGTCTATTCGAAGATCAAGGAGCTGCCGCGGGTCTATGCCGGGCTCGGCGTGTCGATCCTGTCGACCCCGCGTGGCGTTCTGTCCGATGGCGAGGCGCGCGCGGCCAACGTGGGCGGCGAAGTGCTGTTCCGGGTCTTCTAAGGAGGGATGCAGACATGTCTCGTGTAGGCAAGTATCCCGTCGATGTTCCGGCGGGGGTGACGGCCACCCTGGCCGAGCGCGTGTTCCAGGTGAAGGGCAAGCTCGGCATGCTGAGCCTGCCGCTGACGGACCTGGTCGACGCATCGATCGAGGACGGCAAGATCACGGTGACGCCGCGCACCAACGCGACGCAGAACCGGATGATGTGGGGCACGACGCGGGCGCTGGTGGCCAGCATGGTCAAGGGCGTCTCGGAGGGGTTCACCAAGACGCTCGAGATTACCGGGACCGGGTTCCGCGCCTCGGTGCAGGGCAAGAACCTGGTCGTGAACCTGGGCTTCTCGCACGATGTCGTCTATCCGGTGCCGGAAGGCATCACGATCACCACGCCGCGCCCGACCGCGATCGTGATCACGGGCGTCGACAAGCGGCTTGTCGGGCAGGTCGCCGCCGAGATCCGGGCGTATCGCCCGCCCGAGCCATACAAGGGCAAGGGCGTGAAGTACGACGGCGAGCAGATCCGGCGCAAGGAAGGCAAGAAGAAGTAAGATGGCCGCGACATATGATTTGAAGGCGCGCCGGCAGCAGCGCCTGCGCTACCAGTTGCGGCAGAAGTCGGCCGGGCGTCCGCGCCTGTCGGTGTTCCGCTCGGGCAAGCACATCTACGCGCAGGTGATCGATGACCAGCAAGGCCGCACGCTGGCCGCGGCATCCAGCCTCGACAAGGACCTGAAGACGGGTCTGAAGACGGGCGCGGACCGGTCGGCGGCGGCGGCGGTCGGCAAGCTGGTGGCCGAGCGGGCGACCGCGGCCGGGGTGACGATGGTCGTGTTCGACCGCGGCGCTTATTTGTATCACGGCCGCGTCAAGGCGCTGGCCGACGCCGCCCGTGAAGCCGGGCTGGCGTTCTAGGAGCGATCGATATGGCACGGGAAGCACGGGACGGCGGCGGCAACCGCGGCGGACGCGATCGCGATCGGCGCGGCGGCGGCGGCGACCATGACGGCGGCGACGAGCTGATCGACAAGCTGGTCACGATCAACCGCGTGGCCAAGGTGGTGAAGGGCGGCCGGCGGTTCGCGTTCGCGGCGCTCGTTGTCGTTGGTGACCAGAAGGGGCGCGTGGGCTACGGCGCCGGCAAGGCGCGCGAGGTGCCGGAGGCGATCCGCAAGGCGACCGAGCGGGCCAAGCGCGCACTGATCCGGGTGCCGATGAAGGAAGGCCGCACGCTCCATCACGACGTGGAGGGCGTGTTCGGCGCCGGGCACGTGGTGCTGCGCTCGGCGACGGCCGGCACCGGCATCATCGCCGGCGGCCCGATGCGCGCGGTGTTCGAGACGCTGGGCATCGGCGACGTGGTGGCCAAGTCGCTCGGCAGCCGCAATCCGCACAACATGGTCAAGGCCACCTTCGCGGCCCTGCAGCGGTGCGGCAGCCCGCGCAGCGTGGCCGCCCGCCGCGGCAAGAAAGTGGCCGACATCCTCGGCAAGCGCGAGGCCGTCGAGGCCGGGGAGACGGCCGATGTCTGATCGCAAGACGGTCACGGTGACGCAGGTCCGGTCCGGCCTGGGCCGCAAGAAGGACCAGCTGCAGACCTTGAGCGGGCTCGGCCTGGGCAAGCTGCGCAAGACGCGTGTGCTCGAGGACACGCCCTCGGTGCGCGGCATGATCCGCCGGGTGGCGCACCTCGTGGTGGCTGACCCGCCGGCGTCGAAGGATGACGCGCTGGTGCCGGCCGTGTTCGGGGAGACGAACAAGTGAAGCTGAACGAGATCCGCGACAATGAGGGCGCTCACCTGAAGAGCAAGCGGCTGGGCCGCGGCATCGGCTCGGGCAAGGGCAAGACGTCCGGCAAGGGCGTCAAGGGCCAGAAGGCGCGTGAAGGCGTCGCGCTGAACGGGTTCGAGGGCGGCCAGCTGCCGATCTACCGGCGGCTGCCGAAGCGCGGGTTTCACAACCTGTTCCGCAAGGAATATGCGCCGATCAACCTCGGCACGATCCAGAAGGCGGTGAACGACGGCAAGATCGGCGCCGAGATCACCGAGGCGACGTTGGCCGCAGCCGGGCTCGTGCGGCTCGGCAAGCTCGCCGGCGTGCGGCTGCTGGCGACGGGCGAGGTGACGTCGCCGCTCACGGTGACGGTATCGGGTGCATCCGCGTCGGCTGTCGAGAAGGTGCAGGCAGCGGGCGGAACCGTGACGACGACGGTGGCGCCGCGCGCCACCGAGGACGCGCCGGCCGTTTGAGGCGGTTGCGCCCCGGCGTGTTGTCATCGACGCGCCCGGGCACCAATTAAGGCGTCGCGGCGCCCGCACCCCGGTCGGGTGGGGCGCCGTTCTCATGTTGGGAGACACCATCCATGGCATCGGCGGCCGAACAGCTCGCGTCCAGCATGAGCCTCGGGTCCTTCGCGAAGGCGACGGAGCTGAAGCAGCGGATCTGGTTCACCCTCGGTGCGCTCTTGGTGTACCGGCTCGGCACGTACATTCCGGTGCCTGGCGTCGATGCGCAGGTGATGGGCGACATGCTCAGCCAGCACGGCGGCGGCATCCTGGGCATGTTCGACATGTTCAGCGGCGGCGCGCTCGGGCGGATGACGGTGTTCGCGCTGAACATCATGCCTTACATCAGCGCCAGCATCATCGTGCAGCTGATGTCTGCTGCGGTGCCGTCGCTCGAGACCCTCAAGAAAGAGGGCGAGAGCGGGCGCAAGAAGCTCAACCAGTATACGCGCTACATCACGGTGCTGATCGCGCTGGTGCAGTCCTACGGCATGGCGGCGGGGTTGGAGGGCATGCGGAGCGGTGACGTCTCGGCGGTGATCGACCCCGGGCTGTTCTTCCGGCTGTCGTGCGTGATCACGCTGGTGGGCGGAACGATGTTCCTGATGTGGATCGGCGAGCAGATCACGGCGCGCGGCGTCGGCAACGGCACCAGCCTGATCATCTTCGCCGGCATCGTCGCCAACCTGCCGCATGCCTTGGCGAGCCTGCTGGATCTCGGCCGGATCGGGCAGCTTTCGCCGTTCTTCATCCTCGCGTTCATCGTCATCGCGGTCGCGGTCATCGCCTTCGTCGTGTTCATGGAGCGGGCCCAGCGGCGGGTGGTGATCCAGTATCCGAAGCGCCAGGTCGGGCAGCGCATGTTCGGCGGCGACTCGACCCACATGCCGCTGAAGGTGAACACGGCCGGCGTCATCCCACCGATCTTCGCCAGCTCGATCCTGCTGATCCCGGCGACGATCGCCGGCTTCTCGAACCAAACGCAGACATCGTGGCTGGGCTGGATCGGCGCCAAGCTGGCGCATGGCGAGCCGCTCTATATGGCGGCCTACGCGGGCATGATCATCTTCTTCAGCTACTTCTACACCGCCGTCGTGTTCAACCCGCAGGAGACGGCGGACAACTTGAAGAAGTATGGCGGCTTCGTCCCCGGCGTTCGCCCCGGCAGCAACACGGCCGACTACTTCGACACGATCCTGTCGCGGCTGACCACGGTCGGCGCGATCTATCTCTGCATCGTCTGCATGCTTCCCGAGATCCTGATCAGCAAGTATGGCGTGCCGTTCTACTTCGGCGGCACCAGCCTGATGATCATCGTCTCGGTGACGATGGACACGGTCACGCAAATCCAGTCCCATCTGCTGGCGCATCAATACGAAGGCCTGATCCGCAAGGGCCGCGTCAAGGGCCGGCGGGCATGAGCCACGCTCGCCCGAAAGGGGATGAGGAATGAACGTCATATTGCTGGGTCCGCCCGGCGCCGGAAAGGGAACCCAGGCGAAGCGCTTGGAGCAGCGTCATGGCATGGCGCAGATCTCGACGGGCGAGATGCTGCGCGCCGAAGTGGCGGCGGGGAGCGAGACGGGGCAAAAGGCCAAGGCGCTCATGGAGGCCGGGCAACTGGTGCCCGACGCGTTGCTGGTCGATATGCTGCAGGCGCGCATCACGCAGCCGGACGCCTCGGCCGGCTTCATCCTCGACGGCTTCCCGCGCAACGTCGCCCAGGCCGAAGCGCTGGACCAGATGCTGTCGCGCGCCGGCAAGCGCATCGAGGCCGTCATCGAGTTGCGGGTCGATGACGCATTGCTTGTGGACCGGATCGCTGGCCGGTTCACCTGCGGCAAGTGCGGCGCCGGCTACCACGACCAGTTCCATCGGCCGCGCGTGGAAGGCACGTGCGACGTGTGCGGCAGCCATGAGTTCGTCCGCCGGTCCGACGACCAGCGTGACAAGGTCGCGACCCGGCTCGAGGTCTACCACACGCAGACGGCCCCGATCATTCCGCACTACGAGGCACTCGGCCGCCTGATCGTCGTCGATGGGATGGCAGAGATGGACGACGTGTCGAACCAGATCGAGGCGGCGCTGGCCAGCATTCGAGCCAGCACACACAGCCCGGCCTGACGCACGTCTCATAACGGGAAAGTGATCTGAATGCGTTGACTTCGGTGCGATCACTTGTATAGTCCGCGCCCTTCGCCCTGGCCGTCAAGGCCCGGGTTGTTTGACGTTTTTACGGGCTTCCAGCGCCATCGGGCGAGCAGAGGTTCCAGCATGGCCCACACGCCGACCGCGGCGTGCCCGGGGGCGACCAGGAGAGAGCAGCGTGGCGCGTATTGCCGGTGTGAATATCCCGACCAACAAGCGGGTCCTGATCAGCCTGCGCTACATTTACGGTATCGGTCCGTCGAACGCGGTGGACATCTGCCGGCAACTGAACATTCCGGACGAGCGCCGGGTCAACCAGCTTTCGGATGACGAGGTGCTCCGCATCCGCGAGCTGATCGACCGTGACTACCGGGTCGAGGGGGACCTGCGGCGTGAAGTCGCGATGAACATCAAGCGGCTGATGGATCTCGGCTGCTACCGCGGCCTGCGTCATCGCCGCGGTTTGCCAGTCCATGGCCAGCGGACCCACACGAACGCGCGCACCCGCAAGGGCAAGGCGGTCGCGATCGCCGGCAAGAAGAAAGTTACGAAGTAGTCCATCGCCGAGGCGTTTGCCTCCAGGCCGGCGTCCTGCGCCGGCCATAACTGTCAGGAAGTCTGCCCATGGCGAAGCCCGCCACCGCCCGCGCCCCCCGCCGCAAGGAGCGCAAGAACATCATCGCCGGCGTCGCGCACGTGAACGCGACCTTCAACAACACGATGGTGACCATCACGGACGCGCAGGGCAACACGATCGCCTGGTCGTCGTCCGGCATGCAGGGCTTCAAGGGCAGCCGCAAGAGCACGCCCTATGCCGCGCAGGTCGCGGCCGAGGATGCCGGCCGCAAGGCGCGCGAGCACGGGATGGAGACGCTCGAGATCGAGGTGAGCGGGCCCGGCTCCGGCCGCGAGAGCGCGCTGCGGGCCCTGCAGGCGGTCGGCTTCGCCATCACCGCCATCCGCGACATGACGCCCATCCCGCATAACGGTTGCCGGCCGCGCAAGCGCCGCCGCGTCTGACGCCGGCGGACACGACTAATCCCTGAGTAAGGGGGACGGCGCCGCGGTGGACGCGGCGCCGTCCCGTATTGTTGGAGACGATCCATGGTCCTCCAGAGGAACTGGCAAAGCCTGATCAAGCCGGAAAAGCTCGACGTCGAGCCCGGGAGCGACCCGGGCCGCGTGGCGACGGTGGTGGCCGAACCGCTCGAGCGCGGCTTCGGGATGACGCTCGGCAACGCCGTGCGCCGCGTCCTGCTGTCGTCGTTGCAGGGTGCCGCCGTCACGGCCGTGCAGATCGACGGCGTGCTGCACGAGTTCAGCAGCATCCCCGGCGTCCGTGAGGACGTCACCGACATCGTGCTGAACATCAAGCAACTCGCGCTCCGCATGCATGGCGAGGGTCCGAAGCGGATGGTCCTGACGGCGACCGGCCCCGGCGAGGTGACGGCGGCGCAGATCCAGACCGGGCACGACATCGACGTGATGAACCCCGACCTGGTGATCTGCACGCTCGATGACGGCGTGAAGCTCGGCATGGAGTTCACGGTGAACATGGGCAAGGGCTACGAGCCCGCGAGCGCCAATCGGCCCGAGGACGCGCCAATCGGCCTCATCCCGGTCGACGCGATCTACTCGCCGGTCAAGCGCGTCAGCTACCGCGTGGAGCCGACGCGCGTGGGGCAGGTGACGAACTACGACAAGCTGCTGCTGCAGGTGGAAACGAACGGCGCGGTGACGCCGGAGGATGCGGTGGCGTTGGCTGCACGGATCCTGCAAGACCAGTTGCAGCTGTTCATCAATTTCGACGAGCCGCAGCTCGCCCGCGCCGACGAGCCGCAGGACGACCTGCCGTTCAACCGCAACCTGCTGCGCAAGGTCGACGAGCTCGAGCTGTCGGTGCGGAGCGCCAACTGCCTTAAGAACGACAACATCGTCTATATCGGCGACCTGGTGCAGAAGACCGAGCAGGAGATGCTGCGGACGCCGAACTTCGGCCGTAAATCCTTGAATGAGATCAAGGAAGTGCTGTCGGCGATGGGCTTGTCGCTGGCGATGAACGTGGCGGGCTGGCCGCCGGAGAATATCGAGGAACTGGCCAAGCGGCTCGATGAGCCGTTTTGAGCCGTTAAGGGAGTAGGACCATGCGTCACGGTGTTGCCGGCCGGAAGCTCGGCGTTACCGCCAGTCATCGCCAGGCCATGTTCAAGAACATGGCGCAGGCGTTGATCAAGCACGAGCAGATCACGACGACGCTGCCGAAGGCGAAGGAGCTGCGCCCGGTTGCCGAAAAGCTGATCACGCTTGGCAAGCGGGGCGGCCTGCATGCCCGGCGCCAGGCGATGAGCCAGCTACAGGACGAGACGGTCGTTGCCAAGCTGTTCACGACCCTGGCCGACCGCTACAAGGCGCGACAGGGCGGCTACGCCCGCGTGCTCAAGGCCGGCCTGCGCTACGGCGACATGGCGACGATGGCGGTGATCGAACTGGTGGACCGCGACGTTGCCGCCAAGGGACTGGACAGCGGCCCGGTGATGGAGCGCGCCGACGACGCCGACGCGTAGCGTCACGGCAGGCCCAACGACTGTGTCTCCCCATTCTGGAGGGGAGGCCAGAAGGCATCGTTTCACGACCCGACGACCAGTGTGGCGACGGCCGTCGCAGACATGACGATCGGCAGTTTGCCGTCCAGGCGCCAGCCTGGCGTGCTTTTGCCGCCGCGCCGCCCTATCTAACAGGCATGCCGCGCGCTGCCCGACCGCCAGAACTGTTTGCCGGGTCGCCGGAGTCGCGGCCGTTGGCGGAGCGGCTGCGCCCGGCGGCGCTGGACCAGATCGTGGGTCAGGCCCACCTGCTCGGGCCGGCCGGCACGTTGACGCGAATGCTCGAGCGTGGCGCGCTGGCCTCCTTGATCCTTTGGGGACCGCCCGGGGTCGGCAAGACGACCATCGCGCGGCTTCTGGCAGAGGCGGCCGGGCTCGAGTTCGTGGCGCTATCGGCCGTGTTCTCTGGCGTCGCGGATCTGAAACGCATCTTCGAGGACGCGGCGCGGCTGCGGGCCGGCGGGCGCCGCACCCTGCTGTTCGTCGACGAGGTGCATCGGTTCAATCGCGCGCAGCAGGATGGCTTTCTGCCTGTGGTCGAGGACGGCACCATCGTCCTGGTCGGCGCCACGACGGAGAACCCGTCCTTCGCGCTCAATGGCGCCCTGCTGTCCCGCTGCCAGGTGCTGGTGCTGCGCCGGCTCGACGAGGACGCGCTGGAGCAGATCCTGGCCCGTGCCGAGGCCGAAGCCGGCCGTCCGTTGCCGGTCGTGCCCGAGGCGCGCGCGGCACTCGGCGCCATGGCCGACGGTGACGGGCGCTATCTGCTGAACATGGCCGAGCAGCTTCTGGCGATGCCGGAGGGGCCGGCGCTGGATGCGGCCGGGCTCGCACTGGCGATCGGGCGGCGGGCGGCGCTGTACGACAAGGACCGGGAGGAGCACTACAACCTCATCTCCGCCCTGCATAAATCGCTGCGCGGATCGGATCCGGATGCGGCGCTCTACTGGTTCCAGCGCATGATCCTGGGCGGCGAGGACCCGCGCTACATCGCGCGCCGCCTCGTCCGCTTCGCCTCCGAGGATATCGGCCTCGCCGACCCGGCGGCGCTGACCCAGGCCATGGCCGCGTGGGAGGCCTACGAACGCCTCGGCAGTCCTGAAGGAGAGCTGGCGATCGCCCAGGCGGTCGTCTATCTGGGCGCGGCCCCCAAATCCAATGCGCTCTACATGGCCACCAAGCAGTCCGCCAAGGCGGCGCGGTCGACCGGCAGCCTGATGCCCCCGGCGCATATCCTTAACGCGCCCACCAAGCTGATGAAGACGCTCGGCTACGGCAGCGGCTACGACTATGACCACGACACGGACGACGCCTTCTCCGGCCAGGACTACCTCCCGGACGGGCTCGAGCGGATGCAGTTCTACCAGCCGAAGGACCGCGGTTTCGAGCGGGAGCTGGGCAAGCGGATGGCGCACTGGGCGGCGCTGAGGGACACGAAGCGTGGTTGAGACACGGACGATCACCGACGACGAGGCCGACATCCGGCTGGACCGCTGGTTCCGGCGGCACTTCCCGGGGGTGCAGCAGTCGGCGATCCAGAGGGCGTGCCGGCTGGGCCAGATCCGCGTCGACGGCAAGAAGGTCGAGACCGGGCTGCGGCTCGCGCCGGGCCAGTCCGTGCGCGTGCCGCCGATGCCGAGCGGGCCGGCTCCCAAGATCGAGCTGGCGCGGGGACCGGACCCGCTGCTGCGGCGCGAATTGGAGCAGATGCTGTTGTATCGCGACGAGCAGCTGTTCGTGCTGGACAAGCCGCACGGGCTGGCGGTGCAGGGCGGACCGGGCATTTCGAAGCACCTCGACGGCATGCTGGAGGGGCTGCGCGACGAGGGCGGCCCGCGGCCGCGGCTGGTGCACCGGCTGGACCGCGACACCTCGGGCGTGCTGCTGCTGGCGCGGACGCCCGGTGTCGCGGCGAAGCTCGCGGCGGCGTTCCGCGGGCGCGACGTGCACAAGACCTACTGGGCCGTCGTCGCCGGGCGGCCAGTGCCGGTGGAGGGGCGGATCGATCTGCCGCTGCTGAAATACGCCGGCGCCCGCGGCGAGCGCAGCGTGCCGGCGACGCGCGACGACGAGGAGGCGCAGCGCGCGGTGACCGACTACACGACGGTCGACAACGCCGGGCAGAAGCTGGCCTGGCTGGAGCTGAACCCGGTAACCGGCCGCACGCACCAGCTCCGGGTGCACTGCGTCGCCTTGGGTGCGCCGATCGTCGGCGACCGCAAGTATCACGAGCCCGACCAGAACGGCGCGTTCAGCGCCATCGTCGACGGGCTGAGCGACAAGCTGCATTTGCATGCCCGGGCGCTGGACATCCCGCACCCGGCCGGTGGGCGGCTGGTGGTGGAGGCCGGGCTGCCGCCGCACATGCGCGAGACGTTCAAGACGCTGGGCTTCGAGGCGCGGCACGCGGCCAAGCCGGTGCGCGCATGACGCGCGTGGTGGGCGGCGCGCTGCTGGTGCTCGTCCTGCTGGCGGGGGCGGCGATCCTGGGCGCGAACGCGCTGCTGAACTCGCAGGCGGCGCACGACCGGATCGTGGCGGCGCTGGAACGGGCGACGGGCCATGCCGCGACGATCGGCCCGGGGACGGTCGCGTGGTCGCTGCACCCGGGGATCGCGATTCGGCAGGTGGCGCTGCTCAACGGCGCCGGCTTCTCCAGGCCGGCCTTCGCGACCGTGGAGCGGGCCGGGGCGCGGATCGCGCTGCTGCCGCTGCTGCGGGGCCGGGTCGAGATCCCTTCGGTGACGGTCGAGGGGCTGGACGTGCTGCTGGAGCGGGACGGGGAAGGCCGGGGCAACTGGCAGCGGCCGCCGGCGCCGACGGGCGCGGCGCCCGGCCCATCGCAGCCGCGGCGCCCGGTCGAGATCGGGACGGTGCAGGTGGTGGACGGGCGGATCGCCTGGCTGGGCGTACCGCCGGTGCTGGTGCCGTCGCTGACGGCGGCGCCATCGGGGGGACCGGTTGCGGGCACCATCACGATCGGGGGCGTGACGCTGCAGGTCATGGGCAGCACGGATCCGGCGGGCGCCGACGGGGACACGTTCCTGCTGGGTGCGCAAGGCGGCGGCCTGTCGCTGTATGCGAACAGCCTGCCGGGGTCGGCGATGGCGTTGGATGCGGGGATCGAGGACCTGGCTGCCTGGGGCAAGGCGGCCGGCCGGGAGTTGCCGCCGCTGCATCAGATGCTGGTGCACGCCCGGGTCGGCGCGGCCGGGGCGGACGAGTTGAAACTGCTGGTGGGCGACTCCGATCTGGGCAGCGTCATGCCCGGCCTGCACCTGACCCGGCTGCGCGCGACGTCGGACGGTTTGGGCCAGCCGCTGCATATCGAGGCGGAGGGCGCGTTGCGGGCGCTGCCGCTGACGCTGGACGCCACGGTCGCACAGCTCGGGCCGGCGCCTTGGGCGGTGCAGGGCGCGCTGTCGGGCGACGCGGCGTCGCTGACGGTGGACGGCACGCTGACACCGGCGTCGCTGGCGGGGAGCGTCGCGGTGAAGGTGCCCGACCTGCAGCGGAGCGGCGTCCTGGCGGGATTGGCGCTGCCGGGCCTGCACGATGCGGCGCTCGACGTGCGGGTGCAGCCGGCGCCGTCTGGCGCGGGCGTGCTGCTCCGCGGGCTGCGGGTCGTCGCACGGGAGGGCGACCTGGCGGGCGACCTGGCCGTGGGCACGGCGCCGCGGCCGTCGCTGGCGGGCACGGTGACGTCGCAGCGGTTGGACCTCGATGCGATACTGGCGCCCGCGTCGACCGTCGCGCCGACGCCGGCGCCGGTGCCAACCGCACCGGCCCCAACGTCCGCGCCAGGACCGGCCCCGCCGGCCAGCTTGCCCATGATACCGGACCATGCGTTGCCGTTCGCGGCATTGCGCCGGGCCGATGTGGACGTGACCGGGTCGGCCGGGCAGGTCGGTTATCGCGGCGCCGCGTATGCCGTGCACGATCTGCGGCTGCTGCTGCGTGACGGGCAGCTTCGGGTCGGGCCGGCCGTGGTCACGGCGCCAGGTGGGCCGATCCGGGCCGATCTGCAGGCCGATGCCGCTGCGCAGCCGCCGACGGTCGCGGTCGTGCTGCACGGGGCGGGGCTCGACGGCGCAGCGCTGGCGGGCGTGGCCGGCGCGCCTGGCGCGATCACCGGGCAGGTGGACGTGGACGTGGACGTCAAGCTGGCGGGCGAGACGGCGCATGCGCTCGCCGCCTCTGCGGGCGGACACGTCGCGCTGGCATTGACGGAGGGCGACATCGACAACCAGGCCTTGGCGGCGCTGTTCGGTCCGGCGCTGCGCGGGGCGGGGGTGTCGCTCGATGCGGCAGGGCGCAGCCGGCTGCGCTGCCTTGCCGTCCGCGCCGAGGCGACGGCGGGGCAGGTCACGCTGCAGGCGCTGACGCTGGATGCGTCGAAGCTGCGCCTGGAGGGGGACGGACAGCTCGACCTTGGGGGCGAGACGATGGACCTGCATCTGCGGCCGGAGCTGCGGATCGGGCCATTCCCGGTCAAGGTGCCGGTCCATGTGTCGGGGCCGTGGCGCGCGCCGCACGCTCAGGCCGACAAGGGCGTGATCGCGCCCGGCCGCTTCGGCATCTCGATCGGTGCGGCGAGCGCCGACCCCTGCCCGGCGGCGCTCGCGCAGGTGCGCCAGGATGGGGCGCGGTGAGTGCCGTCAAGCGCTTCTGGGATGAAGCCGTGGTCGGGCAGCGGGCGGGCGGCTTCGAGATCCTGCTGGACGGCAAGCCCATGCGCGTCCCCGGCGGCGCCCCGTTGCTCGTGCCGGGCCGCATGCTTGCCGCCGCGATCGGGGCGGAGTGGCAGGAAGCGGGGCGCGCCAAGGGCGGCACGATGACCATGGACCAGGTCCCGCTCACACGCCTTGCCGGCACCGCGCAGGAGCGCATCGCGCCCGACCCGGCGCCCACCGCGGCCGCACTGGCCGCCTACGCCGAAACCGACCTGCTCTGCTACCGGGCCGACCGGCCTGCCGCGCTGGTAATCCGCCAGGCCCGCACGTGGCAGCCTTGGCTTGACTGGCTCGAGCGGACTCATGGCGCAAGGCTCGAACCGGCCGAGGGCATCATGTTCCACCGGCAGGACCCGGCGGCGCTGGCCCGGGTACAGGCCGTCATGGCCGGCTTCGACCCAATGGTCCTGGCTGGGCTGGGCATCGCCATCCCATCCCTTGGCAGCGCCGTGCTGGGCCTCGCGCTGCAGGCCGGGGCGCTCGACGCGGCGGACGCGCACCGGACGGCGTCGCTCGACGAGCTGTTCGAGGTCGAGCAATGGGGCGAGGATGCCGAAGCGGCGCGTCGCCGAGATCAGGTCGCGGCGGACGTGGCGCTCGCCGAACGCTTCCTCCGCCTCGCCGCCGCCCCATGATCGCCAAGCGGCTTCGAATCGAGGGCGTGGTCCAGGGTGTCGGGTACCGGCACTGGATGCTGCACGCCGCGGCGCCCCTGGGCGTCGCCGGCTGGGTACGCAACCGGTCGGATGGATCGGTCGAGGCGCTCGTCGAGGGCGACGCCGCAGCAGTCGAGGAGCTGCTGCGCGCCTGCCGCCGCGGGCCGCCCGGGGCAGCGGTGCGGTTGATCCATGAAGACCTGACCGAACCGGAGGAGCTGGCCGGCTTCGAGGCGCGGGCCAGCCTGTAATCCTCCCCTCCCTGGCAGGGAGGGGCCGGGGGTGGGTCGACGCGGCAGCGCGCGAACCCGCGGCGCCTGTGGCGAAGTGGCCCGCCAGGGTTGCGCGCCGGGGTCAACGGCAGAACTATGGCAGCAACGACGATTGGGGAGAGCGCCATCATGAACCGCCGTGGCCTGGTTGCCGGGTCTGGCCTTGCCGGACTGACGCTCGCCGCGTTCGTGCCGCCAGCGGCCGCCCAATCGTCCGGTCAGTCGGGGACGACGACGCTGGATCGCATCCTGAAGGAGAAGGTGATCCGCATCGCGTGCGACACCAGCTCCCCGCCGTTCGGGATCATCGGTTCCGACGGGCAGCCGGACGGGGTCGAGGTCGCGAACTGCCGCCAGCTCGCGAAGGACCTCGGGGTCGAGCTCGATCTGCAGCAGGTCGTCTCGACCCAGCGCATCCCGTCGCTGTTGGCCGGACGCTGCGACCTCACCCTGTCGTCGATCTCGATCACCTTCGACCGTGCCAAGACGGTCGCGTTCTGCAACCCGAACGGCGCGCTGACGATCGTCGTGTTCGGCCCGCAGAAGACCGCGATCGCCAAGCTCGACGACATGGCCGGCAAGCGCATCGGCATCACCCGCGCGACCCTGGAGGAGGCGACGGTCCCGAAGGTGGCGCCGAAGGGCACCCGCATCGTCTGGTTCGATGATATCAGCGGCACGATCCAGGCCCTGCTGTCGGGCCAGGTGGACGCGGCGGCGATGACCGAGTTCGCCATGAACTCCGTCATCGAGCGCAACCCGGACGCCGGCATCGAGAAGAAGCTGACGGTGACCCGCGCCTTCTACGGCCCGATCGTGCGCCATGCCGATGTGGAGCTGCGCGCGTGGGTGAACACGTGGGTGTTCCTGAACGCTCGCAACGGCGTGCTGGCCGATCTCTATAAGCGCTACACCAAGGTCGACTTGCCGGAGCTGCCGACGCTGTAGGCGTGCACTACGTCTTCCAGTTCGGCGTCGTCCGGGACAACTGGCCGAATCTGCTGGACGGTGCCGAGGCGACGCTCTGGATGTCGGCCGCGGCGTTCGTGCTCGGCCTGGCGGCCGCAATGCTCTGCACCGTCGCGGCCGGGTCCCGCTTCGGCGTGGCCAGGGGCGCCGTGCGGGCCTATGTCGAGGTCATCCGCAACACGCCGCTGCTGGTGCAGCTGTTCATCCTGTATTTCTCGCTGCCGTCGCTCGGCATCCACATGGACGCCGACGAGGCGGCGGTGATCGGCCTTGCGCTCAACTTCGGCGGCTATGCGACCGAGATCCTGCGCTCGGGGATCGAGGCGGTGCCGGCGGGCCAGACGGAGGCGGCACGGGCGCTCGGGCTGGGGCCGCTGCGCATCTTCCGCCACGTCGTGCTATTTCCGGCGCTGCGGGTCTGCTACCCGGGCCTGGCGTCGCAGTTCATCCTGATCCTGCTCGGGTCCTCGGTCGTGTCGGCGATCTCGGCCGAGGAGCTGACGTCGGCGGTCAACAGCCTGCAATCGACCACGTTCCGCAGCTTTGAGTTCTACTTCGCGGCGACCGGGATCTACCTGGCCATGGCCGGGCTGGCGCGGCTGGTGCTGGATGCCGGGTTCTGGGCGCTGTTCGTGCGCGGCCGGCCGGCGATGGGCGCGCGCGCGTGAGCCGCGGGTTCGGCGCGCATGAGCTGATGTTCCTGGTGGCGGCGCTGCGCTGGACGGTGTTGCTGACGCTGGTCGCCTTCGTCGGCGGCGGCTTGGGCGGGTTCGTGGTGGCGCTGGCGCGCGTGTCGCCGCTAAGGCCGGTGCGGGCGATGGCGTGGGCGTTCACGATCCTGCTGCAGGGGACGCCGTTGCTGATGCAGCTGTTCGTCGCCTTCTACGGCCTGGCCGTCGTGACCGGCCTGCGGCTCGATCCGTGGCCGGCGGTGGCGCTGGCGTTCACGCTGTACGCGGCGGCGTTCCTGGGCGACATCTGGCGCGGCACGATCGAGGCGATCCCACGCACGCAGTGGGAGGCGGCGACCGCGCTCGGCCTGCGCCGCCGCGCGACGCTGCGGACCGTCATCCTGCCGCAGGCGGCGCGGATCGCGATCCCGCCGACGGTCGGGTTCCTGGTGCAACTGATCAAGAACACCTCGGTGGCCGCCATCGTCGGCTTCGTCGAGCTGACCCGGGCCGGGCAGCTGATGGTGAACGTCACCTTCCAGCCGATGGTCGTTTATCCGCTGGTCGCGTTGTTTTACTTCGTCCTGTGCTGGCCGATCTCCTATGGCGCCGGCCGCCTCGAGGCCCGGCTGGACCGGCGGATCGCCCGATGACCCCGCTTCAACTTCTCCTTTCGGGGAGGGGCCGGGGGTCGGGTCGTCGGCCCCGTCTTTTTCGATAGAACCCCCTAGAACACCTCGTCCCAAGCCGCCCGGAGTGCCACGTCCGTATCGGCCATCGTCACCGGCAGGCCCAGCGCGGCCAGGCTCGTCACGCCATGCTCGGCGATGCCGCAGGGCACGATGCCGGCGAAGTGGGCCAGGGTGGGCTCGACGTTCAGCGCCACGCCGTGCCAACTCACCCAGCGTGTCACCCGAACGCCGATGGCGGCGATCTTCGCCTCGGCCCCGGTCGCCGGGTCCGCCACCCAGATCCCGACCCGGCCGGCCCGCCGCTCGCCACGGACGTTGAAGCGGTCGAGCGCGCGGATCAGCCACTCCTCCAGCCCGTGCACGAAACATCGGACGTCACGCGGCGGCACCGTGCCGTGGCGCCGGGAGAGGTCGAGCATCGTGTAGGCCACGCGCTGCCCCGGCCCGTGGTAGGTCCACTGCCCGCCACGGCCAGCGCGGTGGGTCGGCAGGGCGCCGGGTGCCACCAGATCATGGTCGCGCGCCGACGTGCCGGCGGTGTACAGCGCGGGGTGCTCCACCAGCCAGACTTGTTCGGCCGCGGTGCCGGCGCGAATGCCAGCGACCCGGGCCTGCATGGCAGCGAGCGCGTCGTCATAGCCGAGCAGCCCGTCCTGCATCGTCCACTGCAACGGGGCAACGTCCGCGATTGATACCGGCTGATCCATCGGCTATACGGCCGCTTCCCGCAGGGTATGCCCTGCGGCCACGGTGCGGTCGTGGCGAAATGGTAGACGCGCAAGCTTGAGGTGCTTGTGGGGGAAACCCTGTGGAAGTTCGAGTCTTCTCGACCGCATTCTTGTCCGCTCTCCTGACACGGTAGATGGTTCGTCCCGCGACAGGAGTCCATGCGTGACAGTCGGACCGTGACGATCGAGACGCCGGTTATCGGGCCCGCCGCCCCCCGCGCCCTGTGCACCGATTGCGGCGTGTCCCGCATGGCCGAGCCGCGCCGCTGCGCAACCGCGTGCCAGTTCATCCAGCCCGACTACCCCGCCCTCGAAACCCAGGTGCACGGCCGCGCGCGCGACCCGGCCCGGCCGGACGAGCTGCATTTCGGCCCGTTCCGCCGCATGCTCCGCGCCGAGCTGCGGGCGCCCGCACCGGGCGCGCAATGGACCGGGATCACCACCCGCATCGCCGAGCGGCTGCTCGAGACCGGCGCCGTCGACGCCGTGCTGACCATGGTGGCCGACCCGTCCGACCGCTGGCGGCCAGTGCCGGTGCTCGTGACCGACGCAGCCGACCTCGCGGCGTGCCGGGGCATGCGGATGGGCTACGCGCCGCTGCTGGCGCTGCTGGAACCGGCGCGGGCGCGCGGCTTCCGGCGGCTCGCGGTGGTGGGCATCCCCTGCCAGGTCCATGCGCTGCGGGCGTTGGAGGCCGAGCTGGGGTTCGATCGGCTCTACGTGATCGGCACGCCCTGCTCGGACAACACGACCACCGAGCGGTTCCACGACTTCCTCGCCCTGCTCGCCGACGACCCGGCCACCATCACCTATTTGGAGTTCCGGGCCGACTACCGGGTGGAGCTGCGGTTCACCGATGGACGGGTGAAGACCATCCCCTTCCTCCAGCTGCCGATCTCGAAGCTGCCGCCCGACTTCTTCCCGCTCACCTGCCGCACCTGCGTCGACTACACCAACGTCCTGGCCGACATCACCGTGGGCTACATGGCTGGCGAGGGTGGCCAGTGGCTGCTGGTCCGCAATGACCGGGGCGAGGAGCTGCTGGGGCTGTTGGGGGAGGAGGTTGCGCTGCAGGCGCCGGGATCGCGCGGGAAGCGCGCCGGGGCGGTGCGCGGCTTCATGGCCAATGTCGCCCGGGCGGCCGGCGGCCTGCCGCTCCGCGCAATGCCCGATTGGCTGCGCCCGGTCGTCGGCTGGCTGATGCCACGGATCGGCCCCCGCGGCCTTGAGTTCGCCCGCACGCGCGTGGAGATGAAGGCCGCCGAGACGATCCTGCACCTGCGCCGGGAAAAGCCGCGCCGCATGAAGCGGATGGTCCCCGCCCATGTCTGGGCGTTGATGGCGCCCTACGGGCTGACGCCGCAGCCAGGAGAAAGCTCGCACGATCCCGAGAAGGCGTCTTCTCCCTCTCCCATTGGGAGAGGGCCGGGGTGAGGGTGTACCCGATGCGCCGCCATTCAGCTCGGGTGCGCCAGGACCGTCACCCCGACCCCCTCCCAAGGGAGGGGGACGCATCTGCGAGTTCCCGTCGCCGGCCGGCGGTGGGGACACCTGTTCCCCTCCGCCACGGACGCGCTTAAACCTCTCGTAAGTGGAGGGGACGCGCGAATGGACGAGAATTTCCGCAAGGCGGCGCTGGACTATCATCGCCTGCCGACACCAGGAAAGTTGTCGGTCGAGCCGACCAAGCGCATGGCGACCCAGCGCGATCTGTCGCTTGCCTATTCGCCCGGCGTCGCTGCCGCTTGCCTCGAGATCAAGGCCAATCCCGATACCGCGCGCGACTACACGGCCCGCGGCAACCTGGTCGCGGTTATCAGCAACGGCACCGCCGTGCTCGGCTTGGGCAACATCGGCGCGCTGGCCGGCAAGCCGGTGATGGAGGGCAAGGCCGTCCTGTTCAAGAAGTTCGCCGGCATCGACGTGTTCGACATCGAGGTGGACGCCGAGGATCCGGACCTGTTCTGCACCGTGGTGGCCGCGCTCGAGCCGACCTTCGGCGCCATCAACCTCGAGGACATCAAGGCGCCCGAGTGTTTCGAGATCGAGCGGCGGCTGCGGGCCACGATGAAGATCCCCGTCTTCCACGACGACCAGCACGGCACCGCCATCATCGTCGCCGCCGCCATCCGCAACGGCCTCCAGTTGCAGGGCAAGCGGCTGGACCAGGTGCGCCTGGTGACGTCGGGTGCCGGCGCGGCGGCGCTCGCCTGCGTCGACCTGCTGGTCACGATGGGGCTGCCGGCCGGCAACGTGACGCTGACCGACATCAAGGGCGTGGTGTATGAGGGGCGGGAGGAGAACATGCCCGCCAACATGGCGAACTATGCCCGCAAGACCGATGCGCGCGGCCTGGCGGACGTGCTGGAGGGGGCCGACGTGTTCCTCGGCCTCTCGGCGCCGGGCGTGCTGAAGCGCGAGTGGCTGCCGTTGCTGGGCGATAAGCCATTGATCCTGGCGCTCGCCAACCCGGACCCGGAGATCCTGCCGGAGCTGGTTCGCGCCGATCGGCCGGATGCGATTGTCGCGACCGGGCGGACCGACTACCCGAACCAGGTCAACAACGTGCTGTGCTTCCCGTTCATCTTCCGCGGCGCGCTGGACGTGGGTGCGACCACGATCAACGAGGCGATGAAGGTCGCGGCCGTGGAAGCGACGGCGGAGCTGGCGCGGGTCGAGGCGAGCGAGGTGGTCGCGGCGGCGTATGGCGGTGCCGCGCCGGTGTTCGGGCCCGAGTACATCATCCCGAAGCCATTCGATCCGCGCCTGATCCTGCAGATCGCGCCGGCCGTCGCGCGTGCGGCGATGGCCAGCGGCGTCGCCACCCGGCCGATCGAGGATTTCGACGCCTACAAGCGCGACCTCGAGAAGTTCGTGTTCCGCTCGGGCCAGCTCATGCGCCCGGTGATGGAGGCCGCCAAGAAAGACCTGCAGCGGATCGCGTTCGCCGAGGGCGCGGACGAGCGTGTGCTGCGTGCGGTGCAGACGCTGGTCGATGACGGGGTCGCGCACCCGGTGCTGCTGGGCCGCCGGGACGAGATCCTGAAGCAGGTCCGTGCGATGGGGCTGCGGCTGAAGCTGGACGACGCGGTCGAGATCATGGACCCGGAGCGGGATCGGGCCGTGTTCGACCCGCTGGTGGACACCTACCAGCACCTCGTGGGGCGGCGCGGCGTGCCGCCGGACGCGGCGGCGCGCCGGATGCTGCGCCGGGCCACCGTGTCGGCCTCGATGCTGCTGCACACCGGCCAGGTGGACGCGGCGATCTGCGGCGGCACGGGCGATTGGTGGCGGCAGATGACCTACATGCTGCCTGTGATCCCCAAACGCCCCGAAGTGTCGCGCATCTACGGTCTGTCGGCGCTGATCACCGGCGCCGGCAACATCTTCGTCTGCGACACCCACGTGAACGTCGACCCGTCGGCTGAGGAGATCGCCGAGATGACGGTGATGGCTGCCGACACGGTGCGCAACTTCGGCGTGGTCCCAAAGGTTGCGCTGCTGTCGCACTCGAGCTTCGGCACCAGCAACAGCGACAGCGCCCGCAAGATGCGGCGCGCGCTGAAGCTGGTCCGGGCGCTGGCGCCGGAGCTGGAGGTGGATGGCGAGATGCACCCGGATGCGGCGCTGGTGCCGAGCCTGCGGGAGCGGATGGTCAGCGATAGCCGGCTGGATGGGGTCGCCAATCTGCTCGTGATGCCGTCGTTGGACGCCGCCAACATCGCCTTCAACCTGGTCAAGGCCGTGGCGGACGGGTTGCCGATCGGGCCGATCCTGCTGGGCATGAGCAAGCCGGCGCATGTGCTGGTCCCGAGTGTCACGGCGCGTGGCATCGTCAACGTGGCAGCCGTCGCGGCGCAGGAGGCGCAGATGCATCGGCTCGCGGAGGCGCGCACGCGCGCCGTCTGACCGGGCCATGGTCGGGCTTGCGGCCGGTCTTTTGCTCGTCGTGCTGGTTGCGGGCGGCGTGTCCGCGTTCTCACGGGCCAGCGTCGGCGCGATCAAGACGGTGCTGGCCGTGGTCGCGGCCTTTGTTGGGCTGGGCGTAGCGGCACTGCTGCTGGTGACGGGGCGCGGCGCCTTGGCCGTTTCGGGGTTGGTGCTGCTGGCGCCGCTGGCGTGGCGCATGTGGCAGGGCGGCCTCAGCGGGCCGGCGCGCGGCGGGCCGATGGACCGGGCCGAGGCGCTGGCCGTATTGGGGCTGACCGACGGCGCGACGGAGGCCGAGGTGCGCGAGGCCTGGTTGCACCTGATGCGGGCCGTTCATCCGGATGGGGGCGGGTCGGACTGGCTGGCGTCCCGGGTGAACCAGGCCAAGGACGTGCTGCTGCGGCGTTAACCGCTCATTAGGTATTTTCGTCCAGGGTTGCAGGACAGCAATCCGAGGATGTTCGATGCCCGCCACGTTGCCGGTGCTCACCCTGCAGACCGGCACCCTCTACGCGTCCGGGGACAACGACACATTCAGCGGAACGGGCGGGCCGTTCGGGTTCAGCCCATTCACCGGCCAGTTCGGCGGCACCGTCAGCAGCGGCGGTCTGGCGGCCGATCCGTTCAACGACACGCTATCCGGCGTCTCGCCGGGGGACGACGTGACCTTCGTCATCGCCGTGCAGAACATGACGGCCGGCGCGCCGGCTTTCAACGTCCGGCTCCGGGACACGATGCCGGCCGGGTTCGTCGTGCCGAGCGGCGGCATCGGCCTGACCGTGACGGACGGCGCCAACAACGACCTGTCCACCAGCGGCGATCTGTTCGGCGCCAGCGGCCTGACGATCGACGCGCCCTTGCAGGGCTACGATGCCAGTTCCGGCGCGAACGTGGCCCTGATCACCTTCAGCCTCGATGCCGGCAGTGCGCTGGCCGGACCGTTCGCGTCGTTGTCCTCGACCGCGAGCGTGACCGGATATGCGGCGTCGCCCTCGGGGCCGGATCTCTCGGCGGCCAACCCGGCCTCCGCGTCGACCGTATTGGTGACGGCCGCGCCCCGCACCGTGGTGACAGCCGAAACCGATCCGTCGGCCGTCGCCAGCGGGCAGACGGTCGCGTTCGACGTCACGGTGACCGTGCCGACCGGGACGCTGCCCGACTTCACCATCACCCCGGCCTTGCCGGCTGGACAGGACAGCCTGCAACTGGTGTCCAGCAGGGTCGTCTCGGTCGGCTCCGCGCTCCAAGCAGGACCGCCCGTGATGCGTGCGGACGGCTCGATCTCGTTCGGCACCGTCACGTTGCCGCAAGGTGCCGTTGGCGGAACGACCATCGTGACCCGCATGGTGGTACGGGCCGAGGGCGCGGTGAGCGGCCGCGCGCTGCTGCAAACCACGATCAGCGCGGGGGACGCGACCAGCAGCGCAGGCGTCTTCACCAACACGGTACAGAGCAGCGTGGGCGTGGTCGCGCCGCCGCCGCCGCCGACCCTGTCCGGGCTGTCGACCGCCCTGGGCGTGTCGCTGACCGCGCATGTGAGCCCGTTCGCCGGGTTCACGATCAGCGACGGGAATGCCCAGACGGGCACGCTCGCCATCACCCTGCTAGACCCGTCGCTGGGCACGCTCGGCGTGCGCGGGGCAGGCACGGTCGACCAGTCCGGCAGCACCTTCACCGTCACCGGGACACTCGCGAGCCTCGTGGCTGCGGCCCGCGCCGTGACCTTCACGCCCAAGTCGGTCGGCACCGCCGGGTTCACCGTGACCGTCATCGATTCGGCGGGCGGGGTCGCGCAGAACAGCGGCGCTACCGTCACCATCACGGCCGCGCAGGTCGTAGCCGACCCGTTATTCGATGCGTCCTACTACCTGGCGCATAATCCCGACGTGGCTGCATCCGGAATGGATCCGCTCCGGCACTACGAGCTGTATGGCTGGCATGAGGGGCGCAACCCGTCGGCCAGCTTCGACACGGCCGACTACCTGGCCGCAAACCCCGACGTGAAAGCTGCTGGCGTCGACCCGCTGCTCCACTACGACCTGCATGGGCAGGCCGAGGGCCGTGCGGCGATCGCGGTGCCGGCCACCGCGCCCGACCCGCTGGTCGATGCGGCGTTCTACGATGCCGCCAACCCCGACGTGCGCGCGGCCGGGGTGGACGCCAGCGTCCATTACCTCGCCCATGGGTGGGTAGAAGGCCGCGACCCGAGCGCCTTCTTCGACACGAGCTACTACTTGGCCCAGAACCCCGACGTGAGGGCTGCCGGTATCGATCCGCTGCTCCATTTCGAACGGTATGGCTGGCGTGAGGGGCGCGACCCGAGCCTGATGTTCTCTGACAGCAAGTATCTGGCGGCGTATCCCGACGTGGCCGCGGCCGGCACCGATCCGCTCCTGCATTACACGACGAACGGCCAATTCGAGGGCCGGCTGACGTTCCTGGCCGGAGGCACGGCAGCGGCCGACCCGCTCATCGACGCGGCCTTCTACGATCATCAGCTCGGCGCGACGCTGATCCCGGGCGGCACAGCCGGGGCGCAACAGGCCGCCTGGAGCTACGACGCGACTGGCTGGCAGAAGGGCTTGAACCCGGACGCGTTGTTCGACACGACCTACTACCTCGCCCACAACCCGGACGTGGCGGCGGCGCATGTCGACCCGCTGCTGCACTACGAGCAGTTCGGCTGGCAAGAGGGGCGCGATCCCTCGGCCGCGTTCAGCACAACCAAGTACCTCGCCGCCTATGCCGACGTCCGTCAGGCCAACATCGACCCGCTGCTGCATTACCTCCAACACGGCCAAGCGGAGGGCAGGCAGGCGTTCACGGTGTGACCGCGCCGCGCCGCACGTTCCCGCGAAAGCCGCAACCCCGCGGCCTATCCCGCGCTCTGCTCGCATACCCGGACCGCAACGGAGCCGGGACGCAGGAGAACGCTATGAGATACCTTCTACCCGCAGTCATCGCAGCGTCGCTTATGGCCGGGGGCGCTCTGGCCCAGAGCGTGCCCAGCAATCCGACAAGCCCCAGCAACGGCGACACGCCGACGAAGGCGACCGACCCGGCGCCGGCCGCGATCAGCACCTCGGACAACCCGCGGACGGCTGCCGCCCCCGTCGCGGGCGCCAACAGTTTCACCGAAGGCCAGGCTCGCGCCCGCATCGAGGAGAAGGGCTTCGGCAACGTCAGCGGCCTCCAGAAGGACGGCCAGGGCGTTTGGCGCGCGAAGGCGATGAAGGACGGCAAGTCCGTCGACGTCGCCCTCGATTACCAGGGTAACGTCGTCAACCAATAGCCGGACACGATCGGGCGCGCCGCGCAGTGCCTGACGCGCGCAGATCCGCATCTCAAGGAGCAGCACCATGATCGTCACACGTCTTTTCGACACCTACGAACACGCCAGCATGGCCGTCGCCGAGTTGGAGCGGAGCGGCATCCCGCACGCCGCCATCAGCCTGGTCGCAAACAATGCCGATGACCGCCACTCCTCCGGCATCGCCGGCGCCGATCCCGCGACGCCGGCCGCCGCGGGCACGGGCGCTGGCACGGGCGCCACGGTCGGCACGGTCGTCGGCGGCGGCGCCGGGCTGTTGGCCGGCCTTGGCATGCTCGCCATTCCCGGTGTCGGTCCGGTCGTTGCGGCCGGCTGGCTGATCGCAACCGCCGTCGGCGCCGGCGTCGGTGCGGCATCGGGCGGCTTGCTGGGCTCCCTCGTCGGGGCCGGCGTCTCGGAGTCCGATGCGCACGTGTATACCGAAGGCGTCCGCCGGGGCGGCACCCTCGTCACAGTCCGGGCCGACGACAGCCAGTCGGCCATGATCGAGAGCGTGCTCGATGGCCACAGCCCGGTCGACACCGCCACACGCGGCGACTCCTACCGCGCCGAGGGCTGGAGCAAGTTCGACGAGACGGCGCCGGCCTACACGGCGGGTGCTGCGACCGACCTCGGCATGCCCGGCACCCCCGGCATGACCACTCCGACCGGTCGCACGCCCCTCTAAACCTCCATCGCCGGCACGAGATCGGGGGGCGGCGCACGTGTGCGCCGCCTTTCGTTTCCCCGCCGTGCTCCCACATGCGTCGCGCAGCGGAGACATCGTCCTGCCCACCGAGACAACGGCCTACATCAACCGCATCGCGACCGCGGTTCCGGCCAACGACGTGCACGAGGCCTTCCTCCGCTTCGCCCGCGCCACCCTGACCGACACGCGCGCCAGCCGCCTGTTCGATCGCATGGCGGACCGCTCGGGCGTGGCCCACCGCTATTCGCATCTGGTGCCCGTGGACGCCGATGGGCCGGCCCTGGATACCACGGGGTTCTACAGCCGCGGCGCCTTCCCTGGCACGGCCGAACGGATGGACGCCTACGCCGAGCACGCGACCGATCTCGCCGCCGAAGCGCTCCGCAAGCTCGACCCCGGCCCCATCACCCACCTCATCGTCGCCAGCTGTACCGGGTTTGCAGCACCCGGCATCGACCAACGCCTCGCCGACCGCCTCGGCCTGGGCGGTGCACTCGCCCGCACCTCGGTCGGCTTCATGGGCTGCTACGCGGCCGTTCCCGCGCTTCGCCTCGCGCAGCAAGCGGTCCGTGCGGACCCTGCCGCCCGCGTCGCTGTCGTGGCGCTCGAGCTCTGCACCCTGCACCTCCAGGACACACAGGACATCGAGACCGTCCTCTCCTTCCTCATCTTCGGCGACGGTGCCGCGGCTGCCCTGGTCACGGCCGCGCCCACGGGCATCGCCCTGCACCGCTTCCACGCCACGACGATCCCCGGCACCCAGGACCTCATCACTTGGCGTATCGGCAACCAGGGGTTCGACATGCACCTCAGCGGCCGGGTCCCGGCCGTCATCGCCGCAGCCCTCCGGCACGAGGCGGACCGCAACGACCAGGATGGCATACTGGCTGGCGACGATCCGGCCGACATCGCCCTCTGGGCCGTCCATGCTGGCGGACGCACCGTGCTCGACGCCGTCGAGCACGGCCTGCGCTTGCCAGAGGACGCGCTCGTCCATTCCCGCGCCGTCCTGCACGACGTCGGCAACGTTTCGTCGGCCACGCTCGGCTTCGTGCTCGAGCGCATGCTCGCCAGCGATGAAACCGGCCCTGGCCTGGCGATCGCCTTCGGCCCCGGCCTGTGCGCCGAGACGTTCCGCTTCAGCCGCGTCTGACGATGCGCGGCCGCAGCCGGCAGACGGAGTGGATGGACACGGAGGCCGTGAGCGCGGACGACTTCGCCGCCTGCCTTGCGGATCTCGCCACGGTCAACACCGTCACCCTCGCGCGGCTGCCGACACTCGGCTTCATGCGCCGGGTCGCCCGCCGGCACCCCGGCCGAACCCTGCGCGTGCTGGACGTCGGTTGCGGCGAGGGCGACATGCTCCGCCGCCTGCATCGCTGGTCCGCGCGCGCCGGACATCGGCTGGAGCTGGTCGGGCTCGACCTGAACGCCCAGGGCAATGCCGCGGCCCAGGCCGCGACGCTGCCAGACGTGCCGATCACGTTTCACACCGCGGACGTGTTCGCGCCGGACCTTGGCCGGTTCGACGTCATCATCAGCTCCCTGTTCACCCATCACCTTACCGACGACCAGGTCGTGGCGTTCCTTCAAGTCATGGAGGCGCAGGCCGGCCTCGGCTGGTTCGTCAACGACCTGCATCGGAGCCGGATCGCCTATCATGGCTTCCAGGCGCTCTCCCGCGCTGCCGGCTGGCACCGCTTCGTCCAGCATGACGGCCCGATCAGCGTGGCGCGCAGCTTCAGGGGCGCCGACTGGCGGCGTCTCCTGGCGCGCGCCGGCCTGTCGCACGCGGCCCAGCTGCGGTGGCATGTGCCCTTCCGCTACTGCGTCTCCCGCCTGAAATGACCGTCCTTATCGCGGGCGGCGGACTTGCCGGGGGCGCGGCGGCCTGCCTGCTCGGCCCGGCCGCCACCCTCATCGAGCGGGAACCAGGCGCCCACCACAAGACCTGCGGCGAGTTCATCAGCTGGGAGGCGCAGGCCGCCCTGCGCGATCTCGGGGTCGATCCGTTCGCCCACGGCGCTGCCCGGATCGGTGCCGTCCGCCTCGTTCACGGCGTCATCGTGGTGCGCGCGGACCTGCCGGGGCAAGGGGCCGGGCTGTCCCGCTTCGTGCTGGACGAGGCGGTGCTCGCCCAGGCCGCGCGCCGCGGCGCCACGATCCTGCGGGGCCATGCGGTGCGGGAGATTACGCCGCGCGGCCTGCGCGTCGATGGCCTCGGCGAGCTGCGGGCATCCCGCGTCCTCCTGGCGACGGGCAAGCACGATCTCCGGGGCAACAAGCGGCTTGGCCCGCCAGAAGACCTGATCGGCCTCAAGATGCTGTTCCGCCTCGCCCCCGAACAGGCCGCCGCACTCGACGGCCACGTAGAGGTGGTGCTGTTCCCTGGAGGCTACGCCGGTCTGCAGCCCATCGAACGCGGCCAGGCCAATCTCTGCCTGCTGATCAGCCGCGCCCGGTTCGAGGCGGCCGGCGCGTCCTGGCCCGGCGTCCTCGCGCACCTCCACCGCACCGCGCCGCATCTCGCCCTCCGGCTCGCGGCCGCGGCGTCCGTCATGGACCGGCCCGCCGCCATCTTTCGCGTGCCGTACGGCTTCGTGCACGCCCCGGCCCCGTCCGACCCGGCGCACGTCTTTCGCCTCGGCGACCAGGCCGCCGTCATCCCGAGCTTCAGCGGCGACGGCATGGCCATCGCCCTCCACACCGCCCAAGCCGCGGCCACCGCACACGACGCGACCGCCTACCACGCCGCCATGCGCCGCCAACTCCGCGGGCAGATCGGCCGGGCGATGTGGCTGCACCGCCTCGGCCAGTCCCACCCCGCGCTGCTGGTCACCGCCGCCCGGATGTGGCCCGGCGCCCTCGCCTGGGTCGCCCGCCTCACGCGCGCGCCGGGCGCCAAGCCGGCCCTTCGTCAGGCACCCCTCATCGTGTCTGCACGTCGCTGAACGCCAGGATCTCTGCCCGCATCACGTCGGGGGCGTCGATGCGGATCGAGTGGCTGCTGTCCTCGACGATGCGCAGGCGGGAGCCGGGGAGGAGCGCGTGGATCTCCTCGCTGAACCCGGGTGGGCAGATCCAGTCGTGCCGGCCGGCGAGGATCAGCGCCGGCGCGGTGATCTGCGACAGCTCCGGCCGCAGGTCCATCCGGCGCAGGAAGCCGTCGGGGCCGAAGGCCCGGTTCAGCGGCTCCGGCGCGGGTGTCGCCCGGCCGCGTACGGCGGCGGCCGATGCCGGGTCGAACCGCCGCGAATACATCGGACCCATCACGTCGTAGTAGTGCCGCACCTCCTCGGCCGAGCCGAACGCCCCGGCCCATACCGTCGCGCAGACGGCCTGCTGCGCTGCCGTCCCGTGCTCCTGCACGAACCGCTCGGCGGCCGGGATGAAACCCCCGTGGGCGGCGGTGACGATCAGCACCAGGTGCGAGACGGCGTCCGGATAGCGGGCCGCGTGCGCCATCGCGACCATGCCGCCATAGCTGGTGCCGATGCTGACCACCGGCCCCAGCCCGAGATGCCGGCGCAGCGCCTCCATGTCCTCGACGTTCTCGTCGAGCGTGTAGAGCTCCGGGTCGCCCCGGGCCGACCGGCCCTGGCCGCGGTGGTCGAAGTAGACCAGCTGCAGCCGCTCGCTCAGCGGCGTAAAGGCTGGCTTGAAGCCCGAGTGGTCGCCGCCGGGGCCGCCATGGATCACCAGCGCCGCCGGCTTCTCGCGCATCCCCGGCCCGTCCGGCACCAGCCCCGCGCCCTCGACGTCGAAGTAGAGTTTGGTCCCGCGTACCGAGGCGCGCATCTATTCCGCTGCCGCCGCGACCGGAGTTTGGCCCACCATCCGCCGGTGCGTCGCCAGCGCCTGCGCGACCACCTGGTCCATGTTGTAGTAGCGGTAGGTCGCGAGCCGCCCGGCGAACGTCACCCCTTCGGCCGCGTCCGCCAGCGCCTGGTAGCGCTGATAGAGCGCCTGGTTCTCCGCCCGCGGCACCGGGTAGTACGGGTCTCCCTCGGCGGAGGGATATTCGTAGCAGAGGCTCGTCTTTGCATGCACCTGGCCGGTCAGGTGCTTGAACTCCGTCACCCGTGTGTAGGGGACCGCCGGGTCCGGGTGGTTGATCACGGCCACTGGCTGCAGCAACGCGCCGTCGTGCGTCTCATGCCGGAACGTCAAGCTGCGATAGGGCAGCTTGCCGAAGCGGAAGCCGAAGTATTCGTCGACCGGCCCGGTGAAGACCAGGTGGCCGGCCCGGCTGGTGTCCACCTCCTGCCACTCCGTCTCCGTCGCGACCGTGATGCCCGGGTGATCGAGCATCCGCTCGAACATCCGGGTGAAGCCGTGCAGCGGCATCGCCTGGAACCGGTCGGTGAAGTAGCGGTCGTCGTCACTGGTTCGCGACGGCACCCGCGCAGCGACAGACTTGTCGAGCTGGCTCGGGTCCAACCCCCACTGCTTGCGCGTGTAGCCTTGGAAGAACGCCTCGTACAGCGCTCGCCCGACCGCGCCCACGACGACATCCTCGGAAGTGCGGACAGGCCGCGCCGGTCCCGCCTGGGCCGCCAGGAACGCGGCGACGTCACCCTCCGCCAAATCGAGGCCGAAGAACCGGTTCACCGTGGTCCGATTGATCGGCATCGGCAGCAGCATGCCCTGCACCGCGGCCAGCACGCGATGCTCGTAGGGTCTCCAGGCGGTGAAGCGCGACAGGTAGTCGATGACCGCCTCGGCATTCGTGTGGAAGATGTGCGGGCCATACGGATGGACCATGACTCCTGCCGCGTCCGGCGCGTCATAGGCGTTCCCACCCACATGCGCCCGCCGGTCGATCACCAACACGCGCTGGCCCGATGCCGCGGCCAGACGCTCCGCCAGGACCGATCCGGCGAAGCCCGCGCCGACGACGACGACGTCATACTCGGCCCGGCGCATCACGGCCGGCACAGGCCGCAACTCCGCGTCGATCAGCCCGTGCATCGCCGTCCAGATCGCATCCCACGACATCGACGCGAGGGCCGCGTCGGCCTCCGGCAGCCAGCCCGGCCCGGTGCGCGACATATCCAGCGCCGAATCCACCGCGGCCGCGAATGCCTCGGCGCTGTCGGCGATGAACACGCCGCGCATCCCGCCATACTGCTGCAACCACGTCCGCGATCGGCGCCGACACCACCGGCCGCCCGGCCGCGAGGTATTCCGGCGTCTTGGTCGGGCTGATGAACCGGGTCGCCGCGCAGATGGCGAACGGCATGAGCGCGGCCCCCCAGTGCGACACGAAGGCCGGCAGGTCGGCATAGGCTTGCTCGCCCAGGTAGTGGATGTTCGACCGAACGGGCAGCGCCGACTGCTCGATCTTCGCCACCGGCCCGATCAGGACGAACTGCACCGAGGGCCGCAGCGCCGCCACGGCGCCCAGCAGGTCACAGTCCAGCCGCTCGTCCAACACACCGTAGAACCCGACTTTCGGGTCCGCGATGGCCGCCTGGACCGCGGGCTCCGGCAATCCGGCCCGCGCGGGCGTGAAGTGCGCGAGGTCGACGCCGCTCGGGAAGCAGTGGACGGCCGGGTGCCGGGTGCGCTTGGCCTCGAACAGGCTGCGGCCGCCGGTGAACACCAGATCGGCCCGCGCCATCAAGGCGCTCTCCAGCGCCGGCAGCTCCGGGTCGGCGTCCTGGAAGGCGGACAGCTCATCCATGCAGTCATACACGGTCAGACGGGCGGGGACGTCCCGCGCGACCGCGAGGGCATGGGGCGTGTAGAACCACACGATCGGCGCACGGATCCGATACCGCGCAAGAAGCTCGGCGATCAGGCCCCGGACCGTGTCGTCATAGGCGGACCACTCCAGCCCATTTGGCAGCAGGGGGTGGGCGACGATCACGCCCTCGGCCGTCAACCGGGTCTCGAGCTGCGGGGCCACGTCGTCAGCCCAAGCGGCTTCCTCGAAGTAGAACACCCGCATCGTTCGTGCGGCTCGGCTCAGCAGGTGTTGCGGACGCTGATAGACGAAATCCCATCGCAGGTGAGAAAAGCAAATCAGATCGACTGCCCCGGCCTGTGCCGGAGCGTCTGCAATGGTCATGCGATCGCCCTCTCGGTCCGTTTTGGCAAGAGTCTCAACGAAACTGCGCCCCGGCCGGTTCGCCCTCCTTGTCACCTTCCGGTCACAAGCGTGCCATATCCGCAACCGCACACGGCTTCGGCGTGTTGGTGAGCCATGCCCGACGGTCAAAATGCCTCATCCTCGGCCCCGCCGCCCGCGGTGTCCCCCGTGCTCGATCCGCGCGAGGCGGCCCGCGCGGCCAAGCTTATCTACGTGTCCGATCGCAAGCCGGGCATCACCCGCGAACGCGACGGCGACGGCTGGCGCTTCCTGAAGCCCGACGGCTCCATCGTCGTCGACGAAGACGAGATCGCGCGGATCAAGAAATTGGCGATCCCCCCGGCCTATACCGAGGTTTGGATCTGCACCAACCCGCGCGGCCACCTGCAGGCGGTTGGGCGCGACGCGCGCGGGCGCAAGCAGTATCGCTACCACGCCCGCTGGCGCGTCATCCGCGACGAGGCGAAATACGGTAAGATGCTGGTCTTCGGCCGGGTTCTGCCGGCCATCCGCGCCCAGGTGCAGGCCGATCTGGCGCTGCATGGCCTGCCGAAGCGCAAGGTGATCGCCGCCATCGTCGCATTGCTGGAAAAGACCATGATGCGTGTCGGCAACGAAGAATATGCCAAGCAGAACGGCAGTTTCGGCCTGACAACGCTGCGGGCCCGGCATGCCCGCGTGAAATCCGGGCACGTCGTGCTGGATTTCCGCGGCAAGCACGGCATCACGCACCACATCGACCTTGCTGACCGCCGCCTCGCCCGCGTCGTCGAGCGCTGCCAGGACCTGCCGGGCCAGGACCTGTTCCAGTACGAGGACGAGGATGGCGAGTTGCACCACGCCACCAGTGACGACGTGAACGAGTATCTGCACGAGGTCAGCGGCGAGGAGGTTACCGCCAAGGATTTCCGGACCTGGGCTGCGACGAACCTCGCCGCGGC
>CBDCAA010000001.1:0-26614 GCA_965213855.1 Acetobacteraceae bacterium | reverse complement strand
CCGGCACCGATTTCGCGACGGGCGGCGGTCGCGGTGAGGTCGGCGGGGTCGAGCATGGTCGCTCCTGGTCCAAGATCGAGTCCCACGGCTGGGGCTGGGCCTCAAGGCTGGCGCAAGAGCATCGGCAGGTCCATCTTGAACCGGCGATGATTGATGGTCCGCCCCACGCTGCGCTTCATGTTGGACAGGCCCTCGACGGGACGGTCACCTACTACGTGGACCGGCTGCCGGCGGCGCTGCCCCCGGTGCGCGGGCGGGACCTGGCGGCGGCGTGGGACGCGGCGCGCGGGGCGGCGCTGGGCGCGATGTGGGGCGCGGCCCGGCGGTTCTGCTTCCGCGACGCCGAGGGCCGGGTGACGGAACTGGCGCTGCAGGACCGGGATGCCCGGTGCTGGGCGGGCGCGGTCGACCTCACGACCGGGCTGCAGACCCTCTACGGGCTCTCCCTGTGCCTGCGGCTGTTGGCGTTGGTGGAACTGCTGGCCACGGCGGGATGGACGCGCGGGCTGTGCCAGATGCGGCGCGACGGGGCGGAGCTGCATCCGGCGCTGCTGCGGGCTGCCGCAGAGGCCGAGTTGACGAACGACGCGCGGTTCGATGAAACACGGTTCCGCGCCGGCCTGGCTGTGCTGCCGGACCGCTCAGGAGCTTGTGCATGACCCTTCGCCCGCCCCCCCTCGCCGCGCTCGCGCTCGGCCTGCTGCTGCCGTGCCTCGGCGGTTGCGCCCGGACGTCGGGGCCACGGCCGTCGCTGGCGGCGACCACGTCCTGCCGGGCCGAGGTCGACCGCGTGTATGCGGCGCAGAACCGGGGCGACCTGACGGCCCGGGACACGCGGGACACGCCGTTCTCGACCACGTTCGTGCGGGGCGACACCCCGCGCGGCCTCGCATCGGAATATGGCCGCGACAATGCGTATTCGTCGTGCCTGGCCAACGCCGCCTCGCCGCCGGCGGCTGGCGCGGCCGCGCCAGTCGGTAGCGCCGGGCCGGGCGCCACCACGGGCCCGGCATTCAGCCCGGCGAACCGACCATAGGGGCGACAGCCAGGCCCGTCATTGGCTAGAACCCTGGGACCGAAACCCCAGGAGAGTTCCATGAGCAAGATCATCCGCACCGAACCGAACGCGGTGCTGGCGAAGGCCGTCGAATATCACGGCTTCGTCTATGTCCAGGGCGTGACGGCGAGCGATCTGCGCAAGGACATCATCGGGCAGACGCATGAGGTGCTCGCGCAGATCGACGCCATCCTAGAGACGCACGGAACCGATAAGACGCGCCTGCTGCAGGCCCAGATCTGGGTGAAGGACATCCGCGACCGCGAAGCGATGAATACGGTCTGGTCGGCATGGCTGCCCGAGGGCGGTGCGCCGGCACGGGCCTGCGTTGAAGCGAACATGGCGGACCCGCGGGTGCTGGTCGAGATCATGGTCACGACCTGTAAATAGCCCTGCGCGCGCTGGCACCGCTGGCGAGCGTTGCATGGTAAATGCCTGTGAATGCACGACTCGCCGTGGCGGACTTGGCACAGTGTTGCACGTCTGCAACTGCGCATAAATATTTGTTTCAGTTCCCGAGAGTAGGGCAGTGAATAGGAGCCATCTCCTAAACGCAGCGTTCGCACCAGGGGGGTTTTGTCGAGTTTGATGGGCCAAGACGCTAAATGCTCATCGTGTGTTGCCCCAGCAGGCAGGGAAGGTTAGCCCCACGGTCACGGTTTGGTGACCAAAAGGGGACTTCATGCGGGTTGGGCAGATACTCGGGCAGGCGGCGCTTCTCAGCGTCTTGGTGGCGACCGGCAGCGGGGCGATCCTGAACCAGGCCCATGCACGATCCCACTCGGCCTGGAGCCATGCCGGGCACGGGCATCGTGGCGCCGGGTTCGCGCACTACCGCGGCAGCTTCGGCGGCGGCCTGCAATGCGTTCCGTTCGCACGTGAGAACACTGGGATCGAGCTGGCCGGCAATGCGGCGAACTGGTGGGAAAACGCCGAGGGCGTGTATCAGCGAGGCGCCCGGCCCGAGGTTGGCAGCGTCCTGAACTTCCGGGCCAACGGCCGGATGCGAATGGGGCATGTGGCCGTCGTCAGCGGAGTGATCGACGGCCGCAACATCGAGATCGACCATGCGAATTGGTCGGGCCATGGCGGCGTCGGGCGGAACATCAACGTGGTGGACGTGTCGCCAGGCAACGACTGGAGTGCGGTGCGGGTCGCGCTCAGCCATACCGGCGAGTTCGGCAGCATCTACCCGACCTATGGCTTCATCTACGACCGGCCGGACCACGGGACCATGGTGGCGAACACCGGCGTGGCTCCGGCGCCGTTGCTGGCCGCCGCACCGCGCGACCTGCGCCCGGCGTCGGAGCGGGATGCGGGCGCCGGCGTGCAGGAAGAGGAAGTCGCGGAGGCGTCGGACGACGTGCAGCCGCGGAGCCGGCACGGCTGGTCGCGGCATGGGCGGCATGAGCTTGCAGGGCGGGACAGTTGGGGACCCGGGCGCCATAGCGGCGACCGGAACTTCGCGCGGTTCGGGCGTATGGAGCACGAACGTCCATGGGCGGGCCTGCGCTCGGCCCACGCGACCGCGCGCGAAGTCTTCAGCCGTCCCACGCTGATGCGGACCCAGGCGCACGAGGCCGGCCCGCGCGAGGCCGGATCGCGTGAGGCCGGGTCGCACGGGCACCACGGGGCCCGCCACCGGACCTGAGGCTCGTGTCCTGCCCCTGGAACGCGCCTTTGTATTGCAGGGATCAGCAGGCCACGTGAACACCGACTGTGGCCCGATCCTGCGAATCGCTGAACCGAGCCGCTAGACCAGGCCGAGGGCGCCCAGCGCTGCGCCAATCCCCAGGAGCACGAGCGGGTGCAGGCGAGTGCGGAGGGTCAGGGCGGCGACGGCGGCGGTGACCAGAGCGGCCGGCCAGCCCGTGGTCGTCGCCGCCGCCAGAAGCGCGGCGGCGGCCATGACCAGGCCGACCGTGACCGGAACGAGGCCCTGCTGCACGGCCATCCGCCAGGGCCGGTCGCGGAAGCGCTGCCAGGCACCCATGACGACCCACGTCAGCAGCCCGCTCGGCAGCAGGATGCCGACGGTCGCGGCAAGCGCACCGGCCAGGCCCGCCACGCGCCAGCCCACGAGGGTGACGACGAGCACGTTGGGGCCGGGCGCGGCCTGGGCCAGGGCAAAGAGGTCGCCGAATTCGCGCGCGCCCATCCAATGGTGCACATCGACCACTTGCCGCTGCAGCTCCGGCAGGACGGCGACCGCGCCGCCCACCGCGACCAGGCTGAGCTGGGCGCTCACGAGGAAGAGCAGCACCGCCGTCACGCGCGCGGCCGGCCGTGCAGCCCGACACTGAGCGGTGCGAGCAGCAGCATGGTGGGCAGCAGGGGCGTGCGGACGACGGCGATCAGGGCGAAGGCGGCCGCGGCGATCGCCAAGCCGCGCCACCGCCGCGCACGGCGCCAGAGCGGCAGGCCGATTTTCATGGCGGTCGCGAGGACAAGGCCGGAGGCGGCCGCGGCGAGCCCGGCGAACAGGTGGACGACGACGGGCCGGCTGCCGAACCGGGCATAGACGACGCCGAGCCCGATCGCGACCACGAACGGAGCGCCCATCAGCCCGGCAATGGCGGCGAGCGCGCCGGCCAAGCCATGGCTGCGACGGCCGAGCGCGATCGTGAGATTGCAGATGTTTGGACCGGGCAGGAACTGGCACAGGGCGAGCAGGTCGGTGAACTCCGAGGCCGAAAGCCAACGCCGGTCATCGACGATCATGCGGCGGGCAAGCGGCAGCACGCCGCCGAAGCCGAGCAGGCCGACGCCGAGGAAGCCGCGGAACAGGGCGCCCGGGCTCTCGGGCAGCGAGAGCGCAGGGGGGCTCGGACGGGCAGGCGCGCGCGGCATGGCGAAGGCTACCGCATGCGGCCGCAGTTCCCAACGCCAGGGGATCGACCCTATGGTCCTCGGGGGACACCGTTCGAGGCCATCATGACCGACCATGCCGCGCCGTTCCGTTCGGCGAGGGACTTGTTGCTCCGTCACCGGACGGATCTTGCGGCGGCGCGTGCGGCGTTTCGCTGGCCGGTGCTGGACCGGTTCAACTGGGCGCTGGACCATTTCGACCCCTTGGCTGCCGAAACCGATGCGGTGGCGCTGCGCCTGGTCGGGCCGGACGAGGAGGATGAGAGCGTCACCTTTGCGGCCATGGCGGCGCGGTCGAACCAGGTCGCGAACGGGCTGCGGGCGCTTGGCGTGCGGCGGGGAGACCGGCTGCTGCTGCTGCTGGGGAACGTGCGGCCGCTCTGGGAGACGATGCTGGCGGCGATGAAGCTGGGCGCGGTGGTGATCCCGGCGACGACGATGCTGACGGAGGAGGACCTGCGCGACCGGTTCACCCGCGGTGGCGTGCAGCATGTGGTCGCGGACGGGGCGCTGGTCGCGCGGTTCGGGCAGGTCGCAAGCGGGGTCACGCGGATCGCGGTCGGCGGCGCGCCCGGATGGATCGACTATGCGACGTTCGATGGCGCGAGCGGCGCGTTCGTGCCGGATGGCGAGACGCGGGCGACGGACCCGCTGCTGCTGTATTTCACCTCGGGCACGACGTCGAAGCCGAAGCTGGTGTTGCACAGCCACCAGAGCTACCCGATCGGGCATCTGTCGACGATGTACTGGATCGGGTTGCAGCCCGGGGACGTTCACCTGAACATCTCCTCGCCGGGGTGGGCCAAGCATGCGTGGTCGAGCTTCTTCGCACCGTGGAATGCCGGGGCGACGATCCTGGTGCTGAACCAGCGGCGGTTCGAGGCGCGGGGGCTGCTGGCGGTGCTGGACAGGTGCGCGGTCACCACGTTCTGCGCGCCGCCGACGGTGTGGCGGATGCTGGTGCAGGAGGATCTCGCGGCGCACCGGGTGCACTTGCGGGAGGCTGTCGCCGCAGGCGAGCCGCTGAACCCGGAGGTGATCGCCCAAGTGCAGGGGGCGTGGGGACTGTCGATCCGGGACGGGTATGGGCAGACGGAGACGACGCTGCAGATCGCGAACACGCCAGGCCAGGCGCTGACGCCGGGCTCGATGGGGGCGGCGCTGCCGGGGTATGAGGTTGCGCTGCTGGATCCGGATGGCGCGGTGGCGATGGAGGGCGAGATCGCGCTGAGCCTGTCGCCGGCGCCGCTGGGGCTGATGCAGGGCTACCTGCACGAGGACGGCCGGCTGCGGCCGGTCGAGGGGGCCTGGTACCGGACGGGGGACGTGGCGCTGCGGAATGCCGATGGCAGCTTCACCTATGTCGGCCGCTCGGACGACGTGTTCAAAAGCAGCGGCTACCGGATCAGCCCGTTCGAGCTGGAGAGCGTGCTCATCGAGCATACGGCGGTGGCGGAGGCGGCGGTGGTGCCGATGCCGGACCGGACGCGGACGGCGCTGCCGAAGGCGTTCGTCGCGCTGGCAGACGGGTTCGAGCCGGACGCGGCCACGGCGGCCTCGATCTTCGCGCATCTGCGGGAGCGGTTGGCGCCTTACAAGCGCATCAAGCGGATCGAGTTCACGACCCTGCCGAAGACCATCTCCGGCAAGATCCGGCGGGTCGAACTGCGGCGGGCCGAGCAGGTCAAGGCTGCAAGCGGACTTGGCGCGGGCGAGTTCGAGGAGGGGTAACGGGTCCGGCGCGGGCCGCTCGGGATCAGGACGGGTGTGTTACCGGCTCACGCGCCGAAGCGTCGCGAGCCCGGCGAGACCGACGGCGAGGAGGGCGATCGACGCGGGTTCGGGGACTTGGCTGCGGGTGCCAGGATAGGTTGTGTTGATGAGGCCGCTCAGGTCGCCGGTGAACAGGTTGCCTTGATGAAGTTCGTTGGTCTGGGTGATCGACGCGACGACGATGCTGCCGTTCAAGATGCCGCCGGTCCCCTGCGTGATGGTCGCGAGCGGGGCGAGGATGGAGCCGTTGAACAGGCTGTTGGCGACGAGCGAGGTGGCATTCACGAAGTCGTAGATCACCTTGCTGTCGGTGTAGTTGAGGGTGGGCAGCACGGCATTCGCGGCGTTGCCCGTTACGATGACGAAGGTTGCGGCGTCCGTCGTGCCATTCTTCACACCAGCAAAGCTGGTCCCCTCGGCGACCAGGTTGGCGAGAGTGGTCGTGACCACGCCGTAGTTCTTCCCGTTGGCAATGAAATCCGCACCGGCCACGAAGGGGCTGCTGGTCTGGGCGGGCGGCAGGGCCTGGGTGAAGCCCGGCGTGCCCGGGAGGTTGGCGAGCCCCTGGGCAAGGTTGCCGAGCGGAGTGTTGAACGTCGCGTTCGATGTCGTGCCGAACGGGAAGACGGCGCCGAGCGAGGTTTGCGGCTGATAGCTTGCGGCGGTCGCGTTCGTAAGGGTGCCGAGTTGGGTGGTTCCAGCAAGAAGCCGAAACTCGGTCGGGTTATCGGCGGACGTGCCAAGGGCGGAGTTGCCGCCGAGGTTCAACCCGCCTTTCCCGTTCAGGCTGACGGGCGCGGCGGACGAACCGGCCTGGAGATTGCCCTGGACGTTGACGTCGCCGCCGCCCTGCACGTTGAACCCGCCGGTAAGGTTGCCGAAGACGGTCAGCGCGCCGTAGCCCTGGTTGGGATTCGGCCCGCTTGCCGTGCTGACGCTGGCGATGCTGCCCACGCTGGGGTTGGACGAGGCGGCCAGCGAGGAGTTGCCGACGGTGCAGTTGACGGCACATCCGAGCGTGGCCGTGCTGGTGCCAGTGGCACTGCCGCCCACGAGCACCCGGCCCTCCGTCCGGCTGCTGGACGTATAGTTACCCAGGTTGATCAGATTGAATTGGCTCAGCAACGCACTGTCATAGCTTAGTTCCGTCGCTGCAAACGTGTTCGCATGCGCTGCAGTCGCGCCCGAGAGGCCGGCGAGAAAGCCTAAGACTGCGTAGGATACCTGCTTGGCCACGATGCGCTGTCCATCTCTACGGGTCGCCAACCGACACGACCGGATTGCACCGTTTCTCTACGCTATCGTTAATCCAGTGTCAAATGCTTTCGCTGTGGCAGCGGCGCTCAACCCACGTGCATTCCGTTGTGAAGCGTAAACCTTTGAACAGCTTCGATGCAGTCGGTATAACGTTAATTTACAATGTCAGCCGTCGTCAGGGCATCATCGCCCGCTTAGCGCACCAAGTTCACCGGCTCCCGCCCGCTCAGCACGGCGTCGATCCCGTCCAGCACCAAGCCACCCATGGCGTCCCGGGTCTCGGTCGTGGCACTGCCCAGATGCGGCAGGAGCACGACGTTCTCGAGCCTGGCGTAACGCGGATCGACGGACGGCTCGTTGTTGTAGACGTCGAGCCCGGCGGCAGCGACCTGGCCAGACTGCAACGCCTCGATTAGAGCGCCGTCGTCGATCAGCGTGCCGCGCGCCGCGTTCGCGACCACGGCGCCGCGCGGGAGCTTGGCGATGCGCTCGGCGCCGAGCCAATGGCGGGTGCCCTCGCCGCCGGGGGCGTGGAGCGACAGGACGTCGCAGACGGCAAGGAAGCTGTCGTCGTTGTCGTGGAAGGTCGCACCGTGCTCGAGGTCGGGCGGCAGGCGCTGCTGGTCCCGGTAGTGGACGGTCATGCCGAACCCGCGAGCCATGCGGGCGAGTTCGCGGCCGATCCTGCCCATGCCGAAGATGCCGAGGCGGCGTCCGCTGACCAGGGTGCCGAGCAACTGGGTCGGCGCCCAGCCATTCCAGTGCCCGGCGCGGACCATCCGGTCTCCCTCCCCGGCCCGGCGGGCGGCGGCCAGCACCAGCAGCATGGCGCATTCCGCCGTCGCGACACTGAGCACATCGGGCGTGTTGACGAGCGGGATGCCGCGGGCGCGCAGCGCGCCGATGTCGACGTGGTCGTAGCCGACGCTGAAGGTGCCAACGACGCGGAGGCTTTCGGGCAGGCGGGCGATGACATCGGCGCCGAGCTTTTCCGCCGGGCAGCAGATCAGGGCGGCCGCACCCTGGGCGCCGGCGAGGATATCGTCGGCACCGACCACGCGGTCGTCGGCGCTGAGCCGTGCGTCGTAGTCGCGGGCGGCGCGGGCCTCGATGGCGGGCGGCAAGCGGCGGGTGACATACAGGATCGGTTTCGCGGCCATCGGGCGTTTCCTTGTGGCGTGTCGGCTGTGCGTGATGGGGCAGCATGGCCGGGGTTGCCGCGTCGCGGAAGGGGCGGCAGGCTGCGGCGATGCAGCACGCCCGCCTGGCCGTCGACATCGGCGGCACCTTCACCGACCTCGCCTTGGAGGCGGCAGGCGCCCGGCACAGCCTGAAGGTATTGACGACGCCGGCGGAGCCGGAGCGGGGGGTGCTGGAGGGCACCGGCGCGATCCTGGACCGGGCCGGGCTGGTGCCCGCAGACGTCGCGATCCTCGTGCACGGGACGACGCTGGCGACCAACGCGATCATCGAGCGCAAGGGCGCGCGGACGGCGCTGGTGACGACGGAGGGGTTCCGGGACGTGCTGGCGATGGGCAATGAGAGCCGTTACGACCAGTATGACCTGAACATCACGCTGCCGCAGCCGCTGGTGCCCCGCCATTTGCGGCTGACGGTGCGGGAGCGGCTGGACAACCTGGGCGACGTGCTGCTGCCGCTCGACGAGGGAGCGGTCGGGGCACTGGCGCCCACCCTGGTTGCCGAGCGGGTCGAGAGCATCGCCGTTGGGTTCCTGCACAGCTTCGCCAACCCGGCGCACGAGCGGCGGGCTCGGGACATACTCGCGGCCGCGCTGCCGGGCATGCCGATCAGCCTGTCGTGCGAGGTGTCGCCGGAGATGCGGGAGTGGGAGCGGTTCAGCACGACGGCGGCGAACGCCTATGTGCAGCCGCTGATCGCCGGCTATCTGGGGCGGCTGGAACACGGGCTGCGGGCGATGGGGCTGGCGGCGCCCGTGTTCCTGATGCTGAGCGGCGGCGGCCTGACGACGATCGAGACGGCGCGGCGGTTCCCGATCCGGCTGGTGGAGAGCGGGCCGGCAGGGGGCGCGATCTTCGCGGCCGACATCGCCAGGCAGTGCGGGCTGGAGCAGGTGCTCAGCTTCGACATGGGGGGCACGACGGCGAAGATCTGCCTGATCGATGGCTACCAGCCGCAGGCGGCGCGGACGTTCGAGGTCGCGCGGGTGGGGCGGTTCAAGAAGGGGTCGGGGCTGCCGCTGCGGATCCCGGTGATCGAGATGGTGGAGATCGGCGCCGGCGGCGGCAGCCTGGCGCACGTGGATGGCCTGGGCATGATCGGGGTGGGGCCGGAGAGCGCCGGGGCGGATCCGGGGCCGGCCTGCTATGGCCGGGGCGGGCAGGCGCCGGCGGTGACGGACGCGAACCTGGTGCTGGGCCGGTATGAGCCGGCGCGGTTCGCGGGCGGGACGATGGCGCTGGACGCGGCGGCGGCCGAAGCGGCGCTGGCGCGTGCAGTGGGCGCGCCGCTCGGGCTTGAGCCCGGGCTGGCGGCGCTGGGCGTGGTCGAAATGGTCGACGAGAACATGGCCAACGCGGCGCGGGTGCACGCGATCGAGTCGGGCAAGAGCTATGCGGGACGCACGATGATCGCCTTCGGCGGCGGCGGGCCGGTGCATGCCTATCGGGTGGCGGAAAAGATCGGCATCGACCGCGTGCTGGTGCCGTCGGGCGCAGGGGTGGGCTCGGCGATCGGGTTCCTGCGGGCGCCGGTCGGGTATGAGGTGGTGCGGAGCCTGTATCAGCGCCTGGGCACGTTCGACGTCGGCGCCGTGACGCGGCTGCTGGCCGACATGGGGCGGGAGGCCTCGGCAGCGGTCGCACTCGGCTCGTTCGGGGCGCCGACCACGGAGAGCCGGCTGGCGTTCATGCGCTATGTGGGCCAGGGGCACGAGATTCCGGTCGTGCTGCCGGCACGTGACCTTATCGAGGCGGACGTGGAGGCGCTGCGGGCGGCGTTCGACGCGGCGTACGCGCGGTTCTACGACCGGCCGGTGCCGGGCAGCGACGTGGAGGTGATGAGCTACGCGGTGACGGTCGCGACGGTGCCGGACCAGTCCGCCGGCGCCGTTCCCGCAGCCGTGCAGCCCAGTCCAGCGCGCCAGCAGGCGGTGCGCGACACCGCGACCGGGGCCGTCGCGGACTGGACGGTGGTGGACCGCGCTTCGTTGGCCGTGGCGGCCGTGGTCGCGGGCCCGGCGGTCATCGCCGAGGACGAGACGAGCACGCTCGTCGGGCCGGGCTGGACGGCGGCCGTCGATGCGCGCGGGTATCTGGACCTAATGAGGGAGCGCCAACCATGACCGCACTTGCGGACATCCAGCGGCAGGTGATGTGGAACCGGCTGTTGGCCGTGGTGGAGGAGCAGGCGCAGACCATGATCCGGACCGCGTTCAGCACGACCGTGCGGGAGGCGGGGGACTTGTCGGCGGGCATCTTCGACCTGCAGGGGCGCATGCTGGCGCAGGCGGTGACGGGAACGCCGGGGCACGTGAACAGCATGATGGAGAGCGTGGGGCATTTCCTGCGCAAGTTCCCGGCCGGGACGATGCGGCCCGGCGATCACCTGATCACCAATGATCCGTGGCTCGGCACCGGGCATCTGCACGACCTGACGGTGGTGACGCCGGCGTTCCATGGCGGGCGGCTGGTCGCGCTGTTCGCCAATACGGCGCACGTCATCGACGTGGGCGGGCTCGGCATGGGACCGGAGGGGCGGTCGGTGTTCGAGGAAGGGCTGTATATCCCGATCGTCAAGTGCTTCGAGGAGGGACGGCCGAACGCGACGTTCTTCGACTTCCTGCGGGCAGGAACGCGGCAGCCGATCGAGCTGGAGGGGGACGTCTATTCGCTGTGCGCCTGCAACGAGGCCGGGGCGCGGCGGCTGGTGCAGATGCTGGAGGAGTTCAAGCTGGACGGTATCGACGCGCTGGCGGCGTTCATATTCGAAAGCAGCCACCGGGCGACGATGGCGGAGATCGAGAAGCTGCCGGCCGGGCGATACACGGCGGAGATCTGGTCGGACGGGTATGAGGCACCGGTCAAGCTGGCCGCGGCGATGGACGTGTCCACGGCCGGAATCCGGGTGGATTTCGAGGGGACGTCGGCGGTGTCGGGGCGGGGGATCAACGTGCCGGCGGCCTACACGCGGGCCTATTCGGCGTTCGGGATCAAGTGCGTGGTGGCGCCGGCGATCCCGAACAACACGGCCAGCCTGGCGCCGTTCACCTTCGCCATCCCGGAGGGCTGCATCCTGAACGCGCCGCGGCCGCGGGCGGTGGCGGTCCGGCACGTCGTCGGGCAGTTGCTGCCCGACTTGATGATGGGCTGCCTGCATCAGGCGGTGCCGGGGCGCGTGACGGCGGAGGGGTCGTCGTGCCTGTGGAACCCGCCGCTCCGGGGCGGGTCGATCGTGAGCGGACCGAACTCGCCGCTGGCGGATTTCGAGGTGATCACCTTCAACTCGGGCGGGACCGGGGCGCGGCCCGGTCAGGACGGGCTGGATGGGACGGCGTATCCCAGCGGCGTGCGGACGATGCCGGTGGAGGCGACGGAGAACGTGGCCCCGGTGGTGTTCTGGCGGAAGGAGCTGCGGCCCGGCAGCGGCGGGGCCGGGCGAACGCGGGGCGGGCTCGGGCAGATCATGGAAATCGGCGCCAAGGGCGACGCGGAGTTCGCGTGCAACGCCATCTTCGACCGCGTGGCGCATGCGCCGAAGGGACGCGACGGGGGCGCCGATGGGTCAGCGGGACGGGTCTATCTCAAGAGTGGACGGACATTGCGGACCAAGGGCTACCAGGTGATCCCGGCGGGCGACCGCCTCATGCTCGAACTGCCCGGCGGCGGCGGCATGGGTCCGGCCACAGCCCGTGATCCGCGCCTGGCCGAACAGGACCGGCTAGACGGCCTTGTCTGACCCGCCGCCGATGGCGGGCGCGCAACACCGGGACGGGACAGAAACCGCGATCACCGGCAGTGTGCGTGACATTTCAGCTACTGACAAAGAAGTATGTGTGTCTTTGCCGCCATAACGATTGCAGGGTTTTGCCCGTTGGCGCAGACATACGCGTGTTCGGGACCGCGTGCCCCGCCAACGCCGATCGAGAGAGTATCTTCCGATGACCCGCTTCCTGATGTCCACCCTTGCCGTGGTTGCGCTGCTTGCCCCGGTCGCCGCCAGCGCGGCGACGCATCATACCCGTCATATGACGCACTCGACCGGCCGTCTGAGTGCGCACCCGTCCGGCGGGCGGACCCAGGCCGGCGACGCCGCCGTCGATCGCCTGAACGACCAGTCGCTGGCGCGCGCCCGCGCCGGGGCGACCGCGCCGGCCGCCCAGTAGCCGCATCGACCCGGGCCGATCGGCCCCGGACCGGTTGGCCCGGTGGGTGGGAGACCCCCGCCGGGCGTTCCGTCACTTCGCGGGCTTGCCCGCCGGTTTGCGGACCTCGCCTTGCGGCTTCAGGAACGAGGTTGGCACCGGCGCCAGCTTCTTGTCCGCCTTGGGCTTCTTCGCCTCACGGTTGCCGCGTTGTTTGTCACCCTTGCCCATGATCGTTCCCCTGCACGTCTGAGCTAGGCGCTCGGCACGCCGGCAAAGCAAGCGGGATCATCGGGCGCCGCGGCCCATCGCGGCCTCCAGCTGCTTACGGCGGACCGCCTGGACCGCGAACATCCACCCCGGATATTCTTGCGGCAGCGTGCTGACCTCGTCGAGCGAGCTCAGCTCCGCCTCGGTCAGCGCGAGAGCGGTTGCGCCGATGTTGTCTTCGAGCTGATCCATCCGCTTGGCACCGATGATGACGCTGCTCACTGCGGGCTGGTGCAGCAACCAAGCCAGCGCGACCTGCGCGACCGAGACCCCGCGGGAGGCCGCGATCGGCCGCATGGCGTCGATGCAGTCGAACGCCCGCGTCTGATCCACCGGTGGGAACGCCATCTTGGATCGCCGGTCGCCCGAGGCAGCCGCCTGATCGCGCGTCGTCTTGCCGCTCAACAGGCCGCCGGCAAGAGGGCTCCAGACCATCAGCCCCAGCCCCTCGCTGTGCAGCAGCGGCACGATCTCGCGCTCCAGATCCCGGCCGGCCAGCGTGTAGTAGGCCTGCAGGCTCTCGAAGCGGGCGAGACCGAGACGGTCGGCCGTGCCGACGGCCTTCATGAGCTGCCAGGCCGCCCAGTTCGAGACGCCGACGTAGCGGACATGCCCGTGCTGCACGAGCGTGTCGAGGGCGCGGACCGTCTCCTCGATGGGTGTCGCCGGGTCGAAGCCGTGCACCTGGTAGAGGTCGATATGGTCGAGTTGCAGCCGCCGCAGACTGTTCTTGACCGCGTCGAGTAGGTGCAGGCGCGAGTTTCCGCCGGCATTGGCGCCCTGCCCCATCGTGCCGTAGCCCTTCGTGGCAACGACGACGCTCTCCCGCGGCAGGGCAAGGTTTCGGATCGACTGGCCGACGATCTGCTCCGAAAGGCCGTTAGAATAGACGTCCGCGGTGTCGATGAAGTTGATCCCCGCCTCGACCGCGCGGGCGACGAACCGGTCGGCGTCGTCCTGCTGCAGGTTGCCGATCTTGCTCCAGACCTCGCCTTCGCCGCCGAAGGTCATGGTGCCGAGACAGAGTTCAGACACGAACAGGCCGGTGCGGCCGAGCTTGTTCAAACGCATGCGCTGATCTTTCCTGGCGTGGTGTCCGGCACCGACAGAGGTGGTCCTTCGTCGTGCCGCCGCAAACCGGCGTGGATCGCCATGTTTTCGGCCTTCCCGGGGTGCCATCCGCGCGCACGATGCTATAGCACCGGCACACATGGCACGGCGCATGCGTGCCGCGGCCCGCTCGAACCTGGAAGCCCTGCATGACGTGCCCCGCTCCGCCAACCCTCGTCACCCATGGCGGCAAGTTCCATTGCGACGAGGTGTTCGCCTATGCGGTGCTCTGCCTAGCGCTCGGATTGCGGTCGCCCGGGCAGGACCACGCGTTCATCCGCACGCGCGATCCCGGTCCGATCGCCTCCGGAACCATCGTGTGGGACGTGGGGCTGGCCTATGATGCGGCGGGAAACCGGTTCGATCATCATCAGCGCGGGGCGCCGCAACGGCCCGACGGGACCCCGTTCTCATCGGCCGGGCTGATCTGGCAGGTTTATGGCGAACGGGCCGTCGCGGCGCTGCTGGGTACGGCGGCGCTGGCGGGCGGCATCGCGGCCGAACTCGACCGGACGCTCGTTCGACGCATCGACGAGCTGGACAACGGGGTGTCGGGCAGCGGTCCGGTGCAGGACGATCCGCTGGGCCTGGCAAGCCTGATCGGTGAGTTCAACCCGGCCTGGGACGGCGCCGACGCTACCGGCCCCACCGCCGGGGACGAGGCGTTCCAGAACGCCGCCGCATTCGCGCGAGGTGTGCTGTGCCGGCGGGTCGAGACGTTGCGTGCGCGCCACGCGGCAGAGGCGATGGTGCTTTCGGCGCATCGCGCGGGCGACGATCCCCGGCTGCTCGTCCTCGATCGCGGGATGCCGTGGCGGGGCGCAGTGTTCGAGCACGGCCTGCCGGTGCTGTTCGCGGTCAGCCCCGCCTCGAACGGCAACTGGATGGTGGACACGATGCCGCCCGAACCCGGGTCGTTTGCGCAAAGGCTGCCTCTGCCGGAGGCCTGGGGCGGGCTGCAGGATGCGGAACTGGCAACGGCGTCGGGCGTCGCGGATGCGGTGTTCGTGCATTTGCGGCGGTTCGTGGGCGCCGCCCGGTCCCGCGACGGTGCCGTGGCCATGGCCCGCAAGGCGCTGGCACTCGCCTGAGGGCCTCTGCCGGAATGCGACTGCAACGGCTCCAAAGGTTTGTCAGATCAACGTGGGTGAACGTGACCGCGGGACCGGACTGATCGGTCCGGCCCCGCCGGGCCGATCAGGAGAGGCGGTTGCGGCGGAACGAGACCATCGACACCAGGGCCAGCACGCCGCCCAGCATGAGCGTGGCGGAGGTGGGCTCCGGGACCAGCGTCGGGGTGAAGGTGAAGTCCTCGGTCACGGTGCCGGAAAGGTACGTATCGAAGCTCGATGGCGACCGGACGGTGTTCGTGCCGTCGACCAACGTGCCGATCGGGTCGAAGGCGATCACGTCCGTGCCGGCTGCGTCGAACATTATGACGGAGGCGGACGGGACGGCGAAGCTGAACGAGACGGCGGGGGCGTTCGAGACCGTGTTGCCCGTGCTCGACGAGACCGTCAGGCTGCCGCTGGCCAGAGCAATGGGTTGGCTGACGAACGTCGGCTGGACCGTGTTCTTGACCGTGTAGGTGCCGGCCGCGAGGCCGTTGTTAACGACTTGGGTCGAGGTCACGCCGGAAAACTCGATCGTCACGCCGGTCAGGGTGCCGAGCCTCGTGTCGAATGGGGTCAGCGACGCGCTGCCGGAACTCTGGTTCAAAGAGGTATAGATGGAGGTCTGCACCGAGAGGACCGTTGCCGATGCGACGGTCGGCAGGGCGAGGCAGACCAGCGCGGAGACGCTCGCGAGGCATGTGGGCAGGCTGGGAAGCTTCATCGTTGTTCTCCTAGGACGGTTGAGGTTCAGGTAAGAAGAAGGCTTGGTGTGTTGGGGCCGGGTCACAGAGGCGAGCACGCCGCAGAGCAGGGACCGACTGGCATTACCCAGTTTCGGTGTGGTCTTGACCGTGCCGAAGAAGCGCTGCTTCCCGCCAGTGATCACGACGCCGTTACTGCTAATTGCACGACCGACATTGGTCAGTGCCGGCGGATCCACTACCTAAATTGTCTGTGGTCCTGCACGGACCACGGCAAGCATTGCCGTGGTAGTTTGCAATAACAAGGGTGGTATGGACTACTCTCGAACTACTCTCCAGAACATCGTCTTCTTACGAGATACAGCAGTTCCGTCACAAGTTGTGAATGTCCATGAAATGCAGGCCGTCGAGGACGGCGGTGTCACGAACCGTTGATGGTCAGTCCTTGATCAGAGCCGCCTGCAGAGCCCCGGATCAGGCTTCGATCAGCCGCATCAGCGCCTCGAGCCGATCGGCGTCGGCCGCCGGCTTGTCCCAGCGCAGGCGGGCGACGCGTGGGAAGCGCAAGGCGACGCCCGACTTGTGGCGCTGGCTGCGCTGGGCGGCGTCGAAGGCGATCTCCAGCACAAGTCCGCGCTCGACCTCGCGGACCGGGCCGAAACGGGCGGTGGTGTGGTTGCGGATCCAACGGTCGAGCGTCACCAATTCCTGGTCGGTGAACCCGGAGTAGGCCTTGCCGACTGGGACCAGCTCGCCGTCCTCGCGCCACAGGCCGAAGGTGTAGTCGCTGTAGTAGCTGCTGCGCTTGCCATGGCCGCGCTGCGCATACATGACGACCGCATCGATGGTGAGCGGGTCGCGCTTCCACTTCCACCATTGGCCCTTGGGCCGACCGGGCACGTAAGCGCTGTCGGCACGCTTAAGCATGAGGCCTTCGATGCTGGCCGCACGGGTGCCGGCGCGGATCTCCGCCAGATGCTCCAGCGTGTCGAACCCGATGAGCGGCGACAGGTCCATCCGGGGCGGCCGTGCCGCCTCGAACCACAGCTCCAACCGGCGGCGGCGCTCGTCGAACGGCAGCGCACGCAGGTCCGCCTGGCCGTCGAACAGGATGTCATAGAGCCGGACGGCAACGGGAAAGTCGCGCAGCATCTTGGCCGAGGGCGCCTTGCGGTTCAGGCGCTGCTGGAGATCGGCGAAGGGCGCGACGTCATCGCCGCGGATGACCAGGAGCTCGCCATCGAGGACGGCCTCGGACTGCATCGAGGCCAGAAGCTCGGGAAAGGCCGAGGACACGTCTTCGGAACCGCGGGAGTAGATGCGCTTGCCCCCGGGGGTCGAGACGAGCTGGACGCGGATGCCGTCCCATTTCCATTCGGCGCGGTAGGCGGCCGGGTCGAGCGCGGCGAAGTCCGCCTCCTCGAGCGGATGCGCCAGCATGGGCGGGCGGAAGACGGGCGCGCCGGCCGGGTCGGGGCGGGGCGCATGGCCCTCAAGCCAGGCGAATAGCGGGGCGTAAGGCGGCACGAGACCGTGCCAGACCTCCTCGATATCGTCGGCGGCGATGGCGTTGCCGGCGAGTTCGGCCAGGGCGATCTTCGCGATCCGCGCCGAGGCGCCGACACGAAGGCTGCCAGTGATGAGCTTCAGCAGTGCGTAGCGGACGGAGGCGTTGGAGGCGTCGAGCCAGCTCGCGACGATCGCGGGCAGTTCGGCTTTGGGCGTCGTTAGAAGGGTTTGGACGACGTCGGTCATGGTGGGGGTCGGCTGGTTGGTCGGGCGTTCCGGCCACATGAGTGCGACGGTCTCGGCGAGGTCGCCGACATAGTCGTAGGACCAGGCGAATAGGGTGGGGTCGGTCCGTTCCTCCGCGAGGGCGCGGATGAGCGCGGGCTTGGCGGCCTGGAAGGCGAGTTCGCCGGTCAGCGCGGCGAGGCCGAAGCCGCGGTCCGGGTCCGGCTGGGTGGCGAAGTAGCGGCGCAGGAGGGCGACCTTGGCGAGGCGGCCGGGGGTGAAGGTGAGGCGTTCGAGGAGTTCGGCGAAAGGGGTCATGCCGTTCGGTCTTGTTTGTAGCACCGAGGGTTCGTCTGTGGCCTACCCATCCCCGGCCCCTCCCTGGAAGGGAGGGGAGGAGACCGTCTGCTCACCGGAGTTCTTGCTGGAAGGGGGAGGCGGGTCGGCATCCTCGTCGTCGTCTCCGTAGCCGATGAGGCGGAGGGCGCGGCCACGGATGCCGCGCTTTGCGGCCTCGTGGATGAGGGCTTCCTCGCGGCCGTGGGTGACCCAGACTTCGGGGGCGCCGACGTCGTCGAGGGTTTGGAGAAGTTCGTCCCAGTCGCTGTGGTCGCTGATCACCAGCGGCAGCTCGACGCCCTTGCTGCGCGCGCGCCCTCGCACGCGCATCCAGCCGCTGGCCATGCAGGCGACGGGTTCGGCCAGGCGCCGGGCCCAACGGTCGGCGATGGCGCTGGGGGGCGCGATGACGATGGCGCCGGCCAGTGCCGCCTTGTTCTGGACGGTGGCGGGGAGGAGTTCGCCAAGCGGGATGCCGAGGCGCTCGTAGGCGGCGCATAACGGCATCTGCGCGCCATGCAGGTAGATGGGGCGGTCCCAGCCAGCCTGGCGCAGCAGGGCGATCACGCGCTGCGCCTTGCCGAGCGCGTAGGCGCCGACGACGTGGGTGCGCTCGGGGAAAAGCGCCACGCTGTCCAGCAGCTTCTGGATCTCGGCATCGGCCGGCGGATGGCGGAACACCGGCAAGGCGAACGTCGCCTCGGTCACGAACACGTCGCAGGGAATGGGCTCGAACGGGCGGCAGGTGGGATCGGCGACGCGCTTGTAGTCGCCGCTCACCACGGCCCGGCTGCCGCGCCATTCCATCGCGACCTGGGCCGAACCGAGCACGTGGCCGGCCGGCTCGAGCCAGACCGTGACCTCGTCGATGCGAAGACGCTCGCCGTAGTGCAGGACCTGCTGCGAAGCGCCTGCCCTGCCCTCGCCCATACGGACGTCCATGAGTGCCATCGTTTCGGGGCTCGCCAGCACCGCCCCATGCCCCGGCCGCGCGTGGTCGGCATGGGCATGGGTGACGATCGCGCGCGGCACCGGGCGAACCGGGTCGACGTGGAACCCGCCCGGCTCGCAGAACAGCCCGTCAGGCAGGACCTTGAGCCAGGTGTCCGGGTGCAGGGTGCGCCTTAGCCCGGCTGACGGGTCGGGTCGGTCGCGAGCGGGACGGCGATCCACTGCATGCCGCTGCCGCTCTGCACCAGCATCAGCACGGTCTTGCGGTTCTGCTTGCGGTACTGGTCCATCAGCTCCAGGACTTTCGCCGGGGTGCTCACGGATTGCTGCTGCACCTCCACGATGACGTCGCCGGGCTTGAGGCCCTTGGTGGCGCCGAAGCCGTCGCTGTCGAGGTCGGTGACGACCACGCCCTTCTGGTCGGCCCCGAGCTTGAACTGCTGGCGGGTCTCGTCCGTGATGGGAGCGAGCTTGGCGCCGAGGCCGGCGATGGCGACGGTCGGGTCGGGTTTGGGCTTTTCCGGCTCGGTCACGCTGGCCTGCTGGATCTCGTCGGGCAGCTCGCCGACCGAGGCTTGGACCGTCATCTCCTTGCTGTCGCGCCAGAGCAAGACCGGAACCTGCTTGCCGATCGTGGTTTCCGCAACGACGCGTTGCAGGGTGCGGACGTCCTTCAGGTCCTGGCCGTTGAACTTCAGGATGATGTCGCCGCCCTTGATGCCGGCCTTGGCCGCCGGGCCGCCCTCGGTGACGCGGCCGACCAGCGCGCCCGCCGGATCGTGCAGGCCGAGGCTCTCGGCGATGTCGGGCGTGACCGGCTGGATACTGACGCCGAGGAAGCCGCGCCGGGCATGGCCGTATTCGCGCAGCATGTTGACGACGGGCTGCGCCATGTCGGACGGGATCGAGAAGCCGATGCCGACGGAGCCGCCGGACGGCGAGTAGATGGCGGTGTTGATGCCGATCACCTCGCCCTTCATGTTGAACAGCGGCCCGCCGGAGTTGCCGCGGTTGATGGCGGCGTCGGTCTGGATGAAGTCGTCGTAGGGGCCCTGGCGGATGTCCCGCCCGCGCGCGCTCACGATGCCGGCCGTGACCGAGCCGCCGAGGCCGAACGGGTTGCCGATGGCGAGCACCCAATCGCCGACCCGGCTCTTGTCGCTGTCGCCGAACGCGACCGATGGCAACGGCTTGTCGCTGTCGACCTTCAGCAAGGCGAGGTCCATCCGCTCGTCCTTGCCGATCAGCTTGGCCTTCAACGTCGTGTTGTCGACGAGGGTGACGCTGATCTCGTCGGCACCGTCGATCACGTGGTTGTTGGTGACGATGTAGCCGGCCGGGTCGATGATGAAGCCACTGCCGAGGCTGACGGCCCGGCCCTCGCCGCCGTGGGGCGCATCCGGGTTCTGCTGCGGGCCGCCCCGGCGGCCCTGGGGACCGCCGCCGCCGGGGCGGTTGCGATCGAGGAAATCATGGAAGAACTGCTCGAACGGGCTGCCGGGCGGAAACAGCGGCGTGTCGGGGCCGCCGCCGGGGCTGCCGCGGTCGGCCACTTTCTGCGCGGCTTGCGTGCTGCTGACGTTCACGACGGCGGGCGACAGCGTCGCCGCGAGGTCGGCGAAGCTCTCGGGCGTGCCGGCGGCAAAAGCATGCGGCGCGAGCACGCCGGGCATCGCGAGCGCGGAGGCAAGGAGGGCGGCGCGCAGGAGGCGAAGGCGCATGGGGTTCTCCGGATTGCGGCGATGGCGTGACTGCTTAGCACAAATGGGGGGCAAACAGTTTAACGGCAACGGCATCGAGACCTTGGCTCGTCCGTGGCTAGTCCGGCGGCGCCAGCCGAAGCGTCATGACGACCATGACGGAAAAGCTGGAATCGCCCGCCTCGTTGGCGATCGGCCGCACGGCTGGCGCTGGCCGGGCCGCGCGGTCCACCAGGCCTTCGGCAATAACCGGGAGGGCCGGCACACCGGGCAACGGATCCACGTCCACATACTCGACCGCGGCGATCCGCTGGCCGACGGCGGCGGCGATCGCGCGGGCCTGCGCCAGCGCGCCCTGGCCGGCCTCGGCCACCATTTCTTGCCGGGCGGCCTCGATCTCCTGCTCGCGCGGGGAGGAGCCGAACTGGCCCAGCGCCGTCGCGCCGTTGTCGAGGCATCCGGCCAGCAGCATCGGCAGCTGCTCCGGCGTCGTGCGGAACGACACGCTGATGCGCCCGGCGTAGCCCTTGATACGGTCGGGCTGGTTGCGCAGCTCCTGGACTTCCGGGTCGAAGCTCATGCCGTCGGTGCGGAGCCGCTCGGCTGGTTGGCCACGCAGGAAGGTCAGCAGCGTCTGGGACTGCCGGCCCAGCGCGGTGGCCGTGCTGCGGAGGTCGCGGCCGTGCACCTCGATGCTGACGACAGCGTCCGAGATCGTGTTCGGCAGCCGGCGCCGCGCTTCCGCGTGGGTGGAGATCAGGCCCGCTGGCGGGCGCCCGGCCACGGCCGCCGGCCCGGGCGCCAGGGTCGGGGCAGACGACTGTGCAACAGCGCCGGCCGTCGACAGGACCAGGCCAAGCGTGCCGAGCACCACCGGGCGACGGATCCTGCACCAAGCGGCGTCTTCGGGCATCGTATGGTTCCTCCGTCGCGGCCGCCGCGATCGCGTGATCAGGGCTTCGGCGCCTCGCGCAGCAGTTTCAGGAAATCCATGTCGGGGGTGAGCACCAGGCGTGAGCCACTGTTGGGGCCGAAAGCTTCGCGGTAGGCCTGGAGCGTCCGGTAGGTGGCAAAGAATGCCGGGTCGCGCTGGACGGCGTCGGCGTAGGTCTTGATCGCCTGTTCCTCGCCCTGGCCGCGCAGCTTGTCGGCGTTCGCACGGGCCTCGGCGAGCAGCACCGTGCGGTCGCGGTCGGCGTCGGCGCGGATGCGCAAGCTGGCTTCGGCGCCTTCGGCCCGGGCCTGGGCGGCGACGCGCTGGCGTTCGGACTGCATGCGGCCCAGGATCGCCTGGGTGTTCTCCTGCGGCAGGTCGGCGCGGCGGAGGCGCACGTCCTCGATGGTGATCCCGAAGCCGCGCATCTCCTCGCTGACCTGGGTCTTGATGCGGCCCATGATGCGGGTGCGGTCGTTGGACAGCACGTTGAGCAGGGTCTCGTTGCCCAGCACGCGGCGCAGGCTGGAGGTGACGACGGAGTTGAGCCGCGCCTGGATCCCGGCCTCCTGTGCGCCGACAGCCTGGTAATACGCCAGCACGTCGTTGATGCGGAAGCGCGTGAAGCTGTCGACGATCAGGCGGCGCTGGTCGGCGAGGATGACCTCCTCGCCGCCGCTCTCCGAATCGAGCAGGCGGCGGTCGAAGCTGATGACGGTCTGGATGAACGGCACCTTGGCATGCAGGCCGGGCTCGCTGATGACACGCCTGGTCTGGCCGAACTGGGTGATGAGGACCTGTTCCGTCTGGTCGACGGTGAACAGGCTGGCGAGCGCGACGAGGGCCACCAGGATCACGGCGATGCCGCCGCCGAGCAGGAGGCGCGGGTTCATCGGACGGCCCCGAGCGAAGGCGCCGGCGCAACCGGGCCCTGGGCGGCGGCTTGGCCTGGTGCGATCGGGCGCGGTGCCGCGGGGGGCCGCGCCGGGTCGAGCGGGAGGTAGGGCACGATCCCCTGCAGCCGGTCATCGACGACGATGGAGGGCGTGGCGGTGAGGATCTGCTGCATCGTCTCGATATACAGGCGCTGCAAGGTGATGTCCTTCGAGGCCGCGTAGGCCTGGTAGACGCTGAGGAAGCGCTGGGCCTGGCCCTGCGCGTCGGCGACGATGGACTGTCGCGAGCCATCCGCCTCCGCAGTCAGCCGGGCCGCGTCGCCGCGGGCGCGGGGGATGATGTCGTTGCGGTAGCTCTCGGCCTCGTTGCGGACGCGCTCGGCATCCGTGGTGGCGCGCTGCACGTCGCGGAAGCTGTCGATGACGGCTGCGGGCGGGTCGACACGCTGCAGCTGGACCTGCGTCACTTCGACGCCGACCCCGTATTGATCGAGGATCGCCTGCGTGCCGGTGGTCACGTCCTGCTCGATCCGGGCGCGGGCGTCGGTCAAGGCCGGCTGGATGGGCGTGCGGCCGATCACCTGGCGCATCATGCTTTCCGCAGCGGCCTTGACCGTCTCCTCGGGGTTGCGGGTGTTGAACAGGAACTCGGGGGCGCTGCGGACGCGCCAGAACACGCTGAAGTTGATGTCGATGATGTTCTCGTCGCCGGTCAGCATCAACGCCTCTTCCGGGACCTCGCGAGCGACGCCGCCGGTGCTGTCGCGGGTGAGCACGGTGCGGTCGGTGCCGCCGGCGCGGAACCCGACCTCGACCCGGTTGATGCGGGTCACGGCCGGGGTGAGGACCGACTCCACGGGCCACGGCACGTGGTAGTTGAGGCCCGGGAGCGTCGCCCGGTCGAAGGCGCCGAAGCGAAGCACGATGCCCTGCTGATCCGGCTGGACGCGGTAGAAGCCGCTGGCGAGCCAGACCGCGACGGCGACCAAAGCGAGGAGCGCATAGAGCCGGAGGCTGCCGCGCGGGCCGAGCAGGCCGCCGGGGCCGCCGGACGGGCCGCCGGGCACGAAGCGGCGCGCCTTGTCCTGCATGCGCGCGATGAACTCGTCGAAATCAGGCAGGCTGCCGCTGCCGGGACCGCGGTTCGGGGCCCGGCCGCCGCCCCACGGGTCAGGCCGGCCGCCAGCCTTGCCGTCGTTCTTGTCGCCGGGCTTGCCCGGGTTGCTGCCGCCCGGGTTGCCCCAGGGGTTCGGCCCGCCGCCGTTGTTCCAAGACATGGGACCGGTGTTCTCCATCCTGCTGACCTGCGGCCGCGCCTTTCGGCGTCGTGACCGCCGGATGCGTGCAGCGATCGCTGCGTGTGTGTGTCGCGTTTGCGCCGCCCATCATTGGCAGCACGGTCGTGACCAGCCATATGCCGCATCGACGCTACCGGTCCATACTTGACCGGAGTGCGAGGGTTTACAAGCGATGACACACCGACTCGCGTTTCGCGTCCCTGGCCGGGGCGCGGCATGACCGCCTCGGCCGACGAACTGCGCGAGGCGTTGCGGGCGGTGACGCTACCGGGCGGCGGGCCGGACGTGGTCCGGGCCGGGCTGATCGACAGCCTGGAGGTGCGCGGCAGCCTGGTGCACGCCGCGCTGCGGGCGGGGCGGGACGAGGCGGCAGCGATGGAACCGGTGCGGCAGGCCGCACAGGCGCTGCTCGCGCGCCAACCCGGCATCACGAACGCGACCGTGGTGCTGACGGCGCACCGGGCCGAAGCGCCGCACGCGCATCCCCCGGCGTCGCGCGCGCCAGCGGCGGAGAAGGCGAAGCTGCTGCCGGACGTGCGGCACATCGTCGCGGTCGCCTCCGGCAAGGGCGGCGTGGGCAAGAGCACGACGGCCGTGAACCTGGCGGTGGCGCTGGCGCAGCAGGGGCACCGCGTCGGGCTGCTGGACGCGGACATCTATGGGCCGAGCCTGCCGCGCATGCTGGGCCTGGCCGCCAAGCCCGACGTGCGCGACGGACGGATGATCCCGCTGCAGGCCTGGGGGCTGCTGGCGATGTCGATCGGCTTTTTGGTGGACGCCGACACGGCGATGATCTGGCGCGGGCCGATGGTGATGGGCGCGCTGGAGCAGATGATGGGCCAGGTCGAATGGGGCGCGCTGGACCTGCTCGTGGTGGACATGCCGCCCGGGACCGGCGACGCGCAACTGACGATGGCGCAGCGGGTAAGCCTGAGCGGCGCCGTGATCGTCAGCACGCCACAGGACATCGCGCTGATCGATGCGCGCCGGGGCGTGCGGATGTTCGAGAAGACGCTGGTGCCGGTGCTGGGGCTGGTGGAGAATATGAGCACCTTCTGCTGCCCCAATTGCGGGCACGAGACGGCGCTGTTCGGCCATGGCGGCGCCCGACGGGAAGCGGAGGCGCTGGGGGTGCCGTTCTTGGGGGAGATTCCACTGCTGCTGGACATCCGCACCACCGCGGATGCGGGAACGCCGATCACCGCGAGCGATCCGGACAGCCCGGCCGCGGCGGCCTACCAGATGATCGCGGCCCGGGTCTGGGCCGCTTTGGCGGCGCCCAAGGCGGCCGTGCCGCGGATCGTGGTCGACTGACGGCGTGGGGTGGGCGATGCGAGTCTTGGCAGGCGTGTTCGATCCAGACCCGGCGCGGCGGCCGGACTACCGCACCCTCTGGCGAGAGGCCGCTGCCTTGGCCGCAGGGACGCCGAGATTGCCGGCCGACACGGCGCGCGCCGATGGCCGAGGGCGGCCGGTGCTGGTCATCTCCGGCTTCTGCACCACCGACGGGCGAACCCGGCGGCTGCGGCGGCATCTCCAGCAATCCGGCTTCAGGGTGTTCGGCGCCGGGATCGGCATGAACTTCGGACCGACCGACCGGCTGCTGCGCAGGCTGGACCGGCGCCTGGACGAGATCGTCGCGGCGCACGGGCCGGCGGTGGTGGTCGGCGTCAGCATGGGCGGCTTGCTGGCGCGCAACCTCGCTTATGAGCGCCCGCACGACATCCGGCATGTGGTGACGGTCGCGACGCCGTTCGTGCTGCCGACGGTGAGCACGCTGGAGCCGCTGGTCCGCCTGTGCGCGTTCCGGTTCAGCAAGGCGGCACCGATGGAGCGGCTGGCGACGCCGCTGCCCGTGCCGTCGACGATGTTCTACTCGCCCGATGACGGGATCGTGGCGCCGGAGAGCTGCTGGCGGACGGCGGATGGCGAGGTGGTCGCGTTGCGCGGCCCGCATCTGACGATCGCGGACAGCCCGGAAACGATCCTGGCCGTCACGCGCTGCCTTGCGGCGCTGCGGCCATGACGCTGGAGATCGTGCGCATCGACGCGCCGGACGAGTCGCTCGAGGACGCGATCTTGGCGCCGCTGATCGCCTACAACGACCAGGCCCACGGCCCCTCGGACTACGTCCCGCTCGCGATCGTGGTGCGCGAGCCCGGGAGCCAGACGGTCCTGGGCGGGCTGTGGGGCGGGTGCTTCTTCGACTGGTGCGTCGTCCGCCTGCTGGTCGTGCCGGAGCAGGCCCGCGGCCAGGGGCTTGGCCGGCGGCTGATGGCGCAGGCCGAATCCTTCGCCATCGAGCGCGGGTGCGAGGGCATCTGGCTCGACACGTTCAGCTTCCAGGCCCGCGGCTTCTACGAGAAGCTGGGCTTCTCGGTCTTCGGCACGCTGGACGGGCACCCCCGCGGGGGCAGCCGGATCTTCCTGCAGAAGCGGCTCGCCCCGCGCGGGTCGGACGACGCGGCGCGATGACTTCAGCGGGTGACCGCCGGCCGATCGCGCTGCGGGAGTCGAGGCCGGCGCAGCTGATGGCGGCTTGGCTGATCCGCCACCGGGCCTCGCCGGACATGGTTTCGCTGCTGGGCATGGGGGCCGCGATCCTGGCGGGCGCGGCGTTCGCGGCAGTGCCTGTTTGGCCGGCGGTGGCGAGGGCGCTGTGGCTGGCGGGCGCGGTCTTGGTGCAGTTGCGGCTGCTGGCGAACATGCTGGACGGGATGGTGGCCATCGGGCGCGGGGTCGCCTCGCCGGTGGGCGAGTTGTTCAACGAAGTGCCGGACCGCGTGTCCGACACGGCGGTGCTGGCGGGCCTCGGCTGGGCTGCGGGGCAGCCGGCGCTGGGGATCGGGGCGGCGCTCGCGGCGATGGCGACCGCCTATGTGCGGGCGGTGGGCAAGGCCAGCGGCGCGCCGAGCGACTTCCGCGGGCCGATGGCCAAGCAGCACCGCATGGCGCTCGTGACCGGCCTCGCGGTGGTCTGCGCCGTCGCACCCGCCGTCTGGACCATGCCGGTCAGCAGGGCAGCGCTGTGGATCGTGCTGGTGTTGTCGCTCATGACCGCCGGACGGCGGCTGGCATCGGCGGGGCGGGCGCTCGCACGATGATGGGCGAGGCGTATGGGCCCCAGGTGACGCTCGGCATCGTCGCCGCGGTCTGCGCGGTCATGCTGCTCGCGACCGCCGCGATCCCTGCTGCTGTCCCGCACCGGCCGGGTCACCGACCCGTTGCGGACGGAGCTGTGGGTCCGGCTGCGCTCCTGGGCGGTGCTGC